>JBEKYR010000010.1:0-144344 GCA_049510745.1 Verrucomicrobiota bacterium | reverse complement strand
TTCATCGGCGGCACGTTGACGCCCAGATCAATGACTTCGATGTTGGCCCCCTTCCACATCATGGCGACAAGGTTCTTGCCAATGTCGTGCAGGTCGCCTTCCACCGTCCCGATGACCGCGCTATGTTCCGGCTTGACACCGGCGGCCACCAGCAGCGGCTCCAAAATCCTCAGCGCCTCCTTCATCGCGCGGGCGGCGATGAGCATTTCGGGGACGAAGATCTCGTTGCGCTTAAACTTCTCCCCTACCGCCGCCATGCCGGGCACGAGGCGATTTTCAACGATGTCGCCTGCCTTCTCCCCGGCATCGAGGCAATGTTTGATGAGGTCGGCAACGTCTTTGCGTCGACCGGCGATAATAGCCTGCGTGAGTGGATGGTCTTCATTCATAACAAGGAGGAGGTTGCCAGTCTCCAGAATTATACCGGGCAGTGGCACTGCACCGGGCTTTTTGAGCTGGCAATCGCCGCGTGAGTAAGGATTTGCCATGCATCATCGTAACTGTTCCGGCTCCAGCACGGCTCCGCAGAGAATCGCTGTGCCCTTGACAGGCGTCAGCGTGACGTCCACGGCGCCGGCGGACTTGAGCGTCACCGAATAGTCAAGGGCGGCAATGCGCCTAGCCCCGCCAGCCCGCTGGAAGACATCCACCTGCTCAGGGGAGGCATCGGCAACCTTCACATCGAAGAGGCGCTGGCCCGGGCCGGTGGAGTCCGGATCGAGCACCAGCAGGCGCAGCCGGTAGCTGCCCGGCGGCAAAGGCGCGGATTCACTTGTGCCATGACTGTCCCACGTCAGGATTGGCCGAAAGGCCAGGGTGAGCGGCGTGCCGCTTTGGATGCCCGCGCGTCCAATCTCGCGCCAGACCGCGGGCGCGGAATCCTCCAAACCAGGGGTGATGGCGGCGGGGAGGCGGAATACAGAGGCGCCGGTTTCCTCCTCGCCCCAGGTTTCCCAGAGATCGTGGTCGGGACCGAAGAAGAACGTGAATCTGCCCGGGTACTGCGCAAGCGGGTCGTGCGAAGTCGGGGCAAAGTTGATCCGCACCGGCTCCAGGCCCAGCGCCTGCCGGTGAGAAACGATGTGGTTTAACCAATGCGTATTCATCGTAACAATCAACCCCTGCTCTCCCCGCGTGATGCCGCCGATGGAGCTGAACCGGGCAAACTGCTCGATCACGTGTTCGGGATGACACTGGGCCATGAGTTTTCGCGCGCCAGCCAAGTCCCCCTGCTTCCACAAGTCCCGGGAGTCTTGAAAATATTCCTGCGCCTCATGGATGGCGGCGATGAATTCCTCCAAGCCGCGTTGATAGTCCAGGTGTCGGCGCTGTTCGGGCGTCAGGCCGGAGAGGCCGGCCTGGTCGATCATCGCCACTCGCCCGCGGCAACCGGCGACGGCGTCGGCGATGTTGGTGAGCCGGCAGTCGATGAAACAGTCCCCGGTCTCGCGAGCGAAATGCGGCGCGCCGGTGACCCAGGCTTCCAGATACTCGCCCATGACCTCCCGGTTCTGGAGGCCAAAGGAGCTTGCGGCAAAGCTGCGGCATGTCTCAAGCAATGGTTGGTCCTTGGTGCTCTTCCAAACTTGTTTGCCAAGACTTTCAAAGTAGAGGTCCAAAGGACGGGTCATCCAGTGGATGAGGCCGAAGCCGGCGGCCTTCGCATCGTCGAGCTTTGAGGCAAACTCCGGCAGCGGCGTGTAGGGCCGGCCGATGTACTGCCCGTCGTCGTGCTGCACATAGAGCACCGGGATCACGGGCCGATGCCCGCCTATTTGCCGCAGCGACGCGCGCAAGTCCGCCGTGCCCAACTGTGACTTCCCCTCGATGAGGTTGAGTTCAAGCCCGATCAGGGGCACACCCGCCGGGAAAAAGCGGTCGGCAGCAGGAAGGAAATCAAAATTCCACGTGCCCGAAGCGAGGCTGACTTGGTTGGCGCCGCACTCCTTGAGCGCGCGGTCGAAGGCGCGGATAATCTTGCCAATGGCGAAGAGGCCCGGCGCGTGCCAGAATTGTTCCGCCTCCGGCGTCCGCCGGATTTCAGCCGCGAATTCTGTCTGCCATGCCGGGGGCAAATCGGCCAGCTTAAGCTCAGACCACCAAGTGCAATCCTCACGACGAAACCAAACAACGAGGCGCGTGATTTGTGGATAGGTCTTTACCAATCCTTCGACCTCCGCGCGATAGAATGCGTAGCCTTCCGGGGTCTCTGGATTCGGGAGCCAGACGCGCTCGGACGATCGGCGCGCACTTGTCGAAGCCGAACGGTTCACCTCGAATCGCGCGGACTGCGGCAGCAGCATCACCAGTTCCTGAGGATTCGCGCTTGGGGTGTCCACGTCCGCGGCAAAATAAACGCCCATGTCATGCTGGGCCGCGTCGGCGAAGACCTCCCGCATCAGCGACTGCGCCGCGCTCACGCGCTGCTCGTCCTGGACCAGGCCAGCGTCGGCGCCAAAAGCCGGCTGGTCGAAAACCTCGCCGCCGAAAAGCCGGCGGACATCGTTCACGTGCATGGTGGCCCAGTCGCGGCCTTTGACGGTCGTGCTGAGATAGCCGGCGGGCTTTCTCTTCCCGTCGAACTCGAAGCTGGCCATCGGGTTGTTCCCGTAGGCATGCACCATGATGGCGTTGAACCCCATCTTTTGCGACTGCGCGGTCCAGCGCTGCCAGTCCGCCAGGTTCCACGTCGAACAACCGCTCAGGAAGTTGTGCCATTGGAACACGAGGCGCTCCCGCACCAGCGGCGCGTCGGCCAGCGCCCAGCCCTCAAACGAAAACGGCTCCGTCCGCGCCGGCGGCACGGCGTCATAGGAGAGGTAGAAGCCGCAGCCGAGCTTCTCCAGCAGCGCATAAACCCCATAGGCAGTCCCGCGCCCATCGGCTCCCGCGACGACGCCGACTTGCGGCTGGTCCTCGCCCGCCACGCGCACGACGTAGCTTTCCGGCGCTAGCGGCGGAGCTTCCCCCGCCCGCGCCCGCACCTGCGGGTCCGTCAGGGTCCCGACCAGGACCGCCAGGCCGGCGCCCGGCAGAGTGTCGGCGCGGACAAACTTCTCCCGGGGATACAACTGCCCCAAACAGCGCGTCAAATCCTCCGCAGCCAGCACCACGACTGGCGGAGATGCCGGCGGGACGACCACCGGAATGAGAGCGTGGGCCGTGGCAGCCAGGAAGGTGAGGGCGGGCAAAAGCATGGCGCTTTGAAGCCAGCGATTCCGCAAGGTTCGATTTTGTTTCATTGGTTTTGCGCTTTCGTTCTGTTTCTGGTGTTTTCATGGTTTGCTTGGCGATCAACAACCTCTAGCCCGACTTTCGCAACTGGAGGGGTCGACACTTCATAAGTCGTTGAAAATCAATGCAACGCTCGAAAAGGTCTGCACCAAACTCACCTTTTCAACTCAGGTCGCTTACGGCTCACGTCTGGATCATCTCTTTTCATCGATTGGCATATTACCCGAATCAGCCAGGACGGCGGAAGGGGGCAGGTCTGCACCAAACGACTTTTTTGGGAAAACCTCTCAAAAACCCCAATGAATTGACAGATCCAGACCACCAAAAAGGTGAAAATTGCTCTCCAGTTGCGAAAGTCGGGCTAGCGGACGCCTCCACCATCAGCCGCCCAGTTCCCGCCACCCGTCCCGGATGTGCTTCAGCCTCGCCCACGGGGCGTCTTCAGAGGAGTTCGTATTTTTTGCCAAATCCGCTTCAGTTGATATGCAAGCCCGCAGGACTCAGCTTCTTAAGGTATTCGCTTTGATTCATCGGGAATGGAAAATCCCTTGGGTTCTGGTACATGAAACATACCCGGCTGCCCATGCCAGATGAGGAGGCAACCCAACTTGTCAGAAACCACATGGTGTTGTATCGCTGCCAGCTTGCCGAGCCATCCATGAAGAGCTCATTGCCGCCGTCCGGCTTTCGGTTCGGCATATGCGAGGGACAATTCACATAGGCAAGAGGATTCACGTCGCCTGAGTCGGTCCCACCCCAGACTCCATCGACACACATCACCGTGTCCGCCGCCAGAACCCACCACGGCTTAGACTTGACCGTTGTAATCGGGCTGCACGAGGGAAACTGGCCGAGGGGGTTGTTCCAGTAGGTGATGCCTCCAAAGTATTGATAGCCGATAATAATGCCGTTGTATTGCGGCTCATAAAACGGAAGGCCCGGGCGATTGGGGCAAGACCAGATGGACTTGAGGCCGTTGGTCGGCCCCCGCGAATAGTCGCCCATGTTCGGGTTGTAAGACGGCAATCCCGCCACCCCGGAAATCGTGCTGGTTGCGTCGATGGAGTTCTGCACCCACGTGGTAAAAACTCCAGGCCAGCACGGGCTGGCCTGGAACAGGACTTCCTTATTATCTCCGGCATAGGCCAGGCAGCCGATACCAACCTGCCGCAGATTATTCAGACAGCTTGTCCGGTTGCCTTGCTCTTTGGTTCTGGCCAGCGCAGGCAACAACATCGCGGCCAAGATCGCGATAATCGCGATCACCACCAAAAGTTCGATCAACGTAAAGGCCCGTTTCTTTGGGCTTTGCTCCGATTCTCGCTCTCTCATTTGATTTGCTGTTTTCATACATGTTATGTTATATCGTCCCGGGTCACGCATATTATAGCATGTCCCGGGCGACGTGTGAAACCGTTATGGCACAAACACCCGGCAAAACTGCTGCTTTGCGCTCAACGGGAATTCCAACGTGAAGATCGGATCGTGCGAAGTGCCGTTGATCCCGTCCACGGGGTTTTTCCAGTGAATCTCGTGTTCCTTTCTTTATTTCTTTACAATATCCCCTGATTAGCGCAAGCATTGAGTAACGCTAAAGCCGGTTCATGGTTGCGGCTAGGGCTTTTTTGCGCAAAATATGGACTGTTTTGCGCACGTTGAGGGCCGCCGTTTTTCGGCCAAGCCGCATGCTTATGTCCAAAGCTAGCCTCAGAAAATCGAAGCCCACCAGGCGGATCGCCCTGGCCTTTCCCCTGGGCATGGCCTTCACGGAGAGCCTGTTTCGGGGCATCGTGGATTTTGCCCGCCAGCAAGGTGGATGGGCCTTCACCCGGCTGCCGGAACGGCTGGATCCCTCCATCGGCTGGCTGCGACACTGGCCCGGTGATGGCGCCTTTGTGTTGATCACGAACCGGGCGGACGCCCGGATTGCGCGCTCGCTGCCCATGCCGGTGGTCAATTTGGCGTGCTATTTGGCGGATGCGTCTATTCCCACCGTCACTGTAAACCACAAAACAATTGGCCACATCGCCGCTGAGCACTTGCTGGAGCGACGCTTCAAAAGATTCGCCTACTATGGGGCAGGCGGTTTGCTGTATAGCGAGCTGCGGCGAGAGGGCTTCCAAGCCGCCGTCGCAGCCAAAGGCAACCCCTGCGACGTTCTGGAAACGGGCACGTTGGCCGAACCAGGGCACAAATGGAAGGACCAAATTGAGGAACTGGCATCCTGGCTCACCAGGCTCCAACGGCCCGTGGGGATCATGGCCGACACGGATTTGCGCGCCAACATGGTGCTCGAGGCCTGCGCGCAAGCTGGACTCCATGTGCCTAAAGACATAGCCGTCATTGGCGTGGATGATGACCCAACGATTTGTGAATTCTGCGTGCCTCCGTTGTCCAGCGTGTCGCGCAATGGTTGGGAAGTCGGCCGCCGGGCGGCGATGTTGCTTGACCACTTGATCCGTGGCGGGCGTCGCTCGGAAGGCCCCATCCTCATCCCCCCGGATGGCGTCGTGTTACGCCGATCCACCGACACTTTGGCCATCGAAGACTCGCATGTGGCAGCGGCAGTCCAGTACATCCGCCAGCATCTGGACGAGCCGTTTGGCGTGGAGCGGATTATCCGTCAAGCGGCCCTGTCGCGTCGCAGTCTGGAACAGCGTTTCCGGAAAAGCTTCGGCTCGACGCCGTCTGCGGCGATCAACGAGCTGCGAGTTGAACGGGCTAAACAACTCCTCGCTGCCCCCAGCCGGCAAAGCCTCACCAATACTGCCGCCGCCTGCGGCTTCACGGGCCTGCGCCACTTCCGCCTTGTTTTTCGGAGAATCGCCGGGATGACTCCAGCGAAGTTCAGACGCGCAGCGAGCAAGGAGAGCCGCAACAGCCCGCGGAGGCTCGACAATCGGCCAACCGTGGCGCCGCTGAATCGTGCTGGATAGTCTCGATTCTGGATATAAGCGCGCCGCGTGGCCGGAAGATGGCGGCGCTCAACGTGCGCAAAAAAGTCCATATTCTGCGCAAAAAAGCCCTAGACGCAACCCTGCATCAGCATTAGCATCACGCTGAAACCTAGCTAGTCATATGAAACTCAGCTAGTCATAGGTAATGAAATGACAACGATTCAGACCGAAAAGGGCGGCGCAACCAATCAGGCTTGTGCCCTCACTCTCATTGAACTGTTCATCTCATTTAGCCTCAAAGCCTGTCACAAATCCTAAACCACCAACCCCACACTCAGCACCACTCATGCAAACGAACAGATTTAACAACTCGCTTCCCGATCAGCCAGCATCAACGTGGCCGGCGATCCGCCCTGTTTTAGCCATTCCGTCTTTGCTCTGCGCGTTAGGCTCGCTTTGGCTGGCCGGGCCGGTCTTTGCCCAGGAACCGCTCTACACGACGACGGAGCACCAGCCTGGGGGTGACGGCCCTGGCGCGATGTGGGACTCGGCCATTTGGCAATTGAACGGAACCGGCCCGGAGGTCGCCGCCACCGCCGGCAATACCTACGAAGCCGTGTACAACGGCAATGCTGTGGGCAGCGGCGCCGATACCCTCGTGCGCACCCCGCATGGGAACGGCGTTGCCAATATCGTCGCTTTTCCTGGCGATTCATTGATTATGGATACCAACACCCAAATGCGGTTCAAGATATGGGACACTTGGGGCGCCTCGGCCCAAGGAGTTGGGTTTGCCATTCCAACCAACAGTTTTCCGGGCGCCAACGGTCTGCCCGGACTGGTTCTTAACGGCGGCTTGTTGAATGCCGGAGATGGGGCGATGTTTACGATTCTGGGAACGATTTACGCCGATCCGGGCACTCTATCCTATCTCAATCCTGGCGACCCCCTTTCTGGCGATATAGCCGATTCTATGTGGGAGGGATTCATTATTGCCGCCCAGCTCTCCGGCAGCGGCGGCATCGCCGTCGTGAACGCTCCCCCTCTGGTGCCGCTGCAGGTTACTGGCTCGTCCAATACATACACCGGACAATGGACTGTGATGTCGGGCTGGCTGCAAGGCGCGGGAGACGGCACTTCGGATGGATACAACGCCCTGGGCACCAACAACGCCGTCAGCTTTGTGGTGGACCCGAATTTTGCACCTTCGGGCTTCGCCTCGGGTGACGTCTTTGAGAACGGCCCAGCCATAATTGATTTTGGCCCTTCTCTGGCAAACTGCGGGGGCACGCTCACCCTGACCAATAGCGGCAAATTATACCTTCATGGAATGGTGGTTTTCAGTGCCGTGACCATCGAAGGCCAGAGCTTGGGCAATGGCACCTATTCTTACGCCACTCTTGCCAACAGATTCCCGAACAACTTCACCGGCCTGCCCGACACCTTCCCTACTGGCTTCGGCGTCCTGGTGGTGGAACCCTACACGACGGTGGTCAGCCCGGCAATCGTAACACAGCCCTTGCCCGAGGAGGTGTACCAGGGGGTCACTGTTTCCTTTTCGGCTCTCGCCCTCGGCAACCCACTCTTTTACCAATGGCAAATCAACGGCGCCCCTCTGAGCAACGGCGGCAATATCTCAGGTGCAACGACCCCGACCTTGACTATCAGCAATGCCACGACCGCCAATGCCGCCGCCTATAGCCTGGTGGTTTCCAACGCCGCCGGCGTGGTCACCAGCAGCATCGTGCCCCTCACCTTCCTTTTGCAGAATATTGAGCAGGCGGACAACGCCGTCCAGTCCGATAATCCCGTGGCTTTTTACACCTTAAACGAACAGGGCGATCCCGCCACCAACACGGCTGCCTTCGACATTGCCGGCGGACACACCGGCATCTACGGAAATATGGTCTCAAATGGCAATCCAAGTTACGCCATTGCCGGCCCGCGTCCGACCGATGGATTCCCGGACTTTTCGTCCACCAACTGGGCGGCACTGTTTACCTCATTTGTGCCAAATTCGCGCATCACCATTCCCCCGCTCAATCTAGGCCCCAGTTCCAGCAACGTAACCATTACCTGCTGGATCAATCCCAACCTGCAGCCTGAGCCCCCTTCCGCCGGCGTGGTGTTTTGTCGCGGTGGCACGACCGTTGCCGGCATCAATTACTTTCACGATTACACTTCTACCATCGGATATACCTGGAACAATGACGGCGCGACCTACGGCTTTAATTCCGGCATCGTCCCCCCGGCCAACCAATGGTCCTTTGTCGCCCTGATCATTACACCCACGAACGCCTCAATCTATGTGTTAAACACCAATTCCTTCCTCATGGCCGTCAACCCCGTGGCCAACCCGGTCGCGCAGCCCTTCGACGGCAATACGCTCATTGGGGATGACCCCGGTGACAACAATACCGGCGATTACGGCTTCAGCGGCATGATTGATAATGTGGCCATTTTCAACACCAACCTGACCCAGAGTCAAGTGATGGGCCTCTATTCGGCCTCCGGGGGGACTGTAGCTGGCGCGCCTACCATCCAAGTATCTCCGGCCAGCACGAACATTTACGACGAGCAGACCTTGGTGTTGACCGTCCAGGCCTCCGGCCCGGCTTTAAGCTACCAATGGGCGGCCAGCGTGACCGGCCTCGCCCAGTACACCAACCTGCACAACGGCGGCAATATCTCCGGCGTCAACACGGCCACCTTGACCATTGTTAATGTCACCAACGTCAACGCCCTGGACTACGTCTGCATCGTCTCAAACTCGATAGGCGTAATCCAGAGTTCGCCGGCGACAGTGACGGTCATACAGGTCGGCCCGGCCGAGGTTATCACATTAAGCGACCATGAATCTTATGGGAAGGATTGGGACACACTCGGTGAATGGAGTGACGGCAACGCGGCCTCCTATTCCGCGGTCGCTTTCCCAGGCTCCACCTACGAGGTGCTGCCAGGGGCCATGCTCCGCACCCCAACGGATCCGTTCGACGCTTTCCCGGGTAACATTTTGATTGTGGATGGGAATGGAGTTTTATTCGATGAGCCCAGCAGCGGTGCGCCGCAGGGCGACATCCGCTTCAAAGAAAACCCCGCCGGCAGCGGCTTTTGGGCCACCAATTTCTTCCCAATGCTGGTGATGAATGGCGGCGAACTGGAAAACGGCACCGACAACGGCACTGGGATCGTGATTCAGGGCGTGATGGACATTGTGAGCAACACCCCGATCTATGTGAGCGCCACCCAAAGTGGCAACAGCGCTCCCTTCCAGATCCAATCCTACCTGACCGGCAATGGCAGTATCGAGTGGTGCGATTTTGTCGCCGCCAGCAACATCGCCGCCAGCCTGAATATTACGGGCACGTCCAACACCTTCACGGGTACTTGGCAGGTTGACGAAGGCTCGCTGCTGGCCAGCGGCGCCAATTCCCTGGGGACAAACAACATTACCGTATTGGCCAACGGCGCATTGGAAACGCTCTATGACATCAATAGCCCTAACGCCACCCTGAACATCAGCAATGGAGTCATGTTTCTGCACCAGAACGACACCTTCTCCAACGTGTTTGTAAACGGGACACCCCTGAGTGGCGGCACTCATTCCTTTGCCCAACTGAACAGCAGCTATCCCGGCAATTTCCCAGCCACTTGGGGCTCGGGGGTACTCGGCTCAACGAACTACATCGGCTCTGGCAGCATTACGGTCCTAAACACTAATGTCATCCCTCTGCCCGCTGCGGTGCTGACGATTGCCTCCGCGGGCAGCGGCTCCTTCATCATTAGCTGGCCGACCAACGTCCTGAGCACCCTTCATTTGCAGTCAAGCACCAGCGTCATCGGCCCTTGGTCCAACGTCACCGCCACGCCAACGGTCGTCAACGGCCAATTCCAAGTCACCAGCGAGCCTGGTGTCAGCGATCAGTTCTATCGCCTCATCAGCCCGTAGGCGGGACGGCACTGCAACATGCTCGGCGGGGGGGGCGCGCTGTCGCGCGTCCTTCCCCTTGTTTTACCCTGCAAGCCGGTCATCCTCAACCAGCCCATCACTCATGAAAAAGTCCGCCAAACCCGTCGTCCTGCTGGACGATTGCGGACAAGGCGGCGCCATGACCTCTTCCTATTTCCCGGACTTGATGAACGCGATGAGCGTGCCGTTCCTGACGCTGGCCGAGGTTATCGCCCAGGAACAAGGCATGGATTGCTTCCAGAAAGGGCCGGGCAACCCGATCCGAGGCCGACATGAGCCGCGTCGACCTCACCGGCGCTTCGGGCGGCGGTTTGGCGACGATGTGGGAGTTCGCTGCCGCCGACCGGATCAGCCGATACACCGTCAAAGTCTCCAGCACATGACGCCAGCAAGTTCCCTCCCGCGAATCCGGCAACCGGTCGTGCCAAAACAAAACTGCAATTTCCTGTCATTTCAATGTGATCCGGTATTCTCCCGGTGAAGCAGGGAATTGATCGCTTTCGAAAGGCAACGGCTGCCATTTCTTACCGACTTGGCGTTCGACCTTGGCGATCATCGGCTTTCCGGGCAGTTGCAAACGCAATGGAAATGTCGTCGTCCGGTCCAATTCAACGACGGGGGTGCCATCGTTCTTGCTAATCCAGTGCGGCGAGAGAAAGCGCGCATGAGGGAGGATCGTGAGGCGGAAAAGCGTCTCCGATGTCTGCTCAAGGAAGTGAAGCCCCGTGCCGGCGTAACTGATAAATGGCGAATCGCCGACGCCCACGATGCGGCGCGGCTTTTGTGGCAGGAGAGCGAAGCCCTCGGGCAGCGGGCCGGAGTGGATGAGGGAGTCGGACGTTACCGCCACACTGAGATCGAGCGGATAGGAGAGCGAGAATCCCTGGAATTCATCGGCATCGTTGGCGGTTGTCGTGAACGGCACTCCGCGAGGCAGATCCCGGAAAACGTTGCCGGCGATCATGAAGGACGCAGCCTTGCCCGGCGTGGTCTCCAAATTGAAAACGTGCGTTCCTCCGCAGTAAGGCGCATAGCTGGAAAGCGCATAGGTCCAGAGAGCAGCCACCTGGGCACCCGTGGACCGGAACAGCTTGGCCATGGCTGGGAAAAGATACGTTTTCTGGTTGCACATGGTCTCGAACTCATAAACAACCTTCGCCTTGGACGCAAAGCGTGGAGCCCGGATCCAACCCATCCAATCTTCGCGGTCGGAAACTTTCTGGAGGTATGGCAGGTAGTTGTGGTCGCTCAGATTTTCGGGATATTTCCAAAAAGGCGCTTTCAGGTCGTCCTGGCCGGGATAGAGGCAGTAGGAAATGGCATCAATCTTGGAATCGGCAATAGCTTGAAAGATTTCCTCGTTGTGCTGGATGCGCCGCGGCCAGCCGCAGTTCCAGACCAAAGGCTGCTTTGCCCCCTCTGCACGAATCACTCCGACCATTCCGTTGATGTAGTCGAGGGCCGTCTTGTAGCGGAACGCCGCAAATGCCTCCGCATTATCCTGCCGGCCTTTTGCACGGAGCCAATCCTGATAAACCCGCTGCATCCGTGGAATTTCCTCCAGCTTCTCCCGCGTCAGATAATCCGGCTCGTTCACGGGTTCGATCAGGGCGATGGCGGGATTATCCTTGTAGAGGGTCTTGTCGTAGGGGTTCTGCCGGTTGAGGAGCGCGCGGGTGTATTGACGCGCCGCTTCAACAGCGCCGGGCACCACCATCCATTCCACGCGCGCAAATTTGTGTGGAAAGGAATCCTTGAATGCGGGCGCCTGGGTTCCGCCGTTCTTCATCTCGTTGATAAGGGTGAGATAGACGTAGATGCCCCGCTTCCGCGCCTCTGCCATCGCGTAATCGAGAAGATCAAGCCAGATACGATCGACGAGCCGCCCCTCGCCATCAAAGAAATCGGCCGGACACAGGTGGACGCGGATCACATTGCAGCCGAGCCGTTCGATCTGATTGAAACTCTCGTCGGTCATCTTCTTCATATCTTCCGTTCCCAAAGGCGTGAAAATTCCCTGTGGTTCCATCCGCGCGGCGTGTTCCCAGCTCAGATTCGGCTGGAAATTGACGCCCCAGAGGTTGACCTCGCGGCCGTCGGCAAATCGGAGAACCCCATCGCGGACTTTCATGGCCTGCATCTCCGAGGGCCGGGAGTAGGAGACGGCCAAAGAGCCAAGGATCAGCAGGGCCGCGCACAGGGGAGAGAAGGATTTATTCATGGGTCGCTTTGGAGAATGAGGAAAACACCGGGAGAGAGATCGAAGGCCGGTCCGGCGAGAGGAACAGGAATCCGATTTCCGTTCTCAACGCGGAACACCCGCGCACCTTCCCAGCCCGGCAGCCGGAGGCGGAAAGTCGCGGGTGTTTCCCGGTCCAACTCAGTGACCAGCTTGCCGTCCATCCACCATTTCCACGGGTCGCGGACGAATCGCGCGTGCGGCAGGATTTCGAGCCGAATCTCGTCGCGGTCGATTTCAAGGAAATAAAGGCCCGTGCCCGCATATTCGACGAATGGCGAGTTCCCCCGGCCTATGATCCGCCGGGGCGGCGCCCCCTGCGGGACCGGACATCCGGTGATGTCTCCGGAGTGGATCAAAAGCCCGTCGTTCGCCGAGACCGCAAGATCGTTGTCATAGGAAAGGTAAAATCCATCAAAGCTGTCGTCCGATTGGCTGCGGAATTGCAGCGCCGATCCGGCTGCGGTATGCCGGAACATCTCTCCGGCCACGGCAAAGCCGGCGGCTTTGGCCGGCGTGCATGCGATGTTGAAAAGGTGCGAACCGCTGAACCGGTCCGCATAATCGGAAAAACTGTAGGTCCAGAGCGTGGCCATCTGTGCCCGGAGCGCGCGGAACAGCTTGGCCATCGCGGGATGCACATAGGAGTTCTTCGCGTTATACATCGCTTCAAACTCGTAAACGGTCACTGCTTTGCCTGAAAACTGAGGGCTCTTTAACCAGCCGAGGTGGTCGTAATCGTCGTGACAACGCTGGAGAAACCCGATGTAGTTCTTCCCGCTGGTGTCCCGCGCTCCCTGCAAAAAGGGCTCGTTGACTTCGTCTTGCCCCGGATAACAGCAAAATGAGACAGCGTCCGCCTTCGATGTTGCGATGCCGCGAAAGACATCTTCATGGCCCAGCATCATGCGCGGCCAGTTTGCATTCCATACCATGGGTTGCCGGACCCCCTCCTCGCAAAGCAGGCGTTGAAAGCCGTCAATGATCTCGCGCACCTTTTTTTCGCGCCATTGTGCGAAATACCAGTCGTTGAAGGCTCCATCACATTTGCGCAACCAGCCTTCGAACTCCGAGCGATAGGCGGCATTCAACCTCATATCGTCGTAGCGGATATAGTCCGGCTCGTTGACAGGCTCCCAACTGATCACCGCCAGATCTTCCTTGAGGAGGATTCCCGTGCAGGGGTTTTTCCAGTTGATCAATTGACGGATGTAATTATGCGCGGCGTTGAGACATCCTGCGTCGAAAAGCCAGTCCCTCCGCGGGCAATTTGCGATGAATGACCGGCGCACGAGGCTGAACTCCATCTGGTTCAGAAAAGTCAGAGCCACATAGATGCGATGCTCTCTGGCTTTCGCCAAAAGGTAGCCAAGCATGTCCAGCCACTGGTTGGGAATGAGATTTCCCGCCTCGTCAGTGAAATCCGCCGGCGTGAGGTGGACACGAATCAAATCACAACCCAGCTTGGCGATCTCATCAAAACCCCGGTCATTCATTGCCTTGATGGATGCGGGGTCGCCCTGGAGGCCGAGTGGGGCGCGTCGAAAGCCCTGTTCCCAGTAGAGATTGGACTGAAAATTCACCCCCCAGAGATTGACTTCGGATCCATTTTCGAAATAGAAAACGCCGCCGCGGACGATGGCGCGTTGAGGGTAGTTTGCTGATTTCATAGTTCTTCAGGTGGCCGGATTGACCTAAACGGTCCCGCGTCGTTTTTCCAATTCAGCGCGGATTGCATAGGCTTTCGCCTCAGTAATGGGATAGAGCCAGAGGCAAAGGATCGCGAGGCCGGGAGCGAGAACCGACGAGGCGGCGAACAAGATCCTCATCCAAGTGATAGTCCCTTCAGGTTGCGTCGCGCCGAGCTCCGCCTTAAACCCGCTGACCTGGATCGCAATGCCCGAGAAAAGGAACGTGAACGAGAGACCCACCTTGGTGATCCATGAGAAGACAGCGCTAATGACCCCCTCACGACGCTCACCATAGCGATGCTCATCCCAGTCGCAGAGATCCGCCATCATCGCCGGAATGAGCATTCCGAGCGCCACCCAAACAGGGCCGTTGAGCACGGAATCCAGCAGAAGCAGATACGGCATGTCGGGAGTGAAAATGAACCACTTGGAGGCGCCGCCAACGGCGGCCAGAATGAGAACGAGGAGCAGGGCCCGGCGCTTGCCAAAACGCGTTGCCAGAAATGAAAGCAACGGGATGGCTGCGAAGCCAACAATCGCGAACCCCGTGCCGTTCATTGCGTTGAGGGTTATCCCGGCGCCAACATTACCTCTCTTTACATGGTAAATCACAATGTATTGCGCGAGACTTCCGGCAATCGTGCCGCAGAAATTCAGCGCCATGATCACGCCGACCAGCGCGAGCATGGGGCGAGATGAGGCCGCCTGTTTGACGGCACAAAGAAAACCCACTTTACGTTTCTCCCTGGCCGCAACGGTGTAGAAGCGTTCACTGCCGAAAATTGCCGGCAGTATTCCCAGGCCTATGAACAACACGATTCCAATCGCCAGCGCGACCCAGCGGGCGCCAGTTAGCGCGTCGCCAAATCCCTTCCAAGTCGCGACCGGGGAATACCAGTTAATAAGAAAGTTTCCCACGTTAAAGAAGAACGCCCAGAAGGCCATCACCCGCGTTCGTTCGTGATAGTCCGGGGTTAGCTCATAAGTCAAACTCGTGAGCGGCACCGAAAAGACGGTGAAGGCGATAAAGAAGATGACCGTGGTGCTCAGGAGCCATGTAAATTTAGCCGTTTCACTCCAAGACGGAGCGACCATCCAGACGAGGAAGAATGACAAGGCCATGGTGATCGCGCCCATGAAGATGAAGGGTCGCCGTCGCCCATACTTCGATCGGAAACGGTCTGAGATCGCGCCCATGACCGGATCCGTAAACGCATCCAGGATTCGCGGAATCGTCATCGCCAGACCGAACAGCACCGGATTCAGGCCAAGGATGATCTGGTAGATGGGTTGCGCCATGTATTGCACAACCATGCCGCCATGGTGAAAGGGAAGGCCCCCGGCGCCCACCGCCAGCTTTTGGGCTAGTGGGACTCTGTCATTCGGATTTGTGACGCGCGCCGATTTCATGCGGTTGGCGTTTCCAGTGCCATTCGGCAATCGGAATGGCGCAACCTGACTCGCCGGTTCATGCGGAGCATTCGCCGGCTTGGCGCCGGACGCTTCGTATATCTTGCTCATGGAGTGTGGATACGCCGTGTGGTGTTGGAGTTGTTAACGCACGTTCACCAGCCTTTTTGGCAGGCCTCCACGAGTTCGCGCATCGAACCGGTGGCGAGGCAGATCTTGTCGTCTGTGGCGCCATAGTAGAGGCGGATCTCGTCCTTTTTCCAATCGCCCAAAGCGCCGCACGGGAACACAGTGTTGTCGCAATTTCCGCTTCGCTCATAGGTTTCTTTGGGCGCAAGGATCCAGCTGTTCGTGCGGCCGATGATTTTCCAAGGCTCTTCGAGATCAAGCAGGAGCGCGCCGACGTAATAGTAGGTTCCACCCGCCGGGCTGAAAACGCCGTGCATGATTTCCAGCCATCCTTCCGGGGTCCAAAGCGGAGGAGTGGGGCCGATTTTTTGGGTATTCCAGTAGCGGTAACCAGCGGCAATCAACGGCTGGAAATTGCCCCAGTGGATCAAATCCGGCGACGAACTAATCCAAATATCGCCGTTGCCTCCGTCGCCTCCGCCAGGCCGGTCGAGTTTGTAATACCGTCCGTTGATTTTACTTGGAAAAAGCGAGGCGCCGCGATTCTTTGGCTGGGTGATCACGGCGATGCGCTCATACTTGATGAAGTCCTTCGTCTTGCCCAGCATGCCAACCGGAGAGTCGAATCCCTTCACCATGACCGGCGTGATGATGTAAAACTCGCCCTCGATCGCCGTCACGCGGTTGTCTATGAAATGGTGATAGAGATCCCAAGGCATCCCTGTGGCCTGAGTGTCAATGAAGTTCGCTTTCCCGAGTTCGAAATGAATGCCGTCCTGACTGCGGGCAATCCGCGTCTGGCCGACGTCCCGCCCGTATCCCCGCGTGGCTGCATGGTCCACTACCGAGACGAGTAGAATCGTTTCGCCGCCGAGTTGAGCCGGGGCCGGGTTATAAATCTGGGCAACGCCTGGGTAGTCGTCCAGGCGAAGGATCGGGTTGGCGGCATGGCGCTTGAGAATTCTGGTGGCGTCGCATTCGCGAACCTGGCCGGAGGAGGGGTTGGGTTTCATTTGTTGATGTTGGTGATCATGATTTCAATTGAATGGCGGAACGGCGGGCCGCGAGGGTGTTTTCGGCTTTAGTGCAACCATTTTTTCGTAAGACGGATCATATCAGACCGGCGCGCGCCATGATATGACATGAATGTGTCATACCTGGATCTGGCTGCTCAAGTGGATGGGCTGTGCGTCATGAAATGGAAAACAGTGTAATGCTAAGACTCTTGCGCTTGTTGATGCAGTGGCAGCGCCTTGCTCGTCCCGCCTCCGCTCGCGTGGATGTATTTCGCGACGGCTTCGACCCGGCAGTGGACGTGGAGTTTTTCGTACACATGGCGCAGATGGTTGCGAACCGTTTCGAAGCTGATGCTCAACTGGCTGGCGATCTCTTTGTTGGTCAATCCCTTGGCCAGGAGCAGCAGGATTTCCGTTTCGCGCGGAGACAACCCGCCTTCGGATTGTTTGGGGAGAGATTTTTGAAAGGTTTCCACGAGCATCCGGGCAATTTCTCCCGTCATTGGGGCGCCCCCAGTATGCACGTCGGCGATGGCGCGAAGGATCTCTTCGCGGCTGGAGCGTTTCAACAAATAGCCGCTGGCGCCGGCCTGTAGCGCCTGAAAGATCAAGTCGTGGTCTTTGTACACGGTCAGCATGATGATCTGCAGCTGGGGCAGCAACTCTTTCAAACGGGCGGTGCAGGCAATGCCCGACTCTCCGCCCGGCAAATGGATGTCCATCAAAACCACGTCGGGGCTATGGCGCGGAATGGCGGCCAGAGCTTCGTTGCTGGTCGCGCAGGCGCAGACGCAGCGGCAGCCGCAAGCGCCGTCAACCCACTCGCGCAGTGTTTGGCGAACGGTATCGTTGTCTTCAACAATTGCAATGGTAGTCATAGAGAAGGGGGGTTGTGGTCGAGGGGCAAAACCAGCAGCACGGTAGTGCCGGCACCGGCCTGAGAATGGATTTCGCAACGCCCGCGCAGGCTGGCCAAGCGCTGATGGAGATTGGCCAAGCCGTTGCCCTCAAAGTGCGCTGCAGGATCGAACCCGCGTCCATTATCGGTGATGCAGATATGCAATTCATTCCCCGGCAGATTGATTCGGAAGACCACTTCGCTGGCCTGGGCGTGGCGGACTGCGTTATTGAGGGCCTCTTTGACTTCCAAGAAGAGATGATGCCGGACCTGGGCGGAGAGGGGGCTTTCCGGGACGGCGGTGGCCAGCTCCACACGGCAAGCGAGTTCGGCGGCAGTCACATATTCCTCGGCGTAACCGGCCAGGTAACGGATCAGGGCCGGCAGCGTGTCTTTGTTGGGATCAACGGCCCAAACGATCTCATCGAGGGTCCACACAAGGGTTTGGGTCCGGCCCAAGATACGATCAAAGCGTTTCCGCAGATCTACGGCCGGGGCCGGCTGATCGCGGCCGGTTTCCGCCAGCATGCTGATTTCGGTGAGGGTGGAGCCAAGGTCATCATGCAGGTCGCGGGCGATGCGGGAGCGTTCTTCTTCGAGGGTGTGCCGATATTCAGCGCGTTCGCATTCCTGAATCTCTTGTTTCAGTTGAGCGGCGCGCTGCTCGACTTGACGGCGGAGCAGGGTAATCCAGACCAACGCCAGCGCCAGCAGCCCCGCCAGGACACCCACAATGGCCAGCAGGCGCTCCAGCGTCCACCAGGGAGGCTGCGCCAGGATGCGGAGGTCCGATGGGGAATTGAGCAAAAGCTCGAAGGAATCAGTGTCGCGGCCAATCTCCCGATTCCCGCTCTGGGCGGCATAGACCCCGGTCAACTGTAGCCGGCTGCCGATGGGTATGGCCGAGGCGGACCAGGGTTTGGCCTTCAACCGCGCGACAAACTTGCGCATCCCGGCCTGCAGCTCCAGAACCTGCCCGGCGCCGTTATTGGCCAGATTGAGCAACAATCCTTCGACGCACACCAGGGTCGAATCGTAATCGTTGCGAAACAGATTATCGGGCGTCAGCGTTTTGGGGGCCGGCAAAGGGGCTTGGCCGAGCTTGCGCACCACAGCCTCGCGCAGCACGGGCGAAGGGCCACCGAGTTCTGGAAAACCGACGACTTCCACCAAGTCAGCCACTTGCAGCTCCGCCATCTCCTTGGGAATGAACCGCAGGCCGTTGGTGCCATCCATCAGATAGCCTGTTTCGTCCCGCATCTGGACGATTTGACCGGCGACTCTGACCCTTTGAAATGCTCCGGCTTCCGGGTCAAAGAGCAAGAGGTCGGCAACCCGCTTTAATGGCGTGGCGAACAGGTCCGCCGGCGCGGGTTTGACGACGCTAATGGACGGATTATGAATCTCAATTTCGCCCAGTTTGACCTGTAGTGAGATTTTTTCGTCCTCATGCTTCGCGAAGAGACAACCACGCAGACTGACGAGGGCGCCTTCATCGTGTTGGATGTCCTCGGGTTTCAAGCCAGGCAAGTGAACTCTAATTTTGCCTCCGCGAGTGAGCAGCATCACTTCTCCGGGCTGAACGGCCGTAACGATTCCCTGCAATTCCATATATTGGCTATCTAGGCTGCCATTCATGAGTTGATCCCAGGTGGGATGCACAGGCTCCGGCAAGAGTCCCTTACCCAACCGGGTTACCCGTTGGGGACGGATCATCGGTGCGAAACCGGCGTCGGTGACCCCTTCGACTTCCCAATCCTCACCCACCTGCGCGGGGACGGAATCCTGGAACGAGCAGTTTTTCACGTAAATTCCCAGCGTGGAATCCTGGATGACCATGGCTTGACATTCCGGCTGGATGCAGGTAACCACGCCACGTATTTTGACCGGATAGCCGCGCAAAGCTTCCTCCCGTTTCAGACGCCTGATTTCTCCGGCGTTGGTGAGAACCAGCAGTGACGCCGCGCCATTAGGGGTGGAAACGGTCAGATTCTGCGCCGCAGTCTGGAGGGGAAGCATTACCGCCAGTATTAAGGCGAAGATCCCTACCCAACAAACAAACCGATAGCGATTTGTGGAAAGATGCTTTGGCCCTCTGCTTCGGCCAGCCGGCTTTTGATGCTGATGACAGCCGCTCATGCCCGCAGAATACTCCGTTGCCCTGGAGTTTCAAAACTCTTTTTTGCGAAACATGCAACAACATTTTGTAAATACTTTATCAGGACGGATTTGGCTGCACAATGACACATATGTGTTATTCTGCACGGTGGGAGGATTTGCTAGCGTAAGGGAATGATGGATCGTCGCCGCTTTGCCGTAGTGTCAGCGCTCATGTTGCAGATTGGAATGAGCGGAGCTGCTGCAGGATCGCTTTCGCCGACGAATGATGTCTTCGTCCGCGTCAGCCCGCGCGATTCGCGCTATTTCGAGTTGTCCGATGGCCGACCTTACATTCCCATAGGGTTGAACATGATTGCGCCTCCGGCCGGCGAAGGGTTGTCCGGCATGGAAACTTGGATGAAGTATCTTGAAGCGAACGGCGGCAGCTTCATTTGCGTTTGGCTGTTGAAGTTTAGCAAATCGATCACAATGCGCCCAGTGATCTGCCAACCTGCCGAATGAAACACCAAACTTCCCTCAAGTTCTTGTGCGCTGCCCTTGGCGTGTTTGCGCTCGCAGGCAGGTCTTTTGCGGCGACCGACACATTCCATGCCGCCTCCGCCGTTCCAAGTATGCGCCTTGATGCGGACGGCGCCACGGTGGATGTTTGGGCCGTGGAGAAAAGCGGGTTCGCGGGGAGCAAAGAGATTGATACAAAGGTGGCCGCGTTGCTCGCGAGGATGACGCTGGAGGAAAAAATCGGCCAACTGTCCCAGTTCTCTGATGGTCGTGCCACTGGCCCGGACAACGTCCGGATTGATCAACGCGAATTGGCCGCACGGGGCGGCATCGGTTCCATGCTCAACCTTTCCGGTGCAAACGCGTGCAATGAATTGCAGCGACAGGCCGTCGAGAAATCGCGGCTGAAAATCCCGATCCTCTTCGGCTTGGACGTGATCCACGGGTATCGCACGGTTTACCCGATCCCCTTTGGACTGTCGGCCTCTTGGAATCCTCGAATCGCTGAACGGTGTGCGCGGATGGCGGCGGTCGAGGCGACTGCAGAAGGCATTCGCTGGACGTTCTCGCCCATGGTGGATGTCGCTCGTGATGCGCGCTGGGGAAGGATCACGGAAGGCAGCGGCGAAGATCCTTACTTGGGAGAAGTCATGGCCGCCGCTTGGGTTCGTGGTTATCAAGGGAATGATTTGTCCGATCCCGCCTCGATGCTGGCTTGCGCCAAACACTTCGTTGCCTACGGCGGGGCCGAGGGGGGACGAGACTACAACCTCGTCGATGTGTCCGAGCGAGTTCTGCGAGAAACCTATTTGCCACCCTTCAAGGCCGCTGTGGACGCGGGTGTGGGCACTTTCATGAGCGCGTTCAACACCCTGCAAGGCGTGCCGGCTTCCGCCAACCGCCATACGCTGACCGACATTCTGCGAACGGAATGGGGCTTTCGCGGCTTCGTGGTGAGCGACTGGAATTCCATCGGTGAGTTGATCCCGCAGGGGGTTGCGCTCAATGGCAGCGGCGCGGCGCTGAAGGCGCTGACTGCGGGTGTGGACATGGATATGCAGGGCAATCTCTACAACACGAAGCTTCCCGCCCTCGTTCAGAGCGGCAAGGTGAAGACAGAAACCATTGATGAGGCCGTCACCCGCGTCTTACGCCTCAAATTCGCTCTCGGCTTGTTCGACCAGCCCTATGCCGACGAGAAGTTGAGCGACTCGGCCATGATCAAACCGGAGCACCTTGCAGTAGCCCGGCAGGCCGCCGAAGAATCGTTCGTGTTGCTAAAGAACGACCCGTTCAAAGGCACGCCGATACTTCCACTGCCCGACGACAAGATCGTGGCTCTCATCGGCCAGCTTGCCGACAACAGAGCGGATATGCTGGGCGCGTGGACTTTACGGGGCAGATGGCAGGATGTCGTGCCGCTCCGGCAGTCGTTATCCGAGCGTCTGAAGGGAAAGCTCATCTACGCCGAGGGCATTCATGCGGGGGAGGAGTCCGAGGCTGGATTTGCCGAAGCACTCGCGGCGGCAAACAAAGCCGACGTGGTGTTAATAGCCTTGGGCGAACCCGGCAACATGACCGGTGAAGCCTCCTCACGCTCGCGATTGGATTTGCCCGGCAAACAGCTCAAGCTTTTGCAGGCGGTGGCCGCCACCGGCAAGCCGGTCGTGCTCGTGCTGTTCAACGGACGCCCACTTGCTCTCCCATGGGAAGCCGAACACGTTTCGGCGATTCTGGAGGCATGGTTTCCCGGCGTGCAAACAGGACCAGCCCTCGTGCGGACCTTGTATGGGGAAGTGAATCCCGCCGGCAAGCTCACGGCGAGTTTCCCGCGATCTGTCGGCCAGATGCCGCTGTATTACAATACCCTCAACACCGGTCGCCCCTCGCTCGAAACAAATCCCGGCGACAGATTCACCACGGGCTACACCGACGAGCGTAACACACCCTTGTTTCCATTCGGCTGGGGACTGTCTTATACCAAGTTCGATTATTCAACCACCCGGATCACAACACCCAGGATCAGTGCTGCGGAGTTGAACAAAGATGGCGGGATCACAGTTGAAGCCACGGTGAAGAACTCCGGGCCGCGCGCAGGTTCGGAAGTCGTACAGATCTACGTTAACCAGCGTGGCACCAGCGTCGCCCGCCCGGTCCGCGAATTGAAAGGATTCCAGAAAGTCACGCTTTCCCCCGGTGAAGCGCGCCGCGTTCGATTCGTGCTGGCCAAAAAGGAACTTGTTTTTTGGAATATTGACATGCACCAAATGGTCGAACCGGGCGAACTGACGGTGTGGGTGGCTCCCCATTCGCAGGGTGGACAGGCGGCGAAAATATTGATTGATCCGTAAAATGGACCGGATGAACCCAATTGAATTTCCCGGATTGTTTGATCTCCAGGTCAACGGCTTTGGCGGCGTGGACTTCAACAACCATTTCGCCACGCCGGAAGATGTGTTGCGCGCGATTGAGAAAATGCGCATGACGGGGGTGACGCGTTTTCTGCCGACGCTCATCACGTCATCTTTTGAATGCTTTGCCAAGTGCGCAAAGACACTAACCCGGACACAGCATGCCGCGATTGTTGGCCTTCATATGGAGGGGCCGTATATCTCCTCCGAAGATGGCGCGCGCGGGGCGCATCCGCGCAAGCATGTCGTTGCCGCTTCAATTGATGACTTTTTGCGGCGACAGGAAGCTGCTGCAGGGCAGATAAAATTGGTGACATTGGCGCCTGAAGCACATGGAGCGATCGAGTTAATCGAGCATCTCGTGGGTTTGGGTGTTCGCGCGGCCATCGGACACACGGCAGGTTCGCCCGAACAGATTCGCGAGGCGGTAAAGGCGGGGGCAACGCTTTCGACGCACTTGGGCAACGGTTGTAAGAATCAGTTGCCAAGACACCCGAATCTTATCTGGGAACAACTCGCGACCGATGATTTATTTGCCAGTTTTATTGTGGACGGGCATCACCTGCCGCCAGCGACTGTCAAAGCAATGGTCCGCGCAAAAACGCCTCAACGCACTTTATTGGTGACCGATGCGGTGGCGGCAGCCGGATGTGTTCCCGGCATTTACGAACTGAATGGAGAGCAGGTGGTGTTGAGTGAAGACGGACGGGTTTCCCGTCCGGGCACACTACGGCTGGCGGGATCAGCGATAACTTTGGACCGGACTGTGGCCAACACTGTAAAATTCACCGGTTTGCCGCTGGAGGAAATCCTGCCGATGGCCTCCAGCCAGCCGGCGAAGTATCTCGGGGTTCAAACATCCGGCCGGGTAACTGCGGATTGGAATGCGGCTGACTACAGGCTGAGCAACCTCAAGGTCTTTGACGCGTGACTTCGATCGCGAAACCACCCATCCAGCATTTGCTATGGCACATCGTTATCCTTCACCGGAGCGCCAATCGTAATCTCCCAAGGCCGGTGGGAGTCGGCTGTGATTGCCCTTGGGAAAGTGCGGCTGCGCAAAAAAGTGCGGCTGCGCAAAAATGTGAATTGCAACCAGAACCCTGACTACAGACGCAGAAAGATCCTTCTGCGGTAGAGGAAATGGACGAACCAAAAGGACAGAACCATCTCCACCAGGGCCGCCAAAAGGTCTCCGCTGCCGATAAGATGATGGTTGAACCACGCGCTGATGTCCCCGCCAACAAACCAGGCGGCCAGCTTGCCGAATCCTCCCAGGATGTTGTCGGTCATATAGATGGTGATCGAGTTCATTCCCATCCACACAAACGGCTGGCACCACTTCTGGCATTTCCACATATCGACCACGAGGTAAAACACCGCCAACAGCACCGCGCTATAGCCGCCCGCGACCAGGACATACGAGGACGTCCATATTTTCTTGATTACGGGGAATTGCGCGCCCCAGGCCCATCCCAGGGCCGCGAGCACCAATCCGCCCGCCAGAAGACAGACGACCTTTTGCGGATCGTTGCTCGAAGGATTGAGCAACAGCAACCCCGCGAAAACGCCGAACAGACACGTGACAATCGCCGGCAACGTGCTTAGGCACCCCACAGCATCAAAATAGGTTTCCCGTTTCAACCCGGGCAGGTACTGAAAGTCGATGTGGTTGGGAAGATTCAATCCGGGTTCGAAACGGCCGGTGACCCGCTCCGTCGTGCTTTGGAACAGCGCCTGCGGATCATCCGCCACGCCGCGTTTGGCCGCCAATTGCTCCAAGGCCTCCTTCTGCAATTGAATGTTCCGAATCGGAACAAACGTGGCCAATGCCCAGTAGCCGATCAACAACCCCGTGGCAATCGCGATCATCGTTCGCAGATTGCAGAAACAGAAAATCAGGCCGGCGAACAGATAGCACAGGCCGATCCGTTGCAGCACCCCCAACAACCGGATATGCGGCCATGGGTTCGAGAAGCCGCCGTAGTAAAAAATCCCGAGAATGTAGAGCAAGATTCCGCGCCGGAGGACACGCCGAACCGCCGCCGCGCGGCCCTCCCGCTCAATGGTCTTCCTTAGCGAGAAAACAATCGACATTCCCGCCATAAACATGAAGAGCGGAAAAATCAGGTCTTCGAAATGAAACCCCTCCCATTCCGCGTGGCACAATTCGTATGCCACCAGGCCGATGAACGAGAATCCGCCGCTGTGCCCGCCGGCATGAGCCATCTTGTTGAGGGCGGCGACCAGCGGGTCGGCGGCGATGATCCAAAACATGTCGAAACCGCGCAGAGCGTCCAGGGAGATCAAGCGTTTCGGGATCGGTTGGTTGGGAGACGTCGACAGGCTGGCGGCTTCGTTCACGCTGGCATTGTCTTTGAAATGCCCCTGAGCGCAATAGCACATTTGTGCTATTGCACTGATATCAGAGCAAAGGTGGCCAATGGAAGGACGAGGCGGCATATGCTCCGTGTTCCGCCTTCGGTCGCACGGCAGAGCATCTGGCCCAAAAGCATCGGGGCGATCCCGTTCTGGCAACCGGTCGCCTGCGAACGGAAACGTGGGAACAGGATGGGGCGAACCATTCCCGGCTTGTTTTGATCGCCGAGTCCGTTCACTTCATCCTGCCAGCATCCAAGCCAAACGGCGCTGGACCGAATGAATCTGCCACGCCGGACCCGGAGGAAGCCCGAAAGGCCGTTCCATTCTAACCGTTTTCACCGCCATGATTCAACTGCCATGCTACGAGCCTGCGGGGCGCGTTTTGGAGTTAAGCCCGGACGACTTGACCCGCCACGTCATCGCGTTCGGTTCCACGGGGAGCCGTGACGCAGTTTATGCGGATGTGCGCGGATGTGAATGCGGCAATGGAGAACGGTTCTGCAATGGTGCCATTGCGCACGTCTGGCAGATACAAGCCTTGTTGATAAAGGCGGGCGGAATCTGCATCAAACGACGAATTGGGATTTGGACATGCCGACACCAGCAGTCAGTGAGGCCCTGGGCAAAACCGCAGTGATTCGGTTCGGCGCATAATGGACACGTCAACGGATTGAGTTCGTTCATCAACATCAAAGACAGTCTATGGTGTCCATTGATTCAAAGGATTATGTTCAACGCACTGAACGCCTGACCCGAAGCCAAAGCAGAACGTAACGAAGCCGGGGAAGCAAGGGGGCGGCGTGAAGTGGAGCGTGGCTGAGGCTCAGGCGTTGAGTGCGGAACCCGCATGGATGTTCGCTGTCACGGCGCTTTGTCTGCACGGTTTTCGAGGGCAGGAGGGGAAAGCCGGACAGTCAAAGCGCCGTGGATGAAATGAGCATGTGCCGAGGAATCCGCGCGGCTGGCAATGCCCCATCATTTATATGCAAATGATGAAGCGTTGCCAAAAGCGAATGGAGAATGCGTTAAGTCTTCTTGACTCTGTTCAAGATTTGAAGAATCGGGCCGAGAAGTTTTCTGTCCGGTTCCTGGCCCGTCGTCTTCATGTCTGCCAAGTAATCTTGAACCATACAAGCCATCAGGGAGGCATAAACCTGGGGATGTTGCAGGAACTGGCGCGACAAAAGTTTCACCGTTGCGGTTGAGGCTGCCGCTGCTTGAGGAGAATCGGTTGCCTTTAAGCAACGCCCCTTCAGCGACATGGCTCTCGCCCAATGCGGCTCAACAGCCTCCGGTCGGATTTTGGCCAGCCGCTCATAGATGAGGATCGCCGCCCCGATATTTTCCCAAGCTTGGTCCATCCGGCGCATTTCGTAGAGTTTTTCGCCGCGATTGCATAGCGACGCTGTGCGCAAGGGCGAGGGCGGCGTCGTCGTTGGCGTCAACTCCGAAAGCCCCCCTGTAACCGTCCCTGGGCCAGGTCATCATTAACCACCACCAGCCGCCCCGAATGGCGTCGTTGTCGATGTTTACGTTCTGGACGTCGATATCCTGACCTGCGGGGTCTGGCCATAGCAGGTCAATTGGCCCAGGGCGAGTAGCTTCCCGCCGGTTGGGACACGTTTTTACCCTCGCCATGCCTCAAAAACGGCGCACTTGCTGCCACCCTTCGTCAATGAAGAACACACGATCCAACACGGCGGATTTCTGCGTTCTGAGATTATAAATTCGCCATTTACAGAGCCCCAAACTATTTGGACGTGCGCCATTTGTATGGAGGGGACTCCGGTCCGCAAAACCCGGTTCGCGTCTCGGTTAACAGTTTTCTGATCTCGTTGGCCTCTTCCTCCTCATAATGGGGTGGCTCCCCTGGAGGGCGGAGGACCCTGAGCTTTCCCAGTTTAGCCAACATGTGGAGAATAACTGCCTCAGAGTGGGCTTCTTGCAGCGCTTCAGACATCATGCCATTTTGTTTGGCGCCTTTTGCAAAATTGATCAGGAAGCTCATCCTGTAGGATTAAGATCGCTTTGTTGGGGGACACGTAACCGCACTTGCGATAAAACTTGCTGCCAACAACCTACGTCGTTCTTGCATTTAACCAATGACCCCTGGCCGGTGACGACGGCGCACTGAGGTGGACCCCATCTGGGGCTTTGTCAAAGTTCGGGTGGTTCCGTGGTCGGCGATTAGGGGTTCGTCCCGGTTTCACCGCCGCGCATGTCGGCCGAAGCGACACGTTCCATTCTTGATTCTGTCTATTGCATGGTGACTTGCTTTGTGAGTTTAAAAAGCAGTATTGTACACCGCGACTTGATTAAAAGTGCTCCCCCACCCAAGGGTCAAAGAAAGAGAAGCACACTGAAAAACTGACTGACCATTCACGGGCGAGTTCCGGGCAAAGTCGCCTTGGAGGCCATCAAGGTCCAGGAAGCCATTATCCAAGGTTCGGCCATCGACCAATCGCGAGGGGTGAAAGGACAGTTTGACGACCAGATCGGCATGACTGCTGTCCAAACTAGCGATGGCGATCTTACAACAGGAGTTGAGTCACTTGCTCGGATTGCCCTCTGCCCTGGGAGGCAACGTGGTTTGCTGTTGTGCGTCTTTTTTGAGCAACTCCTTTTCTTTGCGCACGTTTTCCCAGCGCCGTAGCATACGATCCCGCATCGCAGCACGCCTTTCCGGAGTTCTGAGAGCCTTACGTATCGCTTCGAAGCGGCGTTGTTCTTGCTCCGGGGTCGAGGGTTTGGCAGCGCGAGTCGCTTTCCATCTGGCCAGGCGACGGCGCTCGCGATCCTCGGTCACGGCCGCCGCGAAATTCGCCCTCACCAAGTCTTTGTAAAGAATCGTTATATCACTCCAATCGAGCACCGCACCCCCCACCAGTGTCACTCGATAGCGTGCTAACATTTCCCCAGCCGGATCAAGGCGACCGAGGGTACTGCAGCGCATGTCAATCTCTATGCCTGCCACCACCATTTTGAGAGGGCCAATGAGCTTTCTGCGTTTCTCCTGATCCGAGAGTTGAGCCTGGAGCAGAGCAACTGCTTCCTTCACCTCTTTTAGTGTGCCAGGCTTTTGCCCGGTAAGTATTTTAACGACATCCGCCCACGCGGTTTCCGGGCCAATTTCTGCGGCAAGTTCAGCGATCCGTGCGCGAAGTCCCTTGATCTCTGCGTTGATGTCGTCAGCCCGCTTCTTGAGTTCGGCATCGCGCGATTCATCATCATTCTCGATATGGTATTGCTCCGCTTTGCGCAATTGCTTTTCGAGTCTGCCGATCTGAGCTTGTATTTCTGTCTGCTGTGCGCGACGTTCAACGTCTCGATTCGGGTCCAGTATCTCAGATGGTAGTTTTGTGAGAATCATGCCAAACAGGTCTAACTCGATCGCCTTAATCATAATGTTTCGCGTCTGGTCACAGACTGTTCCAGTCTTGGTGCAGTGGTCCCGATGACCCGTACATATATAGATGCGGCTTTCGAAATAGCCCGGGTGAGAAGACGACCTCATTGGCAGCCCACAGTGATAACAAAAGACTCGCCCCGGAAACAAACTTTGAATAAGGCTATTGGCCTTCCCTCCGCCGCCCTTCTTTTGCTTTATACCAAGCCGTGCTTGAATGGCATCCCATTTGGACTTGTCTTTGATCACTGGAGGAAGGTAGTTCTCAATCCTCACGCCTTTTATGATTAAGGTTCCAAGCAGGGCTTCGTTTCGCAACACATCATAAAGAGTGCAAGGTTGCCAGCATTTCGCGTTCTGCAAGGTGGGTTGGTGCTCATCATTCAAATCTTGGATGATC
The DNA here is from genome assembly GCA_049510745.1 of Verrucomicrobiota bacterium. Classification (GTDB taxonomy): domain Bacteria; phylum Verrucomicrobiota; class Verrucomicrobiia; order Limisphaerales; family Palsa-1400; genus PLGF01. The sequence continues at coordinate 115,642 of JBEKYR010000010.1, read as the reverse complement.
TGGAAGAGCACTTTGTGGCGGGCAGCTTCATTGCAGATGCGCTCAATGATTGGGAACAACTTCTCGTTGGGAACGTACCTTTCGAGTTGGGTATTCCACTGGACCCAATTCGGCACGTATCCACCGAAGCTAACCTGTTCACCAGCCAGGGCTGCCTTGATTCGTTCTTCGACAGATGACAGCACGTACTTGCTGCGGGTTGCCGATTCATTGTGCGCGCGATTAAGCTCACTCTCGAACGCATCTCGTTTTTCCGGGTTGTTACGATCCTCAGGACGGAGGAGCAGAGGCCGCGGGTGTAAAACCAGGATTGTAATGCCATGGCGCAAGAGCGTCATTCCCGCGTCAAAGGAGTCATCGATTTTCGCCCGACTGAACCGGTCTAAATTATCAACGATCATGAGCGTGCCGGCAGGAACTCCGCCACGCCTGGCGCGAGCAACGTACTTCCCAAGCTCTTTGTCCTCATCTAGACAGTGAGGAAGCCCCGTTTTTGCGGAATACTTAAAGGCGGAAGTTGCAAGGTCTCTGAGCCAGTTCGGTTTAATCCCCGGCCAGTACTTCTGAATTATGCTCTCAATGTTCGCGACCTGCCGAGCTTCTGAAGTGCCCTCCTGCTGCTTCACAGAACTGAACCGGACTGGAGCATCAATGTGGCTTGGAGCCCACTCGCCGAGTTCGGCCATCACCCGTTCAATAGCCTTGAAATCGAGGCTTATGAAGCCCGCTGCTGCTCCGTTCCTCTTACGATCCTTCCAACTCATAATGCGAACTCTTGTTTCGCCCAGTTCTTAATCGTAAGGATGCCAGACTGCTGCAGATTGTTATTACATCTGGGCGTAGTAACATTCTGCAACTACGTACAATGGGCACCCGCGGCGATTATCCTTTCCGGTTCGGGGAGCCGCCTTGCTTTATCGACTGGGTTTGCTGCAAGTCCCGCTCTCGGCTCGGGTATGGGGTCTCCCTTCCACTTTAGACTGATCTTGGGGTTTAACCGCGAGCACACCCATGAAACCTTCCCGCAGCGGGAAGATTGCACCCAAGACCCCGCCTCGGCTCCATGGGTGCCGCAGCCATCGCCGCCGTGGCCCTCAACACCGCCGACAGCGGCACCATGGCCCTCCGTACCATGGACATGGCCGACAGGGGTGGACATGGCTCTGATGGCGGCTGCGGCACCGAAGGCGTACCAGCCCATGGCGGGCGGAAGTGGATGGTCTGGACAGGCGGGATTCATACGCTGCCGCCCTCTTCCTCGGCAGATGCCTCCCAGCGGGACTTGCGACGGAATGCTTTCAGCGCCTCGTCACACTCGTGGGGATTGAATCGCACGACCGCGCCGCGTTGGTACACCGGAAGCGTTCCGTCTTGCACCCAATAACCGATCGTGCGCACGCTGACCTGGTACCGTGCCGCCATTTGGTGGCGCGTTTTCAGCAATTGCGGTTCAAGTGCAATGCTGTCGGATCCTCCCGGCTGGAGAAGTGCCCGCCCTTTCCGGGCCTTCGACCTGTAACTTTGGCGGTTCTTGCGCATAAAGCCGGACAATGAGTCCGTGCTTTCATTATCTTGTTTATGGGTGTATTGTCTTTTAATGACACATATAGAAATATTATAGTTCGTATGTTGATTTTTACGGCGCGGGGGTTAAGATAGGTTATGACACGACGAATTCGTTTACCGAGGGGATTAAGGCTGGAGGACATCGAGAGCGCAGATCTCCACGCGATGCCCTTGCAGTCCAAAAAGCTCGCCGCCGTTCGTCTTGCGTTGGAGAGGCAACTCAACGCCGCCCAAATCGCCCAGCGCGTTGGCATCAGCCGCCAACATTTCTTCACTTGGATGCGACATCTAAACCAAGAAGGCCTAACCGGCCTTTTAAGACGCCGCCACGGCGGCGGCAAAAAAACTGCCATCGAAGGTGAAATCCTGGCCGGCCTCAAGAAGCAATTTGCCGCCAACATGACAGCGAGTGAAGTGCAGGCTTGGCTGGCCCAAAAGGGGATTGGGCTGAGGAAATGCAACATTTACTATTGGCGCCGCCGGCTAGGGTTCGCCTGTCCGCGGCACGATCCCGGTAGCAAAGAAGAAACGCATGCGAACCATAACACGGAGAGCGTGCTGGCCCTCCAATTAGACGACCCGAAAGCGTGGCAAGAGGCGCGTGACAAGTCGCCATTTCTGGAGGTTGAGAAGAGATTGGACGCAATTCTGTGGCTGGACGAGCGCAGCCGGGCCTTGGAGGAAGGGCGCGGCGGGGACGTGAATCCTGATTATGAGATCAAAAACATCGCTGAGGCCTTGGGCTGCCCGGTAAAATCGCTGTACCGCTGGGTGGAACGATATCGCGAGGTGGAGGGCGACTTGAATCTTTTCACCGCCACGTCGATTAAATCAGAATTGTGGCAACCCGGGGTGTTTGATGCCCTGAAGGCGGCATTCGAAAGCGGCGAGGCGGACACGGGCCCCAAGGCGGTCGGCTGGTTCAATAAAAACCGGCACGTTGAGATTTCACTCAGCACCGCATACCGGTGGCTGGAAAAGTGCGGAAAAATCAGGAATATGCGCAACGAAGATGATTGAGGCGAGGAGGAAGGCGGAGATGACGGAAATTTCGGATGAAGACTCCGACGGCGTGCGCTGGCCGGAGCGGCGAATGCATAAGTCATCCCGGCTGGTGTGGTAACCGAGCCTCTCAATCTTTGGTCTTGGCGGCCAATGTAACCGCTGGAAATTTGGTTTTTGAAACCATATTCATGTGCTGCGGTGGCACATGACTTGCTTTAAAACTGAAGAATTCCATGTGATTTGGTTTCAAAAACCAAAGGGCCGACAATTAAACTGGCGGTCAGAACCAAGGAGTAAGAGCTGCGGCATTGTGAATTGAGCGCGCCCCTTTCAACCTACCCGTTAATAACATGGGAGCAAGAATCGAGAGGCTGACCAAATGTCTCGACGACGCAGAACTGATTTGTGGGACGATCTTTTTGAAATCCTGCGCTGGCTGTTTTCCGTGGTTCATCCGGCATGGTGCATCCCGGTTGCCATGGCAGTCTTCTTCATCCCTGTGATTTGGTTCCAGCGCGCCATCAATATTCCGAGCGTTCAGATGCTCGGGGCCCTGCTGAGTGCCCTTGCTGCCATTGTCAGCCTCGCTGCCGGTGTGGCTGGCTGGAAGCTCCGCCAGCAAAGGGTTGCCTTCCTACGGCAACATCTGGACATCGACTGGCTGAACAGGCTCAGTTGGCAAGACTTTGAACGGCAGGTTGCCGAGGTACATCGGCATCACGGGTATCGGGTGGCAGAAACCGGCGGAGGCGGCCCGGACGGCGGTGTTGACCTCCGACTTCAACGCGACGGCATGACTTCCATCGTCCAGTGTAAACGGTGGAAAACCTACCAGGTCGGTGTCAAGCCGGTCAGGGAGCTTTTCGGGGTAATGGCGGCGGAAAAAGCCGACCGGGCCATTTTTATCACCAGTGGCATTTGCACCGACGAGGCTGTACGATTCGCCCAGGGCAAACCAATCGAACTTGTGGATGGCGCACAACTGGCGGAAATGTTACGGCGGGTTCAATCAATGATGAAGCAGGCTTCAGCTCCATCTGAATCCACGACTTCAATGCCGACTCAAATATCGCTGCCTGACACTGCTCCGGCGCGGCCAAAATTCCCGCGCTGTGGCAGCGACATGGTGCTGCGACGGGCCAGGACGGGGCAACACGCCGGCCGAGAGTTTTGGGGTTGCTCGACGTTTGCGGAGACGAAATGTGCGGGCATCAGAGATGTCGAACTTCGATAGATCCAAGAGGAGATAGGGGCATTGGCCTTGGCCAAGTTTATGCACCAACAATCTTCTCCCCCAATTCGCCTTCGGCACAAACTTGCTGCTTGAGCGGTCCGGCAACCGGGCACGCGGGGGCCGCGATGTCGGTCACTCAGCCGGAAAGGCCCGGAGGGGAGCGGTCGCACATTTGTGGAGGCCGCTAACGTAGCCGTGAGATGGCCCTGGCCACCGCGAGAGCCGGGAATGACCCTGGGCTGGCCCCCAAAACGTGGCTGTTTTATAGATCGAAGGCGAGGGCCTCCTTGCAGAAAAAGACGACTGCATTAAGGGCTTGATTTTGGGTGGTGGTGACGACATGTTTGCAAATTAGAGGGGTCCGAAAGTGGCCAGGTTATTTGTACTCGGGAAATGAAATCCGCCGGATGGAGAAAAACGATGCAGGTCAGTCGGACGCCTGCGCCCGCTTTAGTTTACTGGCATAAACTGTCAAAGCCGCAATCCGTTTTACCGATGGGCTTGTCTTAAACCATCGCGCCGCGTCTTCGGGTGTCGTCAATTCCAGATAATCCTCCATGATCACCTCCTCCGAATTGCCGGTTTCCAGCGCGACCTTCTTGGAGTCAGAGGTTTGTGCGACCCGGTAGGAGATGTAGCTGTTGCGAAACCGGTTTGCACCCGCAGGGATATTCCGCTTCTTGGCAAAACGATCCCATGCCTGAAACACGCCCTGCGGCGTTGACCACTGCGCACAGATCCGCCCTGTTAAACCTTCGAAGGGATCAATCCATTTTCGGAGATTCGGCAGGATCGGCATGATACGGCGGCGCCTTTTCTTCGTGATTGATTTGGGAAGAATAATGTATCCCTTGCCTCGCCGGAAGTGGACGTGTTTCCATTCCATAAATGCGATTTCTTCTGTTCGCACCCCACTGAACGCTTTGATCGCCATGGAAGGGATCAAGTGCAGTGGCGCGAGCGACAGGAGTTCGTCAATCTGTTTCGGCAGGAAAATCTCATTCTCCCGTTTGTCTGCTTCCGAGACGCGGTTGACGCTGGAGGCTTCGGTGGATAAGTCTTTGGGCAGGTATCCGTGCTTCTTGGCGTAGTTGAATAATTCGACAATGGCATTCCGGTAATTGTTCCGTGACCGGCCCTTGAGCGCCCCTCCCCGGCGAGCACCCTTGGCCAGCGATTTCAACCCTCGCAGCCAGTTTTCGATTTGGTCCGTGACGATGTCGGTGATCTGGCAGGGAAAATCTGTGGCAAATCGGCCCAGGCGAACTTCCAAATCCCGAACGTGATAATCGCCACGCTTGTCCAACTCCAGATTCGTGATCATTTCTTTAACCAACTCGGGAACGGTAACGGGCTTGAGTTTGGTGCGCGCATACTTCTGGTAAAAGCCGGCCACGTTCCGAAGGTCGGCGTTTTTGGCGATCCGTTTGGCTTCCGCATATTCGCGGGCGGCCACATCCAACCGGATCTGCAAACCCTCCAACTGGGCCACGGCCGCCAGATAAATGCGACGGTCCTCACCCCGGAGTTCCAAGGCTTGCATGTCGCCATGGGCCAGCTTGGTGGCGGCTGCGTCGGCGCACGCCTTTGCCTTTCGCTCGGTGCTGCATCGTTCGCGAATCCGCTCACCGCGGAAGGAATATTCGACGATCCAAGATTCGTACCAGTAACGACCGATTTTCTGCGGGCTGAAGCGCACATGCACCCGCACGGAATCTCGCTTTACATCGAATGAAGGGCGCCTTGCCGGTTTGCGACGGGTTCCCTTCGGCTGTTGCATGGTTGCTGCCATAATTGAAAGTTTGGCACTAAACTGACACTAAAATCGAGGAAATATGCGTAAGTCCTTGTGGTTGTTGGAGCGGGTGAAGGGAATCGAACCCTCGTCTCTTTGATGAACATAGAGCCATTATGTCTCGCTTGCGAATGGCGATCTCAATTGTTGTTCAACGAGATCTTAAAGACGACGGCCATGTTCGTCTCTGGAAAACTCGCCGGATCGCCCATCGGCACGGTGTCGGCTGGCAACGGGGCCGGAACAGCCGGCCTGGACGGCAAAACCGCAAGCGTGTAGGGGGCTGCTGAAACCGCCGCCGCGAGAAAAAGAATTCCGATGCTGAGTGGACACACCGGCAAGGCAGGCGGATCTGGACTCCGGCGCCAAGTCATCAGTTTTATCAAATCAAGAACTCTTCAACGTGATTTTGAAGACGATGGCGAAACTGTTCGGCCCGTGAACGGGCTGCTGCCGGCGAGTGCTCCTCCCAGGAACTCGCAGTGGGCGTCAGCAGCGTTTTAATCCGGCAAAACACCCAATCCGTGCGCCTTGGCCGCCTCACGCTCAAGAACATCGCGACCGGACTGCATCCAGAGAAGCTGCTGGCGGGAGAAGCAGGACTGTTGGGGGCTGGCTTGCTTTCGCAGTTCGCCAGCGTCACCATTGATGAGCCGGCTGGACAACTGGTCCTCGAAGGCCTTTTCAGCTACAGACTTTCCAGCCCCCAATTCTCCGGCCAGCGTAGATAAATATCGGATCCAGGTCTAGCCAGCGACTGAAACTGGACAGAAGATTTCGTGTTGGCCGTTCCACGCCAGGGGGTCCTGCACCGAAATGGCATCGATGACCCAGCCGCCGTCGGCCCAACCGATGCGAATCGCGCAGAGCACGCCCTTTTTATCCTTGGCGTAGAAGATATTGGCATAGCCGTTGGTCTGTAGAAACCCCGCCTCCCCGTCTCCCTGGCGTTGAAGGAGGGCCAGGGCCGCAGTAACCGTCCCTTCGACTTTGGCTTCGCCGCCGAGTTCCGCAATAATGGGGCCGTCTGGCGAGATGTGCAGCAGCTTGTATTTGCGGTAGGCCACTTGGGCAGCCGGGTTTTCGGTTTTGTCGAAGAACCGGGTCTTGAATTCGCCAAAAATTGTGGAGAATTTCACCCGGGTGTTCTTTTTGAAGAAATCCCGGATGACGACCGGCGTGGTGGTGGCGGGAACGACGGCGGTTTCAAGAGGTTGAAGAAGGGCTGTTTTGAGATCGACTTGGTCGGGCATGATCATTTTTCCTTTTACTGCGGGGCCGGCGCGTTGGCCGAGTCCGGCGTTGTGTCTGTGACGCTGCCACCGTGCTGGAGTTCGACGTTCCAGGTGGAATTGGTGTTGGGCGGCAGCACGACGACGGGATGAACCAATCTCTCGCCCCCTTTTTGATTAAAACTGGCATAGACGCCGCGACGAATCCAATCGCGTTGGCGGGCGGCGACGATCTCGGCTTTGACTTTGCGGAGTTGCTTGCGCACTGTGGCCAGGTCATTAAAGTCCTTTTCCAATGCGGCCTTTTTCGCCTGAAGCTGTTTCAATTCATTGGCCAGCAATTCCCGGTCACCGATGGCACCGGCCAGTTTCCTCTTGATGTCTTTGATTTGGGCATCGAGCTCCGTAATCGAATTGTGCAGGTCGGCGGATTGTGTGTCGAGATTCTGGTGGTGGGCTTCGAGGTCCTGTATTTGTTGGTCAAGCCGGGCCACTTGAGCCGCGGTGGCTTCAGCATTGGTTTTGGCGTCGGCCTCGACCTTGGCCAGTTGAGCGGCGGCGGCCTCGCGTCTGGCCTGGCTGGCGGCCATCCGCTGTTGTTCATCGGATCTGTGTTCAAGCACAATCCAAGCCGCGCCCAATCCGAGAACGACCAGCACCTGTAGGATCAGGACAGCTTTGTATTTCATAGAATGAGAAGAATCCGACGGCGGCGCGTTTCGCCGATCACGTTCAGTTCATGGTGCCTTTGGGTTCGGTGCGCTCACTGCCAGGCTGGACGGAAGAGTCCATCTTCAATCGGTACCCGACCCTTGCCTCGGTCAGCAGTAATTCCGGCTTGGCGGGGACGGCTTCGATTTTCTCGCGCAAATAAGTCATATAGACGTGAAGATAGTGGGTTTTTTCACGATGCCCAGGCCCCCAGACGGCTTCCATGATTTGAGGATGTGTGAGCACCTTGCCGGCATTGCGGACAAAGAGGCGGAGCAGGGCGTACTCTGTGCCGGTGAGCTTGACCGGTTTGCCGTTCACCTTGACGCTGCGCGAGGCCAAGTCCACCGTCAGAGGCCCGCTTCTAAAGATGGTTTCCTCGGTGGCGGGCTGCGCATGTCGCAGGGCCACCTGCAGGCGCGCCAGCAACTCGGCGGTGTCGAATGGTTTGGTCAGATAGTCGTCGGCGCCGTTGTTAAATGCGTTGATCTTGTCGGCCGTGCCACCGCGCTCGGAAAGGATCAGGACGGGATTTCGGCTCCATTCACGAAAACGTCGAAGCACGGCCAGTCCGTCCATGTCCGGCAAATCCAAATCAAGAATAATGACATCCGGCTGGTGCTCCACTGCGGCCACCAGCCCGGTCTGGCCGCTGTCCGCTTCGACCACTTTGTAGCGTTCCTGCTCCAGCACTAGGCGCGCCAAGCGCCGGATACCCTGTTCGCCGTCAACGATTAACGCAGTCGGTCTGAGCCTCACGGCGCGGTGGCTCATCCATTCTTGGCCGCGCTGCCGGCCGGCTTGTGGGCGGCGAGCTGATCCAGCGCCACGTTCAGCAGCAGCACGTTCACGCGCGGTTGTCCCAGGAATCCCCATTGCGGCGGCTCGACAAATTTCTCCACCAGTTCCTTCACGGCCTCTTCTTTCATGGCGCGCGCGGCGGCGACGCGGGCGATTTGCAGCCGCGCCGCTTCCGGGCTGATATGCGGGTCCAGGCCGCTGGCGGAGGCATAAACCATGTCCGCCGGCACAACGGTGTTGGTGGGGAGGTTGTTGCCGCTGAGAAAGGCGGCGGTATTATTGACGACGTTGGTCTGCTGCGCGCCGCTGGTCGGCCCCAGGTTGCTGCCGCTGGAGGCGGAAATGCCGCCCGGCCCGGTGCCGTACGTGCAGGCCGACGGGCGCGGCCAGAAGTAATTGGTGCCGGTGAATTGCTGCGCCAGAAGGGCGGAACCGACGAGTTTGCCGTCGCGGTACACCAGACTGCCGTTGGCCTGGTGTTTGAACGCCAGTTGGGCGATGACGGTGATGGCGACCGGATAGAACACGCCTGCGAGCAGGCTCCAGACGAGGGTTTGGCGGATGCCTTGGATGATGAGCTTGATCATAAATCTCCTTTCAAGTTATTCAGGGGGCCAGGTGAAGGGCGACGAGCAACACGTCGATGAGTTTGATGAAAACAAACGGGATGAAAATGCCGCCGATGCCGTAGAGGAGCATGTTGTTGCGCAAAATCACGGCGGCGCCGAGCGGCTTGTACTTGACGCCGCGCAAGGCCAGCGGAATCAGCGCGACAATGATGAGCGCGTTGAAAATCACCGCGCTCAGAATCGCGCTCTGCGGCGAGTGCAGATACATGATGTTCAATTTGTCCAGCGGGCCGCGTCCACCGGCGGTCGTGGCGTAGAGCAGGCCGAACATCGCGGGCAGAATCGCAAAATACTTCGACACGTCGTTGGCGATGCTGAAGGTCGTCAACGCCCCGCGCGTCATGAGCAGTTGTTTTCCGATTTCGACGACTTCGATGAGCTTGGTGGGATTGCTGTCCAGGTCCACCATGTTGCCCGCTTCGCGCGCGGCCTGGGTGCCGGTGTTCATGGCCACCCCGACGTCGGCTTGGGCGAGCGCGGGCGCGTCGTTGGTGCCGTCGCCGATCATGGCGATCAATTTCCCGCCTTCCTGCTCCTTGCGGATGCGGGCCAGCTTGTCCTCCGGTTTGGCCTGCGCGATGAAATCGTCCACCCCGGCTTCGGCGGCGATGGCCGCGGCCGTCAGCGGATTATCGCCGGTCACCATGATGGTTTTGATGCCCATTTTGCGCAATTGGGCGAACCGTTCCCGGATGCCGCCTTTGACGATGTCCTTGAGTTGGATGACGCCCAGCGCCTGCCCGCGGTCCGCCACCAGCAACGGCGTTCCGCCCTGCCGCGAAATTTCCTCCACTTTGTCCATCAGACTCGGATGAACCCGGCCGCCGTTTTCCCGCACAAAGCTCGAAATCGACTCGGCCGCGCCCTTGCGAATGCACCGAATCGGCCTGGCATCCGACGACACTTGCGGGGGCGCGGCCAGGGCAACACCTCCGCCCGCTTTGGCAACGGCCATCTCGCGCGTGCGTTGGGCAGGCGGCGGGTTCTGCCGTTCGTCGTAAAGGTCCACGCCGCTCATGCGCGTTTGCGCGGTGAACGAAATGAACGTCGCGTAAGTTTCCGCGATGTCCCGTCCGCGCAAGCCGTACCGGTCCTTGGCCAGCGCGACAATGGAACGGCCTTCCGGCGTTTCGTCGGCCAGCGACGCCAGTTGCGCCGCATCCGCCAGGTCCTCCACTTTGACGCCCGGCGCGGGAATGAATTCCGTCGCCTGCCGGTTGCCCAGCGTGATGGTTCCGGTTTTGTCCAAGAGCAAAATGTCCACGTCGCCCGCCGCTTCCACCGCGCGTCCGCTCGTCGCCAGCACGTTGCGCCGCATCAAACGGTCAATGCCGGCGATGCCGATGGCGCTGAGCAATCCGCCAATGGTCGTCGGAATCAGACAGACAATGAGCGAGAGCAACACAGGAATCGAAGTGAGCACGACGCCCTTTTGGCCGGCGGCGTTTTCATTGTAATGGGCATAAGGCGGCAGCACAAAAACCACCACGATGAAAAGCGCGGTCAGGCTGACGAGCACGATGTTGAGGGCGATTTCATTGGGCGTCTTCTGCCGCCGCGCTCCCTCAATCATCGAAATCATCCGGTCCAGAAACGAACTGCCCGCTTCGGCGGTCACGCGCACGACAATGCGGTCGCTGATGACTTTGGTGCCGCCGGTCACGGCGCTGCGGTCGCCGCCGCTTTCGCGGACGACCGGCGCGGATTCGCCGGTGATGGCCGATTCATCCACCGTGGCGATGCCCTCGACGATCTCGCCGTCGGCGGGAATGAAATCGCCCGCTTCGCAGACAAAGCGGTCGTTAAGCTTCAGTTCAACGGCGTTGACGGAGACTTCCTTGCCGCTGACCAGTTTGCGGGCCATGGTTTTGGTGCGCAGGGCGCGCAAGGCGTCCGCATGGGCTTTGCCGCGGCCTTCCGCCATCGCCTCGGCGAAATTGGCGAACAGGCAGGTGAACCAGAGCCAGAAACAAATCTGGACATTGAACAGGTTAAACTGGCCCGGCAGGAAGAGAATGATCGTCGTCCAGATCGAGCCGAGCCACACGACGAACATCACCAGGTTTTTGATCTCGTCGCGCGGATGCAGCTTCTTGAACGAGTCGATCAGCGCCTGACGAAACAGCGCGGAGTATTTGAATTCAACTTTGGTGCTCATAATCGTTTCTCTTTGAATACTCGGTTTGCCTTCCTAAAAACCGCGGCCCGCCAGCATCAACCCGTGCTCGACAATGGGTCCGAGACATAACACCGGGAAGAACGTCAGCGCGGCGACCACCACGATCACGCCCGTCAACGTCAGCCCAAAGGTCCAGCCATGCGTCGGCAGCGTGCCCGAGGAGGCTTCGACGGTTTTTTGCGACGCCAGGCGGCCGACAATGGCCAGCGCGGCAATGATCGGGATGAACCGTCCAATCCAGATCACAATGCCGGCGCCGACATTGTAGAAAGGCGTATTGGCGTTCAGGCCGGCGAAAGCGCTGCCGTTGTTATTGGCCGCCTCTCCGAAACAGTAGAGGATTTCGGTCAACCCGTGCGGGCCTTGGTTGGCGATGCTGGACAAACCTTGCGGCAGCATGACGGCCAGGGCCGTCGGCAGCAGGCAGGCGGCATTGGGAATCAGGACTCCAATCACCGCCCAGGTCGCCGTCCAGGCGTCCAATTTCTTGCCCAGATACTCCGGCGTTCGCCCGATCATCAGCCCGGCGATGAACACGGTGATGAGCACGTGGAACAACATGCAATACATCCCGCAGCCGATGCCGCCGAAAAGCATTTCCCCGATCAGAATGTTCCACAGCGGCATCATGCCGGCCAGCGGCATGTAACTGTCGTGCATGGAATTGACCGACCCGTTGTCAATGGCCGTGCAGGAGGCGGCCCACAGCACGCTGTTCATGACGCCGATCCGCTGTTCCTTGCCCTCCATATTGGGCATCGCGCCGGCCATGACCGGATTAGGCTGCGCCTCGCAGTACCAGGCGACACCGAAGGAGAACACATACATGGCGAGCATGACGTAGAACAGAGTCCAGGCGTGCTTCTTGTTCCCAACGAGCAAACCAAACATGAAAACCTGCGCCATCGGCACAATAATGATCGCTAGCAACTCCAGGAAATTCGCCAGGGGCGTGGGGTTTTCAAACGGATGCGCGCTGTTCACGTTGAACCAGCCGCCGCCGTTGGTGAAGAGTTGTTTGATGGACTCAAACGCCGCCACCCCGCCCAGCGGGATCGGCTGGGTATCCACTTTGGCGTCCACCATGACCGGGACGTTGGTCATGATCGGCGCGCCTTTGGCATCGACTTGCGGCACATCCACCATCACGGCAACGCCGTTGGCCAGGACTGGTTTTCCGGCCGCGTCGAGCTTCGGCATGGACACGACCACCTGGATGTTGGTCGTGACGTTATTGCCCTTGTCGTCGGTTTTCTGCACCTGAGTCGTATAAGGCTCCATCAGGCTGGCGGTTTGATAAGGCTGAAAGGTTTGAGGAACGCCTTGCCAGGCCAGCGGAATGGCCCAAAGCGCCGAAATCGGAATGACGAAATAAAGGAGGCCGCGGGTCAGGTCCGTCCAGAAATTGCCCACGGTCTTGACCGAGGCCCGATGCAGGGCGCGCGCCACCGCCACCAGGACCGCCAGGCCCGACGCGCCGCTCAGGAATTGATGCACCATGATGGCAAAGATCTGCGAGAAGTAACTCATGGTCGTTTCGCCGGCGTAGGATTGCCAGTCGGCGTTGCAGGTGAAACTCCAGGCCTGCATGAAGGCCAGATGCCACGGGCAATTGGGCAATTTTTGCGGATTCAGCGGCAGCCATTGCTGGGTCATGAAGATGGCCATGTCCGCCGCGAAACCGACTGTGGCGAAAAGCAGCACAGCCCAAAAATAATTCAGCCACGTCATCTCCTCGTTGGGATCAACTCCCGTGAGCCGATAGATCCATCTTTCCACCGGCGAAAGAATCGGGTGGAGAAAGGTCTTCTCGCCTTTGAACACCCGGGCCATGAAGCGGCCTACCGGCGGCGTGAGGGCGATGCCCAAACCGAAGAACAAGACAATCTGAATAATTTCAATTGATTTCATATTGTTTCAAAACTCATGTCACTCAATGCAGCGATGACCGCACCCACCCTTTAGCAAGGCCCATGCCGCCTGGCGAAAACGCACACAAATCGTTGCGTGTCAGGCGCCTGGGATTTGGGGAAGACTGAAGGGCGCGGAATTGGCGGGGTTGCCCGTGGCCGAAGTGAGCAAAGCCGGACAATTTGAAACAAAAGAGACTCAAAGAAACGGATGAAGCATAAAAATCGCATTAAAGAGGGCAATGGCCATCTCCGTTTTTGGCCGAGATAATCAGAGATTACTTAAAAAAAGGCCGCCGACAGGTTTGTTACGTTACAGCCAGATTCGGCTCGACAAGTTTGTCGTCGGTGGAATCAGATGAAGGAACCAACAGGCGGTAACCGGCGCCGCCTTCGGTTTGGATAAGCACCTGGCCGGACGCTTCCCGCAGTTTCTGGCGGAGGTTTGCGATATAAACATGCAAGTCGTGGAGTTTGCTCTCGGAATCGGTTCCCCATACGCAGCGGAAGAGGTGCTTGCGTGTCACCACTTTTCCCGCGTGCCGAACCAATGTATAGAAGATGGCTTGTTCGGTCGGAGTCAAGTCAACCTTGCGCCCGTGAAGAGTCACCGTGCGCGCAACGACATCGACCGATAAGCCGCCATGCACGAAGATGGGGCCATCCGGTTCCGCGGGCAGCGGGCGTTGCAGCACACGCAGCCGGGCCATGAGTTCGGCGGGGCAGAAAGGTTTCGTCACATAATCATTCGCCCCGCTGTCCAAGGCCAGCACCTTGTCGGACCCCGCATCCCGGCTGGAGAGGATGAGAACGGGAGCGTGATTCCATTCGCGCAATCGTTGCAAGAGAGTCAGCCCGGCCATATCCGGCAAGGACCACTCCATAATGATGACGTCAGGAGACCGGCCAGCGGCTTCCTTCATTCCGAGTTGAGCTGTTTCGGCTTCAAAAACTCGGTAGCGGTCCGCTTCCAAGAGGTTGCGCAGCAGACGACGGATGGGGCGGTCGTCGTCAATAATCAGTGCGACCGGATAGGGTTTCATACGGCTAAGTCATCAGGATGTTGCACGACAGCAGGATCACCCGGAGACTCGGCTCCGCGTAGTCAAAAAGGCGGTCAAGGGCATAAAAAAACCATAAAAACACGGGCGCGAATTCGGAGAACTTTGGAACGGAATTTCCGCGAGAAAACAGCGGAAGTGCTGGCCGAATCGGAGCGTCTGAGCAAAACGCTGCTCGACTCCATCTCACACGAGATTCGAACGCCACTGGCTGTCATTCAGAGCGCCACGGCCTACATGGCCGAATTCGAGAAATCCGATTTCTCAGCATCCCAAAAAGCGATGATTGCGGAAATTCAAGAGGCGACTGAACGATTGAATCGGCTGGTGGGCAAGGTGATCGAGATCACCCGGCTGGAATCCGGCCACGTCAAACCAAAATTCGAATCCTGTGAAGTCAACGATTTGATTCAGATGGCCGAGGGCGAGACCCGCAAGGAACTGGCGCAACACAAGTTGACAATTGAGATCGCTCCGGACTTGCCGCAGGTTCCAATGGACTTTGAGTTGATGCTGCATTCCCTGACCAATCTTTTATCGAACGCTGCCTTCCACACTCCCGCGGGCACGGAGGTTCAATTGAGCGTGAAGGTCGAAGCTGGAACATTGCTCCTTATCGTGGCCGATCGCGGACCGGGCATCCCTCCCGAATCCCTCCCTCACCTGTTCGAGAAATTCTATCGAGCGCCAAGCGCACGGACCGGGGGCACCGGTCTTGGACTATCTCTCGTGAAAGGTTTTGCCGAAGCCCACGGCGGACAGGTGACCGCTGAAAACCGTGCGACGGGCGGGGCCGCATTTACCATCCGCCTGCCGCTTGAGCAGCCCCTGAGCAAAGCCACAGCCCAGACCCGGAGCTTGCGGGGATCGTAGCTGTGGCCGGTCCCGAGTGCCAATTGGCGGCGGTGGCAAATCCATCCTGGCGGGCGTCGTGATCAGGGCGCGGGGTCGCGATGGTCTGACGTCTGGCTGATTCGCGCGGAGAGCGGGGCGGCGGCGGCGGCAGACTGGAGCGGCCGACTTCGCGCTTTTTGGTGAGAGACGCCGGTTAGGCGGAACGAATCCCGATAGCCTGCTGGAAAAAGCGCGAAGTCGGGCGCTAGCCGACGACACGTTGGGGAAGTCGTATGGCTCTGTTGAGCCACCCGTCGGTCGCCGGCGCGATCCGCGCCCCTACATACCATGTATGTAGCCCTCGTTGTTGGGGCAATTGGGTGACGCGAGGCCGGGTCATGCCCATGTCCGTCGCCAGCCGCTCCTGACCGGGAAAACAGGACTCATTGTGCCACGCGTAGCTCAGGAACATGGCGTAGGCGACCTTTGCGCCGACGGACAATTTGGAGTCTTTGAGGATGAAATTCGGGACCTGGGTGAAGCCGCCCCGCAACACGGGATTTTCCGTGTCAAGTTGCAGGTTTTTCTCCTTGAGGATTTCCCCTATTGTTTTCATGTGTGGTATGATTATCTCACAAGTCCAGGCGAGCTCCAAATGTGGATAAACCGGACTTCCCCGTCCTCATCAAAAACCTTCATGGATCAAAACAACCAAAACTCGTCCGGCAAGGTGCCGCAAGATTCCGCAGAGTTCGGAAGCGTGCGGAAAGATTCCGCAACCTTCGGAAAGATTCCGCACGTTTCCGAAAGCTTCCGCAACGTTCCGCAATCTTCGGAACGCAAAGAAAATCACACGCTGACAGTCCGGGAAGTGGCACAATTGTTTGAAGGCGCCGGCGTTGCCCGGACGGAGCGGAGCATCGTCAACTGGTGCCAGCCGAATCGTCAGGGGATTCCGCGCTTGGACTCGTATTTCGATCCAAACGAGCGAAAATACTACATCACACCCAAGAGTGCGGAAACTGCCATTGCGGAAGAAAAGGCAAGGGCCGCCTCGAAAACGCCGCAACCGCCTGAATCTTTCCGCACGGTTCTGAAAGATGCGGAAGGGCGAAGCGGGGCCTCCGCGCCGGTCTCAGAATCTGGCGAACGGGTGAAGGAACTGGAAAAGGAGAATCTGGATTTGAAGATTACGAATCGAGGCAAAGACTTTTTCATCGAGCAACTTCAAAAGGAACGCACCGGGATTTTTGACCAACTCTTGCAGGCCAATCGAAGGGTGGGCGAACTCGAAACCAAGCTGCTGCAATTGGGTGAGGGGAGTACTGGATCGCCGGTGTGAAGATCAGTGCATCAGCTTTCGTAAGAGGTCCTGGGCTGGTTGGAAGTCTGGGTGCTGCTGGCACAGGATTTGAAGCTCTCGCAGAGCTTCGTTTGTTCTGCCCAATTGAGAAAGCACGTCCGGTGTTTTGAAGAATATACCGCCTCTCCTGACAACGTTGGAAAGGCTTGGTTTAAGACGACCTTTTTCACAGCCCACAACAAGTGTGGTTTGCTTGTTTGGTCTTGAATTGAAGAATTTCAATGTTGAACCGAAAAAAAACCAGGACTAGGGGCGCATCTCATTGTTTTGGACACGTCCCCTCGCGGTGCGTGGCCAGCCTCCATCCGCCGAGGGTAAATGACGAATTTCGATGTCCTAATGAGAACTATAAATGAATTCCAAAATCACCCAATGACGAAGGGGCGGCTCGCAGCCGCTTCAATCAGCCGGCCACCATTCATTACTCATTGCGCCTCAGGCTCTTGCCATTTGTCGCGGCTTCGCCGCCGCCGCCGATGACCCCTCATTGCCAAAAATCGGGAGACACGCTTCCGGGCCTTCTGCTTCAGTCACATTTCTAAACAAAATGCTTGCATTTCCTCATTTATATGGGAAAGTGGTGCCGTGCGTGAACTCGCGCTTGACATAAAGTGGAGTCGCCGGGCAGCGGCCCTGTCCGCCCGCCCCGGCGCGGACTGCGCCGCGAAGCGGTCATCCCGGCAATCTGTTCCGGCCAACGGGGGAAACCGGCCTTTTCGCGCAGAGGCGCGGAGCGCGCGGAGAAAAACTGTTTTCCTCCTGCCTCTCTACAGTGCAATATCCCAAAATCGCTCATTTCTGAGAAGACTTTCCCACCACGAAGCGCGCGAAGAACACGAAGTTTTGAATAGGTTCATCTGTATGGTTTTATCCGTGTTAATCCGTGTCCATCCGTGGTTGAAAATTTGGTTGCGGCTGCCGCGCTGCGCCCTATGCGCCTCTGCGCGAGTAATCCTGCTCGGAGCGTTTTTACGCAGCGGGAACCCTCCATTCCCCGATCGGCACTATACGAAGAAATTTGTCCTGCCCATGCCTCGCCGGCACCGGCATCTGCTCCGAAAACCTGCCAAAGAAGCCGGAACCAACCTGGAAAACCAATCGACAAACCCGGACAAATCCGGAAAAATCCGGCCAAATCCGGGTAAATCCGGCTAAATCGGGCCAAAAAATGAAAACCCAAAAAATGCCCGGATAACACGCCGGGAGCCGACTACTGCTCATGTCAGCCAACAATGCACCAAAGCCAGGAACCCGTTTAGGGGATCAGCCGGCAAACGAGGGTGTGGAATCTCCCTTTTCTCCGCGTGTCCGGGGCTGGCTGTTGGGCTTGCTCCTCATTGTCGCCGCGGCGCTTCGGATTTATGGCGCTTTGAATGAATTGTGGCTGGATGAAATATGGTCGCTGAGGCTGGTCGGCAACATTTCATCGCCTTTGCAGGTGTTCACAAAGATTCATCACGATAACAACAATTACTTGAATTCGCTGTGGCTTTACTGGTGCGGGTTTCACGGCAACTGGCCGGGCTATCGCATCCCATCCATCGTGGCAGGGGTCGGCAGTGTGATGCTGGCGGGAATGATCGGGCGCCGCCGGAACACGCGCGCCGCCTGGTTTGCAATGCTGCTGGTTGCTTTTTCGTATGTGCAGATTCTCTACTCGTCGGAAGCAAGGGGCTATTCGGAGGCCGTGTTTTTTTCATTCCTCTCTTTTTATGCGCTGGAAACATATTTGGAAAAACAGGGATGGCAGTCCGCCCTCCTCTTTTCAATCAGTTCGATTCTTGGAATCGCCTCGCACCTGATCTTCCTCAATTTCCTGTTCGCCGCCATTCTTTGGTCGGGATGGCGGTTCATCAAATCGGGTCTCGGATTAAAGCACACGATCAAAGGCATGCTCGCCTGCCATGCCGCACCGGCGGCGTTTTTGACGGCGCTCTATTTCGTTGATATCCGCCATCAGACCTTTGGTGGTGGAGCGAAGAACGGTCCTGGAGTTTATGCGGATTCCCTCGCCTGGACGCTGGGCGCTCCGCCGGGTCATTTCGGCATGCTATTAACTTCCCTTCTGGCCGTCGCGCTGTTCATCGCAGGCATCTGGATTCTGCGGCGTGAAAAATCCGATTCGTGGATATTTTTTATCGGCGTGATTCTGGCGGTTCCAATCCTGCTGGCGATCATCCGCCATTCGGACGTGCTTTATGTCAGGCATTTCATTGTCGGGATGGCTTTTTTGCTGATTCTTTTCAGTTTTGTTCTGGCAACCCTTTATCAACGCGGTTTGCGGGGCCGGACAGTCTGCGTTCTTCTGCTGGCCGGTTATTTTGTTCTCAATGGCTGGCACACGATCAGTCTCTTCAAGTTCGGCCGGGGACATTATGGCGAAGCCGCGCGCTTTCTAGCTGAACATACGAAAGCGCCGGTCGTGACAATCGGCGGCGATCATGATTTTCGCATTGACACTGTCTTGCAGTTCTATGCGAGGGAAGCAATGGGGAACAAGACGGCAAGATACTACCCTGTAAATTCCTGGCCGCAAGGCGGGCCGGAATGGTTCATCTCTCAGAAGGAATCTTTTGAAGACCCGGCGCCTCCGGGAGAGCAATACACGGACGGCGCCGGCAACACCTATGAATGGGTAAAGACATTTCAAAGCGCTCCGTTGTCAGGCTTGCACTGGTTTGTCTGTCACAACGCGGCAAGATGAGCAACATTGCCGCCCATGTATGCCTCGCCCGGCCAACGGTCAAATACTTTAGCCGCCCGGTCAAATATTTCGCTCACCCTTATTCGAAAGCCAAACGTGCGGCGGGGATGATCGGCGCGCGGAGGTCTCTTTCACGGCGGACTCACGAAAAGCTCCCGATGAGGAAGATGGTCGTAGTTTCGCAACCTCAAGACCGAGTTATCGTTGAAATTAAACAGTTCTTTCGTCGTATTGGCCCGCACGTGACCGTCGCAAAAAACCACGTTCCATTTTCCGAAATGGCGTTTGTGAATTGCCGCCAGAACATTTATCTCACCGATCGAACCCCAGACTCCAGTCATGACCGGGCTGCTCTGCCTAGACTCGGCCTCGTAGTCATAGAAGCCTTCCTCGCACGAAAATTCCGCATTCCCATAAACGGCATTTGGGGGCGTTGTGAATGTGGTCGTTGCCGCGAGGGGAGCGTCACTAAGGGCAACCATGAGACTGGGTACGAGGACCGCGGACTCCCGGGTTGGAGGATTGACGCCCCCATAATTTGGTCCTGTGCCTCCCAAACCAAGAAACCAATCGGCGTTCGCATTCCACACCCCCCTCCAGTTATAGCCGTAAGCGCCCCAAACGTGCGCAAAGTCCCATTGCTGCACGCCGCCCGGATTCCAAAGTGTCAGGTGAGCATAGCTTGGGCACAAGTAGAGCAGTCCGGTTGAAGTCGCCTGGCCTTCAAAGGTGTTTAAATCCCACGTTGCGCCGGAATAGGGTTGCAATAGCTCTTGCCAATAGTAATTGGTTGCTCCAGGCACGGCCCGACCCAAGGATTCGTATGGATACGCTTTATAATCAGATGCGTAGTTCCCGAGGGCGATGCCCAGTTGCCGCAGGTTGCTCTTACAAGCGGTCGTGTAACCCTGCTCCTTGGCCCGACTCAGAGCCGGCAATAATATACCCGCGAGGATGGTGATAATCGCAATGACCACCAAAAGTTCGATGAGAGTGAACGCGCGCCCATGCCTCCAGCGGCCCTGGGTTCTCAAGGAGCAAAGTCGTTGCCCGACAAGAAGCTGATTTCTTCCGCGCCGCCAGCCGTTCGCGGGCAGCGTGCTGACGGACAGTTGGTCTTGTACCGTTCGCACAGCCTCACTATGACAGGCGATGGTGCCCGTGTCAAACAGGAAGTCCTGCTCGTTGGGTCAGCGTTGCGAACAGTGGCGAGTTCACAACACTCCACATTTGTCCTTGAACAGAGGACACGTTTACTAAGGCTGTCCTTGCACGAAAGACAGAACTGCTTCGACGAAATCCAAGGTGTCCCGGGCCGGGAAACTTTCAATTGCGCCCTGAAAATCAACCCCTCTTTTGATCGTCCGCCTTGCGAACGGACGAGGGGCCTTTGCGTTTGGCGACGGCTTGTCTGAGCAGATATTCGATCTGGCCGTTGACGCTGCGCAATTCGGCCTGCGCCCAGGCCTCCAATTCGGCCCAGAGCGCCGGGTCCATCCGCAACAGGAAGGGTTTTCTCGAGGCCATCCGTCAAGTATAGAGCGTGCCGGTGTTGACGACCGGGTGGACTTCCGATTCGCTGCAAAGCACCACCATCAGGTTGCTCACCATGGCCGCTTTGCGCTCGTCGTCCAACGCCACCACCTCTTTCTGCGCCAAATCCTTCAGCGCCATGTCCACCATGCTGACGGCCCCCTGGACAATCTTTTGCCGGGCGGCGATGACGGCTTCGGCTTGTTGGCGGCGCAGCATCACCTGGGCGATCTCGGGCGCGTAGGACAGGTTGGTCAGCCGGGCCTCATCAACGACGACGCCCGCCTTGGCCAGCCGCTCCTGCAATTCCCGGCGCAAGGCCTGCGAAATTTCATCCACGTTGCCGCGCAGGGTCGCTTCGTTTTCCTCGCCGTCATCGTAGCGATAGGCGCTGGCCAGATGGCGCAGGGCGCTTTCGCTTTGGAGGTGAACGTAGCCCTCGTAATCGTCCACATCGAAGACCGCCTGGGCGGTGTCGGCCACGCGCCAGACGACGACGGCAGCAATTTCGATGGGGTTGCCTCGTTTGTCGTTGACCTTGAGTTTCACCACATTGAGGGTGCGCGCCCGAAGGGACACTTTATCCCTCCCGGTTGTTATCGCAACCGGCTGCTCAGGCCGGCCCGCTTTCAAGTCTTTGGAATAGAATGGGTTACCCCAATGGAATCCACTCTTTCGCACCGTTCCTTTGTAAGCGCCGAACAAAAGCAGGACCCGCGCCTCATTGGGCTGCAATGTGAAAAAGCCATTGAGCAGGATCCAGCTCACAATTTCCGCCAGCAACCCAATGATGAGAAACTTCCACATCGGATGTCCCAGCGTTCGGATGCCGTGAACCGCAGAGTAAATCATCAAGGCTGCGGAGCCCACGATCAAGACGATGTCAGCCCCAAGCATGATCCAGCCACTGCTGACGCACCTTTCGGACTCGCGGCTGGCGTTTGTTCTTTCGGTATTCATAGGTCCTTTCATTTGACGGTTGACTGCTATCTTGATGATATCATAACGCAATCATCGCGGAGCGCAAGTGAAAAATTGAGAATTAATTCACGCCGCGCGCCTCTCAGTTTTTGGCAGGGATCGGACAGGGTCGCAGGAGGTCCAAAAACCGACAGACGCCCGTCGGCCCGCCCGGATTCCACATTTTTCTCGACAGAGGGGAAATTTGAATTTAGACTCCCCGCATTCCCGGTTCAATGCGGGGAGTCTCATTTCTGAATTCGCCTAGAGCAATTTCATGAAAACTGTAGCCGCTGAGGCGTAGAGGTTTTGGGGAGCGCGGGCGCCCTCGCCCGCCGTGTTCGGCGCCTCGCCGAACACATTTTCCGTCGAACACCGGCTACACTATTTCTTAAACCGCTCTAAATCCATGGCGATGCCCTCGCTCTGTTCACCAAATGGTGCCTGTCGCCGCGCCCTGATTTCCGCCGGTGAGAGGCTGGCGGGAGGGACCGCTCCCGCCTGCGTGCTGCGGCGGTGTCCCGGACTGAAAATTCGCGGGGCGGGTCGGGTGCCGCGCCGCCCTGGGTTACGGAAACAAACCGCGGATCCGTTTGGCCTCCCGCACGCGCTGGATCCCCAGGGCCAACGCGGCCGCGCGCATCGACAGTTTCTGCTTCCGGCTCAACGTCAGCGTCTGGATGAACGCGCCCTCCAAGATGCGGAAGAGCTTGTCCATCACTTCGGTTTCCGTCCAGAAAAAGCTCTGCAAATCCTGCACCCACTCAAAGTAGGAGACGATCACCCCGCCCGCGTTGCACAAAATGTCGGGGATGAGGAAGATCTCCGGACGTTGATCCAATATAACGTCCGCTTCCGGGGTAGTCGGGCCGTTGGCGGCCTCGGCGAGGATGCGGCACTGGATTCTGGCGGCGTTGTCGCCGGTGATTTGGCGCTCGAGCGCGGCGGGCACCAGAATTTCGCACGGCAAAACCAGCAATTGCTCGTTGGCGATTGGCTCCGCGCCCGGGAAGCCCGCCACCGAGCGTCTTGCGGCGGCGTATTGCTCCAATTTCCACAGGTCAATTCCCTTCGCGTTGTAAAGGCCGCCGCTGACATCGCTGATGCCGACGATTTTCACGCCGTACTTGGCCAGGGAAAACGCCGCGACCGAGCCGACATTGCCGAAGCCCTGCACCACGGCGCGGGAGTCGGTCGGTTCGAGGCCGATGGTATCCATGACGCGGTTAATCAGGTAGCCGACGCCGCGCCCGGTGGCTTCGCGGCGTCCGAGCGAACCGCCGATGCTGACCGGTTTGCCCGTGACAATGGACGGCACGGCATAGCCGGTATGGACGGAGTAAGTGTCCATCATCCAGGCCATGGTCTGTTCGTCGGTGCCCATGTCGGGCGCCATGACATCGACTTTGTCGCCGATGAAGGGAATCATTTCCTGGGTGTAGCGGCGGGTCAGGCGTTCCAACTCCAACGGGGAAAGCGTGCGGGGATCGCAGGCAATGCCGCCTTTGGCGCCGCCGTAGGGCAACCCGGCCAGCGCGCACTTCCAACTCATCCACATGGCCAGGGCGGCGACCTCGCCCAGCGCGACATCGGGGTGATAGCGCAACCCGCCTTTGGTCGGGCCGAGGGTCAAATGATGCTGGACGCGATGGCCGGTGAAAACGCGGATGCTGCCATCATCCATGTGAATGGGCAGGGCGACGGTCATGGAGCGTTTGGGAAACTTCAAGCGGCCGCGTTCATCGTCGGGCATTTGCAGCCGATCGGCGACCAGATCGAATTGCCGGCACGCCATGCGAAACGTCGGGTGATCGTAGATTTCCATGCCGCCAGTTTAGCCCGGCGCGGCGATTTGGCCATGCAGATTCGCTAAAACCTCAGGTCACAGCCTCTTTCAGCCAACCCCAAAACCGGCGCTGGACAGGCCTTTGGGCGGCAAATTTTTCCGGTTGACGATTGGGCGCGGCTGGCTATTATATGGGTCGCACAATTTGTTTTGCTGGACTCGTTTCAGCGCGCAAGTCGGAGACCCAGGTTCTGCCGACTTTTTTATTCCCTGTGTGGGGAAATTTTGATTATGAACGCCGATTTTTTAGCAGTGTTGGAATTCTGGGAGCGCGAGAAGGGAATCAGCCGTGACGTCCTGGTTCAGGCGGTGGAAGAGGCGTTGCTGTCCGCCGCTAAAAAGGCCGTCGGCCCCGCCCGCGAATTGCGCTGCGCTATTGACACCAAAACCGGCGATATCAAGGCTTTTGCCCGGCTGGTCGTCTCCGAGAAGGTCGCCTCCAAACACGATCAGATTTCCGTCTTCGACGCCCGCCGCCTCAAGGCGGATGCGCAATTGGGCGAGGAGTTGGAGGTGGAGGTGACCCCCGCCGGGTTCGGACGCATCGCCTCACAGTACGCCAAACAGGCCCTCATGCAGCACATCCGCCGGGCGGAGAAACAACTTATTTTCACCGAGTTCAAGGACCGGATCGGCGACATCATGAGCGGGGTGGTGCGCCGCTTCGAGCGCTCGGACGTGACGATCGACCTGGGCAAATACGAGGCGCTGTTGCCCAACCGCGAGCGCGTTCCCACCGAGGAATACCAGATCGGCGAGCGCATCCGCTGCTACGTCAAGGCGGTGGAAACCGGGACGCACGGGCCGGAAATCATCCTGTCCCGGGCCGATCCGCAATTTGTCATCAAACTTTTCCAGTTGGAAGTGTCCGAGATCAACGACGGCACCATCGAGATCAAGGGGATTGCGCGCGAGCCGGGTTTCCGCACCAAGCTGGCCGTCCATACCCGCGATCCCAAGGTCGATCCGGTCGGCGCCTGCGTCGGGCTGCGAGGCCAGCGGGTCAAGAATATCGTGCGCGAGTTGAACAACGAGAAGGTCGATATCATCAAGTGGGACCCCAACATCAAGACCTACATCGCCAACGCCCTGGCCCCGGCGCAATTGAAGTCTTTTACGGTCGATGAGGCCCGGCGCCGGGTCAAGATCATGGTGGCGGAGGACCAGCTTTCCCTCGCCATCGGCAAGCGGGGGCAAAACGCCCGCCTGACCTCCAAACTGACCGGCTGGCAGATCGACATCGAACCGGAAGCGGTGGTGACGGTCGGCTTCGAGCAGAAAGTGGCCCAGGCGGTGCAGAGCTTCGTGGCCATCGGTTTGACGCCCGAAGTGGCCAGTGTCCTGGTGCATGCGGGATTTTCGACGGTGGACGCCTTGCTACAGGCGGAATTGAGCGATTTGGAACAGATCGAACAGATCAAGGACCAGGTGCCCGCCATCATGGAAGCGATCAAGTCCGAGGCTGCCCGGCGCAACGGCGGCGAGGCTGGCGAGAAGCCGGAAGCCTCTTGATCAGATGATTTGAAGGGCCGCCCTGTTGACATGTTGACCGCATGAAAACTCCGCGGGCCAGTTGGCAGACAGAAGAATATGCCTGTTCGCATTTACGATTTAGCAAAGAAGCTTGGCATCGAAAGCAAGGAAGTCCTTGCCAAGGCCAGGGACCTGGGCATTGCCCAGGCCAAAGTGCCGTCCAGTTCCCTGGACAAAATTACCGCTGAATTCCTCGAAATCGAGTTGGCCAAATTGCTTCCGCCGCCAGCCGCGGCCCCGGCCGCGCCGCCGCCTGAACCTCCCGCCCCAGCTCCGGCCGCCGTCGAAACGCATCCTCCGATCACCCTGATTACCGAAGCGGCCCCGGCCGTTGAAGCGATCACCCCGCCCGCGCCGCCCGCGCCGCCTCCGCTCGAAACTGCGGCTCCCCCGGCGGTGAGCGTTGTCGTGCCGGCTCCCGAAACGGTCACGCCAGCCGTCGAAACACCCTCTGCGCCAGCCATTTCTGAGACCCCGGCAGCCGAAGCGCCGGCGCCAGCGGCCCCGGTTGAAGTCCCGAAAGCGCCCGCCCCGCCGCCGCCTCCCCCCACGCCGAAGATCGGGGAAAAGGTCGGTTGGGTGCAACTGCCGCCCAAGCCCGCGCCGCGGCAGCCGGCGGACAAAAGCGCCGGACGAGGCGCGTCCGCCGGCGGGCGAACCGGCGTTATTGGCCGCGGCGATATTCGCCGGGGGCCAGGCGTTGCGGCTCCCGCCGCGCCAGCGCAGTCCGGTCAGAGGCCGGCACAAAGGGCACCCCAAAGAACGGCGGCGCCCGCGCCCGTATCCGCCAAGGCCCCGGAGAAATTTGTCCCGCCGGCCACCGGGCAACTCATCACCCTCAAGCCGCCCATCATCGTGCGGGATATGGCCGACCAATTAAAGCGCAAGCCATTCCAGATCATCGCCGATCTGATGGAAGTGGGGGTTTTCGCCAACGTCAATCAATCGATTGACGAGGATGTGGCGCAGCGGATTTGCGCCAAATACGGCTTCCGCTTCGAGGTGGAAAAACGCGAGCGCGGCGCCGGCGCCCACACCCCGGTCAGGAAGGTGGAGCTGGATGTCGAAGACAAGCCCGAAGACATGAAACCGCGGGCGCCCGTCGTCACGATCATGGGGCACGTGGACCACGGCAAAACGACGCTGCTGGACGTGATCCGCAAGTCCAACGTCGCGGCGGGCGAGGCCGGCGGCATCACCCAGCACATTGGGGCCTACACAATTTCCTTTCCGCATCCCGAGCGCAAAAACGAGCTCCAACAAATCACCTTTCTCGACACGCCCGGCCACGCCGCCTTCAGCGCCATGCGCGCGCGGGGCGCGACGGTGACGGATATTGTCGTGCTGGTGGTGGCGGCCAACGACGGCGTCATGCCGCAGACGTTGGAGGCCCTGAGCCACGCCCAGGCGGCCAAGGCCCCGATCATCGTAGCTGTCAACAAGTGCGACCACCCGAACGCCAACCCTATGAAAGTCCGCCAGCAACTCCAGGAAAAAGGGCTGGCGCCGGACGATTGGGGCGGCGAAACCATCTTCGTCGATGTTTCCGCCCTGACCAAGCAGGGAGTGGACAAATTGCTGGAAATGATCCTGCTCCAGGCCGACCTCCTGGAACTGAAGGCCAACCCCAACCGCCGCGCCAAAGGCAACGTCATCGAATCCGGCCTCGAACCCGGCGGCCCCACCGCCACCGTCCTGGTCCGCAAAGGCACCTTGCGCGTCGGCGACGTCGTCATTTGCGGCCCTTTCTGGGGCAAAGTCCGCGCCTTGATCAGCGAGGAGGGAGACCGCCAAAAAGATGCCGGTCCGTCGGTCGCCGTCAGAATTCTCGGCCTCAACGGCGTGCCCGAAGCCGGCCTGGAGTTCAGCGTCCTGGAGGACGAAAAAAACGCGCGCGACCTGGCCGAGCAACGCGCCGAATTGGCCCGCACCCAATCGAACGAAACGCGCGCCAAGGTCACCCTGGAAAATTTATTCGCCACCCTCGACGCGACCCAGGCGAAAATCCTCAAGGTCGTCGTCAAGGCCGATACCCAGGGGTCGGTCGAGGCCATTGTCGAAGCGCTCAAAAAGATCGAGGCGGGCCAGGTTTCTCTGGAGGTCATTCACAGCGCGGTCGGCACGATCACCGAATCGGATGTGCTGCTGGCCTCGGCCTCCTCGGCCATCATCCTGGGATTCCACACGCGGATCGACGTGGACGTGGCCGACCTGGCCAAGCGCGAAGGGGTGCAGATCAAACTTTACTCGATCATTTACGAGCTGATCGACCAGGTCAAGGAAGCCATGGCCGGACTCCTCGAACCGGTCATCAAGGAAATCATCATCGGCTCGGCGGAGGTGCGGAAGATTTTCGAGTTGTCCAAGGGCGGCAACGTCGCCGGCTGCCTCGTCAACTCCGGCCGCATGGTGCGCGGCAAAGCCCGCGTCCTGCGCCGCAAGGGCCTCATTTACGAAGGCATCATCCAGACCTTGCGCCGCTTCCAGGATGACGTCAACGAAGTGCGCGCCGGCATGGAGTGCGGCATCCGCATCGAAGGCTTTAACGAAATGCAAACCGGCGACCTCATCGAGTGCTATAGCACCGAAAAAGTCGCCCCCAAACTGACCTGAGAAGGAGCACGGAACTATGTCCCTGAGACTGGAACGGGTGCGCGAGTTGTTGAAGCGCCAGATCGGCGAGGTCGTCCGCCGGGAACTGCCCGTCGATCAAGTCGGCTTGATCAACGTCAACGACGTGGACGTCGCCCCCAATTTGCACAACGCCACCGTTTTTATCGGCGTGCTGGGCGGCACGGACCAAAAAAAGAAGGCCATGGAAGCTCTCGACACCCACCGCAAGCGCATTCAGGGCCTGCTCGCCCGGGCCATTGTCCTCAAATACACCCCCCAACTGCGCTTTGTTCTGGACGAATCCGTCGAGCGCGGCAACCGCATCCTCCGCATCCTCGATGAACTGGAGCCTCCGCCGTCCTCCGAATGAAACCCACTTTGAAGATCATTGATCGCATCCTGGAAAAAATCGGCGACAGCCAATCCATTTGCGTCGGCGGCCATCTCCGCCCGGATGGCGATTGCATCGGCTCCCAACTCGGACTGACCCTGGCGCTGCGCAAGCAAGGCAAGGAGGTCGCCTGCTGGAACGAAGACGTCACCCCGCAAAAATACACCTTCCTGGACCCGGACAAATTGCTGCAAAAGCCCGCCGACGGGCGCGAATTCGACCTGGTCATCGCCGCCGATTGCGCCTCCTTCGAGCGCTTGGGCAACGTCGGGCCGGCCGTCGGCCGGCGGAAGTTCCTCATCAACATCGATCATCACCCGAGCAATACGCGCTACGGCGATTTGAACTGGATTTCGGCCCGCGAGGCCTCGACGGGCGAGTTGATCTTCCGCCTCCTCCAAGCCGCCCGCTGGCCCATCACGCCGGCCATTGCCGACTGCCTCTTCACCGCCGTTTCCACCGACACAGGCTCGTTCCAGTATCCGACCACCAAACCGGTGACCTATCACACCGCCGGCCAGTTGGTGAAACTGGGGGCGCACGTGGACACGATCTGCCACGAGGTCTATCAGTCCTTCTCCCTCTCCCGCGTCCGCCTGCTCAAGCACGTCTATAATCATTTTCACCTGACCCACCGCGACCAGATTGCCTATCTCTGGCTCAAGAAAAGCGACTTCGCCCGCACCGGCGCCGACCGCAGCGACACCGAGGGACTCATCGACCACATCCGCGCCATCGAACCGGTCGTGGTGGCGTGCGTCTTTGAGGAAATCGAGCCGGAGTTGACGCGCATCAGCCTGCGCTCGAAGTCCCCCCGCGTCGATGTCAACGAAATCGCCGCCCAGTTCGGCGGGGGCGGCCATCTCGCCGCGGCCGGGGCGCGCATCCCCGGCAAGCCGCTCTCCGTCCAGCGCCGCGTCATCGCCGCCGTCAGAAAAGCCCTCGACGCCGCCCGCTGACCATGCGCGAATTCGATCCATTCGACGGCGCGGTTCTTATTGACAAGCCCGCCGGGCCGACCTCGCACGACGTGGTCGATGCCCTGCGCCGCGCCTTTCGCCTGGAAAAGGCGGGCCATTGCGGCACGCTCGACCCCAACGCCACCGGCCTGCTCATCATCGTCCTGGGCAAAGGCACCAAGCTCTCGGAAAAGCTCATGTCCGACGACAAAGTCTATGAAGGCACGATCAAATTCGGGGAATCGACGGACAGTTTTGACGCCGACGGCGAACTGGTGTCGTCATTGCCGGTGCCTCCCATGACGCTGGAAGAACTCAACGAAGCCGCCGCCGCGTTTCAGGGCGACCTGATGCAAACGCCGCCGATGGTCTCGGCTGTCAAGATCAAAGGCGTTCCCCTTTACAAAATGGCGCGCAAGGGAATCGAGGTCGAACGCAAGGCCCGTTTGATCCATGTTTACAGCTTCCGCTTTTCCGGCTACGCCGAACCGCTGGGCCGTTTCCGCGTCGCCTGCACCAAGGGAACCTACGTCCGCGCCCTGGCCGACGAACTGGGCCGCAAGATGGGGTGCGGCGCGCACCTGGCCACTCTGCGCCGCGTGGCCTCAGGCAAATTCGACGTCCAAAACGCCCTCCCCTTCGAGGAGGCGCTCAAGCTTTCGTCCGCCGATTTGCAAAAGCGCGTCATCCCCTTTTTGCAACTGGCCCAGTCAAACATGTCCCCCGGATGAAGGTCCTCGCCGCCGCCACCGATCTCCCCGCCGGCTCGCGCCCCGTCTGCGCGGCCATCGGCGTCTTCGACGGCGTTCACCTCGGCCACCAACAGGTCCTCCGCCAGACCCTTTCCGACGCCGCGCGGCATCGGGCGGTGACGGTGGCGGTCACCTTCGACCGTCATCCCAACGCCATCGTCGCGCCCGCCAGTGTGCCGCCCTTGATCTATCCGCTTTCCAAAAAACTGGAGGTCCTGGCCGCGTTTGGCCTCGAAGCCGCCTGCGTCATTCGTTTTGACAAGCCGTTCAGCCAGATTCCCGGCGGACAGTTTATCCGCTCCCTGGCGCGCGACTTCCGTCAAATCGAAACTATTTGCGTGGGCGACACCTTCCTGTTCGGCTGGAAACGATCGGGCAACGTGGCCCTGCTCCGGCAATTGGGCGCTGAGTTGCGCTTCCAGGTCCACGCCTTGCCCGACGTGACCTGGGACGGACAGCCGGTCAGCAGCACGCGCATTCGCGAGGCGGTCCGCGCCGGGGATTTCGACGCCGCCGCCCGGATGCTGGGCCGTCCCTACTCGCTCCGCGGCCCCGTCATTCAAGGCGGACGCTTCGGCCGCAAACTGGGATTCCCCACCGCCAACCTGGACGTCACAGGCATCGTTGTTCCGCCCTCGGGAGTCTATGTCGCGGAGGCGCAAGTCGGCGCGAACCGCTGGCGCGCGGCCGTCAACATCGGCCATCGTCCCACCGTGTCATCCGCCGCCCCGCCGCTTCAAGTCGAAGCGCACCTGTTGGATTTCGACCGGGACATATACGGTCAGGAATTGGAACTGACCTTCCTGAAAAAACTGCGCGACGAACAAAAATTCCCGTCCGCCGCCGCCCTCCGCGCGCAAATCGCCCAAGACGCGGCCCAAGCGCGAGATTTTACCACGGCATAATCGGCTTCACAAAGCCGGCCACGCATGCTATTTTTATCGTAGTTATGCTGACTGTCGAAGGCACATATAGAAACGGCAAAGTGGAACTCGTCGAGACACCTCCGCAAGTGAACCAATCACGCGTGCTGGTGACCTTCCTTGAAACCAGCGGCGTTGACTTGCGGGCGCGGGGAATTGACGAGGCTCAAGCCGCCGAACTGCGCGCGCGATTGAAGACGTTCGCCAACGATTGGGAACGACCTGAAGCCGACATTTATGACAAAGACCCGGCGCGGTGATGTTGTCCTGGTGCTTTTCCCAAATTCCGATCTGCGCGCGGCTAAGCGTCGTCCCGCGTTGGTCATTCAGCGGAACAACCTCGACAGCGGTTTGACACAAACCATCGTCGCCATGATTTCGAGCAACCTTGCCCGGCGCGGTCATTCAAGCCGGATTTTTGTCGGCGTCAATTCTGCGGACGGTAAAACCACCGGCCTGCGGTTGGACTCCGTTATCATATCGGACAATCTGGCGACGGTGCTGGATTCTGAAATTGATTCCGTGCTGGGCAACTTCCCGGGGATGAAAGCCGTGGATGCGGCGTTGAAACACACTTTGGAACTGTAAAGCCGGCGAGCCATGAGGTAAGCTTTGCCCATGACAACGACAGTGAGTGTTTCGCAAACAGGGCAAGTGGAGTTGCCGGAAGAATTCCGCCGACGAAAGAAAATCAAGCCGGGCGCCACCCTGCGCGTGACGGAGGTCGGAGATGGATTGTATGTCACACCCCTGACCGAGCCAACGGAACGGGAACTGCGGGCCGTCATCGCCACCGCCGGATCGCTCACTCGCTATCAAACGGCTGAAGACGAAGAAATGGTGCGAGAGGTTGTCGCCGAATATCGCGACGAAAAACGGCGGAAGCGGGGATGAACGTCGTCGTTGACACCAACGTCGTCATTTCCGCCATTTTCTGGCCGGGTGAGTCCCGCCGCTGTTTCGCGCTTTGGGCCAGGAAACGATTCCAGCTTGCCATCACGGTTCCTGTTTTTACGTGCGCCTGAGCGAAACCCTTGGTTTTTCTGAACAAAATTGGGTTTGGGTTGTCTTTTTGGCATACGTAATTTTTGACTATGAATACCGGAATCAGCGCCCTGAACGAGCAAGTGCAGCGGGCCAGCGCTTTTGCGCGCCCGCTCTTTAACGAAATCGGCAAAGTGGTCGTCGGCCAGACTTACCTCGTCGAACGCCTGGTCATCGGCTTGCTGGCCAACGGCCACGTCCTCTTGGAGGGCGTTCCCGGCCTGGCCAAAACCCTTTCCGTCAAGGCTCTGGCCGCCGCCATCGACGTCAAGTTTTCCCGGCTCCAATTCACCCCGGACCTCCTGCCCGCCGACTTGATCGGCACGCAAATCTACAATCCGCAGACCGGCGCTTTTACCACCCGGCGCGGCCCCATTTTCGCCAACCTCATCCTGGCCGACGAAATCAACCGCTCGCCCGCCAAGGTGCAAAGCGCGTTGCTGGAAGCGATGCAGGAAAAGCAGGTCACCATCGGCGACCAGACGTTCAAACTGGAGGAGCCCTTCCTGGTCCTGGCGACGCAGAACCCAATCGAACAGGAGGGCACCTATCCGCTGCCCGAAGCGCAGGTGGACCGCTTCATGTTGAAGCTCAAAATCGTTTACCCGTCCCGCCAGGAGGAGCGGCAGATTCTGGATTTGATGGCCCGCACCAGCGCCGTGGCCTTCCCCGGCCGGGTGGTCTCTCCCCAGCAAGTCCTCGAAGCCCGGCAGGTGCTCAACGACATTTATATTGACGACAAGGTCAAGGATTACATCGTCGATCTGGTCTGCTGCACGCGCGACCCGGCCGCCTACAAAATCGCGGGCCTGCAAGGGTTGATTCAACTCGGCGCCTCGCCCCGCGCCACCATTGCCTTGACTCTCGCGGCCAAGGCCTATGCCTTTCTGCGCGGGCGCGGCTACGTCACGCCGCAGGATGTCAAGAGCATCGGGATGGATGTCTTGCGCCACCGGGTGACGGTGACCTACGAGGCGGAGGCCGAGGAAAAAAGCAGCGAGACCATCATCACCAAGATTTTCAACGAACTGCCCGTGCCGTGAGATGGAGTCCATGCGTGAGGCATTTCTACGATTTGGAAACGACCCAATAGGTGCATTCTCCAAGCCATGATTCCTCAAGAGATTACCAACAACGTCCGGCAGATCGAGATTCACACGAACCACGTTGTGGCCGAAGCGCTCGCGAAGTTTTCATCCCAGCCGCCGCCAGAGTTCCTCCGGGTCACGCGAACCGTGAAAAACCGCCAAAATGGAGAATGCTCCGTCTTTGACGGCGAAATAAATGCTGTAACGAGAAAATCGCCGCAAACGAATCTTCCGGGCCTGTCGCCGAACCATTGGGAAACGTTCCGGATTGGCTTGCGCACGTTGCAGCGCGCGCTCGACCTCCAAGACGAACTCCCGCCCCAATCCTGGGCGCTGTTTTTCATACCAAACTGTAGCCTCAACGAATTCGAGGCGCGCCGCCCGTTTGAAAATGTCCCGGCGGCTCATTTCCAACCGAAACGCTGGCTGAGTTCAGCCTTAACTTGCTCCCAAGGAATTCCTTCGTGCGGATTGGCTTCGAAGTCAGCGAGACGGCGATCAAGTTCCGCCGCCTGTTCCGGCGTCAGATCGGGGTCGTATCCGTCTTCCGTGATAATTTCCCAAAAGTCTTGCGCAAGTTTGATCCGCTCTTCTTGCGGAAGAGCTTTCGCCGCTTCGAGAATTTCCGACGCACTCATGCAAGGAACTTTACCTGATACCCGGACGGATGGCAAGTTTGCAGCCATGCAATTCCCCCCATGATCCCGCGCGAAATCCTCAAGAAAATCCGGCAGATCGAGCTGCGCACCACCCGCCTGGTCAGCGAGACGATGGGCGGGCAGTACCACAGCGTCTTCAAGGGCCAGGGCATGAATTTCGAGGAGGTGCGCGAATACCAGCCGGGCGACGAGGTCCGCTCCATCGACTGGAACGTGACCGCCCGCATGAACCATCCCTTCGTCAAGAAGTTTGTCGAGGAACGCGAACTGACCCTCATGCTCGTGGTCGATCTGAGCGGGTCGGGCCTCTTCGGTTCCGGCGACCAATCCAAACGCGAGCTGGCGGCCGAGATCGGCTCGGTCCTGGCCTTCTCCGCCATCCGCAACAACGACAAGGTCGGCCTGATCCTGTTCACCGAGGAAGTGGAAAAATACATCCCGCCCAGGAAAGGCCGGCGCCACGTCTTGCGCGTGATTCGCGAAATCCTCTGTTTCCAGCCCCGCCGGCGCGGCACCAATTTCAACGTGGCGCTCGACGCGCTCAATCGTTTGGCCCGCCGCCACGCCATTGCCGTGATTATTTCCGATTTCCTCTTCGAGCATGGCGCCGCCGCCCGCAATGATCCCAACCGCGCCTCGGCCTATCTGGTTTCGCCGACGCTGGGTCCGCGCACCTTGCCGGCCCTTCGCCAGGCCAACCGCCGCCACGATGTCATCGCCATCCAGGTGGTGGATCGTTTTGAATTGGAACTGCCCGCCCTGGGCCGGTTGCAGTTGAGCGACGCCGAAACCGGCGAAACCATCGAGATCAACACGCACGACGCGCGCAAGCGCCGCGCCTTTGCCCTCCGCCGGGCCAAACATCAGTCCGAGCTGTTCCGCCAGTTGCGCTCGGCCAAGATCGACACCATCGAGGCGCGGGCCAGCGAACCGTATGCGGCGGCCCTGGGGCGGTTCTTCGAAACGCGCGAAAAGCGGCGGCGCCACGGCCGAGCATGAACACGAATTTCGCTCTCATCATTCCCGCCCAATCGCCCGCCGCCACCAACGCGCCTCCGCTGGTCTTTCACGACGTCCTCAAACCGCTCATCCAGATTCCCAACGGCTGGCTTTGGTTCTTCTGCATCGCCGCCCTCCTGGCGGCGCTGGCCGCGGCCTGGCTGGTGTGGCGTTACCGGCGCAAAAAGGCCGCCGCCGTCCCGCTCGTTCCGCCCGTCCCGCCGCACGTGCGGGCGCGCCGCCGCCTCGATCAGGCGCTCTCCCTGTTGAGCCAGCCCAAGCCGTTTTCCATCGCCGTTTCCGACGCCGTCCGGGCCTATCTCGAGGAGCGGTTCAATTTCCACGCGCCCGAACGCACGACGGAGGAGTTTCTTTACGAATTGCAAAGCACCGATTTATTGACAGCCGCTCAAAAACAAAGCCTGGGCGATTTCCTGGAAGGTTGCGATCTCATCAAGTTCGCCAAATACGAGCCGGCGGAGATCGGACTGCGCGCCTTGCACGACGCCGCCCTGCGCCTGGTCAACGAAACCGAACCTGTCTGGACGCCCCAGCCAACCCAACCCGCCGCCGCCATGCCGGCCGCCACCGCCCCATGACCTTCGCCCATCCTTATGTTTTGTCAGGGCTGCTTCTGCTGCCGGCGCTGGAGTGGCTGAAGGGGAAGCTGGGCCAAAGCGCCTCCTTTGTTTATTCGTCGATCGATTTGGTGCGCCCCATATCCGGGCTGCGCCGATCCCGCGCCGGCGCCATCCTGGCCAATTTGCGCTGGCTGGCGCTGGCGTTGTTTATTGTCGCCCTGGCCCAGCCCCGCCTGGTGCGCGGGGAATCCCACATCAAGGCCAGCGGCATTGACATCGTCGTCGCCATCGACCTCTCCGGCAGCATGCGCTCGGAGGATTTCGGCGAGGGCCTCAGCCGCATCAAGCTGGCCAAGGAAGTCCTGGGCAAATTCATCGACAACCGGCCCAATGACCGCATCGGCCTGGTCGCCTTCGCCAAGGACGCCTACATCGCCTCGCCCCTGACGCTGGATCATGATTTTTTGCAGCGCAATCTCGACCGCCTGGACATCGGCAAGATCGATGAAAACAGCACCGCCATCGGCTCGGCCTTGATGGCCGCCCTCAACCGCCTCAAAGACCTCAAGGACAAAAGCAAGATCGTCATTCTCATGACCGATGGGCAGAACAATTCGGGAAAAATCCAGCCCCTGACTGCGGCGGAGGCCGCCCAGGCGCTCGCGGTCAAAGTCTATACCATCGGCATCGGCATCCGGGGCAAGGCGCCGTATCCGTACATTGATCCGATGGGACAGAAGCGCTATCAGTACATTGATGTGGATGTGGACGAGGACACGCTGACGAAGATCGCGCAGAAGACCAATGGAAAATATTACCGCGCCGACAGCGCGGACACCCTACGAAAAATCTACGCGGAGATCGACCGGCTGGAAAAATCGGAAGTGGAAGTCAAAAAGTACCAGCATTACGATGAGTTGTTCGGGCATCTGGCCATCGCCGGGCTGTCGGTGTTCCTCCTGGAAATGATCCTGGCCCAGACCGTCTGGAGAAAACTGCCCTGACCGCATGAAATTCGCGCAACCACAAGTGCTTTGGGTCCTGCTCGCCGTCCTCCCGGCGCTCATTGGATTTCTCTGCTGGTCGTGGCGCGTCAAACAAAAGTTGGTCCTGCAGTTCGTCCGCGCCCGTTTGCTCCCCAGCCTGACGGCCGGCGTTTCGGCGGCGCGGCAGAAAGTACGGCTGGCCTTGTTGGTGGCGGCCGTCGCCGGCGTGCTGCTGGCGCTGGCCCGGCCGCAATGGGGCTTCGCCTGGGAGGAAGCCAAACAGCAAGGCCTGGACATTATCGTCGCCATCGACACCTCGCGCAGCATGCTGGCCCAGGACGTGGCGCCCAACCGGCTGAACAAGGCCAAGCTCGCCATTATCGACCTCATGCGCCTGGCCAAAACCGACCGCCTCGGCCTGGTCGCTTTCGCCGGCTCGGCTTTCTTGCAGGCGCCGCTGACGCTCGACGAGGCCGCCTTCCAGGAGGCGGTCGATGCCGTCTCCGTCGGCATCATTCCCCAAGGCGGCACCGCGCTGGCCGAAGCGATCAGGACCGCTCTCGCCGCCTTCGAGAAGGGCAACGACAATCATAAGGTTTTGGTCCTCTTCACCGACGGCGAAGACCACGATGCGGAGGCGGAAACGATGGCCGCGGCCAAGGAAGCCGCCCAGGCCGGCCTGCGCATCTTCACCATCGGCGTCGGCACGCCGGAGGGCGAACTGCTCCGCGTCCCGGACGAGCAGGGCAACCCGGTTTTCGTCAAGGACGACGACGACAACGCGGTCAAATCGCGCTTGAACCAAACCTTGCTGCAACAAATCGCCACCGAGGCCGGCGGGTTTTACCTGCCGCTGCAAGGAGCCAATCCGATGGAAACACTCTATGCGCGCGGCCTGGCGCCGCTGCCCAAAACCGAGGAGACAACCCGCCTGGCGCGCGTCTATCGCGAACGCTATCATTGGCCGCTGGGCTTCGCCGTCCTCTGCCTGGTGATCGAGGTGCTGCTGCCCGAAAGCCCGCGCTCGCGCCGGACCGACGTCGCCCCCGCCGGGGCCGCGCTGCCGCAAACCGCCGCCCTCCTGGTTCTGCTCCTGGCGGCGCCGGCGGCCCACGGCTCGCCCTCCCGCGCCTTTCGCGATTTTCAATCCGGAAACTTTGAGGATTCGTTCGACGAATACAACCGGCTCTCGCAACAAAAAACCAACGATTACCGCCTGCATTACGACGCGGGCGCGGCCGCCTACAAGGCAAAAAAGCTGGACAGCGCCCTCGACCAATTCAACGCCGCGCTCAATTCCGCGGACATCGTTGCCGACCCGCAATCGCAGCAGCACGCCTATTTCAACCTCGGCAACACCCTCTTCCGCCTGGGCGAGCCGCTGCCCGACCCGGAAAAGAAGAAACAATGCTGGCAGCAATCGGTGGAGAGCTTTATCCGCGCCCTCCGCCTCGACACCAACGATCTCGACGCCAAAAACAACCTCGCCTACGTCAAACATAAGTTGGAGGAGCTAAAGCAGCAACAGCAACAACAGAAAAAGGACCAAAACCAGGATCAAAAGGACCAGGACCAGAAAGACCGGCAACAGCAGCAAAACCAGGACAAAAAGAAGGATCAAAACCAGCAACAGCCATCATCCCAGCAGGACCAAAAGAAGGACCAGCCGCAGGAGAACAAATCCGGCCAGCAAAAGAAGGACGAGGAGAAGGCCCGCCAGGAACAAGCCGGGAAAGACCAGGAGAAGCCACAGCAACAAGCCCGGCAGGGCGATCAGAACGACAAAGGCCAGGAAAACGGCGAACCGGCGGCAGTGGCCGAGGCGCGCATGACCCCGCAAGAAGCCCGCCAACTGCTCGAGGCGCAGAAGGACGACGAAAAAGTGTTGATCTTCGCGCCGGAAAACCAGCCCGTTAAAAACCGAACCGGCAGGATCAAAGACTGGTGAATTACTTGACGAACAGGAACAGGAGCATGATCCCAATTCCAATCGCCAGCGCGATGACGACCCCGAGGAAAACTTTGGTCCCGGTGTTGCTCTTCTTGGTGAAGGCGGTCTTATCGAACGCCACGGCTGCGGTGGGCGGTTCCTGACCCAGCTTGACGCCCTGCGGAATGACCATGGTTTGATCGGGCAGTTTCTTGGGCGGGGCCTTTTGCGCGCCGCTCTCCTCCAGCCGCATTTCCACCTGGCCCAGGCGCAAAATCTGCCCGGGCTTGATCGGAGCCTCACCCGTGATCTGATGGCCGTTGATAAAAGTTCCGTTGGTCGAATGGAGGTCGTGGATCACCACCTCCGACCCGCGCAACAACACCTCGCAATGATGGCTGGAAACCGAGCCTTCGGGGATAGGGAACATGTTGTCGTCAACGCGTCCGATGGTGGTCTTCTCCACCGCCAGTTCGTGAGCCTTTCCTGTCAGCCCTTCACTGAGAATTACAAGTCGTGCCATATTTTGGGCGCAGGACGATTATC
The DNA here is from genome assembly GCA_049510745.1 of Verrucomicrobiota bacterium. GTDB lineage: Bacteria > Verrucomicrobiota > Verrucomicrobiia > Limisphaerales > Palsa-1400 > PLGF01. The sequence goes on along the minus strand of JBEKYR010000010.1, from coordinate 77,275 downwards.
GCCAACCCGGCCCGCAAGTCAACCGGTTTTCCTGTCCGGGAAAATCCTACAAATCAATCCCCAAAACCCGCCAGCCACAATTCCAATCAGGCCCTTGCCAAACTTTGTCTTGCGCGCGACAAAAATTGGTAGAGCCGCTCAGGTCTTGCCCTTCCATCACGGCCACATCTCCCCGCCGGCCTTGCCCAGGCCCAGGTTGCCGCCACGGGGCGGGACTTTCACGGGGGCGCTGGCGGCCGGGGCGGTGGAGGCGCCGGCGGCGCGCCAGGCCAGGGCCAGGGCCGTGCAACGGTCGGCGTGGCCGTCGGCGTTGTGCGGCGCGCGGTAACTGACCTGCCCGGCCGCCCCGCTCACGCGGTTGACGCTGTGCAGGTCTTCCCGAATCGCCCGGCTGACCGGCACGCGCACGGAACGTTTCTCAAAGGCCATGCGCAGCTTGGAGAAAATCTCCACTTTCAACCCCGGCGTGAAGGCGCAGAGTTCGATCTTCCCGAATTTGTGTTGACTCGGATTCCATTCGCCATACTCCTTCGCCAGGTAATCGCCCAGCCCGATGCCCGGCCCGGTGTAATCCAGGCAGACGCGCCGGGCCTGCCGCAGGCGCGGGCGCAACAACTCGACTTGCTCGGGCGTGCTCATCTTATCCAATTCCAGCACCTCCACCGTGCGCGCGACGTCTCCCAGTTGCGCGTTGCTCCAGGCGACCGTCAGGTCGCGGCGACGCCCGAAGTCAATGCCCATGACCAGCGGCGGGGACCCCGCGCCGCCGCCCAGCCAGAAATCCGGCGGCGCGGCGGCCGTCGCCTCGCTGCTCTCGCAAGCGGCGATCAATTCGTAGGGAAGCAGGACCGTCTGAACGTCGATGAACTGGCACTCAAATTCCTGGGCCCAGCCTTCCGGGTCGTCCAGCGCCTGGCGCAGTTCGTCGAGGTTGACGGGCAGGCCGTCACCGACCGCGGCCTGGATCGGGACGAAATGGCACGACCAGACCGGCGCGGACGCGCCGGCAATAGTTGAGGTTTGAATGAGTGAATTGTTGAATTCGGCATTCACTGATTCACTGATTCCTCCATTCACTAATTGTCCGCTGATTGGCTTGTGGTTCTTGACCCAGATGTCATGCGTCTTGTTGCCGATGCCGTTGGGCGTGGTGATGAGGCGGACCTTTTTGACGCCGCCGCGAATCGGGTTGGTGATGCTGGGCAGGATCGCCCGCCAGGTGGCGTCGGGCTGCTCGAAGTAGGCGAACTCCGTCAATAATACGTTCGCGCTGAACCCGCGCACCGTGTCCGGCTTGCCCGGCACCGCAATCACGCGGCTGCCGAACGGGAAGGTGATCGTGGCGGATTTGAGCAGGCTTTCTTTGCCGCCTTCGCGCTTTTCCACATAGTCTTCGAGGACGCCTTTGAATGCTTTGGCCCAGAACTTCCACTTCTCCAGCGATTCCAACGATTGCCGCTCGGACGGCGCTACGATCAGCCAATCGGTTCTTTTCCCGACCGCGTCGGCGCGCATGCAATCGAAAACGCCTTCGTACCCGGAGGCAAAATCTTTTCCCACCTGGCGCGACATCAGGCCGAATTTCCAGCGCGATTCATCGTCCACCCACCGCTGCTGGTATTTCAGCAGCCGGTCGCGGAGACGGCCTTTGGGGCCGCTGGGCGGCTCTGGCCAAACAGATCTGGATTTTTTCGGCATCAGGCAATTTCCAGGAGTTCCTTTAGACGCCGTTGCTTGTCTTCTTCGGTCAAGTGGGGCCGGGTCGGTCCGGCTTCAATTCTCCTGGCTCGCGCCTCGAGGAATTTCTGCCGCCGGTCCGCCCGCCGTTGGTCGGCCCGCTTGAGCAACAGGCGGGCGGAGGCCGTCCGGATGGCGGGGTCCATTCGGCGCAGGCTCTTGTGCCTGACCTCCTCGCCAATTACTTCCATGATTTCATCCAACAACCGCTCCTGCACCTGTGACCTGAGCGCGCCGGACCGGAGTTTCCCGCAAATGACTTTCGCCAGCTCCGTGTCAGCCTCGATCTCCAAGAGCATTTCCTCCGTCCGCAGTTCCTGCGAAATCCTGGAGAGCGTCCCGACGGCGGGCGGGCCTATCTCCTTCCCCTCACCGTCCCGCATCGGCGGGACCAGCCCCCTCGCCTCGCGCAGGGAAACCCCCGGCTTGCGCAACACCGATTGCACCAACTCCTTTTCCTCTTCGCTCAGCGTGTCCCAATACGAATTGCTGAGAGGCTTGCGCGCCGGGCTTGGCGCCCCTGTCTTGTCCTTGTTCACATCCCCCTCCCTTCCAGGTCGTCGATGCCAGCGGCGGTGATCCGCCAGCGTTTGTTTGACACGCTGTGCGATTTCGGCACTTCGGCGGCGAAGTCTTTGTCCCCAAAGTATTGCAGTTGCCCCTCCAGTTCCTGCGTGTTGAAATGGCGGAAGCCGGAGGCGCGCAGCGCGATTTCCAGGGTGGATACACTTAAGCCGGTCGAGCCGGCGGCTTTGAGGGCGCGCAAGAGCGCGTCGCGAAACAGCTCGAGTTGGTTCTCGGTTATCATGCTAGTCTTTCTCGTTCAATCAGGCGGTCGATTTTTGCGTCCATCTGGAAGGCCCGCTGGTTGGCCAGCTCGGCTTCCTTCTTCAACGCCGCCACGTCGTTGCCGATGGCGCTGATGTTTTGGTGCATGAGGCGGCGCGACTCATGGGCTTCGGCCTCGAACTTGTCCAGGCGCACCGCCAGGCGGCTGTCCACGCCCCTTTCCACCCCTCCGATCTTGGCGAACAACTGGTCGTGGACCGCCGCGTTTTCCGCCACCAGCCGGTCGAATTCCTTCTGGTCCACCGCCTGGCCCGCGAACGAAACCTCGCGCTTTTGCTTGGAGTTGATAGTGACCAGGATGGTGACGGTGGCGGCGATCTGGATGACAGAGCCAAGGGCGTACATCCAGGTGCCCAAATCGGCGGAGGAAATCTCGCTGAGCATCATATCAAGAAAGGGTTTTTATCGGCTCCTCATCGTAATCCTGATCTTAATCCCCCTCCCGCCCTCAGAATCGTCCGGGGGGAGATTAAGATTGGGAGAAGGATTAAGATTAGGAAAAAGTTTGACGTAGTTGTCGATGTGGTGGTCGTTGAGCAGGGCCAGTTTGCCGCGCCAGGCTTCGCGGGCCAGGCCGCGCAAATCGCTGGGGAGCTTTTGCCACAACGGCGGGTCAATCTGGTAGGGTGCGGCTCCGGCCGGGCCGGCTCCGCGGGAGCGCCGCCCTGCCGGGTAGAAAACTTCGTGGCCGGCGTGACGGTAGCCACCCGGCATCCAAGGGATGCGCGGCACAATGTCATCGGCGTAAACCACTCGCCAAGTCAGCGGTTTGAGTTGTGAATTGTAGAATTGAGCGAACGGGGAGTCGCCAACGCGAGGTTGGCCGAACGTGTAAACACCCGCCAAATTCAAGGGCAACAGCCGGCGGGCGCAGAGCACAGCCAGCGCGCCCCCCAGGCTGTGGCCCGCCATCCAGACCCGGCGCGATTTCAAGTTCTCAAGCGCGCGGACTAATTCGCCTTCAATCGAGTCGAGCGCCCTTTGGAAGCCGTGATGGATTCGGCCCGGCGGATCGTCCGCCAACTCGCACTCCAGGTCCATGAGCCAGTTGTGGATGTTCCGTGTGCCCCGGAAAGCGACGATCTCATCGGCCTCATCGCTCAGGATAATGACGCGCGTTTCGGTGTCGGGTGCTTCGACCACTTCCGCGTTCCACCGTTCCCTCTCGAACTGGGCCTGGTACGTCGCGGCGCTGATCCGCGCCAGCAGGGCGGCGTTGGCGGGATCGAATATGTTTGGCACGGGCGGATTCATGGGAAAAGCAAGATGGATGAAACAAGAATCATGAGTGTTCCGGCCGCGAGGCCGCTGATTGATTTTTTCCTTCTTCCTTCATGCTTTATTTCATCGCCGCGCCGATGACGTTGCCGGCGGCCGTCCCCGTGGCGCCGACCACGGCGGCGGTGTTGGTATCGACTGTGATTGTGGCCGTGCCGGCGCTGAAGAGGCTTCCGCCTCCCAACGCCGTCTGGTTGGTGTGCAGCGCGAACATTTGTTGCACCGCCGGATCGGTGAACAGGAACAGTCCCCCGCCGCCCTCCGCGTCGCGCCAGGTCTCGCGCCGCACCAAGCCGTCATCGCGGCCCGTGAACCATTCCACCGAGCGCGTCGTTTCCGCCTTGCGCCGCGGACAAGCGCAACCGGGAGAAAGGACGAAGGCTGAAGTCAGAAGGAGAAAGGCCAGGATGGAGGTGAGTTTCATAATTCTACCTTCTTCCTTCTTCCTTCCCGACGGTGACACTGCCGCCGACGGTTTCATTGGTCTTCGCGCAAGTGCCCCCCACCGTCACGCTGTTGGTCGTGACGCTGACGGACCCGGTGATGTCCTGCGCCGGGGTGGCGTAGGAGCCGGAGAGGTTGACGGGGTTTTTGCAGCCGGCCGCGAGCAAGGCGGCGGCGGCAACCGGAAGGATTCGGCTCGTTTTCATATTTATCATGTCTGCGTTGCGTTTCATCGCGGACGCAATTTGAGCACAACCCGGTAAAGTCGAAAAACCTACGGAAGGAAAAAAAGTGGAATTTTTTCAGGGCCTTTTTTTGGCAAAATTCGCCCTGACGTCGGGGCCGCCGGCGAGCAGGCCCCAATTGACCGGGGAAAATGACCCGGGATTTCCGCCGTTTACAGGCGGCGAAGGGTCAGGCCGCCGTCCAGGTTGAGCACCTGGCCGGTGGCGTAAGGCAGGTCGCCGCGCGCCAGCATCGCCACGGCTTTGCCGATGTCTTCGGCCGCGCCCCAACGCGGCTCCACCAGCAACCCCTCCGCTATCAGTTTGTCGTACTTGGCCTGCGTCGCGGCCGTCATGTCGGTCTGAATGAGGCCGGGGCGGATTTCATAGACGGGCAGGCCAAATTCGCCCAGGCGCGCCGCCCACAATTGCGTGGCCATCGCGACCCCGGCTTTGGAGACGCAATAGTCCCCGCGGTTGGTGGAAGCGACGGTCGCGGAAATGGACGAGACGTTAACGATGCAGCCCTGCCAGGCTGGGTCGGCCTTCTTCTGCGCGATCATCCATTGCGCGCAACGTTGCGTCAGGAAGTAAGGGCCTTGCAGATTGACCCGCAGCACCCACTCGAAACTCTCCTCGGTCGCTTCCAGAATATCGGCCCGAACTTTGGGCGCCACACCGGCGTTGTTGACCAGCAGGTGCAGGCGGCCAAATCTCTCCCGCGCCGCTTCCACCAGCCGTTGCCGCGCGGCGCTGTCACTGATGTCCGCCTGGACGTAAAGCACGGCGGCGCCCAATTGGCGCAAGACGGCCAGGGCCGGTTCGGCGGCCGCGCCTTCGCGCACGCCGCAAACAGTCAAATCGAAACCCTCCCGCGCCAGCGCCCGCGCGATGCCGAAGCCGATGCCGCGGGCGCCGCCCGTCACCAGCGCGACGCGTTTTTTCGGATCGTTTGCGCGGTCGGCGGTCATAAGAAAAAGGCCAGGTAACGGCCCGCAGTGACGATGCGCTGCACATAAAGGGCGGCCTCGCGGGCGTGGTAATCGCCCCACATGCTGGACTCGCCGCACGGCACTTTTTGGCCGCGGGGGATGTAATCCCAGCTGTTGGGACGGTGATAGACGCTGTGGAGAATCAGGCCCTGGTGCTTTGGGTCCGTGCTGAGGTAGGGTTCGTCGAAGAGCGCGTCCAACAGCGTCAGGCCGGCCTGCCAATAGCGTTTGTTTTTGAGGTAATGGCCCAGGCGCAGCAACCCCTGCGCGGCGATGGCCGCCGCCGAGCTGTCCACCGGTTCGTGCGCGTTGAACGGATCGGCGGGGCGCGATTGCCAGTCGCCCAGCCGGTAAAGCTGCGGCGCACCGGTGTCCCAATATGGAATGCCGTCGGCGGCGGCCGCGTGCGTGAGGTAAAAGTCGCACGTCGCTTGCGCCGCCTTGAGCAGCAACGGCGTGAGGGAGGCGTCGCCGATGGCCCGCATGAATTCCAATTGCTCGGCGAAGCCGCACATGGCCCAGGCCAGCCCGCGCGTCCAGGTGCTGAAGGGCGAATAACCCTGCTGCGAATTGAGGCAGCGGAAATGGCCGTCGTTGGCGTTGAAAATCGCCTCGTGCGCCGTGCGCCCGCGCACGTCGTAGGCGTCGCGCCCCTCGCCGTAGCAGACGCAATAAGCGGCGGTGGCGGTGGCGTGGGCTTTAAGCCTGTCAAGCAACGATATCCGCCGGTCGTTCTCCTCCATCAACACGTGGCCCAGTTGATGCCCCAGGGCCAGCGCGCGCAACGAACGAAGGGTGTCCACAAAGAGCGAATGCGGCCCGTTGAACGAGTAGATGAAGCCGCCGCCCTCCGGCAGCGCCGTCCAGCGCCGCGCCTGGATCGCGCCGCTCAACTTGAGGGCCAGTCGGTAGAAATCGCGTTCCCACGGATTCTCAGCCAGGCGGCCCTCGCTCATCAGGCGCAGGAGGTTGCCATAGGTGCTGACGTTGTTGAAGCCGTGATCATGCACGCCAAAATGGCTGACATGCGGCGCCATCCAGCGCACCGTCTGGCTTCGCCCCATTTCCAGAAACTCCCCCTCGCCCGTCGCATCGAATTGCAGAAGAGCCGCCCCCACCTGAAAGCCTTGCGTCCATTCCGTCCAGCCGCGCGCCGTGTAACGGCCGCGCACGGTGAAAACCGGCGAACCCTTGGCAACATCGTAGCCGGCGTCCAGCGCGCGAATTTTGACGGCGGACAACTCCCATAGCCGGCGGATTTTGCCCGTCAAATCGGCTGGCCGGATTTGCTGGTTGATTTTCATGGTCTTCGCCGGCGGCGCGCCGCTGTTTTTGCCGCAGGATGACGCCCGGCCAGTTTTATCGGGCAGGCGGATTTATTCAAGCGAATCTCGTTGCCGATTCCGGCCGCCGCGGCTACTGTGAAGTCGCCATGATTGCTGCCAGACAAACCGCTTCGGAGACGCCCGCGCCCGCCAATTTTCGCGTCGGAGACGAGCGGCTCATCAAAGTGACTTCCGCCGCCGCGCAAAAGGTGGCGTCGCTCCTGCAACGGCAGGGCCGGCCCAACGGGGTGTTGCGCGTGGCGGTCGTCGGGGGCGGCTGCTCCGGGCTGCAATATAAAATGGATTTGCAGGACCAGCCGGCCAACCGGGACATTCTGGTGGAGAGCAGCGGGGTGCGGGTGGTGGTGGACCCGAAAAGCGCGCTCTATGTCACCGGGAGCGAACTGGATTTCGTGGATGCCTTGCAGGACGGCGGTTTCAAAGTCAAGAACCCCAACGCGGCCAGCAGTTGCTCGTGCGGGGAAAGTTTCAGCGCCTGAGCGCCCGGCCTCTCCTTCATGGACCCTTTCGCCGCGCTCGATCAGCCGCGCCAGCCGTGGATCGATCTGGACGCGCTCAAGGCCCGCTTCCTCGAACTTTCCGCGCAGGCGCATCCCGACCGCGTCCACACCGCGACCGGGGAGGAGCGGGCGGCGGCGACGCGGCATTACGCGGAGTTGAACGCCGCCTACAACTGCCTGCGCGAAGCCAAATCGCGCGTGCTGCATTTGCTGGAATTGGAACTGGGCGCGCCGCCGGCCAACCTCAAGGACATCCCGCCCGACACGATGGATTTGTTCGTCGAAATCGGCCTTCTCTGCCGCGGAGCCGACGGCATTGTCGCGGCCAGGGCCAAAGCGCCGTCACCGCTGTTGCAGGCGCAATGGTTCGAGCCGGCGATGGCCTGGGCCGAAAAGCTGGGCGCGCTGCAACAGGAAATCCATTTGCGGCAGGGGAAACTTTTGGCAGAATTAAAGGAGATGAACGCCGCCTGGAACTCCGCGCCGCCCCCCGGCTCGCCCGCCCGCGCCTCCGCCCTGCCCTTGCGGCGGCTGGAGGAGATGGCGCGCGACTTGAGCTACCTGGCGCGCTGGAGCGAACAACTCCAGGAACGGATCACGCAACTTTCGTTTTGATAATGATGCCGCCGCGATTCCATTCCGGCCTGGCCGTTGCCTCGTTGCTCCTGGCGGCGGCGCCGCTGCCGGCGCAGCCGGCGTGGCAGGAGGAATTCGCCAAAATGCCGCTGACGGAGAAGGCCCCGGAATTGAACCGGCACAATTGCGTGCGCCTCATGCTCGATTCCTTCCGGCGCAACCCGGCGGTGCAGGCGCTCATCTTCATGCCGGGGGCGACGGATGAGTTCTATTTCTTCCGGCGCGCCCGCGCGGCGCTGACCAACGCCTCGCCGACCCTGCTCGACGCCGTCTCGGCCCTGACCAACCAGACGCACATCCAGGCCACGCTGCGGCCGCCGTTCCTGATCCTGCACACGGCGGAAGACCCGCTGGAGCCGCAGGCGGCGGTGGAAGACCAGCGCACGGCGGACCGGATCAAGAAAAAGAAGTTCGAGAAACACGCCGTCTTCAACGATTGCGACTGGGATTTTGTGCAGCCGATCCTGGCCTTCGATCTGGACACCCATATTTCGCCGGGCCTGCGCACGCATGAGTCCTATCACTTTTTCCGGCACAGCCTGGCGGCCTTCGATTTGAACGGCTGGGACGCGCTCCGGGCTGTGGCCCTGGCGGGGAAAACCAAGTTCACAGTCAAGAAAAAGCGGGTCGTGTTCGAAGGCGATCTCCGCTACCTGGCCAAACCCGCCGATCTGACGCCCGATTTTCTCCTGAACAAAAACGGCGAAGGTAGATAGCCCGGCGCCTCAGTTGGCCGCCAGGCGCATGGCGGCGAAGTAGTCCTTGCCGGCTTCCACCGACACCGGCTTTTTCCCTTGCTCATCGCCGGATTCGAGCAGTTCCGGCGGAATCTCCCGCAGGAAAGGCGAGGGGTGGCACGGCTTGGCCTGGCCGTATTTCATCCGCGCCGCGCAATGGCTCAGGGTCACCGTTTGCATGGCGCGCGTCAGGGCGACATAGAACAGGCGGCGCTCTTCGTCCATCGTGCCTTCCACTTTGGAGCGGCTATGCGGGAACAGGCCGTCCTCCAGGCCGACGATATGGACGTGGGGAAATTCCAGCCCCTTGCAACTATGCACGGTGATGAGCGTGACGGCGTCGCCGGTGTTTTCCTTTTCCTCCTCGCGCTCGGAATCCAGGCTTAAATCGTCCAAAAAGTCCCGCAATTGTTCCTCCGGATCGCCGCCGGGGCCGGGCAGGGTGGCGGCCAATTCACGGACGTTTCCGATGCGGTTGTCCGCCGTTTCGGGATTCTTTTCGCCGCGCCGCAGCTCGGCTTCGTAACCGATTTCCGCCAGAAAACCGGCGGCCCAGCCCGCCAGCGAGGGGATTTGGCGCGCGCGCAATCTCTCGCGGTGGCGCTCGATCAACCCGATGAACTCCGCCACCGCCTGGCGCGTTCGCGGAACGAATTGGGCCTGGACCTCCGGGCGCCGCATGGCGGCAAAGACCGAACAACTCCGCTGCTGGCTGGCGGCCAGCAGGCGTTCCATCGTCACCTCGCTCAGCCCGCGCGGCGGCACGTTGGCGACGCGCAGCAGGCTGATGTCGTCGTGCGGATTGACGAACATCTTCAAGTAAGCCAGGAAATCCTTGATCTCGCGCCGGTCGAAATAGCTTTGGCCGCCGACGACGTGGTAGCGGATGCCGGCCTGGCGCAACGCGGTTTCCAGCGGGCGCGATTGCTGGTTGGTGCGGAACAAAATGGCCTGGTCGCGCCACGGCACCCGGCGGGCCAGGCGGGCGAACTCGATTTGTTCGGCGGCGCCGCGCGCCTCCTCCTCGTCGGTGCCGAAGGCGCGCAGCGCGATTCTCGCGCCGTCCCCCTGCCGGGACCAGAGGTGTTTGCCGCGGCGGCGCGCATTATTCTTAATGACAGCATTGGCGGCGGCCAGGATGGTGTTGGTCGAGCGGTAGTTCTGCTCCAGCTTGACCACCTTGACGCCCGGATAATGTCTCTCCAGGTCGAGCAGGTTGGCCGTGTCCGCCCCGCGCCAGCCGTAAATGCTCTGGTCGTCGTCGCCCACCACGCAGAGGTTGCGATGGGCCGACGCCAGGTGATGCACCAGTCGGAACTGCGCGGCGTTGGTGTCCTGGTATTCATCGACCATGATGTACTTATACTTGTCACGGCAGGCCTTGAGGATGTCGGGGTGCTCCGTGAACAACCGCAGCGTCAACAGGATCAGGTCGTCGAAATCGACCGCGTTGCAGGCGCGCAGGGCGGTTTGGTAGCGGCAATGAATGTGACGGGCCAGCGCCGCCGTGTTCGGATCGTGAAACACCGACGCCCGTTCGCCCCCGTTGCGAAAGCGGCTCAGGAGCGCCAGCACGGCGTGAGGATCGGCTTTCGGGCCTTGGCCGGAAATGTGGCTGAGGATTTTTTTGATCGCGCTCAACTGTTCCGATTCGCTGTAGATGACGAAATTCTTTTTGTAGCCCAGGCGCTCGATGTGCCGGCGCAGGATGCGGACGCAGAGCGAGTGGAACGTGCAGATCGTCGGGCGCGCCGGCTTGCCGCCGGCGGCGGAGGAGCGGCCCCTGCCGAGAAGCTGGGTGACGCGCTCCTGCATTTCGCGCGCCGCCTTGTTGGTGAACGTGACGGCCAGGATGTTGCCCGGCGGGATGCCCTTCTCGACCAAGCGGGCCACGCGAAAAGTGATGACGCGCGTTTTGCCCGTGCCGGCGCCGGCGAGGATCAAGACCGGCCCTTGGGAGGTCTCGACCGCCTGGCGCTGGGCCGGGTTCAAGGAGGCTAAATTGAGCATGAGCGCAGGCGAGTGTAGAGAGCCTTGAGGCGAAGGCAAGAGGGGAGCGGTGACGGGCAAGGAGGAAGGAAGAAGGCAGAAGGATGAAGTTCCGCACCTTGTGGCGGGCATCCACTGGCCTCGGCCAGCCTTGACGCTTTCCGGTTCTGCTCGTTTTACTCTGCTGTTGACCGATTATGGAAGACGCTCGATTTTCGCCGCAGATCGGCCATATTGACCGCACGGTGTCAGAGCCGATTTGAAAATGCGGATGGATCGGATGGATGCGGCTGTTTTTTTGTGTTTCAATAAATGAACCGCGGTTCGTATATTAGTCGTCAGGCGTTTGTGTGCGTCCCATAATTCACAACTCCAGACATTATGAAATACCTTCTCTGCGTCTGCCTCGCTGTTGGCGCTTCACTGAACGCGTTCGCTGCCGGCTCGCCCGACGACGACGCCAAAGCAGTTCAGGGAAATTGGAAACCCGCCAAGGCCGAGTTGGCCGGACAGCCCATGACTGACGCTGTCTTGAAGAGCATCAGCCTCAAGCTGAACAACGGAAAATATGAAGTTTTCGTCGGAGGAAATCCCGACAGGGGCACCTACACGCTCGATTCCGCCACCAAGCCCAAGAGTATGACCATTACCGGCACGGCTGGACCGAACAGCGGCAAGACTTTCCCTGCGATCTACGAACTCGAAGGCGACACGCTCCGCATCTGCTACGACCTTTCCGGCGCGAAACGCCCCACGGAGTTCAAGAGCATTGCGGGCACGCAGCTCTATCTCGTGACCTACAATCGCAAGATTGAGTAGGTCGCTTCTCCGAAGGAACAAAACACTTGACAAGTGGTGCAGCGAATGGGAGCCGGCAGAGATGAAGTAATTGCCAGTTTGTGCTGGACGAAAGGGAACAAATGGATTAGTTAATATAACTAACAAATGGTGTGAAAAGCAAGCTGCGAAGAATAGATTTAAACAATATCAGGGTCGCCCGGAGTGAAACGGCCCGCGATATCAACCGCCGCATTGTGCTCAATCTGGTGCGCCGGCACCAGCCCATCTCGCGCGCCGCCGTGGCCCGGCGCTCGGGCATGCAACGCAGCACCGTCTCCGCCATTACCGAGCAGTTGATTGCCCAGCAATGGGTCAGGGAAGGCGCCGTCGGCCAATTGCCGCGCGGCCGCAAACCGACCTTCCTGCATCTCAATTCCGAACGGGCCGGCATCATCGGGGTGGATATCCAACCTCAAATCACGACCCTGGCCGTGTCGAGCATGGACAACCGTTTCCTGGCGCAGGAACAGATTTCCACCGACGCCGATCCGGCCGAGTTTATCGCCCGGCTGGGCCGCCGCGTCATCGGCCTCATGCGCGCTTATCCGAAGAAATCGTATGAGGGCATTGGCGTCAGTCTGCCCGGCCGCATTGAGTCTTCCTCGCATCGGCTCATTTTCGCCCCCAACCTGGGCTGGAACGATGTGGATTTGAAAACCCCGCTGGAACAGGCCACGGGATTGGCCGTGGAATTGGAAAACGCCGCCAATGCCTGCGCCCTGGCCGAGGCCTGGTCCGGGCGTTACGGCGAGGGGATTGCCAACCTGGTCACGGTCACCGTTTCGGATGGCATCGGGGTCGGGATGATCGTCAACGGCCAGCTTGCGCGCGGCTCCAGCGGCGCCGCCGGCGAGTTCGGACACGTTTCGCTCACAGGCGAGGGGCCGCGATGCCGTTGCGGCAATTATGGGTGTTGGGAAGTGCTGGCCTCCAACGCCGCCGCCGTGCGCTATTACGCCGAATTCTCGTCGGCTCGCAAAGGGGAAGTCGGCTCCCAGAGCGACACCGCCCGTGCGCGGTTTGGCGATGTTTTGCGCCTGGCGGAACAGGGCGATGAAACGGCGGGGCGGGCGCTGGACCAAATGGCCCGTCACTTGGGAGCCGGCATTGCGATGCTTGTCACCGGGCTGGCACCGGATGTGCTGCTGGTGGCGGGCGAAGTCACGCGGGCGTGGAACCGAGTCGGCCCCATTGTCACCGGCGTGGTGCAGGCGCGCTGTTTCACCCACGCCAATACCCGCATTCTGCCCACGGACCCCGAAGCCCAGCCGCGCTTGCAGGGGACAATCGCCCTGGTCTTGCAGAAGCATTTCGACGCCCCGTTTGGCGTTTAAATTCTTAAAAAAAACTCTGGACATCCCCTTTCGGCATGATATAATTCGCGCCGAAAACAAACTACAACCCATGTCCGCATTCGTCTTTTCGTCATGCGAATTGAAGCGGCGTCGCCAACCCGTCAAAAAGGCCGGTGCTGACTGCGGAAGCCGTCGCCCCGGCGGAACAAGTTGTTATTTTTCCTCCTTGGACAGCATCAAGAAGTTCTCGACTGCAAATGAGTTAACCGCAAACGAATCAACCGAAAACAACACATAAAATCCCTATGAAAAGACACGTTAAGAATCGGACGTATCAAAGCCTGGCAGCCTTGGTCCTCGTGGCATTATGCGGATCGGCGAATCGGCGTGAACGCCAAAATATTAAAATTCAGCCAAAATCAATCATGAAAACATTGCATAAAATAGCGGCAGTTGTGGGTTTACTGAGCGGCTTGGCCTTCGCGGCACAAGCACAAGGGCTGCGGATCGGGAGTTGGTTAAGCGCCTCAATTCCCCCCACCCCGGCAAATGATGAGGGGTGGGACCGTGGTCAGGGCGGATTCGGACCAAATGGTTCAATTTTTTCCGCCGCAAACTCCCCGAGCGCATTCGATGTGTATGCAGGTGTGGCAGCCGGCTACGCCCAAAGCCTTGTTATCCACGAAACTGGATACGGCAACGTTCGGCTTTATATCAGTCTTACGCCTGCCCAGATCGCCGCGCTCACCAACAGTTCCCAACTGAGCTTCACATTATCAGTACCTCCTGGTGACGCCGGCACTCCCAGCGGATACCTTCAGCAGGTTGATTTCCAATATAATTCCGACCCTAGCGGGTGGCATAATGGCACTCCGGCAACGGCACATGGTTGGTCAGAAACCGGTGATACGAACAATGACTCGAACGGACAGCCTATTTTCTACTATAGTACGACCTCTCCGGCGCGTCAGCAGGTGGTTACTTGGAATTATAAGACTGCGGGTGTGAATTTTGCAGGCGCTACCTACGCGCAATTTGTTTGGGTCTTCCAAAGCAGCGGTGGCGAATTAACCAATATTTACATGAACAACGTCACCTTGGGCACGCCGCCAACGGAGATCGACTACATTGTGGACGACTTTTCCACCAACGGCGTGAATTCTAGCAACCCGACCAATTACGATTATTATCCCTCCGCCGAAAGCTACGCCGCTGGAAATATTACAAGCGTCTGGGGCGAGTGGTTTGGCACCAGAGTCACTGTTTCCTTTGATCCCAATGTGAACGTCAGCGGCGATACGAATGCAAACGGAGCGATGGCAATCAACATGACTTGGGACGCGGCCAGCGATGGATATCAGCAGTTTGTCGTCTATCAACAGGGGTTCGGAACACTGTATGTCCCGGGGGGAACGGTCGGCATCGGCTACCCACAGTACACGAATCTGGAGTGCGACGTGATGTTTGACCCCAGCTCGGCCGGGACAACGAACGCCAACGGCGTTCTCGGCGTCATACGGCTGGGCATCCGGCCCGTCTCCGGAGGTCAGGACTGGATAAACTCCAGCTACACGACCATCAGCGACACCAACTGGCACCATATAACCGCGCAGTTTCCCAACAACAACGCCGCCTTCACCGATATTGGCGGTGTGTTAATTGGCGAAGACGTGACCGCCTACGTTGGTGGCGGTGGTCTAACCGGCAATCAGATTCTGTACGTGGATAACGTCAAATTCACCGGACCGCTGGCTACTCAGATAATACCCCCGCCGACGCTGGCGGTTCCGCAGCCGGCAAAACCGGGGTTGCGGATTTTCGCCGGATCGACCGCCAATACTTATGATCGCGAGGAGTTGTACACCACTGACTCATCGCAGTCCTGGGTGGACCCGAGTGTGACTTACCCAGTCGAATACTCATACTCGCTCCAGAATTACAACTCCAACATCGGACAAATACACCTCGAACTGATACCCGGCAGTTCGGGCAGTCAATATTCCGATTGGAATGCGCTTAACATGCTTTGGATGCAACTGAATCCGGGGCCGGCCGCCGGCCAGGTCGTGTGCAACGTCCAGTGGAAGACCAATGCGTCGGGTTCGAATCCGGGCGGTACGGGGAATCCGTACGGTAACGCGTTGTCCTTCACCAACTCCACTGCCGTTGGCACGTGGACGCTGGTGTTCACCAGTACCAACACCGGCTACGTCATCCCGCCAGGCCAAGTCATCCTTGGCCCGACGAACTTTACGATCACCGACACGAATCTGATGGCCGACTTCGCCGATCCTATGTACTGCGTTTTCGGGCACCAGCCCAACTCGGTGGCGGGGGAAGGAGCGTATATAGATTACGGGATGATCAAGGTCACTGGTGTCGCCGGCGTCAATGAGTTCGAAGACTTCACCGCGGAAGGCAGCGACATTAGCGCAAACTTAACCCCTTCGGGCGAGTTCAACAACAGTGCCTCCGCGATGACCGCCAGTACGATCATTGTAACGACCAACGATACCCCTGGTGGCTGGTGGATCGAGTGGTCGCAGCCGGCGGCCAATTTCACCCTGGCCTCGAGCACCAATTTGATGTCGGCAAATTGGATCAATCCGGGGTGGTACAGTGGCTACAGTGACACCAATGCGCCCAGGATCATGCCCCTCGCGACACCTTTCGGCCAGAATTTCTGGGTCTTGTTGCCCAAGGACGATGTGCCGACGGCGAATGGGCTGCAGAACCCGGCTCCGCCAGCCGCCGGTCCGCCGGCGCCCACGGCGTTCTTCCTGCTCTCTACCAACGTGGTGTCCCCGTAACCATCATGCGCCGGGGATAACGGCTTGAAATCTCACAACGGCGCCGGGCAACCGGCGCCGTTTTTTATGGAAAAATCACAGACGGAATTGATCCCACCCTGCACGTGAAGCATCTTGGTGCCCACCAATGCCCATTACTGGGTCAAGTGGAACACCCTGGGGGACTCCGGATTTGCGCTGGAGACTGCGAGCCGCCTGAATGGTCCGTGGTACTTGCCCGAATACTGTGCTAAAGACAAAAAAACTGCCGACCGGGACAAAAAGTTGCAGATGTCCCGACACGCCTACAGATTGTATGAGTGAGCGGCAAAAGGGCCAACCGCATGGAGGCTCTGGACAATTTCCTGGCTGGCGACGCCGCGCCGGTTGCGGCCCCTCAGTTGCGCGGAGTCCGCGAGGCCGTGCGGGCAGTGGTCGCAACTTTTGCGGGGCATCAATTCTCGCTTAGAGCGTGTTTGAAAACTGCGGAAACCTCAATGAAACCGCATTTTTGTATGTACAATGTGAACATATTCCCGCAGTACCCTGCGGATGCGATACACTTCTGATCTGACGGACGCCGAATGGCAACTCATCGACTACTGTTTTCCCGAGCCTTGCAAGACCCGGCGACCTCGAGAGCACAGCTACCGGGAACTGCTCAACGCGATCTTCGGGCTGAAGGGTTTCAGGAAGGCGCCGGGAAGCCGGCGCCTTCTTTTTTGGGGCCGGGTCCATTAAACCAGAGCGCGAAGTTCTCGTCGGCCAGTTTGGGGGGGGGTAAATTTTTTTAAAAAAACCTCTGGACATATGGTTCCGGTGTGATATAGTTCAAGTCGAAAACAAAACATCCATGAACACGGTTTGTCATCCCAAACGCGCCGTCCGAAACGCATTTACCCTAATTGAACTGCTGGTGGTCATCGCCATTATTGCGATCCTGGCGGCGATGTTGCTGCCCGCGCTGGCCAAGTCCAAGGAACAGGCCACGGGAACCCAGTGCCGCAGCAACCTCAGGCAATTGGGCACCGGAGCCATTGGCATGTACACTGCTGACAACAGGGGCTATATGATGCCCAACGGCGATGAATCCTTTCAACCGTCGAGTATTTCCGCCCCCAATGTTAATCCGCAGTGGTGTCCGGGCCGGGAAGACGAAGTGTTGCTTTCCAGCAATGTTTTTATCATGGCGGGACTTCTTTACCCGTATGTCAAGAATGTCGCTGTCTATGTATGTCCGGCCGATCATACCATGGTCTATCAGTCGCATACGCCCAAGACCCGCAGCATGTCCATGAACTGCTGGATGAGTCCCGCGCCGCCCAGCCAGGGGGACATACTGAACGCCACTCATTGCCGCATGTATTTCAAAGAAACGGATTTGAACCACGGCGGCGCCGCCAATCTCTGGCTCTTGCTGGATGAGAATCCTTATAGCATTAATGACGGGTTTTTTGAGTGCAATCCGACCGTGAACGAATGGATCGATTGGCCCGCCACCTACCACAATAAGGCCAATGGCATTCTCTATTGCGATGGCCACGCCGTCATTCACAAGTGGACCGACCCCTTGGTCCTGAACAATAATACTGAAAACCCAAGCACCGGCACAGGCCCTACGCCGACTGCGCACTACCCGGACTATCCGTGGCTCTGTTCCCAAAGCACGGTGGTGATCACCGGAACCTTCTACTGACCCGCCGCGGCTCGGCGGAATCTCTTGGGCGGAGCGGGAACTTTCCCGCGGGCAGGACGAAACCGATGCCCGGCAAGACCAAAAGCCTCAGGACAGCGGCTCTCAGCGATCAGTAATTTTCCATTTCAGAGTACTGATCCTCTGCAGCACGGCCGGGTCCGTAATGTCGGCCAGGTTTTGATAAAACCAAAGCTCGCGAGTCCCTGGACTCCAAGTCGTGAACTGGTACATGGATTCGACCTTGCAAAACCTTGTCGAACAATCCACGAACACTTCTTCGCCTCCCTCGGGATACGGATGACTCCCTTCGCGATGCTGCGGTATGAACTTGCAGGCGGCCTGGGCGGGCAGAGGAAGATCCGTGTCGGGATTGCCCCAAGCACCATCGACTTTCATAATCAGATCCGCCGCCATGCACCAAAACGGCATGGACTTGGTGAGCTTGACCGGACTGTGTGTCCCCGGGATTGTGACGGAGGGAGGCGTCCAGCTTGAGAAGCCGCCGAAGTACTGATAGCCGATGACCCATTGCACGTTGCCCGGGTCAGGGCACGGCAGCCCTAGAATGTTGGGACAGGACCAAACACTGTTCAGATTGGTCGTGAGCGGGATCCCAGCCCCTTTGATCGCGTTGGTGTTCAGCGCCCAGATGGCGAATTGCACGAACGGCGCAGTGGGTGGATTGTCGTCGCTGGTGGGCTTGGCGGGCGCCAGCGTATCCATGTTGTCTCCCGCGTACATCGTCATGCCGACGCCAAGTTGGCGCAAATTGTTCATGCACTTGGCGCGCTGGGAGCGTTCCTTGGCGGCGGCCAGCGCCGGCAACAGCATCGCCGCCAGAATCGCGATGATGGCAATGACGACGAGCAACTCAATAAGGGTAAAAGCCGATTGGTTGTAGCGGGCTTTGTTCATGCCTTGAACAATATCCCCCCGAGAGCGGCATGTCAACCGTTTTTGCGCCGATTTTACCGATGGTAAGTTTCAGGCGGCCCCAGATAACTCGGCCTGGCTCCCCCAAAATCCACCACCAGCTTTTCCAGGACAATTCCCGGATCGATCATCCGGAACTTCAAGGTATGGTAGCCGGGCTGGCTGATGGTGTGATCGGAGGCCACTTTCCGGACGCTGTCTTTGACGCTCGTTTCCCAGTCTCTGAGCGTGTTGTGCGCCAGGGCGTCCACCACCTGGGGCGGCTGGTCGTCGAACGAGATGGCATAACGCAGGCCGCGGCCCGGAACAAAACTCAACGTCGGCGCAAGGATCGACTCGACCTTGACCTTGCCGGTGTCAAAAAGGTACATGCGATATTCCAGGCACGGCGCGCCGGCGGGCGGCAGAAGGCTCGCAGCCGTGGGCGGGAAAATGGCCATCGCGGAAAGGGTGCGGCCGTACTCGTCAATTTCTTCCCAGCGCGCCCCCGCCGTGTCCACCTTGCGGGTGTAGTGCCCGGCTTCGATCGACACGCAACCGCCGGCTTCGACAAACCCCCGCAGCGAGCCGCGCGACGGCTCGCGGGGCTGGAAGGCATAGATGTGGACAGTCACAGGCCCCGCGCCCGCGCTCTGAATCTCAACGCCGCCCTCAGCCCGGCCCTTGGGCGCGCGGCTCCAATCGATGTCCACCCAAATGCGTTGCTCGCGCGCGACCGTGCCGTGGGTCGCGCTCAGGCGGATCCACGGAGCGCCGGCGCTGGCCGTGAACGCAAAGGGCGTCTGGCCGCGGTTGAAAACATCCAGGTAATGCCGCCCCCGGCTGAACGCATCGAAGGGCGGCAGCGCCGCCGGCTCCGGCGAGCCGGGCCAGGCATTGGTGGAACCTTCCACCGCCACCCCCAGCGCGGCCTCGCGCGGAATTTTGATCTCGGCAACCTTCGGCATCGAATTCGACGGCGGCTCCTGCCAATAGGTGTAACCGATGTGCGTCTGGTCCATCATGTGGTCCCATTTGCCGTGGGCGAGGGTGTGATTGAAATAGGAGGACAAATCGGCGTCGGCCTGGAACAGCGCGCGGGCCTGCGCGGCGCAGTCGTTGGCGCTGGCGCGGCCCTGGCTGGCATACAAACGGCTTTTGGCCGCCGCGATGTAAAGTTCATTGACCACGGCGCAGGCCTTGACGGGGTGCAGCACCAGCTCGTAGAAGGCGTCGCGGGCCTCTTGCGGCAGTTCGCGCTCAAGGCCTTCGGCTTGCGTGGCGAGGGATTTCCAGTCCGCCAGCACACTGTCAGCCTCCTGGTAATCGATGAGGCTGAAGGTGGATTGGTCCAGCAGTTCCGGTTTGCGGCGGCCGTTAAATCTGGTGTATTGGGCCATGATTTGCGCAATTTCCGGGGCGTGGGCGGGGCCAAATTCTCGTTCCGCCCAGAGCCGGGTGAATTCGGAAATCCGTTCCTTGGGCCATCGCGCCGGGTCCCAGGCCAGGGTCAGAAAGAATTCCGCCGGAAAGGTGACATGGTGAAGGTGGCCGACGTTGACGATCCAGATGCGGTCCGCGCCGTAATTGAGGGCCAGGTTCATCTGCTCCCACACTTTTGTAATCGGTGTCGAGTTGAGCCATTTGTAATTTCGCGGCCCGCCGACGTAGTCCAAGTGGTAGTAAATGCCGGCGCCGCCGGCGCGGCCGCGCTCCTCCGGGGTGGGCAGCCGGCGGATATTGCCCCAATTGTCATCGCACCACAGCAGCGTCACGTCGTCGGGCACCCGCATCCCTTTCTCGTAATACTCCTGCACCTCCTTGTAGAGCGCCCAAAGCTGGGGCACGGACGCCGCGTTGGTTTCCAGGACATCGCGGATGATGTCCCGCTCGACGCCGACGATTTTTTCCAGCAAGGCGATGTTGGCGCTCTGACTCATCGGGGTGTCGATCTTGCCGCGCATGGCAATGGTGATGATGTTTTCGTAAGGCTTGTTCCGTTGGATGCCCTCCCTCCAAAAGGCGCGCAGTTCCGAGGGGTTTTTGTCGTAATTCCATTGCGCCGCCGTGTACCCTTTCCGGTTCCATTCTTTGTCCGCCCGCATCATCGGTTCGACGTGGGAAGTGCCCATGACGATGCCGTAGTCGTTGGCCAGCTTGGGATTCAACGGATCGTCCTCGCTGAAGCAATTGTCCCACATGGCGGGCCAAAGGTAATTGGCCTTCAGGCGCAGCAGCAGTTGGAAGATGTTGGTGTAGAAGGCATGGTTGTAACCGCCGAATTTTTCATGCGCCCACCCGGTGAGGTCGGGCGCTTCGTCATTCAAGAAGATGCCGCGATACTTGACCGCCGGGGGGCCTTGAACGAACGCCCCGGCCTTGACAAACAGGGCGTCGTGATGCCGGACCGGAACATCCGTCCACCACGACCACGGGGAGACGCCCATCTGCTGTGACAGATCGTAAATGCCGTAAATGGTTCCGCGTTTGTCGCTCCCGGCAATGACCAGCGCCTTCTTCACGCCCGGCAGCGGATGCGGCACGACTTGGACGAGAAACGATTCCCATTTGCCGGCAATCCGGGCTGAATCAATGGCGCCCTCGCGCGCCAATTGATCGATCAGGCGGCTTTGGCCAAGGGCGCCGATGAGGATGACGTTGGCGCCCGCGAGTTTTTCGTCGTGGGTCAGGGCCGGTGTGACGCCGGTGACACGCTGAAGGTCCGCCTGCAAATCCCCCGCGGCGCGGGCCACGCCCCAGAACTCATTTGTGTCAACATAAATGGAGGGAACAGAACCGCCGGCGGCCAGGGCAAAGGAACCGGCGCTGGAATGGGTGGAGACGTACGGGGCTTCTCCGATTGCCAGGGCCGGGCGCAGGCCCAGGCAGAGCGGAAGCGTCAGCCAAACGGCGGCAGAAAGACTTTTCATTTCCCGGCGGCCTCTCCCGCCGCAGTCTCCCGCCGGCAACCGGCCCAACGGTTGCGACAGGCGGATGGGCCAGAAGGGGAATTGTTCATGTCTCGAATTGTATCGCCGCAGACCCCGCCGTGTGTCAATGGATTTTCTCGATTTCCCGGAGCCTCGGAGCCTCGTCTGCCAGCGTAATGCCTCAGTGATGGGGGGAAATGCGAAATTGAGCATACCCGCATTGAAAGCCGCAATGCGGGTATGCTAGGGTCGATTCTCTCTATTTGTCAAGGAAGATGTGCAGACGGCGAAATGAGAGTTTTTTTAGGCTCCGCTTCTTCCCGCCGTCACTGAGGCATTACCTGCCGGCGCTTTTTCCACTTGCAATCTCCAAACTGGAAGGGAAAATCAGCCCTCTAAAGAGCCGAACCATGAACCTCAAACGCCACTTCCGCCGCCCCGCCCCAACACATGAGACCTGAACAGTGGGAGATATTCAAGAAAGCGGCCCGCCTGGAAAAGCTGGAGAAAATCCCCCTGGCGCTGATTATTGACAGCCCGTGGATTCCCGGTTACCTCGGGTTGAACCACCTGGATTATTATCTGGACCCGGAGCTTTGGTTCCAGTCGAACCTGAAGATTCATCGGGAGTTTCCCGGGATCATCTTCGTTCCCTCGTGGTGGATGGAATACGGCATGGCGGCCGAGCCTTCGGCGCTGGGGGCCAGGATCAAATTCTGGCCGAACAACACCCCCGGCGCCGACCACACCCTCTGCCGCATCGAAGACCTGGAGAAGTTCCCCCCATATGAGGTGGAGAGCGACGCCTTTATGGGGCTGACGCTGCACCGCATTAAGATGCAGAAACAGCGCATCCTCGACCAGGGGGAGATTCTGCCGCTGGTCACCTCCCGCGGGCCGCTTTGCACGGCCGCGTTCGTCCGCGGCACGACCGATTTCATGATGGACCTGGTGGAGGAGCCGGAGTGGGCGCGCAAATTGATCGACCTTTGCGCGCGTCTTGTTATTGACTGGCTGAAGGCGCAGGCGAAAATCATCGGCCCCACCGTCGAGGGCATTTTCATCCTCGACGATATTGTCGGCTTTATCAGCGAGGAGCATTACCAGGAATTCGCCCACCCGTTCCTGAAAAGAATCTGCGACGCGTTTCCGAAGGATTGGGTCAAGATTTATCATAACGACGCTTCCATCGCCGTGTGCCTGGAGCATCTTCCGGACTGCGGGTTTAACGTGCTGAACTGGGGCAAGCAAACGGACATCGCGGAAGTCAAGGCGCGGGTCGGTCATCGAATGTGCCTCATGGGCAACGTCAACCCGCTGGAGGTGGGCGTCCGTGGCACGCCCCAGGAAGTGCGCCGGGCCACGCTCGATGTCCTGGAAAAAAGCGGGGGCCAAGGCCTCATCCTGTCGCTCGGCGGGGGCGTCAGTCCGGGCATGCCGCGGCAGAACATCCTGGCCATGTTGGAAGCGCTGGCGGCGTTTAATTCGCCGGCAAAATGAGCGGTCTAAAACTGCCCGGCGGCGCGTCGCTGTTGGCTCAATAATATCGCTTGACGTGCCGACATTCCAAACCCCAAAGTTGCGGGAATAAGAACCGAATCGGAGACTTTCGAGGCGCGGGAGTCGTCAAGGCCCATGTCGTTTTGCGCAAGCTCCGCGTCGGACCTGGCGACCGCGATCGGTGCGAACAGGGCAAAGTCATAAAACAATTATTGAATTGATACATTATGTCGAAGGAAAGAGACGATTTTGTTTCAGCGAAGGTGGCGAAAATGACCCTGGCGGAAAAATGCGGCCAGGTTTTGACCTTCACCTGGCGCGGGGCTTACCTGACGCCCTCGGGGGTCGAACAGGTCACCAAACTGCACGCCGGCGGCCTTTGCCTGGAGCCGTACGCGCTGGAAACATGCAAGAACCTGTATTGGGGGCGTTCGCAGGTGGACCCCAACTTCAAGAAGCCCAAGGACTATTTCGACATCGCGCACACCTATTTCGACGATCATAACTACGGCGTGAGCGTGTCTCCGGAAGAGTTGACGGCCGCCCTCAACAAGCTGCAGGAAATCGCCATGAGCCGGCCCTCCGGCATCCCCCTGCACATCACCATCGACATGGAAGGCGATTTCAAAAACGACTACACCTCCGGTCACGTCATACAGTTCCCGCCGCCCATGGGAATGACCGCCATTGGAGACGTCGATCTTGCCTATAAAGTGGCCAATACGCTGGGCCGGCAGATGGCCGCCATCGGAGTAACGCAGTTCTATCACCCGGTCTGCGACGTCAATATCAACCCGTTGAACCCCGAAATCGGCGTGCGCTCCTTCGGCGATGATCCGAAGGTCTGCGCGAAGTACGTGGAGGCGACGGTGCGCGGGTATCAGGATGCCGGCATTGTCGCCACGGTCAAACACTTCGCGGGCCGCGGCGATTCGGCGACCGACGCGCACGACGTGCTGGACGTCTGCCGGGCGGATCTCAAGCGCATGCGCGAAGTGGAGCTGGTGACCTTCCAGGCCGGCATCAACGCGGGCGCGAAGGCCCTCATGACGGCCCATACGATCTTCCCGCCCTTCGACAAAGAGTTCCCCGCCACCCTGTCATCCAAAATCCTCACTGATCTTCTCAGGGGAGAAATGGGGTTCAAAGGCGTTATCGTCTCGGACGCCATCGGCATGGCGGCCATCCTGAAAAAGTGGCCGCTCCCCCAGGCGTGCGCCCTGGCGATCAAGGCGGGCGTGGACACCATCCTGCTCAAGGCGGACGACGAATCCCGCTCGCAGTGCCTCTTCGGCATCAAGAGCGCCATCGAGCGCGGAGAGCTTTCCGAAGAGCGGCTCAACGACGCGGTCCGGCGGCTTCTGTGCATGAAGTACGACCAGGGTCTGTTCAAAAAAGCCGGGAAAATGGATCCGGAGAAGACCAAGGCCATCGTCAGGAGCAAGGAAGTGATGGATTTCTCCCGGGAAGTGGCCCATAAAGCCCTTCTGGTGGTGCGCGACGACAAGAAACTGCTGCCGTTGAGCAAGGACAAGAAGATCCTGGTCATCGAGCAGCTCATTCCGTATCCCTTCCTGGGAAAGGACCTCTACAGTCATCCCCACATGTTCTGCGAACAGATGGCCAAACACTCCATCAACCTCATCCTGGCCGACACGGGGTTCCACGCCAGCGACGAGGACGTGGCACAAGCACTCGAGCTGGCGAAGGAAGCGGAGATGGTCGTCATGACCAACTACTACGCCCGCATCGAAAAGAGAGGCAACAACCAAGGCTTGGTGAAGGCGTTGAAAGACGCCGGACACACCGTGGTTGTGGTGACGAACTTCCCTTATCTCAAAGGCACGACCCTAGAGGCCGATGCGGTGGTCTGCAATTTCTCAGGCTCCCCCGATTCGATCCGGGTCGCCGCGGACCTGCTCTTCGGGGCTGTCAAGGCTTATCCGTCAACGAAGATGCCGATCGACCTGAGCAAGGAAAAGGCACTGGCCGGCGCTGAAACCGCGGCGCCCGCGAAGAAGACCGCGGAAAAACCGGCGCGGAAAAAAGGCTTCGCCTTCGGAGGCAAGTGCTGAACGATCAGGCCTGATAACCGAGAGGGGGAAAAGATGCCGAAATCCGCTGCATTCGACGTGCGCGATATTTACACCATCGCGGGAGCCAGAATCGCCGCCATTTACGAACAAAACAAAATGACGGTCCACTTCCAGGGCATGTCCAAGACCCTGCAGTTCCCGCAAACGGTGGCCCTGCAAGGGGCGCCCACCTGCTCGGTCGGCATTTCCCCCTACGGTCTGTACAACCGCCTGAACGACGCGGGCCGGCTCATCCTGCTGAACCAAAAGGCGATCCAATTCGCCTCCGCGCCCTTCGTGCGCATCGGCGGCAAGTTCACCATGCTCACGCAAAGAAAGCCGCAAAGCCCCGAGGCTCCCGACGACATCCCGGCCATTGAGAACTACTACCATCCCCCGATTGCGGAAAGAAACGTTTCCCTCACCATCGCCACGCCATCGCTGGAGATTGCCTATAAGCTGGGGAAGGTGAAAGTAACCAGAAGACTGGTTTCCCCCTTCCTGTCGGGTGGAGCCGAGACGTCGATGCCACTGGGCGTTGAAGAGTTCGAGGTGGAAAACGCCGCGGACAAGGCCCAGGAGATCACGCTCGTGGTGCCCAGGCCGTCCCTGGTCAACCTCCAGGAAAAGGAGCTTAAACCGACTGACCAGGACAGCGTCTATATCTGTTCGGCCCCTGTCCACGGCCATGCGCATAAAGAGTTTCGGTCCGCGAATGCGCGGGGAGTAGTGATGGCAAGCACGGAAAGCCTGAACCGGATGGCGCTGGCAGTCGCCGAAACGCCCGGCGTTGCGGTGGACATCCAGCCCTATTTCTGCCTGAACCGGTGCAGCCAGGATCTCCTTTTGAATGCGGACGGCAGCTTCTACGAAAAACGGCAGCCGCTTCCCAAGAGCGATTACGGAGCGGCGCTCAGCCTGACCTTCACGCTGGAGCCGGGCGCGACGAAAAGAATTCCCGTGGCCGTTGTCCTGGACTTCCCGGAACAGGTCTTCGTTGACGGGGCGAAGTTCGAGCGCAAATACGTCAGGAGCTTCGCGGACAAGGAGGAGCGGGTCATCGACATGGCGAAGCTGGCCCTGGAGAGATATCCGCACTGGTGGGACCGGACGGTGAAATTTCAGAAACGGATTTTGGATTTCATCCAGGCAAGCCCCTCCTACAAGGAGGACAGGGCCGGCGCCCTGCGCCTGACCCGCCTGATGCTCAACGAGTTCCATTTCCCATTGTCAAACGGCGCCGTCTGGGTTGAAGACGACCAGGGCAATGAGCGGGCACGGTTCCTTGAATGCTTCGACTACGCGTACATCAATCCATCGGATGTGGATTGGTATTCCATGGTGCTTCTGATCCTGTTCCCGCGCGTGGAAAAGGAGCTTTGCCAGAGATTCATCGACTCCATTCAGGCCGAGGACCCCACCCCGCGCTTCTACCACTTCCACTCCTCGTTCGTGGAAGCCAGAAAGCATTTCCAAGAGCATCCGGAGGAATACGAGGGCACGTCGATGACCCAAATCCGGGACGCCTTCAAGGTCAAGGGCAGCGTGGCGCACGACGTCGGCGCCCTGCCCAAGGGCCATGCCCTGCGCAACGTCAGCGATTATGCCTGGTACAACAACAACTACTGGGTGGACCTTTTCCCCAAGCTGGCGATGCGCGTGCTGCGCAATGTGAAGTTCACGGGAGACACCGAGTTTCTCAAGAAGAATTGGGAGACGCTCAAATTCGGGCTGGAATTCCTGCTCAAGCAGGACTATGACGGCGACGGGGTGCCCGAGGGCTATCCAGACGAGGTGAAGAACACCTTCGACAACCTGGTGCTCTTCGGAGCGGACGCCTATGACGCCACGACCTTCCTGGCCGGGTGCCAGGCCATGGTTACCATGGCGGAAATGTTGAACGACCAACCCGCCAGGGCGCGGATTCAGACTGCGTTCGACAAGGCCCGGGCGAGCTTCGAGAAGCTATGGCGGGACGGAAAAAATAAAAAGGGCGACCCGCTCCAGTATTACGTCACCTGTTTCGATCCGGCCACGGGGAAAACCAACACGGATGTGTGGACCAACCAACTGGACGCCCTCTGGTACTTGATTGCCATCGGCGAAGAGTCCTTCATTCCGGAGGATCGTGCCAGGAAGATTCTGAAGACGATCTACCAGAACAACCGCACCTTCATGGGCTGGGCCATGGCCCGCACGGAGGACGGCCAGCCGGTGGAATCGGACCAGGGCAAGGACGTTTACACCACTTCCAATTACGTCTTCGCCCAGCTTTTGGATTACTACGGCATGGTAAAAGAGAGTAAGGACGTCTATAAGCACATGGACAGGGTGGTGTTCGATTACGGCAATTCCATGATCACCCCGGACAACCTCCGGGCTGAGTTGGAAAAGGAAGCGGGAGAATCCGCCCCCGGACCCCATTACATCGTCGCCGCCTATCCCCGGCCAGGCGCCGTCTGGACGCACCTGGTCCTGCAGCATATCAAAGAGAGGCAAGCGCAAAAGGGCGCGACCATCATTGTTTCAGAGTCCTTGATGTCATTCCTGTCCGGGCTGATAAAAGAGGATTGACGCGTTTATGAATTACGACATCACCTTCGTCGGGCACATGTGCTACGACGAGATCATTCCCTTCGGCGGCAGACCGGTCGTCGCCCCGGGGAGCGCCGTTCTGTGCGGCGCCATGGTGGCGGCGCGAGTGGGGAAAAAAGTTGCCGCCGTCGTCAAAATGGCGAAGAAGGATGAAAACATCCTTCAGCCCATGAAGGACGCGGGTGTGGACACCTACGTCATCCCGAGCGCGGAGACGACCTATTCGAGGGTGCTGCACGAATCCGCGAACGTGGACGAGCGCAAGTTGACCCTGGTCAAAACCGCCGGCTTGATAGCGATTGGCGACGTGCCGAAGCTCAACTCCACGTGCGTTCATCTGGCCGGGATTTCCGACACCGAGTTCGACATGGTTCTGATGAAGGGTTTGAAGGCCCGGGGGTACAGCCTGTCGGCCGACATGCAGAGCTTCGTCCGCCACGTCACCCTGGTGACCCATGACATAGAGTTCAGCGACGTCTCAAATAAAAAAGACATTGCGGGCATGATGGACAAACTCAAGCTGGACGTGGTGGAAGCCCGTATTCTGACCGGAACGGAGGACCTGGAAAAGGCCGCAATCATTGTCGAATCCTGGGGCTGCCCGGAAATCATGATCACGCACGCCCAGGGCGTGCTGGCGCGGGTCAACGGCCGGACGCTCTATGAGAAGTTCTCCAACAACAGCATGGCGGGCCGGACCGGCCGCGGGGATACGACCTTCGCGGCCTACCTGTCCCGCCGGCTGGATCATGACGCGGAAGAATCCTTGAAATTCGCGGCCGCGCTGGTTTCGATAAAGATGGAAACACCCGGACCTTTCAAGGGAACGATGGAGGATGTCGCCAAGAGATTGAAGGAAAAGCATTCCTCGTAGCGGCGCGTCCCGCGCACACTATAACACAATATCATTATAAACTTATGATTGATCCGCGACAAAAAATTTCGTTTTGGGAGAAAGTGGGCTACAGCTTCGGAGACGCCGGCGCCAACTTTGTTTTCCAAACGATGCTGATGTTTCAACTGGGTTTTTACACCGACACCTTCGGAATCAGCGCCGCGGCCGCCGGAACACTTTTGCTGCTCGGGCGGTTTTGGGACGCCTTTTTCGATCCGTTCATGGGGGTGGTGGCGGACCGCACCAACACGAGATGGGGGAAATTTCGTCCGTGGGTTTTGTGGTCGGCGGTGCCGTTTGCCATTTTATTCACGCTGACTTTCACGACGCCGCATTGTGGCGCGACGGGAAAACTCATTTACGCCTACGTCACTTATTTTCTGCTGATGACCATTTATTCGGTCAACAATCTGCCGTATTCGGCGCTCAACGGCGTGATGACGAGCGACGTGAACGAACGCACCAGGCTGTCTTCCTACCGCTTTTTCTTTGCGATGGCCGCGACGTTCGTCGTGCAGGGATTGACGTTGTCGCTCGTCAACAAATTCGGACACGGCGACAACGCCAAAGGCTGGTCGCTGACGATTGGATTATTTTCAATTCTCGCGATTGTTTTTTTCGTCATCACATTTCTCAGCGCCCGGGAACGCGTTCATCCCGATCCGGCCCAAAAACCGTCCTTCAAGCAGGACTTCGCCGATCTTCTGAAAAACGGCCCGTGGAAGGCGATGTTCGTGCTGACGCTGTTTTTGTTCACCACACTGGCGCTGCGCGGCACGGCGCTGTTTTATTATTTCACCTATTACGTGGACAAAACGCGGCTGTTTGACCTGCTGCGATCGTGCGGGATGGTGACGACCGCTTTGAACACCGGCGGTTGGTGGCACGGAATTCTCAATGCGTTTGGACTGATCGCAACGGACGATCAGAAAAATGTCGTTTCCGTCGGCTTCGGGTTTTTCAACATGTCCGCCCAAGTGCTGACCATCATCGGCGTGCTGTGTTCCACAATGCTCTCGTCGCGTTTCGGCAAAAAAGGCGTGTACGTCACCGGCCTGTTTTTAACTTCCGTTTTTGCCGCGCTGTTCATCGTCCTGCCGCCCGGCGCGGTCAAGCTCATGTTTTTGCTCAACATTTTGCTCGCGCTGTCTTATGCGCCCACCATTCCGCTGCTGTGGGCGATGATGGGGGACGTGGCGGACTACGCCGAATGGAAAACCAGCCGCCGGGCCACCGGGGTGGTGTTCTCCGGCATCGTGTTCGCGCTGAAAGCCGGCCTGGGCCTGGGCGGCGCGATCTGCGGCTGGCTGATCGGCTGTTTCGGTTACGTGCCCAACGCGGTTCAAACCGGCCACTCGCTGCTCGGCATTCGCATCACGGCCAGCGTCGTTCCGGCAATCACATTTTTTGTCGGCGTCGTCGCCTTGGCGTTCTTTTACGGAATTGACAAAAAGCTCAATCTGCAAATCCAGGATGAACTGGTCGAACGAAGGAAAAAATTCGCGCCGCAGACCCCGTGACCCGAAGCCTTTTGAGGCAATACCTTGCCCCCGTTTTGACCGTCCTCGTGACAGGCTGCCATTTGCCCATGACAAACGCGACCGATGAACCCGCTTTGAAAGAGGTCTTCAAGGGAGATTTCCTCATCGGCGCGGCCCTTGGCTCGACACAGTTGTCCGCCTCCGACAACGAAAATTGCGAGGGGAAGCTGATCCAAAAGCATTTCAACAGCATCACGCCCGAAAACGCGTTGAAATGGGGTGACATCCACCCGGAACCAAACCGCTACGACTTCGAGCCGGCCGACCGCTATGTCGCCCTTGGCCGGCGGAACCACATGTTTATCATCGGCCACACTCTGGTCTGGCACAATCAGACGCCGCGCTGGGTCTTTGAAGATGAGAATGGCAAAGAGGTGGACCGGGACACGCTGCTCCAACGCATGCGCGAGCATATTCTCACCGTCGTCGGCCGCTACAAAGGAAAGATCAACGGCTGGGACGTGGTCAACGAAGCGGTGGACGACGACGGTTCGTTGCGCCAAAGCCGCTGGCTGAAAATCATCGGCGACGATTACCTGGTCAAGGCCTATCAATTCGCCCGCGAAGCCGATCCGGACGCCCAGTTGTATTACAACGAATACTCGATTGAGTTCGCCCCCAAACGCGCCGGGGCGATTGCGCTGATCAAACGGCTCCAAGCCGCCAGCATTCCGATTGCGGCGGCTGGAATCCAGGGTCATTACAGAATGGACTGGCCGACCCGCCAGACGCTGGGCGAGACCATCGATGCCTTCTCGCAGTTGGGCATCAAGGTCATGATCACGGAATTGGACGTGGACGTGCTGCCGGCGGCCTCGCGCTCGGTCGCCGCCGACGTGGCCGAGAGTTTTCAATTGCGCGCGGAACTGAACCCTTACACCAACGGCCTGCCCGATTCCGTGCAACAAGCTTTGGCCGCCCGCTACGCCGATCTCTTCAGCGAATTCATCCGGCATCGCGCCCAGATTTCGCGGGTGACATTCTGGGGAGTGAGCGACGCGCATTCCTGGCTCAACAATTGGCCCGTCCGCGGGCGGACCAGTTACCCGCTGCTCTTCGACCGGCAATGCCAGCCCAAGCCCGCCTTCGACGCCGTCGTCGCCGCCGCCCGCCGCTGACAGTCTGCGACGCGGCAGAAGGCAGCCATGCTTTTCGCGATCAGGTTGCGCGGGCGTTGACGGCGTTTTGGCCGGGGATTATGCTGCCGCCATGAAGCGATTCTGTTTTCCTTTTCCTCCCTCGCCCTTTCTGGTTTCCACCGCCCTCGTTCTTTTCGCGGGTTCGCCCGAGAGGGCGTCCGCCGCCGCGCCGATTGAAAAAATTTCTCCGGTCATCGCGTTGAAGGCGGAACCGTTCCCGTTGGCAGACGTGCGCTTGCTCGACGGCCCGTTCCGCGACGCCATGCTGAGCGACAAGACTTATTTGTTGAGCCTGGATGCGGACCGGTTGCTGCACAATTTTCGCGTCACGGCCGGCCTGCCCTCGTCCGCCGAGCCGCTCGGCGGCTGGGAGCAAACGAATTGTGAACTGCGCGGGCATAGCGTGGGCCATTATCTTTCGGCCTGCGCCCTCATGTACGCCAGCACCGGCGACGCGGAGTTGAAAAAGCGGACCGGCTATATCGTCGCCGAACTGGCCAAATGCCAGGAAGCCATGCCCGCGCAAGGTTTTAACAAAGGTTTCCTTTCCGCCTATCCGGAATCTCTCTTTGACCGGGTGGACCGAGCGCAAAGGGTCTGGGCGCCCTATTATACGCTGCACAAAATCATGGCGGGCCTGCTGGACACGCATCAGTACTGCGGCAACTCGCAGGCGCTCGACGTGCTCACGCGCATGGCGGACTGGCTCAAGTTCCGCGTTGACCGGCTCTCCGCCGAAGAGATGCAGCGCGCCCTGGGCAACGAACACGGCGGCATGAACGAAGTGCTCGCCAACCTATACGCGGTCACCGGCAATCCCGATCATCTCAAGCTGGCCCAGGCCTTCAACCACGAGAAGGTGTTCGCCCCGCTGGCCGCCGGCGAGGACAAGCTGGACGGACTGCACGCCAACACCCAGATCCCGAAGATCACCGGCGCCGCGCGCCAATATGAGCTGACCGGCGACAAACGGTTTCATGACATCGCCGAATTCTTCTGGCAACGCGTCGCCTCGAGCCGCTCTTACGTCATCGGCGGGGACAGCGACCGGGAGCATTTCTTCCCCACCAACGATTTCTCCAGACACCTTTCACCGGCAACCGCGGAGACGTGCAATACCTACAACATGCTCAAGCTGACGCGGCATTTGTTTGAGTGGGAATCGTCCGCCACGCTGATGGATTTCTACGAACGCGGGCTTTACAACCAGATCCTCGCCTCGCAAGACCCGGAGAGCGGCATGATGACTTATTTCGTGCCGCTGCAAACGGGACGTTTCAAAACTTACTCGACCCCCCTGCAATCGTTCTGGTGCTGCGTCGGCACCGGCATGGAGAACCACGCCAAGTACGGCGACACCATTTATTTTCACGGCGCGGACGCGCTTTACGTAAACCTGTTCATCCCGTCCGAACTTCATTGGGCTGAAAAAGGGGTGACGGTCCGGCAGGAAACGAGATTTCCCGAACAGGAAATGACAACGCTGACCTTTGACTGCGCTTCGCCCGCGAAGTTTGCGCTCCACATCCGCCGCCCCGCGTGGGCCGGGGAAATAATGGTGCGGGTCAATGGCCGGAAACAAAAGCTCGCCAGCGGGCCGGAGTCGTATCTCACCATCGAGCGCGTTTGGGGCCAGCATGACAAAGTCGAGGTGCGCCTGCCCATGCGTTTGCGTCTGGAAACGTTGCCCGGCGACGCGAGACACATCGCCTTTCTCTACGGCCCGGTGGTGCTGGCGGGCGAGTTGGGCGTCGAGGGCCTTCCGCCGCAGGGACAACAGGCGCGGGATCAATTGGACTTCGCCAGATTGCCGCTGCCCGAAGCGCCGGTTTTGTCCGGCACACCGGATGCGGCGCTGGCCCGTGCCAAGGCAGTGAAAGGCAAGCCTCTCACGTTTCAATTGAAAACTGCGGAGGGCCGGGAAATTCGACTGGTTCCATTCTACCAACTGCATCATGAGCGTTATGCGGTGTATTGGAAAATCAACGACATTTCGCGCCCCGCAAGCGCCATGAACAATTCCGTTCCTTGAGCGGCGCAGGCCGTTTGCCGCCGCGGAGAAATAGCTTGCCAACCTGGCCCTCTTCCGGCGTCATTGCCGGCACCAATTCATGAAGAATGGCGCCGCAGTTGAGCGTTATGTGCCTCTGGTCTGCTGGATGGCCGCGGTGCTGACGGCTCTTTTCATCTGCCTGAAAATCCTCGGCTACGGCTTCCTGCCGGCCGGAGACGCCCGCCGGCATGTCGCCAAGCCCTTCGCGCACAAGCCGTATTCCGAGATTGTCGTGATGCGCCCGGAATACGTGGTCGATCACAGCCCCGGCTGGGAATGGTTGCTGGACCGGCTGAACCGCGTTTGCGGGTGGGATGAGGACGCCTTGGCCAGCTTTTCGGTCATGAGCATGCTCCTGGCGGTTCTGTGCTTTCCCTTGATCTGGCTGCGGCATCCCGAGGCCTGGCTGGCGGCTGTGCTGGCCCAAATGATCGCCATCCCGGAATTGATGACCCGCTGGACGCAAGGCCGTCCCTATCTGTTGTCCGAGGCCATCCTGATTGGGTTGCTCTTTTCGTGGTCAAAGGAGCCGGAGCGGAATCCGCCCTGGTGGAAAGTGGCGGCGACGTGCGTTGGATTCACTCTTTCCGTCTGGATGCACGGGGCGTGGTATCTCTGGCTCCTGGTGGTGGCGGCCTTTTTTTTGGCGCAACGATGGCGCGCCGCGTTGTGGCTGGCAGGCTGCTGGCTGGTGGGAACCGTCGCCGGCGCGCTCCTCACGGGCCAGCCGTGGGCCTTTCTCAAAGGAGCGCTGTTCATGGCGGGGTGCGTCTATCAGGAACATCTGCCCAAGTGGATGCTGGTCGGAGAATTTCAACCCAGCGCCGGCGAATTCGCCACGCTCGTTCTCCTGGCCGTCGTCTATGTCTGGTGCCGCCAGCAAGGCAGACGTTCCCCGCCCCTGGCCTCGCAGCCGGTTTTCTGGATGATTTTGCTGAACTGGATTCTGGGCTTTATGGCGGACCGCTTTTGGGCCGATTGGGGGCTGCCCTCGGCGCTCGTCTGGATGGCGGCGCAATTTGACGACAGCCTGCCCGCGTTGTGGGAAGGCAGAAGGATGAAGGAAGAAGGAAGAACGACGGAATGTGCGGACAGCCTGCGCGCATTATGGGAGGGTGTGGCGGTCACGCGAGTCATCGTCTGCGGCCTGATTATTCTCCCGCTTTACCTGGACGCAACCAACGATTTTGGACGCCGCTACACTTCCTGCCTGATGGAACCATTCGTCAACGGCGCCGACCCGAAACTGCAAGGCTGGATGCCGGGCAAGAACGGCATTTTCTACGCCGGCAACATGCGATTTTTCTACAACACATTTTTCAAAAACCCGCAAGCCGGCTGGCGCTACATCGTGGGCTTCGAACCCGCCCTGATGCCCGCAGACGACTTGAAGATCTATCGCGACATCCAGCGCAACGGCGGCGCCGTCGAAGCCTTCGAGCCTTGGGTCAAGAAGATGCGTCCAGAGGACCGGCTGGCAGTGGAAGCGCCGGCTGAGCCGGTCCTGGCCCCATTGGAATGGAAGCACGCGACCGGCGACGTATGGATCGGCCGCCTGCCCGCGGCGAGGCGTACCCGATGAAGATTTGGGGCGGTGGTTGGGCTTGGTGTCGTGAATGTCTCAGGCGAAAGTGCGGAGAAACGCAATGGCCTCGGCGCGCTTTGGGAAGGTTGCTTCGATTTTCGCACCGGTGTTGAATCGAATCTGAACCTCAAATGCCTCGCGCTGTTCGCCGCCTTCGCGCAATCGGTAGCTCCGCTCTTCCTCAATCAAATAGGCAATCGCGCTGTCAACGTCTGAACACTCGACAGAATGGCCGCGAAGCACCGTCAGCCGAACCGAAGCCACCTGGCGGGTGAGCGCGGCCTCAAGACGCTGCTTGAAATCCGCGATCTCGCGCTGGTGAAGCGCGTGAAGTTTCGCCAGCAGACGGTCAGTCCCTTGCGGCTGTGGCAGGGATTCCCATTGCGCAATCTTCTGCCGAAATTGCTCCTCGGTTGTGCCACCTACGCCGTCTTCCGATGAGGCGTCAATGCCGAGTTCCCTGAAAGCAGCCAGAATGGAGTCGTAAGAAATGTGCAGGACGGCGAAGCCTTTCGACTCCAACTGATGCAGCGCATTCCGCGTAAATTCACCCGCAAGCACGGCGCCGCAGAACGGTTGATGACGCGAAAACGTCAAGGCAATCGGCATCACTGCCGCTTCGATCTCCTGCACCTTGTTCTTCGAGTGCTTGGTGTAGCGCCGCCACGCCGACTCGACGAAAGCGATTGGCACGCCAAGCGTCTCCTCCGTTCCGCCGCGCTCCAAAACATAGTCGAGGTCGTGTTTGTTGCCGTAGCCATCCTGCCACGTCACTTTGCCCTGGCCGCCTCGCGCCCCGCGCGGTCGCTTGAAATCGAGGTAGAGTCCATGCCGCCGCGCAACTTCGCCCAGAATGTTGCGTACGAACATCTCGAAACCATCCCCGATGATTTGTCCCCAGCGATGCGCGAGCGATTCAGCCATGACAGTTCCTCACCTTACCCACGGACCCAGAGATGACCTTCACACAGGGGAACGCGGTGTTTTCTGTTTTTCCATTTGATATTTCGGTCGCGGAGTTTCTCGAACCTCCGGGATTCAAAACCAGCCGCCAGCGCCAGTTTCCCAAGCCATTCGATGACCGGCACATAAACGCCATACGGCGCGGAATCGCCTATGACAAAGCAGACCTCCGACGGCGATGCGCAAACTCTCCGCAGCGCCTGCCACGTCTGCGCCATGTCGAGGAAGTAGCAAGCGATCATGTTGTTGTAAGTCTTCTTGCCGCCACGTTCCAGCCGGACAGACGAAAGCTCCCGGCACACCGGCACAATCGCGTCACGGATGGGAGCCAGTTCCGGCGCCGCCAGAATTTCTTCAAGCTTCACGGAATTGGGCGGGACGTGTTGGGAGCAGGCGCGAACCAAATGACGCCTGACCGTTTCCTGAAGGTCGCCCCAGCCGCGAATCTCGCCCATGAATGCCATCTCCAAGCGCGTGGCGTCGGCGTAATCGTAATTGTTTGCGTAAGGCGGCGATGTAATAACGAGGGTGGCCCAGGCGTCCGGCACAGTCACACACTTGCGCGCGTCATCCACGCGCAGCTTCGCCAGCGGTTTGGCTCTCCGCGCCATGAAATGAATGTCGGCGGCAATCATCTGCACCGCTTTGCGCAACGTCACTTCGGGTGACGGCGGCACCGTCTTGCGCCGGCCCGGCAACACATATTGCCACGGCGCTGTGCCGGCTTCGGAAACAGCGCGCAGCGATGACACCAGCGCCATCCAGAGGAGTCCAGCCTCGGGTGAAGCGTCCTGCTCGACCTCGACGGCTTGACGGAAACGGTCCAGATAATTCAGCGTTTCAAGCCCGTAACACCTTCCGATGATCTCCGGGTACCGCTCTGTCTGCGCCGCCGCGTTCCGGGCGAACCTGAATGCTCTCTCCGCCTTGGAAATGAACCGTCCCGGCTCGGTGGCGTAACTCAACTTGGCCTGAGCCACCCGGTACACGAAGGGATGCGCTTCGATGCCGTAGGAAGGGATGCCCATTTCATCGCACGCCAGACAAGTCGTTCCTGAGCCGACAAACGGGTCCAGCACCCGGAGGTCGCTGCCATCTCTTTCGGCCAGCAACCATTTCACCCACTCCGCGGAAAAGCCCGCGCTGTAACGAAACCACCGGTGAACCGGCAGCCGCATGTTGTTGAGAAAGTTGGACGTGTGGCCGACAACCTCAAGTTGTGGCCGGACTTCACCCGCACCGGCGTCTGCGTCGAACAAGTCGAGGACAGCTTGCTCGTAATCCTCACGCAGTCGCCGGAGCACGCCGTCGTCTTCCCTCGGTTCTGGGTATTTCGTAACTAAAGCCATGCGCCAATTCCATGCCTTCGCTTAAAGTTCGTGGTTGAGGCCGAATTCGGCGAATTCGCCGGGCGAATCATAATAGGCGCACTCGACCTTCCGCAGTGGCTTGAGATTCACGCTCGGCATGGATTGTTAGTAAATGGAGAGGCGGCGCGAGGAAAGAAAAATCGTGGGCGCCGGAGCGGCTTCATGCGCAATTGCTTGATTTGACCTGTCCAACTCAGGGCCGGCAATTGATCATCGTGGCGGGGCTGAGACTCCCGTAGCGGTTGACGGCAGAGAGGGCGATCATGGAGGGGAGGTTCGTGGCGGCGGCGGCTTTGAGGCTTTCGGAGGTTGTCTGCGCGGGGAGGATTTCAGTCGTCCATTGGCCGCCCTCCTTTTTCTGCAAGACCCATTGCCAGACCGGGCCGTTGACGGGTTCCCAATTCAATTGCAGTTGGCCGCGGCTCTGGCTGGCCCGCAAGGAGGGCGGGGCGGGGTGGTCCGCGCTCAACCACGGACAGGCCGGCACGAGCGCCGGGGCGCCATAGACCCCGCCGCGCAGCGCGTCCGCCACGCCATCCTGGCCGCGCTGCAGCGGCTTGGCGTGCCACAGGCATTGTCCCGGCGCTCCCGCCTGTCCGCGTGTCAATTCTATTTCTTCCGCGGCCTCCTTCGCGGCGTCCTCGACTCCCTTCCAGCCGTTGACCTTCATGCCGGGCCAAAGGTTCCGGCCCCGCGTGTTCTGCGCGGCCCACCACTGCAACAGCGCCGGGAAGCTTTGCGCCTTCGGGCTGATCGGCCAGTAAAGTTGCGGCGCCAGATAATCGACCCAGCCTTCGGCCAGCCATTTGCGCGAATCGGCGAAGAGTTTGTCGTAGGCGTCGAAGCCGCTGATTTGCGGCGGATTGCCCGGGCGCCAGATGCCAAAAGGGCTGATGCCAAATTTGACCCACGGCTTTTCTCTTTTGATGGCCCGGTAAACCGACTCGACAAATTGGTTGACGTTTTCCCGCCGCCAATCCCCCCGCGACAACTTTCCCCCTTCCCCCTGGTAGCGCTGCCAGGAAGCGTCGTCCGGAAATTCCATCTCCTTGCTCTCCTCGCTTTTGTCCGCTTTTTCCGGGTAGGGATAGAAGTAATCGTCAAAGTGAACCCCGTCGATGTCATAGCGCCGCACCACGTCGAGAATGACGTCCAATGAATACTGGCGTGTTCCTTCCTCGGCCGGGTCGAGCCAGAGATACTTGCCGTAGGCGCGGACCAATTCCGGGCGCCGGACGCTGACGTGCCGGCTGGCGGCCGGGGTGTTGAGGCCGCGAATACGGACGCGATACGGATTGAACCAGGCGTGCAACTCCAAGGCGCGCTTGTGGGCTTCGGTGACGGCGAATTCCAGAGGATCATAATAGGGCGAGGGCGCCTGACCCATCTTGCCCGTGAGGTATTCGGACCAAGGCTCGATTTTCGAGTCGTAAAAGGCATCGCAACTGGGGCGCACCTGGAGAATGATGGCGTTGAGATGCAGGGCGGCGGCGCAGTCGAGCAAGGCGATCAATTCGTCCTGCTGCTGGCGGGTGGACAAGCCGCGTTTGGAGGGCCAGTCGATGTTATCGACGGTGGCGACCCAGAGACCGCGAAATTCGCGTTGGACTGGCGGCGGGGATTCGGCGTCGGGCGCCGCAGCCGACGAAGCGGGCAAAGCGGCGCCCACCCCCAGCCAGGCGCACGCGCACCCGATGGCTGGCGAAAGAATAGTCTGCTTCAACATGCGGGCAAAACAGAGCAATACCGGGCTTCCCGCCGGTTTGAAAGGATGAATTGTGAGGTTTTTCGTCACCGGTCGCTGTCGCCGGATCCGGGTATTTTTTGATTTTTCATTTTTTGGCCCGATTTAGCCGGATTCACCCGGATTTTTCCGGATTTTTCCGGATTTGTCCGGGTTTTTGGATTCGTTTTCCGGTTTGAATCCGGCATTTTTTGCCGCCTCCAGGGGTAGTTCCCGGTGCTGGCGATGCATGGCGTCTGCGTCTGGACCGGGGCACGTTTGAGTTTTTGCGTCAAGCTTCCATGCGGATAGGCTGCCCCCCGTGGCGGGGTGGTCGTCAACGTCATTGGTTGGCCCGCGGGAGCCTGACGCCATTGCTGGCGGCCTGCAGACCAGAACAAATTGCCGGGATGACCGCTTCGCCGTGCGGTCCGTCCCGCGGCGGGCGGGCAGGTTTATTCCCCGGCGACTCCACTTTATGTCAAAGGAGCAAGTGCTCACAGGTCGTGAATATGACACGGATTTATGTATGTGCAAGCATTTTTGTTACTTTTTTCATTTTTTAGCTTTTGAAAAGGAAGACGGACGGAGACGCGCGGCAAAGGGGGGCAAACCCGTCCGAAACAATCGTTATCGCCCACTTGCCCTCAGAGGGGGGATGGGCCTGCGCGATGCTTTACCCCCGGATTTGACAGAGAAGCAGGGTTCAGTTCATCCCAACGGGATGAAATCTCTCAGCCCAGGGTTGCGAGTTGCCGCGCCGTAGCGCAGCGAAGGCGGGGACACGAGCTACCCTGGGTCACTGGGACGAACCCATCAACCCTGAAAGGGTTGAATCAAATCGGGTAATCGGACATTCTGAACCTCATGTCACAGTCGCTCGCCAAAATTCTGGTTCACACCGTTTTCTCAACCAAAGATCGCCGCCCCCTTCTGCGCGACCCATCAATTCGCGCCGAATTGCATCGTTACCTGGGCGGTATTCTGGCCAACCAGGACTGCCAGCCCATCATCGTCGGCGGTGTGGAAGACCACGTTCACATTCTCTCCGCTCTGTCGCGCACCTGCCAAGCGGCGGGGATGGTCAAAGAGGTGAAGCGCGGCTCGTCACTGTGGATTAAAACCAAGAGCGCGGACTTGCGGGATTTCGCGTGGCAGAACGGCTACGGGATTTTCTCCATCGGCTTCTCGCAAATCGAGGCTGTCCGGAGGTATATCGCGGAACAAGAGAATCATCATCGGAAGGTTTCATTCCAGGAGGAGTTCCGGCAACTATTGAAACGCTATGAGATCGAATTCGACGAACGGTATGTTTGGGACTGAGCGAATGTTTGGCCATTTGATTCAACCCTTTCGGTTCCTCGACGATTCCAGTGGAATGAACAGCGACGTTTGGAGGGTCATGATTGGTTTTGCCAATCCCAACGGGATTGAATGTTGCAGCCCAGGGTTGCGAGTTGCCGCGCCGTAGCGCAGCGAAGGCGGGGGCACGAGCTACCCTGGGTAAGATCAGAGAAGAATCACAACCCTGCAAGGGTTGACTCTGTTTCCCAAGCCTTTGATATTCAACCCTTTCAGGGTTGTGTCACTCGAATGCAACCACCCAGGGTAGGCCTCTCGGAATCGGCCAACCCTGGGCTGAGAGATTTCATCCCGTTGGGATGATGAGGCAATCCCTTTGGGATTGGAACCCGGATCCCCAGCGGCTCTTGTTGTTCGCAAGTCTTTGTCGATCACGGATCCTAAATCGTTGTCACCGGGCGGTTGAAAACCAGCCACTCGCGGGCACTTCAAATCGGCCACTCTGAGGTGCTTTATTCATACCGGGTTTCTTGATGCACGCAAGGGACGTTTCAATTATTTCATACGTCGAGCTTTTCAGCTTACCGATGGCGGCCCCTTGACTCCTGAGTGGCCACTTGCTGTCGGGGGGCCGGCATTCGGTGTAGCACTTGGTTCGGGCGTTTCCACCCTCTTGTAAGGTCCAAATGCATACGGCCATTTCAAAACCAGGACTGGCCTGTCCCATATTTCCGTATGACCGACTTTTCCGTTGCACCAAATCACGAACTCACCATTGCACGTAGGACATCGGTAGGTCACACGGGGCCAACTATGAGTGAAATGAAATCCGTTCTGGAACTTCATGCAGCACGGACATCGGGGCAGGATCATTGGGAAAAGCCGAAACCTACGATAAATTGGTGGGAAGACTGCCAGAAACACAAAGGTTCCACCGATTACCGCGGCGATAAACAAAGGGCACGACGGGAATGCCCATCTGACAATTGCAACGCCAATTGCCATCGAAAAGATCTCAAACAAAAGGTCTATCAGTCCAAACCTCATTCTCTACCTTCTTGAACCTTTATTATACGACGGTCGGTTCATATATTGAAATGCAAAAGCCAGCCCCTCCAAGCGGTCCAATCCATCTGCATATTCACACCACCCTGACACGAGGC
This sequence comes from Verrucomicrobiota bacterium, assembly GCA_049510745.1. GTDB lineage: Bacteria > Verrucomicrobiota > Verrucomicrobiia > Limisphaerales > Palsa-1400 > PLGF01. The sequence goes on along the minus strand of JBEKYR010000010.1, from coordinate 36,177 downwards.
GGCCAGTATAGCCGATTCGCGGCGAAGATCGAGCATTTTCCATAATCGTACGCAACGAGTCAAAACGAGCAGAACCGGAAAGCGAGCCGTTCAGCTCGCCGGTTCTGCGGTCGAAGGTCTCGCCTCGGCGAAGCCTCCGGCACAGCCTGGGTCGTTGGGCTTGGATTCGATCTTTCTGGTTTTGTCCTCTTTTCCGGCGATGGTGGCGTGGTCTTTAAGCCGATAACCCTTAAAAAAGCAGTTACAGCCACAGATGAACACAGATAGACACAGATCAGAAGGAGTTGCGAAAAAACAGGAGTCACCCAACGAGGGACGGCTCTTTTCAAAAAAAATCTGTGTTTATCCGTGTCCATCTGTGGTTTCCTTTTTTTTCTTAAAATCCAACTGCCGGATTTAGGATAAATCCTCCCGGCAACGGCAGTGGTCTGGGCGTGGTGCAGGAAACGATCCAAAATCGCGCCGGCTGTGGGCACGTCGCCCAAGAGTCTGCCCCACTCCTCCAATGGCCGGTTGCTGGTCATGATGGTGGACCGGTTTTCATACTGTCATATGACAGTATCATTCGTTGGGCGGGCAACAGGATGAGACGTCGCTCAGAATTGCGGTGGCTCAGGACTGGGGGTTGGATTGGATCGCCAATTCTGGGCTTCTGGGATGCCTGTTCAGGCCATGCATGGCGCCTCGATTCGGACGCAAGTCGGGTGTTTGTAATGGCTTCCGGGGGCGAAATTGCCCGAAAACTGCCGGAAAAACCGTGGAAAACCCCATTAGAGGGGCTTTTTTTGGCGGGAACCCCATTATATGGTGGTTTTTTTCTTTACATCCCCCCTGTTTTTTGGTTTTCTTCGACTCCAGAATGTATCTGAAGAACATAACGGTTCTGGGATTTAAGTCGTTCGCAGACAAGATGTCCCTCAACTTTCAGCCGGGTGTGACGGCGATTGTCGGGCCGAATGGCTGCGGCAAGTCCAATGTTTCCGACGCCATCCGGTGGGTTCTGGGGGAGCAATCGGCCAAGGCGCTGCGCGGCGGCGAGATGGCGGACGTGATTTTCAACGGCACCGATTCCCGCAAACCCTTGAGCATGGCCGAGGTGTCGCTGACCATCGGCGGCGTCGATGGCGAGCATCTGACGGCGGCGGGGGTCGAGATCGCTTACAACGAAGTGACGTTGACGCGGCGGGTGTTTCGAGACGGGTCGAGCGAATACTTTCTCAACAAAACTCCCTGCCGGCTCAAGGACATTCAGCAGTTGTTCATGGGAACGGGAGTGGGCCGGACCAGTTACAGCATCCTGGCGCAGGGGAACATCACGCAAATCCTGTCGAGCAAACCGGAAGACCGGCGGATGGTTTTTGAGGAAGCGGCCGGCATCACCAAGTTCAAGACGCAGAAGAAGGAGGCGCTGCGCAAACTCGAGGCGACCGAGCAGAATCTGTTGCGCGTGGCCGACTTGATCCGCGAAGTCAAGCGGCAGATCGGCTCGCTGCAGCGCCAGGCCGGCAAAGCGCGGCGTTACAAACAGTTGAGCGCCGAACTCCAGCACTTGGACACCCAACTGGCCCGCCACCAGTTTGACGTGTTGCAAACGGACATCCAGGCCCGCGCGGAGCAATTGGAAAAATCGCGGGCCGAAATTGAAACGATTTCGGGCACCGTTTCGCGCGTGGAAAGCGAAATCAGCCTGTTGCGCGAACAGCTTTCCGAGCAAGGGGCGCAGATCAACCAGTGGCAGCAGCAGGGCCTCGAATTGAAGGGACAAATCGACGGCCACGACGGCCGGATTCATTTCAACGAAGACAAGTTGCGCGATCTCGAAGCGCAGAACGCCCGCGCCACCAGCGACATCGCCCAAGCGGAGGAACGCAAGCTGGCGGCGGAGCAGGAACTGGCCAACGTGCTGGGACGGCTCCAGGCCTCGGCGGCGGCGTTGCGGGAACAGCAGCAAGCTTTGGAAAGCAAGCGCCAGGCCCTGCAAAACGTGGAGAATGAACTGCGCGGCAGCCAGGAGGCGTTGCGCCAGGCGCAGGCCGGGGCCTTTGAGGCCGCCCAGCAACTGAGCCGCGCCCGCAATGAAATCACGGCGCTGGATTTGCAGAAGGAGGGCAATGCCGTCCGGCTGGAGAAACTTTCGGCGGAAAAAATCCAGCTTGAGGAGGAGCGGGCGGGCTTGGAGACGCGGTTGGGCCAATTTTCAGCCACAGTCGAGGCTGGACTGATAAGCGCGCAGACGCATCGCGGCACGGTGGAGGACCGGCAGCAGCGTTTGCGCGCCATTCAGTCGCAGTTGAACGAAACCACCCAGCAACTCGACGAACTGCTGCGGCGCCAGGCCGAGCAACGCTCGCGCCTCAACGTGCTCGAACAATTGCAGGCCGGGCACGAAGGCTTTGGCGCGGGCGCCTTGACCGCGCTCAAAACCGCCGGCAACGTTCTCGGCTCGCTGGCGGACAAAATCCGCGTCCCTGACCCCTACGTCGTGGCCATCGAAACCGCGCTGGGCCACAATTTGCAACTGGTCCTGACCGAAGAACCGGAAACGGCCCGGCAGATCGTCGAGGATTTGCGGGCCAACAAGACCGGACGGGCCAGCGTGGCGTCGCTGCGTCTGGCGGCTGTCGAGCATAATTCTTCACCCGCCCCTGCCGACGCCGTGAGCGCGGTCAGTGTCATCACGGCGGAGCCGTCGATGGGGCCGCTTTTGAACCGGCTGCTGGGCCAGACGTTGATCGCGCCCGACCTGGCCGCCGCGACGGAGGCCTGGCGGGCGGCCAACGGGGCTTTTGACTTCGTTACACCCGCGGGCGATCTGCTCAACCGGCACGGAGTTTTTACGGGCGGCTATTTGAACGGGAATGGCTCCGGCCAGGCGGCCGCGTCGATTCTCGGACGGCAGAACCAGATCGCCGATTTGCGCGGGGCGTCGGCCGCGTTGCAGGAGAGCGTCGGCGAAATCAGCCGGCAAAAGGGCGCGCTCTTGAGCGAGCAGACGCAGCTTCAGGCCGGATTGCAGGAGGCGCAAACCGAACTGCGCACCCAGGAGGTGGCCATCGCCACACGCCAGGGCGAGTTCAAGGCGCTGGAGAATTCCGCCCGCGTGCTGGCCCAGAAAATCGAGACCGTCGTTTATGAGATCAACAGCCTGGCGGCGCAGGAGGCGGAAGGCGCGCGCAAACGCCAGGCGTTGGCCGCCCAGGCCGTCGCGCTCGAATCCCGCGAGCAGGAATCGCAGGCCGCCGTCGCCCGGCTGACCGCCGCCCTGGACGGATTGCGCCAGCAGCGCGACGCCGCCAACGCCACCCTGACGGAAACCAAGGTGGCGCTGGCCACCGAGGACCAGTTGTGCAATTCCTACGCCAGCCAGAAGCGGCCCCTCGAACAGCGTGTCGCCGAATTGGCCAATCTGGCCGCGCAGCGCCGGGCGGAGATTCATACCTTTTTGGAGCGCAAGCACCAGGCCGACACCGAGATCGCCGAGTCACGACAAAAAATCGACGCCCTCCAGCACGAGCGCGAACAGGTCAACCTTCAAGCCACGCAACTGCTGGCGCAGCAGGAGGCGCTGGAAGCGCAAATCGGCGCCGCCGACGAGGGGTTGCGCGAGCAACGGCGCTGCTTGAACGAGCGGCAGGAGCAGCGCGGTTCGATTGAAGTCGAGTTGGCGCAGAAAAACATGGCGGTGCAGAACCTGCGCGACCGCATCCGCGAGAAGTACCAGCGCAACCTGGACGACATTCTCAGCGAGTGCATCACGATCACCCTGGCCGAGGAAGGGCCGGCCAAGGTCCACACCCTGACGCCCGAAGAAATGGCGCAAAGCGGCGCCGCCACCGACTGGGAGGAAGCGGGGCGGCAGGTGACGGCCTTGCAGACGCGCCTGGACGAGATGGGGCCGGTCAACCTGGTGGCCATAGCCGAGTACGAGGAAACCGAGCAGCGGTATCAATTCTTGACGAAGCAAAACGACGACCTGGTGCAGGCGAAAGCGCAGTTGCTCGAAGTCATCAACCGCATCAACAGCCAAACGCGGCAGATGTTCATCGAAACGTTCGAGCAAATCCGCGACAATTTCCGCGCCCTGTTTGTCGAGATTTTCGGCGGCGGGCGAGCCGATTTGATCCTCTCCGACGAGGGCGATGTGCTGGAATGCGGCATCGACATCGTGGCCCGGCCGCCGGGCAAGCAGTTGCAGAGCATCTCGCTGCTGTCGGGCGGCGAGCAGACGATGGTGGCGGTGGCACTGCTCTTTTCCATTTACCAGGTCAGGCCCAGCCCGTTCTGCGTGCTGGACGAATTGGACGCGGCGCTGGACGAATCGAACATCAACCGCTTCGTGCGGGTTTTGCAGCGGTTCCTGGTGCATTCCCAGTTTGTCATCATCACCCACAACCAGCGCACCATCGGCATGGCCGACGTGCTTTACGGGGTGACGATGCAGGAGGCGGGGGTGAGCAAACTGGTCAGCGTCAAGTTTCACCAGGCCGGCGAGGCTGGCAACGGCCAGCCCGCGCTGGAAGAGCCGCCGCCAAACCGTTCGCTCCAGGCCGGGGACGGCCAGGCGCGGCGGAGCGAGGAGAGCATGGTCATGGCAAAATAGGCGCCGGGAGCGTCCCCGCCGGCGTGAACCGATGACGGAGGTGATTGATTATGGCCGCGCATTACGACACAGGAGAATTTGTTGACAGCGATTTTCAATCGGCACAACAGAACGGCCTCGGCGCGCCGCCGGCGGACGCCAAGCCGGATGCGGCCGCGCCCAACCGCCCGCCCACCCGCGAGGAAATCGAGGCGCTGGTCAGCGAGAAACAAATCAAGCTGGCGGAATTGAAGCGCGCCCAGGAGGAATTGGAGCGGGAACGGGCCGGGCTGGAGGAATTGCGGCGGCGCCAGGCCGAGTTTCAAACCGGCCGCGCCGAGATGCTCCAGCACCTGACCCGCGGCATCGGCCTGCTGGAGGAAGCCGAACTCAACGCCCGGCGCGACGCCGAGCAAATGGCCGGCGTGCTGGCGGAGTTCCGCGACACCGCCGCCAAGGTCCAGGCCGTCAACGAGCAGGCCTGGACCCAGGAGAATTTCAGCGTCGAATTGACCCGCGCCTTGACCACCATCGAGAACGCCCGCCTGGAATGGAACGGGGCGCGCTTGAAATTCCCGCTGCTGGCGGGCGCTCCGCCCATCCCGTCCGACGCCGCGCCGGAGAAATCCCCCGTCCCGAGCCTGGCGGCGGCGGATTTGGCCCAACTCTGCAGAATCGGCCTGGCGTTCACCTGGCCGCTGGTGCTTCTGGGCGGCGCCATTTTCCTGGTGTTGTTACTGCGACATTAGCGGCTGGCATGCTCCTGTTCAAAAAAAAAGATGCCGATCCCATCTCCGAACGCTCGCGCGAGTTGACGGCGAAGATCGCCGAATTGGAAGCGAAGATCAAAAGGCTCAACGAAAAAAGCGAGCCGGAGGAGCGGCCCCGCTTTCGCTCGACCGCCTATCCGCAAGGCGCCCCGGTCCTCGCCCGGCCCTCCGGCCAGGCGCCGCGAACCGAGCCAGTCTTCGAGAAGGTGGACCAGAATCCGCTCACGAGCGCCCCTGATTCCCTTTCCACGGCGGCGCATTTCAACGAGTTGGGCGCGCCCAAGTACGACCTGGCCGCCCTGTTCAAGCGTGTCGCCAAGTATTTCAAGGCTGCTCCGCCGGCCAATCCAAAACTCATCAACTACCTGGCGGCGGGCAACGTCCAGGGGTTGCGTCCCTTGCGCTACGAGAAGCGGGTCGCCCGCAATCGTTTTCTGGCCCTGACCGTTGTTCTAGTCGCCGTCCTCTTCGGCATCTTTTTCTTCCTGGCCCGCCGCCATTGACTCACTTTTTCTCCACCTTTTTCTCCAGCGTCCACTCAAAAATGATTTTGACGCCGTCCCCGCATTTCATCATGCCGAGGCCGAAGTTCGGGGCCGGGGGCGTGATGCCGTAGTCAGTCATCTTCACCGGGGCGGTGCCGGACACCTTGATTTTGGCCGCGTCCAAGCATTCGATCGTGATCGGGAAACTGACTTTGTTGGTGACGCCGGCGATGACCAACTCGCCTTTGCTGTCGAACTCAAAGGGTTTGCCGGCGGCGTGCGGCCCTTTGAAGGTCAGGTCGGTCAGGGTGTAGTTGATGGTCTTGAACTGCTCGAATTTCATCGCTTCCTGCATGAGGTGGTCCATGACTTCGGGCAGATGGTCGGCTTTGCTGTGGATGGACGCGACCGGGATGACGGAGTGTGCCTTGGCGGGGACTTTGTTGTCCTGAATTCCAGCGACGGCGGCCTGCGCCGGGTCCAGTTTGACGCCGAGCCCAAACTCGATGAAGCCGCCAATCATGGTGCCTTCCATTTCCCAGTCGTGCAGGCTGGAAGTGCCATCGACTTTGACGGAGGTGCCGCGGGGCTGGGCGCCGTAGCGGGTTTGAGCGTGGGTCAGGGCGGCGGGGCCAAGGCAGAGGGCCAGGGCGAGCAGCCCGGCGGACCAGGGGAGATTGCACGGGAGGAGCAGGGGGGGCATTTTCATAGATCGAACCATTCGTTCTGGAAGACGATTCTTTCTTTCTTGACAGCGGCTTCGTTGGCTTTGAGGGCCACGACGGTCGCCTCGAGGCCGTCCCGCCAATTGGCGGCCGGGAAGGTCTTGAGCGCTTTAATTTTCTCGGCCAGCGCGCCCAGGTCGCTCTCTCCGTAAAGGTCGATGTAATCCTTGACGGCGCCGCCGATCTGGCCGGCGTTGGCGGTGAACGCTTCCAGGGCGTAGTAGAGCGGGGGGTGCGGATACGGGTTGAGCGAGACGGCGTCGCCGCCCAGGGCGGTCTGCTTGCTGCCGTTGGCGATGAGGGCGATGCCCGTCTCCTTGTAAAAGACATCCTTGCGGGCGTACACCTCCCAGCCGAGCAGGTCGGCATCGACTTCCTTGAAGAGCCAGGCCTTGCAGTCGCGCACCATGACGGCGGCGGAGGCGCCGCAATACACTTCCAGTTGCCCGTCGAAAGAGTTGCAGAGGGTGGCGTCGTAGAGGAAGTTGGCGCCTTCGGGAAATTCAAAAACGGCCTGGACAGTGTCCGGCACGTCCCGCCCATGATCGCCCTTCCACAGGATGGTGGAACTGAAACCGGTCACGGCCAGCGGGCGGTTTTTCAGGAACCAGGCGGCGGCGTCAATCTGGTGGATGCCCACCTCGCCGAGCAAGCCGGGGCTGGTGTTCTGATCGAGCCGCCAATTGAGCGCCTTCTCACGGTCGGGATTGGCCGCCGTGCGCGCCCAACTGTCCTTCTTGTGCCACTGCGCGCGCCCCATGACATTGGCGCCGATGGCCCCGGACCGGATGAACGGCACCAGAAAATTGCGCTGCGGATGCGATCGTTCCTGCAAGCCCGCTTGAAAAACCACCTTGACCGCGTCGCGCGCTGCTTTGGCGATGGCCTTGGCGTCCTCGATCGTCCCGCCCAGGGGCGCTTCGCAATAGACGTGTTTGCCGGCGGCCAGGGCGTCCACGACGATGTCGCGGTGCAGGCCGGTCGGTGTGGCGACGACCACGGCTTGGACACTGGGATCCGCCAGGAGTTGCTTGTAGTCTGGGTACTGTTTGGCCTTGGGCGCCTCCTCGCCGGCGCGGCGCATGGAGCGGGCGTAATTGTCGCAAATGGCAACCACCGGGGAGCTGGGCAGAATGGAGAGGGTGTGCAGGATTTCGCGGCCCCGATCGCCCAGGCCGACGACGCCATAGCTGACCGGCGGCGGCGGCGGTATGGGGGTGAGAGTCGAGTCGGCATTGGTGGCGGGTTTGGGGGCATCCTGCGCCTGCAATTCGACCCCTCCCATCATGGCCATCAAGGTGGCGAGCGAGGTGTTTTTGAGAAAGTCCCGGCGATTGGACTCCGGCAAGTTGTCTTTTTCGTTCATGAACAATACTCCAGCAAGCCATGAAGAGACGCGCTGAGGCAAGCAAGAATTCGTCGCTCGTGACAACAGGGCGCCTCTCTCATTTTGGACACTCGCCACGGCTTCGGGAGGCCGCGCCTCGATCCACCGCGGAAAATGACGAATGACGAAACCCGAATGTCTAACCCCGAATGCTTTCGGGGCAAATGACTCAATGACGAAAACTTCGTCATTCGGGCTTCGTCATTACTTCGTCATTCGGGCTTCGTCATTCGTCATTCTTGCGGGCCTGTCTGCGGCCGGCCATAATCCCACATTGCCAACGGGGTTGCCAAGACGGGGACGCATCCGCAAGCGCCAGTTCCCCCTATTGACACTTTCTGGAGTGGCTGGCATGATGCCTTCATGCCACGACCTTTGCGCATTGAGTACGCCGGAGCGATCTATCACGTGATGAGCCGCGGGAAGCCGCGGAAGGACATCTTCCGCGACGCCCAGGACCGCAAACTATTCCTTTCCCTCCTGGGCGAGTCCTGCCAGAAGACGGAGTGGCGGGTGCTGGCTTATTGCCTGATGCGCGATCATTTTCATCTCGTGCTCGAAACGCCGCAGCCCAACCTTGTGCCCGGGATGAAATGGCTGCTGGGGGTGTACACCCAATGTTTCAACGCCCGCCACTGCTGCCGCGGACATCTCTTTGCCGGACGTTACAAGGCGCTGCTGGTGGACGGCCGCGGCGGGGACTACCTGCGCACGGTTTGCGATTACGTGCATTTGAACCCGGCGCGGGCCGGGATCATCCGGCCGGGAGCGCCCCTGGAAAGTTTTCGCTGGAGCAGTTACGCGGCCTTTCTCCAGCCGGCCAAAGCCCGTCCCCCCTGGCTGCGGGTGGAGCGGTTGCTGGGCAAGAGGGGCATTCGGGCCGACAGCGCGGCCGGCCGGCGGGAATTCGCGCGGCAAATCGAGCGGCAAAGGGCCGACGAGGACGAGGCGGATTATCGGGGGATACGGCGGGGTTGGTGTCTAGGCAGCGCGGCGTTCCGGCGGCAATTGCGGGCCAGAGTCCGGCAACTGACCCGCTCCAAACACTTCGGGGCCGAATGCCAGGAAATCGAGGAACGGAAAGCGGAACGGATCGTCCGCGAAGAGTTGCGGCGGCGGGGATGGACGAAAACCGACTTGCGCCGGCGTCACAAAGGCGACGAGGAGAAAGTCAAGATAGCGCGGCGGGTGCGGGGCGAGACGACGGCGGGCTTGCAATGGGTGGCGCAGCGGTTGCAGATGGGCACCTGGAACTACGTGTCCAACCTGATGCGTCAACCATGACTTAGAGATATTTCTTCAGCAGCGGCTTCAATTGCGCCCTGGTCTTTGCCGGCCACAGTTTTTTGTCGGTCATGATGGCGTTTTTGAGGGCGTCGTGGCAGGGCCAGGCCGGCTCCGGCGGTATTTGCGGAATGACGCGCGTGATGATGGCCTTGGCCTGGCTGGCGTTTCTCATCAGGTTGGCCACGATCATTTCCACCGTGACGTGGGCTTCGCCGGCTTTCCAGCAATCGTAGTCGGTGACCATGGCCATCGTGGCGTAGGCGATCTCGGCCTCGCGGGCGCATTTGGCCTCGCCCAGATTGGTCATGCCGATGACGTCGTAACCGAGCTGGTGATGGGTCAGCGACTCGGCCCGCGTGCTGAAGGCCGGCCCCTCCATATTCACGTAAGTGCCGCCGTTGTGGACGCGCGCGCCTTCGGCCCGGGCGCCGCGGAGCAACAACTGCCGCAGTTCCGGGCAAATCGGCTCGGCGAACGCGATGTGCGCCACGATGCCGCGCCCGAAAAACGTGTGCTCGAACGACCGCTTCGTCCGGTCCAGAAACTGGTCCGGCAGGACGATGTCGCACGGTTGGTACTTTTCCTGGAGCGACCCGACGGCGCTGACGCTGATGATCCACTCGACCCCCAGCTTCTTCATGCCGTAGAGGTTGGCGCGATGGTTCAACTCACTGGGAAGCAGGCGGTGTCCGCGGGCGTGGCGGGGGAGAAACACCACCTCGCGTCCGGCCAATTCGCCGGTGAGAAAATCGTCCGAAGGGGCGCCGAAGGGCGTTTTCATCTTGACCCATTTTTGGCGGGTGAAGCCTTCGATGTGATAAAGCCCGCTGCCGCCGATCAAGCCAATCCGATATTTAGTCATGGGCCGCAAGATATACGGCGGGCGCGGCGGGTTCTAGTCCTAATCTCAAGTCTGAAGGGCACGGCGGAGAATTAGTTCGCGATACGCTTGAATTCAAAACAAGCGGCAGCGAGCGATGGTGGCGGCGGATCAGGCTCAAGCTTCTGGCGGCGACACAAATCGTCGAGTTTTGCCACCTGTCCCCGGCAGTCGCTTTCGTTGTCGTATTTCGGGTAGGCATCCGCTTCATTCACCGGCTGCCCCCTGAGATAGGCGAGCCACGTCTCGATGTTGCGACGTGGAATTACGAATATGATGCGCTCCCCTTCCTTTCGAAACGGCACGTTGGCTTCAGCGCAGGCATCCTTGAAGGTTTGGATGCGCTCTTCCACCGTCTTGTCGTCCGCGTCCGAGGCTACGATCAAGCAGGTCGCCGCGTGTGCGCTTCGGCTGCGATAAGCTTTGATCTCGTTCACGAACTTCTCTCGCACCCAAACCAATCCGGACCCTTTGCCAGCCGGCAGCGTTTCGGCGCGAATCTGCCGTCGATCCCAATTTTGTTTCACGAGGAAGCGGCGGATGAAGCACTCTGTCTGGGTATCTTCGCAAAGCATCACCGCGAGGACCGCATCCTGGCTCATGACTCCCACCCTCGCGCCATGATTTCGGACGGCTTGAGACCATCGACCTGAGCTTTTGGTTTGTCAGTGACACGCGCAGGGGCATTGCTGTCGCGGTCGAACCACCGCCCAGAGGACGAGGCTAGATGGTCGATGATCTCGGGGTGGTGTGAGATGAGAACCGCCTGCTCAACTCCTTCGCCACAGGAATCTGTCAATGCCGTCAGCCAGGGCTGGATTTCGCGCAACTCCACAAAATTATCGGGCTCATCGAGAAACAGGCTGACCCCTTCATCCTTGAGCCCAAACAGGAGGGTATATAAAGCAACCAGGACTCGCTGGCCGTCCGAAAGTTCACCGAAATCGTAGGTCAGTGGCCGCCCGTTCCCACCGGATCGGTCCAACAGGACTTTGAGCACTCTGGCCTCCCCGGCTTCTTTGAGGCTGAACGAGTTGAATCCCGGGATGACGCGTTTGAGTTCCTGAAAAATCGCCAGCATTGCGCCTTGATGCTCCTGTGAAAGGAACCGATACCACGAGACGAAATTCTCCATGTTGCGCGACAACACGCTCTCTTCATCCCGACTCTCGGAGGACATCCTCATCGGATGAGGAGTGGCGACGATAATTTTCTGCAATTCCTTCCGAAACCGCGTGAGCTTCTTGTTGTCAGCGCGCGGTTGCAGCACGCCGACGCCAGACTGGGTCCAGTCAAATGGATACTTCGGTCCGGGTGTGAAATCATCGTGGTAAAGTTCAGCGTTGCCCTCCTGGAAATGGAACAGGTTCTTGCCCTCCAGTGTCAGGGTCTCGCTCTTGATCTTGGCCTTCCGGCGATCTTCATCGTGTTCGATGACCAGTGCATAGTCATAGCTCGCCTCATCAGCCTGCAACTCCAATTCGAATCGTTGCGTGAGGTTGGTGGGCTGCCAGCGCGTCAGGTCCGCGCTGGGGAACACCGCCAGCACCTTGGCGTTGCCGCCCAGGAACTGCTGAAGCCGATACAGGACCTCGAAGACGGTCGTTTTGCCGGTGCCATTACCGCCCAACAGCAGGTTCACCCGGCCCAACTTCAACTCGAAGTTCACAAGGCACCGAAAATTGTCCACATAAAGTCGTTTCACCATAAATTATGCCTTTCTGTCACATCGTCCGCTCCGGCCATTTCAAACGCCCCGTCAAAATCCCCATCCCTTCCTCCGCGCCAGCACGCCATCAATCCAGCGCTTTTCTTCGGTTTGGGAAGGGTATAAGGCGGAGAGGGCTTGGGCAAGCGTCCAAAAGCTCCAAAGCTTGCGATTCGCCCCAACCGCGGCCCACAGAGGATTGGCGCTTGGATTTTGGCCGCGCTCGCGCCACTCTTGGGGCGATGAGCAAACGTTTTTACGTGACCACCGCCATTGACTACGTCAACGGGCAGCCCCATTTGGGCCATGCCTATGAGAAGGTCGTGGCCGATGTCATCGCCCGCGCCCGGCGCGCGCTGGGCGAGGAGGTTTTTTTTCTGACGGGCCTCGATGAGCACGGGCAGAAGGTGCAGCAGGCGGCGCTCGCGGAAGGCAAGGACCCGCAGGCCTATTGCGACGCCCTGGCGGCAAGCTGGCAGGATTTCGCGCGCAAACTCGGCTTGTCCAATGACGATTTCGTGCGGACAACCCAGGCGCGGCACAAGGAAGTGGTGCAGGCGATCCTCTCCAAATTGCACGGCGAGGGCCAATTCTACAAGGCCACTTACCGGGGGTTTTATTCGCCGACGGCGGAAACATTTTTGACAGACAAGGACCGGCTGCCGGACGGCAGCTTCGATCCGTCCTGGGGCAAAGTCGTCGAGTTGGAGGAGGAGAATTACTACTTCAAGCTGCGCCCCCACCAGGACTGGATGATCGGGCACATCGAAAGCAATCCGGAGTTCATCGCCCCGGATTACCGGCGCAACGAGGTGCTCGGCTTCCTCAAAAACGAGCCGCTGGAGGACCTCTGTATCACCCGGCCCGCCGCGCGCCTCAAGTGGGGCATCCCGCTTCCGTTCGACGCCGGCTTCGTCACCTGGGTCTGGTTCGACGCGCTTGTCAACTATATCAGCGTCCCCTTCGCGCTCGGCGACCCGGTGGTGCGTCAGGCGCTCGCGCCCGCCGCGCCCCCTGTTTCGCCCGCCTTTTCGGCGTGGCCGGCCGATCTGCACATCATCGGCAAGGACATTCTGAAGTTTCACACCGTTTATTGGCCCATCATGCTCAAGGCGATGGGCGTGCCGCTTCCCCGACAAATCCTGGTCCACGGCTGGTGGCAGAAGGACGGCCAAAAACTGAGCAAAAGCACCGGCAACGTCGTCGATCCCGTCGCCGTCATCGACCAATGGGGCCTGGACGCCTTTCGCTATTATGTCGTGCGGGAATTGGACATCGGGCCGGACGGCAATTGGACCGATGCCGGTTTCCGCGCGCGTTACCAGGCGGAGTTGGCCAACGGCTTGGGCAACCTGGTCAACCGCTCCCTCTCGATGATCCAGCGCTATCGCAACGGCCGGGTGCCGGGCGGCGTCCACCAATTGGCGCGGGAAACCGCCGAGACGTGGACGCGGGCCGTCGCCGCCTATCGCTCCAACTCGCTGCAAGAAGCGCTGCAACACGCCGGCGCGCTCGTGACCCGCGCCAACCAGTACATCGACCAGACCAGCCCGTTTAAAATCGCCAAAGATCCGGCGCGGGCGGGCGAACTGAACGACATCCTTCACACCCTGGCCGAAGTCTGCCGCGCGCTGGGAATTCTCCTCTGGCCGGTGATTCCCGGCGCGGCGGAAAGGCTCCAGCGGCAGCTCGGATTCCAAAACGTCAATACCAATTTGGCCCAGCCGCCCGCGCTCCTTGCCGAAGGCCATGCCATCGGCGAGGTCTTTCCGTTGTTCCCGCGCCGGGACAAGGAGTGACCCGGCCATGCGCCCGCTTGCCGGCCTGCTGGCCGCCCTGTTTGTTTTCACCGCCAGGCCCGCCCTGCCGCAATCGGCCATCGGCAACCACGGCGCGGTCGCGACGGTGGACCGCCTCGCCAGCCAGGCCGGGATCGACGCGATGAAAAACGGGGGCAACGCGGTCGATGCGGCGGTGGCGGCGGCCCTCACGCTCGGGGTGGTCAACGGTTACAATTCCGGCATCGGCGGCGGCTGTTTCATCCTCATCCGCCGGGCCAACGGCCAGTTCCTCTGCATCGACGGGCGGGAGGCGGCGCCGCTGGCCGCGAGGGCGGACATGTTTGTGCGGGGCGGCAAGGCGGAGGCGGCATTGAGCCAGTTGGGAGCGCTGGCCAGCGCAACGCCGGGGGCGCTGGCGGCCTACGATCTGGCGCTCAAATCCGCCGGCAAACTTCCCCTGCCCGTCCATCTGCTGGCGGCCACCCGCCTGGCGGAGGACGGATTTCGACTCGACAAACATTACGCCGCCGTCCTGCGCGACGAGGCCGGCGCTTTGACGAAATTCCCTGCCAGCGCCGCGCTTTTCCTCAAGGCGCAAGGCGCGCCTTTTTCTGAAAATGAACTGCTCCGGCAACCTGATCTCGCCCAAACCCTGCGCGCCATCGCGCAGAACGGCCCGGGTTGGTTTTACGGCGGCCCTTTCGCGGAGGCGGTCGAAAAATGGATGCGGGAGAACGGCGGCCTGATGACGGCGGCTGATTTCAGGGCCTATCGCGCCGTTCTGCGCCAGCCGATTTCCACCGAGTACCGGGAAGACACGGTCGTTTCGTTTCCGCCGCCCAGTTCCGGCGGCGTGCTTCTGCTGGAAATACTCAACATCCTCCAGACGCGCGATTTTTCCGACCGGCGCTTCACCGCCTTCGACCGCGCTCATTTCATCATCGAATCCCTCAAGCTGGGCTTTGCCGACCGCGCCTATTGGCTGGGCGACCCGGACTTCGCCGGCGTGCCGCGGGCGCTCATCGGCAAGGACTACGGCCGCGCGCTCGCGGAAAAGATAGACTTGACTCGCGCCGCGGCCGGCGCCGCGCACGGCGCGCCGCCGGACGCCGCGAGCGACATCTTTCCCAAACACACCACCCACCTCTCGGCCGCCGACGCGGAGGGCAACTGGGTCGCGTTGACCGCGACGATCAACACGCATTTTGGGTCCAAGGTGGTCATCCCCGGCACGGGTGTGGTGATGAACAACGAAATGGACGATTTCTCGGCGCAACCCGGCGCGACCAACTATTTCGGGCTGGTCGGCGCGGAAGCCAACGCCATCGCGCCCGGCAAGCGTCCCCTCTCGAGCATGAGTCCGGCCATCGTGCTCAAGAATGGCCGGCCTATCCTGGCGGTCGGGGCCTCCGGCGGTCCGGCCATCATCAGCCAGACACTGTTGAACATCGTCAACGTGGTGGATTTGGGAATGGACGCGCAAACGGCCATCGACCAGCCCAAGTTTCATCACCAATGGAAGCCGGACGAAGTGTTGATGGAACAAGAATTGCCTCCCGAATTGGGGGTGGAGCTTGCCCGGCGCGGCCACCGATTGCGCACGGTCAAAATGCTGGGAGCGGCGCAGGCGGTCGGCCTGGCGCCCGATGGCCAGGCGTTTCTGGGCGCCGCCGATAAGCGGGCCGGCGGGGTGGCGCTGGCCTGGTAATTGGGTAATGCCTCAGTGACGGCGGGAAAAAGCGGAGCCTAAAAAAATTCTCATTTCGCCGTCCGCACATCTTCCTTGACAAATAGAGAGAATCGACCCTAGCATACCCGCATTGCGGCTTTCAATGCGGGTATGCTCAATTTCGCATTTCCTTCCCATCACTGAGGCATTACGTGATTGGGCCGTTGCGCCCTTGACGAGTGCGCCTTTCCCGCCGACACTTTGATTTTTAAATATGCTGCCGAGTCACAAAGGGTCCATTCACCTGTTTCAGTTCGCGGGAATCAATGTCTTCCTGCATTGGTCGTGGTTTCTGGTGGCCGTCTATCAAATCAGCTACCGCACGACGCAATACAGTTCCGCTCTCTGGTGCGTCCTCGAATACCTGGCACTGTTCCTGATCGTGCTGATGCATGAGTTTGGCCATTCGCTGGCCTGCCGGAGCGTGGGCGGGCGGGCGGATCAAATTCTGCTCTGGCCTTTGGGCGGGGTGGCCTACGTGGACCCGCCGCAGCGTCCCGGGGCAACACTCTGGAGCATCGCCGCCGGACCGCTGGTCAACGCGCTGCTCTTTCCCGTCTTGAGCGGGATTTATCTGCTGGCGGGGGCGGGGCACTGGGATCCGGCGCTGACGAAGTTCATCTTCACCGTTTGGGTGATCAACGTGGGTTTGTTCGTCTTCAACATGCTGCCGATCTATCCGCTGGACGGCGGCCAGATTCTTCGCTCGATACTGTGGTTTATGGTCGGGCGCGCCCGCAGCTTGATGATCGCCAGCACGATTGGCCTGATTACGGTGGCACTGCTGCTGGTGTTCACGATCCGGGAGCCGTGGCTGGGAATCATCGCCGTGTTCGCCCTGCTCCAATGCTGGAGCGGCCTGCAACAGGCGCGCGTGCTGGCGCGCGTCGAGGCCGCGCCGCACCGGGAGGGCCTGGCGTGTCCGAGTTGCCAAAGCCCGCCGCCGGTGGGCGACTTCTGGGTTTGCGGCCATTGCCACCGTCCCTTTGACATGTTTGCGACGCACGGGGTCTGCCCGACTTGCGGCATGATCTACAACGGCACCCGCTGCCTGGAATGCGGCCAGGGCTATCCGCTCGACGCGTTCATCCGGCAGTGAAGCCGTTCCTCATCTTACTCATAATCGGTGAAAAAATCCCATTTCCAAACGATTGACGGGTCGGCCACCGCGCCGCAAGGGTTCCTGGCCGCGGGCGTGTTCTGCGACATTAAACGGCTCGGCACGGGCAAAGGCTCGAACAAGGGCGTCAAACGCGATCTCGCCCTGCTGGTGTCAGACGCCCCCGCCACCGTCGCCGGCACGTTTACCACCAACCAGGTCTGCGCCGCGCCGGTCAAGCTGTGCATCGAACGCGTCCGGCGCGGCCTGGCGCGGGCCGTGGTCATCAATTCCGGCAACGCCAATGCCTGCACCGGCCGCCAGGGCCGGCGCGACGCCGAAGCCATGGCCAAAATTACCGCGGCGGCGCTGGCCGGACACAACATTTCCGCGGCGGAGGTGCTGGTCGCGTCCACGGGACGGATCGGCGTTCCGCTGCCGATGGGCAACGTCAAGAAGGGAATTCTGCGGGCCGCCACCCTGCTCGATTCCTCGCGCCAGAGCGCGCGGCAGGCGGTCGAAGCCATCATGACCAGCGACACGCGCCCGAAGGAAATCGCCGTTGCCTTCCAACTCGGCGGGCGGACCGTCCGCCTGGGCGGGATGTGCAAAGGCGCCGGCATGATCCAGCCGGGGATGAGCGCATCGGGCGCGCGGCCCGCCTTGCACGCCACGATGCTCTGTTTCCTTACGACCGACGCCGCCGTGGAAGCCGGAACGTTGCAGGCCGCCTTGGGCGCGGCGGTGGCCCGGAGCTTCAACCGCATCACGGTGGACGGCGACATGAGCACCAACGACACCGTGCTCCTGCTGGCCAACGGCCGGGCGGGTCACCCGCCGCTGGCAGCGCGGTCGCGCGACCTGGCCGTGTTTCAATCGGCCCTGGACCATGTGACGCTGGAGTTGGCGAAAAAGATTGTGCTGGACGGCGAGGGCGTGTCGCGTTTTGTCACGGTGCGGGTGCGCGGGGCCAGGACCGCCGCCGGGGCGGAGGCGGCGGCGCGGGCGGTGGCCAACAGCGCGCTGGTCAAGACCAGTTGGTGCGGGGGCGATCCCAACTGGGGCCGCATTCTCTGCGCGCTGGGATATTCCGCGGCGCAGATCAAGGAGGACAGGATCGATGTCGGCTACAGCCTGCCCGGCGAACGGAAGATTTTGCATTCCTTGAAACGCGGACGGCCCACCGCCGTGCCGTTCCGGGCGCTGTGCGCGATCACGGCGGCCGGCGCGTTTGATCTGCACATCCATTTGAATCTCGGCCGCGCCGAGGCGCTGGTCTATGCCGCCGACTTGACGGAAGCGTATGTGGATTTCAACAAGGGCGACGTGAATGATCCGAGCACGCTCGGCGGTTGAAAACCTTTCACTTGGCGCGTCGGGCGTGTAGCATGGCGCCATGTTTCGGTGGCAAGTGAGAGATGGAGTGGAGTTGGCGCTCATCGAGCAGCGCCATGCGCAGGAATTGTTCAATCTGATCGAGGCCAACCGCGCCTATTTGCGGCAGTGGCTCAATTGGCTGGATCATCGGCGGACGCTGGCCGAGACGTCGAGTTACATTACTCTGAGTTTGAGACAATTTGCGCTCAACCAGGGGTTCCACGCCGGCATTTGGGAGGAAGGAAAGCTGTGCGGAATGATTAACTGGCACGGGATAGATTGGCCGCACCGCGCCTCCTCTCTCGAATACTGGCTGGCGGCGTCGCATCAAGGCAAGGGCCTTATGACCGCCAGTTGCCGGGCGGTGATCGCACACGGGTTTGGCGCGCTGGGTTTGCACCGGATCAGCATCCGTTGCGCCGTTGAGAACCGCCCCAGCCGCGCTATTCCTGAACGACTGGGGTTCGGCTTCGAGGGCATCGCCCGCGGGGCGGAGTGGCTTTACGACCATTTTGTCGATCACGCCATTTATGGTCTGCTCAAGACCGACCCAATGCCGGCGTAACGGTTACTTATCCAGAAATCCCTTTCTGAGGTCGGCGGGCCAGCCGGCGCTGATCACCCGGTTGGTGCCGTCTTTCCAGAGCGCCACTTCCCAGGCGTGTCCCGCGGAATTGGTCGGACTGGCCGACAGGTAACACACTTCGTCGCTGCCGCGCCAGGAGGGGAAGGACGGGGGATCGTCGCCGCCAGCAGCTTGCACGGTGGCCAGAGTTCCGTCGGCCAGCGACAGGACCATGACGGCGCCCTTGTCGGCGGCCATGAGCACCTTCTTTTCGTCGGGGCTGACTTCCCAGAATCCGACTCCTTGCGAGAGATTCTGCATGACGCTGCGAGGAATCAACCGGGTGAGAGTCGCCTGGTGGCGCGGGTCGAGGGCGAAAATCTGCGGTCGTTCCGGCATGTCCGGCGCGGTGACGGGCAACTGCAAATCCAGGGCGAGGAAGAGGATGCGCCCATCGCTCAGAGAGCGCGCGCCGAGGTTGGAGTCAAAGAGCATGCCGGCCAAATCGTCGTGGTTGGTTTGAATTTCAACGGCGCCGGCGGCATTGATCACCTGGCGCCGCGTCAACGCGCCCAACCGCAGATCGTCGTCGCTGGTCATCGCGCCGACGGCGTTGATATAGACCAGGGCACGCCCGTCTTTGGTCCAATCCGGATGGCCGCAGGCATCCTCGGAGACGATTTTCTCCGGGGCCGAGCCATCGGCCGGAACGACGATCAGCCGGGCGCCGTGCCGTTTGCCGGCGTCGGTGGTCATGGCGATGGCGGTTCCGGCGGGCGAAACGCGCAGGCCCAGGGGCAAGGGTTGCTGCAGCGTCTGAACCAGCGCCGCGCCAAGGGTGACCTGATCGCCGCTGATGGTTCCAACGTAGAGTTCATAAACGGAGATTTCTTTCCGGTCCAACTCCGCCCAATCCGCCCCCGCCTTCTCCTTGACGCCTTCGGCGCCCTTCAAATAGAGAGCGACGGCGTCGGCATGATCGACGGCCTTGAGCGCCGCCTTCCAGTCGTGTCCGGCGTTCAACTCCTTCAGGACCGTTTGCCCCTCCTGGATGATCGGGTCGCGGTCCTCGGCGCGCAGATGCGTCTGGAGGTCGGCCCACGACTGGGTCTTGTCGCTGCGAACCAGCGCCAGCTTGTGCGAATCGGGAAACCACTCGGCCATCGCCACGTTGGACACCAGCAGGCCGGACACCTTTCCTTCCGCGTCGGAAAAGTACAACCCCTGCTCGCCCAGGACCGCCGCCCGCGTGCCGTCGGGCGACCAGACGACGCGCTGCACCCCGCAGCCCGAGGTGAGAAACAATAGACCCGCAACCGCGACAACGAACCAACCGTGAATTGTTTTCATATAGTGTGGAATGATTATGAGGACGCTTCCAATTGAGGTTTTGTGACCGGAGATTTCCAGATCAACCTGGACCCTTGAACTTTAGACGTTGAACTTGACACGTGCAACCGGCGCGCCGACCAAAAACCGGCGTCATTGACCGTCGCAAAATTTTCCGCGGGCGGCGCGACCGTTGGCTGGCGGAGAGGCAGCAACCCCAGGCCGAGTCCGGCGAGAAAACAGGCGGCCATGCCGGCGGCCCACCGGGGCCAGGCGGGGCTGCGGAACTTCGGACGGAGAACGGCGTGTTCCTCCGCCCCGCCCAAAGCGCGTTTGGCCAGGCGCAACGTCTCGTCGATTTCCGCGGCCCCGGCTTTCGCACCCGGCTCGCGCTCCAGCCAGGCCTCCAGCAACGCCGCCGCGTCCGGCGTCAATTCGCCCGACGCCTTGTCGATGACCAGTCTTTCCACGATTTCTTGATTCATAAGCTGTGCGCGGCCTGCAAGGCCCCGCGGAGATTCTTGACAGCATGGTGCAGCCGCGACCGGACCGTGCCGACAGGGATGTTAAGAAGCCCGGCGATTTCCTCGTAGGCCAGCTCCTGGCGCAGCCGCAGCTCGAGCACCTGGCGCAAGGCGGGGTTGAGCCGGCCAATGGCCTCGCGCATCGTCTCCAAACGCGGGTCCGGCTCCTCCTCCGCGGCGGCGGCCTCCTCCAACGGCACCTCGGCCGGGCGCGCCCGGCGGAGCGCATCCGCGCTGATATTGCGCGCCACGCCGAAAAGGTAGGCGCGCGGGGAATCGGCCTGGAGCAACCGTTGCGGATGGCGCAGCACCGCGGCAAAAGTTTCCTGCAACAAATCCTCGGCCGTTTCCGGGCTGCCGTGGCGCCGCCGGAAGTACCCGAGCAATTCCGGCCGGGCTTCCTGGTAAATCCGATCCAGGTCCTGGGCGCGACCGCCGATGTCATCGGTTATGCTCACCTGTTTTCATTAGGATAAGTCGTCCGCGCCCGGTGAAAAGTTCAAAGAAAGTGAAATAAACTCAATTACGGGCGGGCGGGAAACTGGACCGCGCAACACAGATCAGGCGAAAAGCAAAGTTGTCCTCTTTCCGCCCAGGGCGCCGGTCGGGCTTTTTCATTTGGGCGTGGTCTTGATCTCCACTAACTTCGTAATCATCGGAATGTCGCCCAGTGAGCTTGCCGGGAAACGAATCCCCCGGCCCTCGGCATACGGCCGCGCTTCCGAAAACATCTTCTTGATCGCAGCGGGGATCGAACTGGCCATCGCGAGGTCGTAGGCGCGCCCGCCAAGAATTATGGCGATCCAAACCTTCTCCTTGTCAGGCGTCAGATAGAGCAGCGTTCTCTTCTTGTGCTGGAGCAGGCACACACGCCCAAACCCGGCTTTGGACGGCTTCCACTGCTGGTCCAGCGGAACGAACGTTTCCTCGACGGCGCGGACAATTCCAGACCACAAGACGCCGGCGGAACCGAGAACGGCCTTCAGTTCCGGGTCAGTTGGAGGCTTCACCTTGGCGGGCATCTTCCTTTCCATCGGCGTCTTGAATGGCTTGCGCCTCATGACTTGTGGATAACCCGAACAACACCGATGCCGACAAACAGACCGACCTGACTGAGAATCATGGCCAGCAGACCCCACCCGAGCCACTGCCAAACCAGAAGTGAGACCAATACCGATAAACCTGCCCACAATAACCCTGAGGCATTCTCCAGCACGCCGGCCCGATAAAAGAAAACGGCGAATACGACCAGCAACACGAAATTAAACGAATAAAACGACATCATAAAACATGAATAATGAACAAAACACGGGGAGTTCCGAGACGTTTGAGGAAGAGCATAAAATCGGTTTCATAGGTCGCTGTCCCCGGACGAACTGAGCCACGCGGGGGCCGGGATGTCAACCGCGAAATTCCTCGGAAAACCAAAACGACACGCTTGGGCTGCATTTAATAAGCCGAAGATGACCACCGGATGACCACCGGAACGGGCTTGATATCCTTGTCACCCACCGTCCAGGACTCTCCGCTACGGAGAACCTTGACCACCGATTTGCCATCCACCACCGCCGAACAGACCAATTCCCCCATCGCACTGGTGAAGGTAACGACGGGCGCGCCATTTGTTTGCGGAGAAACGGAGACTTGAAAGTCTGTGCCGCGAATGCGCGCAACTCCATGGGGCGTTGCGATTTCATAGCGGGAATTGGCCGACAATTTCCTGACGTTGCCAAGGATGGTCCCGCGTTCGAGATTCAGAATCGTTTCGGTATCGGCGCCTCGTTCAGCGCTGGTGCGCGTCATTTTTTGGAGTTGCATCGTCGTCTGCTCTGTTACGCGAATAATCGAGATTCCATTGACGAACACGTCCACGTACGAATCAGGGCCGGTGCGAAGCGTGGTGCCGTGCGCAAGCTGGATGTTCGGCTTCACGTTGAGCCATTGATTCTCTTGGAAGTACTCGACCTTCCCATGCACCGCCAGCACGATAGCCGTCGGCTCCAGCTTTAGGTCTTGGGCTAAAAGTTTGGGGCTTGGTAGTTTGGGGCCTGGTGCCGGGAGGGCGAATGGGAAGGGATTCAGTTCCGGCTTAGGCGTCGGGGGCCAGCGGGGAGTGTTTGCCGGGTTGGGGATGTACTGGAAATCCTGCGCCTTCAGCCCCAGAGGTCCCCAAGCGCCGAGCAGCATCGAGAGGATGGCAAACCAAAACAGTGTATGATTTCTGTTCATCTGCCGCTCCCATTCTCTTGCGCCGATTGCCCACCAATGTCAATCAAAACCACTCGCAATCCTCCTAATCCTGCTCATAATCTTAATCCTCCTCCCGGCCTGTCCGCCCCAAACTCGGCGAAGGCGGAAGGGCAAGACGGGGATTACGATTACGATTAAGAGCAAGATTAGGAGCGGCTGCCCCAAAAGGGAGATGTGCCCGAAAGAAAATTCCTTTACACCCCGCAATTCGCGGGCACATTAGGAAGCGTGTCTGTGCATCTCTTTGAAAACGGACAGGTGATCGCGCCGCCCAAGGCCTCCGATTTCGATTCTTTCACCCTGCCGGAGTTGGAAGCCGCCCTCGGGCGGTCGCAGGATTTTCTTTTGCGCGAGCAGAAGCCCGAAGGCTATTGGGTGGGCGAATTGATGGTCGATGCCACCCTCATGGCCGATATGATCGCCTTCCGCCATTGGGACGGCCAGGTGGACGAGAAATGGCAGCGCAAAGCTGTCAACCATATTCTATCCCTGCAACTGCCCGCCGGCGGCTGGAGCATTTATCTCAACGGCCCGGCGGAAGTCAACGCCACCGTCAAGGCCTACCTGGCCCTCAAGCTGGCGGGCCTCCCCGTGACCGATCCGCGCATGTTGCGCGCCCGCCAGACCGCCTTGAGCCTGGGCGGCGTGCCGCGCCTGAACACCTTTTCCAAGCTCTACCTCGCGTTGCTCGGCCTTTTCCCGTGGGAGTACGTGCCCACCATTCCCTGCGAAGTGCTCCTGCTCGGCAACTGGTTCTGCGTGCCTTTCTATGAAATGAGTTCCTGGAGCCGCTCGATGCTCGTCCCGCTCTCGATCATCAATCATTTCAAGCCGACCCGCAGCCTCGGCCCCGGGGCCTCCTTGCAGGAACTTTATCCCCTCGGTTTTCACGAGCGCGACCTGATGCTGGCCCGCGACCCCCAACGGTTTACGTGGCGAAATTTCTTTTACTGGCTGGACCGGCTGCACAAGTTCGCCGAGCTTTTTGCACGCCACAACATCCACCCCTTCCGCACGCGCGCGCTCAAAACGGCCGAGGCATGGATGACTGAGCGCTTCGAGGGCAGCGATGGTTTGGCGGCGATTTTTCCCGCCATCCTCAATTCCCTCATCGCCCTCAAGGCCCTGGGGTACCCGGCCGATCATCCGCTGGTCACGCGGACCGAAGAGGCCTTGAAGAAGCTCGAACACGAAACCGAGCACAGCATTCGCATGGAACCGTGCCTGTCGCCGGTTTGGGACTCCGCCATTGTCGCCATCGCCTTGCACGAATCCGGCCTGTCCAGCGACCATCCCGCCCTGGTCAAATGTTGCGACTGGCTCCTCGACCGCGAAGTCCGCTTTCGCGGCGACTGGCATTACAAGAACTCCGCGGAGGTCGAGCCGAGCGGCTGGGTCTTTGAATTCAACAACCAGTGGAACCCCGACGTGGATGACACGGCCATGGTGCTGCTGGCTTTGCGCAAAATTCCGACGGCCAATCCCCGCCGCCGCGACGCCTCCTTCGAGCGCGGCCTCAACTGGATGCTCACCTTTCAATGCAAAGACGGCGGCTGGGCTTCTTTTGACAAGGACTGCACCAAGAGCGTCCTGGAGAAGGTGCCCTTCGCCGACCACAACGCCATGCTCGACCCCGAATGCGCCGACATCACCGCGCGCATTTTGGAATTGCTCGGCTACGAGAATTTCAGCCAGGAACATCCCCGGGTGCGCGAGGCGCTGAAATTCATCCGCGAACACCAGGAGGAGGACGGGTCGTGGTACGGCCGCTGGGGCGTCAATTATATTTATGGGACCTGGCAGGTCCTCCGCGGCCTCCGCGCCCTCGGCCTGGACATGCGCCAGCCCTGGCTCCTCAAGGCGCGCGACTGGCTGGAAAGCGTCCAGCGCGAGGACGGCGGCTGGGGCGAACGCTGCGACACTTACGACGACCCCGTTTTCAAGGGCCAGGGCGCCAGCACCGCCTCCCAAACCGCCTGGGCCGTCATGGGCCTTTGCGCCTTCGACGACCCCCACCGGCCCAGCATCCAGAACGGCATCGAGTATCTTGTCCGCACGCAAAACGCCGACGGTTCCTGGAGCGAAGCGGAAACGACCGGGACGGGTTTCCCGCGCGTGTTTTATTTGAAATACGACATGTATCGCAACAGTTGGCCGTTGCTGGCCCTGGCCACCTATCGCAATCTGTTGCCCCGCGCCGCGTTCCAACAAGCGGGCCGTCCGGCCGCCAGCGCCGCCAGCGCCGCCACCCCGCCGCGCTGAAGCGCCGGCCCTTCCCGCGTGAGTTGGCTTTACCGCCGCCTCGTTCGTCCGCTCCTCTTTGCGCAGGAGGCGGAGAGAATTCACGACCGCACTCTGCGCGCCCTCGCCTGCGTCAGCCGCAACCGGTTCCTGGGCCAACTGGCGGCGGCGCTTTACGGCGCGCCCGAATTGCCCGTCGATCTTTTCGGCTTGCGCTTTCCAAATCCCGTCGGCCTCGCCGCGGGGATGGATAAAGCGGCGGCGGCCGTGCCGGCGTGGAAGGCGCTGGGTTTTGGTTTCAGTGAATTGGGCGGCGTGACCTGGCACGCCCAGCCGGGCAATCCGCTGCCGCGCGTCTTTCGCGCCATCCCGGAAGAGGCGATCGTCAACAGCATGGGTTTCAACAATCCGGGCGCGCCCGCCGTGGCCGAAGCCCTGGCCCGATGGAAAAAGGAAGGCCGCTGGCCCAATCATCCCGTCGGCGTCAACCTCGGCAAATCCAAAGTCACCCCGCTCGAAGCCGCCCCCGAAGATTACGCCAATTCCTTTCGCGTCCTTCGTTCCCATGCCGATTTTTTCGTGGTCAACGTCAGTTCGCCCAACACGCCCAACCTCCGCCAGCTCCAAAACAAAGCCGCCCTGGCTGAAATCCTGGCCGCGCTCCGGGAAAACAATTCCGGCGCCGTGCCCATTCCCATTCTCGTGAAAGTGGCGCCGGACCTCTCCTTCGAGGCGCTGGACGAAATCCTGGCCCTAGCCGCGCCCCCCAAACTCGCCGGCCTCGTCGCCACCAACACCACCATCACCCG
Organism: Verrucomicrobiota bacterium; assembly: GCA_049510745.1. Lineage (GTDB taxonomy): Bacteria > Verrucomicrobiota > Verrucomicrobiia > Limisphaerales > Palsa-1400 > PLGF01. The sequence continues at coordinate 10,652 of JBEKYR010000010.1, read as the reverse complement.
CCCGGATTCCAAGAACCCGCTCATGCAACAGATTTACTCCCGGCCCGGCGGCTTGAGCGGACGGCCTCTCCGCCAACGCAGCACGGAAGTCATCCGGCATCTTTACCGCCAGAGCCGCGGCGCCGTCCCGATCATCGGCGTGGGCGGAATTTTTGACGCCGCCGATGCCTGGGAAAAAATCACCGCCGGCGCGTCGTTGGTGCAGATTTACACCGGGCTGGTCTATCGCGGTCCCGGGGTCGTGAAGGACATTGTCCGCGGATTGGAAAAGCGGCTGCGCGAAGGGGGCTTCAGCGAACTTCGCCAGGCGGTGGGCACGGCGGCCCGGCCGTAAATGCGGTTTGACAAGGGCGCGGTTCTCCGCGAAGTATAAGGCGCGCAGCCAGCGTAGCTCAGTTGGTTAGAGCGTGGGACTCATAAGCCCGAGGTCAGTGGTTCGATTCCACTCGCTGGCACCACTTCATTTTCAAGGGGATACGCATAAAATGCCTGTAAATAAAGGGTTTTATGCGTTTGTCGGTTTTTGCGGTATGCATCTTGGTGCATTCGCCTGTCTCTCCGTTCCTGTCATTTTGTGGGAAATTTGGCAAATCTCTGGCAAATCTGCGCTCGTGATTTTCATTAAATTGCCCGCGGTTTGGGGGTGTGCGCGGCGTTTTTTGGGGGGCGGTGGCCGGCGAACGCGACTCATCTTCGCTCGGAAAGGCACGATCACCGTGATTTTGGAGGTGCGCCCGGTGCGCTTTGCCCGGATATTTCGGTGCGATATTCGATAGGCAGATTTAGGGTTTCGTAGTGTGACGAAAAGAATTCGTTATGATAACCCAGCACGTTGGACCACATTCATAACGGAGGCATTCTCATCGGCGCTAGTGATGATCACCAAATGGCCTTCTAAACCGTTATAATACATAGTCAGCGCATACTGCTCGGCGTTCATCCAACCAACCCCCGGAGCTGAAACCACTTCATAATAGTGCCCATTTTGCGCATCGTAGGAGACCGACCCGAAAGCACTCACGCACAAAATATAACTCGCCACTGTTTCAAATATTCTTTTCATAGCATTCTTTTTGTTATTAGTTTTTGTTATTATTTCCTATAGTCACAGCCATTTCCCTAATCTCACTGTGTGGCGGGCGTGTTGTTTGTCTATTCCATAACGGGACATCTTTAGACACCTTTGGGCCATCGGCAATTTACGAAAATATCGGAGAGAAAAGACCAGCAGCGGAAAGGGAGTGAACCACGGACGTGGTCATTATCCTGGGCAGCATCGACATCGTGCTCGGGGAGGTGGATCGCTAATGCTGGGGCGCGGCATCCTTCAAGGGCTGATCGAAACCGGGCGGAATTTCTGCGGCAGCTATTATGCCCCCCCCGGCTGACCTCTGATGGAACTGAAAATATCCGCGGTGGATTCCACGGCGTCGGCGATCAGCGCGTGCGAACGGCACCAACCCGGCACGAAAACTCCGATGTGGTTGTTGCTACCGCATCAAACAATCTCATAGCTAAGCTTTGGATTCCAACCTGCCCCGCCACCCGCCTCCATCACTCAGCCTTAGCAAGGAGTAACAGAAGTGGGTGGCGGGGCGGTATTATGAGAAGCAGCCCGATCAATCAGAGGATTAACCTGGCCATAGTGTTGTTGGTCAATGGCAACGAGCATACCGCACAGCCATCTTTTCCCTGGTCGCATCCAGGCCGTCCTTCCATTGAGGCCGGCGTTGAACTTGGGCCAGAATGTCGAAGCCCATGAATTCGAGGACCTTCGCTCTCAGATCTCGTTTGCTGGCCTGCATCGAGGAATCGCTGGTCCTCAAAACATGAGCTGCGTGTCGGAGAGTCTTGCCTTCCACCAAGAATTGGATAGCGAGCACCTCACGCTCGGACAGACCAGCCAGGAACATTTCCCAATCCATTTTGCGGGTGGCTTTCGTCGCTGGATCGTCTTGGTCATCAGCCAGCACGTCACGGAGCAGAAAGATCTCGCCGCCAGTTTCCTCATCCTGGGCCACGACCTCATCCAGTGAAGTGAGGCGGGTTCTGCCATTGATTTGTGTCCCAGCGCCATAGACATCTGCCGTGACATAGCCATTTGAACGCCGTCCATTTCTGAGCTTGACGATGGTGTAATAGGCGATGTTGCCTGCTGTGACTTCTTTGACCTGCTTGACCGCTTTGCCTCGATTGCTTGCGGACTGGACCACCTTCTTCCCTGCCAGTTCAGCGTTGTGCATCATCTTCGCAGCGATACACGTTGCGTCTTGGACCAATTCCTGGGCATCTTCACTGCCGACGAAATTGACGTTGTGTGGGATGGCGGATTCGAGGCGGGGGACGATTTGATCTTGTAATAAAAATCCTGATTCTGGGGACATTTGAAATTCCTTTTGTGTGGGATTAATGGAAACGAAAAGCCCCATGCTGGTTAAGGCACCGGGGCTGGACGTGGGTGACGTGGTCGAAGAAGCTGCGAGCTAAATCGTCACCCAATTATTATCCCAATTTTACGAGGGATTCTGGATGGGGGAGGGGTCGGGAAGACAACGATCAATGGCCCCGTTGCATGTGAATATGAGACCTCGCTCCGGTGTTGAGGCAAATACGTCACCATATGTTGCCAATCAATAAGCAAAACGTGTGGATTGACAGAATTGGGAAACTGTGAACGAATGAGCGTGCTATGATAGGTTCAAAGTCAATGAGTCTGCACGGGCCAACAGTGCCGGAGAAACCGGGAGTTCCCAGGAAATAGACGTTTCGCACGTCCATCTGGTTGTTTCCGGTCGTGTTCCCGAAATCAAAGGTGAGATTTCATGAAAGCCAAACGATCTCTGCTTCAAATCTGGCTGCCGTGTGTGGTGCTGACCCTGAATGGCACCAGCTTATTCGCGCAATCCTATAATATCCTGCATAATTTTGGAGCTACTTACCAAGATGGCTATGCTCCGCTGACAGATTTGGTCCTTGGTGGCAACACGCTTTATGGAACCACTGCCAGCGGCGGCACAAATGGCAACGGCACCATTTTCAAGATCAATACCGACGGCAGCGGGTATGGCATTATCCGAAGTTTGACCAACAGCCCCAGTCCCGAAGGCGGAATGGTTATAATTGGCAACACACTTTATGGGACGACCTGCACTGGTGGGTCGGCCAACAATGGAAACATTTTCAAAATAAATACCGACGGTAGCGGTTACTTTGAGATGCATAGCTTTTCGGCGACAGTGCCGACAATTTGGGGCACCAACAGCGATGGCAACCGGCCACAAGCGGATTTGGTGACGGATGGCAACACGCTTTACGGAACGGCTGATTACGGCGGCGCGAATGGCAACGGTACCATTTTCAAAATCAATACTGATGGGTCAGGATTTACGGTTATCAAATCATTTTCAGCCACGTTTCTTGGCACAAACAACGTCAGCGGAAATCCATTGCTTTCCGGAACCAACACCGATGGCGCGCATCCAACTGGCGGCTTGGTTTTGGACGGCAGCGCGCTCTACGGCACGACGTATCATGGCGGCACTTCCAATGGAGTCGTGTTCGCCATGCAAACGGATGGGAGCAATTATACGGTTCTGAAATATTTCTCAGGTATCAGCGGCATTGGCACCAACAGCGATGGGGCGGCACCGGTGGCAGGATTGACTTTGAACGGCGATATGCTCTACGGAGTTACGGTTGGCGGAGGTGCCGGAGCTTGCGGGAATATCTTCAAATAAACGACCAATGGCACTGGCTTTGTGAACCTACATGATTTTCTGCATAATGACGGCGCTTTTCCCCGCAATACCCTGCTGCTCAATGGCAACACTCTCTATGGGTCAACCGGCGCGGGCGGTCTCTCGAACGATGGGACCATTTTTATGATTCTGACCAACGGCACGGATTTTACAACGCTGATAAATTTTAATGCGAGCATCGGCTACCAATGCGATTCGAAATTTGTGTTGAGCAGCAATACACTTTACGGAACGGCGGTGGATGGCGGAAGCAGCGGCGGCGGTGTGGTTTTGGGATTGACAGTGTTGCCGCAAATTATGAGTGATGGTAATTTCGGAATACAATCCAATGCTTTTGGGTTTGATGTAACAGGCATTTCCAATCAAGTCGTAGTTGTTGATGCTTGCACTGATTTAACTTCTTTCATTTGGCTGCCACTTCAGACCAACACTCTCACGGGCGATCCGTTTTATTTCAGTGACTCGCAGTGGACGAATTATCCCGGTCGCTTCTATCGCCTCCGCTCGCCGTGACGTGACCGTTCTGCGACGCTGGCTGGTTTGGGGCTTGGCAGGGCTGGGTGGTCAGGCCATTAACGCCGCCATCCTCCGAGCATGGTCCTGATTCACCCAAGCGCCATAGACCCGCAGAATGAGCGTAGCGTCCCGGTGTCCCTGCCAATCCGCCACCACCCTGGGATCAATGCCCTCTGCATCAGGGCAGAGATGGAACGTTCTATACTATATTGACCAAATATTGACCAAAATGCTCGGAATGACTCCCTCCAACCAGTTCAGATTGGATAATGGCCAGCAGAGCATTACGCTGAAAAAGCTCCAGCTAATCATGGACCGGCTCCATTGTTCAGTTCAGGACATCTTCCCTGCACAGCATTAACGGTGGACGATTCGACCCTGCACAGGCTGGAACTGGGGGATCAGATGCCGTGTATCATCTTATGGGAAAGCAGGTTATGGGATTGCTGTACAATATTGTCATTATTTCCTTGCTTCCAATAAGCAAAAAGTTCAAAAAACTTTCCGCGATGGCTGCGTCATGGGGAACGGCTGATTTTGATTCACTCCCACGGGAGTTTCAAGCATCAGGGTTATTGTCTTCTGATATGAGCGAACGCGGCGTCTCTGGAAGCTGGCGAATCAGACGCCACCCTCATAGAGACCGTTTCCTGTGCAGGAACGAGAAACACCCAATATGGGCTTTCCGATAGCAAGAGCAGGAAAGCTCGGTTAACAACACAACGCCCTAATGCATGATCCCTTTGAGACCTCCTTGACTAAATTCTATAGCATGCACCGCATTTTTCGAAAACTTCTCCCTCTCATACCTGCGTTGCTTTTGCTGGCATCGTGCCGCACACATGAGCCTAATATCAGCCATGATGTGGTGCCAGCTCATGCGTTTGATGGCATACTGTCAACCAATTGGCTGGTGATGGCCAAAGCGGCTCTGCCCGCCAAATATCTGGCAAATGGCATTGAAAGTTTTCAAAAGATGACCAATTTACTGTGCCAAGAGAGTCGGCGCGGCAACAACGCGGCGAAAGGCTTATGGGGAATTGCCCTGCTCACTCAAAGTCGTTCTCCGCAGGAGGCAAAGACGGGGTTGGAGTTGTTACGCAGCTCGGCAGACAAGGGGTATATTCCAGCCATGTTCAATTTGGGATTGCTGTACGAGAACGGTAAATTTGTCCAAGCTGATTCCAAGGAGGCTTTTCACTGGTTCAGCGTGGCGGCGGACAGGGGTTACTCCGAAGCCCAACTCCATATGGCCGGGTGTTATCATTTCGGTGTGGGCACGACGCCGGATTTGGCTATGGCTGCCAAATGGTATCGCCGTGCAGCCGAACAGACGAATTATGCAGCGATGAAAGACCTCGGCTACTTCCTCATGGAGGGCATGGGGCTGGATAAGGATTTGGACGCGGCCAAATACTGGTTCACACGGGCCGCAAAAGAAGGTGGCAATCCTCGGGCCATGTATAATTTGGGGGTATTATGCAGGATGAAATCTCCGCAGCCGGCCGCAACGGCCGAAGCGTTTCAATGGTTCAAACGAAGCGCTGAATTGGGCGACCCACTGGCATCTTATTGGATGTCCGTTTGCTATTATCACGGATGGGGCGTGGAGTCCAACCTCGACAATTATCACGATTGGCGCTTCAAAGCGGCGACTTTGGGCTCTACCGAGGCGGAGTTTAGTATGGGCTCGGCTTATCGAACCGGTGACGGCGTGCCCAAGGACGCTGAAAGCTCGCTGATGTGGTATCGCAAATCAGCCGCCAAGAACGATCCCAGAGCATTTTATGATTTGTCATTGCATTACCTTGACGATAAGACCAACCAGGCATCAATGGCATTGGCCAATGATTATATGTTGCGGGCGGCACAGGCAGGTCATCGCGACGCCCAATTTCAGTGCGCGATGAGTTGCTTTCGGCGCGATGTCGGGGCGCCGGATTTTGAAAGTGGAAAGCAATGGTTGGCTAAGGCGGCGGAAAACGGTTGGGGGCGAGCTGAATATTTCCTGTTTCAATGCTATTTCAATGGTGCTCCGCCAGGCCCGGGATGGCCATCGTATCCCAAAGATTCGGCTGAAGCGATCAAATGGATTCGCCGCGCTGCGCAACACGATAATTTACAAGCGCAAGCTGTCTTGGCAGTCATGCTGATTCGCGGGACGGATATGAAACAAGACAAGACGGAAGCCGAAACATTGTTGCGTGGCGCGGCAGAACATGGATATGCCTCAGCGCAAAATGATTTGGGATTTGCCATCCTGAATGGCGATTTGAGCACAACAAATTTGGTGGAGGCTGCCATGTGGTGTCGGTTGGCGGAATCTGGAGCAACTGATACCAAGACCCTGCAACGCGCTAAAGTAAATTTTTCCAACGTGTGGTCACGTTTGGGGGCAGTCGAGCAAAGTGAGGTAGATCGCCGGGTGAAACACTTCAACGCTCTTCCGGTTCCCGTTATAGATCCCATGGTAAAAGACTGGGAAAGAAACCCTGATTATCAGCAAGAAAATGGCCATTTGGGGCGCTAAACCAACATCTTGAACACCTTACGATTAACCGGCGGCATGTTCTTGCTTTTCAGATCTTCACAGAAATGTAGGTAGGCATCTGTCAACGTTAACACTTCACCAGCTTGACGTTCCAAAGCCTGTTCCACAAACACCCTGACCGAGCGTTCATGCAGCTCAGGCCCGCGGATTCTCTGATGCTTGGATGTGGAGGAAAAGAATGTGTGATCAGCGGCCAAGATGGGATTTTGTTCTCTGAATCACCGTCCTGGCATTTTTGTCGGATCGGAACTCGGCCCCTTCGTCAAGTCCATCAACAAAGACAAATATCAAATCTGCCCATGATCAATTGCATTTCCCGAGCATGGATGAAAGAGTTATGAAGAGTTTGAATCAAAAAGCTGGTCAAGGAATGGCCGGCGCACAATTTGTGCTAGGTTTGCGTTATCTCGAAGGACAGGGCATCGTAAGCGAAAACACCAAAAGAATTGAATACCCGCGATGGCAATGCGGTTTTTGCGCCTCTGAGAGTGCCATGCCAGAGGGTCCTGACCGAGAGGTTAAGAACATCACGGACTGTGGAGTCTGTAAAACAGATCCCCCCTTCCGATCTGACCCGTCCAACCAAAATTTGTCCCGCCTTGCAACGTCACGGCGCCGTTGGTCACCGGCAACCACGACCCACCTTCCGATAGTGTCATGCTGGATTCCAGGATGTAATTATTGGCCCAAGCTGGCCACATTAATATTATTAGGTTTGTTGAGCTAGTAACCTGCAAACGGGGAAGCGCCACAGTGTTAAAGGATATCTTGCGAATGCAGTTATTAGCTATATCCGCAACATAAAGATTTCCGACGGAATCGATACAGATTCCCATTTGCGAAATCGCCCCTAAATACCAGGGGTAGCCACCGTTAAATTGCGCGGCGAAGCCAGGTCCGTCCGCGTAGCCTGCCACGCCTGTGCCGGCAACAGTGCTGACCCAGCCGGATGGGCTAATTTTCCGGATGCAAACGGTGTCACCCAGATAAATATTGCTCGAAGCGTCTATTGCTTCGCCTGTCAAACTTATAAATCCTGCCTGTAAGGCAGGCCCATCGGAGAATTGACTGCTTCCGCCGGCCAGCAAACTGACAGAATCGTTCGGCGAAATCAGCCAGACGTTATCCGACGTGGCGGCGTAAAGGTTGGTGGCCGAATCCAACGCCAGGCTGACACTGACTCCCCACCCTCCTCCACAATTGCAACTGGTCCCCGCCAAAGTTTGGAATGAGCCCTTCGTGAAAATCTTTACTGCCTTTGCCCACTCTCCAGCATATAGATTGCCCCCTGGCCCCTCGATAAGCTGTCCCAAGCCGGCTGCGTTATTCCCGGATGGTGTAAGGTCAGCAAATGTGGAAAAAGTCCCATTGGGGCCGATTTTGCAGATGCGGTTATTGTTGCCGCCGTCCGCGACGTAAACGTTTCCTGTCTCATCGACGCAAATGCCAGTTGGTCCATTGAAAAACGCGTTGGTGGCAGAGGGACTTTGAGAGTTGAGCACCGTTCCGTTGCCGGCATAGGTGATCACTTGGCCAGAGGGCAAAATTTTGCGGATAGAGTTATTTCCAGTGTCAGAGACAAAAAAATTCCCGTTGGAGTCGATGCAAATGCCCTCTGGAAGCGAAAATGCGGCAGCGGTCCCTATTCCATCCGTAAAACCGGCAGTTGGACTGCCTGCGAAGGTGGTCACGGCAACATTGGATACCAGATCCAAAAGTCCAAAGAATGCGGACGCCACTTGACTTGGTGCAAATCCGTTGGCAAAAGCCTGTGCCTGTAAGGTGAATTGATTTGTGAATGGAATAGGTTGAGTATAAATTGGCGAGTTAGTGGTTGGCGTGGATCCGTCAATCGTATAATACATCGTCGCGCTGCTGTTCGTAGTGGTGATCGAAATCAATGTCCCATTGGGCACCGGGCCCTGAATGGGTGTAAACTGCGGGAGCCCCGTTTGGGCCAGTGTATAAGTGACGCTCATCACGGCGCTCTCGATGTAATTTGGTGCGACGGCACAGGCGTTTAAGGTGGTACCCCCGTTTATCACCAGGGCAGTTAAGTATTGGGTGGAGTTGGTGGACGGAGTGCTTCCATCTAATGTATAATAGATTGTTGCGCCCGGGGTGGCACAAGCTATCGAGACAGAGGTGCCGTTCGTGATTGGTCCCGACGACGGGATGAAAACAGGCTCTGCCACTTGTGGAAAGGAGTATGTTGCGGTGGCTGTACTGGTTCCGGTATATCCATTGGCAATCGCCAGCGCATTAATAGTCAGAGGGCCTGGTCCCGTGAAGGCGATCGGCGTCGTGTAAACAGTGGAGTTGGTGCTCACGGATCCGTTGGTGGAATAATAGATTACTGCTCCGGGCGTCGCGCAGCTGATTGATATTAGCGACCCGTTGGTGAGACCTGTCCCGGACGGGGGGCCAAACACGGGCGTGCTGACTTTTGCCGCCGCCTGGGTAATGGAGATCTCCTGCCCGAGCAATGATATTTGGGCCGAGCGGGATAATCCAGTATTGGCGGTGAAAGAAAAGAACACCACCCCACCGTTGATTCCAGTGACAGTCAACCATGACTGACTGCTTGCGGGAGCGAACGGGGCAAGGAGATTCTCCGTGCTGGGTAATACTGTTGGCAACGTATCATTGCCTGCATTCGCATTTTCTGATTTCGCAGCCGGGTTTACGAACGCGTGCGGCAGTTCCCGGATCAGATTGTTCGTCGTATCGGCGATATATACATTTCCAGTGGAATCCACAGCTATGCCAGAGGGTCCGTCCAATCCCAAAGCTGGCAGCGAGACGACACTACTGTTGGCCGCCGACCACTCCTTGATGGCGTTATTGCCGGTATCTGCAATATAGACATCCCCCGCGCCACTGACGGCCACTCCCGCCGGTTGGCTCAATCCGGTTACCAGCGTCGTCAGATTCCTGCTCGCCGCCGACCATTCCTTGATGATGTTGTCGCCACTATCGGCAATGTAAAGGTTGCCCGCCACATCTATTGCTACACCAGCAGGGGCATTCAATCCCGACACGAGAGTCCTTAGACTGTTGCTCGCTGCGGAGAATTCCTCAATAGCATTGTTGCCGGTGTCGGCGATGTAAACGTTACCCGCGGAATCCACCGCTACCGCAGAAGGTCTGTTGAGGCCCGACACCAATGTGGTCAGATTGCTGGTGCCGCCTGACAACACCTTGATCGCGTTGTTGCCGGTGTCGGCAATGTAAACATCGCCCACTGCATCCACAGCGATGCCCATAGGGCTGTCGAGTCCCGAGACCAACGGCGTCACGGTATTGCTCAAGATCTGCCACTTCTCAACTCGATTATCAGCCGTATCGGCGAAATAGACATTCCCCTCCGCGTCCACCGCTACCCCCGTAGGGTTAGACAGATTGGAAGTTAGCAGTGCTGTCAACGGTTCCGCCGAAACATAGCTCGAACCAGCCTGCGTGACAGTGACGTTTTGACCGGCGATGGTGAGCGTAGCGGCGCGCGTCATCCCCGGATTCGCATCGAAACTGAAAATAATATTCGTGCTGCCTGTGCCGCTCTGATTTGATGGGCTAAGATGCAACCAGAAGGCATTGGTGCTAGCTGTCCAGATGCCGAAATTTGGAGTCACCGCCACTGTCACACTATCGCTTCCAGATCCAGGCCCTTCAACAAGAGCTGAAGTGCCAAGCGAGAATGTTGGACCGCTCTGTGTCACGGGAATACTCAGGCTGAGTAAACTGATATGGGCCGTGCGGCTTGGACTCGTCAGGTTTTCAGTGAACGAAAAGCTCACCACGCCACTCGCAGTTCCTGTAATGGTTAG
>JBEKYR010000009.1:0-147486 GCA_049510745.1 Verrucomicrobiota bacterium | reverse complement strand
CTACAGAATAAAGCGGGACCATAGGTATGTCAAGAGATTTAATCAATTATTACTTGCTACATTTTCTGGCCGTTGCTTTGATTTGCAAGCACTTACGCAAAATCAAAAGGAACTTAGGTTAAGCCCCGGCAGAATGCTCACGCGCCGGCTGAAGCGAAAACCCATAATGAATCAATCGTGCGACAGATCGGCCAATATTTCCCCGGTTTTTCTCACCAAGCCAATCCGAGGAAATATCTTGGCAACGGTGAGCATGTGCTCTTCCGCCGACAAGGCCGCCATGGCATCTTCCGCAAACACCTGATTGTAACCATATTCGTAGGCGAATCGGGCAGTGCTTTGGGGCGTTTGGTAACGACTCATGGCAACAGGGTGGCGACGATTTTCCGCGCATCCTTCCGCTCTTTCATGCCTGAAAGTTCGCGCTCGGTGATAAGACCGCGCCGCCGCGCCTCGACCGCGATGGGGCGGAGATCGGCGGCGGCATCCGGGTTTGCGTTGGCCAGGTCGCACAGCGCCCGTAGCGGGCGGCATACCGTCAGGCCGCGCAGTTGCGTGACCTCAGCGGGTGCCAGTGTTGTGCGGTGGAGCACGACCGCTTTGGGAGTCGGGCTGTTTCGCCGGAATGTTTTTGGCACGCTCATGTGGACTTTGGCCGTGTTGAAATCTCCCAACTCGAACAGGCTGAGGGCGGTTTGGTGCGACATCGCGGCCACCGGCTTTTCGTCGCGCCCCCGTGACCAAAGCAGCCAGGCCATCATCTCCCCGTCCTCTGGCGGCGGAAAATGCGCTATCCGATAAATACCCCGGTACACTCGCTCCCAATTCCCCGCATGGACGTGATACGGGTGCGTGTTGTCCGCGTAACCGGCCTCAATCGCCTGCTTGGTGGTAAAGTAACCTTGCTGGTCTTGCGCCACCGTCATCAGAGCCGCAAAAGAATCGTTTTTATTCATGCACATATCCTCAACTAATTTGAGGAATTGTGCAAGCGCAGAATTGCACACCCTCAAAATGCCCGGTGCTCCTGTCGGGGGGTCTTCCTTCGGATGGCACTCATGAACATCCCGCATCCAAAAGGAGGGGTGAGCGTAAATCCATTCCGAAACCTCCACCGGATCCAAACGGCAGGGCTGCGTAGCCGGATTCGGGTCCATGGCCTTCAACGAACGCTGGCAGGGGGTGTTAAACCGCCCGCCGCCGCCGCCGGAGGGGAGTCTTCGGGAAGGCCTGCAAGTACATGTCCACGGTCTGCTTGCGCACGGCGACGGGCGCCGGATGGGTCGAATGCCACGCGCCCCAGATGCCGTAGGAACCGATGTCGAGGAATTCCACGCCCGGAGTGCCGTCATAACGCTTTCCCAGCGCGGCGATGAAGGCGCCGTGTTTGGCAAGGTAAATCGGGTCGGCGTGATCCGGTTCGATGCGCGGGATGGCCCGGCCGCTGCTGGTCGGATCGCCGCCGCCGGCGGATCGAGGTTTTCCGGACTCAGGAATGCTGCGGAGCAGTTGAGCAGCCAGCAGTGCAGGGAGCGGATTCGGGAGCGGATTTTGACGCCTTTCCGGAAGCGGGAGGCCGCTTGCCGGGCCTGGTTTGGGCAACAGGCGTGGGTGCCAGGTTAGCCACGGTCCAAATCCACGAAAAACGTCGCCGCGCCGGGCATCAATGAATCCGGAAACCCAAGAGGTTTACACTTCAACTGCCGTTCTTAGGTTAATACATCCCGCCGCAATGGCCAACATCTTCGATGGTTAGGTAGGAGTACAACGCCAGCGCGGCGCCGGCTAATTGGAGGGGGGCCAACCCGCCAGGATGGCACCAACGGCGAAAACGCCGCATCTATCCGTTATTTCACCATCTCAGAGAACATGCACGGCCTGCCTTTAACCGTCCATGTCCCTTGGTTCGAAGGCGAAAATGGTGAACTAACGGACAGAGGCGGCATCGTTTGATCCAGCAACCGGGAATCCAGAGCTTGGTGTTCTCAAGGCTCGAAGAGGCCGGAGATGCCCAACCTCATGCGGCTTTCATGCGGCTATGGCCTCTTGCGATGGTTGTGTCGGCAACGGGTTTTGGGTTTGACTGGACACAACAAAAGTGACCCGGGCGTCCGTTATGAGGCAGCGATTGCGTTTGGCGTAGACATGCAAGTTTCTGCGAAATGAATCGTAATTGGGGTGCCGGCCGGCCAATCCTATGGCCACATGGAGTTCCCTAAGATGAAGCCCCTGGGGAAAGTCAATCAGAATCTGCAAGGCCACCTCGCCATTCTCATCGACCGGGGAGACTTGGACTTGATCAACCACAGCCTGAAGAGTCTGGATCGCTACCCTGGGGAGGAGTGTGGGGGCGGCCTTTTCGCGTACCAAACGGCCGGATTGGCGTTTGAATCTTTCTGGAGCCTCGTGGGTTACTACGGAGTGGATGCAATGCCGCTTAAAATCGACACCGAACGATTTAGTAATGGCAAGGAATTCGTCGACCCAGAGGCCTTGCGGGGCCCGGCTCAGAACAAAGTCCATCATTTCGACGTTGGTGAACTGCTTGTTTGCCAGCGCCGCGTAATCCATCTGGACCTTGGCGGTGATTTCACCAAGGTTTGGAGTTGCTTCGGTCTCGTCCGGCCGGATCGCGCAAGGTCGAATGTTCTCTGGCAAGGTGACCATCCCCTTGTAGAACTCTACCAGTGCGCGTTTCTGGTACTGGCGGAGCGCGTTTTTAAGCGGTTCGACTGCCATTTCGATCCCAAACCAGGAAAGCACGACCACCAGCTGCGCAAGTGAAATTCCGGTCTTCGCCTCTTTGAGCACAAAGAGAATGGCCTGCAGCTTATTCCATTGCTTCTGGCTTTGCAGTTCCTGCTGGACGCTTTGCTTTAGCTTGTCCAAATCGAGGATTGCCTCTTGAACCAGAAGATGCACCCGGCCGTTATAGCGCTGAAGGCGCCCCCGGCTCGTCACAACGACGGCGTGCTGAACCATCGGCCGTGTCATCTGAACCTGGTGCGTCCCCAGGATTTCGATAATCTCCATATCCGTTAAGCCGTGCGGAGCGTGCCTGAGCAACAGTTCGATTATTTCAACTGTCTCGAGATCCCTGACGTTGCGGCTAGCCAATGTCCGGACAAATGCTGTTTTGACAGCGTCGATATCCGCGACGCCCGGCCCGGCCGAGGGTTGTTCCGGGATTTCGATGCCGTGGCGGCGGCAATATTTTCGCAAATGTTCCTCCGTTACGTTGCGGCCGGCTTTTTTAGCAACTTCCGCGACGGGTTCCCGGGCCAACAACGCCCTGATTTGCCGGGGCGATTCCGTTACCCTGGGCAACGTATTCGTCCATGCCGCAATCTCACGGCGGCTCGGCAGGCGAATGTTGTTCAGGATGCAATATGCCAACAGCGCTTCGGCATTGATTTCAAGCGCGCGAGCGGTCATGGCAACGCCATGGTGGTCTTTGATCGATTTTTCAAGATCTGCATTGGAAAGGGTTACCAGGGGCGGCCGTTTCGGGAAGTCATCGGGATTGAGCCCGGAGAATCGTCCGCCTGGGGGCGTGCGAAGAGCCTTCGCTTTGCAGATGGCGCGCAACCAGAATTCGGAAATTACGAGCTCTTTGGCTGTGGCTTTCATTCCCTGTTTGAACATCATTCGCTCAAGCAGTTCGTCGGCAATCTTTGGAATCTGATGCTCTTTTGACGGTTTATTGGCGACATACGTGGGCACAATAGGAGGCTCCGGGAGGGTTGCATCTTTTAATAGATTAAAGCGCGCTAATTCTTCCAACATGGCTTGCCGCTCTTCGTCGGTCACGGGAAATCCTTCCGGAAGAATTGGATAAAGCGCGGCCGTTTGCCTAGGGGTAAGCACGGCGTCGTAGGAGACCTTGAACACGCGCCGGGTTTTTTCCCTGTCGTAAGTATCATCAACCCATTCCTCGAACTTGGCGTAAGCGGAACGACCCGTATGCCGCGGAATATCCTGAACCATGCGTGGTATCCTCGCCAATTCGCAGCAGGCTTCGGGCAACACCATCCGGTTGAGCCGCCGCAGTTCATCCCCTGTGGGATTCTTTTTCTGCAGGTCAATGATTTCTGCCGTCAGTTCGGTGTCCTCGAAAACCGGCAGATCGATCAGCGAAGGTCCCTCGACGATCTTATTAAGCTTCCCAATGAGCATGGTTTGCAACTCGCGCGCATTCACTTGGTCTTGACCATTCCGTTCTAAAGGTTGTTTGATTTCCTCGCCCATTTGGTCTCGCAGCCAGGCATAAACAGGATTTGCTCCGGTTTGCAACTTTCTGGCAAAGGCGCGCAGATCGATTATTTGCCACAACGCAAACGACCACGTTGGAGGCAATTGCTGCGCAAACCATTTTGGTACTTCGCCGACCTCATATCCCTGCGCCGCCCGCATCATGGCCAAGAACGTTCTGAAACCATCGAATTTGAGCGATTTTCCATCCCAACGTTTTTGCAGAATCAGGCACGTGGGCACGCTCAAATGAATCAGCCGCCGATGATCGGTCTTGCTGGAGTGAATTTTCGCCAAGCGTTCGTCAAGGTAAATCCGGCTCGGGTTTAAACGGTGAAGTTCGCCGTCGGGCCGCACGTGGGGCTGATACATGAAAGTGACGTGCGGCAGGAAATAACCGTTGCGGTGCTGGGCCGCCAAGTTAAAGGCGATCTGGACCTGGGCGGGAAAGTCCACCACAACCTCCTTGTCCGCCATCGCGTCCTTTTCCGCGCGCAGCTCCGGTATCGCGATGTCCTTGGCTGGGTTCTCGCGAAGATACTTTTTATTGACAGCGTAGTCCAACTCGAACCGCAGAATCGGGAATAATGCACGCGCCGCATTCCGAGGCAACTTTTCCTTAAGGACCAGCAGATTTGGCGTGGTTATGGCCCCCAAAGGCATATCTTTGACAGGCTCCCCGTTGCGGTCAAAGTCGCCGGTGGGTATACCGTATTCGCCGCAAACGACGTTGATTGCCCACCGCCACTTGGTGGGGCGACCTTCGCGTACGGTTGGCCCTAGGTCCTTGATCATGATACCAATGAATTCCTGGCACCACATGGGATCCAATTGGTTTGCATGAATCTTCAGGAAAAGGTCCTTCGCTTCGCCGATATAGTCGGGATGATCAGGCGCCAGCTTTCTCAGGTTAAGCACCAAGTCTTCGGCGCCGCGCTGCTCCGCTTCGGTCATGATTGTTAGAGTCGTCCGTCCCAGGGCAGGGCTGGGGTAATTGGCCTCAATTCTTTCGAGCTTGTACTTCGCCTCCTCCAGAGTTTTAAAGACCTGTCCCCAAACATCCGGCGTCTTGCCCGGCACCAGCAGCGCTTCAAGATCCTTGGGCGGCACTCCGTTGAAAACCGGCAACTGGCCCCATAGGGCATAACTGTCCGCGCCTTCCGGTTCAATCGAATGGTAAATCTGCAGGAACCTCCCCTTATAGACTATGCCGCCGGCCTTTGAATTCTGACCTTGGCCATCGCCGTTCTGGCCCGGACTCGGCTGAGGTTGTGGGGTCGGCTCCATGGGTCAATTCATTTTGCTATCGATACTTGATTCTTGTTCGGCGTAGTTGTTTTACACTTGACAGAAGCGACGCCCGGGGAAATGACGGCCAGCGGGGAAATCCTGTCCGGCGGCATCCCCTCTGCGCTAAGAACATGGCCGTCGCATGAGCCCAGCCGGGCCAACCGCAACGCGGGAGCCAGGCAAGGAAACGGCATTGCGAGGAACGGTGTCATAACGAGGTCTCCTCCTGGTTTTCGTCCTCCGATTGCCAGCGCGACCGGCGATAGAACTTTCGCAGAGCTGCGTCACAGTCATCGGGGTCAAACCTCACGACGCCCCCGTGCTTGAAGCAGGGTAAAGTCCCTTCTTCCACCCAGTGGTCTATCGTACGGATACAGACACCCAATCGAACGGACATCTGCTCGCGGGTCAGCCACTTTTGCCCCTCAGTTTCGATGGCAGATCTTTGCCACCGTCGCTGACCCCGACTCCCCCTTGCACCCACCTGGCGAAGCTTTTTCACACCTCATTTTCCCGTGGGCACAATTTTCCTCGCTATTAATATTGGACTTAAATCGCGCTTTGGCGTATATTTTGGCTGGAGCCGCTCCGCTTCACCCAAGAGCGGTGTGATATTGATAACGAACAACTTACGAAGGCAGAAGCCCGGTATGACCATTCGCGGAAGACCGAGGGAAATAACGGAAGAGCGGCTGGACCAACTAAAACTTCAGCTGGATGCGCGATTGGTGAGGTCGATTGAAGGGGTCATCCGGTGGTTTGCTGCCCCAGGGAGAGTAGGAGGCCCAATCTCCAATCGCACCGCAAGACGCTGTTGCAAGAGGCTGGGGTATTGGCTGCCGTTGCGTGATAAACGGGCAAAAGGGAATCACCGAAGATACCGGTGGACAAAGGCGCAAATTGCGGAAATTGAGGCTTGCGCACGCCAACTTGGCCCCAGAAGGACCACGGCCCTGAAAAAAATAGGAACTGAGGTGGTGACCATGAGCACCGTCTCCACCGATTGCGGCGTGCCTTACGGCCGCTTAAGGTTGGACGCGGAATATCTGAGCCAAGGAAAACTCAAGCGAACTCTCTCGCATACGCGAAAGGGCAGCATTTTAGAACTGCGCCGATTGAAGCCCTCCTTTTTCAAGTGGTGTAACCAGGAACACGAACTCACTGGGAAACCTCCGTCAGCAGCGGAAGCACAGAAAGCACTGAAATCAGAATTCCGCATCAAGATGCCGTTGCGCACGGTGTACACGCGCTTGGCGGAGTGGAAAAAAGAACGCTCGATTCGGCCACGCCGTTACACCAAAAGGAAGGAGTTCCGAAAAGCTGCAAAGACCCAGGTAACCAATCCGGTCTGGAAAATACTCAATTGATCGCCATTCACATAGTTCCGTTGACATTGCGGTGCCGTTCGTCGATGGACACGGCGGCACAATTTGTGCGATGATCGCAAAGGAACCACCTCGCCATGAATCCCTGGCAACTTATTGCCATACTCGAAAAGAACGACCCTTCTTTTCGGGATCTGTTCTATCCGAAGCACCTTCGTTGCCCGCTCTCGAAGCGCATCGCGCAATCCATCGAAGAACATTGGCCAGTCTATTTTCCGACAAGGAAGGAATGTCGCGGGCGGAATTGGAGCACAAGTATCCCGGAGAACGAATTACTGTACCAACCACACCCCAGCTCCAAAAAGGAACTCGACGCGTGGAAGGCAAGGATCAAGGGCACAATCGCCGAAGGGCGAAGTTACCGCACGGACCGCTCATGGAAGCGGTTCTTTCAAATTTGCGCAAACTATCCACGTCTTCAGCCGCCACTTCACGAACTCAAGCCGGCAGCTGATTTTTTGATTCAAGAGGAAGCAATATGGCCACGTCACGGTGGTGTGCTCGTCGGTCAGGAAGAGCTTCTGACGGCGTGGAGGAACGCGTTGCTCGCTCCTGGTAGTCCGTATCGGTTCGCCGAACCTCAACGCCTGCGCTTTCTTAGATCGAGAAGGCCGACCATGGATAAAATTCAGATGATCCATTTAATCCGTCAACTGTTTGACCGCCCGTTGATGGCACTGGCAGTCCTGGAAGAATGTGCCGCTTCATCGCACCACGCCCCATTCTGGTTGTCGATCGAGAAGCACATCACCGCGATTGTCATAAATCCGGAACCACTAACATTTCGAAAGGTCTGGCTCGAACACGCCATGCAATCAGCAGGAGCGATTAAACGGACAGGCAAAAGCTCCCGCCGCAAATGGGCCAGGCTGCTACTGGACGGCGATGGCCCTGCTCTGTCAGAGATTAACGCGAAGGCAGTGGAGGTCAGCTGCTGGACAAGTGGAAAGAAACGGCCATCCGTCAAGAATGTCCGGCGCTCATGGCAAATCATTTCAAAGCGCAGCGAGCTGCCCTTGGATCAACGCGAGGAGACAGGGGATTTTTGCCTCTTGTCGTGGATGATTACCTTTTGGTTGGAAAATCACTTCAAGCAGATCGCTGCTGGATTCAACAACGATACCGCGCGAATCCAACGGTACTACCGACGTTTTTTCCTCCACCTAAAAATCGCCCGGAAAGCCCGCAAGAAGGAAGGGGCTGGCGGGTTCTTCTCCCGCCAGCCTTGATTTCAGTTTACGGCTTTTCCTCGCCGCGGCTATGCCAATACTCGTCGTTGTTTGGATTCAACTGATTCGCATAGTTGTCCAGGTCATCTTTTGTGCGCATTTTTCTCACCTCCTTCCAGTGAGTGGTGCTGTCTTCAGGCTGTTGTTGCAAACGGGATAACGGCCTTAGTCGTCTCTCGCGTGAGTTCATCCATTTTAGTTCCGTTCATACGTTTTACATTTTACGGTTCACCTCGAACCGAACGTTGGAACGTTAAACGACGGCTTACCTGCAATCTATTAGCTCGGCCTTGTAATTTCAGGGGCAGGAGAATGGTACTTGGTTGCCGCTCGGAAGGATTAGCGTTGCTTCAACGGGGCCGCGCTCAATTGGCCAAGGCCGCTTGGCACGTGATGCGGGGCAAGGAATTTGATGAGACGATGCTCTTTGGATAATTGGCGGAGGCTGCCGCGAGCCTGGAAAGGGTCTGGTATAAGCGCAGGACTGGTTGGCAGCGGCAGCCACTGCCTTAGCGTAGGCGAGGCCGCTTTTTCTTTGGCATTGCCCAAAGAAAAAGCTTGGCAAAAAGAAAGGCTAGTTGTTGGGGGATTAAGATTTGGGCGTCAAGCCCGAGATGGTCTGCTCCCGTCGTCAGCTCGCAAGGGTCTGGGATCCGGGTGGTGCGCGACACCGACCTGGATAACCATCCGTGACTGAATGGGCGGCGGCGTGGTACAAACGATTCTCTGGTCCCGCCAAAGCGGGAAGGGCGCGTGGCGGGCGAAAGGGTGCGGCGCGCCTAGAACCAGATGGGTGACTGAAACAGGCAGCGATGAGAATCGAGAGGCGGAGCGGCGCGGTGGCGACGTTCAAACCCGTTCAAACGCGGTTAAGCGCTCATCCAATTTCAAGATTTTGGCCGTTGCGCTGAAGGGCCAGAGCGTGATGCCGTTTGATGGCCCGCCAGGGACTCGGATAGAGGCTCGCGTTCAAGCCAATTCGGATCCGATCCCAGAGAGTCAAACGTGAGCAGGATTGCGGCTCCTCTTGTGCAAAGCCCACCACGAGCAGGCCATCGATTATCTTCAACCGATCAATGAAGAACGGCAGTTGCTGCCAGTGCGGCTTGCGCATGTGCCACAGAATCCCCGGAATGGCCCGCAGCCAGCAAGTTGGCAATGTGTCGAGGCCGCGTGGAAGCATGCATGCCTTCGCCCGAAAAAAAACGACAGCCGCCTGCAGTGCTCTGTTGTCCGTCCGCTCCATGTTGGCGGCCGCTGAGGCCACGGCGCAGGGCGAGCATCGCAGCTTGAATCCTGCGCGTTCCATCAGGGACTTAACGTGCTCGGAGGTGAACTTTTCGGCCGACGTTGTTAGAGGCTGTTCGAACCACGGAACGAACCACACGGGCTGCAAGGTGCGAGAGCCATCCGCACGCGCCACGTATCCCTGATGGGTATCCAGTTTGGCCAGCGCGCCTATTGGGCAGACGGACACCTCGGTTTCGATGGGCTCTCTGGAGCAGGGCGGAAGCAAGCCCAGGCCGCCTCCCTCGCTCTCCGGCCTGCGTTTGACGGCATCGGTGCGCGTGCCCAAAGTCAATTGTGCATGAATCGCTGTTTCGGCCTCGGTCGAGCGCATAAACACAGTCGTGTTGAAGTTGGTCAAAAGGGCATGCATAGGACTCGTGCCGATCCGCTCCGCGAGGGCATGAAGGCCCTGGCTGGCCCCCAAGAAAAAACAACGTTTGCTCCTCAGGGTGGCAAGCTGGCTAGCGTCCTCGCGCGTGACTACCAAGGGCAGCTCATCTGCGACGATTCCGCAAAGGCGCTGCATGCCACCCGACCGCTGCTGGACGGCTTCAAAAAACACTTGCTTGGCCAGCCGAAAAAGAAAGCGTGCCAGCTCCGGATGCGCCAAGGCATTGACGGACGCGACGCAGATGGCTCCCACGGTCGCGGCCTGGGCTGGGTTGCCACCACGCCGCGAAGCCGCCGCGAACGTGCTGGCGGCCGCCGCGCTTTGCAACGGCCGCAGCACATTGAGCAAACAACTCTGCACAACGCTGCGCGTGCGCAGATCCAAGTCCTGCCACAACTTTGCTTGATCGATGGCACCCGTCACCAAAGGATGCGGCGGCTTCTTATCCCGCTCCAGTTGATCAATCAGCACCTGGATTTCCGGCGTCGTCGTGGGCGACATGAACCAGCGCCGCAGGAATTCCATCACGGCGCTGAAATGGACCGGCTTGCCCGCGGCGGCATACAGGCTGAAAGCGGCGCTGTACATGCTGGCCGTCGTCGTCTGCCAGTAGGCATTGTCGCCGCTCATGGGATCGGCGGCGAGCATGATGCGCCGAGTGATGGCCTCCACGCCCTGCAGCGAACCCAAAGGCTCGAACAGGTCCAGGGTATGGTCTCCCTCCGGACCAAAGATCATCACATCCTTGCTCCGGCCAGCCTGCCAGGCGGCATCCCGGACTTGATCCGCCAAGCCGTCTGCTTTCGCGTCCAACACCAAAAGGCCCACCTTCTCCTCGCAACGGACCAGGATCTGGCCCATGGCTGCAGCGAGCAGAGTGGACTTGCCGCAGCCGGTGGAACCCAGCAGCAAGACATGCCGCACCAGCTCGTTCTCCGTGAGCGCAACCTGCTCTCCAGCGGGTTCATAACAGGGCCACACAACAAGTGGTCTACCAATTGAGTCAAACATAGGCATTTTTCAGCTTGGGCTGTGGATGAAATTGGCAATGCATCCCTCCTCAGGATCGAAATAGAGCGCCTCCGCCGACAGCCGGGAGCGATAGCCCATGGCGGCGTGCCAGGCATCGGGCGGACACAGCGAAGGCAAAATGCGGACGAGCACTCCTGCTCTATCAAAGGAGGGAACAAACATTTTATATTTGCGCGAATGGAAGTGGCCCAAGTGAAATTCCCGGTGGCGGCTCGCCGCCCAGCCTTCGGGATTTTCCGTGGCCAGCAACAACGGCAGGTCAAAATGCTTTTCGTTATGGCCGTGCGTGAACCCAATGAGATTGCGATAGTGTAGATAATATTTTCGCTGTTGGGGGCTGTTGTCGATTTGGACATCGGAGTTGTTCCGGAACCAGGCCGCCAAAACATCGCCCAGGTAGTATAAACGTTGGGTGTCATGATTGCCGGTCACCATCACCACATGGACGGGCGCGACTTCGCACAAACGGTCCACCGCCCGGACCAACAGCTGGCGGCCGCGCAAAAAGGACTCCTGATAACGCAGCGCCTCGTCCTGCGGAGTACCCGCAGTCGTCGTCCGGCCCAGCTGGTCCGTGTTAAAAAAGTCGTTGCCACATACCATCAGGATTTTTTCCGTCGGCAACGCCGCCGATTTTTGGAGCAGATCCTCCAGCGCGGTGATGAACATGCGCTCCGCAATGTCAGCGTCATAGGCCCGCCCGCTCTCCATGGCGCAGCAGTACTTGCCGAAGTGATGATCCATGATCGAAATTTCCAAGAGACCTTTGTTTCCCGAACGGCGGGGAATGCTGGGGCGGATCGGAGCCGCTTGCTGAAATTTTTCGAGCATTCCGTTCATGAACTTTTGCAGCGCCTGTTCAGCCGCCTTGCGCCGCAGCCAGAGTTTGATTTGAAACAGCGGCTCCGTCAAAATTCCCCCCGCCATCGGATCTTTCATTCCGACTTCCCATTTGTTGATCTCCTGCCGCTCAATTTCCCACACCGCGGTGTCGGTTTGGGTGTACGCCAGCAGTTCCTCCACCGTGCGGATGCGCGAACCCCGGTAGCTCAGAGCCTGGTTGTCGCCTTGGCCGCAAACCCGCAATTCTGCCCCGTGGGCAGGAGCCTCTGGCTCTGCTGCAGGCACCGGGGGGACAGCGGCACTGCGGCCTTGAAAGCTCTGAGCTCCCAGCCAGCGCGCTAGGTGCAGGCGGGCGTGATCGATCGTCAGGCCCAATTCGGTGGCGATGCGCGCGGCGCTCCAGTCTAGGTTGGCCTCCTTCAACTGCCGAACCCGAATGTAATCAGGCTCGGTGCCATGGCCTTGGGTTTCACCGTGATAGCGAAAGATGCGCAGCCGAGAACTAGGCGTCTTAATTCCCAGCATCTGCCCGAGGCGTTTTTTCCCGATGCCGGGACTGGCGGCCAGGATTTTCTTGGCCTGTTCGTAGAGATGGTCGATGGGTGTGTTTAACTCGTTCATCATTGGAGGGGGATTAAAACCCCTTCCATTATATATATGCTGGAAAACAGCCGGTTTTTTTTACGGAATCGGCGTTACCGCAGCATTTCCATTCCCGTGATCCGCTCTTGCGACGGCGGGCAGACTTCCATGGCCAGGCGGCGCAGAATGCGGCGGATGTGCTGCCGCACCCTGAAGACCTGGTTGGAATCAAACTCTGCTCCTCCGAACTCGCTATTCAACTGCCAGTAGCGAATGACGGGCGCCAAGACCTTTTCCGTTTTTAAGACTTCCTCCAGGCCCTCCGACACTGCGCGCAGCGTGTCGCGTTGTTCCAGCATCGTTGACGGATCGATGGGGTCGGGCAGTTTTACGAAACCGGGGCCGGCCTCCTCGCCGCCTGCAGGGGCATGGACGCTCTTGGCCTCCGCGGAGGTCGAGAGGTTGGACAACTGCGAGTCGATCACACTGATGACGTGATAGACAAACCCCTCCACGCTGCGGCGCGCCTTGGCTGGCAGCTTCCGGCCTTTGCCCGAAGAGTCCTCGCCAGCCAGGATGGCTTCCAGAGCATCGTTGACCAGGTCGCCGGGAGTGCGGCCGGCCAGCACCCGCTCCATGCCGGGTTTCATGGCGGCCCGCTTCAGCCGTGTGGCCGCATGGCGGTGCAGTTGTTGATGTTGCGCTTCCGTTAACGCGCTCACCAGACCCGGGGCATGGGGAAGCAAACCGCCCGCCAGGTGAGGCCCGTATTGATTGCATGCGTTGTTTAGCATGCACAAATGTTTGGCTATCATTTCTACTTGACTTATCTGGCTTCACAATTCCCATCACGTGAATGCCCCGCCGTCCAAGCTCGAGCGGGAAATAAGCTCAAACGACGGTAGCTTCTGCGGTGCGGGAACCTGTGTTGCGATCGTGGGCCGCTCGAACGGCCTCGATTGTCTCGCGAGGACCGATTATCTCGAATTCGCTCATCGCCGTTAAAGAGGAAGATCTGCGCTGTTGCCGCCGGCCTGCTTTGGGAATTCGCCGACGCTCGATTTGTTCACGTTGGCGATGGGCCGCGCGGTTGGACGACGCCACTAACGCTTTCCACTGGCGGACAGGGGATCCTAGCGCCCACTTTCGTTGAACAAAGCCCCTGCGCGGGGACGCAACCCGCGCAGCCACCCTTGAACGGCTGCGCGGGTTGCGTCCCCGCGCAGGGGCTTTGTTCAAAAAAGGGTTAACCTAACCTGTCCCCCCGGATGGCGAAGGTGTGCTGGGCACCCCTCCTGGATCGATCGCGTCGCCAGGATTCATTATATGTCAGCGGAAGAGCTGATCCTGACCTGCATCGCGGCGCAAATGTTGTCAGGGTGGTGCGCAACTTCCATTGGAGGGTACCGGCCAGAGTGATGAGAAATCGAGAGGCGAAATTTGCATGCCTTCGATCGTCACTCCCAGCCGGACATTCTCATCGGTTGCTTCAGCTTCCTGTTGTTTAATCAATGCGTGTGCCTGCTTGAGCACGCTTTAGTTTGTTGGCGTGTTTCGCGAGAGCCTCAAGACGATTGGCAGAGGGAGTGATCTTGAACCATCGCGCCGCGTCCTCGGGAGTGGTCAGTTCCAGGTAGTCCTCCATAATCACTTCAGCCGAATTGCCCGTTTCCAATGCGGTCTTCTTGGGATCTGATGTTTGAGCGACCCTGTACGAAATGTAGCTGTTGCGAAATCGGTTTGCCCCCGCCTTGATACTCCGTTTCGCGGCAAACCGGTCCCATGCTTGGAATACTCCCTGAGGCGTTGACCACTGCTGGCAAATGCGTCCTTTCATCCCTTCAAACGGTGCAATCCACTTTCGAAGATTGGGCAGAATCGGCAGGATGCGCCGGCGCTTCTTCTTCGTTACGGGACGCGGGAGAATGATGTAGCCTTTTCCGCGACGGAAATGAACGTGTTCCCATTCCATTAAGAAGATTTCCTCTGTGCGCACACCGCTAAACGCTTTGATCGCCATTGAAGGCACCAAATGTACCGGTGATTCTGAGAGCAGATCATCCATCTGATCCGGCTCGAAGATCTGATTTTCCGCCTTATCGGCCTCGGACACGCGATTGACGGCGTCGGCCTCTGTCGCCAAATCCCTGGGCAAATAACCGTGCTTACGCGCATAATGAAACAACTCGACAATCGCATTGCGGTAGTTGTTCCTTGTTCGGCCTTTGGGCTTTCCACCGCAGCGAGTTCCTTTCGCCAACGATGTCAATTGCCGTAACCACGTTTCAATTTCTTCGGTCACGATCTCCGCGATCTGACCTGGGAAATCCTTGGCAAATCGTCCCAATCGAGTCCGCAGATCGCGCACGTGGTAATCCCCGCGCTTGTCCAGCTCGAGCGCCGTTGCCATTTCTTCAACCAATTCGGGAACTGTGATGGGCTTGAGTTGTGTGCGTCCGAACTTTTGATAAAAATGAGCCACCGTCCGAAGGTCAGCGTTCTTGACTATTTTTTTGGCGTCCGCATATTCGCGCGCGGCAACGTCAAGGCGAATTTTCAGGGGCCTCAAGTGCGCCGTAGCCGCCAAATAAATGCGGCGGTCAGAACCTCGGAGCTCGAGAGCCTCCATCTGGCCGTGAGCCAATTTGGTGGCTGCGACATCGGCGCACGTCTTGGCCTTTCGCTCGGTGCTGCACCGTTCACGAATTCGCTGGCCGCGGAAGGAATATTCGACTATCCAAGATTCGTACCAGTAACGACCGATCTTCTGCGGGCTGAAGCGCACATGCACCCGCACGGAATCGCGTTTTACATCGAATGAAGGGCGCCTCGCCGGTTTGCGACGGGTTCCCTTCGGCTGTTGTCTGATTGCCGCCATAATTGAAAGTTTGGCACTAAACCGGCACTAAAAGCGAAGGAATATGCGTAAGTCCTTGTGGCTGTTGGAGCGGGTGAAGGGAATCGAACCCTCGTCTCAGGCTTGGGAAGCCCGCATTCTACCATTGAACCACACCCGCGTTCCGTTGCCCACTTTACCATCTTCGCTTTCGGTGGCAAGTCTTCAAATCAAGCCGGCGCGCAGGATTCGGGCCGGTGATTTGGCCGCAATTTTTAGGCTTGCGCGCCGCGCCGCAAGCCGCAGAGTAATGCCCGGTCACAACGTGCAAACGATCCTCATTCGGTCATTATGAGCGACACCCCGAAACGACCAGGGCTTCCACGCTCGGTCAAAATTTTAATTTGGTCCGCTTCCGCCGCGCTGGCCTACACGTTGACGGGCTTTTTCGTCGTGCCCGCCATTATCAAATCGCAAATGGTCAAGCGCCTGCCGCCCCTCACCCAGCGCCAAGCCGCGGTGCGCGAGGTCGCGGTCAATCCCTTCACCTTCGCGCTCACCGTCGGCGGACTTTCCCTGGTGGAAACCAACGGCGCGGTCTTCGCCGGTTTCGATCAGTTGCACGTCCAATTCCAGGCCCTTTCGTCTCTCTTCGCCCGCGCCTGGGTTTTCAAGGATGTCACCGTGACGCATCCTGTCGCGCAGATCACGCGGCGCAAGGACGGCTCGTTCAATTTCGACAATCTGCTCCAGAATAGCCCCTCCAACGCCCCCGCCAACGCTCCCTCCCCGCCCTTGCCGGCGGTCGTGGTGGAAACCTTGCGGGTTGACGGCGCGGCTGTGACGCTGGACGATTTGGCGGTCGCGGCCCCGTTCCACGACAAGCTGGCGCCGATCAATTTGCAGGTGACACAATTCTCCACCCGCTCCAACGCCAGCGCCCCTTTCACCTTTTCCGCCCTGACCGACGCGGGCGAGAGCATCACCGCTTCGGGCCGGATCGCCGTGCAGCCGCCGCAATCTTCCGGCCGGGTCCAACTCACCGGCCTGGCCTTGAAGAGATACGCGCCTTACCTGGCCGATTTCACCACGGCCGAGATTCTCGACGGCAAGCTCGACGCCGGCGCGGATTATCAGTTCGCCCTCGGAGCCAAGGGTCTGGATGCCGCCGTGACTAACGGCGTCGCGCAATTGGCCGGGTTCCAACTCCGAGCGCCGGATTCCCCCGAGACCGTCGTTTCCATCCCCAAGCTGACTGTCGATCAGGCGGAAGCCAGCCTCGCCAAGAAGTCGGCGCGCGTCCGTTCCGTCAAATCCTCCGGCGGCTCGCTCGTCGTGAGGCAGAATCACGACGGCACGATCAATCTCCTGGCCTTGCTTAAGGAACAGCCCGCTCCCGCCAAACCGCCGCCGACCAACGCCGCGCCCTGGACGGCGCAGGTCGATGAGATCGCCTTCGACAGTTACGCCGCGCAAATCGAGGACCGGAAGCCCGCCCGCCCGGCCAAGATCGACGCCCGCGACCTGTCTTTTACCATCACCGGCTTCAATTCCGCCCTGACCGCGCCCATTGCCCTGACCTCGAAAATGCGCTTGAACGGAGAGGGAACACTGTCAATTACTGGAACGGCCACGCTGGCGCCGCTCTCCGCGGACATCACCCTGGACCTGGCGCGCCTGGACTTGGCGCCCTTCCAGCCCTATCTGGCGGAGCAGGCCAACGTCGGGATCACGGGCGGCCAACTCCAGGCGCGCGGCAAGGCCCATTACGCCGCCGGCCCCGCCGCGCCTATGGCCACCTTTACCGGGGATGTTTCCGTGACCAATCTGGCCACGACCGACCCGGTCAACGGCATCGACTTCGTCAAAATCGACGCGCTGGCCGTCAAGGGCATCGACTTCGCCTTGCAGCCGGACAAAATTCAAGTCCGGGAAATTCGGTTGACAGGTCTCGACGCCACGGTGCTGATTCTGCTGGCTGGGACCAACCGCCAGATCAATGTTCTGACTCTCCTTCCGCCAAAGCCGGCGGGCGCGGCGGCCGCCTCCTCCAACGCCCTCGGCGCCTTTCCCATCGCGCTGGGCACGCTGGCGCTGGACCGGGCGGCCTTGCATGTTTTGGATCGCTCCATCGAGCCGAACCTCGCCCTCGACGCGCAGGAGGTCAGCGGCTCCGTGCAAGACATCTCGTCCCAGCCGAAAGGGCCGGCCACGGTGGACCTGCACGGGCGGTTGGGCCAATTCTCCCCGTTTTCCGTCACCGGCACGGTGGATCCGCTGTCCAGGGATATTTCTCTCGACTTGGCAGTGTCGTGCAAAAACATCGACCTGGCCGCGTTCACCGCCTACATGGAGAAATACGGCGGCCACCCGCTCAAAAAGGGAAAGCTGCTGCTCGACCTGCATTACGGCGTCGCCCGGCGCGCGTTGAGCGCCACCAACAAGATCGTTGTGGCCGATTTGACCCTGGGTCCGAAAAACAACAGCCCCGACGCCACCCATCTGCCGGTGAAGCTGGGTGTGGCCCTGCTGAAAGACCGCAACGGAAACATTATACTTGACGTGCCGATCTCGGGCAGCCTGGACGACCCGAATTTCCGGGTCGCGCCCATTGTCTGGCAGGTCATCCTCAATAATCTGGTCAAGGCGGCGACGTCTCCATTCTCCTTGCTGGGGGCGATTGTTGGCGGCAAAGGCGAGGAACTGAGTTACGTGGATTTTGCGCCCGGCAGCTCCGTTCTCACCCCGGACGAGCAGGCAAAAATCCGCAAATTGGAAGCCGCCCTCTACGAGCGGCCCACCGTCAACCTCGAAATCGCCGGCGCGGCCGACCCGTCCGCCGACACCGCGGCATTGGCGCGCCTCCAGTTGCAGCGGCGCGTCCAGGATTTGCGCGCCAGGGAATTGGCGGCCGCCACCAACGCGGTCCCGGCCGTCGAGGCCATTCACGTCGAACCGGCGGACTACCCGCGTCTGCTCCAGGCGCTTTACGTGCAAACCTTCGGCACCAATGACCTCGCGCCTGCGCCTGCAAGCGTTGCCGCAGTGCCGCCCAAACGGGCCACCATCGTGCCCGCGGGTCCGCGGCCGCAATTGGTCTCCATTCCGGTCCTGGTGCATCACGATTTCGTAAAGGGGGGCGAGTTGCTGATGCGGCGGGCTTCGGCGGCGTTTCGGGAGGCCAAGTCCATCGCCTCCGCCGCCACGCCCGCTTCCGCTGCGCCCGGCCCGGGGCCGTCCACGGCGGAGGCGGCTGAGGTGGGGCGCATGGAAGAGCGGTTGCTCGCGGACATCCGCGTGAGCGACGACGATTTGCGCGAACTCATGCAGGCGCGCGCCCGCGCCGTGCAGACGCTCTTGCTGGAGTCGGGCAAAATCCCGGCGGACCGCGTCGCCATCGTTGCTCCGAAACCGATCAATCGATCCGTCAAAGGCGAAGCGCGCGCCAACTTTTCGCTGGAATGACCGCGAGGGGCGGCCGACGCGCTACGGTCCGGCCACGGTTTTTCCCGTCACCAGCATTTTGATTCTCCCCTCGGCGTCTTCGATCTGCGCGGCAATCTTCTCGATCGCCTCCTGCAGCCGGGCGACCTCCGCCGCCGCCGGGCGGGGCAGAAAGGCCGGGTTGACGGCCACGGGGTTGAGCGTCTCGATGGCGCGGTTGAGCTTGGCCAACTCCTGCTGCAGCCGTTGCACGACCTCGCGCAACACCGGCGTCATCCGGTCACTCCGGGCCGGGGTGGCCGCGCTGCG
This sequence comes from Verrucomicrobiota bacterium, assembly GCA_049510745.1. Taxonomy (GTDB): domain Bacteria; phylum Verrucomicrobiota; class Verrucomicrobiia; order Limisphaerales; family Palsa-1400; genus PLGF01. Next base: position 128,604 of record JBEKYR010000009.1, on the reverse strand, counting down.
GCCGCGCGACGACGCCACGTGCAGTTCCTGGGTCGAAGCCCGGCGCAGACGCAACGCCAGGTTGTGGGCGTAAGCCGTGATTTCCAGGGCGAACTCCTGCCGCTCGAGCGGCGAGCGGAATTTCTCCCTGGCAAACAAATCGGCCAAAAAACCGACCACGTGCCCGGTCGCGTCGAATTTCGGGATCAACTCCCCGGCTGGAGCTTTCTTGCGGCGGCCCCGCGGTTCCGCCCGCGACGGCAGTTGCTTTTGCCGCACCTTGTCCCAGATTTCGCTGAACAGCGCCCGGCGCGGCTGGCTTTCGGGCGTGGGCAATTCCAGCGCCCCTGCCGCCGCCTTCATCTCCCCTTCGCCGTCGGCCAGCCAGTGGGGATTGACGTCAAAGATGAAACACAGGCGGTAACCGGCGGGGTAGCGCAAGGGCGTGCGGCCGTATTCGACGCTGGCCAGCCGGTCGCGCGTCAGGTCCACCTCCGGGGCCATGGCCGACTGCGGCCAGTTGATGCTCTCGCGAAAGCGCCTGGCTCTTTCGCCGATGTCTCGTTCGCGTGCCGTGACTCTTCCACTTTTGTTTGGCATAGGCGGGCAGAATAGCCATCCCACAGGAAAGTGCAAAATAAATCTTGCAAAGGACACATGTATGTGGGAGTACATAGAGGGATGACACTGCTCGCCAGTGATCGGTTGGTGGAACGGGACAGGCGCCCCTGGCTGGCGGGCCGCGCCCAGGTCAGGATCAAACGGCCCTTCGTTTCCGTCTGGGTCGCCGCTTCCCTGCTCAACTGCAGCGAGCAGCGCATCGCCGCCCGCATCCAGGACGGCAGCCTGCCCTTCGCCTTCAACATCGCCCGCCCCGGCGTCCGCCGCGCCTGCGTCCGTTTGTCCACCGCCTCCGTCCTGGGTTTCCGCTCCGGCGCTCCGCCCTTCCCCGGACTGCCGGAGTTTCTCGACGCCACCTTTCCCGCCGACAAGCCCGCCTATGAGCCGGCGGAAGTCGCCTGGATGATGCAGTGTGATTACGACCACATCTACAACCTCATCCGCTGGCGGGTCCTGGCCGACGTCGGCCGCAGATCGTATGAAATCTCGCGGGAAAGCCTGATCTGCTTTCTCCACGAAAGGAGCCTGCCGTGACCGTCGCCCCTCCCCCAGTCAAGAACTCTTCAATCGCCAATTTTCGATTTTCAATTCCCAATTTTCAATGGCCTTTCAGAGATCTCCTTTGGTCAAGCCCAGTCAAGGCTGGTCAAGCCCGGAACTTCCTCCTTCTTCCTTCTGACTTCATCCTTGCCCCTTGGCCCCTGAAACCGTAGGTTCCGTCGGATTACAGCGATGAAAATCTATATCGACGGCAAGTACTATGACGAGACCAAGGCCAAGGTTTCGGTCTTCGACCACGGCCTGCTTTATGGCGACGGCGTGTTTGAAGGCATCCGGGCCTACCATGGCCGGGTCTTCAAGCTGGCGGAACATATCGAGCGCCTGTTTTGTTCCGCCAAGTCCATCCTCCTGAAAATCCCGATGTCGCCGGCCGATTTGACCCGGGCCGTCGTCCAGACCTGCCGCAAAAACAAGCTGCGCGACGGCTATATCCGGCTGGTCGTCACCCGCGGCGCCGGCACGCTGGGACTGAACCCCTTCAAATGCCGGCGGCCCTCGGTCATTATTATCGCCGACAAAATCCAGCTTTATCCCCCGCAGTTGTACGAACGGGGGCTGGACATCATCACGGTGGCGACGACGCGCAACCTGCACAGCGCCTTGAACCCGGCCATCAAATCGCTCAATTACCTCAACAACATCCTGGCCAAAATCGAGGCGCTCAACGGCGGTTGCGAGGAGGCGATCATGCTCAACGCCGAGGGGTTTGTCGCCGAATGCACCGGGGACAACCTCTTCATCGTCAAGGCCGGCCACCTGTTGACGCCGCCGCTCTCGGCCGGCGCGCTCTACGGCATCACCCGCGGCGTGGTCCTGGCGTTGGCCCAGGCGGACGGGTTGCAGGTGGGAGAACCGAACCTGACCCGGCACGACCTTTTCAACGCCGACGAGTGCTTTTTGACGGGGACCGGCGCGGAAATCATCCCGGTGGTCAAGATTGACGGCCGCGTCATCGGCAGCGGCAAGCCCGGAGCGGTGACGCGCAAGCTGGTGGCCGAATACCGGGAGTTAACCCAGGCATCCGGCGAGCCGATATAAGGGCGGCGGATCAAATGGAATGAGAGCCGAATTTCATTCTCATTTTCGCGGTGGTGTGGTAAATTGATTTTATATGTTGTGCATGATTTGCAAGCAGAACCCGGCGAAGGTTCACCTGACGCAGATTGTCGAGGACAAAATGCAAAAGGTGGACTTGTGCGAGGAGTGCGCCAAGAAAAAAGGCGTCAACGATCCGGCCGGCTTTTCGCTGGCCGATCTGTTGCTCGGCCTGGGGGCTTCCCAGGAGATTGCCCAGTCCGCGGGCAGCGAGGACATTAAGTGTCCCAACTGCGGCTTTACGGGGGCCGATTTCAAGAAGGCCGGCCGCCTGGGCTGCTCGCAATGCTACGTGACTTTTGCCGAGAGCCTGGAAAGCCTGCTCAAAACCATGCACAAGGGCACCAAACACGTCGGCAAGGTGCCCACGGCCCTGCGCCAATCCCGCGATTTGAACGAGCGCCTGAAACATCTGCAGAAGAAACTGGAGAAGGCCGTCACCGCCGAGGACTTCGAACAGGCGGCCAGCCTGCGCGATGAAATCAAAATCGCCAAGGACCAAATCGAACACCTTGCCCCCTGATCGACGCCATGACCATTCACGAATTTCTCAGTCCTCCCGCCGAGACGGCCCGGCGCTCCGGCCCCCATGACCGCATTGTCATGTCCAGCCGCGTCCGGCTGGCGCGTAATTTGCGGGGCTTGGCTTTTCCCGGATGGGCCAAGAAGCCCGAACGGGTGCGCGCCTTGGAGATCATCCGTCCGGCGGTGGAAAGTTTGCCGCAGTTAAGCGGAGCTTTTTCCGAAACGATGGACAACCTGGGGCCTTTGGACAAACAAATCCTGGTCGAGCGGCATCTGATCAGCCGCGAACACATGGCCAAGAGCGCCGGCAGCGGCGTGATTCTCAACAAGGAGGAATCCCTCTGCGTCATGATCAACGAGGAGGACCATTTGCGCATGCAGGCCCTCCGCCCCGGCCTCCAACTGCGCCAGGCCTGGATGGCCATCGACCAGGTCGATACCGAATTGGAACGCAAACTCGATTACGCCTTTGGCCCGGAGTTGGGCTACTTGACCGCCTGCCCGACCAATCTGGGCACCGGCATCCGCGTCAGCGCCATGCTCCACCTGCCCGGCCTGGTCCTGGCCGAGCAGATCAACCAGATCATCGCCTCCGTCAACAAACTGGGGCTGGCCGTGCGCGGTCTTTACGGCGAGGGCACCGAAGCCCTCGGCAATGTTTTCCAGGTCTCCAACCAGATGACCCTCGGCGAAGTCGAGACGGACATCGTGGAACGATTAAACAAAGTCCTCCTCCAGATAATCGAACACGAGGAAAACGCCCGCGCCACCCTCCTGGAAAAGAAGCCGAAGTTCGTTTACAATCAAACCGGCCGCGCCTATGGCATCCTGGCCAACGCCCACAGCATCACCTCGAAGGAAACCATGAACCTGCTTTCCATGATGCGCCTGGGGGTTGATTTGGGCGAGTTCGCCGGCGCCGACCGGGCGTTGATCGATGAATTGTTTGTCATCACCCAGCCGGCCCATTTGCAAAGACAGTTTACCGAAAAACTCCCGGCCGAGGAACGCGACCTCCTTCGCGCCGACATGTTGCGCGAGCGCTTGCGCCAGGTGGGCCGGCCCAATCCAAAAACGGGCGGAAACAGCGGCCCGGCACTGGACAAACGCAATTAACGGACGCAAGCTGTAGCCATGAGTGAAGAATCAGCCATGAACAACTTTACGCCCCGCGCCCAGCAGGTTCTGGCGCTGGCGCGCAAGGAGGCGGACCGGTTTAATCACAATTTCGTCGGCACCGAGCACCTCCTCCTCGGCCTGATCAAATTGGGCCAGGGCGTCGCCGTCAACGTCCTGCAAAAACTCGGCTTGGACCTCGACACCGTCCGTCTCGAAGTCGAAAAGCAGGTCGGCACCGGCCCCGATTCAAAAATGATCGGCAGCCTTCCCTACACGCCCCGCGTCAAGAAAGTCCTGGCGCTCGCCGCCAAAGAGGCCAAGAACCTCAATCACACCTACGTCGGCACCGAACACATCCTTCTGGGCCTGTTGCGCGAAGGCGACGGCGTCGCCGCCCGGGTCCTCAAGAACCTCGATGTCGATATCGAACAGACGCGCCAGGAAATCTTGAAGGAATTGGACCCGCATTTCACCGCTGAAGAAGGCCCGGGCGGCGCTCCCTCCGATCCCGGCCCGGAAAAGGCCCCGGAGAAAAAGGGCGAAGTCAAAACTCCCGCCCTCAAGGCCTTCGGACGGGACCTGACGGAAATCGCCCGCAAAGGCGAAATGGACCCGGTCATTGGCCGCCAAAGTGAAATCGAGCGTGTCATCCAGATTCTCTGCCGCCGCACCAAGAACAACCCCGTGCTGCTGGGCGAGGCCGGCGTCGGAAAAACCGCCATTGCCGAAGGATTGGCCCAGGAGATCGCCCGCGGCAACGTTCCCGAACTGCTGCGCGACAAGCGCGTCATCACCCTGGACCTGGCCTTGATGGTCGCCGGCACCAAGTACCGCGGCCAATTTGAGGAACGCATCAAAGCCGTCATGGACGAAATCCGCCGGGCGAAAAACATCATTCTTTTTATTGACGAATTGCACACCATTGTCGGCGCCGGCTCGGCCGAGGGCACCATGGACGCCTCCAATATCATCAAGCCCGCCTTGAGCCGCGGCGAGATGCAGTGCATCGGCGCCACCACCCTCAACGAATACCGCAAGTACATCGAGAAAGACGCCGCCCTCGAACGCCGCTTCCAGACCGTCAAAGTCGAGGCCCCCTCCGTCGATGAGGCCGTCCTCATCCTCAAGGGCCTCCGCCCCAAATACGAGGAGCATCACAAGGCCGAAATCACCGACCAGGCCATCGTCTCGGCCGTGCGCATGTCCGACCGTTATATCACCGACCGTTATTTGCCCGACAAAGCCATTGACGTGATGGATGAAGCCGGCTCGCGCGCCCGCATCGGCACCATGACCCGCCCGCCCGAAGTCAAGGTGCTGGAGGCCGAGATCGAAAAGATCAAGGGCCAGAAGGAGCGGGCGATCAAAGACCAGGACTTCGAAGGCGCCGCCTCCATGCGCGACAAGGAAAAGCAAGCCAAGGAAAAGTTGGACGCCGTCCTGGCCGCCTGGCGCGCCAGCCGCGAAGAAAAACGCGTCACGGTGGACGAGGAAGATATTTTGCAGGTCGTCGCCAAATGGACCGGCATCCCGCTCAAGCGCATGGAGGAAGGCGAAGCCCAACGCCTGCTGGCGCTGGAGGAGGAGATGTCCCGCATGATCATCGGCCAAAAGGAAGCCGTCGGCGCCTTGTGCAAGGCCCTGCGCCGCTCCCGCGCCGATTTGAAAGACCCGCGCCGTCCCATCGGCACCTTCGCCTTGCTCGGCCCGACGGGCGTGGGCAAGACGCTGCTGGCCAAATCGCTGGCCGAGACGCTCTTTGGCGACTCCAAGGCGCTGATCCAGTTGGACATGAGCGAATACATGGAGCGCCACAACGCCTCCCGCATGGTCGGCTCCCCGCCCGGATACGTCGGCTACGAAGAGGGCGGCCAATTGACCGAGCAAGTCCGCCGCCGCCCTTACTCGGTCGTGCTGTTCGACGAGATTGAAAAGGCCCATCCCGACGTCATGAACATGCTCTTGCAGATTTTGGAGGAAGGCAAACTGACGGACAACGTCGGCCGCGTCATCAACTTCCGCAATACCATCATCCTGCTGACTTCCAACGTCGGGGCCGACATCATCCGCAAGCAATCGACCCTCGGTTTCTCCCCCATCAGCGACGAGCACAGCTACGACAAGATGAAGGAGAAAATCATGGACGAAGCCAAGAAGGTGTTTCGCCCGGAATTCCTCAACCGGCTGGACGACGCCATCGTCTTCCGGTCGCTGACCAAGGCCGATTTGCTGGAGATTCTGGACCTGGAAATCTCGAAGGTGATCGGGCGTCTCAAAGCCAGGCAACTGGAGTTGCTGCTGGACCAGACGGCCAAGGATTTTCTGGTTGACAAAGGGTACGACCCCACTTACGGCGCCCGCCCCATGCGCCGGTCGGTCGAGCGCTTTTTGGAAGACCCGTTGGCCGAGGAGATTCTCAAAGGCAATCTTCACCCCAACGAGCCGGTGTCGGTCACGGTCGAGGAGGGCAAACTGGTGTTCAAACAAAACGTCTCCGCCGCCCCCAAGGCTCTCTCCAGTTAGAATCTCTGGCCGGCGCCCTCCCGCCGGCGGCTCAATCCGACGCTGGTAAATTCACCGGGCAGGGCTTACTGTGGTCCCCGTGTTATGACAAGTTTGGCCAGACAATTTGTCCGCGAATGGGTCTGCGGCCTCGGGCGCGGCGCGATTCTTTGCCGCGACATCTTCTCCTCCCTCTGCAAGGTCAAGCCCGTCTGGCACGACGTTCTGGACGAAATGTATTTCATCGGCGTCAAATCCCAGTCCGTCGTCGCCATCACCGGCGCCTTTACCGGCATGGTCCTCTGCCTCCAGGCCTATATCCAGTTCCACAAGGTCAAGATGGACACCGCCAGCCTCGCCGTCGTCAGCGTCGGCATGGGCAGCGAGCTGGGCCCCGTGCTGACCGGCCTGATGGTCGCCGGGCGCGTCGGCGCGGCCATCGCCGCGGAACTGGGCACGATGCGCGTGACCGAGCAAATTGACGCCCTCCGCACCCTGGCCGCGCACCCGGTCGATTATCTCGTCGTGCCGCGTTTCCTGGCCATGATGGGTGTCATGCCCTTGCTCTCGGCCGGTTCGGTTTGCGTGGGCATCCTGGCCGCCTACATCGTCGGCGTGTTCCTCTTCGGCATCAATTCCGCCGGCCTCTGGTACAACATGCTCCACCACACGGACATGGCGGACATAATGACCGGCATGATCAAAACGTTCGTTTTCGGCGCCATCATCGCCGTCGTCGCCTGCTCCAAGGGGTTGAACTGCTCCCAGGGCGCCGAAGGGGTGGGCCGCGCCACGACGGAGGCGGTGGTCTATTCGTCGATCTCCATTCTCGTCACTAATTTCTTTTTGACAATGCTGCTCAACCATTTGCTGGCCGCATGATGATCGAGGTGCGCGATTTGAAAAAGAGCTTTGGCCCGTTGCGCGTGCTTCAGGGCGTGAGCTTCTCCGTCCGCAAAGGCGAGGCCCTGGCCATCATCGGCGCCAGCGGCGGCGGCAAAAGCATCCTGCTCAAGCACCTCATCGGCCTGCTCAGGCCCGACGCGGGGGACGTGTCCATCGAGGGCCGCAGCATCGCCGGCCTGGACGAGCGGCAGTTGCTCCAGGTCCGCCGCAAGTTCGGCATGCTTTTCCAGGGCGCCGCCCTCTTCGACTCCTTGACCGTCGAGCAGAACATCGCCTTCATTCTCAACCGCGAACGGAACCATTCCCCCTCGGAAATCTCCGGGCGCGTGGCCGAGGTCCTCGATTTGGTCGGGCTGGCCGGCACCGAAAAAAAATGGCCGGGCGAACTCTCCGGCGGCATGCGCAAACGGGTCGGCCTGGCCCGCGCCATCATTTACCGCCCGGAGATTCTCCTCTATGACGAGCCGACCACCGGCTTGGACCCGATCGCCGCCGACGCCATCGACCAATTGATCATGCGCGTGGTGGAGACATTCAAAGTCACCTCCATCGCCGTCACCCACGACATGCGCAGCGCCCGGCGCATCGGCCGCCGCATCCTGCTGCTGCATCAGGGCCGCATTTATGCCGATCAATCGCCCGACGATCTTTTCAAATCGACCGACCCGGTGATTTACCGGTTTGTCAACGGGATTTACGACCCGCGGGAACCTTTTGTCCTATGAACGATTCACATATTGAATACAAAGTTGGCGTGTTCGTCGCCGTTGGCCTGGCTCTGGTTGCCTTGCTCATCCTCAACTTCAGCCGCGGCATCACCCTGTTCAGTTCCACTTACCACCTGCGCGTCACCATGCCGACCACCGCCGGCCTCAAGCCGGCCGCCGATGTCATGATGGCCGGCGTGCCCATCGGCAAGGTCTCCGCCGTGGAATTGGGTCCCGAAGGCAAGTCCGTTCAGGTCACCGTGCGCCTCCTCTCCAAATACAAAATCCGCAAAAACGCCGTCTTCCACATCGACGCCCTTGGCTTCCTGGGCGACCAATACATCGAAGTGTCCCCCCCGCCGCCAACGGCCGCGCCCGCCGCCGACATTCTGCGGGAGGGCGACATCGTCATGGGCGAGGCGCCCTTCAACATGCAGGAAGCGGTGCGCTCGACCGCCGGCCTCCTGGATCAAGCCAGGCAAACGATGAAAGACGTCGATCTCGCCATTACCAACGTCAACCGCACCCTCCTCTCCGACCAGACCCTGACCAATTTCGCCCTCTCCTTGAGCAATTTCCAATCCGTTACGGAAATTGCCGTCAAGGTCGCGCAAGAGGTGGAGGATTTGATCCATTCCAACTCCCCCCCCGTCGCCCAAGCCGTCACCAATCTCCGCGTCCTTTCCGAAAAGCTCAACCTCATGGCCGACGAACTGGACCAGGTCATCCTGACCAACCGCGGCGACGTGTCCGACGCGGTGAAGAATCTGCGTGACACCTCGGCTTCCTTCAAGCAGCTTGCTTCCGGTTTGCAAGCCGGCCAGGGACTGGCCGGCGGCCTGTTAAAAGATCAAGAGATGAAAGCCCAATTGACCTCGCTTCTGAGCAACGCCAGCGCCACGGCCACGGCCTTCAGCGCCTTTGGCAGCAATCTCAACCAGCGCGGCCTCTGGCGGATGTTATGGACGCCAAAACCGACCGAAAGGAGCCCGGCGCCGGCCCGCTGAAACCGCCGGCCTCCAACCCTTCCCCATGCGATCCCTCTGGTCCATCCGAGTTCTGTTCTTGACGCTGTGCGTCGTCGCCGGCTACGAGGTCAGCCAGGTGCAGCCGGACTGGATCACCAGCGGCTTTCGCGGCTGCGTCATCGGCTTTGGCATGGGCGCCTTGTGTGTCGCCCTGGATGAGATGCTCAAGGGCTTTTCCCTGCGGGCCTTTTCCGCCGTCACTTTCGGCCTCTTCCTGGGCACCGTGGTCGCCAGCCTGATTGACCGCTCCGGCCTCTTTGCCGACAGCGACGAACCCCAGCGCCGGGTCATCCGGCTGGCCTTGTTCCTGAGTTTCGGCTACCTGGGCATGGTGCTGGCCATGCGCAGCAACAAGGAGGATTTCTCCCTCGTCATCCCCTACGTCCGCTTTGCCTCCCAGTCCAAGCCGGAAAACCTCCTTCTGCTCGATACCAGCGTTATTATTGACGGACGCATCGCCGACCTGCTCGAAGCCAATTTCATCGAGGGCACGCTGGTCGTCCCGCAATTCGTCCTGCACGAATTGCAGAAGATCGCCGATTCCAACGACCCCGTGATCCGCGCCCGCGGACGTCGCGGCCTGGAGATGCTCACCCGCCTGCGGCACAACAAACGCAACGAAGTGAAAATCCACGAAGCCGATTTTCCGGAGGAACCGGAAGTGGATGCCAAACTGGTCCGCCTGGCCCGCGCCCTGGGGGCCAAGCTCTACACCAACGACTACAACCTGGCCAAAGTGGCCGAGCTGCAATCCGTCCCGTGCGTCAACCTCAACGAACTGGCCAACGCCTTGAAGCCGGTCATCCTGCCCGGCGAAGTGTTCACTTTGCGCGTGGTGCGCGAAGGCAAGGACCGGGGCCAGGGCGTTGCCTATCTCAACGACGGCACGATGGTGGTCATCAACAACGCCCAAACTATGATTGGCCAGCAAGTCAGCGTCAAAGTCCTCAGCGTCCTCCAAACCGGCGCCGGCATCATCGTCTTTGCCGACCTGAAAACCCCCGTCGCCGCATGACCCGGCGCCGCGCCTTTTTCCTCGACTCCGCCGCGCCCAGGCTCCAACGTCGGGCAGAGTGAGTCAAATTCATGTCATTACGCAACGAGCTTGAAAAGTCCGGTTCGTGGCTCTTTCGCCACCGCAGTTTTCTTCCTCTCCTCTGCCTGCCTCTTTTCGCCGCCAGCCTGATCACTTACCACTACCTCTGCGGAAGCCACCAGATCAATGAATGGTGGCAGATCGTCTGCCTGCTGGTGTCGTTGGCCGGCCTGGCCGTGCGCATCATCACCGTGGGCCGGGCGCCGGCCGGCACCTCCGGGCGCAATACGCGCCAGCAGGTCGCTTACAGCCTGTCCACCACCGGCATGTATTCCATCGTCCGCCATCCTCTTTACCTGGGCAATTACCTCATCATGCTTGGCTTCACCCTGTTCTTCCACGTCTGGTGGCTGGTGCTCCTGGTGAGCTGCGTGTACGCCCTCTATTACGAGCGCATCATGATGGCGGAGGAGGCTTTCTTGCGCGAGCAGTTCGGACCGCGTTTCGAGCAATGGGCCGCGGCCACTCCCGCCTTCATTCCCAGGTTCACGGGATGGAAACCGTCCCCGCTCCCGTTTTGTTGGCGCACAGTCCTGGAACGGGAATACAACGCCTTCTTCCTGATTGTGGCCGTCTTTTTTCTCCTGGATTTGCTGGGCGATTCCGTGGCGGAGAAACGTTTGAAGCTTGACCCCGCCTGGTTTGCCGTGTTCCTGGGAAGTTTCGTTGTTTTCGCCACCTTGCGATTCCTGAAAAAGCGCACCAAACTCCTGCAGGTCGAAGGGCGCTGACACCCCCGGGACCAAAAAACTTTCGACTTTATTCCCGCCCCCAAGAGCGGTTTAATGGCGCTTGATGAAAATTGTGCTCGCTTACTCGGGGGGATTGGACACGTCGGTCCTCCTTTCCTGGATCAAGGAAAAATACGACGCCCAAATGATCGCCTTCTGCGCCGACATCGGCCAGGAGGAGGAACTCAAGGGCCTGGAAAAAAAGGCGCTCAAAACCGGGGCGGCAAAAGTTTATATCGACGATCTCCAGGAGGAGTTCGCGCGCGATTTCATTTTTCCCATGATGCAGGCGGGGGCCGTTTATGAGAACCAGTATTTTCTGGGCACCAGCATCGCCCGCCCCCTCATCGCCAAGCGCATGATCGAAATCGCGCGCCGGGAAAAGGCCGACGCCATCGCCCACGGCGCGACGGGCAAGGGCAACGACCAGGTGCGGTTCGAGTTGACGGCGGCGGCGCTGGCGCCGGAATTGCGGGTCATCGCCCCCTGGCGGGACGCGGCCTTTCGCGCGCAATTTCCCGGACGGGCGGAGATGATCCGCTACTGCGAGGAAAAAGGCATCCCCGTTCAGGCCACGGCCAAAAAGCCGTATTCAATGGACCGCAACCTTCTCCACATTTCGTTCGAGGCGGGCATTTTGGAGGACCCGTGGCTGGATGCCTCGGCCCCGGAACACAAGGGCATGTACAAACTGAGCGTTTCGCCCGAAGACGCCCCCGGCCGGCCGGAATATGTCACGCTGGATTTCGAGCAAGGCAATGCCGTGGCGGTCAACGGCAGGAAACTGACGCCGTTGGGCGTGATGAAAACGTTGAACAAACTGGGGGGCAAACACGGAGTGGGCCGGGTGGACCTGGTGGAGAACCGTTACGTGGGGATGAAGTCGCGCGGCGTTTACGAGACGCCGGGCGGCGCCATTTTGCACTTCGCGCACCGCCAGATGGAAAGCATCACGATGGACCGCGAGGTGATGCACTTGCGCGACTCGCTCATTCCCAAGTATGGGGAATTGGTCTATTACGGCTATTGGTTTTCACCGGAGCGTTACGCCTTGCAGGCGCTGGTGCAGGAGAGCCAGAAGAACGTCACCGGCACCGTGCGGATCAAGCTCTACAAAGGCAACATCATCAACGCCGGCCGCAAATCGCCCGTCAGCCTCTACAACCCGCACATCGCCACGATGGAGGCCGACCCGACCCGGGCCTATAACCAAGACGACGCCACCGGCTTCATTCGCCTGAACGGCCTGCGGTTAAGGGTGGCGGCGCAAGTGCATGGGACCCGCCGGAAATGACCGGCGGCGAGTTTTCGTTTGCCGCCTCCGCCGGCTGCGGCTATAAGAGATGACATGAGCGATCCAGTCATTTACCAGAAAACTCCCATTGTGCAAAAGACCGAACCGGGCACGTATTGGTGGTGCGCCTGCGGAAAGTCGGCGTCGCAGCCCTTTTGCGACGGATCACATAAAGGCACCGGATTCTCTCCCATCAAAGCGGAAATCGCCACGGCCAAGACCGTTGCCTGGTGCGGCTGCAAGCATTCCAATAACAAACCCTTCTGCGATGGCAGCCATAGCCGGCTGTGAGGTTGCGGGGTGATTTCCGGCGGGGCCGCGGCTATTCCGTCTTGTGCATGAGGAAGAGGTTGTAGCGGGTCTGCAACTCGCGTTCCAAGTCATGATCGCCCAACTGCCAGGCGCGGTGGAGGGCCTTGTCTTCCCATGAAATGGCCTGCAAGAAATCGCCGTCGGCCGCGTAACTGCGGGCCAAAGTGTCCATGAAGCGGGCGTTTTGGCTGGTGGTGGCGTCGCAGGCGCGGGTCGCCAGTTGCACGGCCATTTTTGGGCTGAAGACTTCGGAGTTGGTTGCGGTGGCGTAGATCAGCGCCAGGTTATCGAGGATGGCGGGGTCGTCAGGGGTCAGCGTGAGCGCTTTTTCGTAATGGGCGATGGCGTCGGCAAATTTGCCCTGGCGCCGTTGGGCCAGGGCCAGTTCGGTATGCGCGCGGGCCAGGGAGGAGTCCGCCGCGACGGCGCGGGTGAGAGAGGTCTCCGCGTCGGCAAATTTGCCTTGTTGATTGAGCAGCTCCCCGAAGCCGCACCAAAAGGCCGGCGAATTCATCCCCATGCGGCTGGCCTTGGAATAATGTTGCAGGGCTTCCGTTGCCAGGCGGCGGGCCTCGCCGGCGTCCGCATTGGCTTCCTCGCTTCTGCCCGACGCGACGGCCACGCGACGGGCGGCCTCGACGTTCCGTTGCTTGTCCTGCAAGGCGACGGCGAGATTGTAATGGAGCACGCCGGAATCGGGATTGTGCTGGAGGGCGTCCAGGTAAAGGCGCACGGCTTCGTCGGTCTTTCCCTGGGGGATCAGCGCCTGCCCCCAGACGCAATAGACCTCGGTCAGGCGCGGATTAAGGCGGAGGGCTTCCTTGAACTGCGCGAAAGCCGCCTCGGGGTTGCCCTGTTGGAGCAAGGCTTGGCCGAGTTTCTGGTGGCCCTCGGCCTGGTTCTGACCCTGCAAGGCGAGGCGATATTCGGAGACCGCCTGGTCGAGCTGTTTTTTGGCAAAGGCGTTGTCGCCGGTTTGAACGTGTGCCAGAAAGGCGTTTTGACCTTGCACCAGGCGCCTGAGTTTGCTCGGGTGCCTGGCCTGCATCTGGCTGATTCGGTACTCATTCCATTGATCCACCACATAGGCCGCGCCGGTGATGACAAAAGCGACGAGCAAAAAGATTTGCAGCGGTTTGCTGGAGGGGAGGGGAGGTTCGGCGATAGTGGCGGCGGCCTTCGCTTCACCAGCGCGCGCCGGGCGTTGTTCCGGCGGAGTTCCGCCGGGTATGTTTGGGTTGCCCGCCATAACTGCTCAATCCCGTTTTTACGGCAAAGCCCCGGAAAACGGAAGTCAAATCCGGCATCTTTTCAACCTCACTGGCGGAATTGCAGGGCGGCGAGGCGTCGGTAAGTGCCGTCCGCAACGGCTTGCAGTTCCTCGTGTGTGCCGGATTCCACGACACGTCCGCCGTCGATGACGATGATTCGATCCACATGCCGCACGGTGGCGAGCCGGTGAGCGATGATAAACGAAGTGCGCCCGCGCATCAGAGTTTCCAGCGCTTCCTGAATCAGCCGTTCGCTCTCCGAATCCAGGGAACTGGTGGCTTCATCCAGAATGAGGACGGCTGGATTCTTCAGGATGGCGCGCGCAATGGCGACGCGTTGACGCTGGCCGCCTGAGAGTTTGATGCCGCGGTCGCCCACCAGCGTGGCGTAACGTTCGGGAAAGGCCTGGATGAACTCGTGCGCGTTGGCCTGCCGGGCGGCTTGTTCGATTTCTTCCGCGCTGGCGCCCGGCTTTCCGTAGGCGATGTTTTCCGCGATGCTTCCGCCGAAGAGCAACACCTCCTGCGGCACCATGGACATTTGGCCGCGCAGTTCGGCGAGCCGGTAGTCGCGCGCGTCCCGACCGTCGATCAATACGCGCCCGCTCGACGGGTCATAGAGACGAAGCAACAGCGAGATGAGGGTGGATTTGCCGGCGCCGCTCGGGCCGACGAGCGCGATCCTTTGTCCGGAACTTGCGGCGAGGTTGATCGCGTGAAGAACTTCGACCCCTTGTCGCGAAGGGTAGCTGAAATGGACGTTCTCAAACACGATATCGCCTCGCAGCCGCGGCAAGGTGGAGGGCGGCGCGGGACCCAAGTGAACCTCCACTTCACCCGTTTCCCGGAGGAGTTCCCGAACTCGCTGGGTGGCTCCGATGGCCTTTTGGATCTGGCTGTATAACTCGGCAAATTGGCCCATCGCTCCAGCCACAAAGGCCGTGTAGAGACCGAAACGGGTGAGTTGGCCGAAGGAGATTTCACCCTGTTGCAGAAGCCGCGCCCCCGACCAGAGCACCAGCACGATGAAACCGAACAAGGCGAAGACGATGAAGGCGACGAACGCCGCGCGCAGCCGGGCGCCGCGCAAGGTGGTGGCCAGAAATGATCCCAGTCCATCGTGGTAGCGATTGAGTTCGTAACCTTCGTTGGAAAAGGCCTTCACATTCAAGATGCCTTGCAGGGTTTCCTCGACGATCGTGGCCGTATCGGCCAGGCGATCCTGCGCTTCGCGGGAAATCTTGCGCGTCTTGCGGCCGAAAACCACAGCCGCCACGATTATTACCGGAAGGCTGGCGAGCATGATGCCTGTCAATTGCAGCGAAGTGACGGCGATCAGGGCGATGCCGCCGATCAGGATGGTGGTTTGGCGAAGAAACTGGGGCAGGATGGCGATCAAGGTGTCTTCAATCTGAATCAGGTCGCTGGAAAGACGGCTGGCCAGCTCGCCCACGCGGCGTTGGGCGAAAAACGTCATGGGCAGCGAAATCAATCTCGCGTAGGTATCGCGGCGCAAATCGACCAGGCTGCGTTGGCCGGCGGTGGCAAACGAGAGGGACTGGAAGAAGGAGAAGCCGGCTTGCAGCGCCAGGATGCCCATCAGCAGGAGCGCCGTTCGATCCGCGCCGGCCATGCTGGCGCCGCCTTGGGCGTGATGCAGGGCAGCGTCGATGATGCTCCCCGCCAGGTAAGGGAACGACAGACTCAACAGGCTGGAGGCAAACAAGGATGCCAAGGCGGCGCTGAACCGGACCCGGTAAGGACGCAGATACCGGAACAGCTCCAACGCCTGCTTGAGATTCTCCCGACTCAGCTCCGCCTTCGGCAGCTCGATACCCGCCTGGTCATTGCGTGAATAGCGCGCCATCCCACGATTCTAATGGAGAACCATCCCAGCGCGAGCCGCAAACTCCAGCCGTTCGTTCCAAAACGGTCTTTCGGTCATGCAACCCCACTTTACAATGAAACGCCTAAATCCGGGAATTCTGGTGAACAATCGCACTGACCCACGCCAAGTCCGCGCCAGGCGGCAGCGGATCTGTCATGAAATCTCCCGCCACAAACTTGACGCACCCAAAATAAAAAAGTACTCCGTTTTGCTCCGTTTTAGTCCGTCTTGCTCCGTTTTGGCTTCAAGCGAAACCGAAGAGGATTTAACCGCAGAGAACACAAAGATCACAAAGAAAAGAATATAAATTACTGACTATGTGCGCTTTATGTTTGTTTGCGGCAAAAATCCTCTCAACGCGGCAAACCCTTTCGGGATAGCCGCGCAAAGGCGCGTTGGCCTGCGGGTGACGCAGGTTCCTGACTGGCTGGGGCGCCTGCGGCCGGTTAAGGCCGCGCGGAGTCTGGTCCCGCGGCGGACGGGCAGGCGACTCCCCGGCGACTCCGCGTTATGTCAAACAGCGCGTGTCCGCACGGCTGGAAATATGACACAGTTTTGAGCGATTGCAAGTGTTTTTGTTAATAATTTTTGGACCGGGAGTGATTGCCACAAAAGGGCACAAGGAACACGAAAGCTCAAGAAGGCGGCCCTTTGGACTGCAATCCATCAGAAGATCGCGGAAAAAGAGTTTTGACAGGATGAACAGGATGGACAGGATGAAGGGGGGAATTCTTTTTTCTGAATCCATTCTTAATCCTGTTAATCCTGTTAATCCTGTTAATGCTGTCCGTCCTTTTTTGGTTGCGGCTGGCCGCGCTGTGTTCTTTTGCGGCAAAAAAATCTTGTCAGGAAAACAAAACTTTCCAGGATGGCAGTGCAAAAAAAAGAAGCCGGTTTCGTATATTGCAGACGATCCGGCGGGTTAAACCAGCCGCTGATCCTGGTCTGGCGAGATTGAAAGGCAGATAGGGCGGGCGGACGACCGAGCCGCCATGTCGCAATTATGAATGCCGTTCCGAATTCCGGGCTTGACCCCTTTCAAGAAGTCAAATTGGTGGTTGTCAACGGCAATGATTCAAGCGTTTGAGCCGAACTGAATACCGAAGGGTTTTCCGATGGCGTTGAGTTGCGCCTGGACCTCCACCGGGCTTTTGCCCATCGCCAAAAGCAAGCCGCCGTAGTTATTGATGGCGGTTTGCAGGTGTGGGTGCTGATGGCCTGTCTCCTTCACGAGCATTGGGGCGAGCATTGGGGTCAACTTCATACATTCAACAATTGATTTGACGGCGTAAAGGGGTTCCTAAAGGGTCAAGCCCGGAAAACGGGATTTACTCGGGTCTCGCATCGCACGATAAAACACAATGGCCGAAGCCGGAAAGCGTTTTGCTCAATAGACCTTGCGCAGGTTCGAGGGGAGGATGTTCAACTCGGCGCGATACTTGGCCACGGTGCGGCGGGCGATGACGATCCCTTTTTCCTTGAGCATTTTGACGATTTCCTGGTCGGATAGCGGCTTGGCCGGGTTCTCGCCCTTGAACATCTCCGAAACCATGTCCTTGACGCTGGTGTTGGATACGTCGCTGCCGGCGTCGGTTTGTATGCCGGAGGTGAAAAAGTATTTCATCTCGAAGAGGCCCTGGGGGGTGTCGATATATTTGTTGGAGACGGCGCGGCTGACGGTGGTTTCGTGGACGCCCACCACTTCGGCGACCTGGACCATGGTCATGGGCTTGAGGAAGGCGCGGCCTTTCTGCATGAACTCCTTCTGGCGTTTGACGATCTCGTTGCCAATGTTCAAAATGGTCTGCTGCCGCTGTTGCAAGCTCTTGATGAGGAATTTCCCGGCGCGAATCTTGTCGCGGATGTAATCGCGCACCTCGGCCGAGGCGTCGGGCTGGGACATCAAATCCTTGTATTGGTTGCTGATGCGCAGGTGGGGAATTTGTTCGTTGTTGGTGGTGACGACGTAGTCGTCGCCGACCTTCTGGACGAAGACCTCGGGCAATATGTAGCGGTCGTTGTCGGGCAGGTACTCGCGGCCGGGATGGAACTCCAGGCACTTGATGCGCTCGAAGGCGGCCTGGACTTGTTCGACGGAAACGGCCAGGCCGCGGGCGATTTCGGGGAGCTTGCGTTTGCCCAAGGCGTCCATGAAATCGCGGATGATGCGGTATTCGAGGGATTTTTCGTGTCCGGCGCGCTCCAATTGGAGCAGGAGGCATTCGCGCAGGTCGCGGGCGGCGACGCCCGGGGGATGAAAGCCTTGAATGACCTTGAGGACGGCGATGATTTTGTCGGTTGGGGTGCCGGTGGCAAAGGAGAGTTCATCGACGCTGGCCTTGAGGTAGCCGACGTCGTCGATGTTGCCGATGATCATCTCGGCGATGGACTTCTGCTCCGGGGTGAGGTCGGAGAAGCGCATTTGTTCCAGGAGGCTCTCTTGCAGGGAAGTGCCGGCGACGAGGGAATCGAACATGAACTGGCGGCGTTCCTCGGCTTCCTGGCTTTGGCGGACGGGGAGGTTGGTTTGGGCGAAATGATCGCGCCATTCCTGGTCCACCTGGGTCAGGCGCTCGAACTCGGCCTGGAAATCGTCCACCGGGGCGTTGCTCGGTTTCTCGGTCGCGGGATCGAACTTCACGTCCGGCGGCGGTTCGGCCAGGTCGGCGGCGTCGGCGGCGCTGTCACGGACGCCGTCCTCCTTGACGCGCTCGTTGAGTTCGACTTCGGCGGCGGGGACTTCCTCAAGAATAGGATTCTGCTGCAATTCCTGTTCGACCAGAGCCTTCAACTCCAGAGTGGGCGCTTGGAGCAGGGCCAGCGACTGCTGCAATTGCGGCGCCAGCACCTGCGAGAGCGACATCTTTTGCGATAAATGCAAGCCCTGTGACATCGGCGGCATTTTAGCGCGAAATCCACTTTTCTCAAGCGCGAAGTGGAATTTTCAGAAAAAGATTGCTGGCCGCAAACCGCGCTCTTAAGGTCGAGCCGTGCCAGTGCATTTAACCATTCTGGGGAGCGGGTCGGGGGGCAATTGCGCGTATTTGGAGACGGGCGAAACCCGCCTTTTGATTGATGCCGGTTTTACCGGGCGGCAAATCCGGCAGCGTCTGGCCACGATCGGGCGGGCGCCGGAAACCCTCCAGGGCATCCTCATCACGCACGAACACTCCGACCATGTCTCCGGGTTGGTCGGATTGGCCGCGAAGCTGGAGCTGCCCGTCTATTGCAACCGGCTGACCAGGGAAGCCATCGAAGCGCAGTTGCAAATCCGGATCGACGCCCGCCTCTTCTGCACCGGCGGCTCTTTTGCCATCGGCGACGTGACCGTGGACACTTTTCCGGTGCCGCACGACGCCTGCGATCCGGTCGGTTTTCTGGTGCGGACAGCGGCGGGCAACATCGGATTTCTGACCGATCTTGGGCATGTGACCAAGCTGGTGGTGGAACGGCTCCGGATCGCCAACGTGGTTTTGCTGGAGGCTAACCACGATTTGAAAATGTTGAAGGATGACCCCCGGCGTCCGTGGAGTCTCAAGCAGCGGATTTTGAGCCGCCACGGGCACCTCTCCAATGACGGGGCGGCCGACGTGGCCGAGCAAATCCTTTCGCCCGGCTTGCGGCAGCTTTATCTGGGGCACCTGAGCCGGGATTGCAACAACCCGGAACTGGCCCGGCAAGTCGTGGCGAGCCGCCTGGAGCGGGCCGGCGGAGCGCACGTGGGCATTTTTTCCACCTTCCAGGATGTGCCCTGTCCCACCTTCTCGCTGTAAGGAGGGTTGAAACGAAGGCGGAGATGCTTTATTGCTCTAGGATGGATCATAAAGAAAAGAAGAAGGAAAAAGACGCCGGCGAGGCCGGAGCGGCGGCGGCCGCGGAACAATTGCCGGCGCTGGTGACGCCGACGCCGGGGCAGATCGAGCAACTCAGGGAACGGGCGGCGAAGGCCGATGAGTATTGGGACCGGCTGTTGCGCCAGACGGCCGATTTGGAGAATTACAAAAAGCGCGCCGCGCGCGAGCGGCAGGAGGGGATCGCTTTCGCCAATGAGAATTTGCTGGTTAAACTGCTCCCGGTGCTGGACGCCTTTGAAATGGCCCTGGCCGCCGCCGCCACGGAGCCGCCGGCGGCCGCCTCGTTGCAGGCCGGCATTGCCCTGATTTCGCAGCAGCTCAAATCCGCCCTGGCCGAAGCGGGCCTGGAGGAAATCGAAGCGGCGGGCAAGCGGTTTGATCCCAACGTGCATGAGGCGGTCTCGCAAGTCGAAACCGGGGAGGCGCCCGAGGGGCAGGTGGTGCGGCAGGTGCGCAAGGGATACCGTTTCCGCCACCGGCTGCTCCGTCCGGCGGGGGTGATCGTGGCCAAAAAGCCGGCCGCTTAACCGCGTATGTCAAAACGAGATTGTTACGAAGTCCTGGGGGTGGACCGCGGCGCGGACGTGGAGGAGATCAAGAAGGCCTATCGCAAACTGGCGCTCAAGTATCATCCCGACCGCAACCCCAACGACAAGGTGGCGGAGGAAAAATTCAAGGAGTTGGGCCACGCCTACGAAATTCTAAGCGATCCCCAAACCCGCGCCGCTTACGATCAATACGGTCATGCCGCCTTTGACTCGCGCGCCCGCGCCCGCGGCGGGTTCCACGATCCGGCGGACATCTTCCGGGAAGTCTTTGGCAATTCGAGCATCTTCGACGACCTCTTTGGCGGCGGGGAACGGCGGCCGGGCGGCGCCGAGCGCGGGGACGACTTGCGCTACGACATGGAATTGACGTTCCTGGAAGCGGCGCAAGGCTGCGAAAAGGAAATCGCACTGACGAAACTGGGCGAGTGCGACTCTTGCCGGGGCAGCGGGGCCGAGCCGGGCGCCATCACCAAAGTCTGTTCCACCTGCGGCGGACGCGGCCAGGTCATCAGTTCGCGCGGCATCTTCAGCATTGCCCAGACCTGCCCGCGTTGCGAAGGACGCGGGCGGGTGGTCGATAGACCGTGCCGGGCTTGCGGCGGAGCCGGACGCCGCGAGCGGGCGTCGAAAATCAAAATCAAGGTCCCCGCCGGGGTCGATGGCGGCTCGCGCCTGCGCTCGACAGGAAACGGGGAGGCGGGCGTTCGCGGGGGTCCGCCCGGCGATTTATACGTCGTATTGCATGTCAAGCGTCATGAAATTTTCCAGCGCGAGGGCGACGATTTGCTGTGCGAGGTGCCGATCAGTTTTGCCCAGGCGGCTTTGGGCGCGGTCATCTCGGTGCCGACCTTGAGGGACAGCGCGGACATCAAGGTGCCACCCGGCACCCAGCCCGGCACCGTCTTTCGGCTCAAAGGCAAAGGCATCAGGAATGTCCAGGGCTACGGCACGGGGGATTTGCTGGCGCGGGTGCAGATCGAGGTGCCGGCCCATTTGAACGCCGCCCAGCGCGCCAAGCTGGATGAGTTTGCCAAACTCTGCGACGAGACCGTCCACCCCATGCGCCAGAGTTTCATCGAAAGGGCCAAAAGCCTGTTTAGTTGACTCGCCTCATGCGCCGTTTCCATCTGCCGCCGGAACAATGCCAGTCCGACCGCCTGGCCTTGACCGGCGGCGAAGCGCATCACGCGGCGGATGTCTTGCGGCTCAGACCCGGTGAACGCGTGACGGTGCTGGACGGCGTCGGCGGCGAATTCATCTGCCGGGTTGGCGCCGTCGAACGGAAAAAAATTTCTCTCGAGGTGGAAAATTTTGTTCGCGAACCCGCCCCGGCGTGCCGCATCACCCTGGTGCAAGCCATCCCCAAGGGCCATATTTTCGACGCCATCGTGCAAAAGGCGACCGAACTGGGAGTGTGGCGTGTGGTGCCGCTGCTGTCCGAGCGGGTCGCCACCCGCTTGGAAGGCGAGGCGGCGGAACACAAGCGGGAGAAATGGCAGCAGACCGCCGTGGAAGCCATCAAACAATGCGGCCAGCGCTGGCTGCCGCGGGTCGAAGCGCCGGTCACGTTGCCGGCCTGGCTGGCCCGCGGCGAACGATTCGATTTGGCCCTGGTCGGTTCGCTGGAGGAAGACCGCCGGCACGCCCGCGAATACTTCGCGGCTTTCGAGCGCGCGCGGCAAAGCCGCCCGGCCAGCGTCTGCGTTTGGATTGGTCCGGAGGGCGATTTTGCGCCCTTGGAGATGGACGCGATCAAAAACGCCGGCGCGTTGCCCATGACACTCGGCCCGCTGGTCCTGCGCAGCGAAACGGCGGCGGTTTACGCCCTGTCAATCATCAATTACGAACTGCAAGCGCCCCGTTAGCGGTACCAGTGCTGACCGATTTTGGGCGCCAACGGCCGGTCTCCCGGTCGGATTCGATTCGATTAGGAAAAGACCCTGCCGAGGGATTGACCGACCGCCTCAATCGCGCGCCCTTTTCTTTCGACACTCGCGCCGGGCATATTTAGACTGGGCGCGCTTGGGCCAGGATACACAGTTGACGCCGATGATGGCGCAGTATCGCCGCATCAAGGGCGAACTGCCGCGGGAAGCCCTCTTGCTGTTCCGCCTGGGGGATTTTTATGAAATGTTTTTCGACGACGCCAAGGTCGGCGCGCCCTTGCTCAATGTCGCCCTGACCCGGCGCGGCGACGTTCCCATGTGCGGCATCCCTTTTCACGCCGCCCCCGGCTACATCGCCCGGCTGCTGAAGGCGGGCCGCAAGGTCGCCATTTGCGACCAGTTGGAGGAGGCGCGGCCCGGCCAATTGGTCAAGCGCGAGGTCACCCAGATTCT
Organism: Verrucomicrobiota bacterium; assembly: GCA_049510745.1. Classification (GTDB taxonomy): domain Bacteria; phylum Verrucomicrobiota; class Verrucomicrobiia; order Limisphaerales; family Palsa-1400; genus PLGF01. Next base: position 106,228 of record JBEKYR010000009.1, on the reverse strand, counting down.
CAGCCCGGGCGCGCACTTCGACGAGCGGCTCCTGGCCCCGGAACGGAATAATTTCCTGGCCGCCCTCTGCGCCTGCGGCAAAGTCTTCGGGCTGGCCGCCGCGGACCTGACCACCGGCGATTTCACCGCCACCCAGGTCGAAGGCGAACCCGCCTTGCGCGCCGAATTGGAACGGCTGCGCCCGGCGGAAATCATTTTTCCCGCCGCCGCCGAAAATCTCGCCGCCATCGCCCGCGGCCATTCCGCCGTGTTGAACCCGTACGAGGACTGGGTCTTTGCGCCCGAAACCGCCCAGTTCACCGTGCGCGAGCATTTCAAGGTCGCCTCGCTCGACGGTTTCGGGCTGAAGGACCGCCCGGCGGCCGTGGGCGCGACGGGGGCGGTGATTCATTACTTGACGCAACATTTGCGGCGCGATGTTTCGGCCCTGACCCGCCTTTCCTTCCATCAATGCACCGATTTCATGACGCTGGATTCCACCTCGCTGCGGAATCTCGAAATCCTCGAACCGCGCCCCGCCGACGCGCCGCGCCAGGCCTGCCTTTACGGCGCGCTCAACCGCACCGTCACTCCCATGGGCGCGCGCCGCTTGCGCGACTGGCTCAGCCAGCCCCTGGCCACCGCCGCGCCCATTTTGCGCCGGCTCGACGCCGTCCGGCTCTGGCTGGACAACACCGCGCTGCTGGACGAGTTCCGGCGCGAACTGGCCGAGGTGCGCGACCTGGAACGCACCCTGGGCCGGCTGACTGCCGGTTCGGGCAATGGGCGCGACCTGCTGGCGCTGCGGCGGGGTTTGGAAAAAATTCCCGCCCTCAAGCAGCTTCTCGCCCGCCTGCAACCGCCGGGGTCCCCGCCGCAGTTGCCCACTCTCCAGGAGGAGGCGCCGCGCCGCCCCGATTTGATCGACGAATTGGCCGGACAACTGGCCGAAGCCCCGGACCTGGTCGAATTGATCGCCCGCGCCATCGTCGAGGAGCCGCCGCTGGCGGTCAAGGAAGGCGGGCTGATTCGCGACGGGTTCGATCCCAGCCTGGACGAATTGCGGCACGCCACGCGCGACGGGAAAGATTGGATCGCCCAACTGCAACGCGACGAGATCGCCCGCACCGGCATCGCGTCGTTGAAAGTGCGGTTCAATTCCGTTTTCGGCTATTACATCGAGGTGACGAAGTCCAATCTCGACAGGGTCCCCGCCCATTACGTGCGCAAGCAGACCATCGCCGGGGGCGAACGGTTCATCACGCCGGAGTTGAAGGAGAAGGAGGCGAAAATCCTCGGGGCGGAGGAGCGGAGCGTGCGGCTGGAGTACGAGTTGTTCCAGCGGGTGCGCGAACAGGTGCTGGAGCAGTTGCCGCGTTTGCAGCAAAGCGCCGCGGCGCTGGCGCCGCTGGACGTGCTGGCCGCGTTCGCCGAGACGGCGCGCCTCTACAATTATTGCCAGCCGGAAATCGCGGCGGACGGCACGATCGACATTCGCGACGGACGCCATCCGGTGCTCGAGCAAACCCTGGCCGGGGAACGGTTTGTCCCCAACGACGCCTTTCTGGATCACGCCCGGCAGCAAATGATGCTCATTACCGGCCCGAACATGGCGGGCAAAAGCACCTACATCCGGCAGGTCGCGCTCATTGTTTTGCTGGCCCACGCCGGTTGCTTCGTGCCGGCCACGGCGGCGCGGATCGGGTTGATCGACCGGATTTTCACCCGCATCGGCGCGAGCGACGACCTGGCCCGCGGCCAATCCACCTTCATGGTGGAAATGAGCGAAACGGCCGACATCCTCAACAACGCCACCGCCCGCGGCCTTGTTATTCTTGACGAAATTGGGCGCGGCACCAGCACCTTCGACGGGTTGAGCCTGGCCTGGTCCGTTGTCGAGCATTTGCACAATGCCGTCGGCGCCAAAACCCTCTTCGCCACCCACTATCACGAGTTGACCGAACTGGCCGCCCGCCTCCCGCGGGTGCAAAACTTCAACGTCGCCGTCCGCGAATGGAACGACCAGATCGTCTTCCTGCGCAAAATCACGGCGGGCGCGACCGACAAGAGTTACGGCATCCAGGTCGCCCGCCTGGCCGGCGTCCCCAAGGGCGTCATCGACCGCGCCAAGGAAATCCTGGCCAATCTGGAAGAATCCGAATTGACGCCCGAAGGCAAGGTGCGCCGTCATCCCCGCCACGCCGAAGCGGAAAAATTGAAAAAGCTCGGCCCGCCGCCGCAGATGGATTTGTTCGCATGAAGCGAGCGCGCCTCTCCCTGGCTCTGGCTCTGCTGGCTTTGCCGGCTCTGGCTCACAAAGTCCAGGTCAACGATCCCGCTGTGGCGCGCGCCCTCGCGGCGCAGGGCGGACGATTGATTGCGGACTACGGGGGCTATCAACTCTTTGAAACACCGCGAACCAACGGCCTTGTGGTGCGGGACATTTACAATTCCATCCTCCTCAATGCCGGGCGCCTCGACACTTCCCAGCCGCAAGTCCAGTCGCTCGGCCGGGCCGCCGGCTCGTTCCCCGGCAAACGCCTGCGCCTGGTGCATTTCGCGGGGCCGGTGCAGCCCGCCTGGCGCCAGGCCCTGCTCGACGCGCGCCTGCAAATCGTCAGTTACATTCCGCACAACGCCTATCTTGTCTATGGCGACGCCCGGGCCATCGCCCAAGTCCAATCGCTTTCCGCCGCCGTCGCGCCCATCCAGTGGGACGGCCCTTTCCTGGACGACTATAAGAGCAACTTCGCCGCGCGCCCGGCGGAAGCGGCTCCCTACGCCATCCAGCTTGTGGCGGACGCCACGGCCAACGCGGCGACGTTGAAGTTGCTCGAACCGCCGATTCAGCAGCGCCGCGTCTTGCAGTATCTCAATGTGATCGCGCGTTTGAAACCGGCCGACGTGAAGGCTCTCGCCGCCCGGCCCGATGTGATTTCGATTCGGCCTTTCCTTGCGCCGAAAAAACTTTGCGAACGGCAGGATCAGATCGTTGCGGGAAATCTCTCCGGGAATGTGCCCAGCGGCCCCGGCTACCTCGCCTGGCTCGCCGGCAAAGGCTTCACCCAGGAACAATTCACCGCCTCGGCCTTTGTCGTGGACGTGACCGACAGCGGGATTGACGATGGCACGACCACGCCGAACCATTTTGGTCTTTACAGCGAGGGCGAAACGAACGCGGCCAGCCGGGTCGTTTACTCGCGCCTGGAAGGGACGCCCAATGCGGGCAGCACGTTGAAGGGGTGCGACGGCCACGGCACGCTCAACGCGCATATCATCGGCGGGTATGACAACGCCTCGGGCTATCCGTTTGCGGACAACGCGGGGTATCACTACGGCTTGGGAGTCTGCCCTTTTGTGCAGTTGGGGTCGTCCGTCATTTTTGACCCGGATTATCCGACTGGCAACCTGAGCTTCAGCCAATTGCAGGACCAGGCCTACCAGGATGGCGCTCGCGTCAGCAACAACAGTTGGGGCTACGGCAATGCCAATGGCGATTATGGCATCGCTTCGCAGGAATTCGACGCGCTGGTCCGCGACGCCCAGCCCGCCGGCTCCCCTTATCCGGCGACCGGCAACCAGGAAATGGTCATCGTCTTCGCGGCGGGAAATTCGGGGCCGGGCGCGCAAACCCCCGACGAGCCGGCCACAGCCAAGAATGTCATCGCCGTCGGCGGCGCCGACAACGTGCAACCCTTCGGCGGCTACGACGAATGCAACATCGGCGACAATCAGGCGGGCAGCGCCAACGAAATTCTTGACATTTCCTCGCGCGGCCCCTGCGCCGATGGCCGCCACAAGCCGGACCTGGTCGCTCCTTCGACCCACGTCAGCGGCGGCGTCGTTCAGGCCGGCGATCCGGGGTCTTTCGGCACGGCCGATTCCTGTTACAACGGCGACAGCGTGTGCGGCGGGGTTGGAAGCACTTACTACCCGCCCGGCCAGCAATTCTACACGGCCTCTTCGGGGACGAGCCATTCCACCGCGTGCGTGGCGGGCGGCTGCGCCCTGCTCCGGCAGTACTTCCTCAATCAGTCGTTCCTCCCGCCGTCGCCGGCCATGACCAAGGCCTGGCTGATGAATAGCGCGCGCTACCTGACTGGCGTCACCGCAAACGACACGCTTTGGTCGGACGCCCAGGGCATGGGCGAATTGGACCTGGGCGCCGCCTTTGACGGCGTGCCGCGCATCGTCCGCGACCAACTGGGCGTCGATACCTTCACCGAAAGCGGCCAGACGCGCGCCTTCTCCGGCTCGGTCGCCGACACCAACCTTCCCTTCCGCGTCACCGTCGCCTGGACCGACGCCCCCGGCAGCACGATTGGCGCGGCTTACAACAACGACCTCGACTTGACAGTGAGCATCGGGGGCCAGACCTATTTGGGAAACGTGTTCAGCAACGCCTGGTCGGCCGCGGGCGGCGCGCCCGATCCGGCCAACAACGTCGAAAGCGTTTTCCTCCCGCCGGGCGCGGCGGGGAACTTCACCGTCACCGTCGCCGCCACCAGCCTCAATTCCATCGGCGTGCCCAACGGCAGCAACGGTCTGGCGCAGGACTTTGCCCTGGTAATCGACAACGCGGCCGGCGCCGGCCCGCCCGTCATTGTTCCCGCCGGCGCCGTCGTCGCCGCGGAAAATTGCCTGCCCGCCAACGGCCTGATCGATCCCGGCGAAACCGTGACGGTCCGCTTCGCGCTCCAAAACCTGGGCACAGTCAATACGACTAATTTGGCCGCCACTCTCCTGTCCGGCGGCGGCGTCCTCTCTCCCGGCGGCCCGGTGGCGTGCGGCGTGCTGCCGGCGGGCGGCGCTCCCGTGGAGGCGGCGTTCTCCTTCACCGCCGGCGGCGAGTGCGGGGGGACGCTCACGGCCACGCTCCAGTTGCAGGACGGCCCTGCCAGCCTCGGTTCGGTGAACTTCACCTTTCCCCTGGGGCAATTCGTTCCTTTAATAGATTTGACACAGAATTTTGATGCTGTCACCCCGCCGGCGCTGCCGTCCGGTTGGACCACGGCGGTGACAGGCGGCCAAATCCCCTGGGTGACGACGAACAACAGCGCCGATTCCCCACCCAACTCGGCCTTTGCGACGGCCGTCACCAACGCCGGCATCGCCGAGTTGCTCTCGCCTTCCATTCCCATTGCCACGGCGGCCGCGCAAGTGGTTTTCCGCCACAGCATCAATCTCGAAATCAATCCCTATGACATGGCGGAAGCGTTCGACGGCGGCGTGCTGGAAATTCAAATCGGCACGAACGCCTTCAGCGATCTCCTGGCGGCCGGCGGCGTTTTTCTGACCAACGGTTATGCTCAGACCATCGCCTCGGACACCGGCAATCCCCTGGCCGGACGGGCGGCGTGGAGCGGCGATTCCGGCGGCTTCATCACGACGGTGGCCAGCCTTCCCGCCGCGGCGGCCGGGCAAAACATCCAGTTGAAATGGCGCTGCGCCACGGACATCGGCAATGCCTATGGCTCGGTCGGCTGGTGGGTGGACACCATCGCGGTCAACGACGGCGGAAGCAACGTTTGCTGCAACGGCCCGTGGGCGCCCACTCTCGCCAACCCGCTGCTCCTCGGCGGCAATTTCACTTTCTCGTTTCAAACCGTCAGCAACCAAACCTACACTGTCGAGTACAACAACGCCCTGACTAACGCCATGTGGACCCCCTTGCAATCCTTCACCGGCGACGGCTCGGTCCGCGTCGTGACCAACGGCGTCGCCTCCTTGCAGGGCTACTACCGCGTGGCCTCTCCGTAAAGGGGCGCATTTCGGACTTTGAGCTTTGAACGGGCCGCCGCTGAGTTTAGTCTCGCTATTCATGACACGCGGACCAAGTCATTCGGCGGACGGCAGAAAACGGCTTGCCCGGCGCGGCTTGGGGCTTGCGCTTTTGCTGCTGGCCGGTTGCGCCAGCCATAAACCAGCGGTCCCGCCACCCAAACCGGCGCCGTCGGCGCCCCCGCCCGTGGCCATCGCCTTCGCGCCGCGCGCCAATCACTGGACGACACAGTGGACGTCCCTGTTCGATGGGAAAACTTTGACCCATTGGGCCGTGACCGATTTCGCCGGGCATGGCGAGGTGACGGTTGAGTCCGGCTACATTAAGATCGGCATGGGCGCCGAATTGAGCGGCATCACCTGGACCAACGGGACGCTGCCCAAAACCGATTACGAAATCGTTCTTGACTCGATCAAGCTGGACGGCAGCGACTTTTTTTGCGGGCTGACCTTTCCCGTGGGGGATTCCTCGTGCAGCCTCATCCTCGGCGGGTGGGGCGGCGGCCTGGTCGGACTCTCCAGCCTGGACGACCAGGACGCATCGGAAAACGAAACGACCAAGAGCCTGTCTTTCGACACGGGCCATTGGTATCACGTCCTCCTGCGCGTGACTCCCGCCAGGATCGAGGCCTGGCTGGACGAGAGGAAGATCATCGACGTTTCCATAATCGGACGCAAAGTTTCGCTGCGGCCCGGTTCCATCTATCTTTGCGAACCGCTCGGCGTCGCCACCTACACCACCGCGGCGGGAGTGAAGAACTTCCAGTTGCGCCTGATTGAACCCTGAAACCAGCCAGGCCGCCGCCGCCCGCCTCATCCATCCGCTGGCTTCGATTGTCGAGCGGCTGGACTTGGCGCAGCTTTTTCCCCGCCGGCAGCCGTTGGAAATCGAATTGGGCAGCGGCGACGGCTCGTTTCTGGCGCACTACGCCGCGCTCCATTCCGGGCGCGATTTCATCGGCGTCGAGCGGTTGCTGGGGCGGCTGCGGAAACTGGAGCGGAAGGGCCAGCGGCTGGGCCTGGCCAACCTGAGGGCGGTGCGGATCGAGGCGTCTTATTTCCTGGAGCGCCTGCTGCCGCCGAAATCAGCCCAAGCCCTGCACATTTACTTCCCGGACCCGTGGCCCAAGCGCAAACACCACAAGCACCGCCTGATCAACGAGCGTTTTCCCACCCTGGCCAGGGAGGCGCTGGCCGACGGCGGCGCGGTTTATTTGCGGACGGACAACGCGGACTATTTTTCGCGGATGAAAGCGGTCTTTGGCGCGTGCCCGTTCTTCGCGGAAATCCCGACGCCGGAAGAGTTGGCCGGGGTGTTGACCGATTTCGAGCGGGGGTTCCTCAAACAAGGCGTTCCCGTCTTGCGCCTGGCCTGGCAATTGGCCGGGCCGTGACCGGTCAAACATCAATGACCGGGCCGCCGCCGTCGCCGGACGGCGGGCGCGGGGGATTGCCGCGGCGAAATTCGACGCGCGGCCCTCCGCCGCCCTTGGTCAGGGCGTTGAGCATCATCGAAACGATGCTGATAATGAGCGACCCCCAAAACGCCGCCCCAAAAGATTCGACCTGAAAATTCCTGAGAATGTGGCCGACCCAGTAAAGCAGGAGGGCGTTGATGACCAGGATGAAGAGTCCCAGAGTGAAAATGAGCAGGGGGAGCGACAGGAGCAGCATGACCGGGCGGACGAAGGCGTTGAGCAAACCGAGCAGGAGCGTCGCCAGGATCAGGCCCCCCGGTGTGTACGTAATGCCCGGGACAATACTGGCGGCCAGCACGACGGCCGCCGTGGTAATCATCCAGCGTTTCAGAAATGACACCAAAGCTTGGGGCATATCCATTTTCAACAATCGCCGGCCCTGTTTCGGAGAGCCTGGGTAACATCCCGCAAGCGCCGGCCAAAGACAAGGCGGATTTTTCAGGCCGGCCGGTTGAAAGGTGCGTTTCGCACACTGGCGAGCTGCCGTCCGGCCGGGGTGAACGGCTGGCAAGGGTCGGAAACACTCCGCGGATCATTATTTGCGAATGGTTCGATGAAAAATGAACCACTCGTAGCCGTTGAGGCTGAAGCCGGAAGCGAGGGGGTCAACCGGGACGCTCCGGCCGCTGATTTTCACCGGTTCAAAGCCCTCCGCATTTGACAGTTCCACCGAGCCGGTCGCGCGCTGGCTTGAAAGATTGATCAGGACAAGGAACTCATCCTTCTCATCCTTTCTCAGGAAGCTGGCGACTTCCCCCGCCGCCGAGTTTTGGAGCCAGACCACATCCCCGCCATACAAGGCGGCGTATTGCTTGCGAAGTTTGATCAAATCCCGGTAAATGTTGCGCAGAGGAGGGCGTCCGCCGGGATTCCAAAACACCGGCATTTTTTCAAACAAAGCCGGGTCGGCGGATTCGGTGGCATCACCCACTTCCATGCCGTTGTAAAAGAGCGGCACGCCGTCGAGCGTCAGCATCAACACCTGCGCGGCCAGCGCGCCCTCCATGCCGTGACGGGCCACCGCCCGAATTTGCTCGTGGTCGTCCGAGATGCGCAGGTGCAAGGCGCCCTTTGGGAACTGCTGAGAGGTGCGTTCCCACGATTCTTTCAGATAGGAGAAGGGCACAGTGCCGCTCATAACCAAGTCCAGCGTGTAAAAGAAGCCCCAGGAGGAATCCACGTCGAAGGCTTTGGCAAGCAGTTCCGGCTTGGCGCCGGCGTCGGCGAGAATGACGACGTTGGGATTGAGCTTCTCGAGTTCATCGCGGGCTGCTTCCCAAAACTCAACCGGCACGGTGGGAGCGACGTCGCAACGAAACCCGTCCACGCCGAAGTCCCTGAGCCAGTATTTCATCATTTCAGTCATGTAGCGGCGCACGTCCGGGTTGGCATAATTCAACCCGGCCACATCCGTCCAGGCCGGAAGGGGGGGGATGATGGCGCCATTGGTATCCTTCTTGTAAAAATCCGGATGATCCATGAGCACGCTGTCCCAAGCGGTCTGAGCGGCCACAATATTCATGATGAGCTTCATGCCGCGCTTGTGGGCTTGATCGATCAGCCGCTTGAAGTCGTTGGTGGTGCCGTAGTCGGGGTTGATGGCGTAAAAGTCGCGCACGGCGAAAGGACTTCCGCAGGAGCCTTTCTTCATTTTTTCGCCGAGCGGATGGATCGGCATGAGCCAGAGAACGTCCACACCGAGGTCCTTCAATTCATCCAACCGGGCGGTAATCGCGTTGAGATCCCCTTCCCTGGAGAAGTTTCGTGGAAAGATTTCATACACGACCGCGCTGCGGAGCCAGTCGGGTGATTTGCGGGTGCTCGGAGTGGACGGGGCTGCCACTGAGAGGAGGGTGGAATGAATCGCCAGGCAGCCAAGGAGCGCCGTGGCGAGGAGACATCGTGGTTTTTGTTGCATTCTGATCATGGCGTTTGAGATTTTGAGTTAATTTTCAGACCGGCGTTGTCGGGCCGCGCTGCGCAAGGACGGGCTGCCAGCCGCCATACTTTTTTATCGCCGATCCTTGCCAGTGCATAAATGATTGGTGCGGGAATTTCAACAGCATCCAGACCAATTTGCCTCATTTTGCCATCGGCGGCGGAGAAGGCAATACAATTCAAAGCAGCAATTCAAAGCAGCAAATCGCGTGGCGGAGCGATATTGATTTTGGTCGAATTGGGTCGAATTCAGTCGAATTGGGCCGCAACGCAAGAAAGAAGGCTGACAAGTAAGCAAATTGTTGGGCTGACAAGTGAACAAATTGTCGGGCTGACGCTGGCGCGTGGGCTGGCGCGTGGGGCTGAGGGGTGAAAGGCTGAATGAGTTCATATTTCAAGAGGGGGGGGAGGGGGGTTGATTTACCTTAAATTGGCTTAAATTACCTTAACCCGGCTTGATTGGACACAGGGCAAAGGGAAGGGACAAGGCTGAGGGCTAAAGGCTGAAACTTGGAAGGGCGCAGAAGGACCAATAAATGGAGCGCCGGCGGAGCGCCGGGGGCGAAAGCCTGTCTTGCCCGATGTGATGAGCATTTCATCGATGGATGTTATACCACATGATTATGGATGTTGGCAAGAACTTTTTCAGGAGAAGAGGATTTAGCCGCATCTTCCTTCGCTGAAGCTATGGAGGACGGGGAGAGCGCAGCGCGGGGAGGCGCAACCAAAGGAAATGCGACCACGGATGGCACGGATGACACGGATGAAAGTTGCGGAAGGATCACAGAGACAAGAGCTTATGTGTTGTTTGCCCGCAGCCCCGAAAGCTTTCGGTGTGCAATACGCGGATTGACGCAGAAGGGGGGGGAGTTGGCCCTAAGAGCCACGATTACTTGAATCTGAGGACTCCCGTTCTCGTCAGACGGGCGCTGCCGCATTGTGAATCACGGTCGGCAGGTCGGACGGATTAAAGCATATTTCCGAAGTCCATTTTCCAAAGCCGCCGTGTTCGTTGACGGCCTTTGACGGCGGGCTTTGCACTAGGCTTGGGGCATCAACGGCCCGCAGTTCGTGGCCAAGGACTTCAAAGAGTTCCTGCGCTTGTGGCAAACCAGCCACGTGCTCACCAGTCCCCATTATCCCCAATCCAACAATCCAACGCAAACTGGAGCGTTTTCATCGCACGCTCAAGGAGCAGGTCATCGGGCCTAAGACTCTGCTGACGTTGGCCGACGCGCGGCGGGTGGTACAGGAGTTCGTGAACCACCACAACCTGGTGCGCTTGCACAGCGCTCTCGGATACGTGACACCCAACGACTGGTTGGAAGGCCGGCAGGGAGGTTGGGGGGCCGAGTCCTCCAAGTCGTGCCCTCTGATAACTGTCAGTGAAACCAGAGAAACTGATGGCAAAGAGTGCGTTAGCATTCTAAGCCAACCGGCGTTTCACGCTAACAAAGTACAGGGGAGACCCGCCAGATTCTTGTCAGGGATATCGCTTACTTCATCGAGTTCTTGAAACCCCAACTCGGCGAACACCGCGCTGAATTTCTCACCGTCCTCGTCGCCGCGACCAACGGCCGCTCCAAACTGCCCGACCTCGACCGCTTCCCCGAATGGCAAAACCAACCACCCATTGCGCTCGACAATTCTTGGCCAGCCAAGTAGTCTTCGGGCTGTGGCCTTAGATTATGAGTCAGCCAAAGCCATCCAACATCTTCATCAGCTACAGCCATCGAGGAAATGGCTTGGCTTGGAAGGACCGCCTCCTCGCGCAACTCTCTGTCTTCGAAAAACATCACCTGCTCGACGTTTGGCATGATGACGAAACGAAGCTCGGCGACGACTGGCACGCCCGGATCAACCAAGCGATGAGCAGTGCCCGCCTCGCTGTGCTGCTGTTGACCGATGAATTTCTGAAATCCCCATTCGTTCTCCAGCATGAACTGCCGGAATTGCAGCGCCGTCACAAAGAGGAGGGCCTGATTTTGGCGCCGATTCTGTGCGAGAAATGCGCTTGGGAAGCAAATCCCTGGCTGGCTTCGCTGCAAATCAAGCCGCGTGAACAAGCCACACCGGTTCCGCTCGTGTCGCTGTCCCCAACAAATCGCGACCATGTTCTCCGACAGCTTGGGACCGAAATTGCGGTAGAACTCGGCGATGCCGCCCTTGCAGAGTATTCCGCACTCCGCACACCGGAATCCGCACTTGGCGAAGCCAAAACCTTCCTCGACAAATTCCCGCTCACCCGCAGCACCGGCCTGCGCGAGGAAGAACTCATCGGTCGCGAACAGGAACTTGCCCTTCTCGACCTCGCCTATGCCCAACCGCATACCGCCATCGTTTCCCTCGTCGCTTGGGGCGGCGTGGGCAAGACCATGCTCGTCCAACACTGGCTTCAGCGCCTCCAGCGCGAGGGCTGGTTCCGCGCGCGTCGCGTCTATGCGTGGAGCTTCTACAGCCAGGGCACCAAGGAAGACCGGCAGGCCTCCGAAGACACTGCCGTCAACGGCGTCGGCGGTCCCAAAGGACGGGCATCTGTCATTGGATTTTGGATGATGTTGATTTTCGCTATCGATTGAACGCTATAAAAGCATTCTGGATTGCAGCTTTGGCTGGAGCCCTGCTTGGTGCTGCAGCCCAATTCTCGCGCTATCCGTGGATCGCCGAAGCGAATCGGTGGGTCGTCGGAATCTGCATTGGCGCTCTCGCTTTCTGGTTATGGCGACAACCTTTCCCGGCATTAATCACCAACATAAAGACGTTCTCCGCTCTGCGACGGCTTCTGGTTCTAGCAACGGGTCTTTCACTCGTTGTTCAAGAGGAGCGACGTGCCCAGTTTTGGCGAGCCTACCTTAGTTGGTTAGCCGCGTGGATAGTTGCTTTGAGTGTTCTAGTGCTACTGCCTTTTTACTTTATTGAAAAGGCACCAGAGGATTTTCCCGACTTCATGCGCTCGGCAATGTTGTTGGGAATAATCTATACGATAGTCCTTCCAAAATGTTTTCGTTGGGGCAATGGATTTCTCCGGGAATGGAAGCAACTCTCCGCCCCTAGCGCCGACATGGCGGTCTCGACCGATCCCCGTCCGCAAGTCCTTTACTTGAGACGTTTCATCAATGATGGATTGGAGCTACCCGTGGAACGAACGCGCCCGGGTTTCTTGACGTATGAGATGGCCATGGTGAACGGTATGAGGACCCTTGGGCCTTGCGTTGCCATCGGACGACCGGATGAAGAGTTGCCCGAGCTTGGTGCGGCCCGGGTATACGTATCCAATGAGAAGTGGCAGGCGGAAGTCTCCTTGCGACTTGTGCGATCCCAATTCGCCGTATTTAATGTATCATCGGTAGCTGAAAACTTTCTTTGGGAGATCGAACAAGCGTTTAAGACGCTTCCCCCGAATAGGATTATTTTGATGTTCTCTTGGCGGAAGCCGGGGGAGACCGGCGTCAAGGAGAGAGAAACGGCCTACGCTGCAGTCAAAGAGGTGATTTGCAGGCTGACCGCCTTGAACATGCCGGAATCCGTTCTGAACGCCTGCTTTATTCTCTTTGGGAAGGATAGCTCGGTCATCGTCATCGGCGATCAAGAGCATCCACAATCGAGGCGCTTTGAGCAATATGTTGCGACCATGACTTGGCTTTTGGCTGTTGAACAGCAATCTCTGGACCCCGCCAAAGAAGCCCGAACGTATCATGCGTATTGGCTACGCACAGCTAAAGCGGCTCTCGAACTTGAACCCAAGAGGAGGTTGTGGGCCAAGCGCAGAATCTGGTTGTGTGCTCTTTGCTTGGGGCTTTGCGCATGGCGGTATTATCTGGATGATGTCGGCATCGACCGGAACATGTGGTGGAAGACTGAAATCGCATTTGCGGGAGTGGTCTTTATCGATTTGGTTGCATATCTCAGTGTGAAGAGGGCCTTGAAGCTATTTAAGATCAGTGGGGACAAGACAATTTTTGGAGTTCGACTGGCTCGCGTACGAGGGAGGGGCGGAGTCTCTGCCATTTGTTTCGCCGTCATCGGGTTGGCATGTTTCTTTTTCGTTTGGCCGTTGTTTGTCTTCAAATCGCTTTTTCTTTTGTCTCTTGCGTTTTGCGCATGGAAGATGGGAGAACGTGATTTCCCAATTGAGCCAACCTATGGTACCCATGCCGTGTAAACCAAATTCACAGCCATCTCACGGATTTGGCAAAAAAGTGACGGCTCACCGAGTAGCGCTGCCACAAGGCAGGGATTAAAAACAAGCGTCCTCTCTGGCACCTCTGGGTTTTGCCATGAGAGTTGCATAAGCATTATGCGCTCTGACGCTTATGATGCGCGCTCGGGTTCCGCCGTCGCTTTGCTTTGGCGCGACGAGTCGGCGCGATAAAACGGTCGCGCTCCTAATTTCATTGTCGAAGGGGTTCCGCTGGCGGGGGAGAGGTCAGCGGCGGGGCACCGCGTCCCTACCGAATGTGGGGTCCGCCGATCGAAGACAGATTTCGAGCAGGCTAGATTACGATTACGATTGCGATTACGATTAAGCAAATCAACCACAAGTGGCGGGCGGAGGAAGGTAACTGTGACCATTTCCGCCGCCAAAAGCGCATTTTTCTAAGTTTTGCAAGTTGTTGCTGACCAGCATCTTCAGAATGAGTTACTTAGAAGAAAACCGGGAATTGCGGTTAGCGCCTTCGGGCCGGGCCGAAGAAATAGCCGCCACGGATGCGGGCGCCACGGACTTTGCCGGGAAAAGAGCCTTTCTGTCCCGGCTTCTCCTCTTCAAAGAGCGCGGTGTACTGATAATCAAACTTGTCGAGTTTGAGGCGGACGATCTTTTTGCCTATGAACCGCTCGATGGCATAAACGTGCGGGGCGTCGGCCGCGACCATCAGGGTGAAGGCGTCTCCCGAGTGCTCGGCCCGGCCGGTGCGGCCAATGCGATGGATGTAATCTTCCGGATGCTGGGGCACGTCGTAGTTGACAACGTGGCTGACATCGGCGATGTCCAGGCCGCGGGAGGCAATGTCGGTGGCGACCAGGGCTTCGTAGTGTCCCTGGCGGAAGCCGCGCAGGGCGTCCTCGCGTTCGCGCTGGGTGCGGTTGGAATGGAGGACGGCGACGGCGTGGTTGTTTTTCTTGAGGAGGTGGGCGATCTGGTCGGCGCGATGTTTGGTGCGGCAAAAAACGATGACCGATTCGTATTGGACGCGTTCGAGCAATTCGAGGAGCAGGGCCTGCTTCTGCGTCTCGGCAACGGGGTAGATGACGTGCTCGACCGTTTCGGCGGGGGTGCGGCGGGCGCCGATTTCCACCGTCTGCGGATTTTTCATGGCCCACTGGATCAAGGTCTCGATCTCCGGGGGAATGGTGGCGGAGAAAAGGGAGGTGTGGCGTTCGCGGGGACATTTCTGGACAATGCGCTTGACATCGGGCAGGAACCCCATGTCGAGCATCCGGTCGGCTTCATCAAGGACGAGGTATTTGACGGAATCGAGGCGGCAGGCGCCGCGTTCCATGTGGTCGAGCAGACGGCCGGGCGTGGCGATAATGACGTCGGCGCCGGCGCGGAGGGCGTCGAGTTGCTTGCCGTAACCGACGCCGCCGTAAACGACGGCGGTGCGGAGGCGGGTGAAGCGGGCGAAATCGTGGATGGCGGTTTCGACCTGGGCGGCCAATTCGCGGGTTGGCTCCAGGACCAGGCAGCGGGTCTTTGGCTCGTGCTCGCCGAGCAGGGAGAGGATGGGGAGGGCGAAGGCGGCGGTCTTGCCGGTGCCGGTTTGGGCGCTGCCGATGACATCGTGGCCGGCCATGATCAAGGGAATGGCCCGCAGTTGGACGGGGGTGGGTTCGATGAAGCCCATCGCCTTGACTCCTTGCAGAGTCGCCGGAGAGAGGCCGAATTTAGTAAAAGGCATGGTGTAAGATCGTCTGGCTGCCCGGTTTGGGCAAGCTGTTTGACAGGGTCAGGCGCCGGTTTCCGGGGCGGGGCCGGGCGCCGGCGGCGCGGGGGAGTCGGCGGCGGTTGCGGGCGGAGCGGGCGGCGCGCTTTCAAGGGCGCTGGCCGCCGGAGCTTCCGCGGGAGCTTCGGCGCCGACGGGAGCGGCTTCTGCGGCGGTTGCGGGCGGAGCGGGCGGAGCGGTTTCAAGGGCGCTGGCCGCCGGAGTTTCCGCGGGCGCTTCGGCGCTGGCGGGAGCGGCGTCCGTGGCGGGGGCTGCTTCGGGTTTCTTGTCCGGCTTGGGCGGCCTGGGAACGGGCCGTTTGGCGGTTTCCAGGGTGCCGTTGGCAAACTCGATGACGTGACCTTCGTGAACGAGCCAATGCAAATCGCTGGCCAGCGCGGTTTGTTCCGGCGCGGCTTCGGGGGCGGGCGGCGGAGTTGGGGCGTCAGCCGGAGCGCCGGCCGGGGCGCCGGCCGGGGCAGGTGGCGCGGCGGCGGGGGCGGGTGAAGGGGCCAGGGTGTCGAGCAACATGCGGCGGGTGCATTTGGGGTGGGCGTTGATGAATTGAACAATGCGCTTGACACCTTCGGAAGCCGGGGTGGCGTCGAGGTCCAAAAAGCGGGGCCGGGCGACCGAGACATGGGTGACGGTGCGGTTGACCTTGAAGAACTGCAAACCGTAGGAGGCGAATTGCTGGCTCAAAACGGTGGCGACCTGCAAGGGGAAGCGGCGCTGGTCCTCGGAGACGAGGCGCAAGGCGCGCTGCAAACCGGGCGAGCGGAGTTGGCGGGCGGCGGCGCCGCTGAGGGTGTGGGAATCGACCGATTTGACGACGTTGGGGAGGTGGACTTCGCGGAAATGGCGTTCCAACTCCTCGCGGTTGGCCAGGCGGCGCGGTTCGGGCACGTTGAGGCAGTTGTATTCGGTCTTGAAGCTGTGATCTTCGATCCATTTTTTGACGACGGCCTCGTCCTTGACGATCTTGACGCGGGCCTTGAAGGCCTCGAAAGGCATGCGGGAGAATCGTTCGGCGTGGAGTTTGCGCAATTGATTCTGGTAATCGTGGTAGTTGGGGGGACCCAGGATCGCCCCGCTGAGGCCGCATTGGGCGACGAAGGTGTAGGTTCCCCGCGGCGGCTCGGTCGCCGTCCGTTCGGCCTGGTAGAAGGTGTCGAAATGGCGGGCCAGGATATGAGCCACGGCCTCGTCCTCGGAGAGCCAGAGGGTGTCGTCCAGGGCGCAAAGGAAGAGGGGCTGGAGGGGCTTGCCCTCCGCGTTCTTCTTGACCTCGAAGCGGACCTGCTGGCGCTCCGGTCTCTGCAAAATCAATTGGGCGATGTCAAATAGAGGATAGGCGCGGCCCGTCACGCGAATCTGGCGGGCGAGCGATTCCACGCCCTTGTCGTCCGGAAGGAGAACGACGGCGATATCGGGGGGCGGAGGCGGCGGTTCGCGCCTGGGAGCCTGTTCGGCCGGGCCGGCCGCTTCGGGGCGGCGTCTTCCCTGGGCGGCGCCCTCGGGGCGGGGGCCTCTGGGTCTCGGGCCTGCGGGCCTGTCGCGGCGGGGCGGGCGGGCGCCTCTGCGGTCGTCGAAGGAGCGTTCGCGCCGGTCGTCCCCCGCGAAGTTGGCATAGCGGTTGACCTTGGAGGAGTCTTGCGCCCAAGCCGGGAGAAAGAGCTTTTCGAGGTCCAATTCAGATTCTGGCGATGTGTTCATCTAACCTGCAGAACGACCAATAAATTGTTTTCCGGCCCCAGCATGGAGTGCCTTGGGGCAGAATGCAAGTATCGGATGCGGCAAAATGATTTTCGCTTGATCGTGGTCCGATCCCCTATTTTGGCGCATTATCAAGGGGGTTCCCCATCCGGCTCTCCACCAGTTGCCATTCTTCGTAGGCGAACAGGGTCCAGGAGAGGTTCAGGGACCGTTGGAACCACCATGACGCCATCGTGTACTCTCGCAGGGCAACGTAATGGCGTCCCACTTCGGTGGCGATGTAAGAGTCGTTGGGGTCGCGCCGCGCCGCCAGATCGAAAAACGGGCTGGCTTGCTGCGATTGTCCAATCCAGTCCAGGCACATGCCGCGGCGCAATGGGGCCAGGGCGTCGAAGGGGTTCAACTGCATGGCTTTGTCGAACCACTGGATGGCTTCCCTGGCCTTGTCTTCATAGCCCGGATTGGCCTCCAGACTGAGCAGGCGGCAGTTCTCGCCCAGCGCAATGTCCGTTTCGGCGTTGGTGGGATCGGCCTGGTGCGCCTTCTTCAGGTCGGCCAGGACTTGCTCCCAGGAGGCCGTCTCGGTATCCGCCCGCCAGAGCCACCAGGCTTCGATGCCGCGTTGGAGGCCCTTCAGAGCGAGAGAACCCGCCGCGGCCGCGGCCAGGGCGGTCAAGAGGATTTTTCCGACGCGGCCGGGATTGCGCCAGAAGTGTTCGGTGGCAAAGCGCCATTGGGCCGTGAGCAGGGCCATGAGCGCGACGGCCGTGATGGCGGTGGCGGGGATCTGCATGTTGAACTCCACCGCGCAATGGAGCATGACGCCGATCAGGCCGGCGGAAGCGCCCACGACAAAAGCGGCCCTGTCGCTGGGCCTGGAGGCGAGGTCATGATGGTCTTTGCGCACGGCGCGCCAGACTTTGAAGGCGCCGAAGAAAAGCAAAGCGCAAGCCGCCGCAATAATGGCCATGCCCGCCACGCCCCATTCGCAGAGCGTATTGAGGTAATCATTGTGCGCGTACTCGGGACGGTTTTGAATGGAAGTGGGGCGCACCTTGGGGAACTCGACATCGAAGTGGCCCGGTCCCACTCCCCAGAGCCTATTGCCGGCGAACAATTGCCGGGCGCCCATCCAATAGAACATCCGATCATCCTCGACCGTATCATTGCGGAACGCCTGGGCGAAGCGTCGCTGCACGGAACTGACCTGGTTGGTGAAGCAAAAACCCGCCGCCAACAACAAACAGCCGGTGACAATCGCCGGCAGCCAAAAATCCCGCTGCACGACCAGAACCAGGCAAAAGAGCACCAGCGCGACGCTTGCCGCGACCAAGCCGCCGCGCGAGACGGTGAGGACGATGCCCACCAGCATGGCGACGGCGCTGTAAGCCAGCAAGACCTTGATCGTGGCCGAGAGCCGGCTCATGACCGTATAGGCCAGCGCCAGCGGCACGAGCATTCCCAGATAGCCGGCCAGGCTGTTGGGGTTGATAAAAGTCCCGCTGCCCCGCGGGAGATACTGTTCCGGCCGGGGTTCTCCCCAAATGTTCGGGGAGTGCGTGGCAAATTGAAACATGGCGAAGAAGGAAAGCGCCGTCCCGACGGCGATCAGTGTCAGGCTCACGATCATCGCCGATTCCCGGCGGGTCAGGTTGTTGAGAACAACGACAAACCACGCGGCGTAAACCAGGACATGCGTCAACTGCTGCCGACCGACATATTCCACCGGCACCAAGGGACAACGGGCCAAGGCGTAGAGGACAAAGGCCAGCACCGCCCAGCACATCGGCGGCCATAGCAGCCGGAAGGGGTGCTGAGTCCAGAGCCGCACCGCCCAGAGCGCCACCGCCACAACCGTCAGGCCTTGAATCACCAGGAATTCCAGGGGACGGGTGGAACCGAGGGCCAGGGGGCTCCAGACAAGGATAAAGAGCACCAGGGCGAGAATGGCGCGTTCACACCATGCGTCAATCCGCTCGCGCGCGCCGCCCAGAGGAGGCGCCTCCAAAGTCGCCTGTTGCACAATGACAATCCCGAAAAATCAGCTCAAATACTCGCGAGGGTCGGTGATGTGTCCGGTCAACGCGCTGGCCGCCACCGTGGCGGGCGAGGCCAGAAACACCTGTGACTCCCGGTGGCCCATGCGGCCGGGGAAATTGCGGTTGGTGGCGCTGATGCACTTGAGCGGGGCGTTCATTCGCCCGAAGGTATCGACCGGCCCACCCAGGCAGGCGGCGCAACCGGCGTTTTCCGTCATTTGCACCCCTGCGTCCACCAGGATTTGCCAGACCGACTTGTCGCCCCAGCGGGCGGTCTGCAAGTCATGCACGATTTCCGGCGTGGCCGGGACACCAAAGGTGTCGATGACCACTTTGCGTCCGCGCAAGACGCGGGCGGCTTCCAGGAAGTCACTCGTCTTGCCGCCGGTGCAGGAGCCGACATAGGCGCGGTCCAGCTTGAGGGAAGTCATTTCCCTGGCCAATTTGCGCCGGCCCGGATCGGGATGGCAGGCGACGGTCGGCTCCAGTTTGGAGAGATCGACCACCAGTTCATAGACGAATTTCTCGCCGGCGTCCCGCTCGACCGGTTCGTAAGCGGCCCGGGTGCCGTTGAGCTTGCAGCGATAGTCCACCGCCGTCCTGGTCTGTTCGTCAAATTCAAAAATCCCGTTTTTGCCGCCGGCCTCGATCGCCATGTTGGCGATGGTCATCCGGTCGTCCATGGACAAATGCTTGACGCCTTCGCCGTCAAACTGCATGGCGCGATAAGTGGCGCCGTCGAAGCCAATTTCGCCGATGCAATGCAAAATGATGTCCTTCGCCATGACGCCCCGCTGCAATTTGCCTTCGAGGCGGAAATGCATGGATTCGGGAACTTTCAGGAGCAATTTGCCGGTGCCCATGACGAAGCCGGCGTCGGTGTTGCCGATGCCGGTGGCGAACTCGTTGAAGGCGCCTGCCATGCAGGTATGGGAATCGGTCCCGAAAAGGATTTCGCCGGGCCGGGTGTGGCCCTTCTGCGGCAGGGCGGTGTGGCAGACGCCGGCGTAGTGCGAGCCGTATTGGCGCTGCAACGGCCCTTTGCCGGGATCGAACTTCCATGTGCCATTGGGATCGTCAATCACGTCGTAGAAATAAGTGATATTCTGCTCCCGCACGAAGTCGCGCAGGAGATCGACGTTGCGATTGGACTTGGAGTCGGCCGTAAAAATGTAATGGTCCGGGATGATGACCACGCGGGTGCGGTCCCAGACTTTGGCGGCGGGGCCGAACTCGCGTTTAAAGACGCCGATGGTGCCCGGCCCGCAGACATCATGGGTCATCAGGAGGTCGGCCTTGACCCAGACATTATCGCCCGCCGCGACCCGGCTCTTGCCCGCGGCGCGAGCTAAAATCTTCTCAGTGAGCGTCATAAGCAAAATTGAGCTTAAACGACCTCCGGCCCGGTCGCAACCATGAAACAGCTCAAATTCAACCTTGATCGCGCTGCGGCGGTGTTTGTGATTCCGCTAATCACCCAGGCACAAGCACTTCCCATCCCAGGGCTTTTGCCGCCGCCGCCTGATGCGCGTCGTTGGTCATCAACCGGCGCGCCCCCAGTTCCTCCATGGCCGCCAGATGCAGGCGGTCCAGCAGCCGCACATGAAGCGATCCGGCTCCCCAATCCTGACGGAGGGCCGTCGAAAAAACGCTTCCCGCCAAATCCACAAAACGGAACGGGGCGGTTTCCGCAAGCTCATCGAGTCTCTTCACAAAGGCCAGGTAACGGGCTTTCCCGTAGTCGCCTCCCAGCCAGGCGGACTTGAGCTGGATGCGTGATTCCAGTCGGGCCAGCGCCGACACAATCACCTCGGATTCCGCCGCCACGGCGTGGCGGACGCCGGCGCTTTCAGGCTCGTCATGGAACAACTTCAACAGGGAACTGCTATCGAGATAAATCATCGGCCTTTACGGATGAGCGGGCGGTCTTCGCGGGCGGCCGGCAAGTATTTGTCCACTAACCGGACAATTCTTCCGCCGTTCCATTTCTTCTGCCATTTGGCATGGGCCGCCGGATCGAAGCGCCGGCGCGCTTTCTCCGGTTCCACGTAACGCACCAGCTTGGCCACCGGTTTGGTGTCGCGGGTGATGATGATTTCCTTTTCCACTTGCAGCCGCGATTCGGCCTCCGGCCATTTCTGGCGCAAATCCCGAATGCTGATCGTTTTCATGCCTTCAGGATAACATGTTTCACATAACGGTCAAGCCGTTAAACCACAGAACCTGGTTGTGCTCACCGGGGCCAATTTCCATTTTCCATCGGCCTCAACGCCAGCTTGCCCGGTTCGACGACGACGTGTTTGATGCGCTTCCGATTCCAGGTATAAACAATATGCACCAGGCCGTCCCTCGTTTGAATGACCGCCGGGTAGGAGAATTCCTTGCCCGGCTCGTCCTCCAAGGTCAACGCGGCCTGCCAATGCTTGCCGTCGGCCGAGAGAGCGATGTTGAGCGGACTGCGGCCATTGGCGGTGTGATTATAGACCAGGAGTTGACGGCCATCCCGAAGCGTGACGGCGTCGATGCCGGAGTCGGGATTGGGGAGCGCGGTTAAAGTCAGTTTGCCCCAGGTCTTGCCATTGTCTTCCGACCAGGTTTCGAAGATTTTTCCCTGCCGGGTGCGTCCAAGGGCCTGCAAGCGATTGGCTGGGTGAAAGAGAAGGCTGGGTTGGATGGCCCCGATTTCATTGGGCTGGTTGATTGGCCCGGTTCTCTCCCAGGTTTTGCCAAGGTCGCTCGTCCGCTCGAAACGAACCTGCCAACCCGCTTCCTCGGTGCTCGAGCCGCAGAGAATATCGCCGTTGGCCAGTTGCACGGGCTTATTCTTCACAGGCCCAATGATGTTCTCCGGCAGGCGGCTTGGAATGGACCAACTTTTGCCGTAATCGGAGCTGGTCATGAGCATGCCCCACCAGCCTTTGGGGTCGGGCCCAACCTTGTAAAAGAGCAGCAACGGGCCGGTGCGAGGCTGAAAAAGAACCGGATTCCAACAAGGATAACGTTTGGCAGGAGTTTGCGCTCCGTTGGCGACTTCCACCGGCGCGGTCCATTTGCCGTCGATGTGCCTGGAGAGCCAGATACCCACGTCCGGGCTTTTTTCGTGGCTGCCGCCAAACCACGCGGCGGCCAAACCGCCTTTGGTTTCGACGATGGTGGAGGCGTGACATTGTGGAAAGGGCGCGGAGTCGAAAACAAACTCGGCCCTCAGCAAACCCGGTTGGGCGGCGGACAGCCTGACCGTTGCCAGACTTAACAATCCCAGAGCAACCGGCAATAAAAATGGCTTGCTTGCGGCCGGCATCATCCGGGGAAGGCGGGCGAACATTTCATTCCGAGGACACGCATTCATGAATGTAACGGATTACAATTCAAGCCAAGCCCGGAGCCGATTCTTGCATGCGACCTGGTCGCGGGGAGAGAGAACCCCAATGGCTTTAACCACCAACCTGGTTTCGATGGTTGCGAGTTGAGGCTTAAGTCCGCAAGGAACATTCAGTCCGGCTGCGCGCCAATCCAACAGAGCCAAATCCACATTCTGTAACTGCGAGGAAATCGGAACCACGAAAAGGTCGCCCGCAAAACTGCTGTGGCCGACGACGACGGCCGGCCGCACCTTGCGGCTGGTCAAATCAGTGAACGGAATCGGCAGAAGAATGACCTCAGCTATGGAGAAGCTCATTAAAGACATCGTCTGCCGGGTTGCTCCAAGCTTTCGTCAAAGTCTCCTCGGATAACCGCAGCCACGCCTCTCGTTCGTTCGCCTCGCCAAGTTCGCCTTTGGACTGAATCATGATGACGACCTGAGTCTTTTCCTTCAAAGGCAACGGGCGGAGGAGCTTCAACACTCCATTTTCGTAAATGGCTTCGACCATGGTGGTCATGCATAAAAAATAACATTGAGCGTTCCATCTGGCAAGCTTCTTCCTTCTCCACCTTCGGCCTTGGCATTTGGCGCCTTGCGGGGTAGATTGATGGCATCGTGAGCTTGACTTTGGAACAGGCAGAGCGCGTTCCGCTTTCGGTTGAAAGCGACGGCGTGATTCGCGTGGGAGGCACCCGCGTGACTTTGGACACGGTGGCGGAGGCGTTTCGTGAGGGCGCGACAGCCGAGGAAATCGTCCAGCAATATCCCAGTCTGGTGCTGGCGGATGTCTATTCGGTGATTGGATATTTGCTCCATCATCAGGTGGAAGTGACCGCTTACCTCAACCAGCGCGCAGAGCAACGGAAAGCCACCGCCGCCGAAAACGAGCGCCGGTTCGATCCTGACGGCGTCCGCAGCCGGCTTTTGGCGCGTCGCGCCTGATGACTCGAGGATATTCGGATATCTGTGACAGAGCCTGATTGCGGAAAACTTCTCTTGCCAGCCAGCCCCGCTTGTGAAAAGTTTCATAAAGCAGGTTGAGCGACGTCCGCACACTTTTTTATGAAGCATGTCAAATTGCACATTCCGGGGCCGGTGGAAGTCAGCGCCAAAACGTTCCAGGCGTTTGGCTCGCCGATGATCGGCCATCGCGGCCAGGGGTTCAAGGACCTCTACGCCAAAATCCAACCGCAGTTGCAGCAATTGCTTTACACCAAACAGTTGGTCTATCTGAGCACCTCCTCCGCCTGGGGCGTGATGGAGGGGGCGGTGCGCAATCTGGTCCGCAAACGGGTGCTCAATTGCATGTGCGGCGCCTTCTCGGACAAATGGTTCGACGTCTCCAAACGCTGCGGCAAGGAGGCGGAAGCCTTGCAGGTGCCGTGGGGGTCGCCCATCCGGCCCGAACAGGTCGAGGCCAGGCTGGCCAGCGGCCAATTCGACGCCCTGACTGTCATCCATAATGAGACCTCGACGGGCGTGATGAGCCCCATTTACGAAATTGCCGCGCTCAAGAAGAAATTTCCCGACGTGATGTTCATTGTCGATGCGGTCAGCTCGATGTCGGCGGTGAAGCTGGAATTCGACGCGTTGGGGGTGGACGTGTTGCTGGCCGGGACGCAGAAGGCCTTCGCGCTGCCGCCGGGCCTGGCGGTCTTTGTCTGTTCGCCGGCGGCGCTGGCCAAAGCGGGCGCGACCTCGGACCGCGGTTATTATTTTGACCTGGTTGAATTCCAGAAGAACGCCGAGCAGAGCATGACGCCGAGCACGCCGAGCATCGGCCACGTCTATGCCCTGGCCTCGAAGCTGGAGGACATCTTTGCCGAGGGCCTGGAGGCCCGCTTTGCCCGGCACAAGAAGCTGGCGGAGATGACCCGCGGCTGGGCGGCCAGACACGGGTTCACGCTCTTCCCCGAGAGCGGCTTCGAATCCGTCACGCTGACCTGCATCAACAATGGCGCCAAGCCGGGCGGCCGCGTGGCCGACGTGCCGAAGTTGCAGAAGCTGGTCAAGGAGCAGGGATTTTTGATTGACGGCGGTTATGGCAAGATCAAGGGCACGACCTTCCGCATCTCCAACATGGGCGACGAAACCGAGGCGACGATGAACCAGCTTTACGCCGCGCTGGATGCGGCGATGAAGCAGTTGTAAAAGGGATGGCCGGAACCCACCTCAAACTCGGCCTCGCCACCCTGGTCGTTGCCGGCGCGGCGGCAACTCTGGTGATTGAACATCAAACACAAACCAAGCTGCGCGAGGAAAACCAGTCTCTCCGGCGGCAAATCGCGCAACTCCAAGCCGACAACGAGAGTCTTTCAAATCGTGCGGCCCGGGCGAAGAGCACGCGCGCTCCGCGTCTGCCCGCGCCGCCAATGCGCCTCACCGATCAACCGAATGCATCGTCCACGGAAGGTCTGCCATCCACCAATCTGTATGCCCGGCTCAAAGGCAAAGATTTGAAGTTGACTCCCGAGCAGGTCGAATCCTACCTCAAAGCGAATCGGCGAAGCGCCACCAGCCTCCTGGCCGCATGCAGCGCCACCGGGGATCCGGCGCTGCGGGAGGAAGCGATGCAGAAGTATCCTCACGACCCGCAAGTGGATCTCGACGCCGCTTCCAAAAAGGACGCTTCACCCGAGGAGCGGCGCCAGTGGCTGGACGCCTTCAAAGAGTCAGCCCCGGAAAACGCGCTGGCGAATTACCTCTCGGCGCTGGATTACTTCAAAGCAGGGCAGACCGATCAAGCCGTGCGGGAGATCGTCGCCGCGTCCGACAAACCGCAGTTCCAGGATTACAGGACGGATCGCATCCAGGCATTGGAAGAAGTCCTCTCGGCGGCCTGCCCGGTGGCCGAGGCCGAAGCGCTGGCCATGTACAACACCACGCTACAGCCGGCGCCCGGGAGCCTGAGAGAATTGGGCCATGACATGATTGACCTGGCCAATTCCTATCGCCAGGCGGGCGACGAAGCCTCG
Organism: Verrucomicrobiota bacterium; assembly: GCA_049510745.1. Classification (GTDB taxonomy): domain Bacteria; phylum Verrucomicrobiota; class Verrucomicrobiia; order Limisphaerales; family Palsa-1400; genus PLGF01. The sequence goes on along the minus strand of JBEKYR010000009.1, from coordinate 81,034 downwards.
GCGCAGGCGGCCTTGCAGATCGCCGCGAACTTGGGGCAGAATTACGCGACAGGATCAACCGCCGACGAGCCTTTGATCACCCAGCTCGCGGGCCTAAACGTCGAACTCGATGCTCTCGGCGCCATGAATCCAAACAGCCCTTATGGCAGCGGACAAACCGTCCAGGATCAAATCAACCAACTGGCTCAACAAAAAGCGGCCCTCAAAGAAGGCGTTCCCCAGGTTGACCTCTTGCAGCAAACGATGACGGATCAGGATTGGATCAGTTACAGCGACCGTTGCAAGAGCTTCGGCGAAGCGGCTGCCGATCGGTGGCTGCTCGGCAAGTATGGGCCGCACTAAGGGTTCGCTCAAAAGCGGCTGCCGCTTCAGAGGTGTTATTCCCACATAAAGCAGCTGACGAAACTTTGTCCCACGTGAGGTAATTGCAAAACCCCCCGGAAACGAGGCCAAACGACCACTTGATCCGTTGTTGAGGTTTTCCCGTTAATTTGGCTTGACCGGCGCCCATGTTCGTCCCATCATTTCGACCGTCAGTGAACTCTGTTACTGTATGAGTGCTTTAAGGAAACAAACCGCACAAACCGCACAAACCGCAGGGAACTTTTACAGCCGCTTCCCGTTCCTGCGGAGAGTGGCCTGGATCATCTGCTGGACTGGCTTTTGGGGGGCCGGGCAGGCGCAGACCAACTTTCAAATCGTCAAATCGTTTGGATTTCCCGCGCTGTCCACCGGGGCGAGTCCGCAGGCGCAGATGATTCTGGGCAGCGACGGCGCGCTCTACGGCGTGACGGCGTCCGGCGGAAGCAACGCGCAAGGGGTGGTTTTTAGAATCAATACGAATGGCACCGGCTACCAGGTCCTGCACTCGTTTGCCGGCGGAACAAACGACGGCAGCGGTCCGGCGGCGGAGTTGCTGCAAGCCAGCGACGGCCTGCTTTACGGGACGACCGGAAGCGGCGGCACGAACGGCTCCGGCGTCATATATGGGATGAGCGCCGACGGGACGGGTTTTCACCTGGTGCATAGCTTCGCCTTCGACGACGGCACGGGACCGGAAGGCGGATTGCTGGAAGGCCGGGAGGACGGAGTTCTTTACGGCACGACCTCTTATGGCGGGAAAACAAATGTCTGGGGCGGGACGGTTTTCAAAGTGAACAAGGACGGGAGCGGATTCGACGTTTTGTACAATTTCGGGGTGGCAAGCGGCGCGGAACCGGAGTGCGGGATGGTGGAAGGGGCTGACGGTTACCTGTATGGAACGACGATTACGGAAGGCGGCTACTATAGCAACGGAAGTATTTTCAAGCTGGCTCGGGACGGCTCGTTTTTTGAGAACTTGTACGGCTTTTTGGGCAATTATGGAGATGGAGGATGGGCGCAAGGGCGCCTGGTCCAAGGCAGCGACGGATACCTTTACGGCACGTGCAAGCACGGCGGCAACCCCAGCTCCGGCATTTTCAGCTACATCGGCAACGGCACGATCTATAAGATCAACACCAATGGAGGCGGTTACCAGGTCCTTTATGCGTTCCCGACCTCCGCCAGCACGGGTGACGCGCCGGTGGGCGGCCTTCATTTCGGCCCCGACGGCTATCTCTATGGGGCTGCTTCCGGGGGCGGGTCCGGCGGTTTCGGCACGCTCTTCAAGCTTCCCACGACGGGCGGCAGCGTCACCGTGCTCCACAATTTTGACGGCGGCGACGGCAGCGTGCCTGACGCGGCCATCATCCCGGGTCCCGGCGATGTTTTCTACGGGGTGGCCGCCAGCGGCGGGAGCGCGGGATTTGGCACGGCTTTCCAGGTGGCCGACGATGGCAGTTCCTTCAGTGTCCTGCACAATTTCGTCACTCCGGCGGGCGGTGATGGCACCGATCCGGAAGGGCCGGTGAGCATATATGGGAAGGTTGTTTATGGCACGACTTCGAGCGGCGGGGCGGCTGGAGCCGGAATGGCCTTTGCCATGAACCTGGACGGTTCCGGCTATCAATTCCTGCACAGTTTCACCAACGGGAATGGCGACGGTTACCAACCCCAAGCGGCCTTGCTCAAAGGAGCCGATGGGTTTCTCTACGGCACCACCGCCTCTGGAGGGACCACCGGGAATGGCGTCGTTTTCAAACTCGGCGCCGATGGCAGCAGCTACACTGTCTTATATGAGTTCACGAACGGACCCGGCGACGGCGCCGCGCCGCTGGCCAACTTGATCCAGGGGGCGGATGGCGCTCTCTACGGGACCACCGACCAGGGAGGGAGCAACTACAGCGGCACGGTGTTCAAGCTTAACACCAGCGGCGGCGGTTATACATTGTTATACAACTTTGCCGGTTCTCCGGACGGCGCTGAACCCGCCGCGCCGCTGCTGCAAGACCGCTATGGCACCCTCTATGGCACGACCCAATACGGCGGGACCAATGGCGACGGGACCATTTTCAGCCTGGCGACCAACGGCGCCGGCTATCAAGTCGTGTATGACTTCGACGGCTCCACCAATGACGGCGCCTACCCCCAAGCCGGACTGTTGCAGGGCCAGGATGGCATGCTTTACGGCACGGACACCGGCGGTGGCTCAAATTACAGCGGGACCGTGTTTGGCATCGGCACCAACGGAGCCGGCTACAAGGTATTGTACAATTTCACCAACGGTTTCGACGGCAGCAGTCCGCAGGCGCAACTGGTTCAAGGCGGCAACGGTTCATTGTACGGAACGTGTTCGTCCGGGGGGCTGAACGGGGATGGAATTCTTTTCAGATTGGACCTCAACGGCGGCGCTTTCACAGTCTTGCATGTCTTCTCCAGCCAGGACTGCCGGAATCCCGCCGGCGGCCTTGCCTTGGCGCCCGACGGCTCGTTTTTTGGGGCGGCGAATTTCGGCGGCAACATGAATTGCGGGGCCGTTTTCAAGCTGTTCTCGGCGCCGCCCGAAACCATCGGGGCGGTCGCCTTCGGCCCGACGGGAATGTCGTTGAGTTTCACCGGCGGCCTGCCCAATCAAACCTACCAACTATTGGCCTCGACCAACCTGGTGAACTGGGCGCCGATTGCGACCCCGGCCTCCGACGCCAACGGGTCCTTTCAATACCTGGACGCAGATGCCGGCGGCTATCGCTTTCGGTTTTACAAAACGTCCGGCCCGTGAGACGCCCCCCGGCGTTTTCCGCGCTTGAGCACAGTGGCCCATCAACTCTCTTCCGCGGCTTCCGCCACACCGGGCGCATCTCAGTTTTTGGACAATCCCCAAGCCGGGACGCCGCCGCAGCGCGCAGGCGGGATCCGTCCCTTCCGCCGGCATCTCACCGGCAGAAATCAGGCTGCGGCGACAGGCACCATTTGATGAACAAAGCGAGGGCATCGTCATGGATTTTGGCGAATTCAGAGTTGAGACTCCCCGCATTGAAAGCCGCAATGCGGGGAGTCTAACTTCAAATTTCCCCTCTGTCGAGAAAAATCTGGAATCCGGGCGGGCCGACGGGCGTATCTCGGTTTTTGGACCTCCTGCGACCCTGTCCGATCCCTGCCAAAAACTGAGATGCGCGCCGCCACACCGCGGCTTGAGCCTTGGGCTTGCCACGGGCCTGGCGGGCGGGTACTCTCGTTTGGACGATGAGCATTGTTCAATGACGACTCCAACCGCAGACCCCAATCCCGCGGCCGCTCCCGCGCCGTCCGATTTCATCCGCGACATCGTGGCGGCGCACGTTGCGGAAGGCCGCTATCCGAGAATCCAGACGCGCTTTCCGCCGGAGCCAAACGGCTATTTGCACATCGGCCATGCCAAGTCGATTTGCCTGAACTTCGGCATTGCCCGCGAATTCGGCGGCGTCTGCAACCTGCGCATGGACGACACCAATCCGACCAAGGAGGACGTCGAGTACGTCGATTCCATCATTGCGGATGTCAACTGGCTCATCGGCGGCTGGGCGGAGGATTGCCTGGGGATGAAGCCGGCGGGCGCCACTCCAAAAGCGATCGATTGCAACGGCCGGAAGGATTTTTACCTGCCGCCGGTGGTGGGCCAAAGCGGCGGCGCGAAGTTGGAGCCGTTTTACGCCTCGGACTATTTCGATGAAATCTACCAATACGCCCTCGCCTTGATTAAACAAGGCAAGGCCTATGTCTGCGATCTTTCCCCGGAAGACACCGACTCGTTTCGGGGCGCGCCGGACCGCGCCGGGAAGGAGAGTCCGTGGCGCAATCGCAGCGCCGGGGAATCGCTCGATCTTTTCCAACGGATGAAGGCGGGCGAATTTCCCGACGGCGCGCGCACCTTGCGGGCGAAGATCGACATGAGCTCGCCCAACGTCTGGATGCGCGATCCGGTGCTCTATCGCATCCGCCACGCCGAGCACCATCACACCGGCGGCAAATGGCGCATTTATCCGATGTACGATTTCGCGCATTGCCTGAGCGATTACTTGGAGGGCATCACCCACAGCATCTGCACGCTCGAATTCGAGGTCCATCGGCCGCTCTACGATTGGATTTTGGAGAACCTCGGCTTGCCGCGTCCGCTGCCCCATCAATACGAATTTGCCCGCCTCAGCCTGGGCTACACCGTCATGAGCAAGCGCAAGCTGCTCCAACTGGTCAACGACAAGGTGGTGAGCGGCTGGGACGACCCGCGCATGCCGACGATTTGCGGCCTGCGCCGGCGCGGCGTCACCCCCGAGGCCCTGCGCCAGTTCGCCTACCACATCGGCATCACCAAATACAACGGCGTGACCGACATGGCGGTGCTGGACCACGCGGTGCGCGACGATTTGAACAAGCGGGCCTGGCGGCGCCTGGCGGTGCTGCGCCCGGTCAAAGTCGTGCTCACCAACTATCCCGAAGACAAAACCGAGGAACTCGAAGCTCTCAACAATCCCGAAGACCCGGCGGCGGGCGCCCGCCGCATTCCCTTCGGGCGCGCGCTCTACATCGAGCGGGACGATTTCATGGAGACTCCGCCGCCGAAGTATTTCCGCCTCCGCCCCGGCGGCGAGGTGCGGCTCAAATACGCCTACATCATCAAGTGCGATGAAGTGGTCAAGGACGCCGCCGGCAACGTCATCGAATTGCGCTGCACGGCGGACCTGGAGAGCAAAACGGGCGGCGCGACGGCGGGGCGCAAGATCAAGGGGACCATTCACTGGGTCAGCGCCGCGCACGCCATCGACGCCGAGATCAGATTGTATGACCGCCTGTTCAACGTGGCCGAGCCGGATGCGGCCGGGGACTTCAAGCGGCATCTGAACGGGAATTCCCTGGAGATTCTCACCGCCAAGTGCGAGCCGTCCTTGCGGGACGCGAAGCCGGAGCAGCGCTATCAGTTCGAGCGCCTGGCCTACTTCGCGCTTGATCCCGACGCCGCGCCGCAAAAGCCGGTTTTCAATCGCACCATCACACTGCGGGACACCTGGGCCAGGGAGATGCGGAGAGGATGACGGGGGCGGGGCCGAGTGCGCAAGACTATTAGGAGGGAGAATGTCTAATGTCTAAATCCTAATGACGAAAAGAATGACGAATGACGAAATCCTAAACGGCGTTACGACGCCGGCGAAACCGAAGTATGACCTCGAAGAACGGACGGCGTGTTTTGGCGAGGCCATCATCGCGTTTGCAAAAAAACTGCCGGCAAACGCCGTGACAAGTCCGATCGTTTCACAAATCGTGCGTTCTGGGACGAGCGTTGGAGCCAATTACTGCGAAGCCGACGACGCCGTTTCCAGGAAGGAATTCCGCCTCAAAATCGGCACGTGCAAAAAGGAAGCGCGCGAAACAAAATACTGGCTGAGAATGGCCGTCGCCGCCAATCCAAACACCAGAGAGGAAGCCAAGACATTATGGCGCGAAGCGAAGGAACTGCACCTGATCTTCGCCGCCATCCTCCGAAAGCCATGAAGACGTCCAACGAACACAACCATCCGAACTCAGAAATTTCGTCATTCGTCATTTAGACATTCTTTCGTCATTCGTGCTTAGTCATTCGTCATTAAAGCTCAAGCGTGTTCGCGCGCGGTCGCTGGTCCTGGCCGCCGTCTGCCTGCTGATGCTGGTGGCGCTTTCGGGCTGCCAGGCGATCAGTTTCTACAAGCAGGCCATTGCCGGTCAATACGAAATCCTGGCGCGGCAAACGCCCGTCCGCCAACTCATCGCCGATCCCGCCACGGCTCCCGGGCTGAAGGCGCAACTCGAACAAGTGTTGAAACTCCGCGAGTTCGCCGCGCGGGAACTGAAGCTGCCAGCCGACGAGAACTATCTCAAATACGCCGATCTCCACCGTCCTTACGTCGTTTGGAATGTCAACGTCGCGCCGCCCCTGTCGCTGGAGCCGAAGACCTGGTGGTTCCCGGTGGCCGGCTCCGCCAGCTATCGCGGCTACTTCAGCGAGGAGGCCGCCCGCCGCTACGCCCGCGGATGGGAACAGAAGGGCTGGGACGTGTATGTCGGCGGCGTCGAAGCCTACTCGACGCTGGGATGGTTCCACGATCCGCTTCTGAACACGTTCATTTTTGACTCCGAGGCGGACCTGGCCGACCTGATTTTTCACGAACTCGGCCACCAGCGCCTGTTTGTCGCCGGGGACACCGATTTCAACGAAGCCTTCGCCATGACCGTGGCCGCGGCGGGGGTGCGCCGCTGGTTTGAGTCGTCGCAAAACACCAAGGCGTATGAGGAGTATCGCAGAAGCGCCGGGCACGAGAACGACTTTGTGGAATTGGTCATGGCGGCGCGCCAGGAATTGCAGGCCGTCTATGCGGACCCGCGCGCGCCCGACGCGGTGAAGCTCCAACGCAAGGCGGAAATCATCCGGGAACTGCGCGCCAATTATGCGAAGCTCAAAGGGCGCTGGGGCGTGAGCCAGTCCGGTTACGACGCCTGGTTCGCCGAACCGATCAACAACGCCAAGCTCAACACCATCTCGGCTTACCACGATCTGGCGCCGGCCTTCGAGGCCCTCTTGCGCGCCCAGGGGGGAGACATGGAGAAATTTTACGGGGCGGCGCGGGATTTGTCCAAGATGCCGTTGGCGCGCCGGCATGAAGCTTTGCGGGCGAATTTGAAAACCCGTTGAGAGGTGTTTCAGTCCCCGCCCGATTTGCCCGCGCGGGCCAACTGGGACGCGGTCAGCAACCAGTCCAGACGGGCGCATTTTCCGAAGACCAGTTTTTCAATCGACAGCTTGCACAAGGCGCCTTTTTTCAGGTCGATGGACACGGCCCCGCCGCCCGAAAGGAGCGTCGAGATCAGGCCGCTCAGGAACGGCTCGTGGCCGACCAGCACGATCTGATCGAAGGCGGCGAAATTCCCGTTGATTTCGTCAATAATATCTTGCGGGCGGGCTTCCGGGACCAGGCGGCTGGTTTCAAAAAGCTTTTTGGCGCCATAGACCTCCGCCACGATCTCCGCCGTGCGCAGCGCGCGCGCGTAGGGGCTGGCCAGGATCAAGTCGAAGGACACCTCCAGCGCCGCCATGCCGCGGGCCGCCTCCTTCATCTTTTCCTCGCCCTCGCGCGTCAGCGGCCGCTTGCTGTCCGGCCGCCACTTCGGGCCGCGCGGGAAGGCCTTGCCGTGTCGCAGGAAGAAGAGGTTCATAACTTGTGGGCCTCGTGGCGGATATCGCGGGCTTCGCACAAATAGACCACTTCCTCCGCGATGTTGGCGGCGTGGTCGGCGACGCGCTCCAGGCTCTTGGAAATGGTCATCAAATTCAGGCAGCGGCCGATGGTGGCGGGATTTTCGACCATGTAGCCGGACAATTCGCGGTAGAACTGCCGGTTCAAGCCATCGACCTCTTTGTCCCGCGGGACGACCGCGCGCGCCTTTTCAGCCTGTTTGTTGACAAAGGCGTCGAGGGATTCCTTGAGCAGGCCCAGGGCCATGGCGGCCATGCGCGGGATGTCGATGTAGGCTTTGAGCTGCGGTTCCTGGTTCAATTCGATGGCGCGCCGGGAGATGGTGGTCGCCTCGTCGCCGACCCGTTCCAGGTTTTGCGAAATCTTCATGGCGACGGTGATCAGGCGCAGATCCGAGGCCAGCGGCGCCTTGGACAGGAGGCTGATGGCCATGTCGTCGATTTCCATTTCGAACTGGTCCATGATGTCGTCGTTTTCCTGCACCTGGCGGGCCAGCTTGTCGTTGCGGTCGGTCAGGGCCTGGACGGCCTGGCTGACGGCGCTCTCGGCGTAGCTGCCCATCGTGAGGAGCTTCTCCTTGAACGCGGCCAGTTCGTCGTCAAAATACTTTTGCATACCACAACCTTACGCTCTTTCAGCCAAACCGGCCAGTGACGTAATCCTCCGTTTGTTTGTCCTTCGGGTTGGTGAAGAGTTTCTTGGTCTGATCGACCTCGACGAGCCTGCCCAGGTAAAAAAAGGCGGTGAAATCGGAGACGCGCGAGGCCTGTTGCATGTTGTGGGTGACGATGACGATGGTAAACTGCTTGCGCAATTCGAGGATGAGTTCCTCGATCTTGGCGGTGGCCAGCGGGTCAAGGGCGGAGGCCGGTTCATCCATCAGCAACACTTCCGGTTCGATGGCCAGGGCGCGGGCGATGCACAACCGTTGCTGCTGTCCGCCGGAGAGGCTCAAGGCGTGGGCGTGCAGGCGGTCTTTGACTTCGTCCCACAGCGCCGCCATGCGCAAGGTCTGTTCCAGCCGCTCCCGCAAAAGCGATTTCTGCCGGACGCCGTTGAGCTTGAGGCCGACAATGACGTTGTCGGCAATGGACATGGTCGGAAAGGGATTGGATTTTTGGAAGACCATGCCGACGCGCCGGCGGACCAGCGTGGGATCGACTTGCCGGGCGTAAAGGTCTTCGCCGAACAACGTGATCCGCCCTTCGACGCGGGCGCCCGGCGCCAGGTCGTGCATGCGATTCAAGCTGCGGAGGAAGGTGGATTTGCCGCAGCCGCTGGGGCCGATGATCGCCGTGACGGCCTTGGGCGGAATCTGGAGGGAAACGTCAAAGAGCACCTGGTGGGCGGCGAACCAAACCTTCAAACCCTGCACGTCAAAGGTGACGCCGGGCGGGGCCGGGGCGCGCTTTGGGGGCGGGCCAAGAGCCGGCGGTGGTGGCTCGGCTTTCACAGAAAATTGGCTCTCATTTGTCATGGCATCTGGCTCATTTGACCAGCCTCGGACTGCTTCCCCGCGTCAGTATCCGCACCCCAACGTTAATGGCAAGGGCGACCAGAATCAAAATCAAAGCGCCGGCCCAGGCCTGCCGGTGCCAGTCGTCGTAAGGGCCGATGGAGTAGTCGTAAATCTGCCGGGGCAACGAGGCGGTCGGTTCGGAAAGATTGCGGCTCCAGAATTGGTTGCCCGAAGCGGTGAAGAGCAGCGGCGCGGTCTCGCCGGCGACGCGCGAGCAGGCCAGCAGCACGCCGGTGATGATGCCTTTGCCGGCGGTCTTGAGGACGATGAACACCACGCTTTTCCACTTGGGGATGCCCAGGGCCAGGGCGGCTTCGCGGTAAGTATTGGGCACCAAATTGAGCATCTCTTCCGTCGTGCGGATGACCAGCGGGATCATGATGAATCCCAGCGCCAGCCCGCCGGCGTAAGCCGACGCTCCCTTCATCGGCATGACCACCAGCGCATAAACGACCATCCCCCAGACAATCGACGGGGTGCCGTTCAAAATATCCGCGGCGAATCGGACGCTCCAGCTCAAGCGGTCCGAGGCGTATTCGGAGAGATAGACGCCCCCCAGGACACCGATGGGAACACCGATCAGCGCAGCCAGACCGATGAGAATCAAACTGCCGACGATGGCGTTGGCCATGCCGCCGCCCGCTTCGCCGGCCGGTTTTGGGAGCTGCGTCAGAAACGCCCAATCGACCGAACTGGCCCCCATGCGCACCAGGTGAAAGAGCACCAGCGCCAGCGGCAGGATCACCATCAGCGCGCACGCAAAACAAAGCGCCGAGACCATCGAACTCTTCGCTTTCCTCCACCGATGATAGAGAGGGTTCATGGGGGGTTAAGCGTGTTGGGGGCCGCCCACCGCCCGCAATAACAGGCGGGCCAGGATGTTGGTGACAATCGTCACCAGCAGCAGCACCAGGCCGAATTCAAACAAGGCGCTCGAAAACAGGTCGGTCGTGGCCTCGGCAAATTCGTTGGCGATGGCGCTGGCCAGAGTGGAGCCTGGAGCGAAGAGCGAGGGGGAAAATCCGTGCCGGTTTCCGATGACCATGGTCACGGCCATCGTTTCGCCCAAAGCCCGTCCCAGTCCGAGCATGGCGGCCCCGAAGATGCCGCGGGTCGAACCGTTCAGCACGGCCAGGCGCGTCACCTCCCAGCGCGTTGCCCCCAGGGCAAAGGCGGCCTCCCGCTGCGTGTCCGGGACGGCGCGAAAGACCTCGCGCGAGATGGAGGTGATGATGGGCACGATCATAATGGCGAGAATGATGGCGGCGGAAAGAACGCAAAACCCCCCGCCAATCGGCCCCTGAAAGCACGGCAGGAAGCCGAAGAGCTTTTTCAAGACGGGATACAGCCCGTCGCGCAGCCAGGGAACCATCACGTACATTCCCCAAAGGCCCAGGATGACGCTGGGAATGGCCGCCAGCATTTCAACCAAAGAGATGACCGGCTGCCGCAGCCAGCCCGGCGCCAGTTCCGTCAAGTAGATTGCCGCGGCCAGGCTCAAGGGCAGCGCGAGGGCCAATCCCAGCAGCGAGGACACGAAGGTGCCGGCGATGCACGGCAGGGCGCCGAAGTCGTTGGTCACCGGGTCCCAACCCGATCGCACCAGGAAGCGCCAGCCGGAAAGCTTGAGCGACAGGCGCGCTCCGTAACACAACTCCACGCCGAGGATGACAATCAGCGCAAACACGACCATCGCCATCGACCAGGTCAGGAGCTTGAAGGCAGCGTCGCCGGTTTTGGAGGGAGGAGAGAGGAGAATTCTCCGCCCGGAACTGGTTTGGCGCGCGGCGGCGGCGTTCATAGACAAAGCATAAAACAAGTTGCGGCGTCCTGCCCGCCCGGGCCGGGCGCCTCCTGCAATCCAGGCAATCGAAATCAGTATTTGATTTCGCCAATTTCCGCCAGCACCCGCTCCACCAGGCTGGCGGGCAGCGGGGCGTAATTGAGCGGAGGCGCCATCCGCTCTCCCTCTTTCATCGCCCACTTGAGAAACTCGACCATTTTCCTGCCTTTCTGCGGGTCGTGCTGCTGCTGGTACACCAAAAGCCAGGTCGCCCCGGCGATCGGGTAGGCCCTCTCGCCGGAGGGATTGACCATGGAAAAGCGGAAATCGGCCGGAATCTTCGCCGCGGCCAGCGCCGCCGAGACCGAGTCGATGGAAGGCCCGATGTAATTTCCCGCCGCATTCTTGACGCTGGCGTAGGGCAGCTTGTTTTGAATGGCATACACCAGCTCCACGTAGCCGATGGAGAGCGGCATCTGTTTGACCTGCCCGGTGACTCCCTCGTTGCCCTTGGCCCCAAGGCCCGTCGGCCAATTGACCGACGTGCCGCGCCCGACCTTCGTTTCCCACTCCGGGCTGACGCTGCTGAGGTAATCGGCGAAAATGTAAGTCGTCCCGCTCCCGTCGGAACGATGCACCACTTCAATGTCCGAATCGGGCAGAGTCACCCCGGGATTCTGCGCGGCCAGGCGCGGATCGTTCCACTTGGTGATCTTCCCCAGGAAGATGCCGGCGATGGCCGGGCCGTCCAGGTTGAGCCGGGGGTTGCCCGGCAAATTATATGTGACCACATCGGCCCCCGCCACCGTCGGGATGTGCAGGATTTTGGACCGCGCCTTGGCCAGGTTTTCGTCGCTCATCGGGCCGTCGGACGCGCCAAAATCGACCGTCCCTTCCAGAATCTGTCTCTGTCCGCCGCCCGAGCCGATGGATTGGTAATTGAAGTGAACGGTCGGATCGACCTTGCTGTATTCGTAAAACCACTTGGAATAGATGGGATAGGGAAAGGTGGCGCCCGCGCCGTTGATGAGCAATTGCGCGGAAACCTCTCCCGCGCCCCCCACCGCCATCGCCGCCAGGACCGCAAGTTTTGTCAGGAATTGGACGCTTCTCATGTTATGGGTCTGTGGAAAAACATTCACGGACAGTGACCTTCATAGCGGTTCCGCATGGCAACGGAAGGAATTTCGTGTGACAATTTCGTGACAATTCGCCCGCCGCCCCGGCTCATCGCAGGCGGCCTGATTGGAAATCCAGGGCGGAGTCTTATGGCCCGCCTAACGATGACCCGGAAACAGATACCCGTTATAGACGAAAAAGTAATCCGGGCCGTTGGTCGCCCCTGTCCAGTTGGTTTTGGAAAACCCCTGGGCTGCCCCTTGGCCGGCGGCGGCGACGGCGGGGTCGGTCCACTTGTGCAATACTCCGTGGCCGTCGGCGAAACCCACGGAGCTGACTTTGTTGTGGGACGTGGCGGGCGGGTCCTTCCACTGGAAACCGTCTCCGGACCAAACGACCACCCAGGTGCCCACGTTGTAGCCGCGCCAATCGGCCCCTTCCATCATGGAGAAGGTCGCGCTGGGTTGCTGGATGGCCGACATTTTGGTGTAAGTGGCCTTGGCGCCCCAGTAATTCCGATACGGTTCTCCTCCGAGGTTCTGCGTCCGCGCATAGCTGTCGTAAGCCCATCCGTTGGGGCTGTTGGTGGAGGGAACGCGCGTGTCTCGCATGTCTCCCGGGCAATGATACGAACCCAGATTGTTGCAATAGAAATAAAGGGCGTTGCTGCCCGTCAAGCCCCTCTGCACCGCCGCCAAGGCGCAACTGGCGTTGGTCCAGGTGCTTGGGAGTGGCTGCGGCCCCCCCCAAAAGCCGCCGGCCGGGTAGATCTCGCGCCCCGTCGTGTAATCGGCCATCTGCACGATGCGATCGCCATTGTCCTCCGTGTACATGCGCAAGGCGGTGACCAATTGTTTTTGGTTGCCCAGGCAGCCGGCGGCAGCGGACTGCTGCCTGGCCTTGGACAGCACGGGCAACAGCAACGCCGCCATGATCGCGATGATGACAATCACCACCATCAACTCGATCAAACTAAACGCCCGCGCTGCGGCGCGGAAAGCCTTCCGTTCGCGGCGCCTCAAAGAACCCTCTTCAGCCCAGGGCGTTTCCAACAGGGCTTGCATCTGGCGGGAGATTAGCGCCAGACAGCTTTTTTTAAAATGAAATTCTCGAACTAGCGCGGGCCGGCCTCGGCTTCGGGCGCTTGCGGCGGACGCCAAGAGGGGCTGTTGGTGAGCGGGCCGGCGTCGGACTTGCGGCCGCGGCGCGTCAATTCATTCATCTTCTTTCGCTGCTCGGGCGTGAGCACCTTGTTGACTTCCTGGCGGACGCGCTTTAATTCCCCGGTCATTTGCGGAGCGATCTGGTCCCACAACGGCTTGGTCCGCTCCTGGCTCTCCTTGAGGATCAGGTCAATTTGTTCCCGCTGCTCCGGCGCCAGGTCCAACTGCTTCTCCATCCTTTTGAAAAACTCCAGCCTTTGCAATTGCCACCAGGGTGGCGCGGGGTTCCTGAGGCTGGCCGCCAACGGCTGCGGAGCAGGGGGGACGATGGCTGGCGGCCGGTCGGCTTTCATCACCAGCGCGCCGGTGAGGATGCCACAGGCGAAGATCACCATGGTCGCCAGGATGACCTTCCAAGGGCTCACCACGCCTCCTCGAGGTGCTCATTCAAGGGCGCGAAAACCGCCGCGTCAAAGTCCTGCGAAAAACTGCCGGCATCGTCCGCGGCGCGGTGCGCGGCAAAAGACCAGAGACCGCACAAGACGGTGATGGCCACGCAGGAGAGGGCGGCGCGCCACAGCGGCCCGCCCCACAGCGCCCAAAGGTTGGGCGCGGGACGCGCGGCCAGATGGCTCATGATCCGCTTCTCAAACGCGTAGGGGACATGGCCGCCGGGGGGATTCTTCCGCGCGGCGGCGATCAACTTGGCGTGCAACTCATTCAAATTCATACAACCACTTTTTTCAGACGGCTGGGGCCGCCTTGGGGTTACAGGTACTTGTCTTTGGCGATCCTTGCCAGAATTCTTCGCATTTCCGCCCGCGCGCGAAAGGCCCGCACCTTGACCAGCGTCACCGACCAGCCGGTGATCCGGGCGATTTCCTTCACCGGCCTCTCCTCGATCTCCAGCAAGGTAATCACCAGCCGCGCCGGCGGCGAGAGCCGTTCCAACACCTTGTCCACCAACTGCCGCGCCGCCTCCGCCTCCTCGCTGGCGTGGTCCGGCGCGACGGCAAAGCGGTCCAGCCAATCGTTTTCCGGCCCGGTCAATTCGGTGAAGACCGTCTCGCGGTTGCGTTGGTGCCCGCGCAAAAAATCGTAGCACGTCCGCACCGCCAGGCGCATCAGCCAATGCTCGAACGGCGCCTCGCCCCGGAAACCGTCCAGTTTCTGGAAGGCCTTGATAAAGACCTCCTGCACGATGTCTTCAACTTCGCTTTCGCGCCGGGCGTAGCGGCGGGCGGTGGCAAAGACCCGCCCCTGGTACTTCTGCACCAGCGGCTCGAAGCTGGCGGCATCGCCGTTTTTCACGGCGGCAATCAACTCCGCGTCGGTTCGGTCCATCCCGCCAATGTGCCAGCAAAGCTCCGGGAGACAAAGCACAAGATGCCCGCCGCCGGGGGCGGGGTTGCCAATTGCAAATTTAAAATTGTCAATTACAAATTTTCAATTCCCAATAATCCTCCAATCAAGTCCCGAGGTCTGGAAGGCCATTGAAAATTGGTCATTGAAAATTTTAAATTGGAAATTGCGTTCCTTCCCCCTCCGCGCCGGGCCTTTCCGAGGCGGCCGCCCTACTCCCGGGTGATGCCCAGGGCCTGCTCGAATTCGGCGGAGAACTTGGCCACTTCCGCCATGATCTTGGGCGGCTGCTGGCTGAGCGTGTCCAGCATCCTGTCCCGCAAATCCGGCTTGAAGCGGATCAATTCCAGTGCGGCCACAATAAGCGAGAGTTGATTGTTGATCTCGTGGCGCATGTGCGAAAGCTTCTGGTTCAGCTCCTTGAGCTGCTCCGGAGTCAACGTCAGTGGCGTATTTGGCAGGCCCATTCCGGGAGCATGTCCGCTTCGCCGCGAATAATCAAGCGCGCTCTGCGCCCGGCTCTCGGTCAGTTTCGTCATTAGGAAAGACGGCACGCGGCACACTCGATTCCTTGGTGACTTTTCAGAAGTGCGACCGCGTCGGTCGCACGCGTCGGCTGGTCCGCCAACTTGTCCGCCGGAGTTTTAACGAAGACGGAAGCCTTGGCAACGGCGGGCGTCGCCGGCGGAAATCGTTCCTGGACAAGAGTGACCATTCGGCAAACAGATCGAGAACATCGCCAGAGATTGGGGCGAAGACGAAATCGCAGCATACCCGCATTGAAAGCCGCAATGCGGGTATGCTAGACTCGATTCTCTCCCTTTGTCAAGGAAAATGTGCAGACGGCAAAATGAAAATTTTTTTAAAGGTCCGCTTTTTCCCGGCGTCACTGAGGCGTTACATTGGTCGTTCTTTTGCGCCTGAGTGGGGCGAGCCATTGTCTCTTGTTAACCAGAGGGTTGCCAAGAACCGGGATGCGCCCTCTCGGTCGTGCGCATCTCGGTCAGCCGTCCCTCCTTCAGCGCCAGCGCGCGGGGCAAGCCGGCAATGGTGGCCAGGCGGTGCGCCACGATCAGGGCGATGCGCCCGCGCAACAACTCCCGCAGGCTCTCGGCGATCAGCCTCTCGCTCTCCGCGTCCAGCGCGCTGGTCGGTTCGTCCAGCAGCAGGATGGGCGCGTCCTTCAAAAAAGCGCGCGCCAGGTTGATCCGCTGCCGTTCGCCCGCGCTCAACCGCGCGGCGCCTTCGCCAATGCGGGTCTGGAATTGTTGCGGAAGTTTCTCGATGAAGGCCGCCGCGTTCGCCGCCCGCGCCGCCGCCGCAATCTCCTCCGCCGCCGCGCCGGGTTTGCCGTAGGCGATGTTTTCGGCCACGGTGGCGGGCAGAATGATCGGTTCCTGCGAGACCAGCGCCATCTGGCGGCGGAGGTCTTGCAGGCGGAATTCCCGCAAATCAACCCCGTCCAACTCGATGCCCCCGCGCGTCGGATCGAAGAACCGGGGCAACAAATGGAGCAGGGTGCTCTTGCCCGCCCCGCTCGGCCCGATCACCGCCGCCGCCTCCCCGCTTTGCAGCGAGAAGGTGACCTCGCGCAATACCTCGCGTCCCGGCTCATAAGCGAACGACACCCCCCGGAACGCGAGACTTTGAATCCCTATCCTCCGCGGCGCTGGCGAAGGAGGATTGGATTCCTGCCCCGAAACCAGTCGGGGTTCCAAACTCAGCGTCCGCGTCCCATCCGGGACGCTCTCCGGCGTGTCGAGAATCTCAAAAACGCGCCGCGCCCCGGCCGTCGCCCCGGCGACGGTCGCGCCGACGAAGGACAATTGGTTGAGCGGTTCGTAAAGCTGGAGCAGGTAGGAGAGGAAGACCAACAGTTGCCCGATGCTCAGCGCCCCCGCCAGCACCTGCCTGGCCCCGAGCCACGCCGTCAGCGCCGCGCCCAATCCAAAAATCGCGGCAACGACAAACCCATAAGCCAGCTCGCTGCCGTGCTGGGAAAGCCGCCGCGCCTGCGCCTCGACCGCTTGCGCCTGGAAGCGCCCCGCCTCGTACTCTTCGCGCGTGTAACTTTGCGTCAGCGGCAGCGCGGCGATGCTTTGCTGGACCAGCGAGGTCACGCGGCTGTCGGCTTGTTGGGCCAGGGCCGTCCGTTCGCGCATGGCCCGGCCAAAGACACGGATGCCCATGACCAGCAGCGGCGCCAGCGCCAGCGCCACCAGCGTCAGCGGCCCATTGAGCCGCGCCATGATGCAGACCATGAGCAGGAGCGAAAGCAGCGCGGTGACGAAGGTCATCAACCCTTGCTGAAACAAAGTCTGGAAGGCGTAGGTGTCCCACGAAGCGCGGTAAATCAAATCGCCCGCGTTGGCCCCCTGGTGAAAACGCAGCGAGAGCCGTTGCAGGCGCGCGAACACTTCCTGCCGCACGCGGGTCAGCCCCCGCAGGCCCACTTGGATCGAGAAATAATTCTGCGCCCAGGCCAGCGCGCCCTGCGCGAAGTGCAGCAGAAAAATCGCCCCGGCCAGAAAGGCGATGAGGGCTGGTTTTTCCCAGGCGCCGGCCGGCGCGAGCAGGGCCGGCAGCGGCCGGTGTCCGAGGACGCTATCGACCATCAGCGCCAGCGGCCACGGCTTGAGCACGTTGAGCACGACGCTGGCGAGCAGGAGACCAAAGACCGCGCCAATCCGGGCCGCGTCGGCCCGAAAATAGCTGAGGGCGCGAAACAAGACTTTCATCCCGGCGGCCATGTTAGGGCGCGGCCCGGCGGCAATCCAGCCTTTCCCGTCGGACGCGGGCGGAACCCCAATCCTGAGCGACGTGGCGGGGCATTCACCCGGCGGGTGAATACGGAGGATGGCCTGTCCATTAAAATTCGCCACGCATGTCTTGTCTGCAACATTTGCGCGGCGTAATCTCATCCTCGTTCAGAGAGCAAACAATGGCACCAACACGGATATCAAAGCCGGGCAAGAAACCCGCGGGTGATTTTCAGGAGTGCATTCGCGGCATCACGCGGTGCCAGCCCGGACAAGAGCGGAATATGTATCCGTTCATTCGGGATTTGTTTGTCCGCTTTCTCGATTTCAAAGCCGAGGACGTTTTTACAGACACCGCCAACGAACAAGGAAACATTCCCGACCTCGCGGTGTTTGCCCCGACCGGCGTGCTGGACGCCAAAGGCAAAGAAATCAAATCACGCTGGCTCGTGCTGGAGGCCAAGGATGAAGCGGAAACGTTTCTGAATGAAGAGAGCCGCCGCGAAACCTTCGCGGAGAAGTCCAAATACATTGACCTCGATACCGTGTGGTTTGTGATGGTTGACCCATCCTGCTTGGTGCTCCGCGCGGTTTCCACCCGGTCAGCCAACTATGACGCAAGCCGCGACATTGTAATCAAGTGGGACGGACTGACCGAGGGAGTTTTCAAACAACGTTGCCTCGAAATATCCGCGGCACACGCGGGCACCAATCGCCGCCTCCAGGCATTTCGCGATGACAAAGGGCATCCCATCGCCGAAATCAAACTGAGTTATTTTGGAATACTGCTCACGCACCGCAAGGAAGAAGAGTTGGAACGCGCCCGCAATGAGTTTTATCTCTCCATGCGCACTTCCGCCCAGCTTCTGCAAACCGCCTGCCGCCGGGCGCTGGATGGGATGGTGACAGACGCGCTGGCCGTCAAAGAACTTTTCGACTCCTTTCGTCAGAATTACGGCATTCAGGAGATCCATCTCGATCCGTTTCGGTTGGCAGGAAAAGAAAACGAATTCAACAGCCGCGAGACTTTCAAGAAGCACCGCAAAGATGTTCGCGCCTTGTTCAGGGTGGTGCGACGCAACGTTGCAATCGCGCGACTCGCCTACTTCACCTTGCCGGAATATCTGGAACGGGCAAAAGGCGATCAGGACAAAGCCCTCGAGCTGCTCGCTGCCGAAACGGCCAGCCTGCTGCTTTCGCGCTGCATGGTGTTGCGGTTCTTTGAGGATCACGGCTTCTTCGGCGAGAAAAAATACCTCTGCAACGGCGGCGTCAAAGCCTTCCAGCAAATGCGCCAGTATTTCGACCTCAGCTACACGCGGCTGATTCGCGACGTTTACCATCAAGGCTCAAAAATTCATGCTGCCGTCTTCAGCGAGAACGAACTGGACTGGGTACTGGCCAACAACGACAAGCACCTCTCCCTGGCCGTCGAGCGCGCCCTGTTTTATCTCTCACACTTCGATTTTGCCACCATCGAGCAGGATGTATTGAGCAACATCTACGGCCAGTTTCTTGACACCAGCCAGCGCAAACGCCTCGGCGAACACTACACGCCGCCGGACATCGCCCGCTACATTGTGCGACAGATGGGATTGAAGAAAGGCGACAAGGTCATTGACCCGGCCTGCGGCTTGGGCACATTTCTCATCGAAGCCTTCAAAGCCGTCGCCGGTGACGCTGTCGCCAAAGGGGTCGCTTCCTTCGAGGATGTCCTCGAAGCGATGGCTAACGTGCGTGGCAACGACATCAACACCTTTTCCTCCATGGTCGCTCAAATCCAGATGCTCTGGCATTTGTTTGCCTTCCGTGATGACATCAAAAAGCACGGTTTCCCGGAAGCGGCCATCACTGGCGGCGGCAATTCCCTGCGCCGTCAGGCTCTGGTCGAAGGATTATTCGACGCGCACCTCTCCGAATTTTCCCTCGTGGATTTGCCGGAATACGATGCCGTCGTCGGCAATCCGCCTTACGTCCGGCCGGAGCGCCAGGAAGCCAGTCTTACCAAAGAGGACGAGGCTTATTTCAACACGGAAATCTCGGCAAACATCGACCTCTATTCGCTCTTCCTGTTCAAAGCGATGGATGGCTGGTGTCGCGCCGCCAACGGTGACAAAGGCCCCGGTAAAACCGGCTTCGTGCTTCCCATTTCCTTCTGCGACAACGACGACAACAAAAAGCTCCGCAGACTGTTCGCGCCCGGCGGCAGGTGGACGATACTGGAAATCGTGGACTTGGAAATCATCGGCCCGATGGTCTTCAGTGGCGACGTTGTGCCCATCATTTTCATTGCCGAAAAACGCCCACCGACCAAGGACGATATAATTCGTCTCCGCGTGGCGGATGAACGCTGCGCCAAGTTCACCGGCTTCGACAAGAAACACGTCGAGTTCGACCTTAATAAAGCCATCCTGACGGAGATGCCTTACGCCGACGTGTTCACGCCGGACGGACGCATCCTCACCAAAATCACGCCGGAGCGGAAAGCGATTCTCGACCGCTTTGCCGGTCAAACATTTGCGGACATCGCCCAAACGTTCTGGATCGGCAAATCCAAGAACACGATTCGCGCCTGGTCGCTGACAAGGTCCGATGATGAAGCGGATTTGCGCTGGGAACAGACAGATATGCTCCGACGCGGCGCTGTATTTCGCGGCGAAGTTCATCAAGCCAAACAAGGCGGTATTGAAATTTTTAAAGGTGAAAACATTGTGGCTTGCCGGATCGAGGGCGATCCAATTCAGAAGAACATAGATATACAGAGAGTTGACGATCCGAGTCTCTGGCGGTTTTCCGACATACTTCCTGAACGAGGGTTTGTTTTTCACCAGATTTCAACAGCATTGACCGCCGCGCCTTTCAACCCGCGTAAAACGGCCTTTCTCGACACCGGCACTCTTTTCGTTCCAAAGACAACCCTTGTTGAATTTCCATTCGATTTCTTGGTTCTCTCCCGGCTCTACCAATATTTCTTCGGCTTGTCACAGCGGGAGGCCATTTTATTCCGCGCCCGCTGCCATGTCTATCCCAGCACAGTTCGCCGTCTGCCGTGGTCAGACAAGCTGACCGAACATCAGGACAAATTGATTCAGTTGCGCAAGGAATTCCTCGCCGCCTGCGAAAATCTGCATCAGCGCGAAGACGTGTTGCTCGAAAAACTCGATGTCGCCGCCCACACCACGCTCACGGAAATCGTAACCGATTCCGCCAAGGCCAAAGTGGATTGGTCGGAGGAAGTCGAAGCCGGCAAGCCGGTGAAGATTGGCGACCCCATCGTCTATGAGCGCGACGGCCTTTTCGTCATCCAACCCGGAGAGGATTTGTTGCATTGGGTTGCCATTAACGACGAGACCATTGCCCGCTGCTTTGCTGAAGGTTTGAAATTGCGGGCTGAAGAGTCGCTTTCCCGAAACGTCATGGTGGGCATCCCCATCCCGACGCCGGCCACCTTGAAGCAATGGCAACAGACCGTCGCCGATTTTGATCGAAAGAATTACGAGCGGTCACTCGCCGGCACGCTGGACAAACTCGACAAGATCGTGGCGAAGGCGTTCAAGATTCCCGCCAACGAAGTCGAGTTCATCAAAACAGAATTCCAAGCCGACCCGATGCTCCGTCGCGTCCGGCCGAATCTGCCCTTCACCGACCGCCGCCTGGTCGGCCTCCGCAAGAATCTCGCCGCGTCCGACCGTTACCAGAAGGCTTACAAAACGCGGCATTAAATTGAGCGATTATCAATGACATGAGGCGGAAGATTCGAGGTTTTTTCATATTGACCGCTCTGGGTCTGGCCGGCATGGCCGTCCCGGAGGCGCGGGCGCAATCCAATGAGACCGTTTATGCCAACAGCCTGCAAAATGGGTGGGCCAATTGGAGTTGGGCGAGCAATTACTTGAGCTGCACCAATCCCGTGCTGGCAGGCTTCTCCAACTCGATCAGCGTCTCCTGCGCCAGTTACACAGCCCTTTATGTCGAGCATTCGGATTTTGATTCGACCCTTTTCACAAACCTCACCTTTTGGCTCAATGGCGGGCCGTCCGGCGGGCAGGTCCTGACGGTGACGGGGACGCTCGGCGGGGCCAGCCAGTCCCTTTATCCGCTCCCGGCCCTGGCCGCCAACACCTGGCAGCAATTTACCGTCTCTCTGGCGGCTTTGGGTGTGGCCAATGAGCCGAATTTGGACGGGTTTTGGATTTACAACAACACCGGCAACACCATCCCGACCTTTTATGTGGATGACATGGTGCTCGTGGCCGGGCCGCCGCCGGGGCCGAACCCGACGAATTACATCGGCATCGATGCCGGCGCCAATCGCAGCCCGATCAGCCCGTTGATCTACGGCGTGGCGTTTGCCACGTCCGGTCAATTGGCGGACTTGAACTTCACCCTGAACCGGTCGGGCGGAAACGAAGAATCGACCTATAATTGGGAGATCAATGCCCATGGCAAGGGGGCCGATTGGTATTTTGAGAGCTATCCCGACAGCTCCGCCACACCGGGCGAGGCGGCGGACTCGGTCGTGGCCGACAGCCGGACGGCGGGCGCGCAGGCATTGATCACCATTCCGATGATCAGCTGGGGGCCGAAATTGGGACTTAACCGGGCCATTCTCCCCAGTTATTCCATCGCCAAATACGGCCCGCAGACGGGTGACGATCCCTACTTTACCGATGCCGGCAACGGCGTCAGCGTCACCAACGACACCCCGATTACCTGGAACAATCCAAACGACTCCTACATAGCGGTGGATACCAATTTTCAGAGGGCCTACGTGCAACATCTGACCAACGCCTGGGGCGTGTCCACCAATGGCGGAGTCGCCTACTACATCATGGATAACGAACACAGCCTCTGGCATTCGACCCACCAGGACATTCATCCGGTGGGAGCGACCATGCAGGAAATCTATGGGAAAATCGTGGCCTACGCCTCAATGGTCAAGAGCCTCGACCCCCAGGCGCTGGTTTTGGGGCCGGAAGAGTGGGGTTGGCCGGGCTATTTTTACAGCGGCTACGACCAGCAATGGTCCGGTCAACACAACGATTACAACCCGGCAGACTATCCCGACCGCGCGACCAACGGCGGCTGGGATTACATGCCCTGGCTGCTCAACCAGCTTCACCAGCACGACACCAACACAGGGCGGCGGCTCCTGGATTATTTCACGCTGCATTGCTACCCGCAGGAAGGCGAGGTGGGCGGGAACGATGTCTCCACTTCGACGGAGCTGCTGCGCAACCAGTCCACGCGCCAGTTCTGGGATTCGAACTATGTGGACCCCAGTTGGATCAACAGCGTGATCATGCTGATCCCCCGGATGAAAAGCTGGGTGGCGGCCTATTATCCCGGCACCAAAATCGGCATCACCGAATACAACTGGGGCGCCGAGCCTGACCTCAGCGGCGCCACCGCCCAGGCGGACATCCTGGGCATCTTCGGACGGCAGGGATTGGACCTGGCCACTCGCTGGACAACTCCCGCCAGCAACACCCCGACTTACCTGGCGATGAAAATGTACCGCAATTACGACAGCCAGGGCCACGCCTTCGGCGACACCAGCGTGCTGGCGGGCGGGCCGAATCCCGACGACGTCGCGGTCTTCGCGGCGCAGCGTTCCGCCGACGAGGCGCTGACGGTCATGCTGGTCAGTAAATACTTGACGGGCACGACGCCCCTGGCCGTCCACATGACCAACTTCACCGGCAACGGGACGGCGCAGGTGTGGCAGGTCAACGCCGGCAATGTGATCGCGCGCCTGGGCAATTTGATCTACAGCAACGGCGCCCTGCAAACGACGGTGCCCGGCCAAAGCATCACCCTTCTGGTCCTCCCTCCCAGTTCCGCGTTGAGCCTCACGCCCGGAGAGCCGCGGACCGACGGGCAATTCGAATTCTGGGTGAACGGGGAAATTGGCCGGACCTTTCTTTTGCAGTCATCGACGAACCTTTTGCGCTGGACCTCCGCCAGCACCAATACGCTGGCCGGCCCCAACGCCCATTTTCTGCTGACGGCCGGCTCGCGTGTCCAATTTTACCGCGCCGTGCTGTCGCATTGATGAATTTTTTACGCGGCAAGGCCCGGTTTTTACTTATCCTTCCGCCGGCGGGCGTCCACAGTCCCACGCGTGAAATTGGGCGCACCGCCAACGACCGGACCGGACCCGGACGCCGCCGCCAACGGCGCCCTGGGGCCGGGCGCCGTATTGGACGGACGGTTCGAGATTACCGGCGTCATCTGCCGCGGCGGCATGGCCACGATTTTCCAGGCGCGGGACCGGGATCGTCACGATGAAGCGGTGATCCTGAAAGTCCCGCATGAACAGTTCGAAATGGACGTGGCAACCTTCACCCGTTTCCAGCGCGAAGAGGAAATGGGCGCGGCGCTGGATCATCCCTCGATTCTCAAGTTCATCAATGTCAAGGACAAGAGCCGCCCGTATCTCGTGGCCGAATTCCTCAGCGGGATGACCCTGTACCAGGCGTTGCGGGAGCGCGGTGGACGCCTGCCGGAATCCGAAGCGCTGGCCCTGGCCGCCCGGATTTGCGACGCCCTGCAATACCTGCACGAGCGCAACATCCTCCACCGCGATCTCAAGCCCGAAAACATCATGCTCTGCGACGACGGCTCGATCCGGCTCATGGATTTTGGGATTGCGCACTGGCCCGGCGCCAGCCGCCTCACTTTCATCGGTTTTGCGCCCGGAACTCCCCACTATATGGCCCCCGAACGGGTCCAGGGCAAACGCGGCGACGCCCGCACCGACATTTACAGCCTGGGCGCGATGTTGTACGAGATGCTGACCGGAGTGATTGCGTTCAACGACCAGGACATTACCGTCATCATGGACGGCCGCGTGACCGGCGATCCCGTGGCGCCCCGCAAGCTCCATCCGGCCATTTCACCGCAAGCCGAGGAAATTGTGTTGCGCGCGATGGAGCGGGAGCCGGAGAAACGCTACCCGGCGGCGGCGGCGATGAAGGAGGAATTGGAGGCCCCGCAGCGGGTCAAAGTCACCGGAAGATGTGAGCGCCTGGAACCCTCCACGCCGTGGAAGCGGCGCTGGCCGAAGATTCGCTCCATGACCCTTTGGATTACGGTGCCCTTGGCCCTGCAAGTCCTGCTCTTTTTTTTGCTCTGGCACCACTTTTCAAAGTGAGCCGCCGGACCTTTCTTTAACGCAATTTTAACGGGAAGTTGCGGCCTTTTTATTACCACTTCCCCGGTCCCGGCGGTAGGTTGGCCGCATGAATAGCAAACGCATTCTAGTTCCGGTGGACCTGCTGCGCGGGTCGGCCCGCGCCTTGGTCTTCGTGCAAAACATGGCGATGGAGACCCCTCTCTGCGTCACCTTGCTCCATGTCGTCGATCTCAATATCGCCCCCGCCCAGCAAACTGTCTATGATCAGCTTTGCGCCGAAGGCGAGGCGGCGCTGCGGAAGCTGGCCAGGCTCTTCTTCGGGGCCGATCAAGCCGTCCGCGTCACGGTGCGCGTCGGCAAACCCGCGGCCGAGATCGTCGCCGAGGCCAGGGCGGCTTCGGCGGATATGATTGTCCTGTGCGGTCCGAAATCCGCCAAAGGGCTGCGCTTGTTCCGGCGCGGCACCACGCAAGAGGTCGTCCACTCCGCGCCGTGTCCGACGGTCGTCCTGCCGCACCCTGGGAAGGGCGCGCCACAATCCTTGGCGCCGCAATACAGGCCGGTCTCCGAGGAGGTTTGCGCCTTCGCGGACGTCGGGCAAAGAGCCGCAGCCGCTTAATTCTCAGGGGTTTGGCTCATCCGGGTCATGCGACATCAGATTGTTTTTGGCACACTGCCGGCGGTTTCATCAAGAATTCCCCGATGATGGCTCATTGAAAGCAGCGTCCGGTTTATGATCGCCCGGCTCTGACACGGTGTGCCGGGACCGGATTGCAATTGCGAATTTGACAAAATCAAATCGCTGGCGGAAACCTGTACTTTTAACTAAGGTACCGTCGGCACGATGAATCTAACCGGTTTAGCGGTGCGAGACGAGCGGATCGCCCTTTTGCAGACTCCTCGCGAGGACAACAAGCTTCGCCTGGAGGATCGCGCGGCGCATGACTGGTATCGCTTTGTTCTCTCCTTTCCGGCGCATTTCGTCAGAACTTATTTGGACCGTTTTGGATTGGAGCCAAACTGCACCGTTTTGGACCCGTTTTGCGGGACGGGCACCACTCTGGTCGAATGCAAGAAACTCGGATTTCCAAGTTGTGGCGTTGAACCCAATCCGATGGCCTCGTTCGCCAGCCGAACGAAAGTGGACTGGGACGTGAATCCGGATGAGTTGATCGCCCATGCCACTCATGTCGCGAAGCTCGCGTTGGACAAGTTGTCGGGCGAAGGAATCGAGGATCAAGAGCGGCTTCCGCTGTTTGGGACGATGCAAAGGATTGATCCAAAGCTCAAAACACTTTCCCCCGATGTCCTGAAGCTGCTATTGACCGATTCGATCAGCCCCCTGCCGCTCCATAAAACAATGTTGCTCTTGGAAACACTGGAGGAAAACAAGGACCCACGACTGATTGCGCACGAGCACCTCGCACTCGCCAAAGCTTTGGTAAATGAGATTAGCAATTTGCATTTCGGCCCGGAGATAGGCGTTGGCTCAAAGAAACCGGACGCTGCCGTTGTCGATCCCTGGCTGCGTGGGGTGAGAACCATTGCGGGCGATTTAAGAAAATTAAATCAGAGAGCGGCAACCCCGGCAACCGTTCATCAAGCCGATGCCCGGGATTTGGCCTTGCTTTTGCGGCCAGGTTCGATTGATGCCGTCATAACGTCTCCACCGTATCCAAACGAAAAAGATTATACTCGGACGACACGCCTCGAATCGGTGCTGCTTGGTTTCATCAAGAGCAAAGATGATCTCCGCCGACTCAAGCAAAACCTGGTCCGCTCAAACACCCGAAGCGTTTACAAAAGTGATACGGACGACCGCCTGGTTGAAAACCATGACGAGATTCAGCGGATCTCAGAGGCCATTGAAACCCGCCGAATCGAACTCGGCAAGACGTCTGGATTTGAGCGGCTATATGCGCGTGTCACAAAACTTTATTTCGGGGGCATGCTCCGTCATCTTGTGGACCTTCGTCCGGTTCTCCGCCCTGGGGCGCAGTTGGCGTACGTCGTGGGCGATCAGGCATCGTATTTGAGAGTCATGATAAGGACCGGCCAACTTTTGGCCGATCTCGCAAAGTCCGCCGGATACGAAATCGTCGGCATTGATTTGTTCCGAACCAGGCTGGCGACTGCCACCAAAGAGCAACTTCGCGAAGAGGTTGTCATCCTCCGATGGCCCGGACCACCCAGAATTAGCGGCTGGCCTCAACCAAACACGTGCGTTATGACCATGAAAGAAGAACCCACTGAAATGAGTATGAGCAGGAAAGACAAACCTTCCAGAGCCTTGACTAAAAAGGCCAACCGGTACTCGGCTATCATTGAAAAGATCTTCTTTTCGAGATATGAAGCGGGGATGCGAGAGGTTCCGTTTGAGCGGGAGGAGATGGAGAAGTTCGCCTCCAAACTCAAAGTTAAGCTGCCAAAGAATCTCGGTGACTTGGTTTACAGCTTTCGGTATCGGGCGATGCTGCCGGAAACGATTGTTTCCCTTGCCGGCCCGGAGGAGATTTGGATTATCCGCCCGAGTGGGCGCGGCAAATACAGTTTCGTGCTGGTTAAAAACACGCCAATTCTTCCAAACGAACTCATGGCGATTACAAAAGTGCCTGACGCCACGCCAGGGATCGTCGCCAAGTACGCTTTCAACGACGAACAAGCGCTTCTTGCCAAAGTGAGATACAACCGCCTCGTGGACATCTTCAGCGGCGTCACCTGCTATTCACTACAGAACCACCTCCGCACCACCGTTCCCGAAATGGGCCAGGTCGAAACTGATGAAATTTACATCGGCGTGGACAAGAAGGGCGCGCACTATGTTTTCCCGATCCAAGCCAAAGGCGGCAAGGATAAACTCAGCATTGTGCAGATCGAGCAAGACTTTGCTGTTTGTGCGGCGAAGTTCCCTCTGTTGGTTTGCAGACCCGTCGCGGCCCAATTCATGGACGCAGGGGTCATCGCACTTTTCGAATTCGAATCCGGCGAAAACGGTGTCACCATTTCGTCCGAAAAACATTACAAACTCGTTGCGCCCAAAGAAGTGACGGATGCCGACTTGCAGACTTATCGTGGCCGATTAGAAACCCCGCCTTGAGGTGATGTCCCATCCCCGTGTTGCTACGAGACCAAGCTGGAGCGCCAGTTGTATCGCGCCATGAATCAATTGGAGCGGTTGCAGCGCCTGCGCTAGGGCGAGGCCGTTCCGCCGCCAATCACGCTGGAGCTTTCGGAAAGTCCATGAGCGAAAAACAATTTTTGCCAAACGAACCCATCTTTGCCTGGAGCGCAGAACGGCATTTGTGCCAAACGAACCCAAATTTGGGGCCTGTCCAAATGAGTCAAACTGATTCTCAGGGGTTTGGCTCAATCGGGGCATTGGCGATTTCTGGCGTCCCTCTTTTAACCAAAGTGGGCAAAAAGCGACTTTCCCCACTCGTGGACTCCGCCCGGCGAAAGTCTTCTTTATACTTTCTTAATGTGTTTCCTGCGAGGGATTAACCACAATTCCCGCTGGATCGGCAGCCTGCATCTTCCAGCGGCCAATCAGGATGGCATCTCAACTGCTAAGGGGATTTCGGTAGCGCAATAATCGTGAGAAACAACAAAAACATTAAAAAAGTACTAAAAAAATATGTCTAACGCATCACCACCACCCAAAACCGAGATGAAACCGACGTTGGGATTGACCGGTCTCACCATAAACGCCATGGCGCTCATCGCGCCGGGCGCCTTTTTGTGGCTGACCTACCAGGAGCAATCCCTCTACGGCGCGCCCATGGCGGGATGCGCCATGTGGATCGGAATCGTGTTCGCGCTGGTCTTGTGCTTCGCCACCGCCATGAGCTATTCGGAGTTGTCAAAACTCTATCCCGGCGCCGGCTCTTCCTACCTTTACGCCGAGCAGGCCTTCCTCTCCAAATCGAAAGCCTTCAAGTGGGCGCGCCTCATCAAGTTTTTCACCGGCTGGAACAGCCACCTGTATTACTGGATTTATACCGGATTGATGGTCGGTGTGACTGCCATTCTGGCCGGCTGGCTGGCCGGCCAGTTGATGCCAAGCACCTTCAGCGGAACCTACAACAGTCCTTTGTTCATGTGGCTCTTCTGCGTCGTGTTCGCACTCGGGGTCGGTTACATCGCCTACCGCGGCGTCAACGGCACCACCGCTGTCAATATGGCGATCAACGTCATCCAGATTTCCGCGCTGATCGTCTTCTCCATCATGGCCATCGCCTATCGCTCCAGTCATCCTGACGGCTCGGTTGGCTTGCACCTCTCCAACGGAACACCGGTCAATTACAACGTGGCTCAAGTCACGGTCACCGATGACAAAGGCAAACCGGTCCAGGACACCTGGGCCGACAACACGCCCAAGGTGGATGACAAAACCAAGCAGCCCATCTATAAGACGCAAGACCGCCAGGTGGCAAAGGATGACTTGGACAAGACCAAGAACACGAACACCGTCGAGCTGGCCGGTTTGACCGCCCTTGGCCTCGGCGAAGGCGACCCCTATCCGGCCTGGAAGGCGGACGACAAGGGCAACGTGATTGTGGACAAAGATGGCAAACCAACCCCCGACCCCTTCGTCCTCAGCTATAAGCCTGCGGACGCCATCAGCGGAGCGGGGACCGCGCAAGACCCGAAGACGTTTAATTACCACACGAGCGCCGGGTCCGTCGTGGCGCCCCATTCGTTCAGTTCGGTCCTGGTCCAGGCCTGCGTGGCGATTCTTCTGCTGGTCGGATTCGAGTCGGTCACGGCCATGGGCGAGGAGGCCAAGAATCCGAAGAAGGACATCGGGCGCGCTGTCTTGCTCTCTTTGGCGATTCAAGGCGCGATTTGTTACCTGTTCGAGTATTTCGCGGCCAATTATTTCTTGAATAGTGGTTACACCATTTCCAATGCCGGCGCCTCCGGCGCGCCCCTTGGCGACATGATGGTTCTGGTCGGCACCTGGGCGTTTGGCAGTTATTCGGCCGGCAAGGCCTTCATGCTCATACAGGCCGGCACAGTCTTTCTCGCCTTGATCGGCACCACCCTCTCCTGCATGAACACGGGCGCCCGCGTGACTTATGCCATGGGCCGCGATGAGGAAGTCCCCACCCAGTTCGGCCTGTTGCACGGCAGGACACTCTCCCCGCATCGCGCCGTCTGGTTCCTGGTGGCGATCTCGACCGTCGTCGGGATCCTGACGACCATGATCTATCTGGGCGGTCAAAGCGCGGACCTGGCAGCCTTGGACAAGCACAATTTCTGGTACAGCATCGGCATCTTCTCGCCGCACGCTTATGTGACGCTGCCCAACAGTGTGCTCATCATCACGCTGATCAGCAACTTCGGCACGTTCCTGCTCTATATGACCACCTGCATCGTTGCCATTGTGGCCTTCCGCGAGCACCACACCTTCCACGGATTCAAGCACGTGGTCATCCCGGTGTTCGGCCTGCTGGCCAACTTCGGTTGCATGTTGTTCTACTTGCTTGGCCCGATTCCGGCGTTTGGCGTCGCCGGCATGAGTATTAAGGAGCCTTACATTGCGCTCGGTTTCTCCCTGTTGTGGATCGTTATCGGAGCCGTTTACCTTGCCGTCAACAGCAAGAAGAAAGGCAAGGAGATTCTCTTGACCGCCAAACCCGGCCTGGCGGTTTAGCCTGATTCTCCGCAAGGACCAACAAGCCGGTTGCCTCCGCTGAGGCAACCGGTTTGCCGTCTTGACCGAAAAAATGTTTCCTATCAGGATGCCACATGGATTTGACTTACGCCCAAGTGTCCATCGCCGGCCCGGTGCGCGAAAAAAATGAGGACTGCGTCGGATTCTGGCAGCCGGAGACGCCGGAACTGGTGCGGACGGTGGGCATTGCGGCTGTGATTGCCGACGGGGTGGGGGGCACCGGACGGGGCGAAGTGGCCAGTCAGCTTGCGGTGCAAAGCGCGGTCAACGCCTTCAAGGGAACCCTGGCGGAAGCGGAGCCGGCCGATTTGCTGCGCAAAATCTTCAACGAGGCCAACAAGCTGGTCTATGACGCCTCGATGCATCACCACGAGGAAGGGCGCATGGCGACAACCTTGACGGTTTCGATTTTTCGAAATGATGAAATCTCGATCGGGCATGTGGGAGATTCGCGGGTCTATTTGATTCGCAACGGGACGCTGCGGCGCTTGACCTCCGATCACAGCTATGTCGCTCTCCAGGTCAAATTGGGGCTGGTCAAGGAACGCGACGCCATGGCCAGTCCCATGCGCTCCATGATTACGCGCAGCATCGGGCAGGATTTGATCTGCGCCTATGACGTCTTCAGAGAAACGCTGGCCAAGGGAGACGTACTGGTGCAATGCACCGACGGACTTTATTCCGTTGTGCTGGACGATGAGATTTGCGATGTTGCGGGGCACCTTGCCCCGGAGCAGGCCTGCGCGGAATTGATCGCGCTGGCCGAAAAGCGGGGGGCGGAAGACAATGTTTCGGTTCAACTGATCCGCATTAATGAGATTGAACAACGCCATTTTTATCGCGGCGCGCCCTATTACGTCAAAGCAAGCACCCCCTCTGTGAGCAATGAAATCCAACCCGGCCAGGTGCTGGACGACCGCTTCGAGATCACCGATCTGATCAATCGCAGCGGCATGGCCTCCATTTTCAAGGCCAACGATCTCAAAACCGGCCTGACCGTCGCCCTTAAAATTCCCCTCATGCAATTTGAGAGCGATCCCGCGGCCTTCTCCCGGTTTGATCGCGAGGAGGAAATCGGCAAGACTCTCACCCATCCCTACATCCTCAGGATTTTCGCCGTCCCGCCGGAGGAGAAGAGCCGCCCCTACATCGTGATGGAATACTTGCAGGGCCAGACGCTCGCCGCCCTCCTGCGCGAGGTCCATCCCCTGCCCGAGCCGGATGCGGTGAAAATCGCCAGCCGGATTTGCGAAGCCCTGGACTACATGCACTTTCACAAAATCGTGCATCGCGATCTCAAGCCGCAGAACATCATGATTTGCAACGACGGCAGCATTCGCATCATGGATTTTGGCATCGCCAAATCCTTGAAGGCGCGCCGTCTCACTTTTGTCGGTTTTTCCCCCAGCATGGGCACGCCCGATTACATGGCCCCCGAACAGGTCAAGGGCAAACGCGGCGACGAACGCACCGACCTCTACGCCCTCGGCGCGATCCTCTACGAAATGTGCGCCGGCTCGACTCCCTTCGAGGGCGAGAGTCCCTACGCCGTGATGAACGCCCGCCTGACCGGCGATCCGGTCGCGCCGCGCAAGGTCAACCCCAAGATGACTCCGGCGGTCGAGGAAATCATTTTGCACGCCATGGAGCGGGACCCGGCCAACCGTTATGCGACCGCCCAGGAGATGAAGGCGGAACTGGACGATTACGAAAAGGTCGAGTTGGTGGGACGGTTTCGGAACCTGCAATCGCCGCAATTATGGAAAAGCCGTTTTCGCCTCTTGCCGCTGATCCTGCTTTTTGCGCTGGCGCAGGTGGTGATCTTCCTCCTGCTGTTTTTGTATTTCAAACATAAGGGCAAGTAGCGGGATCGTTTCTGGCGAAATTTGAACACACTGATGGCTTTGGCGCGGGGGCCGCACTGGCCGTTAATGGCCAAATCCAGCCATAAACACTTGACTTGTGACCCAATTGACGCAGTTCAATATCGCTGGCATTCGCCATGCTTAACCCAGGAGCAAAACAGTGTCTCTTAACATAACAGCGGTCGTTCTGGCAGGCGTGCTCGTGCTGCTCATGCAGGGCGGGTTCGCCTTGCTCGTCACAGGTTTATGCCGGGCCAGGAACGCCGCGCAGGTCATCAGCATGAATCTGGTCCTCTTCCCCCTGAGCGTGCTCGGCTTTTGGGTCTGCGGCTTCGCGCTCCTGTCGGGTGGCGGCTCCACGCCGGACGGCGAATGGTCGATCAGTCTTTTTGGGCATCCTTTCGGACTGATGGGGCATCGCGGGTTTTTCCTTAGCGGCGTCGGCGGGGACCCGGCGGCCCTTTGCCTCTTTTTCTTTCAGGCGGCCGTGGTGGCCATTGCGGCGCTGATTCCCGCCGGCGTCATGGCCGAGCGTTGGCGCTTTGCCAGCGTGGTGCCTTACGGATTGTGGAGCGCGGCGCTGCCCGTCGCCTTATTCGGCAACTGGGTCTGGGGCGGCGGTTGGCTGGCGCAACTGGGCCAAAACCTCGGCATGGGCCACGGCTTTGTCGATTTTGCCGGCTCCTCCGTCATCCACATGGCCGGTGGCGTGGCGGGGTTGATGGGCGCGACCGCCCTCGGACCGCGTTTGGGCAAATACACCCGCGACGGCCGCCCGCGCCCCATGCCGGGACATAATCTGACGTGCGTCATCTTCGGGACCTTGCTGCTGACAGCCGGCTGGTTCGGTTTCACCATCGGGCCGTCCTTGCTCAACGCCCCCGCGCGCGCCCCGCTCATCGCCGTCAATACCCTGCTCGCCTGCGCCGCCGGCGCGGCGGCGGCTTACATGGTGGTGACGATGAAATTCCGCAAACCGGACCCGTCGATGATTTGCAACGGCTTGCTGGCCGGCCTGGTCGCCATCTCCGGGCCATGCGCTTTTGTCAATTCCGCGGGCGCGGCCATCATCGGCGCGGTCGCCGGCGTGCTGGTCGTCTATTCCGTGCTCTTTCTGGAAGGGACGATGAAAGTGGATGACCCGGTGGGAGCCGTTTCCGTGCATGGCGTGGGCGGCGCCTGGGGCGTTCTGAGCCTGGGGCTGCTGGCGGACGGCAGCTATGGCGCCGGCTGGAACGGAGTTCATGACGCCGGCAAAAACGGCGTCGAAACCGGCGTGACGGGGTTGTTTGGGACGCTTTTTGGCGCTCCGTCCAACGACGGCTCGCAACTGGTGGCGCAACTGGTGGGCGCGGCGGCTTGTTTGATTTTCGCGGGATTGTCGGCCTGGGCCTGGTTCAAGGTCTCCGGGTGGATCACGCCGTTGCGCAGCCGGCACGAGGACGAGATGGCCGGGTTGGACCTGCCGGAGATGGGCGCGGAATGCTATCCGGATTTTCACTTGACTGACAAAGGCTCGTCTCCCCGCGATTGATTCCAATGAGCAAGAATTGGAATAACTTATGAAAAAAATTGAAGCGATCATCAAGCCCTTCAAATTGGACGAAGTGCGGGACGCCCTCTACGGCATCGGCATCGGCGGCATGACGGTCAGCGAGGTGGAAGGGTTCGGACGCCAGAAAGGCCGCCCTGAAATCTACCGCGGCGGCGAATACCGCACCGACTTGCTGCCCAAGGTCAAACTGGAGATTGTGCTGGCCGACACGCTGGTTGAACCGGTCCTCCAGGCCATCCTGAGCGCGGCCCGCACCGGCAAGATCGGCGACGGCAAGGTCTTCGTCTATTCAATCCGCGAAGCCGTGCGCATCCGCACGGAGGAAAAAGGGGCGGGCGCTCTCTGAGCCGGAACGATGCAGAAGGATTGGGCAGCGCGGGCGCCCTCGCCCGCAGCCTTCGGCGCCTCGCCGAAGGCATGCCCTTGTCTGCCTGACTCATCACGAATCTGCCCCAAAATCGGCAAACAGTATCAGATTACAGAATCAGATTTTGCCAAATACTCGGAAAGCCTGGAAAGAAGACGTTGATGCCGCTGGGCTGAAATGAAACCGATTGTTCCGAGAAAGCTGCTGACAGGGAGAACCGCCAGGAAACCCAGCCGAATCAGGGATGAGGCTTTGAGGCCGCTCGTTTTGAAATCAGCGTGGGATGGTTCAATTATCTCGTCAAAATCAGCAACCTGCTGCCGAAGTTGGGCGCTGACGCCGCACACCAGCAGATCGCCGAACCTAGGCATCCGCCGCAATACCACCGCAGGACGATACTTGCCCCGTCCATCCGTCTGCGGCAGCAGCGCCAGGACGATGTCGCCCTCCTTCATCGCTTAACGTCAGCGGCAGAATAGTCCGGTTCATCGTTCCCATACGCCCTCGCCAGCGCGCCAGCAGCCAGGCTGTGCCACTGGGCATCTTCGGTGGAATCTTCCTTTGGCATGACCGTGACCATGAGCGGTGAATCAGGCGGCAGGTCGAATGGTTCATCCAAAACGATCTGCTTTCCGTTAAAATGCGCTTTCAGAGTGACCGCAGGCATGGATTCACAATAGCTTTAGAGCGTTTGAACCGCAAGAGATTTGACGCGCCTTTTGTCGCCCTGAATTTTCGCCGCTGCGCGTTCCCGCCTGTCCTCCAAAGCCTTGGCGAAGGAGGACCTGTCCCGCCGTCTTGTCCGCCATAGTTTTAACGAAGGCGGAAGTCTTGACGAAGGCGGATCCCCAGCATTGCGCCCCGGCTGCCCTCGCAACCCTGGGGCCAATGCCGCTACCACCAGGGACGGCTTGCGCCATTGGAATCATTCCGCTTCGCTCCATTTATGGGCAAGTCGCCTGTGTCGCGCCCAAATACCCCTCGCAACACCGGCGACATGCCAGCGAGTCGCTCCGCTCAGACAACGCTCCGACAAGTCAAGTATATTGCAGCTTGTGAATGCGCCGTCTGTACGACCGACTTTTGGTGGTTTTTGTCATCCACAGGATTGACAATTGCGCTTAACCCTCAGTTTTCTTGGAGTGACGTTCTCGAATTGCCTTTCCGAATTCCGAGTCAAGGCCCAAATCCTGCCCATCCAGCGGACCAGATTTTAATTGCCTCATATGTTGCGGCAGAACAGGCAATGGTAGTATTCACACTCACAGAGGTTGGCTTCCCGTCGGCATCTACGGTTTTCTCCATCTGCGATAACTGGACGGGGATTCTGAGCAACTGAAATCCATCCGAGTCGTAAAAGTTCAAAATGAACCGAGCTTCTGTCGTCGCCCCCTTGTCATGCTCTGTCTGGACACGGCCCAGGTAAGGCGAGACCTCGAAGATGTAAAACATATTTCCCTCTCGCCAATTCGTGCGAAGTTTGAGCGTGATGCCGCCAAGCTGACTGTTAGTCGCTGCTGGCCACTCGGTCAAATAGTTCGCCTTTGGTTGTCCTGGTTTCGTCCCTGTCCCCTCCTCTAATTTGCGAATCTCTGGTCCCACAATCAGGGTAACTTCCCCTGAACCTTTATTCATTCTGTAAACCAGTCCGCCGCCAGCGTTGAGCAACTCATAGGTGTTCTTCACTTCTTTTTGATCGTTTCCGCAGCCCGCTAGAAAAGGGAACACGGTAATAGAGGCCATGAAGATCATGCGGCTCAAACTGTTGCTTTTGTATGCTTGCATAAGATAACTCGTTAGTGTGGATCACGCCCTTCTGTCAAAAGCCTTTTGCATTTCCTTGAAGAACTCCTCACGTGCATCTCTGACAACGATGGACGTCTCATCGAATCGAGTAAGATCATAAGATTTGCCGTCAAATTTATAGGATTCGTCAGCATATGTGATGGCCTGGTGCAAAGCAGCCGCCCGCTCTTTACACGCCTCCTCCTTGAGGACAATAAAAAGCCACTGTGCCGATAAGCTTTCCTGAAGTTTTTCCATCATGTGCATCCGTAGTTGAACACCCTCAGATGCCTTATCCGCCACCATTTTCCGTTTGACTTCAACGGCATTTTCCTTGACCGAAGTTGCGACCATCGCTGCTATCTTCGGCAACGTCCAACTGTATTTAAGGAAACTCTGGAAGAGCGCTTCGTATAATTGCGCAGCGTCAGTGAGCATTTTTGTTCTGCGCTCGAATTGTAGTTTTTGGATGTTGCTTCTGTTGTTGATCCACGCCACGAGAAGCGCAGATAAACCACCAATGAGAGCGGCAAGCCCAATCTTGAGACCATCGTCCACGACTTGAGACCAACTGAGAAATGTACCGGCTGTTGCCATTGCGGCTTCAAATTTACATCGCCGTACGTGACCCGGCAAGCAAAATCAATTGGAGGTCTCCGAGCTTTTCGCCATTTCCACCGGTCGGCCCGCCCCGTAGCCCGGAAGGTCGATTGGAAAGTTGCCCCGTGGCCCGGCTGGTTTTTTTGGCGTATTGCCTTAAAGGGGTCGTAAAGGGGTCGGTTCCTAGCATTGCCACATTATTGACAGTCAGTGACAGTCAGAGGGGCCAAGCCCGCCAAGGGTTCGCGCTTCATTTGCCGCGGAAATTATCGCTGCCAGCACCCAAAGTCAAGCCTCTAGCGCGACAGCCTCTGGCGCGCTACCCCCTTAATGGGGCGAACACCGCAGGGGAGGCGTCTTGGGGTGTCCAAACTCTGATTTCATCGGGGCAGAGTTCATCTTCAAGCGAGCCACCGCACCCGCCGCGCTCCAGCGTCACGTCGCACGAATCGCCAAACTTTGACAGTTCGTGACAGTCGCCAGCCCGCCGTTTGGCCTTTGACTCGTTCAAACCGCCCCCCTTCGTTTCTTTGTGGTCTTTGCGCTCTTTGTG
This sequence comes from Verrucomicrobiota bacterium, assembly GCA_049510745.1. Classification (GTDB taxonomy): domain Bacteria; phylum Verrucomicrobiota; class Verrucomicrobiia; order Limisphaerales; family Palsa-1400; genus PLGF01. The sequence goes on along the minus strand of JBEKYR010000009.1, from coordinate 44,170 downwards.
GTTTAAACTGCCTCTGTTCTGCACGGGTTGGGCCCGTAGCTCAGGGGTCAGAGCAGGCGACTCATAATCGCTTGGTCGCAGGTTCAAATCCTGCCGGGCCCACCACCTCTGCAAACCACTGATGCATTATGGCGCTCCAGTGTCAATCCAGCAGCCCTGATCCTCGCGTAACGAAAGGACGGCTGCGGATCGGGGAGCACACGCGCCCTCGCGTGTCGCCATCGGCGCCCTCGCCGATGGCATCCCCAAATTCCATAGGAAGTGTATAAGATTCAAAGATGTGGCTGGCGAGGGCGCCGGCCACGACACGCGAGGGCGCGTGTACTCCCCTGAATGTCTCGCGCCCGTCTTAGGATTTGGGCAACAGGTGCGGACGTTGCTGAAATGTGTTCAGGACCAATTCGCCGAAGATGGTGTTGGCCCAGGCGAACCAGGAACGGGTGAATTTCTTCGGGTCGTCCTTGTGGAAAGCTTCGTGCATGAAACCGGTCCCGGCGTGCGTCTGGCGCAACGTCTCCAGGCAGGCGCGGATTTCCCGGTCGTCCGTGCTGGTCAGAGCGCGGGTGATGATGCCCAGGGGCCAAATCATGTCCCTGCCGACGTGCGGGCCGCCCGGCCCTTCGGCGGCTTTGCCTTTGCAGTAATAAGGATTGCACGGGGACAGAACATACCGCCGCGTGTTGACGTAAAGCGGGTCGTCCGTTCTGACCGCGCCCAGATACGGGAGCGAGAGCAGGCTGGGAATGTTGCCGTCGTCGATGCAGTAGAAGTCGCCATAGGCATCGACTTCGTAGGGGTAGATGTTTCCAAATCCCAAAGGATTGGCCACGGCGTATTGGCGCAGGGCCTCCTCGACTTCTCCGGCCAGCGCGCGGCAATCCGCGGCGGCGGCCGGGTCGCGGCGGATTTGTTCCAGCATATCGGCGGCCTGACGCAAGCTGACGACCGCGAAATAATTCGACGGCACCAGGAAGGGGAAAATGGTCGCGTCGTCGCTGGGGCGAAACATGGAGAAAATCAGGCCCACCGGGTTGGCGGGATTGCCGTAACCGCCTCCGGGCAAACTGTCCGTGGGCGTGGAAGTGTTCCGCTGGAAGTGATACGGCCCGCGGTCGTGCTTGCGTTGCTGCTCGCGAAAGGTTTGCGGAATGCGCAAAACGGCCTCGCGCCATTTGTCGTCGAAAGGGGCGGTGTCGCCGGTCGTTTTCCAGTAGGCGTGCGCCAGCCGGATGGTGTAACAGAGCGAATCAATTTCCCATTTGCGCTCGTGAACGCCTGGCTTCATCTCGGTCGCGTCGCTCTTCCACTCGCTGATTTTCGTTTCGTCCTTGTAAAAGGCGTTGGCGTAGGGGTCTTTTAAAATGCATCGCGTCTGCCGGTTGATGACGCCGGCGATGAGCTGCCGCAAGGCATCGTCCTCCTTTGTCAACGGAAGATACGGCCAGACCTGCGCCGAGCTGTCGCGCAGCCACATGGCGTCGATGTCGCCGGTGATGACGTAAGTGTCGGGCCGGCCGTCGATCATTTCAAAATCGACCGTCGTGTCGAGTGTGTTCGGAAAACAATTCTCGAACATCCACGCCAGCTCCTTGTTGCCGATGGACGATTTGACGCGGGCGATGGCGCGCTCGACTGCCACGCTCTTGAAACGCCGCTTGGCTTCGGGCACGCGCACGACCGGGAATTGCGATTGAGCGGCTCCGGCGGCCAAGCCCAGCACGGCGGTGGAAGCAATCAGGGAGGTGTTGCGGATAAACTCTCTTCGATTCATGGGAGCGAATCCCTTTCAGGCCTGGTCCAGTTTGCGCAGGGCAAAGGCGCACGCGCCGACGGCGACCGCTTCACTGGTGCCAAGGCGCGAGAGGCCGACGCCGACGCGCGGCAAGGGGTCGTACTTCACTTTGCGCTTGCCGCCGGGGACAGTGATAAGGCGTGTTTCGCCGGCGAGAAATTTTTTCAATTGCGCGGGGTCTTCGAGGTTGAAGGCCTGGGAGGCGAGCCGGCGAAATTGATTTCCATTCGGGCCGGTGTAGGTGCTGTTTAGTTCCGCCGTGAGCGCCGACAAAAACAGCGGCGCCGCCCCGGAAAGCCCGCCGCCAATGACCGCCAACCCATCCACCAGCGTCAGGGCGTGGCCCAGCGCGTCGCCGACGACTTCGCCCAATTGACGAAACGCCTCCAGCGCGGCGGCTTTGTCGCCGGGCGCCTTGCCAAGGCCGATGTCGTAAATGGCCTTGGGTTCCGGTGCCTGGTCGAAAGGCAAGCCGGCCTTCTCCGCATAAACACGGCGCACGGCGCGGATGCTGGCCCCTTCCTCGGCGTTCATCCGCGGCTGCAATTTGTGGCGCAACAGCCAGACTTCGCCGGCGATGGAGTTGTCGCCAATAAATAATTCGCCGTTGCGCGCAAGGCCGCCTCCGAAGCCGGTGCCGAGGGTGACGCCGAAAAGATTGTTGTACCGCTTGGGGCTGCCGGCCTTTTTGAGCAGTCCGTTGACGTGCGGCAAAAGGCCGGCGATCGCTTCGCCGTAAACAAACAGGTCGCCATCGTTATTGATGAACACCGGAATGCCGAACTGTTCCCGCAGCATCGGACCGAGCGCGACGCCGCCGCGGAATCCGGGCAAATTCCCCAAGTCGCCAATGATCCCGTTGGGATAATCCGCCGGTCCTGGAAAGGCGAAACTGATGGCAACGGGAGGTTTGGGGCACTGCTTTTTGACGCGCGCGAAGCCTTCGACGATGTTGGCCAGGCAGCGGTCCAAATTGTCGGCGTTGGAGGGCAGGGCGACGGTTTCGGTGACAGGCTTCCGGCCCCGCATGGCGGCGAAGCGGAAATTGGTGCCGCCGGCATCGAGAGTCATGACGATTCGATTGTCGCTGGTTGTGCTCATAAACAGACTTAAGCTTGAACGGTGGGCGGGGAAGCCTTGGCGGTTGGGCCGGCCTTGCCGCCGCTTTTCAGGGAGAGCAACAACAGATAGGCGAAGCAGACGGTCGGAACAATGAAAGCCAAGGCGCCCATTTTCAGGTCCACCAATTCGCCCATGACCAGGGGCACCAGGGCGCCGCCGGAAATGGCCATGCACATCAAACCGCTCAATTCGTTGGCTCGCTCCGGCTTCTCTTCCACCGTGATCGAGAAGAGCATCGGCCAGATGTTGGCGAAACCCAGGCCGGCGGCGAACACCCCCGCCACCGCCAGCGCCTTGGAGCCGGTCATGAGCGCGCCCGCCCCGATCAACCCCAGCAGCGCCGAAAGGCGAAAGCACGCGCGCGGAGTCATCACCGTGAGCGCCGCGCCGCCCAAAAGCCGGCCGATTGTCAGCAACAAAAAGAAGAATGCCGGGCCGAAGTTGCTGGCTGTCTTCTCGTCGAGGCCAATGCTTTTCATCGACGGAAACAAAAAGCGGCCCATGCAGGATTCCGCGCCCACGTAGAGAAAAATTCCCAACACGGCCAACGCGAAGACCGGCTCTCCCATGAGCGCCACCGAAGCGCCGATGCCGGGGGGCGCGTCCACCTTGGTTTCCTCGACCTTCAGCACGGCGACCGCCACGAAGGCCAGGACCATCAGGATGAAAAACAGGGGAAAGGCCCCGCGCCAACCCATGCCCGCGAAGAGCGCGACGGAAGTGATAGCCGTCACCAGCTTGGTCGATGCGGTGCTGCCCAGCCCTTTGATGCCCTGGGCCAGGCTCAGGTTGCGGCTGTAGGCCCCTTCCGGACTGACATCGCGCATGATGGGGTTGCCGGCCACTTGCAGAAACGTCGTGCCGACGCCCAGCAGAAAGATGCACCCCAGCAGCAGCGCAAAGCCCGGCGCCATCAAACTGGGCACGGCCATCGCCACAGCGTTGATGCCCAAACCCAGCAGCAGCAATTTCTTCTTGCCTATCCGCGCCGCCAGCAACCCGCCCGGCACGCTGAAGACCGCAAACGCGATAAAAACGAAGAAGGGCAGCAGGGTGGCCAGGACGTTGCTGAGTTTGTAGTCATTCTTGACTGCGTCGGACATGGGGCCCATCGCATCGGCCACTCCCATGAGAAGGAAGGCCAGGAAGATGGGAAGTGTTTTCAATCTCATTGTTTGTCCTCTCTCAATGTTCCAGCTTGCGGATTTATTCCTTGGGCCTGGAGGGGCACTTTAACGCGCTCGCAACCTTCCGCCAGTCAAAAATTCAGCGCCCAAGGACGAAACTATGGGTTGACGCCGTTTGACATTTGACGTTTGAATTGAACTGAAGAATGACCCCTATGCACACTGGAAATCTCGTCGCGACAGTCGCCGGAACGTGCCTTCTGGCGGCCAGCGTCCGGGCGCTGCCCAACCCCGTCGATCAACCGCTGCCGCTGGTCGGAACGGCCGATCACGGCCACACCTACCCCGGCGCCACCGTCCCTTTCGGCATGGTGCAACTCAGCCCTGATACGCCCATCCAGGGGTGGGATGGCTGTTCGGGCTATCACTACTCGGACACCGCCATCGTCGGGTTCAGCCACACCCATTTGAGCGGAACGGGCTGCGGTTGCCTGGGCGATATTCTCCTGATGCCGACGGTGGGAGAGGCGCAATTCAAGCCCGAGGGATACAAGTCGGGCTTTTCGCACGACAAGGAACATGCCACGCCGGGGGACTACCGCGTGTTCCTGGAGGGTCCGAAGGTTGCGGTGGAACTGACCGCCACAACCCGGTGCGGCTTTCACAAATACACGTTCCCGGCGGCGGACAACGCCCACATCATTCTGGACCTGGCTCACGGAATCGGCAACGAGGCCGTCGATACTTCCCTGACGGTCGAGAACAACACAATCGTCAGCGGCGCGCGCCTCTCCGAGGGTTGGGGCGGCCGGCGCGCGGTTTATTTTGTCATGCAGTTTTCAAGGCCGTTTGCGTCGGTTGTGCTGGAGCGCAACGGCCAGCGTCTGGCGGCGGACGCCCGCGAGGGCAGGGGGCAGAGCATGAAGGCGGCCTTCAATTACGCCACCTCCGCCAATGAAACGATCCTGGTCAAAGTCGGCCTTTCCGGCACCGGCATCGACGGCGCCCGGAAGAACCTGGCGGCCGAGATTCCCGCGTGGAACTTCGCCCGCGTCCGCGCCCGCGCCGTCGCGCAGTGGAAGAAGGAGTTCAAGGCGGTGCGGGTCAAGTCGTTCGATCCGCACATTCGCACGACGTTTTATGCCAACCTGTATCTAAGCTGCCTGGCGCCGGTGCTCTTCAATGACGTGGACGGGGCCTATCGCGGCCTGGATCACAAGAACCATCCGGCGGAAGGCTTCCAGAACTATACGACCTTCTCGCTGTGGGACACCTATCGCGCGGAGAATCCGTTGATGACGATCCTGCAACCGCGCCGGGTGGACGACATCATTCAATCCCTGCTGGCGGAGTATCGGCAGAATGGCCAGCACACGACACCGATCTGGCCGTTGTGGGGCAACGAGACCTGGTGCATGATCGGCTACCATTCGGTGGCGGTCATGGCGGATGCTTACCTCAAAGGGTTCCGGGGCTTCGACGGCGAGGCGGCTTATCAGGCGATGCGCGACACGGCCATGCAGGATCGCAACGGGTTGAGCAGCTACAAGGAACGAGGCTACGTTGCCTCGACGCCCCACGGAGAAGCGGCTTCCCGCACAATTGAGTATTCGTTCGACGACTGGAGCCTGGCGCGCATGGCGGAAGCGTTGGGACACAAGGAGGACGCCCGGATGTTTTACCAGCGGGCGGCCAACTACCGCAACCTGTTCGATGGCACAACGCGCTTTTTCCGCGGTCGCAAGGCCGACGGCGTCTGGCGCTCTCCGTTTGTCAGCAACGCATTGGTCGGCGACGAATATACCGAGGCTGATGCCTGGCAATACGCCTTCGGTGCGCAGCAGGACGTGCCCGGCATGATCGCGCTTTACGGCGGCGACGAGCCGTTCATCCAGAAACTGGAGGCCCTGTTCACGGCGGACTCGACGATTCAAACGACCATCCCGGACATCAGCGGGCTGATCGGCCAATACTCGCAAGGGGATGAGCAATGCCATCACGTCGCCTACCTTTACGATTACGCGGGCGCGCCGCACAAAGCGCAGCAGCGCATCCGCCAGGTCATGGCGGCCATGTACAACGACACCCCGGCCGGCCAGTGCGGCAACGCGGATTGCGGGCAGATGGGGGCTTGGTACGTGTTCAGCGCGTTGGGCTTTTACCCGATGAATCCCGACAGCGGCGTCTATGCCATCGGCAGCCCGGTCGTCAGCAAAGCGGTGCTGCATTTGGACCGCGACAAATACCACGGCCACACTTTCACCGTGCTGGCCGAGAACAACGGGCCGGAGAACATTTACATCCAGTCCGCGACCCTCAACGGGAAACCGCTGACGCGGGCGTGGCTCCGGCACGAGGAGATTGCCGCCGGCGGCACGCTCCGCCTGGTGATGGGGCCGAAGCCGAATGCCGCCTGGGGGCGCGCTCCGGAGGACCGCCCGCCCGCCACCATGCCGGCGGATTTCCATTACGCGCCGCTGCCGGAACCGGCGTCGGACAAATCATGACGATTCCGATTGAATTGCTCCAACGCCTTGCCGCCGCCAAAAGCGTGACCGTGCTCACCGGCGCCGGCGTCTCAGCGGAAAGCGGCGTCCCCACCTTTCGCGACGCCCAGACCGGCCTGTGGGCGAAATTCAGCCCCGAGGAACTGGCCACTCCGCGCGCCTTCCGGCGGAATCCCCGCCTCGTTTGGGAATGGTATGAGTGGCGGCGGAAGCTTGTCGCCGATGCCAAGCCCAACCCGGCGCACCTCGCTCTGGCGGATATGGAGAAGCTCTTTCCGCGGTTCCATCTCATCACGCAAAACGTCGATGGTCTGCATCAACGCGCCGGAAGCCGGCGGGTCATCGAGCTGCACGGCAATATCATGCGCACGAAATGCTTTGACGAAGGCACGATTGTTTCGAGTTGGCTGGACACCGGCGATGTCCCGCCGAAATGTCCCGCCTGTGGCGGCTGGTTGCGCCCCGACGTGGTTTGGTTCGAAGAGCCGATGCCTGAAGCGGAGATGGAACAGGCCACGACGGCCAGCACGACTTGCGACGTCTTTTTCTCCATCGGCACTTCCACCGTCGTTTATCCCGCGGCCGCTCTGCCCTCGGAAGCGTTGCGCAGCGGAGCGACCGTGGTGGAGATCAATCCGCGGCCAACACCCTTCACGGCGCAGGCGGACTTTGCTCTGGCCGGGGCGGCAGGAGTAGTGTTGCCCGAATTGATGAAGGCCCTCAACGCCTCACGCGGCTCTTGAAAATGGCCTGTCCGCCGTCCTGTCCTCCATAGCTCCGCCTTGCGGAGCGAAGGAGGAAGCTTCACGCGAAGGCGGGCCTGTCCGCCATAGCTCGTAGAGCGAAGGCGGAAATCCCGTGCTGGAATTGCACTCCCGACTCGTCGGGACGGCTTTGCCGGCCGCCGCCTGAGCTGCTCGGCCAACGGGACATGCTCATGTTTCTCAATAAACTGCTTCAACCTTGCGCATCCCCCCGGCTCAGATTTCGATCCCAATTTCCCTTGCGACCCGCGCCCAACATGGTTAAACTGAATTCGAGGCCGCAAAAGCGGCGTTGCACATTACTGAATCGCTATGACCAAAGAAGCTTTCGAGAAAATCCTGAACGAAAAGAGCCGAGATGCGGAGGAGTCCAAAGCCATCGACTGGGAAGGAAGAAAACGAGCGTGGCTTCAAGACTTAGAGTCCTTCTATCGTCAAATAGAAGACTACATCGCTCCCTACACGCGCTCCGGCAAGATGGCGGTCCGGAAATCTAATATCAGTATTACCGAGGAACGACTTGGAACTTATGAAGCGCCCGCGATGACCATTGCATTGGATTCAGAAAAGGTCGAGCTTTGTCCTGTTGGTACATTGTTAATCGGGGCCAAAGGACGAGTCGATATGGCGGGACGCACAGGCGTTGTAAAATTTATTCTTACCGGCCGCGAATCAACTGGCGTCAAAATCCCTTTCACGGTGCGGGGTCGGAATCAAGCAGAGCATCCACCTAACGTTCCAAAGACTCCCGTCAAAGAGGAATACGTCTGGAAGATTGCCACTGAGCCGCCTAAGGTGCGATTCATCGAATTGACACAGGAAACATTTTTTTCAGCGTTCGCCGAGGTCGTCGATGCCCAGTAGAGTTACGTTTTCAGAGGAGATTCTGGACTCCGAGGAGGTGGCAGTATTTCACTCGCAGACGGCTGCGTGCATACGATTCTACTACAACCAGCCTTTGCTGGCGGCAATTGATCCCAGATTTATTGGATACACGATTCCTGAGGTTGAGACCGAACGTGACCAACGGCTCAAAGAGCTCGACAGAAATTCCTCGTTTATTCTACTGGCAGCAATTGAGGCTGGTTTCCGAGTTGATTTTTTGGTTAGGTGCTACAGTCGCTACAAAGATGACCTATCGAGGCGATTTCAAGACATACTCAAGCAGAGGGACGACAATATCTCCAATATCTCTTTAGAGAAGGATATTTTGGATTCGTGGAAGGAACTCGTTCCCCAATCAAAACCGCTGATTTCACAAGTGAAAGCAGCGTTTCGATATCGTCATTGGCTAGCCCACGGATGCTATTGGACTCCCAAGCTTGGCAGAAACTACGATTTTGCCTCGATCTATCTACTCGCTCAGGGTATTGGTCAAGCGATTGATCTTTTAAGCCCCGGTTGAGCAGAACCTGCTTCAACGTCAATTTGCGCGGTGGGATCCAGACGACCGGGCGGAGACTTTCGCCTCCGCCCGCCTTGTTGCCTCTTGGCGTCCTTGAACCGTTCGCTATCGGCGAACAAAGTCCTCAATCACCCTTGGCACGGCCGTCTCGTAGCCCACGACGCCCATCTTCATTGCCCCTCCTCACTTCGGCGCACCCCCAATTGCAGATCGTCCACCTCCGAGCGCGGAATGTAACGCCGGAAGACTTCCGCAAAATCCTCCTCCGTGTAGCCTTTGGCCGTCGCGCTTTCAATCCGGATGGTGCGCGGACGAATCCCATACGGTGCCAACTGCCTGGCCAGCCATAGCTCGTCGATCTTTTTGCCCTTTCTCATCTGCATCCACGGCCGCTCTTCACGCCGGTTCAACGCGGCGACGATGCTTCGGCTGAACAGTCGCCCGCTTTTTGTCAGCACAAATTCAAGGAGGATGTCCATGAACAACGAGCCGATCGGCCCGTCCTCTCGGGCCTCCTGGGTCAGCCATTCCGCCGCTTCCCGCCCTCTTTCCGGCCATCCGTGTTGGGCCAGGTCGGCCAGGACCAGCAACGGCTCCCAGATGTCCGCCGCCCGGTCATTCAACGACACCGGAATCGGCGGCTTCAATTGCGCGATCGCCTCGGCGTGATCGGCCACAAATCGCGCGCACTGTTCTCGCAACATGCCCGCCTGCGACCGATCCATCTCCCGCAACCGCTCGCATCCTTCCCGCGCCGTCTTGCGCTGCATCCGCACCACAATGCACCGATCCGCCAGCGTCTCCGGCAGCCGCCCGATCGCCGCCATCACCTTTGGGCACCAGCAGGAATAGCGCGCCAGCCGGCTTCCCACGCCAGCCGATTTCCCGGCCGTCCCTTCGTTCACCTCCTGCGGCAGTCTGTGCCCGCCGCCGGTGCCCTCCTGGAATCCGACCCGCACGACGTAGGCCGTGTTGCGAGTGTACCCGGAATTCAAAATGCCGCGAAGCTCGTCATTTCCCGCCAGCAACGTGTCCGCTTCATCAATTAACAACGTCGGGCGCGCCTCCTCAATCACCCGGAAAAACGCCGGCGAACTGATGTTCGCCGCCGCAATGGGGCGATTGACCAGTTCATTCAAGACCCCCAGGAGCGTGGTCTTGCCGCAGCGCTTTTCCGGGGATTCAATTCCCAGGTAAGCTGTCACATCGCGCAATTCAAACGCGTACGTGTGCAAGACCCACAGCGCCAATGTCTCCGCGGCCCCTTTTGGCAACACGACAAACCTTCTCACCGTCTGAGCCAGATTATCCAGTAACGCGTGCCCCTCCACGGGCTCCGGCCACGGACGAACCGCGCTGACCCACGCCCTGGCGGCAGGCGCTTCATTGTTGCCATTCTCAGTCTGATCAACCATCTCATCTTCAGTTTTCATCATCCGTGATTCTGCCTGCTGCGGTTGGACAAATACTGTCCTACTCCTCCGAAATCTTGCCGGAATCTGTCCTTTCACGTAGCGCGCCTTATTCCCCGCGCCCCCTGTTCGCATCGGGCCAACTTTGGCGTTGTGACGGCCTTGTATGACGGTTTGTGACGGCAAATGTTACGGCCTAAGTCCCTGATTATCAACGAATGTGACGGTGTGACGCCTTTTCCGGTCCCAAGGGTATGCAAGTGCATAAACCGTGCCCGTCGAAGCCGGCGCGCGGGGTGATTCATCCGCGAAACGATTGACTTCTCTTTGCGCGGGGTGTTATGTGAAACACCATGCCCACAGGAGACAGACGAAAAGCGACCCTCGGGATGACCCTGATCGCGCTGCTGCTGGCTTTCTCCGCGTGCAAGCCGCGGGCGGAAACGCCGCCCACCAACCAGCGCGTTCCGTCGGCGGAACTGACCAACAGCCACCTGCGCGTCCGCGCGCCTGCCGTTGCCGGGCTGTTTTATCCGGCGGAGGAATCGGTTCTTTCAAAAACCCTTGACGCATTGCTGGCCGGCGCGCCCCCCCATCACATCCCGCACCTGAGGGGCCTGGTGTGCCCTCATGCCGGCTACCCTTATTCGGGACCAACCGCGGCGATTGCCTACAAAACGCTGGCCGGCCGCGATGTTCAAACCGTCGTCATCCTCGGCCCCAGTCACTATGCCTTGTTTCAGGGCGCGTCGATTCCGAACACGGACGCTTACCGAACGCCTTTGGGAATCGTCCCCATCTCGCCCAAGGCGCAGCAACTCGCCAGGACCAACCCCTTTGTCCTGGAACCGCAATGCCTGGTCCAGCGGCCGCAGTGGTGGACGCGCTCATCGAAGCCCGCGCCGCCTGCCGGGCAGGACACGCCCGACACCTGGGAACATTCCATCGAAGTCCAGGTTCCTTTCCTGCAAAAAACTTTAAAGAACTTCACCATCCTGCCCATCGTCTTTGGCAATGTTGACCCGCAACAGGCCGCCAGGGTTTTGGCCGGGGTGCTGGATGACAAAACCATCGTGGTGGCCAGCTCCGATCTGAGTCATTACTACCCCTACGAAAAGGCCAAAGAACTGGACAACCGCTGCGTCAAGGCGGTTTGCGACCTGAACATTGACGACATGAAAACCCAGGAGGCTTGCGGCAAAGTCCCCATTCTGACGCTGATGTACCTGGCCCGCGAAAAAGGCTGGAAGCCGCAACTGCTGGATTACCGCAACAGCGGTGATACCGCCGGCGACAAAAGCGCGGTGGTGGGCTATTCCGCCATCGCCTTTTACGAGCCGGCGCCCCAAAACATTGAGGCGAAAGACCGGAAGTTTTTGCTGGACCTGGCCCGCCGCACCCTGAGCTGCGTCGCGACCAATCCCGCCTCGTCGGTACCCGCGGTCAACGCCAGGGACCTGTCACCAAGATTATCGGAGACCAAAGGGTGCTTCGTGACGTTGACCGAAAACGGCGAGTTGCGCGGCTGCATCGGCCACATTGTGCCGCAGGAAGCGCTTTGCCAGGCGGTGGCGGACAACGCGCGGAACGCGGCCGCGCGCGACCCGCGTTTCCAGCCGGTGCGGCCGGAGGAGGTGAATAAAATCAAAATCGAAATCAGCGTGCTGACGACACCGCAACCGCTCAGTTTCAGTTCGCCGGAAGACCTCCTCAACAAGTTGGAGCCTGACGAGGATGGGGTGGTGCTCCGCATCGGCTCCGCCGGGGCGACGTATCTGCCGCAGGTCTGGGAGCAACTGCCGGACAAGGTCGATTTCCTCAACCACCTCGCCCAAAAAGCCGGCTGCGCGCCGGACGACTGGCGCGGCAGGAATGTCAGCGTCTCCATCTACCACGTCGAGGCGTTCCAGGAGTCGGAGTAATGTTTCATGTCCGACCACAAGCCGACAATGCCGGCGGTCACGAGTCAACGGCGGCTCGTCCTGTTGGCCGTCGGGGCGCTGGGTGTTTCGTGCGTGATGACGCAACTGGCGCTGATGCGCGAACTGCTCGGCGCGTTTAGCGGAAACGAACTGGTGCTCGGCCTGGTGCTGGGCAACTGGCTGCTCCTGATGGGAATCGGCGCCTGGCTTGGACGGACCTCCGACAAACTCCAGAATCCGCTGGCCGTTCTGATCGTCGCGCAAATCTGGCTGGCCGTTCTGCCGCTGTTGCAGGTGTTCCTCCTGCGGGCTTTGCGAAATGTCGTGTTCGTCCGCGGCGCCGCGGTGGGTGTCAGCGAAACCGTCCTCAGCGCCCTCATTTTACTGCTGCCGTATTGCCTCCTGGCCGGCTATGCCCTGACACTGGCGTGCTCGTTGTTGGCGCGCGCGGAGGGCGCTTCGGGCATCGGCCACGTCTATGTCGCGGACAGCATCGGCAGCATCGGCGGCGGCGTTCTGTTCAGCTTCGTGCTGGTCCGGTTCCTGGACCATGCCGGCATTCTGGTTTATCCCGCCGTTTTGAACCTGTTGGCGGCCGGAGCGCTGGGCTTTCACGCCGGACACAAATCGCTTGGGACGATGGCGGGCGCTCTGGCCGTGGCGGTGATGGCGGCGGCGGTTTTGGTTGACCTCGATGGTGTTTCCACGGCCTGGCAGTATCCGCGGCAGCACATCGTGGCGCGGGCCAATTCGCCTTACGGCAAACTGCTCATCACGGAATCCGACGGCCAGTATGATTTCATCGAGAACGGCGTTCCGCTCACCTCCACCCGTGACGACCAGCATGTCGAGGAGGCCGTGCATTACGCCATGGCACAGCGGCCGGATGCCCGCACGGTGCTGCTGGTGGGCGGCGGCATCTCGGGCACGGCGAAGGAACTCCTCAAATACAACGTCCGCCGCGTGGACTATGTGGAACTGGACCCGTTGATCCTGGAGTTCGGACGAAGATACCTGCCGGAAAATCTGGCCGGTAACCGGATCAAAATCATCAACACCGACGGGCGCCTGTTTGTCAGGCACACCAGCGAGAAATACGACGTTGTCATTGTGGACGTGCCCGAACCTTCCACCGCCCAACTCAACCGGTTCTTTACCGTGGAGTTTCTGGCGGAAGTCAAACGGGTGCTTTCCTCGGACGGCGTGCTGTCCTTTTCGCTCGGGCATTATGAAAATTACGTCAGCCCGGAACTGGCGCGGATGCTGGCGTCGGCGGGCCGGTCATTGCAGCCATCATTCACCAACGTGCGGGTGATTCCCGGCGGACAGGTCTTCTTTCTCGCGTCGGACGGCCCGCTCTTTGACGACATCGCGTCGCGCATCGAAGCGCACGGCATCAAAACCAAACTGATGAACCGGCATTACCTCGACGCGACGCTGACACCCGACCGGATGACGGACCTGCGAAACGCCATCGCGCAGCCGGCGGCGTTGAACCAGGACTTCAATCCGGTGCTTTATTTTTATCATCTCCGCCACTGGATGAGTCAGTTCAAGATCGGCTTCGGCGTGTTACAGGCGTTGTTGCTTGCCTTGCTGGGCGTCTATCTCGTCCGGCTGCGCGGCACGGCTTTTGTCCTTTTCGCCTCGGGTTTCGCGGCGACGGCATTGGAGATTGTCCTGCTGCTGGCGTTCCAGGTTCTTTGCGGCTCGGTCTATCATCAACTGGGCATCATCGTCACGGTCTTTATGGCCGGTCTGGCGCTTGGGGCGGCGCTGGCGAATCGATCTCTGAACGGCAGGGACTCGCTGCCGCGCGACCGGCAGGCCGGCCCTGCCCGGCGCATGGATAGCGGCGGGAAAAGCCTGGCTCTTCTCGCCTTTGCCATCGCCGGTTACGCCATTTTGCTCGCGTTTTTATTGCCGCTGTTGAACCGGCTGGGGGACGCGGCAGCGTCCCTCGTGTTCATCAAGGCGGCCATTGCGCTGCTGACTTTGATTCCCGCGGCGCTGGTGGGAATGCAATTTCCGCTGGCCAACCGGCTGGAATTCGACGGCACCGTGGCGGGCGCGTCGCGCCTTTACACGGCGGATTTTGCCGGCGCATTCCTGGGCGCGTTGCTGGCCGGCACACTGTTGCTTCCGTTAATTGGCGTGACGGGCGTTTGCCTGCTGACGGCGGTGCTGAATCTGACGGGCGGGGCGATGGCGTTCCCTCGAAAAGGAAAGGTTGTGATATGAGCAAAATCAACATTATTTCCCTCAAAACGGTGCGTTGGAGCGGCTGGCTGTTGCTGCCGCTGGTCATGGCCTTTCTGCTGACCGGTTACATCATGGATGGCCGCTACGGCTTCGGCAAACTGCTGGACGAAAAAACCGCGCTGACGCTCCACCGCATGTTCCACCTGCCGTTGATTGTTTTGGTGCTGGCGCACGTTGTGCCGGCGGTGTATCTTGCCTTCCAGCGATGGGGCTGGATCAAACATCGCCAAGAGACGTGAACCCCTACGATCCATCGCGTGGTGAAGCGGCGGGTAATGGAGCGCCGGCCTCCGGTCCGGACTCTCCCGGAGAGCAGCGCAAACTGCGCCGGATCGGCGACCAACGTTCCGGTTCAGCGGGAGGCATCTCGCGTCGCACCGCCATCGGTCTTGGCGCGGCGGGAGTGATCGGCCTGGCGGGCGCGGTTTCGTTTTTCGATTTCTTCGCCAAATGGCGCGAGTCCGAGGCCCCGGCTGATCTTTTCAAAGGCGACGCGCCCACGGGCGAGCTTTGGGAACTGTGGCAAAAACGCGGCTGGGTGAAAGAGGCGCGCCATTACCTCAAGCTCGGCCGCAACGTCCAGTGCAAGGTCTGCCCCAACAATTGCATCCTGGAGCCGGGCGACCGCAGCCATTGCCGCAACAAGGTCAACCGCGACGGCGCGCTTTACACGCTGGTCTATGGCAACCCCTGCACGTTCCACGTTGACCCGGTCGAGAAAAAGCCGCTGTTCCATTTCCTGCCGGGCACGCTGAGCTTTTCGATCGCCACCTCCGGCTGCGTTTTCCGCTGCCTCAATTGCCAGAACTGGGAGATTTCGCAGAAGAAACCGGAGGAAACCAAAGACCCGCGCGGCGCGGCGCTTCGTTTGCGTCCGCCGCTGCCGGCGAGCCTCACGACCGAACAAATGTCGCGGCTGAGCTTGTTCCCCGAAGACGTCGTGGCCGTGACCGAGGCGCTGGGTTGCCCGTCCATTTCCTACACCTACTCCGAACCGACGGCGTTTTACGAATACGCGCAGGACACCTGCAAGGCGGCGCGCGAGCGGAAGCTCAAAAACATCGTCGTCACTTGCGGCTCAATCGAGGAACGGCCGGCGCGCGACCTGTATCAATTCGCGGACGCCGCCCACGTGGACCTGAAAGGCTTTGACGAAGACACCTATAAAAAACTCAATTCCGGCAAACTCGCCTCCATCCTTGCCACGCTCAAAACGCTCCACGACCTTGGCCTGTGGTTTGAGATCATCAACCTCGTTGTGCCGACTTACACGGACAACCCCGACACCATCCGGCGGATGTGCGGCTGGATTGTCAAAGAGTTGGGACCGGACCGGCCATTGCATTTTTCGCGTTTCCAGCCCCGGCACAAACTCGCGCACCTGACGCCCACTCCCGTCGAAACTCTGGTGAAAGCCCGCGACGCCGCCCGTGCCGAGGGGCTGCACTACGTCTATATTGGCAACGTGCCCGGCCTCGAAGGCGCGGAGACGACTTGGTGCCCCAACTGCAAGAAAGCCATCGTCGAACGCGACATCTTCGCCGTCACGCACATGGACATCACCGGCGGCCAATGCCGTTTCTGCGGGAGGAAGATTGCGGGAGTGTGGGGATAAGACAAATCTCTCCCTGAATCTTTTCTCTTTCCCTGAAAAAACCGCTTCCTGTTCCGCTCAGGGTCCCATCGCGGCGCGATAGAACATTGCGGGCGGCTGGCTGTTGGCGGCCGCGGCCCAGGTGAACGGCAGCGCCGGCTGGTTGGTGGTCAAGACGGTGGTCCAGTCGGCGAGGTTGGTCGAGGCTTGAAGGGAGTAGTCCGGGCCGTAATCGCCGGAGACTTGGAGGAGGAACTGACCGTTTGTCAAAAGGATTCCGCCGAGGGTGGGCCGCGCCACGGGATTGACCGTGATCTGGAAACTCTGCGTGGCCGTCAAGTTGGGGGTCATGTTGTCCGCCGCCTGGACGGTGACGCTGTTGGTGGTGTTGGCCTGCGCCACGGAGGGACGCCAGGTGAACAGGCCGTTGGCGGGGTTGATGGTCGCGCCGTTGGGACAGGCCAGCAGGCTGAAGGAGAGCGGCAGCGGGGGCAGGTTGGGATCGGTCGCGGCGACGGCGATGGAAAGAGAGACGCCGGCGGCCACAGCGCGGCTGGCCACGGGGGCGATCTGGATCGAGGAGTTGCCGGGCGGCGCGAGCCACGGACCCAGGAGGTTGTTGGCCGCGACCTGCGCGGCGGACAAGGTCCCGCCGTGGATGCGCACGGCGTTGAGATAGCCGGAAAAGTACTGGCCCCGCGCGCCGTTGGCTGAAGCGCGCTGGCAGCCCAGATTGATCGGCTGGCTGGCGACCGTCGCCAGGGCGCCACCCAAGGTCTTGGTGTTGCGCAACAATCCATCCACGTAAATCTGGACCGTGCTGTTGCTGTAGGTGAAGACCAAATGATGCCAGGCATTGGCGGAAGGCGTCGCCGCCCCCCAACTGACATCGTCGTTGTAAAGGGTGGCCGCGCCCCAGGTCGGGTCGTTTCCGAAGTTAAAAGCCATATCGGCCCGCGTGGCGCCGCGATAACCCCAGGACACGGTCGTTTCCTCATCCTGCAACGATGGGTTATAAGCCCACACTTCGATGGACCGGTCGCTGCCGCCGTCAATGTCGGAAACAGAATTGGGTCCCTGGTAGGCGGCGCTGACTCCGTCAAACCAGACGCCCGGCACGCCGGTGCCGGCGACGTTGTTGGTGTAGGCCGGAGCGCCGACTTTGGTGAAATTGCCGAGCGTTCCCGCGTTGGTCCAAACGCTGGCGCCAACGTTGGTGGCCCGCAAATCCACATAGAGCGTTCCAGCCACGTCGGGCGCCGAAGGCGGAACAAGGGCAGCGACTTCGGAGTCCATCAAGGTGCCCGTATAGAAGCGGACGCTGTCCAGCGCGCCCTGGAAAAAGGGGAGGGAATTGCCCTGGCCGCGCGCCAGATAGTTGTGCTGGGCGGCGGTGTTGGTATTGCCGGCGTTGAGGGCGTCGGGTGAGAGCGTGATGGGGCCGCTGGCGGCGAGCGCGCCGTTGACGTAGAGACGGCCAGTGGCGCTGTTGGACAAGGAGAGGGCGACATGAGTCCACACGCCCACGGGCAGGGCCGCGGCGGCGGCGAGCGTTTGGTCAGGCCCGCCGTTGCGGATGACAAATTTCGCATGGCCCGTCCCGTCGTTCGGAGTCAAGTACATGCACGCGTTGGTGGCCGAGCCGAGGTACCAGACCGGCTGGTTGGGGACGCCGCCGGACCATTTGATCCATGCCGCGACAGTGATTTCGGGCGAGTCGGAGAGGGATTTGCCGAGAAGGACGTAATTGGTCCCCTGGAACGCCGTGAAGCCGGCGCGCGAACCATCGGAGGCGATCCAGGCGGGGTTTCCCTCCAGGCAGCCATCGGTGACGCCGAGCAGGTCTTTGGCCAGGGAGTCGTCCGGGGCGTTAAACTCATAAGCGGCGTACAAACGGCGGGGAGCGACGCGGTTGGTGATCCATTGCAGCGGACCCGCGTTGTATTCCTCAAAGCCGAATTGGAAACCGTTGGTGACCAGTTGGGCGGTCGAAAAATCTCCGTCGAGCACCGCGTCTCCGCCGCTGTAAGCGCCGACGGATGTTCCGGGGTCGTACCAGGTCGAGGCCGAGCCTTTAACGGTGGCCCAGTCGCGATTGGTCGCGCCGCCCGTCACCTGGCCGTGCTCCAGGACGCGCGCATGGTCTTGCACGACGGAATTGTTGATGACCATCGCGTAGTCGCGCACTTTGGCGAAGCCGGTCACGATCGCGCTGTCGCGGACCAGGGCATGACCGCTGACGACCGCGTTGCTCAGAACCTTGGCGCTGCCCTCGACCACCGCGTAATCGAGGATGCGGGCGTTGTTGCGCACCTGCGCGGAGCCGAGGACGCGGGCGTTGGGACCGACGTACGCGCTGGCATCGACGGTGGCGGTGGCCGCCCGCCAACCGCCGCCGTTGGAAACCTGGACCAGCCCGGCGGCGCCGCCATTGGAGCTTTCAAACGGGACCGCGCCGAAAACCTGGACTTCGTAGGGGAATCGCGCCTTGGGCGGCGAGGATTGGTAGGGCTGCACGGAGTCGTCAATTGATTCGGCCAGGAAGGGCGGCGTCGGCGTGCCGGCCACCACGAGGTAGAGCGTGTTTTCGTTGGCCGCGAGCGTGACGGAGTTGCTGCCGGCGTTCCACAGACTGCTGTAGCGCGCCGCGCCGGCGTCGGAAACCACGACGAAGCCGGCCCGCCAGTCCGCGCCGCGGGCGGCGTTGGGCAGCCCGTGAAAATTCACTGTGACGAGCCGTCCAGGCCCTGAGCCTTGGGGAATCAATTTATGAATCTTGTAACCGGTCTGCTGCGGCGCCATTTCCAGCGGCGTCTGCCACCAACTCGGATCGTCCGGGCGCTGGCGCAATTCGGCGTAAGTCCAGCGTTGCGCCATTTCCGCGTCGCCGGCGTTGTAGGCGTTTTGGAGCGCCGCCTGGTGCGAATAGTCCCACAGAACGTTGCGGCGGGCCATATAACCGATGAAGTCCTGAAGGGAAAGGGTTGGAACAAGGCGGGCGAGAGTGCTCCACAGGTATTCGCCGGCCGGCTCCGTTTCCCACAGTGTTGGGGTGAAGAACGCGCCGTTGGCGGACCCGAGGCCGGGCAGGCCGTCGGGGTTTTCATCCAGATAGAGCCAGAACGGCCAGCACAGATAATAGTCGCGCCCGTGTGCGATCCAGAAGTGCGACATATTCGCGTAGTTCGGGTCCAGGCCGCTTTGGTTGGGGTACAAGGTGGAGTAATAATAGAGCCATTGCTCGCGGCAATAGTTGGCGTTGTTTTCCCAGAACTGGCCGTCCACGGTTTGCGCTCCATTGGCGCAGGCGGTCATTTGGCAGGCGTGCGTGAACTCGTGCGGCGGCACCCAGGTCGGCGGATCGACCCGCAACCCGTCGGGCGTGATGTTGACCCACGGCATCGAGGTCGCGTCGCCGCCCGTCCAATAGCCGCCGTAGAAGGTCGTGACGTTGACCTTGTATTTTGTGCCGGTGTGCGTTCCCCAAGGGCGGGTAGGCTCGGGCCAGCCGAGATTCCAGACATGGTTTTTCCAGACTTCCTCGAAATTGCGCAACGTCCCGTGAGGAAGGTTCGCGGACCAATAAGCGGGGAAATTCGTGATGCTCCAGTTGTCCCAGAGCACGCGGAAATGCTTGGACTGCATGTCCATCACCGGCTGGCTGTTCGCCGAATCATTGGTGCCTGGCCCGGGCGCGTTAGCCGTGTAGCTGGGCACATAGACGTCTCCGGCCAAATCCCCCGCCCGAATGTAATCAACGGCAAAGGCCTGGCCGTCGGCCACCGCGGCGCCGAGCGGGTCGAGACGAAGGTCCGTCAAGTTCCCGCGCCAGCCGGCCTGCGGCCCGATGAAAATCCTGTAAACATGGAAGGCGCCGTCGGCGGCGATGTTGCTGCTCAAGAGGGTGAACACCCGCGACGAACTGAGGCCGGGGGTGTTGGTGACGCCGTAGTAAAGCAGGGCGTTGCCGGCGAAGCCGGCGGGAACCTGGAGGCGAATGTCAATGTAATCGTTGAAACCAAGGTCCAAGTCCGGCCCATTGGCCAAATTCAGGAGGGTCAATTGGGGATCGCCGCCGCTGGAGGTTCCGGTGAGCAGGCCGCCGGAGACTGCGGCGCCGGCGACGTTCGTCGTGGTCCAGTTGTCGAAATTCCCGTTGGTGTTCCACTCGCCAAGACTGGTGTAGTTGGTGAGCAGGACGGTGGGATCAACTTGCACGGCCTTGAGGACGGCAAATGAGGCGGGCGCGTAGCCGCCTGTGGCCGCGTTCTGCGCGTAGCTGATGGCGCTTCCGTTCCCCGCATAGGCATAGACCGCCGCGTAGTAAGCCGTATAGGGAAGCAACCCTTGCGCCATCACATTGGTGCCGGAGCCTGCATACACCACGTATTGCCCGCCGCCGAGGTCGGAGCCTTGTCCAAGAATGGCGCTGGCGCTGTAGAATTGGTTGGCTTGCGGCGCCGCTGTCACCGCCGCGCCCGGCTGGATCACCACCAGATAGCCGCTGGCGGTGGGCGAAGGGTTCCAACTCAGATTGAGCCGAAAGCCCGCCGCCGGCGACATGCTCAGCCCCGTCGCAGGATCGGGCAGCGTATAAAAGAGGCCATTGGGAGAATAACGCGTTCCACTCACGTTGTTGCTCGCCCACGCTTGAAAATAGTACGCCGTGCCAGCGCTCAAACCCGACACCGGCAGCGAAAAACTGAACGGCGCGGTGGACGAGCCGGTCACCGATTGGCCGTTGCCGGTCGGCGATGGCGATGTGCCCCAGAAAATTCCCCAACTCGTCACCGCAACGCCATCGGCCGACGGAACGGTGGCGCCCAGGCTGGCGGTGGTCGCCGTCACGGCGGTGGCTGTTGGTGAATTGACCGCCAGGCTCGGAACCAAGGTGGTCACTGCGCCAATCGTTTCAAACTCGTCCGGCGCGCTTTGGTTATTCCAGCAAGCCCAAATCCAGGCGGCGGGCCGGGCCGCGTTTTCAACCCGGCATTCGTCCAGCTTGCCATTGAGCGGCCGGGCAAACGGGCCGCCTCCCAGATCCCAGGTGGCCGTTGTCGGGACCGGCGCCGTTTTGGTCCAGGTGGCCGCCAGGGATCCATTGATGTAAATACTTTGAGTTGTCCCGCTGACGGTGGCGGCGAAATGGATCCAATTGCCATACCCGCCGGCGGAACTGACGGTGACGGTGGTGTCTCCGCCATAGGGCGTGGTTTCGAACCGCAGCATGGTGCCTTGGTTCCAGAAAATCGTTTGGCCGTCGTCCTTGGCCATGAAAATCCCCCAGTTGGTGCCGTTCGGAACCTCGACCCACGCGGAGAGAGTCTGGTTGGTGACCTGGATGTTGCCGACCAATGTGCGGCCTCCCGCCCCGGTCACACTGTAGGCCTGGCCAGCGCCAATGACGCCCGTGGTGGCGGTCACGGCTGCCGGGTTGTCAATCGAGGTGGCGTTGTAGCCGTGGCCCGTGGAATCGGTCACGTAGTTGGTTTGCATGTGCCAAACGGCCACGAAATTGCCGTCGTTCCAGGTCGCCCCGTTCGCGGTGTAGGCGGGGGCCGTCAGTCCGGTTTGGCCCCAGTAGGCCCGGATGACAGCGCCATTGGTCAAGAGCGGCGTCTGCACCCAGACCGACGAGACGCCGTTGGTATTCCACGAGTCCAGTTCGTAGTTCAGCTCATTGGTGGAGGCGTCGGCAAAGCGAAGATCGCCGGCGCCGGCGGATTTGAATTGGACATAGCTAAACCCCGTGATGTTGGAACTGAGAGTGACGAGGGCCGGGAAGTTGGTCAGCTTGGCCGACTGGATGTAACCGTCGAAAGTGATCTGAGCGGTGTAGGTGAAACCCGTTGTGTCCAGATCGGCCGCGCGCGCGCTGGCCGCCAAGGCAAAGCCCAGCCAGCCGAGCAGAAGGCCGCGCCCACGGCGCGGAATGCGGGTTGTTTTCATCCGCGGCAAAATGCTAGTCGCTTAACTGGCTGCGCAGCCGGTTGAATTCCAGCGTCATCGCCGTCCGGTCGGCGGTCTTGTATTTTTCCGGCAGGTAACGGGCGTCCGAGCAGGCCAGGACGGCCGCCAGTTCCTGCAACTGGATCAGGCCGGGGTCCAAGGCGTCAATAAAACTCCCGATGGCCTCTTCGATGTCTTTGACTTGAATGTCCAGGTCCCGTTTGTCGAGCACGGCGATTTCCCTGGCCCTCGTGATGACGGAATCGACATCACTGCCCGTCAGGGGTTTGCTCCCCATGCTCTGTTCAATGAACCGGCTGATGTCCGCGGTCAGCGCCATTTTTTTGCCCCGGGTGACCGTTTGAAACAACTCCAGGACATCCTGGCTGCCCTGCGCCGGGAAGAGCGGAATGCACAAACCCAATCGGCCCTGGCGCTTCAGGTCGATGGTCAACAGGTCGGGCCGGGAGGTCATGGCAATCCAGAGTTCCCGCCCCCGCGTGCTCGAATCGCCAATGTGGGCGGCGAAAGCGGCGAAGACGCGGCTGGAAACCCCGCTGTCGTCCCCCCCGCTGGCCCGCGAGCCAAACACCGCGTCCGCCTCGTCCACGACCACGATGACCGGACCCAGGGCCTTGATGGTCATCAAAATGCGGGTCTGCTGCCGTTCGGTGTCTCCCACCCATTTGGAGCGGAAGTCTCCCATTTCCATGACGGGAAGTCCGCATTCGCTGGCGAAGCAGTCCACCAGGAAAGACTTTCCGACTCCCACCCGGCCGGGAAGCAGGATGCCCTTTTCGATCACATCCAACTTGTTGTTCTTGAAGAGCCAGGCCACGTCGCGCAGTTTTTGCTTGGCCGCCTTGTGCGTGGCCACGATGTCCAGCGACATGTCGGGCTGCGGATCTTTGAACTTGACCAGCCCCTGGCAGAATTCTTCGATCAACATTTTCTTGCACCGACTCACGTGGTCCTGCGTCACATTCTGCCCGTTTTTGACCGCCTCGGCGATCACGTTTTGCAGCCGGACGATGTTCAGCCCCGAAGTGCGGACGGCCAATTCCTCCGCCGTCAGGTCGATGCCGGCGGGAGGCTTGGACGCGCCCGCCCTCGCGGTCTGGATGAGGCGCGCGCAAGTCTTGGACTGCAGATACCGCATCCGTTCGTCCCGGTCGGGCAGGTCGATGTTGATCTGCGCCACGTGGGGGTTTTGCAGCAAATCACTTTGCAGTTTGGACGGCGTCTCGGTGATGAGCACGATCCCGACGTCCCGCTGCCGGAATTCGGGGGAGGTGGCCCATTTGAGCATGGTGACCAGGGCCATCCGCTCCTCGTAACTGCTGCCGGCGTCTTCCGCCGCCGGGATGATCTTTTCGGGGAAGTCAATCATAAGGGTGGCGTCGGTGCCCTTCTTGTCCTCGCGCAGAAAGAATCGTCGCAAAATGGGCGCCAGCCGGTTGAACTCCTTGGGAGGGCCGGCCACGGCAAAGCCGGTTTTCTCCACCGAGTCGTAATCCTCCAGCCACTCAAAAAAACATTTCTGCATTTCCCGGGTCGCAAAACTGAGTCCGTCGCCGATGTCATAAAACATCAGGCAACTGCGGTCGGGAAACAGGCGGTTGCGCAGGAAGGCCTTGAGCGGCAGATAATCAATGCCGTCCCCGGCCTGGACGGCGTAGATGTCGAAGATATTGCCGGAAATCAGGAAGACCGAGTAGGCTTCGCTGTTCCAGCGGCGCGCGAATTCCCTGGCCCAGGGCTGGAGTGGAAGAGGGGGCGGCTTGGTGTCCATGTTCGGTGTTTGGCTCAAGGCCTAATTGCGGTTGCCCTGTTTCATGCGGTTGTCCCTGGGAGGCGGGCTGATGATCGGGGGCGGGGTCCGATCCGCCGGAGCGGCGGTGGCGGCTCCGGCTGAAAAACCGAGCCGTTCTCCCGTCTGCGGCAGGTCGTCCGCCACCAAATCCTTGAACTGGTCCATCTCGGAAAACAACTTGTTGGTCTCCGTCAGATGCTCCACCGTCGCGTCGATCCGGGCGGTGAGCGTGTCCGCGTTTCGGGCGGCGATGGCATCGGCGCGCAGCAGCTTGATTTGTTCCACCAACCGGTCTTGCTCGGCCTTCACCAGGGTCGCGTTTTCGTTGGCCTCACTGACGCGTTCCTGCCGTTTGCTCAGAACGGCCAGCCGCTCTTTCTTGGAGTCGAGCAACCGGAGCCTGGCGGCGGGATTCTCGCCTTTGCCGGTGGCGGTCTTGATGTCGGCTTCCATGGCGGCGATCTCCGCCTGGCTGGACTGGATATCCACCGGAAGCTGCTCCTGGCTTTCCGTGGCCAAAAAGCTTTCCAGCGATCCCTCCATCACCAGCAAGCGCAGGAAGGTCCACATCAGCTCGTCCAGTTTCCGCAGCCGCGGGTCGGCGTCCGTGGCCGCGCCGGCCCCGCCTTCCACGGTCGCTTTTTCAATATCCTGGCAAACGCCCGCCACATCCAGGTAACGGCGCAGGCGTGCCGGCGAGAGTCCTGCCATGAGGGTTTGGCGCCGTTCTCGGAAGGCTTGAATCTGCTGCTGGGACTTGGCCGAGGCGATCTGGTCCATGTGCCGGCCCACCCACCGCTGGAAGACGCCCATGTCCGGCAGATAAATCCAACCCACCGCGTAAAGCGCCAGGCCGGCCGCCAGGACGAACGGGTTGGCGCTGATGAACCCGACCCCGAGGGTCAGCGCCAGCAGCCACAGGTGGTGCGGGCTTTTGAGGAACTTCTTCAGGTTGTTGTCTTGCGGGTCAAACATAAAGGTTCTACCGCGGCGCCTTTGGATGATGGCTGTTATGTTCCTGCACAAACTCTGAATAGCTGGAAAGTTCGCCGGTGGCCAGCTTGTCCTGCTCCAATCGGTTGAGCAGATCGCGCGTCATCTCGACGAACCATTTCTTCTCGCGCATTTCTTCGGGCGGCATGTCCGGCCGCGGGGCCTGCAAAATCTCCAAAAGCCGGCCCGGCCGGGCGCCCATGCGAAACACCCGGTCTCCCAGATACAGCGCCTCTTCCACGGAGTGGGTGACAATGAAGACGGTGGATTGCTGCTCGTTCCAGAGTTGCACCAGCAATTCCTGCATCCGCAACCGGGTCTTGGGGTCCAGCGCCCCAAACGGCTCATCCATCAAAAGGATGCGCGGCCCCAGCACCAGGGTGGCGGCGATGGCCACGCGTTGCTGCATGCCGCCGGAGAGTTCCTGCGGATACTTGTCCTCATTGCCCTCCAGGCCGACCTTCTTGATCCAAATGTCCGCCTTGTCGCCGCGGGTTGACCTGCTTTCGCCCCTGATATCCAGTCCGAACATGACGTTCTGTCTCACGGTCAAGTGCGGGAAAAGAGAGTATTTCTGGTCCACCAGCCCGCGCTCCCAGCTCGGCAACAAATTGCCGGTCTTGCCCAGAATCTCGATCACTCCCCCGGTTTGCGGGTAATGCGGCTCCAGCCCCGCGATCATGCGCAACAAGGTTGACTTGCCGCATCCCGAAGGGCCGACAATCGAAATCAGTTCCCCCGTGTCCGGCAGGTCCTCGACGGTGAAGCTCACGTCCTGGAGCGCGACTTGAGCGGCAGCGCCGTGACCAAATGATTTGGTGACGTTGGTGAATTTTACCACGATGGGCAGAGCCGCCGGCGTTGAGACTGCCGGGGCTGTCGCGGCTTTGGTCGCGGTGGTCTTGAGGGCTTCGTCGGCGGCCGGTGTGACCTCCACGTTGGCTGCCGCGGCTTTGACCTCCGGGGAATGCGCCTTGACCGCCGGCGCCCCGGCGGCGCTCTCTTCTTCCTTCTTCCTTCTTCCTTCTTCCTTCTCTTCGCCGCTCTTTTCCGGGTCAGCTTTCAACTTGACAAAGAGATTCCTCACCTTGGCCCACGGGGACTGTTTGGGCTGGGGCGGCCCGGCGGCCTTTTCGATGTTGGGGGTTGTCATAGGTGGAATCCGGTGTCAGAAGGGCCGGTTCGGTCACCGGTCACGATAAGGAAAGAGCCACTGGCCGGTGTATTTCCAGATTTGATCGCAGATCACGGCGATGAAGATGATGACCGCGATGACGGCGAAGATGCTGGCAGTGTGTCCGCGGCGTTCCGCCAGGGACATCATGTAGCCGAGGCCTTTTTCCGCGTTCACGACCTCGGTCATGATAATCCAGCCCCAGCCCACGCCATAGACGGCCCGGAGATGATCCCAGATGTCCGCCCTGGCGATGGGGAACAGGACGCGGGTCACCTGCTGCCACTGAGTGGCGCCTTTGGTCCGGGCAACGTCGAGATAAGCCGACGGGACATCCGCCACCGTTTTAAAGACCAGGGGCAGCAACACGACAAAACAGGCGATGAACAGAAAGACAATCTTTTGCAGTTCGGTCATCCCGAACCACGCCAGCGTCAGCGGAATAAAAACGACGATGGGGACATAGGCGCCAATCAGCGCCAGCGGGCGAAAGAAGGCGGCGATGCGGCTGAACGACGCCATATAAAGGCCCAGCGGAACAGCCAGGAGGGCGGCGAAGGAAAACCCCAGGGTGACGCGCCCGAATGAAGTGGCCGCGTTTCTGACCAGCGCCTGTTCGGTATGCAACTGGGGAAATTGCCGCAAGACTTCCCAGGGCGAAGCCAGGATGAGCGGCGAAACCATCCGATCTTCCACCTTCTCGCCGTGGGTGACGAAAGTCCACGCGGCCAACAACAGCGCCAGAAAGCCGGCGGTCAGCAGCAGTTCCGTGCTCTTGGGCAGGCTCTTGCGCACCTGCCATCGCCCCACCAGGATAACGGCCGTGAGCAGGGCTACCAGACTGAGAATGGCTGCCAGGAATTTGATCACAGGCTTTTTAAAAATAAAACATCAGGCCGAAACACGTTGCTCCGGCCTTTTGCATCTGCCTTCTTCCTTCCACCCTGGTTAGTCTTCCAACCGGAACACTTTGATCTCGACCCGGCGGTTCTTTTTGTTGAACTCCACGTTGCTCGAATCCGTCAGGCCCGGCAAGGGGTTGTCCCACCCGTTGCCGACGACCTTGAACTTGTCTGGGTTAAACTTGAATTTCTCCAGCAAGGCCCGTTTGACCGAGGCGGCCCGATTATAGGAAAGCTCGCGCACCAGGTCCGCCGGCACGACGCCCTTCTTGCTGGCGTCAGTATTGCCTTCAATGACGATGTAAGCGTTGCCGAAGGTGCCCGCCATTTTGCCCACCTCATCCAACAGCGCCGGGATGTTGGCGTCGTAGTTGGTGTTCAGAACCGATTCGTTGGGCGGGAAGGTGATGATGATCGCCTTGGTGAGAATCTCCGAGCTGGTCGCCTCGGCATTCTTGTAAAGCGCTCCGGGCTTGAAGGTGGGCTGGGACAAATCCACCACATCCTTGTATTCCGGCGCCATCCTGGCCAGGACGCTGGCCGCCTTGACTTTGCCCGGATCGACCGTGCTGTCAATCGAGCCGATGGATTTGTAGATCGTGCTGGCCCTGTTCCAGATGTTTTCAAAGCTCGTCGGGTTCATCGGGTCGAGGAAAAAGTCGCTGTTCTCCCGATAGTTGACCAGGTGGGCGTCGCCGGTGGCGATGCCGCCGTCCTTGCCGATCATGTTCCCGCAATCCGCCTCCGGCAAATTGTAGGCCTTGGCCAGCGTCCTGGCCGCGCCCGCGGGATCTTTTCTGACTATGTCCATGCCCAGGAAAATGCCCCGCACCAGGTTGGCCACCACGTCCGGGTGGTCCCGATAGAAGTCGTTGCGCACCGCCCAAACGTCGGCCAGCAGGTGGTTGGCGCTGGCCGAACTGAGCACAATGCGGGTGCCGGGAACGTTATCGGAGACGGTGTAAATGTCCGGGGACCATCCGACGAAGGCGTCAAACGAACTGTCCTGAACGAAGATTTTGGCGGCGGACGGGGCATCGGCCGCCCATTTGAAATCCACGCTGGCGGGATCAATGTTGGCGTCGATCAAGACGGACATGATGAAAAAATGGCTGGGGGAGTTTTGGGCCAGCACGATTTTTTTGCGCCTGCCGTTGCTCATGCGAAAGTCGTTGATGCTTTTTATGTCGCCGCGAACCACAATCCCGTCGCCGCCGGCGGACCAGTCGATTTGCTGGACGATGACCGGAGCGGTGCGGGAGTCTTTGCACAATTCCGGGGCAAAGAGCGCCATCATGTCCAGCGTTCCCCACAGGACATGGCTGTGGCCGCTGGCGAAGAGGTCGCGCGCCTTCACCGGATCATCCACGATGGCCAGTTGCACGTAGAATCCGAATTTCTGGTGGAACTCGCTTTGATCGTTCGCTTCCATGCCGTGGTTGGCCGCGATAATCGGAGCCCAGCCCGGCCAGACATTGATGGGGAATTGGACGAGGAGCTGGCCGTTTTTCATCGTCTTGTCGTAATCGCTCGTCCCGGTGACTCTGGGGATGGTGCTTTCGCTCACCACGCTGGCGGCGTTGGTGCCGGCCAGCAGCTTGCTGGTGATGTCCTTGGCCGCGGCGGTCGCCTGGGCCGCCGCCGCCTGGGCTTGCTGCAATTGCTGCTTGATCGCCTGCGTGTCCACCGAAGGGTTGCTTGAGGTGGTTGCCGCCGGGGCCAGTTTGTCCTTCCAGCGGTAGGCTCCAAAGGCGACGGCGCCGAGAATGATGATGGTCAAGATGACTTTTGCTGTTTTGGTCATAGGATTCCTTCCAATGGGTTGCTCGGACTGGGTTTGGGACTTATTCGGCGATCTTTTGGCGTTCCGGCGCTTTGGCCGCGGCGGCCGCGGCCGGCGGCGTTGCCGCCGCTTCCGCGTTCACCTGGTTGGACTTGGCCTTGAACTGCTCGAAGAGAAGTTTTCCGCGCGCTTTGCGCGCTTCCTGCTGGCGTTGGACATCCGACCCCATGGCTTTGGCCAGGTCCATGGTCGCGGTCATTTGTCCAATTCCACCTGCCGCGGATTGCCGCAACTGGTCCATGGACTTGTTCATTTCCCCGCCCATGCTTTGCAACTCGGTGATCGAACTCTGCATCATCTGGGCCAGGCCCCGCATGGAGGCGCCCATGGCCACCTGGGTTTTGAGGCTCTCGAAGTCGCGCTGGAATTTTTGAATCTCGCGCAAACTGTTGGCAATGATCTCCGTGTTCTGCGCGTAAGTGTCCTGCAATATCTTGAGTTGGTTTTGATTTTCGCCCAGTTCCTGCTCGACGGAGGCCAGTTCCTCGGCGTATTGGGCGCCGTTGGCTTCATCGTTGGCGTTGGCGGCCGCCTGCAGCAGGCCGCGCACCTCGTCCGCCTTCGCCGTCTGGCGGCGCACCTGGTCTTTGAGCAGCGCCACCTGGCCGGCCAACTGGCCATTGGCATAGTGGGCTTTGCCCGCCTTGTCCTTTTGCGCCCGGATTCCCGCTTCGATCTGGGCTTCGTTGATGGCATCGGTCTCGGTGGACTTCTCCGCCATGAGGTTCAAGTAAATCAGGAGACGCTTGATTGATTTCCACATAATGGTCTGTTTTTGAAGGTTCCGGGTTGATGCTGTTACGATTATTCCGCCTCAAGCAGGATTTTCTTTCCGAGCAGGGCGTCGATCTGGGTTTTGAGCTGCAATTCATCGGAGGCGCTGACCACCGTGGCCCCGAGGTTCTTGACCGGATTGAACACCTGGGCCGAAACGTCGAAGGCGACAAAGTAAACCGAGGTTAAATCCTGCCGCGCTTTCATCTGCTTCAGCACATTTTGCGGCGACTGGCCCTGGTTGCTCTCGCCGTCGGTCACTATCAGGATGTGCTTCTTCACCGCCCTGCTCTTGGCCAGCATCCGGTTGGCGGCTTTGATTCCTTCCCCCAGCGGAGTGCCGCCGTCGGGCGAATTGAAGCTCTTGGCCCAGTTCTGAAATGCATTTAAATCGAAGGCTTGCAACGGGATGCCCACCTTGACCTTGGCGTCGGTGAAATAAACCAACCCGGCGTCAATGGTCACATGCTTGTTCGTGCAGTAATCCTGCGCCTTCTGGGCGATCGTGATGACGGCGTTATTGGCGAGCTGATATTTTGGCGTCGGCTCGCCGCGCACATTGGGCACTTTGTCCCGCATGCTGCCGGAGCCGTCGTAAAGGATGACCAGCGCCAAAGCGGGGGAGTCGCCGCCCATTTTGGGGGCTGAATCGTTGGTTTGTCCGGTGACTGCAATGGCGGCCGTCAGAAGGGCCAGACAGCCGGGAATGGCAATAAGTTTCGCGCGCATTTTATTTCCTTTGCTCAAGTTTATTGTTGAACGTCTTTGACTCGTCAATTTGTTCGCTGAACCACTTCGGCCTTTGCGCGGAGTTTCGCCAAAAACTCCGCCAGGCTTACTGTCCCGCTTTGAGTCTTACGCGCGCCAGCCAGGTCTGGCACCTACAATTCAGGAGCCAGATTGTAATGCAAGGCCCGCTCAGGTCAAGCCGCGATTCCGGCCCCGAAAGGTCTCAGTTTTTGGACAATCCCCAGGCCGGGACGCCGCCGCGGCGCGCAGGCGGGCTTGGTCCCTCCCGCCGGCATCTCACCGGCGGAAATCAGGGCGCGGCGACAGGCGCCATTTGATGAACGGAGTGAGGGCATCGCTCTGGATTTAGGCGAATTGAGACTCCCCGCATTGGAAACCGGAATGCGGGGAGTCTAACTTTAAATTTCCCCTCTGTCGAGAAAAATCTGGAATCCGGGCGGGCCGACCACGGCTGGCTCATGAAACCTTTTAGGGACACCCCGGACGCGCGGCAGCGCGTACCTGACGGATTTCGAGTGGTTGGGACGCGCTGCCGCGCGTCCGGGGCGGAGAGGGGTCTTCATGAGCCAGTCGGGCGGCCCGACGGGCGTATCTCGGCAATTGGACCTCCTGCAACCATGTCCGATCCCTGCCAAAAACTGAGAGGCGCGCGAAAGCCGCGGGCGCATCTCACTTGCCCCGGGCGTTTGCAATCAGGTCTCGCCGCGTTCGTGATTGACATACACGCGCACCAGCCAGCCGTCAGCCTCCAACCGGCCCACCCGCTGAACATACTCGTGATAGGGAAAGCGTTTCTTGACATAGGGCAGGCGGCTGATCGTTTCCACCAGACGATGCGTCCACGGCTGAAATCCCTCGCGCTCCTTCAACAGGCGTTCGATGGCCGCGCGCTCTTCCGCCGAAAGCGCGGGGATCGTGGCCTGGCCCGCTCCCTCGGGCCGGGTCATCGAATTCAGCCAGTCATACGAGGTCGCCCGGTTGAGCAGGAACAGCTTGCCAAGGTTGCGCCCCTGCGCGGCCAGCCGGTTGAATTCCTCCTTCTGCCTCTCCTGCAACGCCGCTTCCAGGTTCAGCTTCTTCTCGATCGCCGAAGCGCCCGGCGCCTTCCAGAGCAATTCCCGGTCAAGCTCCGGCTCCATCAACGCGTCGGCCAGCAGGTGCGGCGCCTTCCAGCAGACCAGCGCCGCCAGCTCGATCAGCGCCAACTGCCGGGCCGTCTCCAAGTCCCGGCTGGACAGCGCCGCCTTGCGAAACTCCTTCACCGGGTCGCGCAAAATATCCACCAGTTTGGGGGCCGCAAGGTCCTCGATCCGCGCCTGTTTGATTTCATAATTCCCGAACGTGATCCCCAAAATATGGCTGACCCGGTGCAAGGTGTGGTCGCGCCGCAAGTCAGAGGCCCGCGGCACGGCGTCGTTGCGGATGCCCGAATAAAAATCGTGCAACGCCAGCCACACCGCCCGATTCGGAACGCACAGGTAGGGCTGCTCGTCGGTCGCCGGCGCGAAACACGCCCGCACCGTCTTCTCGTGAAACGGCAGTTTCCAGACTTCCTCCAGCAAATACACCTTGTGGTCGGACTCGCGCGGAAACGCCCCGAGGTAGTCGAAACTCGTCGAAGTCTTGATCGTGCTCTCATCGCGCCCCAAAACCGATTTCGCCAGCCGGATGAGCAGGTAAGCCGCCACCGCCAGGAAAACCAGGCCATCGATGTTCTGCCACACATTTGCGGTGAAGGCGATGACATCGTTGAACGTTTCCCAGAGGCGGTGAGCGGCGGACGGAACGCCGGAAGTGCCGGCCTCCGCCGCCGCAAAGAATGCGCGCGCCTGCGGCCATGTCTCCAGGGCGATATTCATCGCGCCCATCATAAGCAGGCGCCCCGCGAGAGTCGAGGCGGCTGCTCGCCCTTATGGTCAGGCGGCGAACTCGACCGGCAACTGGCTCAACAATTCAGAACAGTTTTCGCCTTTTCCATTCATGCCAGGCATCCTTTCTCACCGGCGGCCCGCGGGATCTTTCATGGCCTCGGCGTACGGTTTGCCGTCCACAAAAACCTGCTTGATGCGCGCGCGCCCGGACGCGGGCACGACCGCCTCCACCGTGAGCTGGCCGGCCGGACTGCCCGTGCCTTCGGCGACAAAATAATTTTCGATGCCGTAGGCGACGTGGATCGAATTGGTCGCGTTCCACCAGGCGTAGGCGCTTTGGCCGCGCAGCAACACTTCGCCCGCCGCCGGCATGAACTCGTTGGTGCTGGCGCGCGTGACTTTGTAAAACCGATTCGTTCCCGGCGCGAGCGCGACGACAATTTTTGCGCCGAAGGGCACATCTTTTGCCACGGGCGGTGAAAAAAGATTCGTCGGCACATCGCTGATTTTGTAATTCAAAATCAAATAGTCGCCGCGCAGCAGGTCGCGCGGGTCCACGCGGCGGGTTTCCAGCCGGATGACCGTGCCGTTGGCGAGCGCGTGTTCGTGCACGGCGACGGTGCCGAGCAGCCACACGGTTTGCAGCGCGAGCACGAGGAGGAGAAGTTTGAGTTTCATGGCGCGATCCATTTTGTCGGAGATTTCATTTAAGGTATCCTTCCAGACGCTTGACGAGCAGTTGGTCGCAGCGGTCGCGGGAAATGACGCCGATGCTCTGGTAATCGGGATGATGCGAGTTTTGCATGTCCACAATCACCCACTCGCCCTTGCGGTCGCACACCACGAAATGCACGAACCCCTGCTCCGCGTTTTGCGGATTGAAAACGTAGTCGGCGTAAAGCGCGTAGTCGGCCGCGGGCGGATTGCCCCGGACAAAATCCCGGAACTCGCGCGCCAGATTCCACAGCGCCTTCAGCTCGTTCGGGTCGGCCAGCGAGGTCTTGAGGAGAATCGTTTGTTCGGCCTGGACGGCTTTGCACAAGCCCGCTTGATTGAGCAGCCGCACGAGGTTGGTCGCGCTGGGGACGCTGGCCTTGTTTCCGCCGATCCGCGCCGGATAAACCAGCAGCGTCGCGCCGGGCATCGCTTGTTTCATGGCCTTCTGCCGTTCGGGAAGGGCCGCCCTTTCAGTCTCGGGAGGCAGGCCGCTTCGCTCATCCATGATGGCCGCCATCTTGCCCGGTTTGGCCGCCTTGGCTGTTTCTTCGTTGAGGCCGAGTTGCGGACTCAGCCGTTCGACGAGCAGAACAGACATCGTCATCGGTTCCCGGCTTTCCATCTTCTTGAACGCTTCGTCCTGCGGCGTCTGACGGTCCGTCCAGACGACCGCGCCGGTTTGATCCACCACGACCGCGCGCAGTTCGTTCAAGCCGGTTTGACGATCGCCATTGTATTCGGCGTAGAGCGCGTAGCCGGTGGTGATCGGATTGGTCTTCACAAACGCGCCGGCGGCGTCGGCCAAACCTTCCAAATTCGTGCCGCTCGGCGCGAACGGGGTCTTCCCAAGCTCAATGTTTCTCAATCCCTGCTGTTCGAGAATCAGGCCGACCACTTCGGTCAGGCGATCCCAGGGTTTGCCCGCCAGGCGCACGGGCAGGATGGTCAGCGAGCCGTCCGCCCCTTTGGATTTCATCAACTCCAGCCGCTTCTGCTGCTCCGGCCCGATGCCGGCTTGCGGTTCAGCGGCCGCCGGGAAACGACAAACGCACATTGCGAGCAGGACCAAAAACATGGGCCTGGCCGCCGCGCGGAACGAACTCATTGTTGTGGCTGGATTTTTCATGGTGTGGCTCCTGTAGTTTGCGATTTGATTTGTTTCATCAAGGCCCGGCGTTTCTTTTCGAGATAAACGCCGAACACAATCAGGAAAATACCCGAAATCAAAAACATCGCGCCCGTCCGCGCCATCGAACCGAACAAATCGCAGTAGGCCGCGATGATGTCGAGCGCGATGAACACGACGCCGAGATTCACCAGGAACGGCGAGCGCTCCTGAAGGCCGACCTGGATTTGCAGCAGGCAGAACACGAACAGCGCGAGCGTGCCGGTGAGATAGCTCCACGATTCGCCCTGGTAAAAATGGCGCAGGCCGGCGGGACCATTGATTTCCCAGCATCCGAACCAGACTGCCCCCATGAACATCGTCATGCCGGCGAGCGCGGCCAGCCATGTCCAGCGCCATTGCCGTGTCAGCTCGCGGAGATTGTTCACTCCGGCCGCCAGCAGCAAGAGCGCGAACGCGCCGAGCGCGGGAAAGAACCATTGGCGGAATTCGGAATTCTCCCAGCCGAAGAACTCCTTCCACGTCAGGGGATAGACGAAAATCAAAAAGGCGGGCAGGCCGAGTTTCTCGGTCACGCCGGCAAATTCGGAAAATGGCCCGCGGCGCAAACAATAACCCGCGCCGAGACAAACCAGTCCGAGCAGCGCATAGAGCAACACCTGCCGCTCCCCCTCGCAATAAATCCAGCCGCCGCGCTCGTTGACTTCGAGTCCGAACCAGATTCCGAACGCGAGCAGAAGCAAAACATGCTGCGCCTTGGACCGCAGCAGCCAGGGCAGCGCGGCCAGGCCAATCCACCAAAGCAGAAACGCGTTCGGCGGACGCGAGACGAGGTTGTAAATCTGGCCGAGCAGCGCGATGTTCGCCAGGAACAGGCACGAGCCGATCAGGTGCAGCGCCTCGCCGGTCCGGCGATATTTTCCCTGCGCTTCCCGCAGCCACCAGCCGCCGCCGTGCGCGCCCAGCATCAGCAAAATTCCCGCGGCGATTTTCACCCCGCGCGGAATCTCGTTCCAGTGCGCGGAAATGAGCAGGACAATTCCCGCCGTGATGAGCACCGCGCCGATGATGGAAACGATGGCCAGGAATTTGCCGCCGCCATCCTCCTTGAGCTGAAAGTGTTCGATGATTTTCTGCCGCTGCTCATCGGTGATGAGGCCGGCGTCGCGCAGTTTCTCAATGTCGGCGTGCTTCATGGGCTTCTCCGGTTTGCTTTCATAACCACACGATACACCCGGTGTCGGCCCGGGTGTTAATTGAAAAAACGTGCCGGAGGATTGAAAAAAACGATGATTGTGGACTAGTGTTCCGCCATGAATATCCACCACATCGAGCTTTTTTATTACGTGGCCAGACACGGCGGCATCAGTGAAGCGGTTCGACACATGCCCTATGGGATTCAACAACCAGCCATCAGCGCCCAATTGCTGCGCCTGGAGGACGATCTGGGAGCGAAGTTATTCACGCGCCGCCCCTTTTCGCTCACTCCGCCCGGAGAGAAACTCTACCAATTCATTGAGCCGTTTTTTGCCAACCTCGAAACGGTGGCCGCTGAACTGCACCCGGAGGCGGCGCCGCGTCTGCGGATCGGCGCGCCGGAACTGGCATTTCGGGATCATCTGCCTGTTTTATTGAATGACCTGCGCGCGCGGTTCCCCCGCTTGAAACTCTCCCTCCGCTCCGGCTATCAACACCAATTGGAAACCTGGCTCGAACAGCGGGAGATTGATCTTGCCGTCACCCCCTTGGAAACCAATCCGCCCGCCAGTCTCAAGATGGTTTCGCTCCTTCAATTGCCCCTGGTGCTGCTGGTTCCCCGCCGAAGTCCGATCAAAGCCGCAACGGATTTATGGACCCGCGACAAGATCGAAGAACCCCTCGTCTGCCTTCCGCCCACTGAAACCATCTGCAAAAACTTCCAGCAAGGGCTGGCGCGACTCGGTGTGGATTGGCCGCCCAGCATGGAGGCCAGTTCGCTCGAAGTCATAAACACCTATGTGCTCAACGGCCATGGAATCGGACTCTCGGTGGCCATTCCCAAGCAGCCTTTCCCGCGCGCCATGCGCGTGCTTCCACTGGACGGATTCAAGCCGGTGGAGCTTGGGGCTCTCTGGTATGGCGAGTTGAACTCATTGGAGAAGGCCTTTTTGGAAGAAATCCAGCGGCGCGCCTCAAATCTCAAACCCTAGGACGACAAAACGATGCACCTGGGTGTTCGCCGGCGCATCGCCGGTGATATGGCAGCGCATCCTGCAGCATAAGGTTGTTGGACGTGTTTGAGGAAGCGCCGATTTAGTTTCCCTGTAAACGAGTCGGGATATATCCAGGCGTATTCCCTGCTTGCGGCCGCCGGGAAGAAATGTTACATAATTGTGACGATCGACCTTCACGATAACAGGGAGGATCAGGAGCCATTTCCAGAACGAGATGATGTGCTCTGGGAGGGATACCTCGTTGCCACGTCCAGAGCAGCGGATCGCGCCGCCTTCCCGCGAAATATCCTGGCCGTCGGTTTTGGAGCCTGAATTCAAATGAAAAAGTTGCTTCTCCTATTCCTCACGACGGCCGGTTTGGTTTCGTCATCCGCCCTCGCGCAATCGCCGGTGCCAGGTCTGATTCATCGTTACAGCTTCACGAGCGGGACAGCGGATTCAGTCGGAGGAGCCAACGGCGCCTTGCAGGGAAACGCCCTCGTGACCAACGGCGCGCTGGTGTTGGACGGGGTGAACAGTTTTCTGGCATTGCCGCCCAATCTTTTCACCAACACTTCCTCAGCCACGTTTGAAACGTGGGTGACGGATAACGGCAGCGGAGCTTGGGCGCGCATCTTCGACTTTGGCAACGATGCTGTCCATTACATGTTCCTGTCCCTGCCGGCAGGCCCCGGCAATCTGCGCGCGGCTTACAGCACCAACGGCGGGGGTTCGGCGGAGGAAGTGCTCGAATGGCCGGGGGGGCGTCCAGCGGTTGGACAGCAATCGCATATCGTCCTGGTCACGGATGGGACGGCCCATCTTGGAACGCTCTATGTCAATGGCGCGCTGGTCGGCAGCAACACCAGCATGGCCTTCACGCCCGCCCTCATCGGTCCAACGGCCAACGACTGGCTGGGCCGTTCGCAGTACGGCGCCGACCCTTACTTTCTGGGAACGATTGACGAATTCCGAATTTACAACACCCCGCTCTCCGCCGCCACCGTGGCCTGGGATTACCAGGCCGGACCGGACAAGTTTCTTGTCGGGCCGGTTTATTTTGTCAAACAGCCCCAAAGCGCCAACGCACTGCAAAACCGGACCGTGACGTTCACCGCCGATGTGGACGGGACGGCCCCGTACGCGCTGCAATGGTTGCGCAATGGAACCGCCCTGCCAGGCCAGACCAACCTGACGCTCAGTTTTTCGGCCGCCTTATCCAATGACAACGCAACATACCAACTCCGGGCCACCAACCTTTACCAAAGCGTTCAATACTCTGCCGCCAGCAGCAACGCCACTCTGACGGTGACCGCCGACACCACCCCGCCCGTCCTGGTGAGCGCTCAAAGCGTGTCAACCAACGGCGTCAGCCTCCTCTTTTCCGAGCCAATCAGTGCGGCTTCGGCCACCAACACCGCCAATTACACCTTGAGCGGCCCCGGCGGCGGCGTGAGCGTGAGCGCGGCGGCGCTGGACAGTTCTGGAACGTCCGTCGTCCTGAGCACCGCGCCGCTGCTGCTGGGATCAAATTATACCGTGGTCGTCAGCGGGCTGAGCGATCTGGCCGGAAACCTGATCGCCCCCGCCAGCCAGGCAAGCTTTTTTGTCACCAGTTACATCTTGCAGGACATTGGCGGGCCGGTTCTGACCGGGGCATTTGTTGCCGCCACCAATGGTCTGGCGCTGACCGCGGGCGGCAGCGGCATCGGCGGGACGGCGGACCAGTTCAGCCTGGCCTTCCAGTCATTCACGGGGAATTTTGACGTGCAGGTGCGCCTGGCCTCGCTCGGCCTTTCCGATGCCTGGGCGACGGCAGGTTTGATGGCGCGCGATGGCGCCGGTTCGAACGCGGTATTCGCCGCGAGCCTGGCCACGCCGGGGCAATCGGGATGTTTCTTCGAAGCACGAACCGCTGTCGGTGGCGCAACCACCCAAAGCGGTTCCTATCCGGTGAATTATCCCAATACCTGGCTGCGGTTAAAGCGGAGCGGAAATCTTTTTTCCGGCTTTGCCAGCGTTGACGGTCTTGCCTGGGCGACGCTGGGTTCGGTGACAATCACCGCGTCCAACACGCTGGAGGTGGGTATTGCGCTCAGCAGCCATAATCCCGCCCAAGCCACCTCTGTGGTTTTTGCCGGGGCCGGCAATGTGGCCAGCGCCACCGTGGCCGACGTGCCCCCGCCCTTCGAGCCGCCGGGTCCTTGCAGCCGGCACACCGGATTGGTTTTTTCCGAAATCATGTATCACCCGCAAAACGGGACGAACAACAGTCTGGAATTCGTGGAGATTTACAACACCGACCTGACCTACGAGGATCTCAGCGGCTGCCAGCTCTCCGGCAGCATCAATTACACGTTCCCGCCAGGAACGATTCTGGCGGCGGGCGGCTACCTGGTCGTGGCGCGGTTTCCGGCCACGGTGCAGAGTTATTACGGCCTCAGCGGGGTGCTCGGGCCGTTCACCAACAATTTGCCCAATGATTCCGGCAGCGTCATTCTGCTGAACGAATTGGGATCGGTGCTGTTGGAGGTCGATTACGGCTCGACCTCCCCCTGGCCGGTCGCCGCCAACGGGGCGGGGCACTCGCTGGTCTTGGGGCATCCGAGCTACGGCGAAAACGATCCGCGCGCGTGGAGCAGCAGCGACGTCGTGGGCGGTTCGCCCGGCGGGCCGGAATCCTACGGCCTCGAACCGCTCCGCGGCGTGGTGATCAATGAATTTCTGGGCAACGCGGCTCCTCTCCAGGAGGAGGCCATCGAGTTGTTCAACACCACGGGCCGGGCTTTGAATTTGAGCGGCTGCATTCTGAGCGACGATCCCAATGTCAACAAATATGTCATCGGCGCTGTCACCCTCCCGGCGCGCGGGTTTGTTTCCTTCACGCAATCCCAGCTCGGGTTTGGACTAAACGCCGCCGGGGGAACGATTTACCTCAAGAATCCCGACCTGACCCGCGTGCTGGACGCGGTCCAGTTCGACGCCCAGGAATCCGGCGTCTCGTTCGGCCGTTATCCCGACGGGGGCGATCAGTGGTACCGGCTGAGCGCGCCGACTCTGGGAGCGTCCAATGCCGTCCCGCTCTTCAGCTTGGTGGGCATCAATGAAATCATGTACAAGCCGATCTCCGGTTCGGACGATGACCAGTACGTTGAACTTTACAATCGCGGCTCCAACGCGGTTGACCTCTCCGGCTGGTCCTTTGTGTCCGGCATCAGTTTCACCTTCCCCGCCAACACCCTCATCCCGGCGGGAGGCTATCTGGTGGTGGCAGCCAACCTGACGCGGATTTTTGCCGATTATCCGTATCTCAGCGCGACCAACACGGTGGGGAATTTCGGCGGCCATTTGGCCCATCATGGGGAGCGCCTGGCGCTGGCCAAGCCGGACACCCTCGTCAGCACCAACAGCAAAGGGGCGTTGGTGACAAATCTGGTTGCGATCACCGTTGATGAAGTCACCTACGGAATCGGCGGACGATGGGGCCAATGGGCGGACGGCGGAGGCAGCAGTCTGGAGTTGATAGACCCGCGCAGTGACAAACGGCTGGCTCCCAATTGGGGCGACAGCGATGAAACCGGCAAGGCTCCGTGGACCCTCATTCAGCGCACCGATATTATTGACATGGGACAGACCGACGACTCTGGCGCTGTCACCGCCGAAGGCACGCCCAACCGGCTGGAGATCATTTTGCAGGGCGCCGGAGACTGCCTGGTTGACGACCTGGAAGTGCGCGCCAACGGCGGCGCCAATCTTCTTACCAACTCCGGCTTCGAGTCCGGCACCAACGGATGGGTGGGCCAGGGAACATTTCACACCTCCAGCCTGGAAACCAATCTGGCCGCGTTTGACGGCGCCTCTTCGTTCCACATTCGGGGCACCGGCGGGGGCGATACCGGGGCCAACCGCATCCGCACCGCCATTCCGACCCTGCCGGTCGGCGGCACCAATCAAGCCACTTTGCGGGCACACGTCCGGTGGTTGCGCGGGGACACGAACTTTCTCATGCGCATTCGCGGAAACTGGCTGGAATGCGCCGGGGGCATGACGGTTCCCGCCAATCTTGGCACCCCCGGCCTGCCTAACAGCCGCCTGGTTCCCAATGCCGGCCCGGCCATTTTCCAGGTGACTCATGTCCCGGTTTTGCCGGCCGCCAACGAGCCGGTGCTCGTCACCGCGCATGTGTCCGATGTGGATGGCGTCGCCGGCGCAACGCTTTTTTACCGGCTTGATCCGGCCGCCAGTTACACCAGCGTCCCCATGCGCGACGATGGCACGGGCGGCGATGCTTTCGCGCATGACGGGATTTTCACCGCCACGATTCCGGGTCAGGCCGCGGGCCAAATGGTGGCCTTTTATGTGCGGGCGCAGGACGGGTCTCAAAGACCGGCCACAAACTCCTTCCCCTCCGACGCCCCGGCCCGCGAGTGTCTCGTCAACTTTGGCGAAACCATTCAGCCTGCGAACATCGGCAGCTACCGCTTGTGGCTGACGCAGTCCAACATCACGTATTGGGGCGCGCGGGAAAAGAACAGCAACGAAGGCCTGGATGCGACCTGCGTCTATGGCAACGGCCGCGTCATTTATAACGCGCAGACAGAATACAGCGGCAGCCCATTTCATACGCCGGCGTTCAACGGGCCTCTGGGCAATTTCACCTGCAACTACCTGTTGGACCCGCCGGAAGACGACCAGTTCCTCGGCACGACTCACGTCCTGCTGGAAGGCCAGAGCTTCACCGATGCCAGCATTTTTAACAACGACGGCTCCGCCCAGGCGGAAACCACCGCTTACTGGATGGGGCGCAAAATCGGCTTGCGTTACGAATACCGCCGGGATGTCCGCGTTTACATGAACGGCCAGCAGCGGGGAATGATTTACTATGACTATCAAAAACCCAGGGGCGAACTCTTGGACGAGTATTATCCCAACGACCCGAACGGGCATCTGTATAAGATCGACGACTGGTTTGAATTCGACGACGCAGGCTCGACCCAAACCGCCCTCACCGCCCGGTTGCTGGAGAATATTTTGAACGGCCAGAAGCGCACCGAGCGGTATCGCTGGAATTGGATTCCCTCCGGCGGCAGCCCGCCCAACGATTTCACCGATCTTTACACTTTGGTGGACGCGCTCAACGCGCCCGGACCCCAGCCTTATTACAGCGCGGTGTTGGACCTCATGGATGTCCGCCAGTGCATGCGCGTCTGGGCTTTGGAGCACATGGTGGCCGATTGGGATTCCTGGGGTTACCAACGCGGCAAGAACATGTACTTCTACAAGCCGACCCTGGGCCGGTGGCAGATGATCATTTATGACATGCAACTGGACTTTGGCAAATCCAGCCTTGGCACGGATGATTCCCTCTTCGACATGGCCAGCCTGACGGACACGGTCCAGGGCGGCGATCCCAGCGTCTATCGCCTGCTCACCAACCCCCCTTCTGCGCGGGAATACTGGGGCGGTTTCCAGGACCTGGTCAACGGCCCGATGCTGCCGCAAAATTACGGGCCGCTCATGGACGCGCGCGTGGCCGCCTTGCGCGCCAACGGCGTGCCCGTCGAGGACCCCGCCACCATCAAGGCCTGGATCGCCGCCCGCCACGATTTCATCCTGGCGCAAATCCCGCAGGCCCCGTTTACGATCAGCGGGCCTGTCACCTCGGCCTCCAATTCTTTTACCCTCACCGGGACAGCGCCAATCGGCGTGGAACAAATAACCGTCAACGGCACGTCGTATCAGCCCGTCTGGACCACCGTGACAAATTGGAGTCTAACTGTCCCCCTCGCCGCGCCCACCAACGCGCTCAGCGTCCAGGCCTTGGACATCAGCAACAATGTCATTGCCGGTGGGACCCTCGGCTTGACCGTCAAATATACGGGCGCCGCCGTCAGCCCGGTCGGGAACATTGTCTTCAACGAAATCATGCACCATCCCGCCGTCGATGGCGCCCAATACGTCGAACTTTTCAACAACCACTCCAATTACACCTTCGACCTCTCCAACTGGCGCCTCGACGCCCTGAGTTACACCTTCCCTCCAGGCTCGCTTTTGTTGCCGCGCAGTTTTCTGGTGCTGGCCCAGAACCGCTTCACCTACGCCAACACTTACGGCGCCACCGCGCCTCTTTTTGACCAGTTCGGCGGCGCGCTCAATCCGGACGGCGCAACACTGACGTTGGTCGAACCCGGCACACCGGACTTGGTCGCGGCAGAGGTTCGTTACGAGGCGGGGGCGCCCTGGCCGACCAATGCCAATGGCGGCGGCGTCTCCCTGCAATTAATTGATCCGCAGCAGGACAACTGGCGCGTGGGCAATTGGGCCACCGGCCAAACCAATCCCCCGCCCGCCGTTCCGCAATGGGTGGAATTCAGCGCCACGGGCACCGCCTCCAGTTCCACCATTTATATTTACCTCCAGTCCGCCGGCGAGGTTTATGTCGATGACATCAAATTGGTGGCCGGCAGCGTGCCGGACACCGGCGCCAACGTCCTGCCCGACGGCGATTTTGAATCGGGCTTCCCCGGCCCGTGGGTCGTTTCGGCCAACCTGAGCGGCTCGGCGCTCAGCACCGCGATCAAACATGCCGGCGCCGCCAGCCTGCACGTCGTTTCCACCAGCGCGGGCACGACGCGCTCGAGCGCGATCTACCAGGACATTTCGCCTATCCTGGTGGCCAAGGCGACTTACACGCTCAGTTTCTGGTATCTGCAAAGCACCAACGGCGGGCCGCTGACCGTTCGCCTGTCGGGTTCGGGTATTGTTGACACCGTCAATCCCGCGCCGCCGGCCGTGCTCCCGTCCCTGGCCTTCACCCCGGGCGCCAGCAACAGCGTCGCCACCAACCTGCCCGCCTTCCCCCCGCTCTGGATCAATGAAGTGGAGCCGGA
The DNA here is from genome assembly GCA_049510745.1 of Verrucomicrobiota bacterium. Classification (GTDB taxonomy): domain Bacteria; phylum Verrucomicrobiota; class Verrucomicrobiia; order Limisphaerales; family Palsa-1400; genus PLGF01. Next base: position 1,269 of record JBEKYR010000009.1, on the reverse strand, counting down.
CAATCTGACCGGCCTGACCAACAGCGCCGGACAACACGCCCCCTGGCTGGAACTTTACAACCCCGGCACCAACACTGTGGCTTTGACCGGTCTCTACTTGACTGGCAGTTACACCAACCTGGCCAATTGGGCCTTCCCCGCCGGGGCGGCGATCAGCCCCGGCCAATTCCTGGTGGTTTTTGCCGACGGCCAGACCAACCTCTCCACTTTGAGTCAACTGCACACCGGCTTTGCCCTCAACGGCGGCGCCGGTTCGGTGGCCTTGAGCCGCCTCTTCAACGGCCAGCCCCAGGTGCTCGACTATGTCAATTATACCAACCTCCCGCCCAACTGGTCCTATGGCTCGCTGCCCGACGGCCAGAGCTTCGTCCGCGTGCAGTTCTTTGCCCCCACCCCCGGCGCGAGCAACAACGCCAGCGGCACCCCGCCGTCCTCGTTCATCGCCTACAACGCCGACGGCTCGATTTACACGCAATCCTTCGATGCCCTGCCCGATCCGGGTTCGACTTCGGTCAACACGGCCAATCCGGTGACGATCAATGGCGTGACCTATTCCCTGGCCAATCCCTTTGACTTTGACGCTCCGGTGGCGGCCTCGGGCAACACCGGCGGCCTGGGTTTGGCCGCCCTGGCCGGCTGGTATGGGCTGGCCGACCCGACGGCCAAGGTGGGCACGCGCTTTGGGGCCACCGATGGCGACCAGACCACCGGCGGACAAATCAGTTTCGGGCTGCCCAACAGCGCCAACCGCGCCTTGGGGCTGCTGGCCACCAGCACCACCGGCTACACGGCCGTCGGCGCCAAGTTCATCAACAACACCGGCGCCACAATGAACTTCATCAACCTGCAAGTCACCGGCGAAGTCTGGCGGCAATCGAACATCCCCAAGACGCTGGAATGTTATTATTTGATTGATCCCACGGCCATCGCGCCGATGTCCACTCAAGCCACCGCGTCTCTGCCGGCCTTCAACGTCGCTTTTCCAACGGTTTCCGGCGACGTGGGCGGCGTGGCGGTGGATGGAACGGCCCCGGCCAACCAGATTTACCTGGCAGTGACCAACCAGCCGATCACCAACTGGCCGCCGGGCGCGGCTTTTTGGCTGGTCTGGGAAATGGCGGATTCGACAGGCAAGGGGCAGGGGTTGGCGATTGACAACCTGAGCTTTGCCGCCACCGCGCTGGGCACGCCGACCAACACGCCGGTGATGAACATCCAGGTTTCCTCGGCCCATCAACTGGTCCTTTCCTGGCCGTCGCCGTCGCCGGG
>JBEKYR010000008.1:0-274231 GCA_049510745.1 Verrucomicrobiota bacterium | reverse complement strand
CCAAAAAACTTCGGCTGGCTCACCAAACCTAGACGGCTCTTCCAAGAGTCCTTCCATCGCAATCGCTATTGGACTTCAAACCCACGCAATTACCGTGCTCTTAACTAAGTGCCATTCGGGTTTGACCCCTTTATTTACGGGTGCGGGGTTTAGTCCAGTCCGGAAATCCACGCCTTCATCGTCTGCGTTCCGCCCGGCGGCCGGCATCAGTCAATCATAAGGGTAACGCGCCTGTTCCAGGGTCCGGCCGCGCACGTCGATTTGGGCCGGGTCGGCGCTGCCCAAACCGGCCTGTTCGGCCAGCAAGAGGTAATTGTCACAATACTCGAAGGGGCGGGTTTTGCGCGGCGCCCTCGGATCGTAGCCCATCACCGCCGTCGCCACCGCGTCGGTCGAAACCGGATTCAATCCCGCGATGAGCACCCCCGGAGTGGTCAGCTTGATCGTGGCGGCCCGGGCGCACCACGGCCCTTCCCCGCCGGTCATGGCGGAAATGCCGTCAATGAGAGCCAGGTCGATGGGCCGCGCCGCGCAGACATCCACCACGATGCGCGGCACGCGGGAAAACGGGTCTTTGAACGGCGCTGTCGGTTTGAGGCCCGGCAACTTGAGCTTCTCAAAGCCGGTGGGATCGTGCAACGGCGCCCGCCCGTCGGTGGCCTTTTCGCTGCCCGCTTCGGAGCCGTAGAGCGAGGTCGGCGTGAGTCCGAACATGTTCTTCATCGAGAGCGTCACCCCCGCCGTGAGGTGGCGCTTGAGTTTGGCCAGCGAAACCATCACGTCGGTATCGTGATAGGAGTGGTTCAGGTCGAAGCTCGAAAACAGGTAGCCGCCGGAAGGAACGGGCAAGGTGCTGTAAGATTTGCCCTCGCCCAGGTTGCGGGTGTTTTCATATTCGACCTTGCCCAATGCGCTGAGCGCGTTCACGTCCCATCCCGCCGTGTCCAGCGTCGTTTTCAGGCCGGCGTGGCTTTGCGTCGATTCCACCAGGCGCACGCGGGCCGCGCCGGCATCAAACAGCAGCGCCAGCAGCGCCTGGACCGTCGAGCTGTGGGTCATGAAAGTTTCCCCGACGGGCCGGCCCAAAAACCAGGTGAAATTCGTCCCGGTCAGATTAAGTTTGACGGTGACCGTCTTGTTGCGAACCATCTTTTCCACCCCGCCGATCAGGTCAAAACATTGTCGCAGGGCGGCTTTGACCCCCGGTCCATAAGCCGGGCATGAAACCAGGGCGACCCTGGCCTTGGACCGCGTCTCGGCGGAAAGAGGATTCGCTTGGGCAAAAGCGCGCGGCCAGCCCAGGGCAAGGGGGGAACCGACAGCCAGAGCCGCGCCCAGCCGAAGAAAAGCACGGCGATCGCAAGTCCGGCGACGGTCTTTGGAAGCAGCCACGAAATTACTGTGGCATATTCCCTCGCCGTCGCAACCAGATTTTATTGGGATAAACCCAGGGCGCGCCGGGGCATGTGACTTCCAGCCCTGTTTTTATATTCATTTGAAGAAAACGTTCAATATGAGTAAATGAGCCAGGATGAACGCACGACTGCTCGGAAATTGGTCCGTCTGCCTGCTGGCCCTGGCCGCCGCCCCTGGTGCCTTCGCCGCCGATGACGCCGCCAGCCAGGCGCCGGGCGCGCCGGAGCCGGCCTATCTTGACGGGACAAAATCCATCGACGCGCGCGCCGCCGATTTGCTTTCGCGCCTGACTGTCGAGGAGAAAGTCGGGATGGTTCACGCCAATTCCACTTTCGCCGCCGAAGGTGTGCCGCGGCTGGGCATTCCCGATTTGTGGATGGACGACGGCCCGATGGGCGTGCGTGAAGAAGTGGGCGAAGGATTTCGCAATCTCAATCGCACGGACGATTTCGCCACGGCGATGCCCGCGACGATTGGTTTGGCCGCGACCTTCAACGCCGATCTGGCCGCCGCGTACGGCTCGGTCATCGGCCAGGAGGCAAAACAGCGCCACAAGAACATCATGCTCGGACCGAGCCTGAACATCCAGCGCACGCCCTTGTGCGGGCGAAATTTTGAATACATGGGCGAGGACCCGTTTCTCACCTCGCGCATGGCGGTCCATTACATCCAAGGCGAACAAGCCCAGGGCGTGGCGTGTTGCGCGAAACATTTTGCCGCCAACAACCAGGAGTTTCAGCGCGGCTCGATCGACGTGGAGATGGACGAGCGGACGCTGCGCGAGATTTATCTGCCGGCCTTTCGCGCCAGCGTGCAGGAGGCGGGCGTGCTGAGCATCATGGGCGCGTACAACCGCTTTCGCGGCCAGCATTGCTGCGAGAATGATTATCTGTTGAACAAGGTTCTCAAAGAGGAATGGGGCTTCAAGGGTCTGGTCATGTCGGACTGGGGCGGTGTTCACAGCACCGGCCTCGCCGCCCTCAACGGCATGGACCTGGAAATGGGAAGCCGTCCGCCGTACGCGAATAATTATCTGGCCAATCCGTTTCTAGAAGGGCTGAAATCCGGCAAATTTCCCATGTCCGTGCTCGACGACAAAGTGCGGCGCCACCTCTGCGTGATGTTCAAGCTGAACCTGATTCGCGATCCCGCCGCGGCGCCGGGGAGTTCCGAAAGCCAAGGCGTCCTGAGCACCAAGGCGCACCAGGAAATCGCCCGCCGCGTCGCTGAGGAATCCATCGTCCTGCTCAAGAACGAAAAACTTCTTCCGCTCAATCCGGCGAAACTCAGGACCATCGCCATCATCGGCGCCAACGCCGTCGGCAAGTTCGCCGCCGGCGGCGGCGCGGCCAACCTCAAGGCGCCCTACGAAATCACCGCGCTCGAAGGCATCAGCAACCGGATCGGCGGCGGCGTGAAAATCATTTACGCGCCCGGCTATAACCCGCCGGCGGGCCGCGGCCGGCGCGATCGCGGCGACGAGGTGGCTGGGGCGCCAGCCGCCAATACGAATCTGATTGCGGAGGCCGTTGCCGCGGCGAAATCCGCGGACGCCGTCATCTACGTCGGCGGCCTCAATCACAACGGCGGTTATGACACGGAAGGGACGGATCGCCGCGATCTGAAACTGCCCGGCGGCCAGGATGAACTGCTGGAAAAGATCGTGCGGGCCAATCCAAAAACCGCCGTTGTGTTCATGGGCGGCGGCGCCGTTGAAATGGGTTCCTGGCTTGCGGGGACGCCCGCGCTGCTTTACGCCTGGTACCCCGGATTGGAAGGCGGCAACGCTCTGGCGCGAGTGCTTTTCGGCGACGTGAACCCGTCGGGCAAGCTGCCCTGCACGTTTCCAAAACGGCTGGCCGATTCACCCGCGCACGCGCTCAACGCTTATCCCGGCACGAACGGAACCGTCACTTACGCGGAGGGGCTGCTGGTGGGCTATCGCTGGTTTGACGCCAGGAAAATCGAGCCGCTTTTCCCCTTTGGCTACGGCCTGTCCTACACGGAGTTCAAGTATTCGGGACTGAAACTCACATCGGACAAGAATCCGAAAAACCCCGGCGTGACCGTTGAATTTGAAGTCGCCAACACCGGCGATCGCGAGGGCGCCGAAGCCGCGCAGATTTATGTGCGGGAAATGAAGCCCAGCGTGGCGCGCCCCCTGAAGGAACTGAAAGGGTTCGCCAAAGTATCGCTCCAGCCGGGCCAGCGGCGGAAAATTTCCGCCCGGCTCGATCCAGGCGCGTTCGCGTTTTATGACACTGAAAAAAAAGGATGGGTGGCCGAAAAAGGGAATTACCAAATTCTGGTCGGACGCTCTTCCCGGGATATTGCCTTTCGGGGAAATTACCGGCTCGCCGAAACTGTTTTCGAGCGGGACTAACTCGCAGCGACTTGATACACTGGCGCACATGACCAAAGCCGTCAGACTTTTCGGTTGGCTGCTCGCGTTGGGTTTGGCATGGCCGCGCGTGGCGGCGGCGCAAGCGCCGGCGAGCCGGCCGCCCGCCTCCGAGCCGTACCTCTGGCGAAACGTCACCATGGGCGGCGGCGGTTTCGTGACCGGCATCATTTTCCATCCGCGCGAGAAAAACTTGATTTATGCCCGCACCGACGTTGGCGGGGCGTATCGCTGGGAGGCGGCGGCGCAAAAGTGGATTCCTATCACCGATTGGATCGGCGTCGCGGACGAGAACCTCACCGGCATCGAAAGCCTCGCCCTGGATCCGGCGGATCCAAATCGCGTCTATCTGGCCGCCGGCACTTACAATCGCGGCAAGGCGGCGATCCTCCGGTCGGCCAATCGGGGCAAGACCTTCGCGCGCACGGACGTGCCCTTCAAAATGGGCGGCAACGAAACGGGCCGCGCCAACGGCGAACGGCTCGCGGTTGATCCCAACGACGGTGACATCCTTTTCTTCGGTTCGCGCTCCGCCGGGTTGTGGAAAAGCGCTGACCGCGGCGCGACCTGGAACAAAGTGGAAGGTTTTCCAGAGATCAGCCCGGCTCAGGCGGCGCCATCCATCTCCGCGACAAATTCACGGCCGCGCGACCGCGGCGGTTTCGGCCCGCAACAGGCCGTCGGAATCATTTGCGTCGTTTTTGATCCGTCAAGCGGACGCTCCGGCAGTCCGACGCCGGTGATTTTTGCGGCGGCATCCACCACCGCGACCAATTTTTATCGCAGCGCGGATGCCGGTGTGACGTGGCAGCCGGTGATGAACCAGCCGGTTGGATTGCGGCCCAATCACGCCGTTCTCTCGCCGGACGGAATGTTTTACCTCACCTACGGCAGGGAGCCGGGACCGAACACGATGACCGACGGCGCGGTCTGGAAATTCAATCCGAAGGACGGCGCGTGGGCCGACATCACGCCCGAAAAACCCGCGGGGGCTGACCAGCCTTTCGGCTACGGCGCCGTGGCGGTGGATGCGCGGCATCCCGCCACCCTCATGGTCACGACGTTCGCCCACTGGCATCCGCACGATGAGATTTTCCGCAGCACCAACAGCGGCGCGGGATGGACGCAACTCTGGCAGGACAACACGGAGTGGGATCATTCGAGCGCGCCGTACACCAAGACGCGCACGCCGCATTGGATGGGCGACATCAAGATCAACCCTTTCGATTCGGACCAGGCGCTGTTCACCACCGGTTACGGAATCTGGTCCTGCGTGAACGCGACGAAGGCCGACTCCGGGAATCCGACGCGGTGGGTGTTCTTCGATGACGGCCTCGAAGAAACGGTTCCGCTGGCGCTCATCAGTCCGCCCGAAGGCCCGCACCTGATCAGCGGCGTCGGCGATATTGACGGCTTCGTCCATGACGATCTCACGGTTTCGCCGCCGCAAGGGACTTTTTCCGGCCCGCGTTTTGGCAACACGGAAGACCTGGCGTTCGCCGCCAAGAAAGCGCAAGTGATTGTTCGTTGCGGCACGGAGAACGGCCAGGCAACGCGCGCCGCGTTTTCGCTCGATGGCGGCAAATCGTGGGAAAGGCTGCGGAGCCGGCCGTCCGACGGCGCCAGCGCGGGCGCCATCTCAATTTCCTGCGACGGCGCCACCGTCGTTTGGACGCCGCAGCGCAGCCCGCCGTACGTGACGACGAATTGGGGCGCGAACTGGACGCCCTGCGCGGGTTTGCGGTCCGGAATCCGGGTGGTCGCCGACACCGTGAACTCTTCGCGGTTTTACGCTTACGACGCCGGCGCCGGCAAACTGCTGGCCAGCACAAATGGCGCCGTGGATTTTTCCGCCACCGAAGCCCGGTTTGAACCGGCGCAAGAAGCCGGTTTTGGCGGCGGCGCGGAACTGGTCGCGACCCCTGGCATCGAAGGTGATCTGTGGCTGGCTTTGCGCAGGGCTGGTTTGCATCACTCCACCAACGGCGGCGCCCGCTTTGCGAAGCTGCCGTCCGTGCAGGAAGCCGCTTCGCTTGGCTTCGGCAAGGCCGGGGCTGGACAACCATTTCCCGCGCTATATCTGGCCGGAAGAATCGGAGGACTGCAAGCGCTCTTCCGTTCCGATGACATCGGCCTGACTTGGGTGCGCATCAACGACGACCAACACCAATTCGGTTACATCAACCGCGTGACGGGCGACCCGCGCATTTATGGCCGGGTTTATTTTGCCACCGGCGGACGCGGCGTCATCTACGGAGAACCCGCCCCAAACTCCAATTAAGCGTTACGGGCTGGGAAAACGACTCCGCATCCGGTATTGCTGGTCGCGATGAGAATCTGCGTTGCGGTCCTCTTCGTGGCACTGTGTTCGCCCGGCGGTGGGAGCGCCGAAACCGGCATCCGCGAGGCGAAGCAGAGCGTTCAGCCCGTCCCGGCTTCCCCTTCCATCTTGCGGAAGGACAGCTTGACTGAGCCTCCGGCAGAGTTCCGCCAGACACAACTGCCTTATGCTTCAGTGTCGGACGAAGTCTTAAGATTGCCTCCGGATTGGCCAGACTCCGCTCCCCGGCGGCAATTATCCCGGGAACTTCCGGGCCGGCGCATTCCCGGCCTTGTGCTTTTTTCGGAATTGGCCTCCCCTCAATTGACGAATCACACGGTTCCACTGCCCGAAGCCAACACTCTGGCCCATCTTAATTATCAGCAACGACGGTTTGGCAGGCTCCTGGAAAGTCCGGGCAAAGTCACCCTCTTCAATCCGGAAACGATTCTGCTCAAGTTCCGCGCCCAGGCGCACGTCAGCGCCTTGCGCGTCGAACCGATGCGTGAATGGGAGGCCGTCCGGGCTTTGGCGGCCCGGCCGGACGTCGCTTTTGCGGAACTGGACACCTTTGAGCAGCGGCAGTTTACCCCTGACGACCAGCTGATCGGGGCGCAGTGGCATCACAAGGTCATCGGCAGTTATCTGGCATGGAATTACGGTCTGGGTCAGCACACGGTCCGCATCGCGATAGTGGACACGCCGTTCCAGATGGATCACCCGGATTTGGCCGGGAACACCGTCAGCGGGTGGGACGTCGTCGCCAATGTGCCGGTCGATTCCAGCGCCGGCCTGGCGCATTCGACGATGTGCGCCGGCATGGCGGCGGCGGTGATTAACAACGGCCTGGGAGTCGCCGGCGCGGCCAACTGCCGGATTCTCCCCATCAACATCAACGGCGCCATCAGCGAGATGTACAATGCCACCATTTGGGCGGCGGATCACGGCGTGCGCGTCGTCAACATAAGCTGGAGCGGAGCCACGAATGCCGCGCTGGAAACCGCCGGCTATTATCTCAAGACCAATGCCGCCGGCATCCTCGTCATGTCCGCCGTCGATGGGAGCGGACCGCTCGACGGCCCCAACCAGCCGGACATTTATTGCATCTCCATGACTGATGCCGCCGACAATTTCCAGGGAACCATGTACGGCCCGTATATTGATTTTGCCGCGCCCGGTTACCAGATTTATTCCACCACAACTTCGGGAGGGTATGCCTACGGCACCGGCTGCAGCTATGCCGCCCCGTTATTCTGCGGCGTGGCGGCCTGGATACTGGGGCTGAATCCCACGCTCGGCCCGGATGATCTCATTGCCATCTTGCAAGACACATCGGTTGACTTTGGTTCGGCAGGCTGGGATGAGTATTACGGCTGGGGCCGGATCAATTTTGCGGCGGCGGCGGCGGCGGCGGCGGCCACGCTGCCGAACTTTTCCAACATTCAGTGGACCAACAATCAAATCATTATCTCGGCCAATTTTCGGGCGGGCCTGGATTACTCCCTTTGGCGAACGCCACAACTGGCCAATCCTCTCTGGTCACCGGTCACCAACTCCGCGGCTTCGACCAATGGAAACCTCATCATCCTGACCGATCCCGCCCCCGCCTTTGGCGAGTCCTTCTACCGCGTGCAGGCAACGGCCCGCTAACGCCGAATGCGGTAGAATTGCGTCGCGCCGTTGGTCGTCGTCGAAAAGCTGAAAAGGCCCGGGCTGTTCTGCGTCGCATGGGCGCCCGGCACATCCGCGTACGGACCCGCGACCGACGGCGCTCTCTGCAACGTAAAGGCCGCGGGGGAATCGGAGGAGGCGGCGGTGAAGTTGAGGGTGACAGTGCCGTTCAGATCCGAGAGACCGGTAAATGAGGGCGAAGCAATCACCTGGATTGTCTCCACGGCAATCGTGGTGGATTGGTTGGCGCCGGCCGGCGGTGAAAAGACCCGCCACACATGCAACGAAGGAGAGCCGGCGTAGAGATTGCCCACGTTGTCCCAGGCGGTAATGCTATAAGCGTTGGGCCAGTCCAGATTGGTTTGAATGGTGCTTCCATTGGTCGCATTCAGAATGCGGATGCCGAAGGCATTGGGTCCCACCATGGCGCAAGCCGCATACACCGGGTGCTGGCGCGAATTGATCGTGAGATCGTAATTGTTGAGAAACGTTCCATCGGCGCCGCCGGCGGCCCAGGCTGTTCTCGTCAGCTCCGCCGACCCGCCCCAGGCGCTGCCTTTGTTCCAATTCGTGAAGACCATGCATCTCTGGTTTCCGACCGCGGTCCCGTACTGGCCCGCGAAAATGTCATAATTGGTGTCCACCATGATCCCGCCGTTGGCCGATTGCGTCAAGGAGCCGCCCGCGCCGATGGCCTGCGTGCCGGTGGTGTCAGCGGGGTTGGCCACGCCGTTGGTCAGATGCCAGATCCAGATGCCTGCGGAATTGGGGGAGTCATAAGCGCCGTACCAGAGCAGGCCGTTGGTCGTGCCGGCGCCCGTCACGTCGAGGGAATTCCAGCCCGTGGCCATGCTGTTGTCGAAAAAGGGGTTGCTGGCGTAATTGGCGGAACTGAGCACCGTCTGATTGGTCGTCACCGCCATGTCAAACGCGACCACCCGGCCATAACCGGTCCAATCGTTCATGTAAAGCCGGTCATCCTCTCCGATCCTCATTTTTTGCGGCAGGTCGTTGTAGCCATCGTCCACCATTTCGCCGGGCGCGGCGGTTTCGCCGGTGTCCGACACGTTATAGCCCCCGTTTCCAAAACCGCCCTCGTCCGCAAAACTGCCGTCGGCGTTGCATTTGAGGATGCCGTCCTTGTCGCCAGGGACGGTGGCGGAATTGGGCCCCGTCTGTGAATTCCCCACCAGCACGCGGCCATAGTACGGGCTGTTGGTATTGTTATCCACAGCGATGCCGTAAGGGTGATACACATAGTTGCCGGCGTTGGTGTCCACGCTGATTTGCGTCCAGTTGGTGTAACCTGTCGCCGCCGGCGTCACAGCAATGGAATAAGTTCCGGCCGGCACGGCGTTTGTATGGCTGTCATTGCCATCCCAGACGACCAAATTCGTGCCCCGGAGCGCGCCCGGATTCCCGGCGGGAAGATTGATGGCGCGGATCACATTGCTGCCTGAAAGAACGTTGATCGTCACGCCCGCGGTAGCCGGCTCGTTCAGGATGTAGCTAATGTTGACAACATTCCTGCCGGGGAGCGTCTTGATGCTGGCCATCGCGCCGTTCAGTTTGATGTCCGTCGCGCAAACATTGGCGCGGGAATTCGGAGCTGAGGAGGCCAGGGAAAGCGCGACGGCGAACGCGCAAACTTCCGTGACCCTCGTGCGTGCTTTGAATGTTTTCATTGTTTCATCTTGTTGTAAGAGCAGATTCGCATCGCTCATGGAATTCGGATTTTAGCGCCCGCTACGGCAATTGAACGATGCGGTAAAAGCGGTCGGTGTTGGTAATCCCGTCGCTGGCGGAGACCGTGGCGCCGCCGGCGACGACGGGAGCCGCGAGATTGCTCCATGCCGGCTGATTAAGGTTGTTCTTGTATTGCACCTGGTAGGTCGCGCCCGCCACGGAACTCCAAGTGAAGGTGATGGCGTGACTTGCCACGGTCGCCTGCTGAAACATCGGCGCTGAAGTGCTCACGATCACAAGGCGATTGGTGACGGCCGTATTGCCGCTCGGATCGGCGACCGAGTAGGTCAGGACATAACTTCCGGCCACCGATGTGTTGACCGCGCCATTGGTCACGATGCCGGCGGTCAAGTTGCCCGCGCAAGCGTCCATGGCACTCGCTCCGGGATCGACCCACGGCGTGTTCAGCAGGTTGGTGAACGGGTTGGCGCCCAGAAGGGTCAGAACGGGCGGAAGGGTGTCCACCACCTCCACGCTGCGGTTGGTCGTGCCGACGCCCCCAAGAAAATCGATGACCGCATAGCTGAGCGCGTAAGCGTCGGGCGTATTGGTATCGACAGGGTTCAGGACTGCGACGCTGACATTCAAATTGGTGAGAGTGGCCGGGACGTTCAACTCTCCCAGGCTGTTATCGCCCCACGCGATCACGGCGCCGCCGGATTGGAGCGCCAGACTGTGAAAATCGCTGGCGGCGACGGCCACCACATTGGTCAAATTGGCCGGAACGTCCGCCTCGCCGTAGCTGTCATCACCCCACGCGGCCACGGTGCCATTGGCTCGCAGGGCCAGATTGTGATAGCTGCCGGCGGCGATGGCGATGACGTTGCTCAGACCGGACGGAACGTCCGTTTGACCGTAATAGTCCTGGCCCCAAGCCACCACGGTTCCGTCACCGTTGAGCGCCAAGCCGTGGTAAATGCCGGCCGCAACCGAGACAACGTTGGTCAGATTCGCCGGAATGATCGTTTCCCCATACGAATCATCGCCCCATCCCGTTACCGTGCCGTTGCGTGTCAGGGCAACGCCAAAGCCGCCGGCGGCGGCCGAGACCGCATTGGTCAGGCTGGCAGGGACGCTCAACGCGCCATCGCTGCTGTCGCCCCAGGCCGCCACTGTTCCATCGGTTTTGACGGCCAGACCAAAATCCAGCCCGGCGGCGATGCCGACGGCGTTGGTCAAGCTCGATGGGATGGTAATCTGGCCCTGGCCATTCCAACCCCATCCGCGGACTGTCCCTCCTGTGACCAGCGCCAGGCCAAAATCCTGTCCGGCGGAGACGGCAAGGACGTTACTCACATTCAGTGGCGGCGTGGCCTGACGGTAGGTGTTCTGGCCCCATCCAGCCACCGTGCCATCGGCCTTCAGGGCCAGGCTGAAAGCGCCACCCGAGGCGGCCGCAATCGCCAGCGGCGCGGCCGAAACCAAGTGAACGCCCGGATCAACGAAGGGCGAATGGCATTGGTTGGTCAACGGATTTGCGCCATTCAACGAAATGACCGCGGACTCCAGAAGGGCATCGGCGCCGTTGGCGCGGCCAAGGTAATTGGTCGCGACCGCCCGGTAGTGATAGACGATGCCGGGCGGGAATCCGGTTTGCAGACTGCTGAACGAATTCGCGCTGAGAGAAGCGCCGACGCTGGCTGGCTGGGTGGCGTTGCCGTAAGCGATCGTTGTGCCCCATTCAAACCAACTGGTTGTGGGCGCGCCGTTGGGGGTCACCACGGCTTTGAACGTTGTCGCGGCGTTCGTGATGGCGCCCGGCGAGGTGACGGCCACGGGCGGCAACGGGGTCAGGACGGTCTGATCGGCGCCGTAATTTGTTCCGGCGCTGTTGGCGGCGATGACCTGGTAATGGTAGAGCGTCAACGGCGCCAGTCCTGAAATCCCGTTGCTGACGAAAACAACGCTGTAGCCGGAGGGAATTGTGTTGGTTGCCGTGAAGTTGCCATAGCTGGCGCTGCCGCCCCATTGAAAATAGACCGTTGTAACGGCGCCATTCGGATTGACGCTGCCGTTAAGCACAACGCTGTTCGAGGTGACACCCGTTGCCGCCAGGGTCACGGCCAGCGGCGGTTGGAGCGTCGTGACCAACGTCAAATCCGCACCGTAGGAGGTTCCGGCGCTGTTCGAGGCCACCACTTGGAAATGGTTGGTTGTGCCGGGCGCCAGTCCGCCAATGGTCATCGCCACCGCGCGGGCGCTGCTCAACTTGGACGAAATGATGTTCGTCGCGGTGAAGTTGCCGTAATTGGTTGTCGCGCCCCATCGGAAGAAAACCGTGGCAGGCGCGCCATTGGGTGTCACCGAAGCATTGAGCGTTGCGTTGGTCAGGGTGACGCCTGAAGCGGCCAGGGTCACGGCGATTGGCGGCTGAGACGGCGTGACCACCGTCAAATCCGCGCCGTAAGAAGTTCCGGCGCTGTTCGAGGCCGCCGCTTGGAAATGGTTGGTCGTGCCGGGCAATAAGTTGCTGATCACCAGCGCCACCGCCTGCGCCGTGTAAAAACTGGCCGACAACGTATTGGCCGCCGTGAAGTTGCCGTAATTGGTCGTCGCGCCCCATTGGAAGAAAACCGCGGTAGGCGCGCCATTGGGTGTGACCGAAGCATTGAGCGTTGCATTGGTCGGAGTAATGCCTGAGGCGGCCAGGGTCACGGCGATCGGCGGCTGAGACGGCGTGACCACCGTCAAATCCGCGCCGTAAGAGGTTCCGGCGCTGTTCGAGGCCGCCGCTTGGAAATGGTTGGTCGTGCCGGGCAATAAGTTGCTGATGAGCGCCGACACCGCCTGCGCCGTGCTCAAATTGGCCGACAACGTATTGGCCGCCGTGAAGTTGCCGTAATTTATCGTCGCACCCCATTGAAAGAAAACCGCGGTGGGCGCGCCGTTGGGCGTGACCGAAGCATTGAGCGTCGCATTGGTGGGGGTGATGCCTGAAGCGGCCCAGGTCACCGCGAGCGGCGGCAACGGCAGCGTGACAACCGTGAGGTCCGCGCCGTAGGCCGTCCCGCTATTGTTGACCGCCACGATCTGAAAGTGATTGGTCGCGCCGGGTGTCAGCCCGCCAATGGGCATCGCCACCGCGCGGGCGCTGCTCAACTTGGAAGAAATGGTGTTCGTCGCGGTGAAATTGCCGTAATTGGTCGTCGCGCCCCATCGGAAGAAAACGGCGGTGGGAGCGCCATTTGGTGTGACAGAAGAATTGAGCGTTGCATTGGTCGGGGTGATGCCTGAGGCGGGCAAGGTAACGTCCGTCGGCGGCAAGGCGGGCGTGACCAGCGTCAAATCGCCCCCGTAACTGGTCCCGGCGCTGTTCACCGCCACCACCTGGAAGTGGATGGTGGCGCCCGGCAGCAATCCGCCTATGCCCAGCGCCACGGGTTGAGCGGTGTTCAAGTTCGCCGACAGAACATCGCTGCTCGTCACACTGCCGTAATTGGTGGTCGCTCCCCATTCGAAATAGACCGTGGTTGGCGCCCCGTTCGGATTGACCGAGGCGTTCAACGTCGCGCTGCCGGCGGTAATGGCCGAGGCCGCCAAGGTCGTCGCCGACCCGCCGCCAAGAACCTCCGGCGTCGCTGATCCGACCGAAAAATTGGTCGAAAACGCCACGGTGTAAGTCTGCGAGAGACCTTGCGGGGACAGCCCCAGAACATGGGCCGTGAACTGCTGGTTTCCCACCGGCAGATAATTCGTCCCGCCCGCCGCGGCGATAAAATCATTCAGGCTGAAGAACGCCTGGTTGGCGCCCGCGCCATCGCCCACCACCGCCGCCAAAACACTGGGAGTATTGGTATTGGAAAGCGTGAGGATGGCCCCGGCGGGGCTGGAGTCGTTGAGCGTGACAATCAGTTGCTCGGAATCCAACACGAAAGAGGTTTCCCGGGCCGTTGTCACCGACGGCAGCGGGCCTGAGGCGGGGAAGAGGGTGGTTTGGCCGTTGGTGTTGGAGACTGCAACAAGATAGAAGTAAGCCGTGCCGGGGGAGCAGTCCGAGACCCGCGCATAAAAGAGGCCCAAACCCATGGTCTGCTGGCGCAAGGCCGCCTCGCCCACAAGGCGGTCGTAGGCATTGGTCAGCGTCGGATCGCCGGTGTGCAGCGGATAGTATTCGATGCCCACTTGTCCCGCCAAGTTGGTCACGCCCCCCGCATCAGCGAAAACGGAAATGGAGGCCGTCATCGAAGGCGTGATCGCGGGCGAGACGGCTCCGACGACGGAGAAACCGCCGAGGGTCACATTGACCGTCGTGACATTGGTGACGACGATCTGCGCGGCGGCCGAATACGCGCCGAGGATCAGGAGGGCCAACGTCAGCGCCCAATTCCCTCCGAACCGTGCCCGGCCGGGCGCCTGCAGGGAAGATGGGGTTGACGAAATCATGTTCTTTAATAGTTGGTTGCGCCCTGGACCGGGGCCGGGTTTTGGCCTGACCCAACGATGCCCGCACTGCTTCGCTGCGAACCCGCCTGGCCGTGGCGCGCCAGAATCAACTCGCCGCCGGCCAGGATGGCATAACGTTTGACGCCGCTCCCTTTGAGCGCCCGGGCCGCCGCCTCCGCCGCGCCATCGGCACTGTCAATCAAAACCAGCAAAGGCGCGGCGCCGGACTTGCCGGAGGCGCTTTTTTCCGGGACGGATTTGGCCAGGCTCAGGCCGGGAAATTCCCGGCCCAGGTCGGTCAGCGGCTGGGTGGGGGAATTGGAGCCGGCGGCCAGGGATTGCCGCGCGGCAGCCGTGGGATTGCGCAAATCAACCAGGATCACGCCGCCCGCCTTGGCCGCCTTCAATTGGGCGTAGGTGATGTAGTTGAATGCTTCGGGTCTCTTGCCCTCGCGGCGCGTCGTCAGGCCATGCGCGCTTTCCCAGGCGGCAAAGCCGCCTTCGAGGATTTCCGCGGTGATTCCCGGCTTTTTTCCCAGCGCCGCCGCCGCCTCATCCACCATGCTGGCGGCGTCCCGGCCCAGGCCATCGCCGTAAATGACCACCCGGCCCAGCGGCGGCAAATTCTTCCGCTGGCACACCTCGGCGGGAATGTTGATCGCGCCGGGAATATGGGCCTGCGCAAAAACCGCCGGGTCGCGGACATCAACCACCGTGATCTTCCCGCCGCCGGCCAGTTGCGTTTGCAGATCGGACACGGTCACGCCGGCGGCAGCCAGCGTCATGGCCCAGCCCGCCGCGCCCCAGGCCGGCCACCGAAACAAGATGGAAGGTTTGCGATGCATAGATCTATTGCGATTGCGGCATAAACTGCGACACCGGCCCGGCCAGATTCACCATCAAAACCGCCACGGCCGGAATCGGGAAATCGTTCCCGACCAGGGCGCCGTTTTGCACTTCCGCCACCAGCCAACTGCCCGACTCCGCGTCCAGCATGCGCACGGAAAGGGCGGTGTTGGTCCCAATCTGGCGCAGAAGCTGGAAGGCGCTGTAGGAATCCGGAAAACCAGTGTAGCCGAAGACATTGGCCCCGGCGGAAAGGTCCAGGGCGGAACTATTGTTGACGCCAAGATCGAGCACTTGCCGGCGGTCGAACTTCATCCCCAGGAAGGCCCCGGCTACGAGGCTGAAATTGGGGCCGGAGGGCGCGCCATTGGTCCACACCGCCGTCTGGCTGGCCACCTGCGGCGTCAGGGAAGTGTATTGGGTGATTTCCTCCACGCCGTTGGCACCCCAATTGGACAACAGGCCGTAGGCATTTTGCGCGAATGCGGCCATGGCGGCGGTCACCGCCACCAGGTTGCGATTTTGGAAAACCGGCTGCAATGCCGGCAAGGCCGCCGCCGCGATGCGCGACTGGTTGCTGACGGTTTCCTGCCAGACCGCCCAACCGTCCGCCAGCGCCGGACAAGTCTTGAGCGTGGCGGTCCTGGTCACCGGCACGGTCAGCAGGCTGGGCAGGTGGATCAATCGGCCGTTGCCGGTTTGCGGGCCGAGAGAATTCTCCTGGCAAAGCACCCACGGACCGTTCAGGAAAGGCTGGGACTCATCCTCCGGAGTGTCGGTGATCTGGATTTCCTTGTTGCGCAAGAGATCAAATCCCCAAATATCCAGTTCGATGTTGCGGTTGTCGGCCCAGACGATCCAATTGCCGTAAATGGCGGGATTATACTGGCCGAAGGTGCTGGTGGAAAGGCGCCTGACCTGGCCGGTGGACAAGTCGCTGAAATAAATTTGACCGGGGCCGACGTTGCGGAAATCCTGCCAGACGACCCGGCCGGCCTGGACATCGGGGGCAATCTCATCCTGCGAGGAAACGGAGACCTGGACGGTTTGGGTGGTGACCAAATCACAGGCGAAGATCTGCCAGGGGGCGTTGGTGTTGAGGGCCGAGCGCCCCTGATAAACCACCCACGGCCAATCCATCGCCGGACTGACTTCATTGATCGTCGGCGTGCTGGTCAGCGCCTGCGGCCCGTTGGTGCCGTCCAAATCGTCCCAATAGACATTCCAAGTCCCATTGGGCTGCTGGGCCTGCCAGACGACGTAACGGCCGTCGGTGCGGGGATTTTCCTGGCTCAAATTGGTGTGCGTGACTTGCACAATGGCGCCGTTGCTGGCGGTTAGATCGCGGGCGTAGATTTCCCAGTTGCCGTCGCTCTGGTCCTGCCACACCACCCGGCGTCCGCGCGCATAAGGACTCTGGGAACCGCGGGTGAAATCGGCCAGGGTGATGTTCGTCCCGGACAACGCGTTGATTTGCGCCAGGCCGGTGGTGAAGTTGGTGTGACCCAGCGTGTCACTGAGCGTCACCCGCACCGTGTACCATCCCGGCGGCTGCGGCACTCCGGCGTCACTGCTCCCATCCCAGTCAAAGGTAATCGGTCCGCTGATGTTCGTGAACGCCACGCTCCTTACCGCCGTGAGCGAACTGAGGTCGTAACCGTAGAGCGCATTGATGGTCCACGCCACGGTGGTGGGATTATTGGTCGGCTGCTCGATGCCGTTGATGTCGCCAAGCACGGCCACGACCTGTTGCGTCCCGGTAAGATTGGTCAGGACAATCGAACTGGCCACGTTGGTGTCCGGGCGGTAATACCCGTTGTTAATGGTCCAGCGATAGCCGGTGACGTTGGCGCCGCCGACGGTCAATTGGGCCGAGGTGTCAAGACTTGGAGTGGCCGGCGCGCCCGTGATGACCGTGGCCGGCGCCGCCGAATCAACCACCCAACCCACGCTCACCGCATTGCTCGGGTCCAAATACGTTCCGTATTGCGAGCGGCCGAGGACGGACACCGTGTTGCTTCCCGGCCCCAAACCGGACAAAGTGAGCGGAGAACTGACCGGTTGCTCCGCGCTCCAGGCGCCGGAATTCACCTGATAAATGTAGAAATCCACGTTGCCGCCCCCAATCCTCAACGACGCCGAGGCGCCGGCCGTCGGCGAGGAAGGCACGCCGGCCACCATGGCCCAGCCGGCCACCCCCTGGAAAATGTCCACCCGCGCATTGACAGTTGTCGGATTGGCCAACGCCTGGAAAGTGATCGGAGCAATTCCCGGCCGGACGGACAGCGCGTCCCCCGGAACAAAGAGCGGCTGGGCCGGCACGTTGACGCTGGCGAAGCCCAATGAAGCCGCCCCCGCCACCACCAGCGTGGCCGTGTGATTGGTTTCCTGGTTGCCGTTGGCGTCCGTGGCGTAATACGTCACCTGATACTGGCCCGGACTGCTCAAGCTGAAGGGGTAGGCGGGCTGGAACGGGCCGTTGGTGAGACTATAATAGATGCTGACCGGAGTTGTGTCCTGGGAGATGAAATACATCTGGGTTTCGGGCGTGACATAATAGGCGCCATTGGTGAACGTGGACGGTCCGGCGAACAGCAGGCTCGTCACGGGCGGGTTGGTGCTGGCCACGGAATTGGCGTACGTCACCGTGTAGGTGTAGGAACCCAGGCCCGTGTAATCAAACAAGTTCAGGTAGGTATCCTTGAAATTGGTTGCCGGCTCGTAGTGAATGCTCGTCCAATAGTTGTTCGTGTTCAGAACCTTGCCGTCCGAGCGCACCACGCTGGCGATGGGCAAAGCCGCTTGCATGGGGTCGTTCAGGCGGATGTAACCCCAGCCGGCGAAATTCGCGTTCAGGTTCACCTGCACCGGGTTGCCCGAGCCGGACACCGAGGCGTTGGTCATGAAGTTGACCGGAAAGACGCCGCCCTCGCTCTCGTAGAGCGAGTCGGGGATCAGATTGTTGACAGCATCCAATGTCCCGCTCGTGTCGGCCAGGAAATCGCGGACGCTGTCGCGGCCCGGCAGGTCGTCCAGCACCTCGTGCAAGAAAAGATAGGCGTTGACCGACCTGATGAGCGAAGTTTCCGCGCCGCCCAGCGCGGTGGAGTGGGTGTAGGTGGCGTTGACGGAAAGGAACGTGCCCGAGATCGAGCAAATCATGTCCCAGGCCCCCTTGCTGGCCTGGCCAGGCAAGAGATTGCCCAGGTTGACCGTCAGATTGGCGTTGGCCAGCGGCGAATCATTCACCCGCGATCCGAGCAGTTGGGCGATCAATGGCAGATTCTGCGTGTTTTCAACGATCTTGGGCTGCTGCGAGTTGATGATCACGCTGTTGGCCGTCCCGTAGCCGACATTTTGCACCAGCACCCCGAAGGTGAACGGGATGGGACTTTCCACCTGCGGCGTAAACGGGTTGTCCCCCGTCACATCGCGCGGCGTGAAGTAGGTGATGGCAAGCTGGGCGTCGGGTTGGACGGTGATCGGCGCCGGATAGACCGTCAGGCTGGAGGCGGGGATATCCACCCCGCGAATCTGCCCGCTCAACTTGGCCCCGACATTATAGACAACGCCGTTGGGACTCATGCCGCCGGCATTGGTCGTGGGGATAATGAACCAGACGATCGTCGCGGTCTGCCCCGGCGAGAAGACGCCGCTGCCGTTGACGCTGGCCACGTTTTGCAGGGTCGGCGGCTGGACGAAGAACAGGCTGGAGGAATCGTTGACCGTTCCGTTGGTGGAGAGGGCGGGATTCTCAAAGGTCAGATTGGCGGCAAACCCAGTGATCGGATCGTTCGGGTCATTGTCCGTGATTTGCAGGGTGGCCTGAAAGCCGATCCGTTCCAGGGTCATTTGCTGCGAAATCATGATCTTGACCTGGGCGCAGAGTCCCTGTTGTTGCTCCTGGGCCGCGCCGGTCCAAGGCAACAAGAGCAGGAGCAGAACACCCGCCCGGAAACGACACCCGAAGTCAGGCAAATATCTCATTTGGCCACCTCCGATGTCCGGACTCGCGATCCGGCTGGCGGCGCGCCGCACAGGTCATGGACCAAAACGCCGTTGGCGTAGAACGCGTTGTCATCGGCGAGACTAAAGGTATAAGCCGGCATGCTGCGGGTCACGGACTGGCTGGCAACCACGCTGAGGCGCCGGCCAGACGAATCGAACAGCCAGTCACCGGCGGCCACAACTCCGGCGGCCACCCAGCCTTTGCCATCAACCCAGAACCGGTGCTCGTCGGTGGCGGTCAAACTCCTCGCGTTCTTCGCGTCGGCGCTGACAAACCGGATTTCCTGGAAATTGGTGGCGGTCAGCGAATAGACGGCATAGACAACCGCGATGTTTCCCGGCTTTGGACCGCTGCGAACGGTGTCGCCGATGCGAATCTCCGAGATCGGTTTTTCCGTTCCATCGCCCATCAGGACGGAGGTGGAGGCGGAGAAACAGCCATTGGGCAAGTTAAAACCTGGCGCAGCAACCGGTGTGTTGTAGGAAGGGCCACTGTAGCCGCCGGTCCCCAGGAAGAAACTGGAGATGCCAGGATGGGCACACCCAATCAGCGCGCCGGCTAATTCGGCTGCCACAGTGGCTCCTGCGACGGATCCTTCCAAACTTTCCCCGATGGTTGCTTCTTCAATTTCATCCTCGAGGATTTCATTGGCCAGGCTCGTCTCCGGCGCGCTGTCTTTGGGGCACATTTGAAGGGCCTGCGCGAGGACCATCACTCCGGTTAGGAAGTCCTGAATGTTTTGCGCACTGACGCAGTCGGAGGTGGACTGTCGTGCCTGTGCATTCTGGCCTCCGGCAACCCCTGGAGAATCCAGAGCCACGACCATAGGCACTTCCACCGACTGCATCGGCAGGAGAACTGGAATGTAAGTAATCAAAGGGGTTACGGAAAAGCCGTTGGCTTCGGAACCGGTCAACGTCACATCGGTCATTTGCGCCAAGCCCTGGTTTTCCGCGCTCGTCGTGAATGTGGCCTGGAAGCCGGAGGGAAGATTGGTGAAACCCAGGTACGGCGGGTCGAGCACCAGGACCCCCACCGGCACGTAGGTTTCATAGGTCTGTTCCACCTGGATTTGGTATGAATCCGTAAAAGGCACCGGCACCACGGTGAAGTTCACCGTGACCAGGCTTCGGGAAAGACGGGTGGGCTGGTAAACGATTTGATCGGCAATGACCGTTACCGTGCCGACATTGCCCGAGCAGCCGGCGGCCGTGACCTGCCAGTTCCAATCGCCCTCCTGCAAATTGGTGACCGTGACCAAGCCGTTGGTATCGGTGTAGAATGGTCCCCAGTCGGACAACAGCGCGTTATTGTGCAGGCGGATCGCGGCGTTGGGCACCTGCTCGCCGAGGATGTCGTCCACTTCGAACTGAATGCCGCCCGTCTGCGACGAGGTGACTTGGGCATAGACATTCACCGGGAACGGACTGGCCGCATTGGTTCCCTGAACCGTGATCGCGTCCTGATAAAACCCCAGAACCGTATTGGTCGGCGGCGTGAACACGACGGCAAAGGTGTTGGACTGGCCGATCCCCAAATCCGGCAGGTGAATCCGGCCGTCGCTGGCCACGGGCAGGTTGACCGCCATCCAACTGTTCGTCGGCGGCGCAAGCGTGATGCCCTGCAACGCCATCAACCCGCTGTTGGCGATGGTGATCTGGCCGCTAAGCTGGTCGCCGCGGTTCAGGCTCACCTCCAAATAGCCCGCCGCCGGATTCACCACCGAGAGCACCGGCACGGCCGGGAACAGATCCAAACTGGCGGTCAGGGTGGCCGTGGCGCCCTCGGCCGAGGTGATCGTGAATTGCGCCTGCGCGTTATCCGGCGCGTTGATGGCGGCGGACAATTGCAGGTTGACCGTTTCTGTCTGGCCGGGACCCAGCACAAAACCCGGCGGAATCTGGTTGGTTCCCGTGACTGTGCCAATTGGAATCTGGTTGGTGCCGGACAGTTGCCAGGCCTGAACCGAACTGGTAAAACCGGTCAGCGGCACATCGCCGGGGTTCAACAACTGGATTGAAAAACTCAACTGGCCGTTTTTGGACATCTGCACGTCCGCCGCCGAAGGCACCGCGTACATGCGGAAGATGACGACTTGCGCCTCATTCAAAACGTCCACCACCAGCGGATTTGCCGCCCAGATGGTCAGCGTGCCGGCGAAGCCGGCCAATGGATTGTATGTAAGCTGGTAATTCCCGTCGCTGTCCGTCGTCACGCTTTGATACCAGTGGAAACCGCGGGCGGCGAATCCGATATTCAGGGGCACATTCGGCACGGGCAAACCCGAAGTGCGATCCAGCGCCTGCCCGCTGATAAGGATGGGATCGTTATTCGAGTAGTCCGCTTTGTCCGTCTGGGCCGTCCCGTAATAAGGCGTCTGCGCCAAGCTCGGCGAAACCATGCTCCCGCTCAACGGCCCGGACACCTGTTGGTTGGTCGTTTCCAACTGATTGTAAATCTCGCTGGCCACGCCCAGGAACGTGACGTTGGTCGCCCCACCCAGCGCCGCCGGCACAAGCACATTGGTGATGGTCAGGATAT
This sequence comes from Verrucomicrobiota bacterium, assembly GCA_049510745.1. Taxonomy (GTDB): domain Bacteria; phylum Verrucomicrobiota; class Verrucomicrobiia; order Limisphaerales; family Palsa-1400; genus PLGF01. The sequence continues at coordinate 252,898 of JBEKYR010000008.1, read as the reverse complement.
GTGATGCGCCCGGCGGGATGGTCACATACGCCGTGCCGTCCATAAGGTAGGTTGCGCCGGACACCAGGCCCGACAACGCGGTGCGGCTGACTTCCTGGCCAAAGCTGTTTTGGACGGAGACGAAAACATCGCCCGGCTGCGCCCCGAAGGCGCGCGACACGATCACTTCCATGTCGGCATAACCCCGATTGAAAATTTGAAGCTGGAATGGGGTCACTCCGCCAACCAGCGGCAGTTGATTGACCGACAGGGCGATTTCCGTGCCCGGCAACCGGCTGTCGGTCAGGTTAAACGTATTCTCATAGACCACGGTGCTGCCCGCGCTGTCAGTCTGTTGGAACACGGTCACCTGCACGCTTTGCGCGGCGACGACGGATGATTCTGGAACGGTGATCAGCTCCTGGAGTTGCGTCCCCGCGCTCACGTTGGTGGGCGCGCCCAGGGTGACCACCAACGGTTCAAGGCCGGTGATCGTCCGCAGCAATTGCACCTGCTGGAGCGGGAGACTGTTGCTGCTGCCCAGATTGGAAACTCCCACCTGGAACTGGTCGAAATAACCGGTCAACAGCGGGTTGTCCGCGCCGCGTCCCAACGAGTTCACCAGGAGACTCAGACGGACCGGATAAACCGTGACCATTCTCGGCGGACTTTCCTGCGCGGAGCCGTTCACGGCGGTGACGGCGTACCGCACCACATCCGACAACGGCAGATTGTCCGTGTAATTGGTCCCGGTGATCAGGGCGGCGTTCTGCCGGATGCCGTTGCGATAAACATTGCAGCCAACACTGCCGCCGCCGGTGTTCCACGTCAGAACCGGGGCCTGTCCGGCAATTGACAACGCCGCAAGGTTGCTGACCGGAGCGACGGGCAGGAACAGCACGGCGGGAGCGCTCGGATTCTGGTTGCCCACGGCATCAACGGCCGCCACGACATAGCTGTTGGTTCCCAGCGGCGGATAATCCACCACCGGAGAAACGCTGGAGACGGTTTGGATCAAAGTTCCATTGCGATAGACGTTGTAATGGTCCGGGGTGGTCCCGCCCGCAGGCTCCTGCCAGGAAATTTGCACCCCGCTGGCGGCCAGATTGGCTGTCACGTTGGTCGGCGCCAAAGGCGGCGTGCGAACGGAAACCGCCACCACCACGTTGGAAATCCCGCTTTCCGAGCCAAGACGGCTGGCGGTGACGCCGTAACGGTAAGAACCATCCGAGGGCGGCAGATCGGCCACGCCATTGCTGGTGATGTGGTCAAGATCCAGCACGGCGGGCGGAACCAAATTCGTCCCGGGTTCGCGGTAAACGCGGTAAATCTGCGCGTTGCTGACCGCGTTCCAAGCCAGCCAGACATAGCCGCCCGCCAGGCTGGTCGCGCTCAGGCCCGAAGGCGCGGCCGGAGCCGACGGCAAAGCGGTGTTGTAAAGCTCAAGTTGGCCTCCCGCGAGGAGATTGCTGCCCACGTTGCCCACGGCGTCCTGGGCGCTGAAGGAAAACTGGCCAAAACCGGCGCCTGCCGCCGGCGTCAACGGCAGCGTTCCGCTCCAATTGCTGCCGCCGCCGGACAGCGTCAGGACGATGTTCGTGCCAGTCGGCGTTGTGAAGCTCAGGGTGGGCATTGTTCCCGGCCCGGCTGGTTTGGTCAGCGCCAGGCTCACCGCCACGTTGACATTGTTGGTGGTCTGCACCGGCGGCGGCGGGACCGTGGTGATGCTGGCGGCGGGCGCAACGGTGTCAATGGCCAGCGCCGGGCCATTGGGAACGCCGTTGAAAACATTGCCGGCCAAGTCCTGCGCGGACGCCGTCACCGCGACCGGCCCGGAGGGTGTTGAGGATGTCACGGTGAACGCTGTTTGCCAGGTATTGACAGCCACGTTGGTCAGACTCAGCAAAACCGGCGAGACGCTTCCGCACGGCTGCAGGGTCAAAGAGGGCGTCCCCGCCAGCGCCTCGCTGGAGGTCAGGGAAATGGCGACCGGCCCGACCCCCAAGGGCGGCGCGCGGCTGTAAGAAACGGTCAACGCCGGCGGAGTGGCGTCATACACCGTCGAGACCAAGGCCGAGAGCGGGCTGGCCGCGCCCGTGACATCGTAACCGACCACCCCAAAATAATAAAGCCCATCGGAGAGGCCTTGGAGGGTATCCGCCATGCCCGTAAGAACGATGCTGTGCCCGGTCGCCTCGTTGGTCTCTCCAAACGGCGCCTGACTCCAGAACAACTGGAAGGTGACGGCCAGTTTGCCGGTGGGCGGAAAATTCCAGGACACATTCAGGCCGGTTCCGGGAGCATAAACGGGCGTGTTCATCACCAAGGCCGCCGGCGGGATGGTTTCGACGATAACATTCCTGGCCGCCGAAGGGGTCGTGCCGGTGCTGTCAAAGGCGACCGCCACCAGGGTGTTGAGGCCTTCCACCAGCGTGGCATTGGAGACGGTGAACAAGCCCGTGCCATCCGCGACGGTGGCGCCGACAATCTGGCCGTTGCGTGTCAACTGAATGTTCATGCCCGCCTCGGCCGAGCCGCTGACGGAGAGAAGATTCGTCTTGACGATGAGGCCGGCGGCGGGGGACGTGATGACCGGGGCCGGCGGCGGCGTGAGGGCGATGATCACCGTGTTCTGGAGGGTGGCGATGTTGCCGCTCTGGTCGCGGGCGAGCAATTTGACCTCGTGAATGGCGTTGGGCAGCGCGCGGATGTCAAAGAACTGCGACAAATTTCCGCCGGCGTTGGTCCCCGCCAAAACACCGTCCACGTAAAACTCCATGTCCTGCATCCCCAAAACCGCCGTGGCCGAGCCGGTGACAGTGAGCGGACGGTTCAAGGTCTGTCCCTGGGCGAGGCTGAACGACTGGATGACCGGGCCGGCCGTGATGTAATTCACGTCCACTTCGAGCGGCGCGTTGGTCTGGCCGGTGACGCTGCGGAATTGCGCATAGACGCGTTTCAAGCCGCCGCCGGCGGAGAGCGGGAAGGTCGTGTTGTTGGTGAACGGCGTGAAGAAGACTCCGGTGAACGTGTAGTCCTCGCTCAGCCGCATGCCCTCGGCCGTGCGGCAGGCAAGTTGCAGATTGACCAGGCCGCTGCCGACCTGCGTCAGGCCGTTGGAAGTTCCAATCGCGGGCGTCAGGACCGGTTCGTAGGTGAGAAAAGGAGTGTAAACGATATTGCCCTGCAACTGGGCGGCCAGAGTTCCCGCCTGTGCCGTGCCCCACCAGTCCGAGGCCGCGTTGAGCGGAGAACTGCCGGAGGCGACGGCGTTGGTGCCGTTGTTTTGGATGACGGAGTTTTGAATCGTCAGCGCGGAGGTGTCGGATTGCTGTATGCCGATGCCATTGGCCGTCAACAGCGCATCGCTGGTGGTGAGGGCCGCGCCATTTTGCAGGGCCAGGCCGCAGGGGATATTGTTGTTGGCGGTAAAAGCAGAGACAGCCGGGGAGCATCCGCTCACGGTCAGGCCGCCGCCGTAAAGCACTTCCACGAAATTCAAGCTGGAGGAGCCGGCGCCGCTGCCAAGTATGACTCCGCCCCAGTCGCCGGGGGCGGGAATGTGGCCGGGGGTGTCGTTGGCGGAATCCAGGATGATCGGAGCCAACGCCGTGCCGTTGGCCGCGAGGCTGCCCTGCTGCACGGTCAGGCTCGCGCCGGGAGCAAAGAGCAGCGTCGTTCCAGGCTCAAGGGTCAAGGTGGCGTTGCTGACGACGACAATGCTGTGATAAACAGGCACCTGGCTTTGGCCCGCGCCGCCGATGGTGGTGTCGATGCCGATGTTTCCGGCGTAAGGATCGGACCAGACGGCGGTGGTGACATTCGGGTTGAATCCATTCGTGAGATTGAAGCCCACGACGGCGAAGTAATAGGTTTTGGCGCGGTCAAGTCCGCTGACTTGGTATGACTGGACCGACGGGCCGAGCGGCACCCCGACGAGCGAGCCGGGCACGGACGTAAAATTGCCCGGCGCTTCATAGAGCGTGAAGCCGGCGAAACCCAGCAAGGCGGCCGTATTGTAGGAATTCCAGGAGAGCAGCACGGAATCCGCGCCCACGGGAGCGGCTTGGACACTGACGGGCGGGGGGACGGTTTCGGGCAGAATGACGGGCAGCACGCTGAGGCCGCTGGCGTTGCCCGCGTAATCCACGGCTTGGACGGCGGCGTAATACCTTGTGTCCAAGGCCAGGCCGCCGAATTGGAAACTGCGGGCGCCGGAACCCAGACTCGTCAAAATCGGCAATCCCGCCACGGAAGTGAAGTTGGTGGGTTGGAAGAATACCCGGAAATAGCTCAAGTCCGGCGGCGCAGCATAGGCCGCCCAGGCGACGGTTACCGACGAACTGTTGGAAGCCGTCACGGCCAGGACCGGGACGGGCGGCGGCGTGGCGTCCACGATGGCGCTGCCGGCGTTGGTGAGCGCCATGACATTGCCCGCCAGGTCCTGCGCCCCGGACACAATTATCTGGTTGGTGCCGTCCATGCCGGAAATAAAGGTGACAGGCGGCGTGGAGTAGGTGTCGTTGCTCAACGCCGTGGCGGACCACGACCCGTTGCCGGAAACGGCGGGCTGGAGAGTCGCGGCGCTATTTGTCAACACGATTATCGGGGAAGGGTTCGTCCGCATGGAGCGGTCGAATTGAACGGTGACGATGAAGTTGGTGGTCGCGGGCACGGGATTGGCGAGGTTCAGGCTGACATTGACCACGATGGGGAGAAGCGGACTGGCGCTGTAAACCGCCACGTACTGTCCCGAGGCCGGGTCAAACGTCGAGAAGGTCTTGCTGAAGGCGGCGGCCGAGCTGACCGGGTTGTTGCCTTCCGTGTATTGCTCGAAGGTGTAGAGGCTGGGCGGATTGGTGATGGCCAGAGGCGCGCTGAAGTGCGCGGTCTGGCCGTTGCTGTAAGTGCCCGCGCCGGCCACCGCCGCCAAGCCCGCGGGTGACGTTGCGGTGGTCACGACATGGGTGGGAGTGGCATCAGCATAATTGGCGGCGAACACATGATTCGTGAACACCACGTTCGTCAGGGAGAGATTTGTGCCGGCGACGTTTGCGCCTTCCGTCCAGTTGACGAAGAGATAGCCGAAGTTGGGATGGGCGGTGAGAACGTTGGTGGCGCCGGTGAGGTAGGAGCCGGTCCCGCTGATGTAGCCGTCGGCCGGGGGATTGTTCGTGGCGAAAATCGTCCAGAGCGGCGTGAGAGTAAAGGCTTCGGGCACGCCGGCCGAGAGGTTGTTCAACTTGTTCGGCTCATAGACCTGGTCGTACACATCGACCTGCACGAACAGTGTGTAGCTGAGGCTGTTTGTCACCGGCAATATCACCGCGTTGGTTTGCTGATAATTGCCGCCTGCCGCCAGGTTTTGGCTTTGGTAGAAGTCGCCGATGTCCCTTGAATTTCCATCCAACACTCCGTTGGTGGAAAACCACACGCGATCATACCAGCCGCCCGACGCAACGCCCGTCCCTTGGTTGGTGACGCTCCAAGTCACCTGGACACCCGGATAGGGCTGGGTGGAAGCCACCGTGGCCGGCGCTGACGCCGACACGACGGCCAAATCCGGCGGGCGCACCTGGTAGTTGACTGTCAACGGGGCCGACGCCAGCACGTTGTTGGTCTTGTCGGCCTCATAAATGTAATTGCCGTCATCGACGCTGACGATGAGGTAATACGTCCCGCTCTGTTGCGGCAGCCAGATCGTGTTGGTTACTTGATACTCTTCTCCCACCGCGAACGGAGGCGAGGTCCAGTCCTGCCAGAAGTACTGTGAACTGACCCCGTCGGCAATGGAGACGCTGGTCGAGACGCAAACCCTGTCATACCAATTGCCCGCAGCCGGCCCCGCGCCCTGGTTGGTCACCGCCCAAGTCAACTGAACGGTGGGCGACTGCGGGCTGGCCGGATAAAACACCACGTTGTTGGTCGCCGGATTTACCGCCAAAACAGCCAGGTCGGGAGGGGCAAGGGTGAAGAGGCCGTGCGCGCCCGCCGAAATGTTGTTCGATTTGTTGAATTCGTAAATCTGGCCATAGACATCCGCCTGCACGAACAGGGTGTAACTGCCGCCGGCAATCGCGGGCAGAGGGAGGGTCACGGTGTTGGTCTGCCGGTAGCTGCCGCCGGGAGGCAATGTTTGACTGTTGAAAAAGTCGCCCAGCGCCGCCGAATTTCCGTCCAGCACTCCGTTGGTGGAGAACCAGACCCGGTCACACCAACCGCCCGGCGCCTGCCCGGCTCCCTGGTTGGTCACACTCCAAGCCACCTGGACCGCCGCGTTGGGCTGCGGGGTGATCACGCTGGCCGGCGCCGCCACCGAGAGGGGCGCCAAGTCGGGCGACGGCGCGGAAGTGAGGCTCAAGCGGAAAACAGTTCCATCGTCCTGGGCGCCGCCTCTGCTCGTCGTGCCATAAAAACAGCCATCGCTTCCTTGCAGAAGGCTTCCGAGGGGCTGGGAGCCGTCGCCAGACCCGGAGAAGGAGTAGAGGGTGGCAAGGACGCCATTGGTGGTCATGCCAAACACGGTGCCGGAGCCAACCGCGCCTCCATAGAGTGTGGTTCCATACAAATTGCCATCACTGCCCTGCGCCAAGCCGGCATACGGAGAATTGCCATCGTTGCCGCCGGTGAACGAGTACAACGCATTGAACGCGCCGTTGGTGGTTATGCCAAACACAGTGCCGCAACCGCCCGCGCCTCCTCCCGTGGTTGTGCCATAAAAAATTCCATTGCTCCCCAGCGCCAGCCCGGCCAAAGGATGGCCCCCATCGTTGCCGCCGGTAAATGAGTAGAGGGATTGGAACGCCCCGTTGGTGCTTATCTTGAATACCGTGCCGCTGCCGTTCGAGCCGCCATCGTGTGTCGTCCCGTAGAGACTGCCATCGTTGCCCTGTGCCAGTTGGGCGGTGGGATTGGCCCCATCGTTGCCGCCGGTGAATGAGTAGAGGGATTGGAACGCTCCGTTGGTGCTTATCCTGAATACCGTGCCATTGTAGTTCGTGGTGAAGTAGATCGTGCCCCAATAGGGTGTCGTGCCATAGAGATTCCCATCGCCGCCCTGCACCAACCCGGCACACGGATTGTTGCCGCCGTCACCGAAGCTGAACGAGTGGAGAGCGGTGAGCGCGCCGTTGGTGGTGGCGTTGAACAGCGCGCCCCAGCCGTTCGCCCCGCCATAGGATGTCGTGCCGTAAAAACTGCCGTCCCGGCCTTCCACCAACCCGTCTTCGGGACCGCCGCCGTTGGCATAATCGAACGATACCGAGGCAATGGGCACGCCGTTGGTGGCTATGCGGAAGACCGTGCCATCGCCCATCGTGCCGCCGCTGTATGCCGTGCCATAAAAAGCGCCATCGTTGCCCTGCACCAGTCCGGCCTTGGGACTCCCGCCATCGTTGCCGCCGGTAAACTGGTACCAAGTGCTGAGTGTGACACCGTTGGTGATGGTGGCGGCGGGCTGCAATGCAAGACTCAAGACCCGGTCCGCCGTCGCACTCGCCGCATCGGCGACCCGCACGTAAAAGTAGAAAGTTCCATGGAGGGCCGGGGCGCCGGAAATGACGCCGTTGGTTGCCAGCGATAATCCCGTCGGCAGGCTGCCCGACCCCGGGGTAAGGGACCACGCATAGGGCGGTTGTCCGCCAGACGCCTGGAGTTGTTGATTGTAAAAGACCCCCTGGGTGGCGTTGGGCAGGGAGGCGGTCGTCACTTGCAGCGGCGAAGGAGACGAAGCGATGTAAAGCGAGAAATTCTGATTCGTCCAGTGGCCGAGGCCGTCAGTGACCTGGACGGTGAAATCGTATGTGCCGGCCGTGGTGGGTGTGCCATTGATTTCGGCGGATGAAGGGTTCCAGGTCAAACCCGGCGGCGGGGAACCGGAAAGGAGCGACCAACTGAGCGTGCCGCTGCAACTCGAACCCTGGAGGAACTGATCGTAATAGACATTGATCTGGCCGGCGGGCAGTGAAGTGGTCGTGATGGTGACGCCGCAAAGTTGCACGATAAAACTCGCCGTGCCATTGTTGTTGGTAATGGTCACATTCTGGCTGGCCGGACAGATGTAATTGCCGGGGCCGAGAATGTTGTCCAAAGTGTCGCTGTCGGAGCCGCTGCAATAGAGGCCGACAGACCAAGTGCCGTTGGCCACGTTCAGGCTGCAACTGCCGTTGCCCTCGGTGTCCTGGCGGCTTTGGTAAGACACGCCGCCAACAGTGCCATTGGCAAAGAGCCGAACGCCGCCGATGGGATGGCCGCTGCTATCCGTGACCGAGCCGGTGATTTCATTGGTGGCGAGAAGGGCGGTGAAATTGGCCGTGCCATTGTTGTTGGAAATCACAACCGATTGAGTCGGGGGGCAGAGATACTCGCCGGGAAGGCAGTCACCGCATTGGCCGAAGTTGATGCCAATCGTCCAAGTGCCATTGCCCACCATCACCGAATAATTGCCATTGGTGTCTGTGTCCACGGTCTGCGCGTTGTAGTTCAACCCGTTGATGGTTGTGCCGGCCCAGACCCCGACACCGGCGATCGGACTGCCGTTGTTGTCCTTGACAGAGCCGGAGACGTAATTGGTCGCAAGAAGGGCGGTGAAGTTCGCCAGCGCCGCCTGTCCGGCGCCCATGTTCGTGCCGCCGTTTGAATCAAAGCCCGGCGGCGAAACAAGGTAATTGGCAAGACGACTGTTGCTGCTGAGATCCACCTGCCATGGATCGTCGCTGCCCAGGCCGCCCAGCACAGCGGCCCAATAATTCCCGTTCGCATCGGTGTAGCCGTCGGTTTCATAGAGGCCGTCATTGTTGTCGCTGGCATAAACGTCAATTCCCGTCAAAGGATTTCCCAGAGTGTCCTTCACGCTGCCGTAAAACAGCGCCGTGGCCTGCGGCACGGCGAGGGCAACACCAGTCTGCCCGGCGTTGGCGTAGGTTCTATTCTGCAATCCAAGATAGCCGTGGACAATCAGGCTGGTGTCATCGGCGCGCAGACCCCACTGGCCGGATGCGACACCCACGGTGAAATTGCCGTTGGTGTCCGTGAAGCTCACATCCATCAGGCCGTTGGCCGCTTGGGCCGACAAAAGAATGGCGGGCAGTCCGATGCTGGAATTGTTGGCATCGACCAGGTTGCCGGAGATGCTGGACGTGGCGTTCGTGAGCGCCAGGTTCGTGGTGACGGTCGCGCCGCTGCCCAAAGTGAGAACCGGCATGGTGGAGAAGTTGGCGAGATAATTGCTCTTGAAAGCACACAGCGAATAAGTCCCCGGAGGCGCTTGAATGCTGTAGCTGCCCGAATTGTCCGCCACCGCGCCCGCCAGCGGCGACCCGCTTGGCCCGCTCTTTCCCGCACGGGGAGGCGGGAACAAAAGCACAAGGGCGTTGGACACCGTCGTGCTCGTGCCGTTGCTGACCACGTTGCCGGTGAACTTTTGCGCGTAGGGGAAGTTCGTGACGCTGAAAAGGTTCGTTATCGGCGCAAAACGCCCCGTCGGGCTGGACAGTTTGAACGCATATTGCCCGACAATGTTCTGCATAAAGTCGCCGTTCCGGAAATTCAACTTCGCGGTGATTTGTCCCGGCGTCGTGTCGGTGTCGCCGGGAATATTGCTGTTGGTCACACCGTCAATCATGCTCGCCAGGCCATCCGACAAGCTGAACTGCTGGACCAGCCAGTCGCCCGCGTCCACCAGCCCGTTGGAGTTGGCGTCAAGATACTTCTGGACCACCACTGTCTCGCCGTTGGCCAAACCGCCAATCTCAAGCGTGATGGCTCCCATGTACGAATTGCTCACGGCGGACGGGGTGACGGAAAAAGTGACGTTCGAGTCGTACGGGTTGTTGGTCAGGCCGTTGACCGTCAGGGTCAGAAGTTGGTCAGCCGTCGTCTTGATCGCGTCGGTCGCGCGCACGTAGAAGTAAAAGGTCCCGTTGGTGGCCGGAGTGCCGGAGAGGACGCCGTTGGTCGCCAAAGACAAGGTGGCCGGCAGCGGGCCTGAACCCGGGGCAAGGGACCAACTGTAAGGCTTCTGCCCGCCGGAAGCCCCCAGCGTCGCCGTGTAAAACACGGCCTGGGTGGCCGTGAGCAGCGAGACCGTCGTGATTTCCAGCGGCGTGTTGGTATTGACGATGAGCGACAAAGCCTGGTTCGCCGTATTGTTGTTGGCATCGCTGACCTGCGCCGTGAAATTGAAGGCGTCGGCGTTATTGGGAGTGCCGGAAAGCTCTCCGGTGGAGGCCAGTTGCAGGCCCGAGGGCAGGGAACCGGAAACCACCGACCAGGCAAACGGAGGCTGGCAACCGGCAGCCTGAAGGAAAACATCGTAAGGAGAGCCGACGTAGCCGGGAGGCAGGTTTGTAGTGGTGACTTGGACCTCGCTGTTGAGCACGAGCGCAAAATTCTCCACGGCGTTGCCGCCGGAAACAATGACGGGTGGGTAGTTGGGACAACAATAGCCCAGCCAACCCAGCGCATCGCAATCCAAGGTTATCTGCCAGGCGCCGCTGGCCACGGTCAGCGAATAGTTGCCGTTGGCATCGGTGAAGGCGCTGGCGGCGTTGTAGTCTTGGTTGCCGATGGTGGCAGAACCATAGACCTGGATGTTGGTGATGGGATTGTTGGAACTGTCCAGGACCGAGCCGGTGATATAGTTGGTCGCAACAAGAGCGGTGAAATTGCACTGCACCGCCTGCCCGTTGGCGAACGTCGTATCCCCCAGCCCGGCAGACCACAGGTAATTGGGAAAGGCTGGATTGTTGCCGCTGATGCCGGCGTTCCAAACTCCGGCATCATTGACCGCCATCGCGTAGTTCCCGTTCTGGTCACTGGTGGCGTCGCCCACATAAGGGCTGGCGCCGTCATTTTGACTGCCGGAGAGCCGGACACCTGACAGCGGATGGTTCTGCCCATCCTGGACGGCGCCATAGACCAGGGCCGTTCCCCTGGCCAACGCGATGGTCACGCCCGCAACGCTGCCGGCGTTGGCGTTGACGATGGCGGCGGACTGCAAACCGAGATACCCTTGGGAATCAAGGCTCTGACTGTCACCCAAAACACCCCACCAATCGGTCGTGGCTGGCAGGGCAAAGTTTCCATTGCCATCCGCGGTACCGGACGTCACCAGGCCGTTTGCCGAGCCTCCTTTCACATGGACGCACGGCAGCCCGGCGTTGGTGTTGGCGGCATCCACGAATCGGCCGGAGAGGCTGCACGTGGCCGGAAGCAGACTCAGGTTCGTGGGGATCGTGGCATTGGCGCCCAGCGCCAGCACCGGGGCGTTTCCGGCGTCAGCCACGAAGCCGCTCTTGAAAGCGCAGAGCAGATAGGTTCCGGGCGGGGCGCTGAGGCGGTAGCCGCCGTCGCCATCAGCCAGACTGCTGGCGATTAGAGTGATGTTCGCGCTGAAAGGCGGGATAAACAAACAGGCCAGAGCATGGGGGACATTGGTGCCGCTACAGACCACGTTGCCGGTGAACGACTGCGCAAAGGCGGAGTTGGTGACGTTGAAGAGGTTGGTGATCGGCGCGAACCGGCCGGTGGGGCTGGACAGCCTGAACGCGTATTGCGCCACCGTCATCTGCGACGACCCGCTGAGGGCCAGAGGCAACTGCGCCGTGATCGCGCCATCCGCCGGGGTCAGGTCTCCCGCGACGTTGAAGTTCGTTACCGCGGTTGTTCCATCGTAAAACACGCTCGCCTGGCCGTCTGTCAACTGGAACTGCTGCACCTCCGAATCCCCCGCGTCGATCAGTCCGTTGCCGTTGTTGTCGCGGTATTTCTTGACCAGTACCGTCTCGCCGGTGACCAGCCCGCCCACCTGCAGCGTAATAATCCCGGTGTAAAAGTTGCTTACGGCAGGGGGCGTAACATTAAAGCTGACGGAAGTTGAAAACGGATAGATGACCAGCGACAGCGCCTTCGTTGCCGTGGCAGATACGCTGTCCGTCACTTGCACGACGAAATTGGAATTCCCGGCGACTGTCGGTGTCCCGCTTATCACCCCGTTGGTGGACAAACTCATTCCGGGCGGCAGCATCCCCGACGCCAGCGACCAGCGATACGGCGGCTGACCGCCGCGGGCCGTCAACTGCCGGCTGGTGTAGGCCACGTTGGTTGTGCCGCTGGACAGTGAAGTCGTCGTCACCTGCAACTCGCCGCCGTTGATTGTCAGCGACAAGGCCTGATTGGCTCTCAGGCCGTTGCCGTCGATGACCTGGACGATGAAATCGTAGGCGCCGGCACTGGTGGCCGTGCCATAGATTTCGCCGGAGAAAGGGTCCCCGGTCAAACCCGGCGGCAGTGAACCGGCAAGGAGCGACCAGGTGAGAGTGGAACTGCAACTGGAAGCCTGGAGAAACTGATCGTAATAGACATTGACCTCGCCGGCGGGCAGTGAAGTGGTTGTGATGGTGAGGCCGCTGCAAAGTGGCACCGCGAAATTCGCCACGCCATTGTTGTTGGTGATGCCCACACTCTGATTGTTCGGGCACTGGTAATTGCCGCTGCCGAGAATGTTGTCCAGGCTGTCGCTGCCGCCGTTGCATTCGACGCCGACCGTCCAACTGCCATTGGCCACGTTCAGCGAATAGTTGCCATTGGTGTCGGCGTCCACATATTGAAAGTAACCCGCGCCATTGATGGTCGCGTTGGCCCAGACGCCCACGCCGCCGATGGGGTTGCCGTTGCTGTCCTTCACGACGCCGGTAATGTCATTGGTCGCAAGAAGGGCGGTGAAATTTGCCGTGCCGTTGTTGTTGGAAATCACCACCGTTTGAGTTGGAGGGCAGAGATACTTGACGGGCAAACCATCACCGCAATCGCTGCAGGAATTGACACCAACCGTCCACGTGCTGTTGACCACGTTAAGCGAATAATTGCCATTGGCGTCGGTCTCCTTGCCACCCTGGTAGTAGGTCACGCCGTTGATCCAGGCGTTGTCCCACACCCAGACCCCGGCGATGGGGTTGCCGCTGTCATCCTTGAGAGAGCCGGAGATGGTATTGGTCCCAAAAAGGGCGGTCAAATTCACCGTGGCATTGTTGTTGGAAATCACCACCGTTTGCGAGAGACAGAAATAGTTGGCGGGCAAACTATCGCTGGAGCCGTACTGTAATACGGCGACCGTCCATGTGCTGTTGGCCACGTTCAGCGAATACTTGCCATTGGTGTCGGTGTCCACGGCTTCCAGTTGGTAGTACACCCCGTTGATCGTGGCGCTGGCCTCCACCCCGATGCCGCCGAGGGGGTGGCCGCTGCCATCCTTGAGAGAGCCGGAGATGGTATTGGTCGCAAGAACGGCGGTGAAGTTCGCCAGCACCGCCTCTCCGGCGCTGATGTTTGTGCCGTCGTTCCAATCAAAGTCCGGCTGCGAAAAAAAATAATTGGTGGGACTGGTGTCACTGCTGATTTGGGTCCTCCACGGGTCGTTGTTCAAGCCGCCCAGCGCGACGGCGGCGTAATTCCCATTCGCATCGGTGTAGCCGTCGCCTTCATAGACATTATTGTTGTCGTCGGCGTAAATCTCAAGCCCCGGCATGGGATTCCCCAGGTTGTCCTTCACACTGCCGTAAAACAGCGCGGTGGCCCGGGGCAGGGCGAGGGTGACATTGGTTTGGCCGGCGGTGGCACTGGTTCCTTTATTCTGCAATTCAAGATAGCCGTGGACAATCAAGCCCGACTCATTGGGGGCGACCTCCCACTGGCCGAGGTTGGTTTGGACGCTCACGCTGAAATTGCCGTTGCCGTCCGTGAAGCTTACACCCATCAGGCCGTTGGTTGCTCTGGCCGAGAGAAGAATGCCGGGCAGTCCGATGCTGGAATTGTTGGCATCGGCCAGTTGGCCGGAGATGCTGGCGGTGGCGCTCAGCAACGTCAGGTTTGTGGTGTTGGTCTGGCCGCTGCTCAAGGTGAGAACCGGCGGCGTCGAAAAATTGGCGACATAACCGCTCTTCAATGCCACCGGCATATAAGTCCCCGGCGGCGCCGCAATGGTGTAGCCGCCGGAATTGTCCGCCACCGCGCCCGCCAGCGCCTTTTTGTTGCCGGAACCGAGCAACAGGACAAGGGCATTGGGCACCGTCGTGCCAGTGCCGTTGCTGACCACGTTGCCGGTGAACTTTTGCGCGTAAGGGAAGTTGGTGACGCTGAAAAAATTCGTGATCGGCTCAAAATGCCCGCCCGGACTGGACAGCTTGAACGCATATTGCCCGACAAAGTTCTGGACCATATCGCCGTTCCGGAAATTCAACTGCGCGGTGATTTGTCCCGGCGTCGTGTCGGTGTCGCCGGGCACGTTGGAGTTGACGATGCCGCCGATCACCATGCCCGGCTGCCCGTCAGTCAGGTTAAACTGCTGCACGAGCCAATCGCCGGCGTCAATGACGCCATTGGTGTTGAGGTCCAGGAATTTCTGGACGACCACTGTTTCGTTGTTGGTCAAGCCGCCCACTTGCAGCGTGATGACGCCGTTGTAAGTGTTGCCGACGGCGGCGGGCGTGACGCTGAACGTGACGGCTCCGGCGAGATGACACAACAGGAGCATTTGCGCGGTGCCAACCGCGAGAGAAAGGCGCGCCCGCGACAAGCCAAAACGTTCTTGCTTTACGAAACGCATACCAAACAGCCGACGCCAACTGCCCGGCCCGCATTGCGGCCGGCCCGCGACCACAGTTCCACGTGGATGAGATAAGTACTGATCGGAGCGCGAGAAAGCTCACCATCTTTTGGCAATTCTCTGTCCGAAATTGCGCGACGTTAGGGAGTTGAGACTCAAACGGAGGTTTTTTCAAAGCGCGAATGGGTTCGGCCGGCCCGCCAACCGTTTTCGTGCGCCGTCTCACCTTCCATTGTGGATGAGTGGTCTGCTGTTCACGACCTGAGAATGGAACCGAAACCAACCGGGCGCTTTGGGGTGTTCACCCTGCTGGAAAACTGGAAATGGGTCTTGGTAAAAGCGGCCGCGTGACGAGGGCGAGGCTTATCGCTTGAGCCTGGAAAGGCTGGCCAAAGACCTCGGCGTGCAGAAACACGTGGTGTTCTTCAATCGCTTCGTCGAGCTGGAGGAATTGATGCGGTTTATCGGCGCGGCGGACATTTATCTGACGCCGTATCTGACCGAGGCGCAAATCACCTCGGGCACGCTGGCGTGCGCGTTCGGCGCGGACTGGGCGCGGTTGGAGGCCGGCACGTTCCGGTTTCGCAACCCGCTGAACCGAGAGCGCCGCTTCATACCCCTGCGGCTTGACGACGCCCCCATCAAAGGCTCCTTGGCGCAATTCCTTTACACAACACATGAGTAACTCAACCGCTGCTTTTGGATCCAGAAGTGAATCGGAAGCACCTCGCCCAGGCTCACCATTCATCATCGTATTCGTGGATTTGATCGGCTATTCGAAGGTCGGGCAGGAAGAGCAACTGCAAGCTGCCGAAAAATTGAACACGGCTATGGAGCAAGCTCTGCTGGCGCACGGAATCCGGCAACTCATTGGGAGGCTTCCAACTGGCGACGGAGCGGTGCTCTTAATCCGGCCAGGAAATGGAGTGACGCATGATGCCGTCTTGGCATTTGCCACGAAACTCCTGATCGATATGCACATCTTGAAGCTCTTCTTGCGCGTTGGGATTCACGAAGGAGCCGTTGCACGTGCGACACTCGGCACTTCGGGTTGTCAAAACTTTTGCAGCAGTGCAATGAACCTGACACAGCGGATCATGGACTTTGCAGATGGCACGGAACGTGAGCACAACGGACAGAGAAAAGTTATGCATGCCATCGTCTGTTCCAGCGGTTTTGTTCGCAATCTTGCTTCAGAAAAACAGAAGCACTTTGGAAAGGAAATCTGCGGCCAGGCGAAAAACGGTCAACTGGTTGAGGTCCGGTTTTACTATGATGACCTGGAAGACATCCCACCGAAGCCGAAGATGAGAAAGTGACAGGCCAGATTGCCACATTCGCGTGGAAGGTTGAGAAGCTGCGAGATCGCGGACTGGATTTCTATGCGTTTGGCGAGGAGAAAACCCGCAGCGACAAAGAAAAACTGCACAAGCAACTCGTGCGCAAAAATTTTTGCTTTGCCTGGAGTCAATTTCAGCGCCGCGACGTGCCTGAAGATTTCGGATTCAATGCCAGCGAATTCGAAAAGGAGAATCTCGGCCTTTATCCGGTAAAGCTCTTTCTGGGGAAGCATGACGATTTTGCCATCAGGGGGCCAGAGCTTGACCTTGGTGACCTCGCCTACGACAACATCCATTTCTGGAAGACGCCCAAGCTGTTGCTGCCGCCCGCGCAGCCGTGGGAATTCATCAAGATCGGCAACTGCGGTTCGCCGGTGGAATCCGAACGGGGCTGGCTGGTGTTAAGCCACGGCGTGGGCGCGATGCGCAAGTATTGCCTGGGCGCATTTCTGCTTGACTTGGAGGACCCCTCGCGCGTCATCGGACGTTTGCGCGAGCCGTTGCTCTCCCCGAACGAAGCCGAACGCGAAGGTTATGTTCCCAACGTGGTGTACACCTGCGGCGCGCTGCTGCAGGGACGCGAAGTGATCATCCCCTACGCCATGAGCGACTCCGCCACCAGCTTCGCCACCGTTTCCCTGGATGAACTGCTGGCCGCGATGGAGTGACCCATTTCAACATTATTGCTGCCGCGGTCCGGCCAGCGCCTCGAAGCCGGAGATCACGTCGAACAGTTCCTCGTCAATGCCGCTCTGGCGCAAACGGTGGAATGTGCCGTGGAGATTCTCCAGCAATTCGTCGATGTTTTTATCGGCGCGCTCCATCGCCGCCAGGCGGCTGGCGTTCTCGCTCGCGAGGGATTCGGCGCACGCCCGGAAGATCGAGATGAAAAGATATTCGCGAATGAGTGCGCGCAAAGTCGCGGTGCCCCCGTGCATGATCTCTGGCAAAGTCCCGGTCGGCCAGCGAACTTTGGCCAGACCTTGTTGCCATTGCACATCGAGTGGCAACAACCGCTGGCTGACCGGCTCATAGAGTGCCCCGGACCGCGGGCGGTTATGGAAGACATAAACACGCGCATACTCGCCTTTGGCCCGATGCGCTTCGCTTTCGATTTGAATCCGCCCGACGAGCGGGGTGATGGCCTTGACGGAATTCGGCACGGTGAAGAGTCCCATGGGCGGCAGGCCCGCGTCCGTCAGGCGCGCATGAACGCGCTCACCGACGGCCCAGACTTGGGGGTTGCCGGGCAGACCCGCCAGGGTCTTGACCGCATAATCGGCCACCACGTCATTAAACTGGCCCACCAGTCCCTGGTCGGATCCGAAAACGACCGCGCCGATTGCACCCGCATCGGCTTGTCCTTTCCGTTCTCCCCTCAAGGCCGCCGGCCCGCTTTCCCGGAAGCACGCGCCCAACCCCAGCTCCACGGTCCGATAATAATCGGCCAGCGCGCGCACCGATTTCTCGTATTGTCCGATACTCGAGGCGGCCAAGGCTTTCATCGTGCGGACGACGGATTGGAGGTCTGCGGCGCTCTTGATCTTGCGCCGCAGGCTGGCCGTGGTGTCGCTCATGAATTCTCCTTGAGCGCTGCCTTGGGCTTGGGTTTGACCTCCGTTTGGGCCTCCGGCTTGGACTCGGCTTCCGGCTTGGTCTCGACTTTAGCTTCGGGTTTGGGTTGAAAACGGGTGAGCGATCTGCGGGCGATTTCGATAATTGCCTTGCGATCCTCGTCATTGAGTTTTGCGGCGGTTTCGAATCGTGCGCACACCTCCGCCGGGATGTTCGCCGCCGCTTCCTGCACGGCATGCTCGGCGTCTTTCATCTGGTCCATTGGCACCGAATCGAAGAGTTCCGCCGTCAAGGCCAGCAGGACGGTGATTTGCGCGGGCACGGACACCGGGGCGAATTCCGGCTGCTGGAGGCAGGCGCGGATGCGCCCTCCATGCTCGATGATCTTGCGGGTGTCTTCATCCAGGCGGGCGCCGAACCGGGCAAAGGCCTCGAGTTCCTCGAACTGCGCGTAGCCGAGCTTGAGGTCGCCCGCCACCGCGCGGTAGGCCGCCCGCTGCGCCTTGCCGCCAACGCGCGAAACGGATTTGCCGACATCGACGGCGGGCAGCACGCCCAATTCGAACAGCGACGGCGAGAGGTAGATCTGCCCGTCGGTGATGGAAATCAGGTTGGTCGGAATGTAGGCGGAGATGTTCTGCGCTTCGGTCTCGATGATGGGCAGGGCCGTGAGCGAGCCGCCCCCGCGTTCCTCGCGCAGATGGGTCGCCCGCTCCAGCAGCCGCGAGTGAATATAAAAGATGTCGCCGGGGAAGGCTTCGCGTCCGGGTGGCCGGCGGAGCAGGAGGGAAAGCTCGCGATAGGCTTGGGCGTGCTGCGTGAGGTTGTCATAGACGATCAGCACATCGCGACCCGCTTCCATAAAATGCTCCGCGATGCTGGTCGCGGCGTAGGGCGTGATGTAGGCAAGGCCGGGCGCGTCGTTGCCTTCGGCGACAACGACCGCGGTGTAATCCATCGCGCCTTTTTCGCGGAGGTTGGCCACGACCTTGGCGACGGCGGAAGCGCGCTGGCCGATCACACAATAGACGCAGAGCACATTCTTCCCGCGCTGGTTCAGGATGGTGTCGATCGCAATGGCGGTTTTGCCCGTCTGCCGGTCACCCAGAATCAACTCGCGCTGGCCGCGCCCGATGGGAATGAGCGCATCGATGACTTTGAGGCCGGTCTGGAGCGGCACGGTGACGGGCGCGCGATCCATGATGGGCGCGGCGGGGCGTTCGATGGGCAGGCGCTCGCTGGCGGTCACGGGCCCGTTCCCATCGAGGGGCCGGCCAAGCGGGTCGATGACGCGGCCCAGCAATCCCTCGCCCACGGCCACGTCCAGGACCCGGCCCGTGCGCTCGACTTCGTCGCCCGCGTGCAAATCTTGAAACTCGCCGAGCAGCACGACGCCGATTTCGTCCTCGTCCACGTTGAACGCAATGCCGAAGACGCCGCCGGGAAACTCGAGAAGCTCGTCAAAGCCAACGCCGGGAAGGCCGGAAACCCTGGCGATGCCGGTGGAAATGTTCGTGATCGTGCCCACCTCGCGCGGGGTCAGTTGCGGCGTGAAGGCTCCCCGCACCTGGCTGATTTCAGCGAACGCGCGGTCAAAGACACTCTGCAAACTCTCAGGCGCAGTGTTCATTGGCCTTTTGGAACGGGCTTGGGTTCTTCAGGTTTAGGCGCGGCTTTGGCTTCAGATTTGTCCTTCTCTTTCAAAAGTTCACTGACGCCCTTTTCCAGCGACGCGAGATAATCGGCGATGCTCCAAGCCACTTTTTGTCCATTGGCGGTGAGTTCGATCCCGCTGACCAGGTCCGGCGCGGTCTCGAACCGGAGGCGGATTTCAGCCGAGAAGGTTTCGTTGAGCGCATTTTGTATCGCCGCGCGCTGCTCCGCAGGCAGGTCAAACGCGCTGCGCACGAGCGCGGGGTCGGAAGCTCTCTTAAGGGCCTCGGCGAGGCCTTGTTTTGACTTGGCGTCCATCGTGCGCAAGCGGCGGGTGAACACCTCGCCCAGCCGTTCTTCCAGACTCGTCGTGGCGAGATCCATCAGCGCCTTTCGGGTGATGGCAAAGACTTCCTGCTGGGTCCGGCGACTGATGGCTTGATTCAGGGTGTGGGCGTCGTTTGCCAGCGTTTCCTGCCGCTTGGCACTCAAGGCGTTGGCCGCTTTCCGCGCTTCGTCGAGAAGCCGCTGACGTTCGGCTTTCGCCTCGTCTGCCGCCTTGCTCCAGAGCGCGGCGCGCTGCTGGTCGAACTCCTCGTTCTTGTGCTGAAACTCGTCGCGCTCCTTTTGCGCCTCGGCCTTTTTCGCGTCCGCGTCCGCGAGTTCCGCGGCGATCCGCTTCTCGCGCGCGTCGATCGCGTTTAGGATCGGCTTGTAAAGAAAGCGCTTCATCAGCCAGACCAGGATGAGGAAGTTGAGCGCTTGCGCGCCGATGGTGAACCAGTCGATCAGCATAGGCTCACTTTGCTGCCGCCGTGGTCGCCTGGGCGATGACGTGGTTCCAGAACGGGTTGGCGAAAATGAGAATCATCGAGACCACGAAGCAGTAGATGGCCGTGGACTCGATCATCGCCAGACCGACAAACAGGGTCCGGGTGATGGTGGCGGAGGCGTCGGGTTGCTGCGCCAGCGCCGTCAGCGCCGTCGCGACCGCCCGCCCTTCGCCCAGCGCCGGACCCATGCAGCCGAAACCAGTCGTGAGGCCGGCGGTGACGATTGAGGCGACTGCGATGAGGGTCATGCTATCCATATTATGTCCTTTTGTTATTTCGTTGCAGTTTCAAGTTTTGGGCGCCGGCTCAGGCTTGGGCTTGCCAGTGCCCGTGGCGGCCGCGATGTAAACGGCGGCCAGAATGCTGAAAATGTAGGCTTGCACCATGCCAGTGAGCAGACCGAGCGCCGTCATGACGATCGGAAAGATAAAGGGCGTGATGGTCAGCAGAATGCCGATAATCATCGCTCCGCTCATCATGTTGCCGAACAGGCGGACGGCCAGGGCCAGCGTGCGCGAAAGCTCACTGATAATGTTAAACGGCAACATGATAACCGTCGGCTCCGCGTAGGACTTGAGGTAGGCCCCCATGCCTTGGTCCTCGATGCCGAAAAGCGGCACGGCCACAAACACGCTCAGCGCGAGCGCCGCAGTGGTCGAGAGCGAACTCGTCGGCGGCTCGTAACCGGGAATGACAGTGCAGAGGTTGGCCAGGGCGATGAACAGGAAGAGCGTGCCGAGAAAGCCAATATACTTCTCCGGATGGCGGAGGCCGACGTCTTCGATTTGTTTCTCGATGGCGGTGACGACGATTTCCAAAAGGTTCTGCCAGCGGGAACGTTCCAAACCCGTGGAAAGTTTGCGGGTGATGAGTTTTGAACCGACGGCCAGCACGAGCATCAATCCCCAAGTGAACACAATGGTGGCGTTGAGTTTGAGATACCCGTGTTGCCAGAAGATCATCTCATCGGGACTAAGGCGCATGGCTGGCCTCCTGTGCCGGGCGGGTTTGGTTTTCTCCCGGCAGCCGGGTCAGCCACGTCACGACCAGACGTGCGATGACAAATCCAAGGAGACACAGCAGCAGCCGCTCCCAATGCCCGCGCCCGATAAAATAAAATCCAGCCAGGGCAATGCTCATGCGCAACAGCAGGCTGCCGAAGAACCAAAGCGCCGGCTGTTTGGACGAAACGCCCTTGCGAACCGTCCACCAAAGGCCGCCGAAAAAAATCGCGCCCAGCACGCCCCCCGCCGCCCACGCCAGCGCCAGTGTCAGAGTTTCATTCATCGTCATCCTCCTGTTCCTCTCGAATGGCTTTGTCTTCCTTGGCGACCCAATGCCACGCGTTTAAGCAGCCGATCATAAGCCCTGCCACCAACAGCGCCAGCGTCCAGGGATGCTTGCCCGCATGATGTTTGTCCAACCAGATTCCGAGCGCCGCGCCGAGCAGCGTCGGCACTGCCACCGACCAGCCGATCAGCCCCATCATGCCCAAGCCAAACCAGACGCCTTGGGCGTTGCGTTGCGCCTTGAGCTTGCGCGCCGCCTTCGCGCCAACCTGCCCGGCGAACGTCGGCTCGTCTTTTGAGGTTTTCTTTGGCTCGTTATTCATGTTGAAAGGTCGCGAAGCGACGCAGAAATCCGGTTTCCAACTTCGCCATGACCGTACGCACGCTTTGCTCGCGCTCGTCCAGGGTCAGGAACTCCTTCTCCACCAGATCGCGCAACTTGCTGAGGTCTGTTCCGCCCGTCGCCCGGCGCACGGAAACAAGCACGTCCGGGCCGGTCTTGACCAGCACCCCCTCATCCACGGCCACATAGACCTCGCCTTCCGCTTCGGTTTCGTAGATCAGAATCCCGGGCGCGAGCGCGGCGACGCAATCCAGTCGGTGGGGCAAGAGTCCAAACGATCCCTGGTGTGTCTCCGCCACAATGCGCGAGACGCCGGTTTTCTCGGCGAAGATTTGGAACGGCAGAAGAACCTTAAGATTCATGAGTGCCGGCGGCATGTTCGACCTTCGGTTGAGGTTTCGCTCCGGGAATCGGATTCGGCCCGAGCGCAGCTTTGGCCGGGAACTCGGCGGCAGGCTTCGGGCCGGCCTTGGCTTCAGTCTTTGACTCCGGTTCGGCTGGCGCCGCGGGCGGGCCGGGTTTGGCTTTTCCCTTCGCTTCGCCAATCGTCCCGATCATGTAGAGGGCGCTCTCCGGGTAGTCTTTGAATTCATCGCGCAGGATTCGCTCACAGCCGTCCAGCGCGTCCTTCAGGCTGACGAGCTTTCCTGTCAGGCCGGTGAACTGCTCGGTGGTGAAAAAGGGCTGGGTGAGAAAACGCTCCAACCGCCGGGCGCGGACGACCACGCTGCGGTCTTCCGGCGAAAGCTGCTCCAGGCCGAGCATGGCAATGATGTCCTTGAGTTCCGCGTATTGCGCGAGCGTCCGCCGGATTTCCTGCGCCAGGCCGTAATGCCGTTGGCCGACGATGCCCGGCGTGGCCATCTTGGAACTGGATTGGAGCGGGTCGATGGCCGGGAAAAGCCCTTCGCTGGCCCGCTTGCGCGAGAGGACGATCGACGCGGAGAGATGCGAGAACGTATGCACCGCCGCCGGATCGGTGAAATCGTCCGCCGGCACATAGACCGCCTGGATGGAAGTGATGGCGCCGGCATCCGTGTTGGCGATGCGCTCCTCCAACCCCGCCAGCTCGGTGCCCATGGTGGGCTGATAGCCCAGACGCGACGGCATCTGTCCCATCAAGCCGGACACTTCCATGCCGGCCTGGATGAAACGGAAGATATTGTCGATGAGCAGCAGCACGTCGCGGTGCTCGTCGTCCCGGAAATACTCGGCCATCGTCAGCGCGGCGTGGCCCACGCGAAAACGGCTCCCCGGCGGCTCGTTCATCTGGCCGAAGATCATCACCATGTTCGGCAACACGCCGGCTTCCTTCATCTCACGATAAAGCTCCTCGCCTTCGCGACACCGTTCGCCAATGCCGCAGAAAATGCTCACGCCCGCGTGGTGCCCGATCATGTTGTGGATCATTTCGGTGAGCAACACCGTCTTGCCCACGCCCGCCCCGCCGAAAAGCCCCGCCTTGCCACCGCGCTCCAGCGGCACGAGCACATCGATGACCTTGATCCCCGTTTCAAAGATTTCAGACTTGGTGGAACGCCGCGCCAGCGGCGGCGGGGCGCGATGGACGGTGCGCCACTGGACATCCGACGGCGCCGGCTGGCGGTCGATGCCGTTGCCAAACACGTCGAACATGCGCGAGAGAACCCCCTTGCCCACCGGCGCTTTGAGCGGCCCGCCCGTGTCCTCCACCGCCATGCCGCGAGCAAGCCCTTGCGTGGGCGTCAACGCAATCCCGCACACGTGACGCGCATCGCGCTGCGCCAGCACTTCAATGACGATTCGCCCTTTATCTCCAGCGCGCAGCACCGAGTAGATGGGCGGCAAATGCCCCTCGAACCGAACCTCCACGACGCTGCCGCGCACCGAGACGACCGCGCCGGGATTCGATAGACTGGCTTTGTTCTCCATGTTTGCTCCCGCTTATTTTTCAGTTTTCACATTGATCCAATCCGAAGATTGTATCTCTTGGACGCGGAGAAGCGAATGGGGTGAACACCCCATTGCGCGGGCGCCGTTTCGTGGTATCGATGGGAATGGATGAAGGTGTTGCTGCTCTACCCGGAGTTTCCTGACACATTCTGGAGTTTCAAGCACGCCTTGAAATTCATCCGCAAGAAAGCTTCGCTGCCGCCCCTGGGCCTGCTCACCGTGGCCGCGATGCTGCCGGAGGATTGGGCCAGGCGCCTTGTGGATGTCAACGTGCGGAAGCTGCGCCAGAACGATCTGGACTGGGCCGATGTCGTGTTCATCAGCGGGATGATCGCCCAGCAGGCCTCGGCGCGCGAACTGATCGCGCGCTGCCGCGCGGCAGGCAAGACGATCGTGGCGGGCGGCCCGCTCTTCACCTTGGGCCACGAACAGTTTCCCGAAGTTGACCATTTCGTCCTCAATGAGGCCGAGGCGACGCTGCCGGAGTTTTTGCGTGACTTCCAGCGCCACACGGCGCGGCGCGTGTATGCTTCACCTCTGTTCCCCGATATCCGGCAGACGCCGCCACCGCGGTGGGAGTTGGCCGACCTGCCACGTTACGCGGCGATGAGCGTGCAGTTCTCGCGCGGCTGCCCGTTTGATTGCGAGTTCTGCAACATCACCGCGATGTTCGGCCATCGGCCGCGCACCAAGACAACGGCGCAAGTGATCGCGGAGTTGGACGGTCTGCGCCGGGCGGGCTGGATCGGGGCGGTTTTTTTCGTGGACGACAATTTCATCGGCAACAAACGCGCGCTCAAGGAGGAGTTGCTGCCGGCGCTGATCCAGTGGCAGCACGGCGGGCGCGGCACGCCGTTCTTCACGGAAGCGTCCATCAATCTGGCCGACGATGAGGAGTTGATGCGGTTGATGGTCGAAGCGGGGTTCAACCAGGTGTTTGTCGGCATCGAGACGCCGGAGGAAGCGGGCCTGGCCGAGTGCAACAAGCGCCAGAACCAGAAGCGCAACCTGGTCGCCGATGTCAAGCGCATCCAGCGCGCGGGGTTGGAGGTGCAGGGCGGGTTTATCGTTGGGTTTGACAGCGACACGCCCACGATTTTTGCGCGGCAGATCGAGTTCATCCAGAAAAGCGGCATTGTCACGGCGATGGTCGGCCTGCTGCAAGCCATCCCCGGCACGAAGCTTCACCAGCGGCTCAACCTCGAGGGCCGCCTGACCGGCCAGACCACCGGCAACAACCTGGACGGGACAACCAACTTCATTCCGCGGATGAATCGGGAGACATTACGCGAAGGGTACAGGAGCCTCATGGGGCGCCTTTATGCGCCGGGGCCGTATTACCGGCGGATCCGCACGTTCCTGCGCGAGTACCAGCGTCCGAAGATTTCCAGCTCGTTGAACTGGCGTTCCTTCCTGGCGTTTCTTCAGGCCAATCTCCGTCTTGGGATTTTTGGCCGCGAACGTTTCCATTACTGGGGTTTGCTGCTCTGGACATTCTTCCGCCGCCCCACTCTGTTCCCGATGGCCGTTACTTTCTCCATCTACGGCCACCACTTCCGCAAGACCTGCCGAGTCTTGGGGCTGTGACTGACAAAAGAAGGCTTAAATGACTCAATGACGAAAAGTCGGCCCGCGCGAATTTCGTCGTTGGGGCTTCGTCATTCTTTCGGCAATCGACGGTCCTCCCTGAGCCGCTGGAAAAAAAACGTCGATTTCTCGGGGGAAATCCACGCTATTTTACCCGCATCCCTTCCTTGTCGGCCAGGGCCTTGACCAAGGCCGCCATGTTAATGAGCGGTCCGACGGCCACGTCGCGGCCATTGGATTTCGCCTGGACGTTGCGCCCGGTCTTGAGGGCCAGCGACCAGAACTGTTCGGGCGTGATGTCCGGAGCAACCTGGGCCGCGAGGGCATAGGCGCCGGCCGCGTATGGCACAGTCCAGCTTGCGCCTCCGGGACCATAGAACACGTAATCGTTCACGCCGGTTGGACTGGCGGTTGTCCGCGAGTCCATGGGAACAAACAGCCGCCCGGAAACGGGACCGGCCCGGGGCAGGCGCCAGAGAATCCACGGCGGAACGGAATAGGATTGAAAGTCATCGCGATCGGCTGCCGGTGCAACGCCCAACCCCGAAATCGGAAACCGCCCCTCCCCGCACCACGCAACAAAGATACCCTCGGCTTCAGCCTCCTTGATGGCGCTGATGAAGTCTTCATACCCGAGCAGGCCGGGCCCCGGCCCGAAAGACAATGACATCGCCCGAATCCTGTGCTCGTGCGGGAGGCGCCGGCTGACCTGCAAGAGCCGGCGCACGCCTTGAGCATAGTAGTGCGGCAGGAATGACCCGATTCGCAGGTTGTCGCCAAAGCCGACGAAGTAGAGTTCCGCTTCGGGCGCCACTCCCACGGTCCTGCCAACGGCGATGGAGGCCACGGCCAGGCCGTGCATTTGGGCCGTTGACGCTCCCCACACGTTGATTTCCTCGTACCATTTGACCTGCCCCGCGTACTCGCGGTGATCGGTCAGCGGGAAATGGTCAACAATGCCAATACCGATCCCGCGTCCGGTGATGCCTTGCGTGTGCAACCCGCGGACGCCCAAGCCGGGATTCTTTCCGAGTTCAAGGATCTGGGCCGGATCAAAGCCGGGCGGCATTCGATCTTTCGGCGGCCAGATGGTTTGACTGTCATAATCGGCGTGTTCCAGGTCTTTTCCCGAATCGCGCAAATCCAGACCCGACGCATCGCGGGAGCGCAAATCGACCGAGAACCACGGGTTGTCCGGATTAAACTCCGGCAGGTTGGTCAGCGGAGCGCGCCAGCCGGGCCAGCTCCTAAAACTAACCGGTTGCGGATGACAGCAGATGTAAGGGAGGTTCAACGAAGCCGGCAACGGCTTGAGCGGCGCCTCATAAAACCCAAGCCAAAAAGCCGCCAGCAAGCCAGCCGTTGAAAAGCCGCGGACGATGATGCCCATAGGCAGACTGCGAAAGCGGCGGACCGGCCAGACAATGGCGAATGCATCCAGCACCCGCACTGGAATCATCCAGGGCTGGAAGATTGAGAAAGCAGCGTAGAGGAACCCGTTAGCCATCCAGTCTTTCCTGCCAAACGCCCCCTGCATTTTGGGAAGGAGCACGCCGCGAAAGAGGGTCTCTTCCGCCACCAGGCTGCTGACAAACCAAAGGCCCATCACCCCGGCGCCCAGCCACCAAAGAGCGGCGTATTGCGGACTGACCAGTTCAAGAAGGTTGGCATACGCGGGCCACAACAGGGACCATCGGGCGTGCGGGAACTGGAAACTCCAGACGCTGTGGACGAGTGCCATCAGCGCCAGTTGAAGGGCCAGGCCGAGGAAGGCAATCAGAAGACAAGGCAGCAACCACCACAACAGCCGGGCCTGCGGTTGGTCCGTTCGAGGCGACCGCGGCCCGTTGAGCCATAAACGTTGCGAGAGAGTTTGCCGGCTCAGGTCTCCTTCTTCACGCCGGATGATCCAGAATGCGACAAAACACACCCAGCCCATCCCGGCCGACATCAGCAGCCAGTAAAGAATGGGCGCAGCCAAGGGAGCGCGCGCCGCCAGGACGGGCGCCACACCCCAGCCGAGAAGCGCCAGCGGCAAAGTTGCCACGGCCCAGAGACGAAGGATTTTGCCGGTGGTGTATTGGGCTTCGTTGCGCAAGTCGTCCGGTTTCACCGTTCAATTGGACAAAGCGCGCCCTTTCTCCTCACGCGGGAGAGGTTATTCCCGCAAAACCAATGTCACGGCGCAAACTGCCACCTCTTGGCTTTCATCTCGAAGCGCGGCAGGCTGCCCGCCGGGGCCAGCGTCACGGGCATGCGCAAATTGAAGACCCCGTGCAGCGCCTCTTGCACCCGCGCCGCCAGCGCCGCCGGTTCCGCGCAGTCCGCCCGCGGCTCCACGCACAGGCGCAACTCCACGAGGCTGCGCGACCCGTCCACGTCCACCCGGTATTCCGCCAGCTCCGGAAAACCGCGCAACACCTCCTCCACCGCCGTCGGATAAATGTTCACCCCGCGAACGATCAGCATTTCGTCTGTCCGTCCGAGGATTCCGCCGGCCAGCGCCAGGTCGTGCCGCCCGCAGGCGCAGGCCTCCCCTCGCGCTTTGGCCCGCGCCACGTCGCCCGTGCGGTAGCGCAAGACCGGCGAGCCGGTCCGCCCCAATGTCGTCAAAACTAATTCTCCCGCCTCGCCCGCCCGCGCCGGCTGCCCGCGGGCATCGACCACTTCCGCCAGGTAGGCTCGCTCCAAAACGTGCAGCGTCCCCGGCTCTTGCGGGCATTCGTGCGACACCGGCCCGGTTTCCGTCATGCCATGATGATCGAAAATCCTGGCGCCCGGCCAAAGTTCGCGCAGCCGCCGGCGCGTGGCGGGAATGCTGCCGCCGGGTTCCCCGGCCACGATCAAGGCGTGCACCGCGCCGGATTTGAGATCGATTCTCTTCCGCGCCGCCGTCTCCGCCAGGTGGGCGGCATAACTGGGCGTGCAGCACACCACCGTCGCCCGGTTGTCCAGGATGCCTTGCAGCCGCCCGGCGCTGCTCAAGCCGCCGCCGGGCAGGCACAGGCAACCCAACTGTTGGGCCGCGTCAAACGCCAGCCAGAATCCGATGAACGGCCCGAACGAAAACGCAAAATAAACGCGGTCCGCCGCGCCCACGCCCGCCGCCCGGAAAATGTCCTTCCAACTCTCCACCATCCCATTCCAGCTTTCCGGCGTATCCACCCAGCGCAACGGCGCGCTGGCCGTCCCGCTGGTTTGGTGAAACCTGGTGTAGCGGGCGATCGGGAAAGTGAGGTTTGTGCCGAAGGGCGGCGACTCGCGCTGGTCCTCCGCCAATTCCTGCTTCGTCGTGAAGGGAAATCGCGCCGAAAAATCCTCCAGGCTTGCGATGGCCGGGTCGAGTCCGGCGAGTTTCTTCCGGTAAAAAGCGTTGCCCGGCAAAAGGGCGGCGAGCAAACGGCGCAATTGCGCAAGCTGATCGGCCGCCATCGACTCATGCGTGGGGAAAGGCATTAGTTCCGCGCCTGATTGGCCATTGTCCTCTGCGCCGTCGGCGCGGGCGCGTGCGGCCGGGCGGGCGGCGGCTTGAAGAACGTCACCAAACACCCGCCCGTCGCCGCCAGGACAATGCCCAGATAAAACGGCCAGCGAACCGCCCCCCAGCCGCCTTCCGGCGGATACTCGATCATCGCCACGACCGCGTTGATGATGGGGGCGCCGGCAAAAACAATCGCCATCACCACTCCCGGCGTTCCTTTGGCGCCGAAGGCCAGCAGGACGCAAAACGCCCCCGCCGCGCCGACGATCCCGGCCAGGAGCGACCATCCCATGCCGGCGGTTGGAAAACTCCAGTCCGTCTTGCGCGTCGCCAGCATGGCCAGCGGGGCGAGCACGGCTGTCAAGAAGTAAGCCAGGCCGACGAATAAGAACGATTTAAAGAGGCCGTTGGATTTGTCCGCCATGGCCGTCTGGCCGCTGTGCAGAAAGATTCCATAAAGCCCCCACGAAACGACCGTCATCAAAGCAAAAAGCATCCAACTCATAGAAAAACAACGATTGAACCGGTTCAACAACTCCTCCTATTGTATCTCCGCGCGCGAAAATTGCAAATGCCTTCATGCGCTCCGCCCCGCCCAAGTCACCCGGGAGGACGTTTTTTGCTGCAAGTCTGCTCATTACGGCCCATCCTCTCGGAAGTCACAATGGCTGAAGACGCGAAAGTTTCACCAATCGCCGGGCAAGCGCCCCCGACTGGACACCTTGATCTCCCTCGTGTCGTTGCCGCCGCCGGTGCGCTCGACCGGAAGTTGGAACGGCCTCAGCCGAGAAAGAGGCCCTCAGCGAGCGCGACATCTGCACGAAGTTTGTGACGCCACCCGCTGACGCCCATGAGATACAATCAACTTGTCAAAGCGATTGATTCGGCCAGCCGGGAGTTGCTCGGTCGCGCCGCCGCCGTCGTCAATCAATCCCTCGTCATCCGTAACTGGCTGGTTGGGGCATACCTCGTGGAATTCGAGCAGAATGGCGAGGATCGCGCGAAATACGGAGTCCGATTGTTGTCACGGCTTGCCGCTGACCTGAAACAACGTGGGATCGGTGGCTTAAGCGTTCAGATGTTGGAACGCACACGCCTGCTCTACGGAGTTTATCCTCAACTTGGCTCAAAGATTTCCTCACCGCTGGTGAGGGAATTGGGCAATCGTCTCCTTCTGCCAGGCGGTGGGAGTCAAAAATCCTCACCACCGGTGAGGATTTCCCGGCGCGCTTTTGGCGGCAAAATTCCGTCCTCACCGCTTACGGAATTGAGCGCGCCGGCAACCTCTGGTCTGGCTGGTCATTCCGTCACCACCGGTTACGGAATTGGCCAACCACGGGTTGGCCAATCTTCCGGCATAACGCCTCTTTCTCCCGAAGCCGTCCTTCATTTCTCCTGGACGCACATCCTTGAACTCATTCGCATCGACGACCCGCTAAAGCGCGCCTTCTATGAAAACGAGTGTCTCAAGGGCAACTGGTCGAAGCGCCAGCTTCAACGCCAGATTGGGTCACTCCTTTTTGAGCGGACCGGTCTTTCCAGAAATAAAGCCGCCGTCATCAAACGCGCCCGCGCTCAAGAGCCGCAGGAAACCATCGAAGACCTGATCCGCGATCCCTACGTCCTCGAATTCACCGGCCTCGCCCAATTGCCGCAATACACCGAGAGCGATCTCGAAACGGCCCTGCTCGACCACCTGCAAAAATTCCTGCTCGAACTCGGCACGGGCTTTTGTTTCGAGGCCCGCCAGTTCCGGGTGACCCTTGGCAACGAGCACGACTACGTGGATTTGGTCTTCTATCAACGGCGCCTCCGTTGCCACGTCCTGCTCGATCTGAAAGTCCGCCCCTTCCAACACGGCGACGCGGGCCAGATGAATTATTACCTCAACTATTTTAAGGACCGCATGATGGCGGAGGGCGATCAACCGCCCGTCGGCATCCTCCTCTGTAGCGACAAGGACCACACCAAGGTGCAGTTCGCCACGGCGGGCATGGACAACCGCCTCTTCGTTTCCCGCTATCTCACGGTGCTGCCCTCCGCCGAACAACTCCAGTGCTTTGTCGAAACCGACCGCGCCCGGGTCGAAGCCGCGATGGAACAACACGCCCGGACAGGCGCAAAACCGGCGGCGGCGAAAAGCACCCGGAAGAAATCCCGACCCTCCTCGTTGACGGCGCGCCGCCGTTGAACCGCTGAATTCATCCTGCCTTCCTCCTTGTCCGGTCAAGCCCAGTCAAGGCCAGGTAGTGGGCTACTTTGAAGCTTGTAATCGCGCCCGCCGCGTTTTCAGCCAAGAACCTGTCAACGGAGAAATTGAGAGATCTTACAAATCGCGCCGCCGCTCTGCGGCGCGATTTGTAAACCTCTGATATTCAACATGAAGCACGTATTTTCTGAATAGTAGTGGTATAAATTCGGGATGTGAAAGCAAAACAGGCTCAAAAAATGCCTTTTCAACATCGGATTTAGGGTCAATCTGGCCAAATGTTTCCTTGGCTCCACAGATGGATTCGAGCGGAGGGGCTGGTTGTGTTAGTTGGTGCCCCGCTTTTTGCCGCCATCGCATCACAAGACCACGCGATTGCAGGCAAATGGTTTATCATAAGCGCAATCCTTTGCGTTCTCATATCTCGGTTCAAGTGGGGTGAAAAAGCCGAAGAAAGGGCCAATTACTTCGAGGAACGCTGGGAACGGCTTGAACCAAAGCGCCAAAAAGCCGCAAAAATAATCTTGGAAAACCTGGATAAACCAGCCGACATAAGCGAGGATATAATTGATTTCTTTAATGATCTTGGCTCCGCGCTTGAAGACCATGAAATGCAGAAAAGTAGGATTTATTGCGACTACTCGATTTACATTCAATATTACTGGGAGACGTGTTTTGACCAGGTGATAAGAAAGCAAAAGGGCGATGAATCTGACGTCTGGACTGGATTCTATTTAGTTTACCACGAAGTAGTGCAGAAGCGCGGCACCAAGCCGCGAACAAAAGAACAAATAGTGGAGTTTTTTACCGGCGAGATGGCGGACTAGGTATGTTGTCCTGTTTGCACGCCATAAAACTCCGGTTCACGGCTGGCGAGCGCAAAACAATTGATGCGACAATCGTCAAATCTGGCCTGTCGCAGTCGAAATGGGCCAGAAAAGTCTTGCTTTCAGCGGCAGACTGTGGTTCTGTATCCGCGTAAATGGTGGAACCAGTGGGAGTCGAACCCCATTGCATTACACAATGCCCCTAGCGGTCTAAACCCGCGTTACGGCGTCCAGCCAAAGGGGACTGGCCCCATTCATTACGTTTGCGGCCCGCTTGGTTGTCTTGCCAAAGAATCACCAAGCGGGCCGTGCCCATTTGTCCGCGCTCCACGTATCCGCCCTTAATGGCTACGCAAGCGCGACCGTTTTAATTTCATAATCGCAAAAACGAAAACCGCCTCGCATCCAACTGCAAAACACCCGGCGCGGGCATTGGACACAAAGCGGTTTCTAAATTACATGCGCCTATTGCGGAATTGCAGTTCCGTGAGGGGAATTTACCCTATGAAGTTGAAACACACTCAACACATTATCGCGGTTTGCACGGCCTTATTTGTGTTGAGGCTCCAGCGGGAAATTCAATTCCTTGGCGATTCTGCGAAGTCTCCAAAATCCGTGCTTTGCGTCACTTGCAGGCCATTTGACCGCCCGCGCCAGTTCGCTGATTGGCATTTTTCGGTTATTTTTATCCAGTACACTTTTCAAACCCAAGATGCCAGCCCGGCAATGGTCGCTATTCTCTTTGAATGTCTTTAAGAATTTGACCGCCTTGGCAATCTCTAAAATCTTTCCAGCATCGCGGTTTTCCACTGCATTCAAGAATATCCCGCATAGTTTTCTTCGATCTTGGGCAAAAAGTTGCGAAATGTTTTTTGAGTATGCGTCCGACACCTCCTTTGTCCATAGTTCCCCCAAAATTCCTTGTTCGATTGGATTTTGACCGGATTGCAGGACTTTAAATTTATCCCAGATGAAGTAATAACACACCAATGCCAATTCCATGTCGCTGAATATTCTCCCTCTTTGCGCGAAAAATGTTGCGGTCACAATATCTTTTTTGGCCCACTCCCTGATTTGACCAGCAAATTTAAGCCTACGCGTTGGGGTGTCCTTTTTGACCTTGGAGCGCTTCGGTTGCGGTTTCGGCATAATCACCGCATAAAGCCCCAATTCCGCCCATGAAGAAAGCCCGAAAATTACCGCTTTTTCTTGGGCTTTGTGGCGGGCGGGGCGACAATGGGCTTATTGCTCATTCGGATAACCTCCTGCATGACGCTTTAAGCGACTTGGGCCGCATCTCCCTTGCGCTTCTTCTTCGGTTTAATCATGCTGGCAACGTGCCGCTTTTGCGGTCAACGTGCCAGCGGAAATTCAAAGTAGCCCACAACCCAAGATCAGGCAAAGCAAACCAAAGCGGCCCCTACCCTGATATTTCGACCCTTTCAACCTTGCGCTTCTCCGGCCCCCTTGGGAACATTCGGAACTTCAATGAACCTGGCACTCGCTTTCGCTTCCAACGCCCGCGGCGATCCCGCCAAGACCGCCCTCTTTTGGGGCGACGCCCGCTTCTCTTACCTCGATCTCTGGTCGCAGTCCCTCTGGGTGGCGGAACGGTTGCGCGCTGGCTTCGGCGTCCGGCGCGGCGACCGGGTCGGAATCTGGCTCAGGAATTGCCCGGAATTTGTCCCGGCGCTCTTCGGCATTTTACAGGCGGGCGCGGTGGCGGTGCCGATCAACAATTTTCTCAAGCCGGCTGAAGTCAGCTTCATTCTCGCCGATGCCGGCATCAATGTTCTGATTGTGGATGAAACGATGGATGAGGGTTTGGCAAAATTGGCGGCCGGGCGCCCCGAATTGAAATCGCTCCGCGCCAGCTCCTTTGGCCGGCTGGAGGACGCCGGCGCGGCGGCCCCTTCCGATTTGACCGAGGCGGACCTGGCGGTGCTCGTTTACACATCGGGCACCACCGGCCATCCCAAGGGGGCGATGCTCTCCCACGGCAATCTGCTGGCCAACGTGCAGAGTTGCCGCGTGGCGCTCGAAGCGGTGGGGACGGATCGGTTTGTCGTGGTCCTGCCCCTGTTTCATAGTTTCATGCTGACGGTCGGCCTGCTGCTGCCGATGCTGGTCGGCGGCTCAATGGTTCTCATTAAAACGCTGCATCCGCCCAAGAATGTCCTCCTGGAAATCCTCCAGCATCAGGCCACGTTGCTGCCGGCCGTGCCGCAATTCTTTCGCGCCCTGGCGCGCAGCGCGGTGCCGCCCGCCTTTCCGTTGCGCCTGTGCATCAGCGGCGGCGCGCCGTTGCCGGCCGAAACGCTGCGGGAATTCACCGCCTGCTTTCCCATTCCGCTGCTCGAAGGCTACGGCTTGAGCGAGGCCAGTCCGGTCGTTTCCTTTCAGCCCATTCGCGGCCCGTGGAAGGCGGGATCGATTGGCAAACCCATTGCCAACGTCGAGGTCACCATTCAGAACGAGGCCGGGGAGATGCTGCCGCCAGGGCAGACGGGCGAAGTCTGTGTGCGCGGCCCCAACGTCATGCAGGGCTACTGGAATCAGCCCGCCGCCACAGCCCACGTCCTGCGCAACGGCTGGCTCTTGACCGGCGACATCGGCCACAGTGACGCCGACGGTTACTTCTACATCACCGACCGCAAGAAGGACATGCTCCTGGTCAACGGCATCAACGTCTATCCCCGCGAGATTGAGGAAATCCTCTACAAATATCCCGGAGTCAGGGAAGCCGCCGTCATCGGCGTGCCCGACGCGCGGCGCGGAGAGCAGCCGCTGGCGTTTGTCGCGCCGCACGAGGGCGTCCAACTGGAGGAGGGGCCGCTGCTGGCCTTCGCGCGCGAGCGATTGGCCGACTACAAAATTCCCCGGCGCGTGGTTTTTGTGTCCGCCCTGCCGCATAACGCGACGGGCAAGATCCTGAAAACGGAACTGCGCAAAATCGCCTCGAAAGCCCCGTAGCCGCGTTCTTTTGACGAAAAGCCGTCCCAGCATATCATCTTATTTAAGAAGGACTTACATATCAGGCGGACTTTTACGAGTTGACGGTTGCAAGGTCTAACCTTTACACTGCCGGCACTGCGACGGGACTGCTTGAAGCGTCTTGTCGAGTCCGATTTTATGGCTGAAGGATATTGTTTTAAGTGCAAAGCAAAAAAAGAAATTGCCGAGGCCGTTGAAGAGACGATGAAGAATGGGCGCAAAGCGATCAAGGGCAAGTGTCCGACTTGCGGCGTGGTGATGTTCAAAATCCTTGGCGGCAGCAAAGCGTCCGCGACGACAGCCACTGCTTCCAAGCCCACCAACCAGCCAAGCTGACTTCCCTATGGCGCAACAACTGGCCTACGTCATCATCACCCCCTACACGCTGCACAAATCGCGCACCGGCGGCATCCTGGCGCGTTTGATCACCCGCACCGGACTGGAATTGGTGGCGGCGCGCATGTTCGCCCCCAGCGCCGAGCTGGTCCAGCAATACTCAGACCTCATCATTTCCGCCGCCGATCCGCAAGACCGCCGCGTCCAGGAATTGATCCGCGACTACATCCTGCGCAATCTGGCCCCGGACCCGAAGAGCAAGCGGCACCGCCGCGTCATGATGCTCTTGTTCCGCGGCGAGGAAGCCGTGCGCAAAACCCGCTCCGTCATCGGCAACATCGCCCCCGGCCGCCACGGGGGCGAGACCATCCGCGACACCTACGGCGACCTCGTCATGGACGAACACGACCAGGTGCGCTATTTCGAGCCGGCCGTGCTGGCCTCGCCCATGCCGGAAGAAGCGGGCCTGAAACTCAAACTCTGGGCCCGCTACTCGGATTCCGACGGCGGCATTGTCAACGGCACGCTGGCCTATGGGCCGGGCGAAACGCCCCAGCGCACCCTGGTCCTCATCAAGCCGGACAATTTCCGCTTCGCCACCGGGCGGCCCGGCAACGTCATTGATTTCCTTTCGCGCACCGGTCTTTTCATTGTCGGCATCAAAGTCCATCGCATGAGTGTGGCCGAGGCCTCCGAGTTTTACAGCCCCGTCCGCGAGGTCTTGCGCACCAAGCTCAAAGACGTCGTCGCCGCCCGCGCCAAGGCGGCCTTGGAAAAGGAATTCGGTTTCAAGGTGCCGCCGGGGGACGAGAAACAACTCGGGGAAATCCTCGGACCCTCTTTTGGCGACAACCAGTTTGAGAACATCGTCAAATTCATGTCCGGCCGCTCCCCCGCCGAGTGCGACCCGGCCCTGTTAACCCAGCCCGGCACCGAAAAGTGTATCGCGCTCATTTACGAAGGAGTCGCGGCCATCGGGAAAATTCGCGACGTGCTGGGGCCGACCGATCCTTCCAAAGCGCCGCCCGGTTCCGTGCGCCGCGAGTTCGGCTCCACCATCATGGTCAACGCCGCCCACGCCAGCGATTCGGTGGAAAGCGCCGAGCGCGAGATGAAAATCATCAACGTGGCCGAGAACAATTTCCGCGCCGTGGTCGAAGAGTTTTACGGGAAGATTTAGCCCATGCCGATGCAGCCCCGGCATCGTTTTAGCGTCAAGGAGTATTACCGCATGGGTGAAACCGGCGTGCTCCGCCCGGGCGCCCGCGTGGAACTGCTCGACGGCCAAATCATCGATACACCACGAATTAGCCCATATCATGGCGGTATCGTTAGACGGCTCAACCGTCTTTTCACCCCGTTATCAAAGGATCGCTGGTTGCTGTCGGTGCGAAACCCTGTTCATCTGGATGACTATTCCGAGCCGCAGCCCGATTTGATGCTGCTCAATCCGGCGGCGGACGATTACACCAGCCGCCACCCCGGACCCGAAGACGTCTTCCTGCTCATCGAAGTGTCTGACTCGACGCTGGAGTCCGACCGTGAAGTGAAGCTGCCGGCTTACGGACGCGCCGGCATCGCGGAGGTGTGGATCGTGAATTTGGTCAATGGGACGCTGGAGGTTTATCGCGAGCCGCATTTCACCGGCTACGGCTCGTCTAAAATCCTAAACGCCGGAGACCAGGCCAGCCCCGCCCGCTTCCCGGACGCCATCGTCGATGTTGCCGAATTATTGAAACGTTGAGTCGCCTCAACCCCCGTGGATGGGGTACTGATGGCACTTACGGAAGCATGCGGTTGATTTCGGGGAGCGCGTTGCGAGCTTTACACGCTTGGGTTTCTTGAATAGGCTTGTGCCGCGATGACAGAATGTCTAACCGAATCGGATGTCAAGGTATTGGCCGAGTCAACGCTGGCCGCATTTGACCAGGAAGTGGCGACCCTGCCGCAAGACGTTTGTGTGCCGTTTAACGATGCTGCCGCGCGACTGGAGGCCCAACTGCTGACCATCTACAAGTTCGTGGTCCAGTTCGCGCGCCGCGAGGAGGACTTGGCAAAGGTCGCGGGATGGTGGGGTACGATGGTTTCCCAATGCGATGAATTCGCCAAACGGCTCCACCAGTTGTCGCTCGCCCACCCCGATTGCGGCGCGGCGTTTTTCTACGACCGGGTGCTCGACTTGAGAAACAGATGCCAACGCCTCCACCAGATGCACTCGTAGAGGCCATCTCCCGGGAGCAGATTGCGAGCCTGGCCCAACTCTATGACAAGTTCGCGCACGCCCTCGATCCATTCTCAGCCGAACGCGACCAAGCGGAGCGCGTATTCCACCAGGAAATCGCAAACCGCTATGATCGGTTGGCGCCGCCCAAGCCGGAGTTTCATGTATTCCAGAAAGCCGTCATTCTCAGGTGCCGCCGGCACCTGCGCGCTTCCGACAAACCGGCCTCGATTTGAACCTCGGAAGGTTGGCCTGCCGGGTTTGCCCTTTGTGACGCCCCCGGGCGGGAAAACAGCTTTGGAAAATGCCCTTGAAACTGCTCCGGCTTATGGGATAATCCCATTATGAAATTGGTTGCTGATAAAAATGGCCGCATCTGCTCCGCTGATTTATTTCCGCCGCGCACCGCGTTTGACGCCTCCCGCCAGCCGGATGGAAGTGTGCGCGTGGTGCAATTGGTGGAAAAGGAAGTTCCTGTAGTAAAGCCCATCCGCACGCGGGAAGGTTTTCTGATGTTGCCGGTCAAAGTCAGCCGGGACGCCATCCGCGCCGCCCTCCGCGCAGACAGGGATGTCCGGTCTTCAGCAAAAATGACTTCAACGATTTGACGCAAATTGAAATCGGACAAGTCTAAACCATCGGGTGCAGGATAAAATTCTTCGTCTCGTGCCGATCTGGGAATGAATCGTTTCCGCTGTGTGAAAACGCTCCGAGCGGGAATGCTCGCGCAAGGCGCGGAGAGGGAAAAAGAAACAGTTTTTTTCTTCGGCCTCCGCGCGAGAACCTCACGAGCCGGCGCCTGGATCCTCCAGCCATTTCTGCCGGCACTCCGGACAAATCCCGTGGGTGAACGAAGCCGCGGTGCGGCTGCTGATATACTTCTCGATCTGCTCCCAGTACCCGCGATCATCGCGGACCTTCCGGCACCACGAGCAGACGGGCAGCAGCCCGCTCAAGGTGTTGATCTGGCTGGTCAAACTCGCTGTCTTGCGCAACGTGGCCAGGGCGTCCGCGCTGCCGCCCAAAAGCAACGAGAGCAGGCTGAAAACGATTTCCTGGTTCGGCGCCAGTTCGCGCCGCAGGAGGCCGCAGAACATCCCGACCACCTGGCTGGAAACCGCCAGCGCATGGAGCAGCCCGCGCTCCGGGTTTTCGGGCGGTCCCGCCGCGAAAAAGACCGGCGCGCTTTGCCGCAATGCCCACGCAAACCGGCCGGCGCGGATTTCCCCGCGCACCACCCCGTCCAGCCGCTCCCGCTCCGATTCCGGCGACGCCAACGCAATCTCGAAGCTCAGTTCCGCCGGAGACACCAGCCAGAAACCGGCGGCGCGGAACAGGTTCAGGCCCTGGATATACTGCTGGCTCAGGCGCAGGATGCCGTCGGCGCTTTCCTGCGCGTGCAGGTCGCGGCGGAAATGTTCGAGGGCGGAAAAGAGCGCCAGCAACTCCCGTTGCGCATCCAGCAGCCCGAGTTTTCCCAAGCCGGTCTTGAGCATGTCGGGATAAATGGAATCAAAAATGTCGCCCGGCGGTTCCATGCCTCAATGCTTCAAAAAGACCTCGATCACCGCCTCGATCTGTTCGTCCACGGCGCCGACGATCGAGGGCAGCGTCTCCAGCGGAAGATGGAGCCGCTCCCACGCCTTCATGTTCAGGGGCGGCACATAACGCTCGCCGGAACAGCCGATCTGCATGGCGTTGACCAGGTGATCGCAGAAATGAACGGTGGCGGCTTCTTCGCGGCCCAGCTCCGCCAGGGCCGGTTGATGATGGCAGGCGACGGCCTCGATGAGGGTGGTGGGGTATCTCCAGTGGCGGAGCAAGGCCCCGCCGATCTGCTGGTGGTCAAAGCCCAACACCCGCATTTCCGCTTCCCGCAGGAGCATCCGTTCTTTCTGGCAAAGTTGGAACACCTGATGGGCCGCCTGCGCGCCCTGCCCAAGGAGAACCAATCGGCCCACGTCGTGCAGCAGCCCCGCCACGAAATACTTGTCCGGCTTGGGCAGCCGCCGTTCCATGGCCACCAGCCGGGCGGCAATCCCGCAAGCCAGGCTGTGCCGCCAGAACGATTCCATGCTCACATATTTCTCCGGCACGCCGGCGAACCGTTCAATGATGCTCGAGGCCAGAAGGAGGTCCTGCACCTGGCGAATCCCGATCAAACTGACGGCCTCGGCCACGCTGGTCAGCCGGGTGCTGTATCCGTAAAAGGGACTGTTGCCCAACCGCAGCAGGCGGGAGGTCAGGTCGGGGTCCTTTTCGATCGCTTCCCCGACCGTGCTGAGGCTGCACTGGGGCGACTGCAATTCCGCTTCGATTTCCTTGAGCACCGGGCCGCAGGAACCGAGGCTGGAGGGAATGCCGCTGATCAATTCAGTAATGGAGGGCAGCCTCATGGCTTACGGTTCTTTGCGCGCACGGCGCCAGAGCATCAGCTTGAAAATCTCGGCGAAGACAGGGTTGGAATCATCCGCCTGCCAGAACAGGGCCTTGATCTGGGCGGCCAACTGGGCGGCCACTTCCGGCGGCAGCCGGGCCAGCGGATCGGCGTCCCCCAGCAGGTCGGACGCTTCCACCTCAAGCTCCGCCACGCCCCAGGCCTGGAGGATGTCGATCTGCCGCCCGGTCAGGACGGCCTTGGCGGGCAGAAGGAGCATGTCGTCGATATTCTTGACATCTTTGGCGACGACCATTCCTTCCTTTAACTCGCCGGTTTTAACGCGGGGCATGTTGTTTTGGGCCGGCGCTGTCGGCGGCCTCGACTCTGTTGTTTCGCGCCGCGGTTCAGTGCCGCTGCACAACGCCAGTGTGCCCACGTTCCCTTCCGCCGCGGCTGCTGTCAAGGTCAAAGGCAGCCCCCGGCCGGGTTTCCGGGGCATCCGCAACGCCCGCTTGAGTTTTTGGCATAAACGTCTAACCTGAGGGTATGAAGAATGATGTCTTGCCGGTGGAAATTCGCGGGATCCTGCCGATGAATAGCGGCTGCGCGATTTTTTTGGGCAATGCGCGGAAGGTGTTCGTCATCCAGGTTGAACCGAACATGGGAGTCGTCATCGGCATGTTTCTGCGCGACACGCACAAGGAACGGCCGCTGACCCACGACTTGGTGAACAATATCTTTAAAGGCCTCAACATCACCATTGAGCGGGTGGTCATCACCGAATTGAAAAACGCGACCTTTTACGCCCGTCTGATCTTGCAGCAGGAAAATGAGTTGGGACGCAAAATCGTCGAGGTTGACGCCCGTCCCAGCGATTGCCTGGCCCTGGCCACCGCGCAAAAGCGGCCCATCTTCGTTTCCTCCTCTCTCTTCGAACAGGTCGAAGACATGAGCGCGACCCTGGAGCGGATCAACGAGAACACGGGCGAATCCGAGGAACCCGAATAGCGCCTCCCGCCCATGCCCGCCGCCGCCCTCCCCAAAAGCCCCGTCCTCCTGGTCTGTGGCGAGGACGAATTCGCCGTCAAAGAGCGCGCCCGCGAGGTCTTCCAGGGCTGGAGCGCCGCCATCGGCGGCTCGGACCACGAAATCATCGACGCTGCTGTCAATAACAGCGGCGAGGCGCTGGCCGCGCTGGCCAGGCTGCGCGCCGCCTTGCAGACCCTCCCTTTCTTCGGCGACGGCAAAGTCGTCTGGCTGCAAAACTGCAATTTCCTGGGCGAAGAACGCGCCGCCGCCGCCCAGGCCGTCACCGAAAAGCTCGCCGAGCTGGCCCGGGAACTGAAGGCCTTTGACTGGCGCGATGTCCGGCTGCTGGTCAGCGCCGGGAAAGTGGACAAGCGCAAGCTCTTTTACAAGACGCTGGAGAAAATCGGCTCGGTCGAATTCCGGGCCGGCTGGTCGGCCGACGACAGCGACTGGGTGCAGCAGGCCGAGGCCTTCGCCTTGGGGGCGTTGGGCGAGTTGGGCCGGGAAATCTCCGACGAGGCCCTGGCCAGCTTGATCGCCAATGCCGGCCCCAACCCCCGCTCGTTGCGCTCCGAGATCGAAAAGCTCACCCTCTACGCCGGGGCGCGGCCGCGCCTGGAGGCCGCCGACGTCGATGCCATTGTCACCCGGAACAAGCAGGCCCGCGCCTTTGCCTTGGGGGACGCCTTGGGCGAGCGGGATTTGCCGAAGGTGCTGCGCTGCCTGGACGAGGAGTTGTGGGAAGTGCGGCGCGACCCGCAACGCAACGAGATCGGGCTGCTCTACGGGCTGATCAGCAAGGTGCGGGCGCTGATTTTCGCGCGGGAAATGATGGCGCAAAAATGGCTCACACCGGAATCCGAATTCCACCGCTTCAAAGCGCAGTTGGCGCGCATTCCGGCCGAAGGGCTGCCCGAGGACAAAAAATTCAACCCGCTCGCGTTGAATCCGTATGTGTTGTATCGGGCGGCGGCGCAGGCGCGCAACTACAGCCGGGAGGAATTGATCGCGGCCATGGCCCTGTTGCTGGAGTGCAACCAGAGGCTCATTTCGCGCAACCTGGACCCGGCGCTGGTCTTGCAGCAGGCCTTGGTGCGCATCGCCAGCCGCCCCGAGGGCCAGGCCGGCAATGCAGTTTTGCCCGCCGCCGCTTGACTCCCCGGCTTTCCGGCGGGATATTGCCCCGGTTTTCTCATGAATCCGACTCCGGCAAATTTAATGGTGGCGGTATGTGACCAGGCGGTCTGCGTCAGGATCAATGGCCGCGCCGATTTCACTTGCAGCGTGGATTTGAAGAAACTGATCCTCGAACTCTGGCAGCGCGGCTACCGCCGCTTCATCTTCGAGTTGCGCGATTGCGCCATGATGGACAGCACCTTCCTGGGGATGTTGTCGGGCATCGGCTTGAAATTCTGCGACGGCGCCAACCCCCGGGAATCGCCGCTGGAATTGTCCAATCCCAATGCGCGCATCGCCGAAGTGCTCGAGAACCTCGGCGTGGCGCATCTCTTTCGGATCACCTCCGGCGCGGAGCCGTTGACGGACCATTTCGAGCCGCTGGCCAAGGCCGGCGGCGAGTCGCGCGCCGAAATCACCCGCGCCTGTCTGGAGGCGCACAAGACGTTGATGGAGATCAAACCGGAAAACGTCCGAAAATTCAAAGACGTCGCGCAATTTCTGGCCGAAGACCTCAAACGCCTCGAAGCGGCGGAAAAGAAATAGCCCTCACCCGCGCCGTTTCCATTTCACCTTGGGCGGTTCGGGCAGCCCTTGGGCGCGCAAGGCGGTGCGGAAATGCATCTTGGCCACTTTGCCCAGGTTCTCCGCGCCGTGCCGGGCGACAAATTCTTTGGCGGCGGCATCGACGGCGGCCGAGCCGCCTTTGGGAAATTCCATCTCGTAGTGTTTGCCCAGGTCGCGCAGGCGCGTGACAAATTCATTGCGCGCCAGAATGGACGCCGCCGCGACGGCCAGGTCCTCCTCCGCCTTGTGCCGTTGCACCAGCTCGACGCTCCGCCCCAGCGGCATCAGGGCCTTGGCAATGACGCCTTTGTCATGCGCAAACTGATCGCTGATCGCGCGCACCGGCTTTGGGTTCATGCGATAGGCGACGGCCATCAGGTTCTCGATGACGCGGGCATGGCCCCACGCCAGGAGGGTGTTGACGCTTTTGAGTTTCGCGTGCAGCCGGTTGTAGGCTTCGTTGCCGATGGGCACGACGTTGAACAGACAGCCCGGCGTGTCGCGAATCAATTGCGCCAACTCGGCGATTCTCCGGTCGCTGCCGATATTCTTGGAATCGCGGATGCCGGCGTCCTGCCAGCGTTTGACCACCGCTTCATTGATATAAACGCCTGCCACGCAGAGCGGGCCGAAAAAATCGCCCTTGCCGCTCTCATCCACGCCGATGCGCGGGGCGAGCAACTCCGGGTTCAAAACCGTTTCGTAGCCCAGCTTGACCGCCTGCAAAATGAGCGGTTCGAGGACAAACTCGACGAAGTCCTGGGTTCCCTTACCCTGCACGACGAGCTTGCCGCTCTGGTAAAACACCACGTTGGTTTTCTCCTTTTCCCCGGCAAAACGGGCGTAAGGCACCTCGCGAAATTTGAAATCGTGCCCGCGCAAATGCGCCTCCAGCGCCGCCGCCTGGGCGTCGGTCAATTTGCACGTATAACTGGTCAACGGTTTCACGTCCTGATCTTAATCGTAATCGTAATCTCCCGTCAATTGGCCCTTCGATTTCAAGCCTCTGCCGCCTGTTTCTTCCTGTTCAACTGAAGTGTTCCGGTTTAGATGTGGCGGCGCAAAATGCGCCGCATCGCGAAAAAACTGGCCGCCTGGTACCGCATAAACGCGCGCGACCTTCCCTGGCGCCAGACCCGGGACCCCTACGCCGTCTGGATTTCCGAAATCATGCTCCAGCAGACGCAGGTCAAGACCGTCATCCCCTATTTTGAGCGATGGATGCGGACGCTGCCGACGGTGGAGGCCTTCGCTCGCGCCCCCTTGGCGAAAATCCTGAAACTGTGGGAGGGCCTGGGCTATTACAACCGCGTCCGCAACGCCCAAGCCGCCGCCCGGCAGATCGTGCGCCACCATGCGGGCCGTTTTCCCGAGGCCTTTGACGATGTGCTGGCGCTGCCCGGCGTCGGCCGTTACACCGCCGGGGCGATCTGTAGCATCGCCTTCAACCAACCCGCGCCCGTCCTCGACGGCAACGTGATTCGCGTGTTGAGCCGGCTCTTCGGCATTGCGGGCGACCCGCGCGGCAAAAGCGTCAACACCAAACTCTGGAACCTGGCGCGGGCGCTGGTCTCGCTGCGCGGCGTCGAGCCGTCGCAACTCAACCAGGCGCTGATGGAATTGGGCGCCTTGATCTGCCTGCCGCGCCGGCCCAAATGCGCCCTCTGTCCGGCGTGCCGGGAGTGTTTCGCCCGGCGGGAGAATCGAGTGGGGGACTTTCCCGCCCCGGCCCGGCGGACACCCGCCCGCCGACGGCGCTTCATCGCGTTCATCGCGCGCCGGCGCGGCCGAATTTTCGTGCGGCGTCGTCCGGGCGGCGGCGTGAACGCGGGCCTGTGGGAATTTCCCAATATCGAAATCCCAGTCAAGACCAGGAACCTGGCGAGTAAGGCCGCCCCGTTTTCCATTGGCCGCGGCGGCCCGTTTTTCCGGGTCCGGCACACGATCACGCGCTCGCGGATTCTGCTCGAGGCCTTCCGCGCCAACCTCCCGGTCAGCCAGGAACCGCCCGGCGCCTGGAAAAGCATGGCAGAGGCAAGACAACTGGC
Source organism: Verrucomicrobiota bacterium (assembly GCA_049510745.1). Taxonomy (GTDB): domain Bacteria; phylum Verrucomicrobiota; class Verrucomicrobiia; order Limisphaerales; family Palsa-1400; genus PLGF01. The sequence goes on along the minus strand of JBEKYR010000008.1, from coordinate 208,497 downwards.
GTTCACGAGCGCGCATCGAAAGGTGTTGGAGGCGCTCTGCCGGCTGCAAACAAGGAAGAAGGATGAAGGATGAAGACCCGTTTCCTTTGGCACTTGTGAGGTTTTTCGTCACTGGTCGCCGTCGCCAAATCCTGGCATTTTGTGGATTTTCATTTTTTGGCCCGATTTAGCCGGATTTAGCCGGATTTTCCGGGATTTGGCCGGATTTTTCCGGGTTTTTAAATTCGTTTTCCGGTTTGAATCCGGCATTTTTTGCCGCCTCTACGGGTAGTTTCCGATGCTGGCGGTGCATGGCGTCTGCGTTTGGACCGGCGCAGGATTGAGTTTTTGCGTCAAGTTTGTCACCTGTAGAAGACGGCAAATGTCGGACGTGAGGGCGAACATGCATGGTTTGACTGGCTTGATTGGGGAGCCAATGGGACCAAGGGGACGAATGCGACGAATGGCTGATCCGATGGGAGAGGTCTCCGAGCCACGGGCCGGTGTTGACCGGGCCGCACTCAGCAGTCTGCCTTTTGCATGTATCATTCATGCTGGCTCGATTTAAGCACAGGTCTGTCAACGGGAAAAACCTACGGAAGGAAAAAAAAGCGAATATAAGAATGAGTGAATCAGTGAATGAGTGAGTGGGGCAAGGAGGGCGGATGGACCGACGGCCAAGGGTGCGGGCCACAGATTCACACAGATTGACACAGATATTTGTTGGCGCCTCTATCCGTGCCGGACAGGCTGCCTGGGGCCGGCAAAGAGGTGGCAAAAAATCCGATTGGTTGAGCCGTCGCCGCGTTCGCTGAAATCAACGAGAGAAGTTAAAAAGCGGGCGGTCCGATGGGTGACCCCTGCGACAAAATCGAACGAAACTATGGGTTGATGAACATTTACATTCCCACCAATGAAGCCCTCCGCCTGGCCATCATCAGCGTGGCCAATGCCGTTTCTCCGTTGCCAAAAAAGGAATCCGGAGCTAAACTCTACCCATGAAAACCGCCGTCCCGCTCCTCGCGTTATGGCTGACCGCTTGCCAAGCCCCGCAGCCGTTGGATTTCCGGCCCGACCCCCCTTCTGACCGCGACGGCGTCACCCTGGAGCAGGCGCGAGAGGCCGCACTGAGACTCTGGCCTGGCCAAACCGCGGAGAATGTCCGGGCGCTACTTGGGCGGCCTGACGAAACCAGCGCCAGCGTTTACGGACAAGCGACCCCCGCGCCATGGGACGGCACCGCATGGACTTACCGGTGGGAAAGATATGGCGTTACGGAGAAACGCCTGGTCGTCATCCTTGTCATTCTTCCGGACGGGCCGCGCGTTAATAATTGGGAGTGGTACGACTTCTAACTCCAGACGCCCGGGCACCTTCACAGCGTCCGTCCGTTTGGCCCCACAAATGGCATCAAAATTCCACGTTTGTTGATACTCAACTCTTTGCGATAGCCGGAGACGGACTCTTAATCAGTTGGTCGTCAGCCGTACCATTGGGGTTGACGCCTCGGCGGAAAGGCGTTTGAATTTCACCGTACAAACAAATCTGGCGTAGTCGGGAGAGTCGGACAGTAAACCGCGAAATTTTTAACGGCTTAGGACAGAGCCGGACGGCCACGTCCTCCATAGGCGCGGCCTGCCGTATAAAATTCTTCGTCGAAGAGTGTTCAAAAGATCGGTATGATTGGAAAAGAATTTGATGCCATTTCAAGGGCAGACATCGAGGCGCTGGTTGCGACCCCAGTCGCCGAATCCCGGACGATTGAATACAAAGAGCGGCTTCCTGCCAGCGCGAACAGCGACAAAAAGGAATTTCTTTCTGACGTATCCTCGTTTGCAAACGCAGACGGAGGCGATCTCATTTACGGAATACGTGATAAACGCGAAGCAGGAAAGGCAACCGGAATTCCCGAAGCAATTGTGGGGCTGCCTGGAATCAATGTGGACCTCGAACTGCGACGACTTGAACAAGTATTGCAGTCACATATTGATCCGCGCATTCCTGGCATCAAAATGAAGGCAATCGAGGGATTTGCCTCTGGCCGGGTGATTGTCATTCGCGTTCCGAAAAGCTGGGCTTTTCCTCACATGGTTGCGTTTGAGAAACAATCACCCTTTTACTCCAGAACGAGTGCGGGGAAATACCAGTTGGATATGCGGGAGATTCGAAACGCGTGTGACATGTCCGCCACGCTGAAAAGCCGGGTTGAAGTTTTCCGCACAGATAGATTGACAAAAATCGAAAGAGGAGAGACCCCGCTTCCGCTTGCTCTGTGCCCTCACTGTGTTCTCCATTTTTATCCGCTCAGACCGAGCGGGCGAGCAGGAATGGAAGACTTGACGATTCCTGCCACGAAAATAGCATCAATCCAGCCCTTTCATGATCCAGTTTCGCGGGAACGGTTTAATTTCGATGGTTTCCTGTCATTCCCGGCATCTGGTCAAACGAAACGTGCTTATGTGCAGGTTTTCCGATACGGCCCGATTGAGTCGGTTTTCAGTTGCAAGTTTCTGGATTTCAGCCAGAGCCTATGTTCCGAGGAAGAAAAAGCGGCCAAGCGGCACAAAGTGCTCGATGCAATTTCCCTCGAAGGAATGGCTCGTCATGGGTTGCATCATTTCCTGACTGTTTACAAGCAGATGAATGTTGAACCACCATTTGTTTTCATGATGAGTCTCGTCAGAGTTAAAGGGCTGGAGATTGGAACAGATAACAGGTGGCGCGACTTCGACGAAACAACGCCTTTTGAGTCCGATATTCTGCCGCTGCCGGAACTGATAATTGACACGTTTGACATTTTACCGGACCCGATTTTGAAACCCGTTTTCGACGTGGTCTGGCAGGCAACCAACAATCGCGGCTCCAAGAATTATGATCAAATGGACAGATGGACTCCCTATCCAAATTTGTGACGGGCGTTGAGGAATTCACTTGAAAAGGCTGTTGGCCCCTTTCTGTTTTTGCAAGGCTTGCCCACCATATTCATATTCGCCCGCTTTTAGAGCTTTTGATTCGCGCAGTGCCTGGGTGCAGGTCGCCCCGCAGCGCTCACAATCCCAGCATCGATCTGTGTGCAAACAGGCTCTTGGAGTGCCGGTGAATTCCTCGCAAAGGGTAAATGGCTCGGCGGGCAACCAGAACAAATTGTCGGGATGACCGCTTGGCGGTGCCGCCTTGCCCTACCAAAGAGTTGGCCGGGGATGAAGATTAGGATTGGAAATTGAGGTGCGGATGCGGTAGATTTTGCCGAGTGAGCACGATAAGCATCAATGAACTGAAACAGCAACCGGCCGAGCAATGGTTCAAAGCGACCGATCGGGACGGCTTGGTCGTCACCTCTCAAGGCGATCCCGTGGCGGTTTTGCTGTCTGTCGATTCGGAAAGTCTGGGGCCCACTCTTGCCGCGCTTCGCAGCGTGCGGGCCCTGCAAGCCATGGCGGCGCTGCAAAAGTCCGCCGAGGCCAATGGAACTTTCCGCCTCTCCCTGAACGAGATTGACGCGGAAATCGACGCGGCGCGCCAAACCCGCCCCCGGCAGTGAGAATTGTGCTCGACACCAACGTTCTCGTGTCGGGTCTCTTAAACAGCAAAGGAAATCCCGCGACAGTTCTGTCGCTGGCGCTGCGGGGAGTGGTGCAAGGATGCTATGATGGGCGCATTCTTTCCGAATATGCGGAAGTCTTGGCCCGACCCCATTTCAAATTCGATCCGCAACAGGTCCGGGACGTTCTGAGCAAACTTGAAGCGGATGGTGTTTCGGTCTCTCCATCCCCTGCGGCATTTGGATTGCCCGACCGTGACGACGAGCCGTTTCTTGCCGTCGCGTTGGCGGCCCCGGCCGATTATCTTGTTACGGGCAATACGGCTGACTATCCGCCGGACAAATGTCGTGGAGCGCGTGTGGTGACTCCCGCTGAATTTGTCGCTCTTTGGCGAACGGTTCACCCGGAGACTTTACAGTCCGGATGAACGCTCATTGGAATAAATGTCTTTTTTAACGCACTGCAATAGTCAGTGGCCGCGCGGCAGCACGGCCCTACCAAAACATAAGATGCGTTTGCCCTCACGAGGACGGCGGGGCGGGCGGCGACGGCCATTCCAATACCTTGCGGGCGACCAGCAGGCGCTGGTGCAATTGACCGTAAGGAATTTCCTGCGCCGGGAGGTTTAATTCCAGGGCCAGACCGGCCGCGACAGCCGCCGCAACTCCGCGACGGCGAAGTGATATTCATCATCGCCCTTCATGCCGGCAGCCCGGCATTTGCGAAAGGAATCCCGTGCGCCCGCCTTGTCGCCTTTGCTCAGACGCATGACGCCGATATAATAAGAGGCCAAGGCTCTCTGCTGGGGCACCGGCTCGCCGTCGCTCTTCTCCGCCGCCGCGAGCAAGGCCTTTTCGTCCAGCTTCTCCGCCAGAAACAGGGCGAGGGTTTTCGTCCAACCGTCCTTGCATCCGGCCAGTGACTTTGAAAAATCTTCCGGCGCCCGGCCCAGCCGCCACAACAAAGTCTGGCGATACAGACGCTCCCAGTCTGAAGCGTCAGGTTTCAATGCGATGAACTTGTCGTAGTCTGAGAGGGCGCCCGAAAAGTCGCCCTCGATTTGCCTGGCCACGCCGCGGCGGGAATAAGCGTCGGCATTGTTCGGGCTAATTTCCAGGGCGCGGTTGAAATCAGCGAGGGCGCCGGCCCAATTGTCCTTGTTGCGCTTAGAGTTACCCGAGATGAGGAAAAGGTTGTCGGGGCTCAATCGCACGTCGTCCGCGACGGTCCAATTCCCGCCGGTGACAGGAGGGTTGGTCATGACCTGCCGGGCAGCCAGACGTTCAACCCCGGGATAAGGCGGTCCGGGCGGAGGTTTGGGGTGGACGTAGGCAAACCCGTTTTTCGCATCCACCACCAAGTCCACGCGGTTCAGGGCACACATGCCAATGCTCCAGACGGCTTTGGCGTTGGGGGCGCAGCTCTGGATCACGGCCCCTTGGGCGGCGGGCATGTCTTGCACAACGACATCGGTCACTAGGAGCGTCCCGAGATCGATTTCGTCCGCCCAACCCATGTGCCAAATGTGGACACCAAAAGAACCGGCGCCGCCCAGATGAGAAGGCAAGGAGGACTTGGGATGGGCCGCCTTCCATTCCTTCCACTGTGCTGGCGGCATTTCGACGCCGAAAACAGAGCCGGTATCCACCTCGATCGTGCCGGTTTTGCCGTCCGCCATCGCCACTTCGAGCAGCAGCCAATCGCCCGGCACCACTTTCAATTTGAGCCATCCGGCGGTTTCTGGCGGCAGTTGTTGCACGCTGCGAACCGTGCGCCGGTCCGCGTCGAAGACCAGGATATTGTCCCGGATTTCGGGCCAGCCAACAACCCCGTCCGGCGGAACCCATTGTTTTCTAAGGAGAGCCAGGCGGAATAACAACGAGAAGCGGAACATGGGGAGCGGTGCCGTGAAGCTTTGACCATCGAACGTCATTGGCGTCGGTTCGGATATTTCGGCCGATTTCAGGCCCAGCCGCCTGGCCCGCATAGAGAACAGCACGGTGGAAGACGCACCGGTGTCCAACTGCATGCGCGCCGGGTGTGCGTTGACGGAAGCTTTTGGGAAAAGAACATAGGTATTCGGCAGATGGCTCGCGCAGCCCGCCAGAACCAAAGCCGTGACCGCCAACAAGACAAGAAATAGTATTTGCTTGAATTTCATCACAGCAGTGGAGCGTTGCAGGCTAATGATTCATCAAAAAGATTTTTCTTTTCTCAAGAGTGCTGCGTTGTCCCGCCGAAAGCGAGCTTCCTCGGGTCATTTTTCCATTTCGAAGTGGGCCAGTTTGAGGGCTGAAGTATCCGCCGTCGCAAGGCTTCCGCCTTCGTTGAAACTATGGCGGACACGGACAAACACGGACGGACAACTCTGCTGAGCCGGACGACGGTTCGCCAAAGCGGCTCGGCAGGAGACTGGAACAGATTGTCGGGATGACCGTTTGTGGGCGCGGCGTCGCCCCACCAAAGAGTTGGCCGGGGATGAAGTCGAGCGGCCTGACGGCCGAAAGACAATGGAGCGCCAAGCAATTGCGCCGCGCCCAGCCTATGGCTCCGGGCCGGGCCGTCAAGGTATTGCTCGCCACGTGCCCCCGTGCCCTGCTGCGCTCCACCTTGACTGCCCAGCCCTCCGCCATCTTGCGCCGCTAAGAAATTGCTTGTGAAAAATTGCAGGGCTGAAGTCCTCCGACCCCGATCAACAATAGCTGATCTGTCCGCATTCGAGTAACGTGAAGCAGTGTATCCGCCGTGCTCTGGGGGCCAGCGCAGCGGTTTACCCAAGCTGTCGGAGGGCAGGCGGATACGTTGCAGTTGAGCTGAGCCGCTGAGCGGGCTATAGGGGAAGGTAAAAGTGTGGCAATAAGTCCCGCACCAATTCGATGCTGTTTGTCTGGTTTCGTGCAGTGTCGATCAGCTCAAGTCTGACCTTCGTGCCAACCCGGCCGTGGAGCATTTCACGGCATTGCCGGATGTCCTTGCCAGCAGTCTCGACGCCATCAATTTTGTGGATGACCAGGCCGGAAACGAGCCCGGCTTTCGAGGCTGGGCTGTCGGGGAAGACATGAGTAATCGTAAGCTGGTGCTCATGCACTGCGAGCTGAACGCCGATACCGGCCAGATGCCCTCTCTCGTAAGCCGCCAGGATTTTGGGTGTGGCAAAAGTCTCAATCATAGCCGCAATAACGATCAGAAACATGCACACAAGACCGATCTTAAGGCTGTTCTGTAAATCTGTAACAAAGGTCCGCTTGCGCTCGCCTGCAGTCTTCTGGAAAATCCACCTCAAGCCGAGTCTCAACGAAAAGGCGTTCCCCACGAGGATAGCCGGGATCTCGACGATGCCGTGCGGAAAAATGGAGAGAAACGAGTAGAGAACTCCTCTGTCCACGAGCAAGGTGCCAAGGATAAATCCCGTTGCAAGGATGTTGAACAGGGGGGCAATGGCAGGGACGAAGCCTCCGCACCAGATGATAAGCAGGGCCGTCAAGTTATGCTTAAGGAAGAGGACGAAGGCTGGAAATCCCGTCTCAGGATTTCCATGAAGGTGCTCCACCACTTGTTCAATCAGGGTCGGGTTTGCAATGCCAAACACTACTGCTGCTGCGAATCCGAAGCAGAAAAGGCAAAGAGTAAGGGCCAACCATTTTTTCGCACCGCGAATCAGGTCCCAGTAAGCTTGAGCCAGAGTCCGCATTTGTATCAACCTGCGTTGTGTGAATAGAAGTTCAGCGCCCGGCCCGGGCCGACAGACCCGGGCCGACAGACCAGCTATGCAGCTCCAAGTTAAGACCCTGCTCAACGCCGTTCAACACTTTGTTGGCTTCGTTTACGACGACATCCGCTTGCTGCGCGACCGCAAAGGCCGCCCCCGCCAAATCCAGATCACCCTCCAACCCAAGGCCGGCATCCGCGCCAAGTGCTCCCACTGCTTGCAGCCGGCCCCCGGCTATGACCAGTTGCCCCAACGTTCCTGGCTCTTTGTGCCGCTGTGGGGAATCATGACCTGCTTTCTCTACGCCGCCCGGCGGGTCAACTGCCCGACCTGCGGGGTGGTCATCGAGCACGTTCCCTGAAGCCAGGGCAAGCGGCCGGTAACCATTGCCATGATGTGCTTTCTTTCCCGCTGGGCGCGGCGTTTGTCGTGGCGCGAGACAGCGCAGGCCTTCCACACCAGTTGGGAATGCGTTTACCGCTCGGTGGAGTGGTTTGTGCAATGGGGCTTGGCGCACCGCAAACTCGAAGGGGTCGAATCAATCGGCGTGGACGAAATCCACTGGGGCAAGAGCAAGCGGGCGGATAATTTCCTGACCGTAATTTACCAGATTGACCCCGATCGCCGCCGTTTATTGTGGGGAGGCAAGCGGCGCACCCAAGCCACCTTGCGCCGGGGCCTGGCGGCGCTGGGTGAGGACACCGTCAAAGGACGGCGCTTTGTGTGCAGCGACATGTGGCGGCCTTATCTCAACGTCATCGCCGCCAAGGCGGGCCAGGCGTTGCATGTGCTGGACCGGTTCCATATCACAACGCACTTGAACCAGGCCGTCGATCAAGTGCGCCGGGCCGAAAGCGGCCGCTTGCGGATTGCGGCCTCAGCCCAAGCCAGGCATCTCAAAGAAATGCGCTGGAAACTGTTGCGGCGAGGCAGCCGGGTGCGCGGCAAAGCTCGATGCCAGCTCAAGGCTTTGGTCGCCAGCAAGCTGGCCACCGCACGGGCCTGGATCCTCAAGGAAACGTTCCAGCACTTCAGGAGCTACAAATCGCTGACTTGGGCGGGCTACTTTTTGGATGATTGGACGTGGCGCGCCTTGCGCAGCCGCATTGAACCCATGAAGAAAGTGGCGCGGACGTTGCGCGCTCATCAAGAGTTGTTGATGAATTGGTTCAAAGCCAAAGGCGAAGTCTCCAGCGGCGCCGTCGAGGGTCTGAACAATAAAATCCGAGTGGTAACCAGACGATCCTATGGCTTTCGCACCTAAGATGCGATGGAGATCGCCTTGTATCACACGTTAGGAAGGCTCCCCGAACCCGATGTCCTCACCCACAGATTTTGCTGACCAGGCTTTTTTTGAAGGCACTGCAATAGTCAGTGGCCGCGCGGCAGCACGGCCCTACCAAAACATCAGTGGCCATGCGGCAGCACGGCCCTACCAAAACATCAGTGGCCATGCGGCAGCACGGCCCTACCAAAAACATGAGATGCGTTTGCCCTCACGGGGAGGGCGGGGCGGGCGGGGGCGGCCATTCCAATACCTGGCGGGCCGCCAGCAGGCGCTGGCGCAATTGGCCGTAGGGAATCTCCTGCACCGGCACGTTCTTTTCCAGGGCCAGCCCGGCCGCCACGGCCGCCGACTGCCCAAGAACCATGAATACCGGTTCCATGCGGATGGACCCGTAGGCGATGTGTGTGGCGGAAAGACAGACGGGCACGAGAAGGTTTTCGCATTCCCGCTTGCGCGGCGTGAGCGAGCGGTAACTGATCGGGTAGGGGGGAAATCCGCCCACCTGCACGTCGCCTTCGTTTTCCACGCGGCCCTCGCGGACGATGCGGCGGCAATTGTGCGAATCCATGGTGTAGGCCGCCAGCGCCACGGCGTCGGGCACGGCCAGGGAATGGCGGCAGTTGTTTTCGGTCATGACATAGTCGGAGACCATGCGGCGGGCCTCGCGAATGTAGAGTTGATGGGGCCAGCCGCCGGTGTCTTGAAATTCATCTTTACACAGCCCCCAGGATTGCATCTCGGCGCGGAGGGGGGCCGGGACGCGCGGGCTGGCTGCCAGGAAATGCAGAAAGCCGCGGGTGTAATCCTCGTGCGCCTGCCAGATGCGGGCGCGCTGGGCGTAGTCGCCGCCGGAGTAGCCCTGGTTGCCGCCAATAAAATCGGTCGAGAAGGGGCCGTTGTTGTTGATGTCGGTCTTGCCGTGCGGCATGGGCTGGAGGTCGATCAACTGGCCCAGGCGCGGCGGCTTGCCGGCGGCCACGAGGGCTTCCAGGTAGCGGGCCAGCAATTCGTATTGCGCCGGGTCGTAGTGGGCGGGCGGTTCGATGGGCAGTTTGTTCGTCGGGTTTTGCGTCAGGCAAAGCCGGAAGTTGTAAGCCTGCACGGAGTTGTCGCCCGCCCCCGGCAGGCCTGGCGCCTGGTCCTGCACTCCCGGCAGCAGGCCGCTGGCCGGATCGCCCGGACGGACATACGGGTCCACCGCGACGGTGAATTGGTGCTGGGGCGTGAGGGCGCGGATGCCGTCGAGGGTTTCACCGTAGCGGGCGTTGGCCTCGCGTCCGACAAAGAAGGAAACCCCGGCCGCGGCCATCAAATCGCCCTCGTAACTGGCGTCAATAAACATTTTGGCGCGGAAGACCGAGCCGTCCTCCATCTGGATTTCGGCCAGGCGCGCGCCGCTGGTTTTGACGCCAGCCAGCCGGCGGTGGAAGTAAACCGGCACGGCGGCCCCGGCGATCAGGTCCTGGAACACGCTTTCCGCGACGCCGGGTTCGAGCTTCCAGACTTCGTTGGAGCCGTAGTGGCGGCCCATGCGCCGGTAAAACTCGCGGGCGATGCCGCCGATGGCGCCTTTGTTGCCGATGTCCGTCTGGCTCAGGCCCCCGGCGGTCATGCCGCCGAGGTGGCCGCCGAATTCCGTCAACACCACTTTCCGGCCTTCGCGCGCGGCCTGCACGGCCGCGGCCACGCCGGCGGAGGTGGCGCCAAAAACACACAGATCGCTCTGGATGACCTCCGCCGCCGGCAGCGGCGGCGCGCCGCCCGCCAGCAGCGCCAGGAGGCAAACCCCGGCGGACCGCCGAAACGGGGAACTCATGCGCCTACAATTTCTCGGGCGGCGCCGCGCCATGGATGGGGCGGAAGTTGCCCTCCTCGCAGCAGCGGACAAATTCCTCCGTGACCGTCTTGAGTTCCTCCCAGCGGTCGCGGATCGACTTGGCTTCGGCGGCGGTGATCTTGCTGTCGTTGGCGGCGGCGGCCATGACGGACAAGAGGTCGGCAAACTCCTGGACGACGGTGTTCATGGCGGGGACCAAGTGGAGGGGATGAGGATGGATGTTGCGTGGATTCTTGACGTAAAAGCCGCCCGCCTTGTGGCAAATCCACTGGGCGATGCGGGAGTCGTCGCTGCATCGGATCAAAGCGGCCACGCGGTCCAGGGGATTGGCGGCGCCGCTGCGTTGTTCGGGCGGCTCGGCCCATTTATAGACCATGGAAAGGGACAGGCCCAAGTCGGCGGCGGCTTGTTTTGGGCTTATTTTCTGAAAAACATCGCGCAATAACTCATGGGATTCCATGGCCAAAAAAATGATTTAATCCCATGCGGAAGGCAAGAAAACTTCGCGGACGGGGCCGGGTGAAGGGGAATCCCGGTGTCATTCGCCTCCCCCGGCAGGTCCCAAGGGGAAACGCACGTGGTAAACGCCGGCTTCCAGGCGGGTTTCCAATTTCCCGGCTTCCTTGCAGAGCAGACGCATCATGCCGCGATTCTCGGCCAGAACGTCGGCCGAAAAAACCTCGATCCCATATTGACGGGCGATCTTGAGCAACAAGCGAAGCAGAAAGGTCCCGATCCCGCGTTTCTGAAAATCGTCATGCACCGTGATGGCCAGTTCGGCGTCGTTGGAATTGGCCACTCGAAAATAACGGCCCACGCACAAGATCCGTTCGCCGCCCGTCACCGGGGCCAGCCCGACGATGGCCATGTCGTTGCGATAGTCGAGGTTGACGAATTTTTGCAGCAGCTCCGGCGGTAATTCGCGCCAGGAGGTGAAGAACCGGTAAAGAATGGTTTGCTCCGAATGCGAGCGAAAAAGTTCCCGCAATGCGGCCGCGTCCGTGGGCTTGATCGGACGGAAGAAGAGGTCAAGAGGCCCCGCGAACCGCGCTCTGGTTTCATATTGTCGCGGGTAGCCCTCGAGGTTCGATTCTTCTTGAGCGGCAGTCATGTCGATCAGCATTGTACTCTGTAAGCTTAACGCATCGAAGACGGATTGGCTGGCCGCTTTTTGGCGAGGTCTTAGCGGATTTTGCCTTGGTTAAAGAAGGCGGCGGTGTTTCCATTGAATCGGCAGAGTGGCAGTATTCCCGGAGATGACTTTTGGCGAATATAGTCTGTTGGCGGTCACGTCGATCTTTGTGATCCTGGACCCGATCGCGGTGGTGCCGGCGTTCATCGCCATGACGCCCAACGATGCTCCGGCGGCAAAGCTGCGCATGGCGCGTCTGGCTTGCTGGGTGTCGGCCGGAGTGCTGGTGGTTTTCGCCGCGGCCGGGAATCTGATTTTCAAGGTGATGGGCATTACGCTGCCGGCGTTTCAGATGGCCGGCAGCATCCTCCTGTTGCGCATCGCCCTGGACATGCTTTATGCCCGGCGCTCGCCCGCGCAAGAGACGGTTGAAGAAGTGGCGGCCGGGGCGGCCAAGGATGACATTGCCATCACGCCGCTGGGCGTGCCCATGCTGGCTGGGCCGGGGGCGATTTCGACGGTGCTGATTCTGCTCAATCAGGCCAAGGGGATCGCCCAGGTTGCGGTCCTCTTTGCCGCCATCGCCCTGGTGTGTTTTATGAGTTACTGGGTCTTTTGGCTGGCGGTGCGCGGGGCGCATTATCTCAACTCCCTGGCGCTCAAGCTGGTCACGCGATTGTTCGGGCTGCTCCTGGCTTCGGTGGCGGTGCAATTCATCTTCAACGCCTTGGAGCAAACGCCCTTTTTCAAAAAGTGAGACCTTGGGCCGGGCGTTCTCTCGTGAACCCCGTTTCAGGTTGCCGCCGGGGTGGCGGCGACGGACTCGACGCGCGGCGCGCGCCAGACGTAAAAAATCGCGGGATAAACCAAAAGTTCCATGAGGGTGGAGGTGACCACGCCGCCAATCATCGGCGTGGCGATGCGTTTCATCACGTCCGCGCCGGCGCCGTGGCTCCACATGATCGGCATCAGGCCGGCGATGATGACGCAGGCGGTCATGGCTTTGGGGCGGACCCGCTTGACGGCGCCGTGATAGATGGCGTCGCGCAGGTCGGTGACGTTGCGCATCCGGCCTTGTTTGATCCACTGGTCGTAGGCGAGGTTGAGATAAAGCAACATGACCACGCCGGTCTCAGCGTCCAGGCCGGCCAAGGCGATGATGCCAACCCAGACGGCGACGCTCAGGTTGTATCCGAGCCAGTGGATGGCCGCGAACGCGCCCACCAGCGAAAAGGGAACGGCGAGCATCACGATGGCGGTCTGGACGGCTGAACGAGTGTTGAGGTAAATGATGAGCACGATGATGAGCAGCGTCAGCGGCACCATGAGCATCAATCGCGCCTTGGCCCGCTGCATGTATTCATATTGGCCGCTCCAAAAAATGTTGTAGCCGGTCGGGAGATGGATTTGGCCCCTGGCCACGGCGTCGTTGACGGCGCGGATGGCCGTTTGCACATAGGTGCCGATGTCCATGCCTTTGACGTCCACGTAAACCCAGGCGTTGGGCACGGCCGCCTCGCTTTTAATGCCCATCGGGGCGCGGACGGTTTCGATTTTCGCCAACTGGCCCAGCGGCACTTGCGCGCCGGCGGGCGTGGGCACGATGATGTCGCGCAGGGCGCCAAGGTTTTCGCGGAAATCGCGGCTGTAGCGGAGATTGACCGTGTAACGTTCCAAGCCCTCGACGGTGGTTGTCAAGGGCATTCCGCCAAGCGCCACTTCGAGCACGTCCTGCACGTCGCCGACGCGCAGGCCGTAGCGGGCGATGGCGTCGCGGTCAATGGTGAACTGGATGTAGTTTCCGCCCATCGTGCGCTCGGCAAACGCGCTCAAAGTGCCGGGCACGGTTTTGACCACCGCCTCGACTTCCGAAGCGACGCGCTCCAATTCCGCCAAATCCGGCCCGGCGACCTTGATGCCCACCGGCGTCTTGATGCCGGTCGCCAGCATGTCGATGCGCGTCCTGATCGGCATGGTCCAGGCGTTGTTGAGGCCGGGGATTTGCACGGCGGCGTTCATCGCGTCCACCAATTCGTCCGGCGTGCGGCGGCGGTGGGCGGTGATGTTGCCGGCATCGTCCTGGATGTCCACCGCGGGCCATTCTTCTTCCGGTTTGAGCATGATGGTGGTTTCGATCATGTCGAACGGAGCGGGGTCGGTGGCCGTCTCGGCGCGGCCAATTTTGCCGAAGACGTTCCGCACTTCGGGGAACCGGTGAATGATTCGGTCGGTGGTTTGCAGCACTTCACGCGCCTTGGTGGGAGAGATGCCGGGGAAAGTCGTCGGCATGTAGAGCAAGTCCCCTTCGTAGAGTGGCGGCATGAATTCCCGGCCGATGTTCTGGTAAGGGAAGAATTTCCCGGCTCTGAAGGCCCATTCCTTGACCTTGCCATCGGGCAAAAGGCGCGCGGTCAGAGCGTTCCACGGAAAGAACACCCAAACGACCAGCAACGCGGCCGTGGCAATGACGGCCCGGCGCCATTTGATGACGAAGTCAATCGCCGGATGATAGAGCCAGAGCAGCAAGCGGTTGAGGGGGTTTTTTTCTTCGGGCGGGATTTTGCCGCGGATAAAAAATCCCATCAAAACCGGGGCCAGCGTGATGGAGAGCAGCGCGGCCGCAGCCATCGAATAGGTCTTGGTGAACGCCAGCGGCTTGAAGAGCCGGCCTTCCTGCGCCTGGAACGTGAAGATGGGAATGAACGACACCGTAATGACGAGCAGCGAGTAAAAGAGCGTCGGCCCGACTTCGACCGCGGCGTCGCGGATGATGTCCCAATGCGGCTTGTTGCCGTGGTCGCGCTCAATATGTTTGTGGGCGTTTTCAATCATGATGATGGCCGCATCGACCATCGCGCCGATGGCGATGGCGATGCCGCCCAGCGACATGATGTTCGAGCTGAGGCCCTGGCCAAACATGACGAGGAACGAAATCAGCACGGCGATGGGCAGGATGAGGATGGCCACGAGGGAACTGCGCAGGTGCATGAGGAAGGCCAGGCAGACCAGCGCCACGACGAGGCTTTCCTCAAGGAGCTTTTCTTCGAGCGTTTTGACGGCGCGATGGATCAGCGCGCTGCGGTCATAGGCGATGGTGTATTGCACGTCCGGCGGCAGTCCCTTCATCGCCGCGTCGAGCTTTTGCTTGACGTCAAGGATGACCTGGCGGGCGTTGGCGCCGTAGCGCACCACGACGATGCCGCCGACGGTTTCGCCTTCGCCGTTGAACTCGGCGATGCCGCGCCGCATGTCGGGGCCGAGTTCGACGTTGGCGACCTGGCTGAGGAGAATCGGAACGCCCTTGTCACCCACGCCCACCGCCACTTTGCGCAGATCGTCCAGATTCTGCACGTAACCCTTGACGCGCAGGATGAATTCCTTTTCCGACAATTCGATGGAACGGCCGCCGACCTCGCCGTTGCTGCGCTTGACGGCCATCGCCACGTCAGAAATCGACAGGTGGAAAGCGCGCAGCCGGGCGGGGTCCACCGTGACTTGATACTGCTTGACGAAACCGCCGACGGAAGCGACTTCGGACACGCCCTCGACGGACGCGATTTGATAACGCAGATACCAGTCCTGCATCGAACGCAGTTGGGCCAGGTCGCGGTTGGTGGAGTTGAGCGAATACATGAACGCCCAGCCGACGCCGGTGGCGTCCGGGCCGAGGGCGGGCGAAACGCCTTGCGGCAGTTGTCCGCTCATGCCGTTCAGGTATTCGAGCACCCGGCTGCGCGCCCAATACGGGTCCGTGCCGTCCTGAAAAATCACATAGACGAAGGAGAAGCCGTAAAAAGAATAGCCGCGCACGACGGTCGCCTTCGGCACGGAAAGCATTTTGGTCGTGAGGGGATAGGTGACCTGGTCCTGGACGATTTGGGGCGCCTGGCCGGGCCATTCGGTGTAGATGATCACCTGCACGTCCGACAGGTCGGGGATGGCGTCGAGCGGAATGTTGCGCACGGCATAAATGCCGCCAAGCACGAGCGTGACCGTGCCGAGCAGAACGATGAATTTGTTCTTGAGCGAAAAATCAATGACGCCTCTGAGCATGATCGCCCTTTAGTTCTTTTGTCCGGGCATGATCGTTCCCTCAGGCATTGTCATGGCGCCGGCGGGAGTTGCCGAACCCGAAGGATTGCTTGTGGGAGCGGTCGCGGACGGCGGCAGGGGCGGCGCTTCAATTATCGGAATGAGCGTCATGCCGCATTTGGGGCACTGGCCCGGTTTGTCGGACCGCACGTCGCTGTGCTCCGGCATCGGGCAGGTGTAGTAAAGAACCTTCCCGCCCGGCTGGAGTTTCTTGAGCATGGCTTGGGACACGGGCACCAGCGTCATGCCGCAAATGGGACATTTGCCGGGATGGTCGTATTCGATGGAAACATGCTCCGGCATCGGGCAGATGTATTTCACGGCCTCGGTGGCCGGGGAGGGTGGAGCGTTGGTGGCGCTCAGTGCGGAAGGCGCTACGGCTCGCTCCCGCTCCGCGCGCGCGGAGGCTTGGCGCGGCTCGAGCATTTTCTGAATCGCCTCGCGGAGCTGGCTTTCCGAATCGAGCATGAACTGGCCCGAGGTGACAATCCGCTCGCCCTCGCTCAACCCGCTGAGAACCTGATAGTCGTCGTTCTCCGCCTGCGGCCCGAGCGTGACGGTGCGCGGGTCAAACTTTCCGCCGTCCAACGCCACGAAGACGGTGGTCTTCTCGCCGCTGCGCAGAATGGCCATGTCGGGGATCAGCAAGACGGACGGCGCCAGCTCGGAGACCACTTTGACGGTGGCGAACATGCCGGGCTTGAGGAAGTAGCCCGGATTGTGGAACTCCATGCGGACGCGGGCGGTGCGGGTTTTCTCATCCACGTTTGGATAGATGTAAGTGACGCGCCCGCGAAACTCGCGGTCCGGCAGGTAGGAGAGCGTGACGGTCGCCTCCTGGCCCAGCTTGATATACGCCAAGTCCTGTTCATAAATGTCCGCCTGCACCCAGACCAATCCCAGGTCCGCCAGCCGGTAAATCTTCATGCCCGAGTCCACCATCTGGCCTTCGACGACATTTTTTTCGACGACGAAGCCGTCCTGCGGCGCCAGGATGCGCAGGGTTTTCCGCGGCTGCCGGGTGCGCTCCAACTCGGCGATTTGTTCATCGGAGATGTCGAAGAACTTGAGCTTGGTGAGGGCGCTGGCGCGGATGCCTTCCGCGCCGGGCGCGGCGTTCGCGGGCGAACCGGCCGCCAGCAGATACTCGACCTGTGCGCTGTAAAGTTCGGGCGAATAAATTTCAAACAGCGGGTCGCCGCGCATGACCAACTGGCCCGTGGCATTGACGTAAAGCTTTTCAGCCCAGCCCTTGAATTTGGTGGTCACGTCGCCCAGCGTCGTCTCGTTGTAATCAATGACCCCAACGGTGCGGATGCTCCGGCGCAACGGCCCGCGCGCGACGGCGGCGGTGCGGATGCCCATGTTCTGAATCGTCACAGGGTCAATGGCGATGGTCTGCGACTCGGCGGCGGCTTCGTCTTCATACACGGGAACCATGTCCATGCCCATGCTGTCCTTGCCCGGCGTTGGCCGCGCTTCGCCCGGCATCATGGTGGATTTGTAGTATTTGATTTTGCGTTCGCCGGGCTGGGCGCCCGCGCTGGCGGCGGCGTTTTCGACGCCGGCTTGTTTGCGAATCGGCGTGAGCTTCATGCCGCAGATCGGGCAATTGCCGGGATGGTCCTGAATCACCTGCGGGTGCATGCCGCACGTGTAGAGTGTTTTTGCCGCTTGTGCCGCGCCGCCGTTCTCCCGGCTTTTGGAGCAGCCGGCCATGAACGCCCCGGCGGCGACCGTGGCGGCGAGAAACAAGAGGACGATGTTTTTCCCGGCGGACATATCAAAATTGGAGTGTTTCATTTGGCATGGGCAGGTTTTGGCGCCGCAACGGGAGCGTCGGCGGAAGGAGCGAGCAAAGGCGCGTTGGCCGGGGGCACGCCGGCGATCAGCAAGGAAAGGTCGGCCACCACCAGTTCCCGCTGGGTTCGCTCCTGGACTTCCGAGAGGCGGAATTCCAGCAGCGTTCGTTCCGCGTCTATCAGGTTGAAGAAATCAATCTGGCCCGACAGATAGCCCGAGCGCGCAATCTCCAGGGACATCCGCGCCTTGGGGATGAGTTGCCGCTGCAACAAGGCAAGGTTGCGGCTGATCTCCCGGTAGTCATAGCTTTTTTCAGCGAAATCCACCGCGAGCGCGATCTGTTCGTTGGCGAGCCGGGCCTCGGCGGAGCGCTGGCCCGCCTGCGCCCCGGCCATCTCCGCGGCTATCTTGTCGCGCCAGATCGGCAAGGTTGCGCCCGCCAGCGGCCGATAAAGAACCGGCGCCATCTTCGCATCGGCCATGAGGCCCAGACTGAAATCGGGCACCTTCGCCTTGTAAGCGAGGTCCAGCGAGGCTTGAGCACGGCGCACGCCGGCTTCCATCGCTTTCAGCCGGGGATTGCGCTCGAAGGCCGCCGCCAAAAGCTGCTCCGGCGGCAGGTCGAGCGTGGCGGCTTCAAATTGGCCGGGCGCCGGCGGGTCGGGCTGCTCGCGCGTCATTCCCAACGCCGCCTTGAACTCGGCCAGCAGCGGAAGGCGCGAGTCCTCCAGGTTTGCGATCTCGGTCGCCAGCCGGTCCTGCTCGATTTGCGCGCGATAGACATCCTGCAACGTGACTTTGCCCACGGCGTTCTGTCCCCGCGCGCTCTGCTCCAATTCCGAGAGCAGGCGCAGCATCTCGCGGTTGATGCGGATTTTCTCGTCCAGAAACCAGAGCTGGTAATAGGCGCGCTTGACCGCGAAAGCGGCTTGCAGCACCGCGTTTTCAAAATCGAAGTAGCGGGCCTGACTTTCGGCCGACGCCGCTTTGGCCTGCAACCGGAGTTTCCCAGGGCCGGGAAATTGCTGCATAAAACCGGGCATCACCGACGTGACGATGTCGGCGATGTCCATCTGGAAAGTCAACTGCGGGTCCGGCAGCGAGCGCTCGACGGTGATGTTTTCCACGGAACCCGCCCAATCGAAGTAAGCGGCTTCAATCTGCGGCTGTTTGAGCATGGCGTAGGCTAGGAAATCTCCCAACGCTGCGTTCGTGGTCAGCGAGGGCAATGCCGGGCGCTCGCCCTGTGGCCGATACAGACGGGCGACTGACGCCAGATCGCCGCGGGCCTGTTGCTCGCCGGGCTGCTGAACACCTTTGCAGCCTCCGAGCAGCAGGCCAAGAACAGTCAGGCTGGCCGCCGCCATGGCGGCATTGCATCCTGATTTGCTTCCGTCCGCCCCAATTCTTGGCGACGTGTTGATCCGTTTTTGATTATGCGTTTGCATAAACCTGCTTCCGATTGTGATACGCCGCCGGGGCGCCTCACCCCTTGAACTGTTTGGCTCACATCGTCTCCAGCAACCGGCCGAGGCTGGCGCGAAGCTGCCGGCGCGCCCGGCTGACGCGCCCCTCGACGGCTTTGGCCGAGCACCGAAGAATCTCACCGATCTCCGCGTGCGACTTCTCCTCGTATTCCGCAAGGATCAGCGGAATGCGCAATTCCTCCGGCAGGGCGGCGATGGCGCGGCGCACGGCTTCGGCTCGTTCGTTGCCTTGCAGCGTTTCACTTGCTGAAGGCGCATGGTCCGGAAGCATTTCGCCAACATCATTTCCAGCGGCCTCATGGGCGGCGTCGAGCGAAATCTGCGGATGGCGTTTGCGCCAGCGATAGCGGTCGCGCACCAGATTGCCGGCGATGGCGTAGAGCCAGGCGGAGAACTTCTGGCGCGGATCAAACTTCGCGCGGTTTTGATACACGCGGACGAAGGTTTCCTGAGCCAGGTCCGCCGCGTCCTCTTCGTTCTGCAAGGCGCGAACCAGAAAGTGAAACAGCTTCTCCGCGTGGCGCTCCATCAAAGTGTTGAGGGCCGCGCCTTGGCCGGCGGCCAATCGCGCCATCTCCTGGCCGTCCAGTTGGTCGGCGGCTGACAGGCTCGCGGCGAAGCCGGGGCCGCCGCTTTCGAGATTTGAGTTGTCGCCGAGACTCATAATTTCGTGCCGCGCAGCCGCAGCGCGTTGCCAATGACCGCCGGTGTTTTTCCATAAGAGAGGCCGACGGATCGGTGCAATACAACGAACGATTACTTCTTCGCCTTTTTTTCTTCCTCTGCCAGCTTTTTGAGGAATTTGTCCGGGTCTTTTTTGAAGTCCGTCACACAATCCCCGCAGCAGAATTTGATTTCCTGCCCCTTGTAGGTGATGGCAGCCGGCTTGCCCATCTCGCCGATCTTCTCGCCAGAGACGAGGCAGTAAGTGAGTGGATACGGTTTCACCGCAGTGTTGGTCGAACTGGTCGGAGTGTTTGTGTCGCCCGCGCGGACGAGCGCGGGTAGGCCAGCCAACAGGGCCAGTGTCGTGAGGGTCAGTAATGTTTTTTTCATATTTTATTCCAGTGTTTTTTGTGATTCACCGTTGGTATTCGCGTTGATGTTCTTCTTGCGGTATCGCATTCAGGTTTCATTTCGATTGATGGTCGTTTGATGAATGGCATTCCTCGAGTCAAATCTGAAAGCGCCCCGTTCATTTGTCGCGCATCATGCCTTCACCCGACAGGAAGGTTCTTTCCTGCACCCATGCCAGGTAGCGGCGTCCTTGTTCCGGCGGCATCGTGCGGCTGACTTCGTAAAAGTGGGCGAGCATGTTGCGCTGGCATACGCCACGCAAGCGGGCGCTTTCCGCAATAGCTGATTCGATCTCCGGCGTCATTTGATTGGTGGCCGCGAGCAATGCTCTTAGCCGCTGGTTTTGGGCCTCGACCTGCCGGCACCTTTCCGCGCATTGAGGGAGGTAAGCCGCGTGCAGTTCTGAAATGCGCTTGAATTCCGAATCGCTCAGGTTGAATTCCGCCTTTAGCCAGGCCAGTTCCGGCTGGCTGCTCCGCTCCAGGTGGCGCGCCGGCGCCGTGCAGACGAAGTAAACGCAGCCGTAAGCCGCCGCCGCCACGGCCAAACCGAGCACGAGAATGAAAAGGCCTTTCTTCATCGAACTATTGGCGGGGAGCTTGATAAGGATCCAAGGTGCGGATGTAGCGGTCGCCCAGTTCACCCTTCACCCGCGCGCTTTCCTGCCGGGCCTGCGTCCAACCGGCGGCCACGCCGAGGGTGAGAAGGAGGGCGAGGTAAGAAGCCGCCAACGCCGGCCGTGGCAGCGCCGTGCCAATCCAATCGGCGATCACGTCCCAGACTGAAGGCGCCGCCGGCGCCTGTGGTCGTTCAATGCGCCGCCAAACTGCTTCCTGAAAACGCGGAGGCAACGGAGAGTCAGTGCGCCACTCTTTAAGAAGCATGCGAAGCGCCTCGTCCTGCTGGCCCGGTTCGTTTGTGTTCATACTATGTCAGCGAAGGCGGCAGTGCCGCCCGCCGCCTTTCGCACTTTAATGGTTCAGAAACAGAGTCGCCACGATTATTTCAACGGCGCGACTTGGAACTCTTTTGGTTCACATTCATTACTACGCCGCGCCGGGCGGAATCCCTCGAAGTCATTCATTCAAGAAAACTAATCGGCTTTCTTGGAAAACTTTTCGCATCCTTTGCGCGACCCTTGGCATTTTTTGTCGCGGCCCTGAGCAAT
Source organism: Verrucomicrobiota bacterium (assembly GCA_049510745.1). Classification (GTDB taxonomy): domain Bacteria; phylum Verrucomicrobiota; class Verrucomicrobiia; order Limisphaerales; family Palsa-1400; genus PLGF01. The sequence continues at coordinate 187,383 of JBEKYR010000008.1, read as the reverse complement.
TTTGGCTTGTGGTTCGACAAATATCGGTTAGTCTGTTTTCCCCGTTGCGGTGACAGTGAGGGAGACTATGAAACCGGTTTTATTCAATAACACGGTGCTGCGGGACGGACATCAATCGATGGCCGCCACGCGCATGACCACGGCCCAGATGCTGCCCGCCGCGCCCCTCCTGGACGCGATGGGTTTCAACGGCCTGGAAACCTGGGGCGGCGCCACCATTGATTCCTGCCTGCGTTTTCTCAACGAGAACCCTTTTGACCGGTTGCGCGCTCTTAAAAAGGCCGCTCCCAAAACCCCGCAACTGGCCCTCTTGCGCGGCCAGAACATCGTCCAGTACGCCAGTTTTCCCGACGACGTGGTGGAGGCCTTTGTGCGGTGCATGTGCCAATGCGGGATGGACATCGTCCGCATCTTCGATGCCCTCAACGACCTGCGCAATCTCCAGACGGCGATTCGCGCCGTCAGGAAATGCCAAAAGCACGCCCGGGGGGAACTTTGCTACACCATCAGTCCGGTCCACACGGTCGAGAATTTTGTCAAGATGGGCATTGCCTTGGAAAAGATGGGGTGCGATTCGCTCGGCATCAAGGACATGTCGGGCATTCTCCAACCGCGCATCGCCTTCGACCTGGTCAAGGAACTCAAGCGCACCGTCGGCATTCCCCTCACCCTGCACGTGCATGACACCGCCGGGTTGGGCGCGGCCAGTTATCTGGCGGCCATTGACGCGGGGGTGGACTGTGTCGAGGTTTCGATTGCCCCTTTCGCCAACGGCACTTCGCAGCCGGATACGCAACGCATGTTGGCGCTGCTGGAAGGCCATCCGCGCTGCCCGAAATTCGACCTGGAAAAACTGGCGCAACTGCGAACCTACTTCGAGGGCGTTTACAAAGAACTGGCCAAGTTCACCAGCCCCGCCAACGAGCGGGTGGACAGCGATATTCTCATTTATCAGGTCCCCGGCGGGATGCTCTCCAACTTCCGCACCCAACTCAAAGAGCAAGGCATGTCCGACCGCTTCGACGAAGTCGTGCGCGAAATTCCGGTGGTGCGCCAGGCCCTGGGCTGGATTCCGCTGGTGACGCCCACCTCGCAGATTGTCGGCACTCAAGCCATGATGAACGTCAAGTTTGGCCGCTGGAAAATGATCTGCCAGCCCGCCCAGGACGTCGCCCTCGGCAAATACGGCAAAACGCCGGGACAGATTGATCCCGATGTGCTCGCCCAGGTCGAGAAGCTCTCCGGCAAAAAGCCTATCACGGCCCGCCCGGCCGACCTCCTTGAACCCGGCCTGGAAAACTATCGCAAGCAATGCGCCGAAAAGGGCCTGCCCGTCGAAGATGAAATCGTCGTCCTTTTTGCCATGTTCCCCCAGCAAGTCGAAGCCTTGTTGAAGCCGAAAGCGGCTCCGGCCTCTCCGGCCCCGTCCCTGGACCGTCCGGCTCCCATCGCCCAAGGCAACGGACAGGGCAAACATTTGTTCGTCACCCTCAATGGCCGGCGGCACGACGTGCTGGTCGAGACCTTGGAGGGCTGAACCGTGGAAACTGTTATGAACGCGACTGAAACCAAACCTGTGACAGACCGGCTGCTGGCGGAATTCCCGCCCGTCGGTTATGGCGACTGGCATCGTCTGGTCGAGAGCGAGCTGAAAGGCGCGCCTTTTGACAAGCGAATGTTCACGGTCACTTACGAAGGCATCACCCTCAAGCCCATCTACCGGCCGGAAGACATCGCGGACCTTCCCCACCTGAATTCCTTTTCCGGCTTCGCCCCCTTTGTGCGCGGGACCACGGCCAGCGGCTATGCCCGCCAGCCGTGGGCCATTTCCCAGGAAATCACCTGCTCCAGCCCGACGGAATTCAATCACGCCGCCCGCAATTCGCTGGAACGGGGCCTGAACGCCTTGAACATCGTTGTGGACAAGGCCACCCGCAACGGCCACGACCCCGATTGGGCGCAACCCGATGAAGTCGGTTCCGGCGGACTCTCCATCGCGACGGTCGATGACCTGGACCGCGCGCTGGAAGGCATTGATCTGGGAAACACTTCGCTCTTCGTCCGCTCCGGGGCCTCCGCCATGCCCTTCGCCGCGCTCCTGGTCGCGCTGGCCCGCCAGCGCAAGAAAGCGCCCGCCTGCCTTTATGGCTGCATTGAAATGGACCCGCTCGGCGTTTTGTCCCACGAGGGCTGCCTGCCGCAATCGCTCGAAGGGGCCTATCGCGAAATGGCGGCCCTGCTCCGCTGGGCGGCGGCCGGCGCGCCTCACCTTCAAACCGTCTGCGTCCACAGCCGTTCCTGGCACGAGGCCGGCGGCCATGCCGTGCAGGAACTCGCTTTCAGCCTGGCCACCGGCGTGGAGTATCTTCGGCAAATGAACCGGCGCGGCCTCGACGCCGAGAGCGTGGCCCCGCGCATCCGTTTTGCCGTGACGGTCGGGGCAAATTTCTTCATGGAAATCGCCAAACTCCGCGCCTTGCGGATGTTGTGGGCGCGCGCCGTGGCCGTCGCCGGCGGCGGCGAACAGGCGCAAAGACTCTCGCTGCACGTGCGCACCTCGCGGTGGAACAAAAGCGTTCTGGACCCCTACACGAACCTGTTGCGGACGACCGTCGAAGCCCTGGCCGGCGTTTTAGGCGGCTGTGACAGCATGCAGGTGGGCGCGTTCGACGAGGTCATTCGGCAACCCGACGATTTCAGCCAGCGCATCGCGCGCAACACCCAGCTCATTCTCCAGAAGGAGTGCGAGTTGGGCCGGGTGATCGATCCGGCGGGCGGTTCGTGGTATGTGGAAGCGATCACCGCCGACCTCGCCGGCCGCGCCTGGACGCTCTTTCAGGAAGTCGAGAGACTGGGCGGCATGGAGGCGGCGTTGCGGGCGGGTTTTCCGCAAAAAGCGGTGGCGGCGGCCGCTCTGGAGAGACGAAAGGCCGTTCATCGCCGTCGTGATTCCATCATCGGAGTCAACCAATACGCCAATCCCAAGGAAGTGGCGCTGGAACCTCCAGCCTCGGACACGGAAGCCTTCTATAAGCGCCGCGTCCTTCAGGTCACTTCGTATCGGACCAACCTGGAAGATTCGGACAATGAACTGGTTCTCCAGAAACTCAGCAAAGTGATCGATCTCAAAAGCCCGCGCGTCTTCGACGCCTGCGTGGACGCGGCCGCGGCCGGGGCGACGCTGGGGGAGATCGCCCGCGCCATCCGCATTCACGACAGCCCGTGCAGCCGCATCGCTCCGGTGCAGATCAGCCGCGCGGCCGCGGGCTTTGAGCGCCTGCGCGCGGCCTTGACCCGCCATGCCGCCAGCCAAAAAATCGAACGCCCCCGCGTCTTTCTCTGCAACATGGGGGCGCTGGCCGACTACAAGGCGCGCGCCGATTTCTCGCGCGGCCTTTTCGCTGCGGGCGGCTACAATGTCATTTCGCCCGAAGGATTCTGCGCTCCCGAAGACGCGGCCAGGGCCTTTGCCGAGTCCAAGGCGAGAATTGCGGTCATCTGTTCGACCGACGACAAATATCCCGCCCTGGTGCCGCCCCTGGTCCAGGCGCTCCGCGCGCAACGCGCCGATGCCATCATCGTCCTGGCCGGGTTGCCGGCGGGCCAGGTCGAAGCCCACAAGAAGGCCGGCGTGGACGAATTTGTTCACGCCCGCGCCGACGCGCTTGAATTATTAATTGCGCTTCATCTCCGCCTCGGAATTCAATTATGAATACATTCCCTGACTTCACCACCGTCCCCTTTCGCGCCGCTCCCGCCGACGTCACCCCCGAGCAGTGGCGCGCCCGTTTTGAATCGGAAATCGTCATCAAGGCATTCGACGAATGCGTGCATCAAACGCTGGAGGGGATTGAGGTCCGGCCCCTTTACACCGCCGCCGACCTCAACGGCTGCGAGCATCTGGACTCGATGCCCGGGTTCGCCCCCTATGTGCGCGGCCCGTATGGCTCCATGTTTGTCACCAGGCCATGGACCGTCCGCCAATACGCCGGTTTTTCCACAGCCGAGGAGAGCAACGCATTTTATCGCCGCAACATCGCCGCCGGCCAGCAAGGCTTGTCCGTCGCCTTTGATTTGCCAACGCACCGCGGTTACGACTCCGACCACCCGCGCGCCTTGGCGGACGTCGGCAAGGCGGGCGTGGCGGTCAATTCGGTCGAGGACATGAAGATATTGTTCGGCGGAATTCCCCTGGATCGCATCTCCGTTTCCATGACCATGAACGGCGCGGTGCTTCCAGTGCTGGCGTTCTATATCGTCGCCGCCGAGGAACAAGGAGTGAAGCTGGAGCAACTTTCCGGCACGATCCAGAATGACATCCTCAAGGAGTACATGGTGCGGAACACCTACATTTATCCGCCCGGCCCCTCCATGCGCATCGTGGCGGACATCTTTGCGTTCGCCTCCAAAAACATGCCCAAGTTCAACTCCATCTCCATCTCCGGCTATCACATGCAGGAGGCCGGCGCGACGGCGGACCTGGAACTGGCCTATACCTTGGCTGACGGCCTGGAATATGTCCGCACGGGTCTGAAGGCGGGCATTGACATTGACGCTTTCGCGCCGCGGCTCTCGTTTTTCTGGGCGCAGGGCAAGGACTTTTTCATGGAGATTGCCAAACTGCGGGCCGCCCGCGCCTTGTGGGCGAAGATCATCGCGCAGTTCCATCCCAAAAACCCCAAGTCGATGGCCCTGCGCACCCATTCGCAGACCTCGGGTTGGTCTCTGACCGAGCAGGACCCCTTTAACAATGTCGCCCGCACTTGCGTCGAAGCGATGGCCGCCGCCTTCGGCCAGACGCAATCGCTGCACACCAATTCGCTGGACGAAGCCATCGCCTTGCCGACCGATTTTTCGGCGCGGATCGCCCGCAACACCCAGCTTCTCCTGCAAGAGGAAACCGGCATCTGCAAGGTCATTGATCCCTGGGGCGGTTCCTATTATGTCGAGGCGCTGACCCAGGCCCTGATGAAACGGGCGTGGGCGCACATCCAGGAAATCGAGGCACTGGGCGGCATGGCCAAAGCCATCGAAACGGGCCTGCCCAAGTTGCGCATCGAGGAAGCGGCCGCGCGCCGCCAGGCCCGCATCGATTCGGGCAAGGAATCCATCATCGGCGTGAATCTTTTCCGGTTGGAAAAAGCCGAGAAACTCGAGTTCCGTGAAGTCGATAACACCGCCGTGCGCGAATCGCAAATCCAGCGCCTGCATAAACTCAAGGCGGAACGCGACAACCCCAAGGTCCAAATCGCCCTGGACGCCCTGACCCGCGCGGCCGAAACCGGCGCGGGCAACCTGCTGGCCCTGGCCATTGACGCCGCCCGCGCCCACGCCACCCTGGGGGAGATTTCCTTCGCTCTTGAAAAAATCTTTCATCGCCACAAAGCTGTCATTCGTTCCGTGTCCGGCGTCTATCAATCCGAATATGGGCGGGACCCGCAGATCGAGCAGGTTCGCCGGCTGTCCGACGAGTTCGCCCGCAAGCATGGCCGCCGCCCGCGCATCCTCATCGCCAAGATGGGCCAGGACGGCCATGATCGCGGCGCCAAAGTCATCGCCACCGCCTACGCCGATCTGGGCTTCGACGTGGACATCGGGCCGTTATTTCAGCAGCCGGACGAAGTCGCGCGCATGGCCGCCGACAATGATGTTCATGTCGTCGGCATCAGTTCGCTGGCCGGCGGCCATAAGACCTTGCTCGTCCAACTGGTCCAGGAACTGGGCAAGATCGGACGCTCCGACATCATGGCCGTGGTCGGCGGCGTCATCCCGCCGCAAGACTACGAGTTCTTGAAAGAGAACGGCGCCGCGGCCGTCTTCGGGCCGGGAACATGCATCCCGGACGCCGCCAGGGAAGTCCTGACCCGCTTAAGCGCGCGGGTCAAAGCATGACCGCTCCTGATCCAACCATTGATGACTATGTTGCCGGCGTGCTGGCCGGCGACCGCGTCCTCCTTTCGCGCGCCGTCACGTTGATCGAGAGCCAGTCGCCGCTGCACGAAAAGAAGGCCCAGAAAGTCCTGCAAAAGCTCCTGCCCCACACCGGCAAGGCCAAACGCATCGGCATCACCGGCGCGCCCGGCGTGGGCAAAAGCACGTTTATTGAGGCGTTCGGATGTTACCTCATTGGCCAGGGCCATTCGGTCGCCGTCCTGGCCATTGATCCCACCAGCAAACGTTCCGGCGGCAGCATCCTGGGCGACAAGACCCGGATGGAGAATCTCAGCCGGGAATCGCGCGCCTTCATTCGTCCGTCACCGGCCGGTGACAGTGTGGGCGGCGTGGCCCGGCGCACCCGCGAAACGATGCTTTTGTGCGAAGCGGCTGGTTTTGATCTGCTCCTGGTCGAAAGCGTGGGCGTCGGCCAGAGCGAGGTGGCTCTGCGTTCGATGGTGGATTTCTTTTTGCTGCTTTTGTTGCCGGGCGCCGGCGACGAATTGCAGGGCATCAAAAGGGGCATCATCGAAATGGCCGATGACATTCTCATCAATAAAGCGGACGGCGAGAATCGGCAGCGGGCCGAACAAGCCCGCCTCGAACAGCAGGCCGCTCTTTCCTATCTGCAACCGGCCACGCCCGGCTGGAAGGCCGAAGCGGCCCTCTGCTCGGCCAGGACCGGCGAGGGCATTCCTCATGTCTGGCAGCGCATCGAACGATTTTTCCGCGAGTTGGAGCCGCAAGGCCTCATCGCCAAACGCCGTCAACAACAGGCCGTCGATTGGCTGGCCGATTTGGTTCGTGATGAGCTGCAAGCCCGTTTTGAGCGCCACCCGCGTGTGCAGGCCCGTCTTCCCGGACTCCGGGAATCCCTGCTGCGCGGGGAAATCACCGCTGCAGCCGCCGCGCGCCTGCTGTTGGCGGACTTCGACGGTTACCCGGAGAAACCAGATTATGATCACAAGAATTGACCACCTCGGCATCGCTGTCCCATCGCTGGATCAAGCCGTGCCTTACTATGAAAAGGCGCTCGGCCTCAAATGCCAGCACCGCGAGGAAGTGGCCTCGCAAAAAGTCCGCACCGCGTTTTTTGCCGTGGGCGAGGTCCACCTGGAACTTCTCGAACCGACCAGCCCGGACAGTCCCATTGCCAAATTCCTGGAGAAAAACCCCGCCGGCGGAATTCATCATATTGCGTTCGGCTCCGATGATGTCGAAAGCCAGCTTCGCCAGGCCGCCGGCGCGGGCGTGAAGCTGATTAACGAAAAACCTTTTGATGGCGCGGGCGGCAAGCTGGTCGCCTTTCTCCATCCCAAATCAACCTTTGGCGTGCTGACCGAACTTTGCATGCCCAAGCCAGGTCCATAGTGGCCAATGGCCGGTGACTCAGGCAAAATGGAAGCAGATGAAAATTAAAACATTAGTGGATGACCTCGAAAAGAAGCGTGCCGCCGCGCGCGCGGGCGGAGGCCAGGACAAACTGGACGCCCGCCGCAAAAAGGGCCTGATGACCGCCCGCGACCGCATCGAGGCGCTTTTCCAGACCGGCACCTTCCAGGAATCCGGCCTTCATGCCGAGCACGATTGCCACAACTTTGGCATGGAGGAAAAATCCATGCCCGCCGACGGCGTGATCACGGGCATCGGCACCGTGGATGGCCGCGCCGTGGCGGCCTTCAGCCAGGATTTTACCGTCGGCGGCGGCGCTCTGGGGCGCATTCACTCCAAGAAAATCTGCGACCTGATGGATTACGCCCTCAAAACGGGCTGCCCCATGATCGGCTTCAACGATTCGGGCGGCGCGCGCATTCAGGAAGGGATCGCCTCGCTCTCCGCCTACGGCCAGGTGTTCTTTCGCAATGTTCTGGCTTCCGGGGTCGTGCCTCAGATCGCGATTATTGCCGGACCTTGCGCCGGCGGCGCCGCTTATTCGCCCGCCTTGATGGATTTTCTCATCATGGTCAAAGGCAGCGCCAACATGTTCATCTGCGGGCCGGAGGTCATCCAGGCTGTCACCGGCCAGAAATGCACGATGGATGAAATCGGCAGCGCCGCGACCAACGCCAGCATCAGTGGCAACGTCCATTTTGTCGCCGACAATGACGCCCACGCCATCCAGATTGCCCGCCGCCTTCTCACTTTTCTCCCCTCCAACAACCTGCTGGACCCGCCTCACCGGCCCACGCCGCAGATCGATTTGAAGGCCGATCCGGAAATGAACGCCCTGCTCCCGGAATCCGCCAAAGACGCCCTGGACATTTACAAAGTCATCGGCCGTCTGGTGGACAATGGCGATCTGCTCGAAGTTCACGCCGAATGGGCGCGCAATCTCGTCATTGGCTTCGCCCGCATTCAAGGCATTGTCGTTGGCATCGTCGCCAACAACCCCGCCGTCAAGGCGGGCACGCTGGATATTGATTCCTCGGACAAGGGGGCGCGCTTTATCCGCTTCTGCAATGTGTTCAACATTCCGCTGGTCACGCTGGTGGACATTCCCGGTTTCATGCCGGGGATTCAACAGGAGCGCGGCGGCATCATCCGCCACGGCGCCAAGATGCTCTTTGCTTATGCCTCCGCCACCGTGCCGAAAATCACGGTGATTCTCCGCAAGGCTTATGGCGGCGCTTACCTGGCCATGTGCAGCGCCGACATGGGCGCGGATTTTGTTTTCGCCTGGCCCACTGCTGAAATCGCTGTCATGGGCGCCGAAGGCGCGGTCAAGATCCTCTACCGGCGGGAAATCGCCGCCGCCAAGGACCCGAAGGCCAAGGAAGCGGAACTGGTGGCCGAATACCGCGACAAATTCTGTTCCCCCTACGAAGCGGCCAGAAAAGCCATGATCACTGACGTCATCGCCCCTTCCGAAACCCGCGCCAGAATTTCGCTGGCGTTGCGCAACACCCTGACCAAGCGCGAATCCCGTCCCCCAAAGAAACACGGGACCATCCCGCTTTAAACCGCCATGTCCATCCCCGCGCTTCTCATCCAGGTTGCCATTTCACTGTTGGTGGTGACGCTTTACCACCTGTGGGTGTCCCGCAAGAAGCCGTCCGCACCCCCCGTGTCAGAACCGCCGGCGGCCTCCGCGCCCGCGCTGGCCGCGCCCGTCGCCGCGCCGCCAAAAACCTTGCCCGTGCCGGAACCGGTGCCTCCTCAGATTCTTGCTGTCATCGCCGCGGCGATCACGGTTGTACTTGACCGGCCTTACCGGGTTGTCGCCGTGCAGCAGGCGGCCGCGCCCACGGGGGCGCCAAACATTTGGGCCATGGAAGGCCGCGTGGAGCAGTTCATGTCTCACAGGGTCCGCTAACCATTTTGCCGATAAGAACTATGATCAAAAAACTTCGCGTCACGGTGGATGGCAAAGCCTACGAGGTGACGGTGGAAATCCCCGATGAACCGGGCGCCTCTCCCGCCGGCCCGCCGCCTTCCGCAAGCGCGCCTCCCGTCAGTGCGCCGCCTCCTCCTCCCCCGGCCGCGCCCAGCGCAAAAGCCGGCGCCGGCCCCGGAGAGGTGCCCAGCCCTCTCGCCGGCCGAATCATCGCCATCCTTGCCAAACCCGGCCAGGAGGTCAAACAGGGCGATCATATCCTGACGATCGAAGCGATGAAGATGAACACCTCGGTCTTTGCCTCCAAATCGGGGAGAGTGGCGGAAATCCTCACGACGGTCGGTGCGGCGGTCGAAGAAGGCCAGGTGCTGGCGCGGATTGAGGATTTGAAACCATGACGCTTGCGGCGACAGACGGTTGCTGTTTTCTTTGTGAGGGCTGGCGTGTCCATGAGCTTCCGGTCACTGACTCGACCAACCTCGTCGCCGCCAATCTTGCCGCCTGGGAGGCCGTCCGCGCCGACAGCCAGACCGCCGGGCGGGGACGTTTTCAGCGCGGCTGGGTTTCTGACGAAGGCGGCCTGTGGCTCTCCGCCGTTGTTCCAACCGGACCGAACGCCTCCGATTGGCAGGCCCTGCCGCTGGCGGTGGGCCTGGCCGTGTGCGATGCGCTGCGGTCAATCGGATTGAAACAGTTGCGCGTCCGATGGCCCAATGACGTGCTGGTGGATCAGCGCAAGCTGGCCGGTTTGCTGCTCGAACAGACCGTTCCCGGACTGGCCGTGGCCGGCATCGGCATCAACGTTTTCAATCACCCTGAAACTCACGATCCCGGCTTGACAAATCAAACCGTCCGCCTGGCCGATCTAATGGCCTCCCCGCCGGACTTGCGCCATCTCACCCGCGTTGTCCTGAGCCGCTTGCGCTCGGTCGTGGGCCAGATGCAAACGGGCGGTTTTTCCGCGCTGCTCCCGCGCGTCAACCAGCTCTGGGGCGGCCCGCGCCGGGTCGAACTCGACTTGGATGGCGACCTCCGCCGCGGGACTTTTGCCGGTGTGGGCGAAAATGGGGAGCTGCTGCTTTTGAGCGAGGCCGGCCACAAAACCGCTTACCACGCCCATCAAGTCCGCTCTTTGAGAGAAATTGACTGATTGATTGACTATGAAAGACACCTTCCCGCGTCTCACCGCCGCCGAGGCCGCCGCCCAGATTCAAAACGGCCAAACGCTCGCTTTCAGCGGCTTCACGCCCGCCGGCGCTCCCAAGGAAATCCCCAAGGCCATCGCCGCCCGCGCCGCCAACGCGCAAGCCGCCGGCCAGCCGTTTCGCATCGGCGTCATCACCGGCGCTTCCACCGGCCAGTCGCTGGATGGCTCGCTCGCCCGCGCCAACGCCATCCTTTTCCGCACGCCCTACCAGAACGATCCTGATTTGCGCAAAAGCATCAACGAGGGCCGGACCAAATTCTATGACATGCATCTGTCGCAGTTGCCCCAGGCCGTGCGCTATGGCTTTCTCGGCCCGATCCACTGCGCGGTGATCGAAGCCTGCGCTGTCACCGCTTCCGGCGAAATCACCCTGACCTCCTCTGTCGGCGCCGCGCCCACCTTCTGCCGCGTGGCGGACAAGATTTTGATTGAGCTGAACCAGTTCCATTCCCAGGCGCTGCGCGGCTTCCACGACATCTACGAACCCGAGGACCCGCCTCACCGCAAACCGGTGCCCATTGTCCGCCCCAACGACCGCATCGGCGTGCCCACGATCAAAGTCGATCCGAAGAAAATCGCCGGCCTGGTCGAAACCAATCAACCCGATGAAGTGGGCGCTTTCAGCCCCATCGGTGAGACGACGGCGCGCATTGGTGAAAACGTCGCCGACTTTCTCGCCGCCGAACTGCAACGCGGGCTGATCCCGGCCGCCTTCCTGCCCATTCAATCGGGGGTCGGCGACACCGCCAACGCCGTGCTCAAGGCCATGGGCGAGCACCCGAAAATTCCCAGGTTTGACATGTACACCGAGGTGATTCAGGACGCGGTCATTGCGCTGATCAACCAGGGGAAAATCCGCTTCGCCAGCGGTTGTTCGCTCACCGTGAGCCAGCCTGTCCTGCGCGACATCTACCAGAACATCGAGTCCTTTCGTTCCAAGCTGCTGCTGCGCCCGCAGGAGATCACCAACAGCCCGGAAATCATCCGCCGCCTGGGCATCCTCTCCATCAACACCGCCATCGAGGTGGACATCACCGGCAACGTCAACAGCACCCACGTGCTGGGGCGCAACATGATGAACGGCATCGGCGGGTCCGGCGACTTTGCCCGCAACGCGTTCCTCTCCATTTTCACCTGCCCCTCCACCGCCAAGGGCGGCAAGATCAGCACCCTCGTCCCCATGGTCAGTCATCTTGACAGCAGCGAACATTCCGTCCAGATCATCATCACCGAGCAAGGCATCGCCGATCTGCGCGGCAAATGTCCGGCGGAGCGGGCCAAAACCATCATCGAAAACTGCGCCCATCCGGATTACCGCCCCATATTGCGCGACTACGTGGCGCAGGCGGGAGCCGCGCACAGTCCGGCGACACTCAGCGCCGCTTTTGCCATGCACCTGGCCTTCGCCGAAACAGGCGACATGCGCACTGTCAACTGGAAATGTTGCGCGGCATAATTGGTACCCCCGCCCGGAATTGAACCGGGATGGACGGTTTAGGAAACCGCTCCTCTATCCATTTGAGGTACAGGGGCACTCTGGAAGTCCGGCGCCTTAAACCGGGCGTTCGCCGGCGCCTTCGTTGCGTGCTGAATACTGCCACACATTAGCCGGGAGCGGCAACCAATTTTCGGACCCCGGAAAGGCCATTGGACGCACGGTCAGCAGTTCATCTGGCCTGGAATTGTCAGCGCCGGCGCTCGAAGACATTGATTCTCTCTCCCCAGTGCCTGAGGGCAAGACGGAGGATTAGAAATATTCACCCTGCGGCTTTGCCCTGCTGTCCCAAAAACCGTTCACACTCGGAAAAAAATTGACAGGATGAACAGGATGAACAGGATTCGGAAATGGAAGAACAAGAAGATTTTATCCTGTAAATCCTGTTCATCCTGTCAAAAACGTCTTTTTTGATTGCGGCTTGCTGTGCCTTTGGTTCTTTGCGTTTCTCTCCGTTCTTTGCGGTTAATTAAAAAACCCGCGATCCGCGCCAACAAAAGCGGCGGGCGTTTGCCGTCTGACGCTCGGACCGTGTCACGCCCGACCCGAAACCATGCGGCGAGGGAGGGGTTAATAACGGCATGGTGCGGTTGGCAAAAGGCAATCCGTGAACAAATTCGCACTTATATAAACCCGCCTTCCGCCTGGTTCACGCCGCATCGGAAAGGTATGCAGTTATGAAAAGCAGAATCACCCGGCCAGCCGGGTTCACCCTGGTGGAAATCATGATCGTTGTCGCCATCATGGGCCTCCTGGCCTCCATCGCCATCCCCAACTTCGTGCGGGCGCGTTTGACGGCCCAAATGAACGGATGCGTCAGCAACCTGCGCCTCATTGACGGGGCCAAGCAGCAATGGGCGTTGGAATCGCGCAAGCAGGACGCCGACACTCCCGCTGACAGCGACCTCCAGCCCTACCTGGGCCGCACAGCCGGCGGTGAATTGCCGTCGTGTCCGGCAGACCCCGCGCGGACCTTCGCCACGAGCTATGCTCCCCAAAACGTGGCGGCCAAGCCGGTCTGCCGGATCGTCCCGGCGACGCACGTTCTGCCGTGAGTTGAGCGCGCAGTCAGTCAAACATACAGCCCGTTGTCATTACGATTACGAGCAGGAGGGGCTACCCGAAAAACAGTGAAATGGACCCACCGCGGCGAAGGGGCGAACGACGAAATTCTTATTCAACATCTTTCGGCATGAGATGTTCGTTGATCCGTTTGCATTCGCCCGGTATCAGCCGGCCTTCCCCGTCGTAACGCAATTCGATCACCCAGCCATAGACGTTGTCGGGCCACGCTCCACCGGGCAGGAGCGTGGCCGGATCGGCGCCCAGGGCGCGCGCCAGACCCGGAATCCCCCCGTGATGCCAGCAGACGAGAATGTTCTTCCCGTGCGGCTTGGTCTGCAATTCCGCGGCCAGTTTTTCCGGCTCCTTGTCCTTGAAGCTGCTGTCCAGCGGCAGTTTCAACGCCTGGGCCAGCGGCTCCAGCGTCAGGCGCGGACGATTGCTGTTCTTCGAGTCGTGCGCCGCAAACAGGCTGTCCAGCTTGAGCGGTTTGCCATCGAGCTGGAACTCTCCGAAGTATTTGACGTAGGCCTGCGCCCGCGCTTCGCCCTCGACCGTCAACTCCTTCCCGCTCTCCGGTTTTTCCGCGTGGCGGATGATTAAGACAACGGCGTCCCTGAGCTCGTTGGTGGCCTGTCCTGAACAGGACAGCGCCGCCGCCAAAAGCCCCAGGATTACATGGGTTTTCCAGATTCTATTCATAATCGAATGCTGATTAATCCTAATCCTAATCCTAATCTAATCTCCCTCGTGCAACCGGTAATGAGAATTGGCTCTGGTTAAACCCACGAGCATCGAAATTCATTCCGATTAAGATTAAGAGCAAGATTAAGATTACGAACCAAAAACCGCCACCCAAAAAAAGAGGGGAATGCATCCCTTGCGACCTGAAGACGGCAAATCCTCTTGACCCCGCCGCCGCATGGTAATACTGTCATAGGACAGTATGCAATTTCAGATTGACGTCAAGTCCGGCGTGCCGTTTTACCGGCAATTGGTCGATCAGGTCCGCTTCGGCGCGGCTTCCGGGGCCTTGCGAACCGGAGAATCGCTCCCAACCATCCGGCCGCTCGCCACTCAGTTGCGCTTGAATCGCAATACCGTCGCCAAGGCCTATGCCGAGTTGGAATCCCTCGGCGTTATCAGAATCATCCCCGGCAAAGGCTGCTTCCTCAAGACGGCCAAAACGCCGTTCACCAAAGAAGCCTGCCAGAACTTCCTCGCCGCCAAGATCGACGAAGCCCTGGTCACCGCACACCAGTTGCAGGTCGAATCCCCGGCATTCCTGGCCCTGGTCGGCGAAAGAATTCAGGTTTTCGAGCGGAAAACGGCCAAAACTCAGTCCCCCAAAGAACACAAACCAAACATCCAGACAGCCAAAGAACCGCGGACGCCAACCCAGCCGGCTTCGCCACCGTCCCCGCCCTCGCCGCCCGCGGTCTCCGCCGCTGATTTGGGAAACTGGACGCCATTCGCGGACTGAGCCGGAACGATGCAGAAGGATTGGGGAGCACGGGCGTCCTCGCCCGCAGCCTTCGGCGTCTCGCCGAAGGCATTCGATCCCGGAGAGGGTTCACCGAAAGGTGATTCGTTTGGCACCCAGAGCCAGTCGGCGGGACATCAGAACAAATTGTCGGGCAGACGCTGGCGCGTGGGCCAACTGGAAGCGACCGAGACGGTCGCGCTACCATTTTTCAACTACATGGATACGGCTGAGGACTCGCGCAAAAACAGCTTTTGCCCCATCGTGGCAATCCCCCGCCTTTCCCCAACCCACTAATTCTGACCTCGCGATTTTCCGGGAAAAAGTTCTTGCCAGCATCCATAATCCTGTGGTATCACACCCATCGATGAAACAAGCCTGCCCTCTTCAACTATGAACTCCCTCGCCACCGATCGTCAGAAAATCCCATGACGGAGTCTCCAGTGCGCCGCCCCCTCCCTTTTGGCACTCGCATATCCATGCGGTGGGAGGAAGGTTGACGAACACCGCGTCCTCCGGGGATAGTCTTCCCGAATTGACCATGAAATTAAGTCCAGACCAATCGCTGGCCGGCATCCTCGAACCGGTCTTCGCCATCCGCACCGCTGACGACCTCGGCATCGGCGACACCGAGGGCGTGCGCCAAATGATCGATTGGTGCCACCGCCACGGCCTGCACCTCTTCCAAACCCTGCCGATCAACGAAACCAGCGACGACAACAGCCCCTATAACGCCATCAGTTCCCAGGCCATCGATCCGGGAACCATCGCCGTCTCGCCAGCCCGCCTGCCGGACCTGCCGCCCAGGCAATTCCAGGAACTCGCCCGGCCCGCCTTGCTGGCGGAACTGCGGCAAGGGTCTGTCAACTATCCGAAAACCAGGGGGCTGAAACGCCAATTGTTGGAAGCGGCCTTCGGCAGTTTCCTGCGGTCCCATTTCCGCAAAGACACCCCGCGCGCCGCCGCCTTTCGCCGCTTCATGGCGGACAACGCCGACTGGCTTTCCGACTACGCCCTCTTCCGCGCGTTGATGGAGGAGAACGGCGGCCTGCCCACCTGGGACCGCTGGCCGGCCGAACATCGCGACCCGCACCGCGCCCACACCTGGCTGCTCGCCCTGCCGGAAGCGCGGCGCGAGGCGTTGACGCGCAAGCAGATTTTCTTCGCCTACGTGCAATGGATCGCCTTCGATCAATGGCAGGCCCTGAAAAGTTACGGCGCGCAGAAGCGGGTCTTTCTCATGGGCGACATCCCCTTCGGCGTGGGCCGTTACAGCGCCGATGTCTGGGCCAACCCGGCCCTCTTCGACCTGGACTGGAGCGGCGGCGCGCCGCCCGAAAAGGTGTTCAAGGTCGATCCGTTCACGGAGAAGTGGGGCCAGAACTGGGGCATCCCCAATTACCGCTGGGACGAATTGCGCCGCCGCCGCTTTGGTTGGTGGCGCACCCGCGTCGGCAACATCCGCAAGCATTTTCATCTTTACCGCATCGACCACGCCCTCGGCTTCTTCCGCATCTATTCCTTTCCCTGGACGCCCGACCGCAACGCCGAATTCCTGCCGCTGGACGAGGCGCAGGCCGCCGTCAAAACCGGCGGCAGGCTGCCCGGCTTCAAGCCCTTTCCCGATGACACGCCCGAACACAAAGCCGCCAACCAGGCGCAAGGCGAGGAAATCTTGCGCGTCGTGCAGGAAGCTTCCGGCGACACAACCGTCGTGGCGGAAGACCTGGGGGTCGTGCCCGATTATGTCCCGGTCACCCTGCACAAACTGGGGATTCCCGGTTTTCGCATCCCGTCGCTTTTCCGCGAGCACGACGGCAGCTACAGCGATCCGGCCAAGTATCCGCGCCTGTCGCTGGCCCAACCCGCAACCCACGACCATCCGCCGCTGGCCGCCGCCTGGGCGGAATGCTGGGGCAACATCGACGCCGGCCGGAACGTCGAGGAAAACCAGCGCGAACTCCGGCGCTTGATGGCCTTTGCCGGCCTTGGCGACGAGCCGCCCCCGCGTCAATTCACCGACCGCCTGCACGAGGCCTGCCTGCGGCGGGTTCTCGAATCCAACTCCTGGCTCGCCGTCGTGATGATCACCGACCTCTTTGGGCAAACCGCTCGCTTCAACACCCCCGGCGCCGTCAGCCTGGAAAACTGGTCCCGGCGCCTGGACGCCACCGTGGCGGAATTGGATCAAGACCCCGCTCTGCTGGCCAAGACAAAAACCTTCGCCCGCCTGATCGAGGAAACGAAAAGAGGCGCCGGACCGCGGGAGGCGGCGAATGGTTAAATCAGAACCAGTTCGGCAATCTTGGCGGCGATCCCGCCAATGTCCCTCATCAGCGACTCGCCCACGAGGATCGCCCTTGCGCCGGCGCGCCGCACCCGCTCCACGTCCGCGCGCGTGTGAAGGCCGCTCTCGGCCACGATGAATTTGCCTTTGGCGCCCGCCGCCAGACGCTCGGTCACCCCCAGGTCCACGATGAACGTGTCCAGATTGCGGTTGTTGATGCCGATGAGGTCCGCGCCGACGGCCAGGGCGCGCTCCAATTCCCGCTCGTCATGCGCCTCCACCAGCGCGGCCAGGCCGGCGGCCGCCGCCAGACTGTGAAAATGCTTCAACTGCGCGTCCGTCAGAATCCGCACGATCAACAGGATCGCGTCCGCGCCGTTCTCCGCCGACTCAAGAATCTGCCGCTCGTCGATGATGAAATCCTTCCGCAGCAACGGCAAAGGGATCGCGGCCCGAACCTGCCGCAGATGGTCGAGCGAGCCTTGGAAGAAACGTTCGTCTGTCAGCACCGACAGGCAGCTTGCGCCGGCCGCCTCGAACTGGCGCGCGATGCGGACGGGATCGAAGTCCGCGCAAATAACGCCGGCGGAAGGGGAGGCCTTTTTGATTTCGGCGATGAGGGCCATCCCGCCGCGCGGCGGGTGTTGCAAGGCCCCCAAAAAATCGCGCGGCGCCGAACGCGCTGCCCGGATGGCCGGGGCGGTGACGTTGCGGGCCGGCAACGGGGCGGCTTCGCTCCGCTTGTGGGCGACGATTTTGTCAAGAATATGCATTTAATCCGCGTCGTCCTTCACTCCCGCCAGGCGTTTGGCCGGGCAGCCGGCCCGGAGCCAGGCGTTGACGAACGGGTCGAGGTCGCCGTCCATCACCGCCTGGGTGTTGCTGGTTTCGGCGCCGGTGCGCAGGTCCTTGACCATGCGGTAAGGCTGGAAGACGTAGCTGCGAATCTGATGGCCCCAGGCGATGGCGCCTTTCTCGCCGTAGAACCGCTCCAGCTCGGCCTTTTGTTCGTCCAGCCGTTTGGCGTAGATTTTGGAGATCAACAGGCGCATGGCGGTGGCGCGGTTCTGGTGTTGCGAGCGCTGGCTTTGCGAGGCGGCCACAATCCCGGTCGGCAGGTGGGTGATGCGCACGGCCGTCTCCACTTTGTTGACGTTCTGCCCGCCCTTGCCGCCGGAACGGTAGGTATCGACCTGCAACTCGGCCGGGGGCAGGACGATGTCCGCGCTGGTTTCCTCGATCTCCGCGATCACGTCCACGCTGGCAAAACTGGTGTGGCGGCGCTTGTTGGAGTCGAAGGGGGAAATGCGCACCAGGCGATGGACGCCGCGCTCGGCCTTGCAAAAGCCGTAGGCGTAATCGCCGCGCACCAGGAGCGTGGCGCTTTTGAGGCCGGCGGTTTCACCGGGCAGCACGTCGGTCAATTCCATTTCCCAGCCGCGCGCTTCGCCCCAGCGCTGGTACATGCGCAGGAGCATCTCCGCCCAATCGCAGGCCTCGGTGCCCCCGGCGCCGGCGTTGATGCCCAGGATGCAATTGTTCTTGTCATGCGGGCCGTTGAGAAAAACCTTCAATTCCAGGCTCTCCAGGTCCCGGCAAAAGCGGGTCAACTCCTGTCCCATTTCCGCGTCGTGTTTGGCCTGCTCGGCCAGCGGCTCCGCTTGGGCCAGTTCAAGCATGACGCGAAAATCGTCGATTTGCCGCTCGGCTTTGAGGATGGGTTCGATCCTTTTGCGCAGGCCGTTGGCCTCGTCGATGAGGCCCTGCGCCTTTTCGCGGTTGTTCCAGAAGTTTTCCTGGGCCATCAAAGCGTCCAGTTCCGCCAGGCGCTTCTGCACGCTGGGCACGTCAAAGAAACCTCCGCAGGTGGGCAACTTTTTCGGCGGCGGCGGGCAACTGGTCAATGATCTTCTCGAACATGCCCTTGAAGATACTGAATCAACCGCCCTCCGCCAACCGCCAATTTCAGTCCCTATTTGACATGGAACAGAACGTAATCTTCGGTCGGCGCCGGGCCGAAGACAAACGGCGCCGGCCCCCAAGCGTCCGAATAGTAGCCGGCGCCCGCGGCGGCACTCATCAGGGTCACCCAGCCGGCGGCGGCGCCATGGTACTGGAACACCGTCTCGATCCGGTCGCCGGGCAGTCGAAACAAATGGGTGTTATTGAGCGGCACGACGATCAATTCGTTGGAGACCAAGTCCGGGTGCGTCACACTGACGGCCCTGGCCCCGAGCAGTTGCATGTAGTACTGAAATCCCCAGTGGCCCTCGAATCGCATCCTGCCGGAGCGCGGGCCGGATGGTTGTTGAAGCGCAAAGGCGGCGGTCCGCGCCGAATCGGCCAGTTTCCAGTCGCCCCATGCCACCGCCAAGCCGACGGCCAACGAGAGGCCCAACGGCCCCCACAACAGGCCGATTTCCTCCGGGCGCTCCGCCGGGGCCTGCGACTCCAGGCGGCGGATGAGCAAGAAAGAAACCGCCGGCGCCAAAGGCAGGATATTGCGGCCCGAAATCGTCCAGTTCACCGCCCAAACAAAGACAAACGTGCCGGCCGTCCAAAGCAACAAAAGCACCGAGGCCGCGTCCCTGCGAGCGAACACGTCCGCCGCCGCCAGGATGAAGATCAACGCGCCGCCGCAGACAAAGACCGCGATTTGCACCAGCACCAGCCATTTCACATGCCCGGCGTCGATGAGGGAAAATGCCCCCACCTGCTTAAGCCCGGCGAGGAGCAACCCCAGCGCGACCACGCCGGCGCCGCAGAGGGCCAGGCCTTTCCTGCCCCAGAGCAGCGGCGCGGCCGCCAGAGAAATGAAGACGCATCCGCCGGTAAACGCCAGAGCCGGCAGGAGCTTCGCCGTCAGCCCGCCTCCCACCCGCAGCGTGGTGGCATAGGCAGCCGCATTGGTCAGCAGTGCCGTTCCGTACAGGCGATAAGTTACAGCCTGATAGCCGGCCAGAACAAGAACGGGCAAACCCAGACAGGCCAGCCACGCGCCCAGACGGCGTTGTTGCATCGCCGCATAAACGAACAAGAGCGGAACCAGGCACACGCCAAAGTATTTTGTCAGGCTGCTGGCCGCGATCAGCAGCGCCGCCAAGAACAAACGAAGCGCGCATTGCCGGCGAAGCCCCTCCATCCAGAAGAATATCGCCCAAACCCACAGCGCCGTCATCATCGTATCGCACATCAGGCTCGTGCTGGAGACCAGAAAGACCGGCGTTGCGAGGGTCGCCAAAGCCGCCGCCGCCGGATGACGGCAGAAGTTCCGGGCCAGGAAGTACACGCCCAGCACCAGGGCCAAAGCCGGCAGGAGAAACCCGAAATGCAGCGCGCTCTCGCTCCAGCCGAGCACCGAGCCGACCGCTGCCAGATAGTAGCCCGTCAACGGCGGATTCTGCATCACGACGGCCATGGGCAACTCCGCCCTGTCCCACTCGACCGGGAAGCCGTAAAAATCCAGCGGGTGCGACCGGATTTGGCGCGCCGTCCAGATAAAGAGCGGATCGTCCATGTGAACCGCCTTGTCCAGGAACGGCATCAGACAGCCCAGCGTCGCCAGCGTGAGCAGCAAGAGCGCCCCGGCCGTGCCCGGCTCTTTCCACTTCATCGGGGATGTGTAAAACAGCTTCATGCGGCCAGTATGGGCGCGACCGGAGCGAAACCTTTTCCAAGGAATGTTGTTTATCCGCAACCAACAGTCTGTTATCAAACTAACGCTATGGAGACGCTCTTGAAAAGGTTTATTCCGCCCAGGCGGGTTCTGCTGCCGCTCGCCACGCTGCTCCCTTTTCTGGGATGGATCGCTTGCGGGCAGGCCATCGTGGTGTCCAACTACACCTCTCTCAACGCCGCGATTCAATCCTCCTCCTCCCCCGTCATCACCAATTTTGCCGGCACAGCCGTGATCAATTTGACGCCCAACTACCCGACGTTGCAGATCACGAACGACGTCATGATCGACGGCACGACCAATACTGTTGTGATTGATGGAAACAATCTCTTTCGGTTGTTTCACGTCAATCCCAACGCCCGGTTGGTGCTCAACAACGTTCAACTGTTGCGCGGCCTCAGCACCAATGGCGGCGGCGGCGCCATTTTCAACGAAGGCACCCTGATCATCAGCAACGCCATCATCGCGGGCAACTCCGCCACCAATTTCAACGGCACCAACGGCATCAACGCCGCCACCAACAGCGGCCTCGCCGGAACGGACGCGGCGGGCGGGGGCGGCGCCTTGGGCGGCGCCATCTACAGCCACGGACCTGTCAGCGTTTACTTCTCGGTGTTTCTGACCAACCAAGCCTTGGCCGGCTCCGGGGGCATCGGCGGCAACGGCGCCAACAGCAGTTTCGCCGGCAACGGCGGCAATGGCGGCGCGGGGGGCGGGGCTTTCGGGGGGGCCGTGATGAGCACCGGCAACAGCAATGTTTTCTTTGCCACCGAATTCATCAGCAACAACTGCGTCGCCGGCTCGGGCGGCTCGGGCGGCTCGGGCGGCGTGGGAGCGTTGTCCACCGGCAATGGCGCCTCCGGCCAGGGCGCGGGCGGCGGCGCGGCGGCGGGGGGCGGCCTTTATGCCACGGGGTCGTTGTTCGTGGCCGATTGCCTGTTTTTCAATAACGTTGCCGTCGGCGGCGGCAGCGGCGCGGCCCAACTCCTGGCGGATGGCACCGGCGCCAACGGGATTGCCGGCGCTCCGGCCGGCGGGGGCGGGATTTATCTCTCGAACTCGGCGCCGACGGCTGACATTGAAAACACCATATTCTTCGGGAACCTGTGCGTGGGCGGCCCCGGCGGCCCCGCAGCGGGAGCTTCGACCATTGCCGGCAATGGCGGCGCGGTTTATGGCGGCGGAATCTTCTCGGGCGCGGCGGCGGCGATGATCCGCAATTGCACCCTGGCCACAAACACGCTGGACCCCGGAACCTTCGGCTCCGACTCCGGCACCAACGGCGTCAACGGCCTGGAAGGAAGCACAAACGGTTGGCAAATTTATTGCAGCGCCGGTGTGGTGCGGTTGGCCAACTCGATTCTTTCGGGCGGGGCGAGTTCCAACGCGGTTGGCGTCACCGACGCCGGTTACAACATCAGTTCGGATGCCAGCCCGACCAAGTCCACCTCCACCACCCGCAACAGCGCCAATCCCGGATTGGATGCGGGCTTGACCGCCGATGGCGGGTTCGCGCTTGGCCCCGCCAACGGCGCCGGGCCTCCGATGCTGACACTGCAGGTGATCGCTGGAAGCCCGGCGACTAACGCAATTCCAGGCGTGCCGGGCCTGACCTTCCCGGCCACCGATGAGCGGGGCGCACCCAGAGGAACGCCGGGCAGTGTGGGCGCCTTTGAAGTGAATGGCATCACTGTTTACGAAACCGCTCCGGCCACCATCAGTGAACCGACAAACCAAACGGCCAGGGTCGGGGCCGCCGCTCACTTCAGCGTCACCGCCGTGGCGAACTCCGGTGATCCGAACCCCCTGGGGTATCAGTGGCAGCTTAACGGCGCAAATCTAATTGACAACGCGAGTTTTGCCGGCGCCACCAGCAACACTCTGACCGTCAAAGACATCAGCGCGGCGGACCTGGGCGCCTACCGCGTGGTCGTCAGCCCGTCCCTCCTGGACAGCGAGGCCGTCAGCTCCAATGCCTACCTCCTGGTGAAGATTCCCCCCTCCATTCGAACCCAGCCGTCCAGCAAACTCAATGAGCCGTACGGCGCGGTGGTGACCTTCAAAGTCAAGGTCGGCGGCGCGCCGCCTTTTTCTTTTCAATGGCGGAGCAACGAGGTCGCGCTCACCGACGGCAATGAATTCTCCGGCTCCGCCACCAGCAACCTCACCATCAACCCCGTTACCTTCCAGGATGCGGCCAGTTACACCGTGGTGGTGGGCAATTACTATCGCAGCGTCACCAGTGTTGTGGCCCGGTTGACTGTCAAGGCGGACACCACCCCCCCCACCGTGACGATCACCTCGCCCGCCCCCGGGGCGCGCTCCACCAATGCGGTCATTTCCGGCACGGCTTCGGACAACGCCCAGGTCACCAACGTCTCTGTCTCGGCAACCAATTTCTTCCTGGGCACGAACCTCGTCACCTCCGCGGTTCTTTCCACCAATGGAACGACCAAAAAGACGTGGACCAGCCTCACCAATGCGTTTTTCCCGGGCACGAACATGGTCGCGGTGCAAAGCGTCGATTATTCGAGCAACGTTTCCCCGATTGTCGTCCGCAAGTTCTTTTACGCCGTACCGTCTCCCTTTGCGTTTTCCATCACTGGAAAAGGGAGTGTGGCGGGCAGCGCCTCGGCTCCGGGGGGCGCGCGGCCCACCAACGGCGCCCAACTCAATCTGACCGAGGGCTACACTTTGTCGGCCACGCCGGGCCAGGGTTATTTGTTGACAAACTGGACTTCGCCCGGCTTCACCAGCAACGGCAACATCCTTCACTTCGTCATGACCCCCAATTTGTCGATCCAGGCCAATTTTGTGCCCAGCCCGTTCATGGCGGTGGCGGGTGTTTACAACGGACTCTTTTTCCCGACCAACAAGGCCCTCACCGAGCATACCGCCGGCCTGATCAGCCATCTGACGCTCG
This sequence comes from Verrucomicrobiota bacterium, assembly GCA_049510745.1. Classification (GTDB taxonomy): domain Bacteria; phylum Verrucomicrobiota; class Verrucomicrobiia; order Limisphaerales; family Palsa-1400; genus PLGF01. The sequence continues at coordinate 163,982 of JBEKYR010000008.1, read as the reverse complement.
GTTCGCTCGGCCGGTTCAGCGGCAAACTCCTGCTCGACGGCGCCACTTATTCCCTCGGCGGTGTCTTTGACATTTTCGGCCATGCCAGCAATCACATTGCCCGCGCGGCCGCGCGGGGCGGGCCGGTGAGCGTGGTGATGGCGGTGGGATGGACCAACCATCAGATTCTCGGCAGCGTCTCCGGGACCAATGAAGGCGGGTGGGAATCCGCGCTGTGTGCCGAGGAGGGGGCGGCCCCGTTGGCCGTTTCCGGCCAATACACCGTGCTGCTGCCGCCGTCCACCAACGTTGTCGGCGAGGTTCCGCCCGGCTACGGTTACGTGCTTCTGACCAACCACCTTGGTTATCTCACCCTCGCGGGCGCGCTGCCCGACGGCGCCGCTTTCAGCCAAAGCGTGCCGATTGGAAAGTTGGGGAACGTGCCCGTGTTCGCCAGCCTCTACCACAATGCCGGCCTGCTCCTGGGCTGGATCAGCCTGACCAACGGGACGCCCCAGGGTGAAACCAACTTCACGTGGATCAAGCCCGCCGCCGCGGCGGGGATTTACACCAACGGTTTCACCAACTCGCTTTCCGTGCAGGGCTCCGCCTGGCTGGCTGACGCCGCGCTGCCTCTGACCGCCGGGACCTTGACCATTTCCAATGCCAGCCTTTACTTGACAAACCGGGTTTCTTTCGACAACAACCTGGTGGTCGCGGAATCAGGCCCGGCCAATTCCTTGCGCGGAACAATCAATCTGAAAACGGGCGCGATAAAACTCATCTTTGGCAACGGCGAGGGCAAAGCGACCACGACCGGTTACGCCGCCCTTTTGCAGGATGCGACCAATGCCGGCGGCTACTTCGTCACCAAAACCAACGCCGGCTTCATCTCATTGAAACCGTGATCCGGCGATGGAGATGCCCTGGAAAAGAATTGTTCGACTGCTGCTGCCCGCCGCCCTGCTGCCGTTGGCCGGCCGCGTCGCCTGCGGGCAAATTCTCATCTCCAATTACACTTCTCTCACCAACGCCCTGGCCTCCTCCAGTTGCCTCACCAATTTCCTCAGCGGCTCGGTCATCACCCTGGCCGCGGGGCAGACGTTGCAGATTTCGAACAACGTGGAAATCGACGGTGGGACCAATGGCGTCGTCATCAACGGCCAGCGCGCGGCGCGGATCATCCACGTCCATCCCAACTGCCGGCTGATCCTGAACAATCTTCAACTGCTCAACGGCATCGGCATCAACGGCGGCGCCGTCTTCAATGAAGGCGCTCTCATTGTCAGCAATAGCGTCCTGTCCGGCAACGCCGCCACCAACGCCAGTGGCGCCGATGGAGCGGCTGACCCCGGCAGCGGCAACGGCAGCGATGGCGGCGGCGGCGGCGGCGCGGCGGGCGGCGCCATTTTCAGCCTCGGTCCGGTCAGCCTTTACTACTGCGTCTTCGGAACCAACGCCGTGATCGCCGGCGCTGGCGGCAGCGGCGGCGCCGGCACGGGCACATTTGTCTTCAGCGGCAACGGGGGCAACGGCGGCAACGGGGGCGGCGCGATGGGCGGGGCCGTTTTCAGCAGCGGCAACGGCAACGTCTTCGTGGCCACCGAATTCATCGGCAACGAATGCTTCGCCGGTTCGGGTGGAGCGGGCGGCGCAGCCGGCCAGGGCCTCTACTCGTCGGGCAACACCGGGTCCGGCGGGTTCGGCGGCCTGGCTCGCGGAGGCGCGGTTTATGTGACAACGTCGTTGTCCATGTCCGGCTGCCTTTTTTACACCAATTCTGTCACCGCGGGCGCCAGCGGTCCCGGCCAGGTCTTCAGCGACGGAACCGGCTCGGATGGACTGGCCGGCGGCCCGGCGGCCGGCGGCGGACTTTATCTCGACGGCGGCGTGACAAACGCCGAAATTGAAAACACCACCTTTCTCAACAACTCCTGCGCCGGAGGCGCCGGCGGCGCTGCGGCCGGCCAAAAGGCGCGGGCGGGCGATGGCGGCCCGGCGGCCGGCGGCGGATTGGCGAGCGCGGCGGTTTTGGCCGTGGCGCGCAATTGCACGCTGGCCACGAACACTCTGGCGGGCGGCGCCGGCGGAACCGCTTCGGGCGTTCAGGGAGCCAATGGCGCGGCGGGGCAGACGTCAGGTTGGGACATTTGCGGAAGCGCCGGCGCGCTGCGGTTGGCCAACTCCATTCTCTCCGGCGGCGCCACTCTGACACCCAATCCCTCCCCCAACGCAGCCGGGGTCACCGATGCCGGCTACAACATCAACTCGGACGGCAGCCTGGCCGCGGCCACCTCGACCACTGTCGCTTACACCGACCCGGGCCTGGCTCCGACGCTCTCCTCCACCAACGGCGGCCCCGCCCTTGGCCCCACCAACGTCGCGGGCTTCGCCATGTTGACGCTGGCCGTCCTGGATGGCGGCCCGGCCGCAGGGGCGGTGGCTGGCGTTCCCGGCCTCTCTTTCCCCGCCTTTGACGCCCGGCAAATGCCGCGAGGGACCCCCGCCTCCGCCGGGGCGTTCGAGTCCAGCGCCCGCCTGCTCACAGTCAAGGCCAATATCGGCCCTCCTTCCATCACGAGCCAGCCCGCCGGCCAGATCAGCCCGCTCGGGCTGGCGGTTACGTTCTCCGTCACTGCCACGAACCACGCCGGCGACCCGAACGCCCTGGGCTACCAATGGCAGCTTGGCGGCACAAATATATATGACAATGCGAGTTTCTCCGGCGCGAACCGCGGCGCGCTCACCGTCAAAACGGTCAACCCGGCGGACGAGGGCGATTACCAGGTGGTTGTCAGCCCCTCCCTTCTGGACGGCGCGGCCACCAGTTCGGTGGCGGTCCTGGCCCTCCCCATTGCGCCCGCCATCAAGGTCCAGCCGTCCGCCAAACTCAACCGGCCGGAGGGCGGGGTGGTCACCTTCCGTGTCGCCGCCACAGGCGGGCCGCCTCTCTTTTATCAATGGCGGTCGAACGGCGTCGCGCTCACCGACGGAAACGAAATCCACGGCGCCGCCACCAGCAACCTCACCCTCAACCCCGTCGCCTTCCGCGACGAAGCCGGCTATTCCGTCGTCGTTTCCAATTTTTTCCGCAGCGTTACCAGCGTCGTGGCCCGGTTGACGGTCGTTGCGGACAAAACCCGCCCCGCGGTGGCCATTACGTCGCCCGCGCCCGGCGCGCGCACCACCAATTCCACCGTTTCCGGGACGGCGTCGGACAACGCGCAGGTGACCAATGTCGTCTGCTGGGTTACCAATGTCTTTGCCGGCTCGAACAAGCCCTCCGGCGTCAACGCGCTCCTCTCGACCAACGGGACCACAGTAAAGGCGTGGTCCGTTGCCAACGCGCTTTTGCCGGGCACGAACATCGTCGCGGTCCAAAGCGTGGATTACTCCGGCCACGTCTCTCCGGTCGTCACCCGCCGGATTTTCCGCGCGGTCCCGTCAGTCTTCGGCCTTTCCATTGACGGAAACGGGACGGTTTCGGGCAGCGCGTCGGTGGCGGGCAATGCGCGTCCGGGCAGCAATGCCCTGCTCAATCTGGGCGAGGGCTACACGGTGTCCGCCAAGCCGGACGCTGGAAATCTATTTGTCAATTGGACTTCGGGGGCGTTCACGAACGCGTCCAATCCGCTCCACTTCGTCATGGCCTCCAACCTGTCGTTGCAGGCCCATTTCGTCACCAACCCGTTCATTGCCACGGCGGGGATTTACAGCGGCCTGTTCTTCGACGCGACCAATGGCGTCACGGAGCAAACGGCCGGCATGCTCAGCCATCTGAGCGTCAATTCGCGCGGCGTTTACAGCGGCCGATTGCTTCTCGACGGCTCCGCCTACGCCCTCAACGGCGGTTTCGCCCTCTCCGGTTCCGCCAGCAATCGCATCCCTCGTTCCGCCGCGCGGGGCGGACCGGTGACGGTGCAAATGATGTTGCAGTGGACCAACGATGAAATCACCGGCACGGTTTCCGGCACGAAGGAAATGGAATGGACCGCCGCGCTCACGGCCGAATTGGCCGAAGCTTCCTCTTCTCCCGCCGAATACACGATGCTGCTGGCGCCGCCCGCCAACGCCGCCGGCATCCCGCCGGGTTTTGGTTACGCGTTGCTGACCAACCACGACGGCCATCTCACTCTCAGCGGCAGGCTCGCCGATGGCGCGGCGTTCAGCCAGTCCGTGCCGATCAGCCCGTCAGGATACGTCCCGATCTATGCCAGCCTTTATGGCAATGCCGGCTTGCTTCTGGGCTGGATCAACCTGGCCGGCGGGGCGCCCCAAGGTGAAACCAACCTCGTTTGGATCAAGCCCGCTGGCCGGCCGGGGATTTACGCCAACGGCTTCACCAATTCCCTTTCCGTGCAAGGCTCCGCCTGGTCCGCCGCGGCGGCGTTCCCTCTTTCGGCGGGGACCCTGGCCATTTCCAACGCGAGCCTCGACCTGACCTATCAGGTCGCGTTGAGCAACAACGCCGTGATCGCCAAATCCGGCCCGGCCAATTCGCTGCGCGGCGCGATCAATCCGAAAACGGGCGCGCTGAAAGTCATTTTTGGCAACGGCGAGGGAAACGCGACCACCACCGGTTTTGGCGCCTGCTTACAAGACGCGACCAATGCCGGCGGCTTTTTCGTCACCAAAACCAACGCCGGCGCCATCTCCCTCGAACCATGAGCGGAACTCCCCAATCACATAAGTAATGTCCCAATCTATGAAAGCTTCGTGCTTCATCTTTGATAGCGTATCCGTTTCCGCTGCCATCCTGGTTGCACTGGCCGGCCGGTCGGCGACAGCCGGAGCGGTCTGGCCGGAGTTCCGCGGGCCTTGGGGTGACGGCCATGTCTCGGCTCCCGGAGACAGCAAAGTGGCCGGTTTTCCGCTCCAGTGGAGCGAGACGGAGAACGTCAAATGGAAAACTGAAATCCCGTATCGCGGCTGGTCCACCCCGGTTGTGATGGAGAGCCAGGTCTGGTTGACCACTGCCACGGAAGATGGACATGACTTCTTCGCCCTTTGTGTGGACGCTGACACGGGGAAAATTCGCTTCAATGAGAAACTTTTTCACTGCGATACTCCGGAGAGGCTGGGCAACAATGTCAACAGCTATGCCACCCCTTCGCCGACGATTGAGCCGGGTCGTGTTTACCTGCACTTCGGCAGCTATGGCACGGCCTGCCTGGACACGGCGACGGCCAAAGTCGTCTGGAAACGCGACGACCTGCCGTGCCGGCATTATCGAGGGCCGTCTTCTTCTCCCGTCCTGTTCGAGGACTTGTTGATCCTGACCCTGGATGGCGTCAATTTGGAGTATAGCGTCGCTCTCGACAAGAACAGCGGGCGCACCGTTTGGAAAACCGATCGCTCTGTGGCGTGGAACGATCAGGATGACCCGAGCCAAATGGTCAAGGACGGCGACCGGCGCAAAGCCCACAGCACCCCGCTTATCGTCAGGCCGGAAGATAAACTTCAGATGTTGAGCGCCGGCGCCAAGGCGGCCTACTCCTACGATCCTCGCACCGGACGGGAACTGTGGCGCGTTCGCTATGCTGATTGGTCCGTGGCGCCGAGGCCGCTCTTTGACCGCGGCTTGGCCTACTTCGTCACCGGCCTGGAGAAAACCGAATTGTGGGCCGTCAAGGCCGACGGCCAGGGCGACGTGACCGACACGCACGTGCTGTGGAAGGCCAAAACACACGTGGGCAAGTACGCTTCGCCGATTCTGGTGGATGGCCTCATTTACACCGCGGCCGAGGAGAGTTTCCTTTCCTGCCTGGACGCCGCCACGGGAAACATCGTCTGGACCGAACGCATCGGCGGGGGCTACGAAGCCTCTCCCATTTATGCGGACGGACGATTGTATTTCTTCAATCAACAGGGCACCACGACCGTGCTCAAGCCCGGTCGCACCTGCGAAGTCCTGGCGACCAACACGCTGGCCGGCGGCTTCATGGCGTCGCCGGCGGCGGCAGGCAAGGCGTTCTTCCTCCGAACCCGGACCCACCTCTACCGAATCGAATCGAGCGCTGCCGAAAGCCACTGAGATTCTCCCGTCATCGCGTCCACTCTCAGTGGATTCCCTTGGCGGCTTTGTCGAGCGCCCCTGGCTGACACATTCAAAAGTCCCGTTTTCCAGCCGGACCTCCGGCCCGGAGTTTTTTGAAACATTTACGCCTCCAGGCGTGTCCAATGAGTATGAGAATCGCGTCCCTACCCGTTTTATGTCTCGGCCTGGTCACCGTCGGTGACTGCAACCCCAACGCCATTCACGGCTCCGGCATCTCCAAAACCGAGTCCCGCGCCGTCGGCTCCTTCTCGAAAATCGACCTCACCGGCTCGCCCGATGTCGAAGTCGCCGTCGGTCCCGCCACCTCGGTGGCCGTCACCGCCGATGACAACATTCTCCCCGTGATCGAAACGACGGTCGAGGGCGACACGCTCAAAATCGGCTCCAAACAGTCCTACAACACCAGCCACGGCGTGAACGTGAAAATCACCGTGCCCGAGCTTAACGGCGTGTCGGTCTCAGGCTCCGGCGACATCCACGTCACGGGATTGAAGGCGGGCGACATGGAGGCCACCGTGACCGGCTCCGGCGATGTCACCCTCAAGGGCGCCGCCGATCACCTGCGCGCGCAGATCACCGGTTCCGGCGACTTGCAGGCCGGCGATCTTGCCGCCAAAGACGTCCGGGTCAACGTGACCGGGTCCGGCGACGCGACCGTTCGGGCCACCGAACAACTGGAGGCCACCGTGACCGGCTCGGGCGACGTGCATTATTACGGGAATCCGCCGCAAGTGCGGAAAAACGTCACCGGCTCCGGCGACATCAGCGCGCACTGACAAAGAGAAGACTGCGGCTTTACGTGTGGGCGGGTTTCGGGCAGGTTATTGCATAATCTATGCTCATTGTTCACGTTCACATCCATGTCAAGCCGGAGTGCGTCGAGGCGTTCCAGCGGGCTACTCTGGCCAACGCGCGCGAAAGTCTCAGGGAATCGGGCATCGCCCGCTTCGACTGCCTTCAGCAGGCCGATGATCCAACCCGCTTCATCTTGGTCGAAGCCTATCGCAATGCCGAGGCGCCCGCCCGGCATAAGGAGACGAAACATTACCAAGTCTGGCGCGATGCCGTCGCGGGCCTGACGGTGGAGCCGCGCAGCAGTGTGAAGTTCGTCAATCTATTTCCCGACAATTCCAAGTGGTGAGCTATGCGGTTTGAATTCGCCACCGCCGGCCGCGTCATTTTTGGCCCCGGCGCGGCGCGCGAGGCCGGGCGGCTCGCCAGGGACTTCGGCCGGCGCGCGCTCGTTGTCACCGGGCGCGACGCGGCTCGCGCGCATTTTCTGCTCGATTCCCTCCGGGAAAACGGAGTTCTGTCCTCGCCCTTTTCCGTTTCCGGAGAACCCGGCATTGAAACCATTGAACACGGCGTGAAGCGCGCCGCCGGGGAGAATTGCGACCTTGTCATCGGCTTCGGCGGCGGCAGCGCCTTGGACACCGGCAAAGCCATCGCCGCGATGCTGACCAATCCCGGTGACGTGCTCGATTATCTCGAAGTCATCGGCGGCGGCAAACCCTTGCGCGAGCCATCCGCGCCGTTCCTCGCCATCCCGACGACGGCTGGCACCGGCACGGAGGTGACGCGCAACGCCGTGCTCGCCTCGCCCGTCCATCGCGTGAAGGCCAGTCTGCGCAGTCCGTCGATGCTCCCGAAAATCGCGCTGGTCGATCCGGAACTCACTTACGGTTTGCCGCCCGCCATCACCGCCAGCACCGGGCTGGACGCCTTGACCCAACTCATCGAGCCTTACGTCTGTTGCCGCGCCCAAGCGATGACCGATGCGCTGTGTGTCGAAGGGATGCGCCGCGCCACGCGCTCGTTGCGGGTCGCTGTTGAACGGGGCCAGGACGCCGCCGCGCGCGAAGACATGGCGCTGGCCAGCCTGTTTGGCGGGATGGCGCTGGCCAACGCCGGCTTGGGCGCGGTGCATGGTTTTGCCGGCGCCATCGGCGGCATGTTTGAAGCGCCGCACGGCGCCGTCTGCGCCGCGCTTCTCCCGCATGTCATGAAGGCGAACATCCGCGCGCTCGGCGAGCGCGACTCCGCCGGCGAAGGCCTGCGCCGCTACGAAGTCGTGGCGCGAATCCTCACCGGAAACGCCGCCGCAACGGCCGAGCACGGCATCGAATGGGTCCGCCAACTGGTGGGCGACTTGCGCATTCCACCGCTGGCCACCTATGGACTCACCGCCCGCGACGCGTCCGAAGTGATTGAAAAAGCGGCCAAAGCCAGCAGCATGAAAGCCAATCCCATTGTTCTGACGCCCGCCGAGTTGGCCGCCATTTTGAAAAGCGCCGGATGATCGGTGGCGCTGGACGTGCCTGCTTGCTTTGTGCCGCGTCGGGGCCTATCGTGATCGCGGCGTGAAACAGCCCTTTGTCAACCTGGAAGAAAAGATTGATCGATTTGTCGGTCGCCGCACAAAAACACCCGACAGTCTGAAAGCCGGGATGCAATTGCAGGCGGCGGCGGTGGAATTTCACCGGGCGTTCAAGCATCGCTGGGCGGCCAAAGGCGTTTATCGCTTCAAAACCCACGAGGAGGCGGATCAATGGATGATGAAAATGCTCGCGCGCAGCGGCCTGGGCAAGACCTAGAGTGCCGCCCGCCTCCTGAATGTCCAAGCGGGCGTTTTACCACAGCCACCACGTCAGCAGCGGCGCGAAGATCAAGCTGGGGAAATAGTCGGCCACGGAGATTTTTTTCAGGTCCAAAATCAGCATGGCCACGCAGAAGATGAGCAATCCGTCCACCGCGTTGATCGAATCGATCAGCGGCCAGGGCTGGGCGGCCAGGGTCGGTTCGAGCAAACGCACCGCCCGGATGAGCGCCCCTTCAAACGCCAAAACCGGCAGCGCCGACACCGCCGCGCTCCATCCGTAGGTCGCGCAAAAGGCCAGGGTCGCCAGCCCGTCGGTCCCCGCCTTGACCAGAAACACGGGCGAGAACCCGGTCAGCCCTTCCTGCACCGAGGCCAGCAGCGCCAGCGGCCCGGCGCAAAACAACGCCGTCGCCAGCAGGAATCCGTCGCTGAATTGCCGGCGGCCCGCGGGCGCGGCCAGGGAGCGCGTGGCGTAATGGCCGATGGAGTTGGACATTTTTTGCAGGCGCATGAGTTTGCCGGCCATTTTTCCCAGGGCCATGGCCAAAAGGACGATGCAAAGTTCCTTGGTCAGTTGCCGCCAGCTCCCGTTGAAGCTCGCCCAAGTCAGCCTCAACCCGAACCAGCAGGTATAAACGCCCAGCGCCACTTTGAGCACGAATTGATACCGCGCCGGGATGCGCTTGCGGATCGCCAGCGCCCACAGTCCGCCGAGCACGATGCCGATGGCGTTGATGATCGCGCCGGTCATGGGCGGGGCGGCCGAAACAAGGTTTTCCTTCTGGCCGGCATGGCGATATGGGAAGCGGTGTCGTTCAATCCCGACGATTTAACGCCAAATGTCAGGCAGAGTCAAAATTGCTCTCATCGGCGCCGAGCTTTGTAAGGTTTCTTGTAACCGTTCGTCGTCGTCGGGGCCGGGTATTTTTTGAATTTTCATTTTTTGGCCAGATTTGGCCAGATTTGTCCGGATTTGTCCGGATTTGTCCGGATTTCTCCGGGTTCAGGACTTCGTTTTCCAGGTCGATTCCGGCTTCTTTGGCGGCTCTTAGGAGCAGTTTCCGGTGTTGGCGGTTCATGATGTCGGCGTTTGGACCGGACCAGGTTTGAGTTTTTACGTCAAATCCGTTGGCGTCGGGGCCGCCCGCGACGCCGAGGAGATGTTCGACGCGACGGCGTCTGTCGTCTTCCGCCTTCGCTAAAGCTACGGCGGACAAGAAGGCGGGCAGGCCCGCCTTGTGTCTCGTTGCGGGCCCAAATCCTTGGGCGCTGCATCCGCGGCTCTCTCTGAGATGTTTTCTTCTCATCCTGGCTTGATTTAAGCAGAGGTGTATCAAGACGAAAAACCTATGGAAGGAAAAACGCGAGAATTTTTCCCGGCCGCGAAGGGAGACCTCCGCTGGCGGAAGGCTATGGCGGACAAGAAGATAGACAGGGAGTGGCAACGGACAAAACGCCAAAAACCGATATGATTCAAAAATATATTTAATGACACCAAAGCGGCTTCTCCTCATAATTCCAACATGAAAGAGCGGGGGAGATTGACGCAAAGAAGCTCCGGGGGAGATGCTGTTCGAACGGCAAAAGGCCTCCGCAAGCCTCCCGGAGGTGAACGGTGCGGAATGGTTGCGCCTTGCACGGCCCGTAGGTTCTCAACCGAAGCGAAAACGTCAGTAATCTCAGCCGCGAACAACCAAGCATCCATTCCTTTTTCAACCTTTTCGCGCGCTTCGTCGTTTTCACTGGCGTTTTATCTTTCAGCTTGCCTGTTGGCCTCCGGCCAGCCATTCACTAACGGTGATTTTGAGACGCCGGTGATCGCGGCAAATTCCAGCCAGGCGTTGAATCCGGGCGACACTTGGCTGACGGGATGGATCGTTGGTGGGCCGGGCGGCGACGTCACGGTCAATAATTCCTCCGGCGGCTATTCGGGAAATCAATGGATCGTTTTCAACAGCGGCGACAGTTCTCCGGGGGGGATCTTGTCGCAAACCTTCACCAACGCCATTGGCCAGCTCTACGTGATGTCTCTGGCACTACAGCAACTCGCAGGATGGTCGGCCAACGAGGTTAGCCTTTCGGCCGAGATGCTGGCGGGCGACGGGTCGGTCCTTGCCAGCAACACTTTCACACCGCCGCAAGGCACCTGGGGAATTTTTCAGTTGCTGTTTATGCCAACCGCAACCACTACGACCATCGTCTTGACTGACACTTCGCCGCAAACGGTTGCCGTTGACCTAGCGCTGGATGACGTGGACATTGCGGCGACGAACCTTGCCCCGCCTACCATCCTGACCAATCCGGCCAGCCAAACGGTGGTCGCGGGTAATTCGGCAACGTTTAACGTCACGCTGGGCGGGGGACCTGGTGTCGTGCAATGGTTCTACGAGACCGCAATCAGCACCAACGCCATTGCCGGAGCCAACGACACTAATCTGACCGTGACAGCCTCTGGCGTTACCGCTGGCTGGTATTGGGCGGTCGTAACGAATCTCCTCGCCGCCGCCATCAGTACGCCAGCGCAGTTGACCGTCCTGGGACAACTGCTCACCAATGGAGATTTCGAGACGCCGGTCCTGGCGGCGAATTCTTCTGAAGCGTTAAATCCCGGCGACACCTGGCTGACGGGATGGATCGTCGGCGGGCCGGGTGGCGACATTAACGTCAATAATTCCTCCGGCGGCTATTCGGGAAATCAATGGATCAGTTTCAACGCAGGGGACAGTGCTCCAGGAGGCATTCTAGGGCAGACTTTCTCCACCTCTGTGGGGCAAGGCTACGTGATGACTTTGGCGTTGCTGCAAATTAGCGGGTCTGGAATCCCGAGCAACGAGGTCAGCCTTTGCGCGACGGCGCTGGCAAGCGACGGTTCAGTCCTGGCCAGCAACACGTTTGTTCCGCAAACCGCTTGGGGCGTATTCGAATTGCCCTTTACTCCGACCACCACCAACACGACGGTTTTATTGACGGACACCTCCCGAAATACGGAGGCGGTCGATTTAGCCCTGGACGACGTCATGGTCGCGCCAACGAACATTGCCCCGCCCACCATTCTGAACAATCCCGCCAGTCAAACTGCGGAAGTGGGAAGTTTGGCGACCTTTGGCATCGAGGCGGGTGGCGGTCCCGGCGAGATTCAATGGTTTCACCGCTCGGCGCTTGGAACCAACGCCGTCCCCGGAGCCATCGGGACAGAATTGACCGTGACTGCGTCCGCCACCACCGCAGGCTCTTATTGGGCGACGGTGAGAAATGTCGCCGGCACGGGGGTCAGTGCGACAGCGCAATTGGCCGTGCTGGGATTGCCCTTTACCAACGGGGATTTTGAAACGCCTGTGATCGCGCCAAATTTCCAGTATATCGGTCTCGGCGACACTGGGCTGCCGGGATGGACCATTGCAGGTTTGAGTGGCGTTGACCTTAATGATTCCTCCGGCGGCGGCTATTCGGGAAATCAATGGATCACGTTCCATTACCACCTTTCGACGGGAGGCGTTTTGGAGCAAACGTTCACCGCGCCGCTTGGGCAGAGCCAGTTGTTAAGCCTGGCCTTGGAGCAAGTTGGAGGGACCGCGGGTCAGGTCAGCCTGACTGTGACGGCTGTAGCGGGCGACGGCTCTATTTTGGCCAGCAACACGTTTGTGCCACCGCTCAACGCGTGGCGCCTTTTTGGATTGATGTTCACGCCGACCACGGAAGATACGAGCATCATATTGACGGACAGCTCGCCGCAAGGAAACTCCTGGTACATGGCGCTGGATGACACGGCTGTCACGGCGACAAACCTCGCTCCCCCCATCATCCTGACTAGTCCGGTCAACCAAACGGCGGCGGCGGGAAGCCCGGCAATGTTTAACATTGCTTTGGGCGGCGGCCCATCTGCCGTCCAATGGTTTTACGGAACGGTGATTGGCTCCAACGCCATCACCGGAGGCATCGACACGAACCTGACGGTGACCGCGTCTGGTGCCTCGGCAGGTTATTATTGGGCGATAGCGACTAACATCCTCGGCGGAGCGGTGAGCACGGCAGCGCAGTTGACGGTTACGGGCCAGTCCTTCACCAATGGCGATTTTGAGACGCCAACGATCGTGGCAAATTCCAGCCAAACATTAAATCCCGGTGATACCTGGCTGACGGGATGGATTGTCGGTGGGCCGGGCGGCGACATTGTCGTCAGCAATTCCGCTGCCGCGTATTCGGGAAATCAATGGATTGACTTCAACGCCAACAACAGTCCCCCCGGCGGAATCCTGGCGCAAACATTCAATGCTTCAGTGGGCCAACGCTACGAGATTACCTTCGCCTTGAGACAATTTGGAGGCACTGCGGGCAAGGTCAGCCTTTCGGCCAAGGCTTTGGCCGGAGACGGCTCCATCCTGGCCAGCAACACATTCGTACCGGGGACAGGCGCGTGGGGCGTTTTTGGATTTCTGTTCACGCCGACCACCACCGAGACGACGATTGTCTTGACGGACACTTCACCACAAACTACGTCGGTCGATTTGGCGCTGGATGATGTGTTAGTTGTCCAGACAAACCTGGTCGCGCCAGAAATCATGACTAATCCCATCAGCCAAACAGCGGCGGCCGGAAACTCGGTCACGTTCAATATCGCATTGGGTGGTGGACCGGGCGTCCTTCAATGGTTTGAGGGAACGCCGCTAGGGTCCAACGCCATTTCCGGAGCCAACGGCACGAATTTGACTCTGACGGCGTCCGGCCCGAGCGCGGGTTTTTATTGGGCGACGGCGACGAACCTGGCCGGTGGCGCAGTGAGCGCGGCAGCCCAGCTCACCGTTCTCGGTTTGCCCTTCACCAACGGTGATTTTGAGGTTCCGGTCCTTAGTTCAGGCTCGTCTAGCATAATCCAGCCGGGCCAACTCTCGTTGACTGGGTGGGCGGTGGGCGGCCCGAGTAATGCCGTCTATCTCAAACATGTGACCGGCGCCTATTCAGGCAGTCAATGGATTAATTTCTACGACAGCTCCACCCATCCTGCGGGCATTTTGGAACAAACCTTCACCACCTCTGTGGGCCAAAGCTACGTGATGACCCTCGCGTTGGAGGAAGGGTATCCGTTCGGAGTCAGCCTTTCAGCCAGGGCGCTCGCAAGCGACGGCTCGGTTTTGGCCAGCAACACGTTCGTCCCGTCGGGAAGCGGGTGGCGCCTCTTCAGACTTCTCTTCACCCCGACCACCACGAACACGGCCATTATTTTCACCGACACATCCTCTGAGACTTTTGGCTCTGCTTTGGGGTTGGATGACGTCGTTATCTCGCCGACAAACTTTTCTCCGACCATCCTAACCAATCCTGTCAGCCAGAACACCGTCGCAGGAAGTCCCATCAGCTTCACTGTGGCCGCCACGGGCTCGCCGCCGCCCGATTTTCACTGGCAAGTCAACAATCTTCCTATTCCCAGCGCGCCCAACCGGCCCTCGCTCACCATTTCCAATGTCGTGCCCACTGACGGCGGCAGCTATAGCGTGATTGCCAGCAACAGCGCCGGGTCTGCCGTCAGTTCCAATGCTGTCCTGCTCGTGACGTACGTTATGCAAACCGCGCCGGGCGAACCCGCCCAGATCGCCACCGGCCAACTCACACTCCCATCTGCCGTTCAGCCAGCCAATTCGTTCGTCGTCGGCTCCGTCGATCCCACCAGCACTCAAGGCGGCGCGGTGCAACTGGCCAACGGCTTTATCACCTACAGCCCGCCGCCGGCCTTCATAGGCGCGGACTCTTTCGACTACGTGCTCGCGCCCTCCTTCGGCCTGGCTGTCAATGGAGCCGTAACGGTTTTGGTGGAACCTCCCAACAGCAACGGCTCGTCCGTCCTCGGCGCCACAGTGAGCGGCGGGCAGGCGACGATTCAATTTGCCGGAAATCCCGGAACTACCTACAACTTCGAGGCCTCCACCGATCTGGTCAGATGGAGCATCATTGGCAGCGCCACCGCCTCTCCCTACGGACTGTTCGAATTCAAGGACACCAACGCCAGCCTTTACCCGCATCGCTACTATCGCACCTCCGACTGACAAGTCGCGTCTGCGCGGCGGCGAGGTACCACCCCTTTTCGATGCGCCCCATCAACTCTGCACAGGGCGGCGGATACCTTCAGCCGCATGCACTGGCCGCAAACGCATCTTGGAAAAGGATTGGAAGAAGCCGCCTCGGAAGGATTCCTCGATTGCCCGGCTGGTGGGTTGTGGCGTTCGTTCAGCTTCCTGTCCTTTGCCACGCCCATGCGAAAGCGGAGTCAGACGTGACGGCCAAAGGGTCAGGTTCAGGAGGTGTTTTACAAGTGCCTTATTGATAGTCACTTATGTCGAATTTCCAGATGGTGGTAGGTGATGGATTCGAACCATCGAAGGCGTAAGCCAGCAGATTTACAGTCTGCCCCCGTTGGCCACTTGGGTAACCTACCCCCGCCCACGGCTTTCCGCCGAAGGAACGGGGATTTAGCCAAACCTCCGCCCCAATCTCAAGTTCAAAGTTCAAAGTTTAAATCGTCCGCCAAAAAACGTTGACCCTTGAACTCTGAATCGCCGGAAGATTTGTTTGAAGGTTGGGCGCCCCGGCCTTAAATTGCGCCCATGTTCGATGCCTTGAGCCAAAGACTCCAAAATGCCTTTCGCAATCTCCGCGGCCTGGGCAAAATCTCCGAGTCCAACACCGCCGAAGCCCTGCGCGAGGTGCGCATGGCGCTCCTGGAAGCCGATGTCAACTTCAAAGTCGCCAGGGATTTCATCGAGGCGGTCCGGGTCAAGGCCCTCGGTCAGGAGGTCGTGCAAAGCATCCAGCCCGGCCAGCAGATCATCAAAATCATTCACGACGAATTGGTCCGCTTGCTCGGCTCGACCAACGCCGCCTTGGCTCTGAGCGGCAATCCCAGTTGCGTCCTGATGGTCGGTTTGCATGGTTCGGGCAAAACAACTTCCAGCGCCAAACTGGCCCGCCTCCTGCACAAGCAGGGCCGCACGCCCCTGCTGGTCGCGGCGGACGTTTACCGCCCCGCTGCCATGGACCAGTTGGAAATGCTGGGCAAACAACTGGAGTTGCCCGTCTTCGTCCGCCACGGCGAGACGGACGTGTTGAAAATCGCCCGCGAGGCGCTGGAGTTCGCCCGGCAGAATAACCGCAACACCCTCATTTTCGACACCGCCGGCCGTTTGCAGATCGACGAGCCGCTGGTGCGCGAATTGGCGCGGCTGCGCGACCTGGTCCAGCCGCAGGAGATTCTCCTTGTTCTTGACGCTGCCACGGGCCAGGAGGCGGTCAACGTCGCCACCCATTTTGACCAGGCCCTGGGCGTCACCGGGGCGATTTTGACCAAGTTGGACGGCGACGCGCGCGGCGGCGCGGCCCTGAGTTTGAGGGCGGTGACGGGCAAGCCGATCAAGTTCGGCGGTGTCGGCGAGAAACTGGAGGACTTCGAGCCGTTTCACCCCGAGCGCATGGCCTCGCGCATTTTGGGCATGGGCGACGTCGTCAGCCTGGTGGAACGGGCCGCGGAATCGGTCGATCTGGACGACGCGCGGCGCATGGAGGAAAAGCTGCGCAAGGGGCAGTTCACGCTGGAGGATTTTCTGGAGCAATTGCGCCAGATGAAAAAGCTCGGTTCGCTGGAGAGCCTGGTCGGGATGCTGCCCGGCGGCGCCGAGATGCTCAAAGGGGCGGACCTGGCGAAGCAGGAAAAGGATTTCAAACGGATGGAAGGGATTATCTGCGCGATGACGCCGCAGGAACGGCGCTCCCCGGCGATCCTCAACGCCCGGCGCCGCATCCGCATTGCCAAGGGCAGCGGAGTGCAAGTGGCGGAAGTCAACAATTTGCTCAACCGCTTCGGCCAGATGCAGCAGATGATGAAAAAGATGGGCAAATTCCAAAAAATGATGGGCAAAATGGGAGGCATCCCCCCCATGTTGCGGCGGTAATCCAGTCTTGTTTTCCCGCTGTCGAATGTGACAGTTTGGTTGCTGGATGAACTGTTTGAAACCCTCACCACTCAATCCCATGAGCAAAGCCAAGAATGACATCAAGTATTGGCTTGGTTTGGCGGGCAATGCGCCCCGCGAAACGGAAGGGGACACCGAATGAGCAATGGCAAAGCGAAAATCGGCCCGCACGGAAAGGTCTTTCGGGACGCGGTGCATGGGCTGATACGAATAGAGCCAGAGGACAGCTTTCTGCTCGATTTGATTAACACGCCGGAATTTCAGCGGCTGCGGCGGGTGCGCCAGTTGGGAGTGAGCAGCTTGACTTATCCGGGAGCGGAACATTCGCGGTTCGCTCACAGTCTCGGTGTGCTGTGCCTGGCTCAACGAATTCTCATCACACTGCGGCATCGCTACCGCAAGGACTCCGCCGCGACGGCCCTGCTCGAGGCACACGACCAGACGGTGAAAGCAGCGGCGCTTTTGCACGACATCGGGCACGCTCCTTTTTCGCACATGATGGAGCGAGCCTTTGGCGCGAGGGCCAAGCATGAGAAACGCACGGAAGAATTGGTCACCGACCGCGCTTCGAGCATCCCGGCGGTTTTGCGCGACCATGGACTGGATCCAGAAAGGGTGAGGGACATTATCAAACAGGTTTCCGAACACCGACTGTTGGTGGACATCGTGAGCAGCCAATTGGATGCGGACCGAATGGATTACATCCTGCGTGACGCCCTGGCGACCGGAGTGAAATACGGAGCGTTTGACCTGGAATGGCTGATGAACAGCCTCTGCATCGGAACCGAGCCGGGCCGCGCGCCGGGAGCGGAAACAGAATGGCGCCTCTGCCTGGAAGAAAAGCGCGGGCTTCATTCCGCGGAACAACTGATCATTGCGCGAATGCACATGAGCCTGCAGGTGTATTTTCACAAGGCGACGCGGGGCTGGGAGGCGCATCTGCTTTGCTTGTTCAATCACGCCGCCGCGCTGGCGAAGGAGGGCAAGCTGCCGGAGCGAACGCCTGAAGTCGCGCAGCGATTCTTCGCCAGCGAAGGAAGGCTTTCCATCGCGGATTTCCTGATGTGCGACGAAGCCACGCTGATTGCCGCCATGCAGGTTTGGTCTCTCTGCGCCGCGCCGGAACATGAGCGGCTGGGGGAATTGGCCGGATGTTTTCTGGCCCGGCAGAAAGTGTTTCTTTGCAAGGATCTGGCCGGAGCAACGGTGGGGCAACTGGTGAAGTTGAGTGAGGCGCTGAACGCCGTCGGGAAAAAGAATCTGGATTGGGTGCTGGATGATTTGGACTTTAATTCCTACCGTGATTTTGACTCTGTTTTTCGTTCCAGCACTCCTGATAAGGAGGGGCAGGACGAAGCGGCTTCCACCGAGGCGATTCTGCTGGCGGATGGACCGCTTGGCTCAAGCTCCCGGCCCGTGGAAGGGCCATCGCTCATTTTGCGGGCGCTGGGAACCAACCCCCGACACTCAATTCACAGATTATATTTTCATCGGCGCGTGGCGGAACCCGTTGAGAAATTGTTTGGACAACTGCAACTCAATCATGCTTAATTAACCCGTGCATCCGATTGTGCCATTATTGCAGTTGCTCCACGTGCTGGGTCGAATTGGGGGGCGGAAGAAACTTCAGAAAATTGTGCATATCCTGCAAGAACGGGGCGCCCCGTTTCCAGAACGTTTCGAGTATTCCTATTATGGAATGTATTCGCAGCAGTTGCGAAGTGAGGTCGAACGATTAGAAAGCGAGAATCTCGTCAAGGAATCGCCAACTGTCGCGGGAACGACTGTGTCTTATTCGCTGGAAAAGACGGATGAGCTGGAAACATTGGTGAGGAAGATTGGACAGGAACAAGAGCCGGCGTGGGCCGAAACCGCGCGGCATTTAAACTCCCTTTCACCCCATGAACTTGAAGGCGTGAGCACCATTCTCTTTCTCAGGGATTGCGGGGTTTCGGGCCAAGCTCTGAAGCAGCGTTTGTTGGGATTGAAGCCGCATTTGGAATCCTGTTACGCCCGGTGCGAAGGGGAGGCGTCCGCTTTGCCTGATTTCAGGTCCGCCGGCGTGGCGGCGTGACGATTCCCGGCGGTTATCAGTTGAACGACAAATTTTCAGCTTTGATACGTTCTTTGGTGGATGACAAGGGCTTGACTCTCACACCGTCCCATAATCCGGCGCCGCCGCGCCGCAAACCAGCCGGAGCCAGGCGCCAAAAATGAGCAGCACTTTTTGGCCGCGGCTCACCCGCGCCAGCGCCGGGCCGAAGACGTTGAATCGTTGCCGCTCCAACTGGCGCAACAGCCGCCAATAAACCGACCCCATCAGTTCCGCCGCGATCATCGCCCGCCGATCTTCCGCCGGCAACGTCTGGCGCGCCAGGGCATAGTGCTTCCGGGCTTGTGCCGCCACGCTCTCCGCCAGACGCTCGAACCGTTCGGAATACTCCAAGCGCAGAATCTCCTCGGGCGAAACTTTGTGCCGCTCCAATTCCGCCAGCGGCAGGTAAATGCGCCCGCGCCCGGCGTCCGCGCGCACGTCCCGCAGGATGTTGGTCAATTGCAATGCCTTGCCCAAATGGACGGCGTAATCGCGGCAGGCCGGATTGCGGTAGCCGAAAATCTCAATGCTCAGAAGGCCGACGACCGACGCGACGCGATAGCAATACTCTTCCAGATGTTCCCAGGTCTGGTAGCGTTTGATGTCCAGGTCCATTTCGACCCCGCGGATCAATTCGTCGAAGTGCGGGAAGGGGAGCCGGTATTGGGCGATGACCGGCTGGAGTTCACGGTTGACCGCGAACTCGGGCGCGCCGCCTGCGACGGCCCGCCGCACATCCTCGCGCCAGGCCGCCAGCTCGGCGCGGCGTTTTTCCACCGGCGCCGACTCCTCGTCCGCCACGTCATCGACCTCCCGGCAAAAGGCGTAGAGGGCGGACATGGCGTCGCGCTTGGCCTTGGGCAATAGAACGAAGGCCAGGGCGAGATTCGAGGCGCTCTTGCGCGTGATGGTGCGGCTCTGGGGCGTCATTCACGGCCGGTCCGCCGGCCTCAGCCCTCCTTGGCTCCGGCGGTCGGCGGCTCCTCCTCCGAGTCGGTGATGTTCAACCGTTGCATGCGGTACCGCAAGGCGTGCCGGCTGATCTTGAGTTGCTCGGCCGTCTTGGAAATGTTGTAGCGGCTCTGTTCGAGGGTGGTGATGATCACCTGCCGCTCGAAATTGGCCATCAGCTCGTCCAGCGATTCGTTGCCGGTGATGGTGATGCCTTCGGATTTGCGCAAGCGCGCCTCCAACTGGAAATCCGGCAGGCTGGAAGGCTGTATCTCGCCGCTGGTTTCCAGGATGACCGCCCGTTCAATGGCGTTGCGCAATTCCCGCACGTTGCCCGGCCAATGATACGAGAGCAGTTTCTGCCGCGCGGGCGCCGAGACGCCCCGCACGTGTTTGTTCATCGTCGCGTTGAAATGCTGCAGGAAGTTCTCCACCAGCAGAATGATGTCCGTGCCGCGCTCGCGCAACGGCGGCGGCCGGAATTGGACGACGTTGAGCCGGTGGAAAAGGTCTTCGCGAAAATTGTTCTGGCTGATCGCCTCGATGATATCGCGGTTGGTGGCGGCGATGAGGCGCACGTCCACCGTCAATTCATCGTTGCCCCCCACGCGCGTGAACGAGCCGTCTTCCAAAAATCGCAGCAGTTTCGCCTGCAAGGGACGGCTCATGTCGCCGATTTCGTCCAGGAAAATGGTGCCGCCGTGCGCTTCCTCGACCCGCCCCAACTTCTGCTTGACCGCCCCGGTGAACGACCCCTTTTCATGGCCGAACAGCTCGCTCTCCAGCAGGCTCTCGGGGATGGCGGCGCAGTTGATGCGGATGTAATTGTTCTGGCGGCGCTGGCTCAGGCTGTGCAACGCGCCCGCGATCAATTCCTTCCCCGTCCCGCTCTCGCCCAGGATCAGCACCGTCGCGTCGGTCGGCGCCACGCTTCGGATCAACTGCCGCAACTCGTGCATCTTCGGGGACTCGCCGATGATCTGGTCGATCTGGTACGGTTCGA
Organism: Verrucomicrobiota bacterium; assembly: GCA_049510745.1. GTDB lineage: Bacteria > Verrucomicrobiota > Verrucomicrobiia > Limisphaerales > Palsa-1400 > PLGF01. The sequence continues at coordinate 143,339 of JBEKYR010000008.1, read as the reverse complement.
CGACCGAGGCGCGCAAGGCGGCGTTATCCCGCGTCAAACGATAGAATTCGGCGCAGCGGGAGACGGCGTGCAGCAGTTCTTCCGGGGCAAAGGGTTTGGCCAGGTAATCGATGGCGCCGGCTTTGATCGCCTCCACCGCCAGCTTGGGGGTGGCGTAAGCCGTAATCATGAGGAAAGGCGTATTGGGCCACTTCTTGCACGCCAGGGCCAGGAACTGGTAGCCGCTCATGCCCCCGCCCAGGCGCGCGTCGGTGATGACCATGAGGAACTCCTCCTTCTCCAGCGCCGCCAGCGCTTCTTCGGCGGATTCCACCAGGCGCAGGTCATAGCCCTCCCCCGAAAGGATCGACTTGAGCGAGAGTCGCATGTTCTTCTCGTCATCGACCACCAATACCGGGGGAAGCGGCCAGTTCATTTGCTTAACCTCACTAAAATTCTCGCCGGGAATTCTATCGCAAACGCCGTGCCCTTTCCAAGCTCGGAATGCACCGTCACGGCGCCCCCGTACATTTCGGTGTTATGCTTGACTATGGCCAGGCCCAGGCCCGTGCCCTTCTCCCGCGTCGTGAAGTAGGCCTCGAAGATCTTGTCGATCTTGTCCGGCGGGATGCCGGGGCCGTTGTCCGCGATCACAATGCGCACCGAGTCATGGTCGCCATATTTGGCCGAAACCTCCACCTGGCCGCGGCCGTGCATGGCTTCGCGCGCGTTTTGCAGCAAGTTGACCAAAACGCCGGACAGATGCCGCTTTTGCATCAGCAACGCCGGCAGGGACGGCGCGTAATCCTTGTGGATGCGCACGTCGTACTTGGCGGCCGGGGGAAAGACCTCATGGATGGCGCCGTCCAGTTCCTCCGTCACCTCCAGCCGCTCGACCTTCCCTTCCGCCAATTGCGCGTAGCCCATCAGCTCGGTGAGAATTTGGTCGGCCCGCTCCACTTCCTCCCGGATGATCTGGATCTGTTCGTCCACCGAAGTCTCCCCTTCGCGGGCGGCGCGCTGGAGGCAAAAGGCGGCGTTGGTGATGATGCCGAGCGGGTTTTTGATTTGATGGGCGATCTCCGCCGCCAGGCGCCCGGCCGTGCGCAATCGTTCCTGCCGCACGGCCAGCTCGGTTGCTTCCGCCTCGGCCCGCTTCTGTTTTTCGAAGAGCAATTGGATGCCGTAACAACAAAGCGCCCAGGCGATGAGCACGATGATGCGGTCCACGGGTTTCTCCTGCGAAATGCTTTCCACATCCATGATCGGCGCCTTGATGTTGATCTGGTTGTCCAGAATCCCCCCCGCCATGAAGGCGCCGATGGAGAGAAAATTCAGCAGGAGCTGGGGAAAGGCCACGGGAATGGCCATCGCGTTGTGGAGGATCAGGCCCACGAACACCCAATAGAGCTTGCTGTCGAAACCGCCGCTCACAATGGTCAATGCTCCCATCAGGACGCAGTCCAGCGTCCCGGCGGCAAAAACCATCCATTCAATCTTCGTCAGCGTCAGATGCCGCGCCCAAATCAGAGTCGCGCCCACGATCAGGTTCAGCAGGGCGTAGGCGATGAACGAATCCTTCAGCACCAAGGCGTTCTGCAAACTCCAATCCGACGCGCTGGTCGCCCCCGGCGTATCAAGCCAGCCGGAAAAGAAAAAGTAGTAACCCAGGATGCCGATAATCAGCACGCGCAGCGGCAGGACTATGTCCCTTTCCACCGTTTGAATGCGGGCCGCCCGCTGGCTCGGCTCGATCACCGGCGCCGCCAGCAACCGGGTCAGCTTTTGGAGCGTGTCGCTTCCGCCAAAAATCGATTTAGGGTCGTCGTTCACCGGAGGAGGGTCGCGGCGCTCCGGGCGATTTCTTCCACCGGCCACAGGCGCCCGATCCCTTCGTAGCCGCAGGAAAGAAGACCCTTGTGGGGACCGATGAATTCGGCCCCGCGTTTTTTGAGCAAGGCCACATTGGCTTGCGTGGCGGGGTGCAGCCACATCTGGCCGTTCATCGCCGGCGCCAGCAGCAACTTGGCCGCCGGATTGAGCGCCAGCGCCACGCAGCCCAGCGCGTCATCCGCCAACCCGTGCGCCAGCTTGGCCAGTGTCCGGGCCGTCGCGGGCGCGATCAGCAGCAGGTCCGCCGCCTCCGCCAACTCAATGTGCGCCGGCTTCCATCCTTCCTCCACCTCGTAGAGGTCGGTCACCACCGGATGGCGCGAGAGCGTTTTGAACGGCAGCGGCGTGACAAACCGTTGCGCGTCCGCCGTCATGACCACATGCACCGCGAACCCGCCCTTGACCAGCAAGCTGGCCAGATCGACCGCCTTGTGCGCCGCGATCGATCCGGTGACTCCCAGAATGACGGTTTTGCTTTTCATCACATTGGACGCATTCTAACCTGAATTTCGCTTCCTAAACAAGGATTCGATTTGTGATCTTTCAGCGGGCCATTTCCAATGAGAAACTCTGTTCCATCACCACGCGCTCAAATCCTAAGAACCGTTGCAGTACATCCCGGGGAGAGCACGCGCCCTCGCGTGCAGCGGTCGGCGCCCTCGCCGACCGCTCCTTCGCTCTCCTATCCAATTTGTATAGGTCATCGCTCGGCGGTAAGGCCGCGTTAGGAGGATTTGGGACGCCTCTCCGTGCCCGTCCCTTCCCGTCACTTTGAACTTTGAACTTTGCACTTTGAACTTTAAGGTGGGTTCATGGCGCGCGCCGATTTTGTTCATCTGCATCTGCACACCGAGTACTCGCTGCTCGATGGCGCCTGCCGCCTGGACCGGCTCATGGACAAGGCGCATGAATTGAAATTCCCCAAACTCGCCATCACCGACCACGGCGTCCTCTACGGCGCGATCGATTTTTACAAAGCCGCCCTCGAAAAGGGCATCCAGCCCATCATCGGCTGCGAAGTCTATGTCGCCCCGGGCAGCCGCCGGGAAAAAAAAGCCGCCGCCGGAGGGCGCGACGCTTATCATCACCTGGGGCTGCTCGCCAAGGACGAAACCGGCTACAAGAACCTCGTCCGTTTGGTCACCGCCGCGCACCTGGAGGGCTATTATTACAAGCCCCGCATCGACAAGGAACTGCTGGCCGCCCACAAGGACGGCTTGATCGCCATGTCCGGCTGCCTGGCCAGCGAGATTCCCGAACTCATTATGAACGAGCAGTTGGCCAGGGCGCGCGACACCATCGATTGGTTCAAGCAAACGCTCGGACCGGACAATTTCTATCTCGAACTCCAAGATCACGGCATCGCCGAGCAACTCAAGGTCAACCGCCAACTCATCTCCTGGGCCCGCGATTTCGGCCTCAAGCTCGTCGCCACCAACGACGTCCATTACGTCGAAAAGGAGCATTCCCACGCCCATGATTGCCTCATCTGCATCGGCACCCAATCCTTGTTGAGCGACGCCAAGCGGATGCGCTACCAACCGGAGCAATTCTATCTGCGCTCGGCCGAGGAGATGAAGGCGCGCTTCAGCGAAGTGCCCGAAGCGATCCAGAACACCCTGGAAGTCGCCGAAAAATGCGCCCTCGAAATCCAGTTCGGCAAGCTCCATTTCCCGGTCTTTCATCCGCCGGATAACCAGACGCGCGAAGATTACTTGCGCCAACTCCTGGCCGAGGGCCTGCGCAGACGCTACAGCATCAAGGCCCGCCCCCAGGGCGGCGCCTTTTTGGTGGACGGCATCGACAATCCCCGCCTGCTGCCCAACCTCGCCCAAGCCGCCGGCCCGCCCGCCCCGGCCGACACCGCCGCCGGCCTCAAAGCGGTCATGGACCGATTGGACATCGAGCTGAAAGTCATCGAGAAAACCGGCTTCATCAGCTACTTCCTGATTGTCGGCGATTTCGTCCGCTATGGCCGCAGCAAAGGCGTTGCCTGCGTGGCGCGCGGTTCGGCCGCCGGTTCCATCGTCACTTATCTGCTCGAAATCTCCAACGTGGACCCGATCCGTTACGGCCTGCTCTTCGAGCGCTTCCTCAATCCGGAGCGCGTCAACCCCCCGGATATCGACATCGACTTCGCCGACGACCGCCGCGGCGACGTCATCGAATACGTCCGCCAAAAATACGGCCGCGACTCCGTCGCCCAGATCGTCACTTTCGGCACCATGGGCGCCAAATCCGTCGTGCGCGACGTCGGCCGCGTCATGGGCCTGGCCTACGGCGAGTGCGACCGCCTGGCCAAGATGATCCCGAACGAATTGAAAATGGACCTGAAAAAGGCCCTCCAACAATCCCCGGACTTCAAGCAGGCCTACGAAACGGAGGAACAGACCCACGAATTGATCGACACCGCTTTTGTCCTGGAGGATTTGACCCGCAACGCTTCCGTCCACGCCGCCGGCGTCGTCATCGGCGATCAGCCCCTGGTCAACCTCCTGCCCCTCAAAAAGGACGAGGACGGCGTCATTGTCACCCAGTACGCCATGAATCCCGTCGGCGACCTGGGGTTGCTGAAGATGGATTTCCTCGGCCTCAAGACCCTGACCGTCATCCGCAACGCCTGCGAGCTGGTCAAACTGGGGCGGGGGATCGAAATTCCCATTGACAACCTCCCGCTGGACGACGCCAAAACCTACGACCTCCTGAACAAGGCCAACACCGTCGGCATTTTCCAATTGGAATCCGGCGGAATGCGCGATCTGTGCCGCAAGTTCCAGATCAGTTCCATCGAGCACATCACCGCCCTGGTCGCCTTGTACCGCCCGGGGCCGATGGACCTGATTCCCGATTTCATCCGCCGCCGCCATGGCGAGATCAAGATCGAATACGAGCATCCGCTGCTCGAACCGTTGACCCGGGAAACCTACGGCGTGCTCATCTACCAGGAACAGGTCATGCAGGCGGCCCAGGTCCTGGCCGGCTACACCCTCGGCGCCGCCGACCTCCTGCGCCGGGCCATGGGCAAGAAGAAAGCCGAGGAAATGGCCAAACAGCGCGAGAGCTTCGTCCGGGGCTGCGCCAAAGTCAACAATATCCCCGCCGCCAAGGCCAACCAGATTTTTGATTTGCTCGAAAAATTCGCCGGCTACGGCTTCAACAAATCCCACGCCGCCGCCTACGCCGTCGTTGCCTATCAGACCGCCTGGCTCAAGGCCAATTATCCCGTCGAGTTCCTCTCCGCGATGATGACCAACGACATGGGCGACACCGCCAAACTGGGCGTGCTCATCGGCGAAGCGCGCCAATTCGGCATCGAGGTCCTCCCCCCCGACATCAACCAAAGCGGCGTCTTCTTCACCCCCAGCCCCCCGGCCAACGGCCCGCAGGCCATCCGTTTCGGCCTGGCCGCGATCAAAGGCGTCGGCCAGGTCGCCGTCGAAAGCATCCTGGCCGCGCGCCAGGGGGGGAAATTTGCCTCCCTGGCCGATCTCTGCCAGCGGGTCGATGCCCGCACCGTCAACCGCAAAGTGCTCGAAGCCCTCATCAAATCGGGCGCCTGCGACTGCTTCGGCGAAACGCGCTCGACCCTCTTTGCCCGCATTGACCACGTCTTGCGCCGGGCGGCCGGCATCATTCAGGACCGGCAACGCGGACAGGACACCCTTTTCGGCAAGCTGGAGGAACGCGCCGAAGAACGCCCCGAACCGGAAAAACAATTGCCCGAATGGCCGCAGCACGAATTGCTCGCCCACGAAAAGGAACTGCTCGGCTTTTACGTCACCGGCCACCCCCTCACGCCCTTCACGCCGATCCTGGAAAAATACGCCGTCCACAACACCAGCCAATTGGCCTCCCTGTCCAATCGCGCCATGACCCGCCTGGGCGGACTCGTGGTCGAAGTGCAAAAAGGCATTTCAAAAAAAACCAACAAACCTTACGCCCTGGTCACGCTGGAGGACTTGGAAGGCTCCGTCCAGGTCCTTTGCCTGAACGAAAACTACGACAAATTCATCCCCCTGCTCGTCCCCCAAAAAGCCCTCCTCCTCACCGGCGAAGTCAATCTTTCCGAGGACAAACCGAAGATTTTCCCGCAGGAAATCATCCCGCTCGAAGACGCCCCCCATGTCCACACCAAGCAAGTTCACCTGCGCCTGCAGATGGCGCACCTGACGCCCCAGGACTTGGAGGCGGCGCGCGACCTGGCTGGCGCCCATCCCGGCAAATGCCCGTTGTTTCTCTGCTGCAAATGGCCCGGCGGCGAAGTGCTCTTCATCCAGACCCACGAAAAATACTCCGTCACGCCCTCGCTGGACCTGCAACAGTCCGTGGACGCCCGTTTTGGGGAGGAAACCTATTACGCCAAAGTCGATGCCGCCCTCCCCCAGCGCGCCCCGCGCCAATGGGACAAGCGCGGCCACGCGGGGAACGGCGAGGAATAGCCGCATTCGTCCGTGCCCTTTCAATTCCAATCCAACCGTGGAAAGGCGCTGTAATTATGTCTTACAGTTTTCTATTGCCTTACAATTCAGAACGTGTTAGCCTATTCTGAGAATGACAGAAACAATGGACACCGCCTACGTGACATCGAAAGGCCAGTTGGTTGTTCCGTCGCGCATTCGCCGCCGGCTCCGCATTAAACCCGGCACGCGCGTCAACTTCATCGAGCAAGGCGACCGCATCATTTTCCAGCCGGTCACGCGCGAATATATCCGCGGCTTCCGCGGCATGTTTAAGCTCAAGCCTGGCGGGAAGTCCGCCGTGCGCGAACATCTCGAGGAACGCCGCGCCGACCGCGAAAAGGAGAACCGCTGAGTGAAAACCACCGTCCTGGATGCGTCGGCCCTGCTCGCCCTGTTTTTTGATGAACCAGGCGCCGAGAAGGTCGAACATTTGCTCCAGCAGGCGGCGGACGCCGACAGACCCCTTCTCATCGCGGCGGTGAACTGGGCGGAGGTGCTTTATCTGATGCAGCGCCGCCAAGGCCCTGCCGGATGGGATGCCGCCCGCCATTTCGGACGGACGATGCCACTGGAAGTCGCTCCACTCGACTGCGATCTGGCCGAATCCGCCGCGCAATTGAAAACCGCGCACGGCCTCGGCCTGGCTGACGCCTTCGCCGCCGCGCTGGCCAAAAGCAAAAAGGCCGAGCTTATCACCGCCGACACCGAGTTCAAGCCGTTGGAGAAGGAAATCAAAATTAACTGGCTCACAGAACCCGCGCCATAATCGCACCGGAAACAACATTCCCAAAGTTTGCGCCGGAAGTGTCCTTGCTGCATTTGGTCCGGGTCGAGACGTTGGATTCGTCACCCGTCAAAAAAAAGCCGGCGGTTTATGGCCGCCGGCTCGCGATCAAAAAGTTCCGTCAGCTCCCCTTTTCCATCTTCTCGCCCGCTTGTTTCCACCCGGAGATGCCGGCGGTCAGGTGCTTGATGTTCTTGTAGCCGAGCTTCTTGGCGGCCTCGGCGGCGGCGCGATAAGCCGGGCACTGCGGGCTGCCGCAGTAGGCCACGACCAGCGCCTCTTTGTCCTGCGGCAAGACGCTCGCCAATTTGTCCTTCTGCGCGCTGAAATCAATCGCGCCGGGAATATGCCCCGACTGCCAGGACTCGGTGCCGTTGGCGTCCAGCAGGACAATTTTTTGTGACGACATGGCGGTTTTGAGGCCGTCAATGGTGATGGTCGGAAACTCCGCCGCATAAACGCTGGCCGCAAAGCCGAGCGCGATAACAGATGCAAACAATTTTTTCATATTCAGGTAATTTTAACTTTCTACGCTGCCAGAATAGGCCATAAACCGCCAAGATGCAACCCTAAATTGCGCCGCGCACCACAATTTTTGTAATGGCGCGGTTTGAATGATTAGGAACTCAGGAAATCAGGATAAGAATGTTTTTCCCGTTTTCCTGATTTTTTGAGTTCCAAATTATGCCAACAGCCAATTTTAAAGCTGCAATGGCGCTCCACTTCGCGTATTAGAACTTCTGCAAGATTCACGGCGCGATTCGATGCACCCCGGCGATGGAAGCGGGCGTCGAACCCAGCCAGTGGAGCGTTGCGGAATTGGTTGAACGCTGTGGCGAGTGAAGCGGAATATATTGGCCGGGTAAAGCCGGCCCTAGAGCATCTGCACAACTGCGGTGCGGTTCACCGCGAAACCGTGTCCGTGCATGAGGTTTTTCGCGGCCAGACAGTCTGGAAGGGGGATGTTGAAGTCTTCGATCTGACGGGCCACCCCAAAGCCAAACGGGCTTACGGCTGGTCCGAAAAGCCACCGAACGGCGAGCGGTTTTTTGCCGTTCTTGAATTTTCGCCCATAAAATCCGCTTTGGATGCTGTCAGGGCGTCGATTGTGGCGGATGCGAAGAAAGGAAAACGATGAGGAAGGCTTTAATTGTGGGGGCGTCCTCGTGCTGTGGGTGTGGCTTCGTACTGGCTTTCTGCGTGTTCGCAACAAATGCCAAACACGGCATTCAGGACATACAAGCGATAGCCGTCGCAGTATTCGCGTCTGTTCCATTGCTTTTGCTCATCCCTTCTCGTTCAACCGCAACCCCACGAGCGCGGTTTGTCCTCATTTGTCTGATAATATTCATCCTCTTACTATTCGCGACGATGTTGTCTCCTGAAATATGATTTCAAATTAAGACACTACTCCCAATTCCACCGCCTTGACCAGGGGTCCGCCTCGGATTAGACTGCGCTACGGATGGCTTTCCCGGCATTGTCTCCGGAAACGCCATTTCAGCAGCGTGGGCCTTGCCTTACAGACTGACCTCGCCAAGCTCGAACGCTCGCCGCAAGACGTGGCGCGCTGGCAGAGGGCACGCGAACAGTTGCGCGCGGGCCGTCCGGCCCTGGCCCTTCCCGCTTATCAGGAGTTGGTGAAGCGATTCCCCGGCGTCGTCAACCTTTGGTTCGAGCTGGGAGCGGCCGCTGCGGCCGATCTGGCCTTTGCCCTCGCCGCGCAGGCCTTTGAGCGCGTCGAACAACTGGCCGCCAAGGACCCTTCACTGCTCGTCATGCTCGGCCAGCAATTTCATCGCCTCCGTCGCCTGGATCGCGCCCGCGCCTGTTTCCAGCGCGCCGTCGAGGCGGACCCGTCCTCGACCCACGCCCGGCTCAGTTGGGCGGCGTGGCTGGAACGGGAGCGCCGCCTCGATGAGGCCTGGGAACAGACCGAAGCGTGCCTGGCCCGCAATCCGCGGGAAAGCGCCGCCCTTTATTACCGCGCCTTCCTCCTCCATCGCCAGGGCCGCAACGCCGACGCCGAAACCGTCTTGCGCGATTTGCTCAAAAGCGGCGTGCGCGACCCCGATGTCCGTGTCTCCTGCCTCCACCTTCTGGGCGTCGTGCTCGATGAACTCGGACAATACGCCGAGGCGATGGATTGGCTGCTCCAGGCCAAGGCCGCCGCGCGCGGGCTTCAGAACGTCGCGGCCCTCGAACAGGCCTATGACAAGGCCGACCGCCAGCGCCGCGCGTTGCTGGCGCAATTGACCCCCGCTATGCTGCGCCGCTGGCGCCAGGAGGCCCCAAACCCGCCGCCGCGCCCAAGGCTCGCGCTGCTGGGCGGCCATCCGCGCAGCGGCACGACGCTGCTGGAACAAATCTTGGGCGCGCATCCGTCCGTCCGCGCCTTCGATGAATCGGAGGCGTTCGTCACCGAGATCGGCGACAAACTGGCGCCGCCGCCGCCCGCGCCGCCCTTGAAGGCGGGCGCGCTGGATTCCCTTTCTTCCAGCCGCCGGGCGGAGCTGAGGGGGCGTTATTTCAAAAGCCTCTTGCGCGAGGCGGAGGGGGAGGTGTCCGCGGACGTTCTGCTTGACAAGAACCCATCGCCCACCGCTTCGCTGCACCTGTGGCTGCGGCTCTTTCCGGAGTCGAAGGTCATCATCGCACTGCGCGACCCGCGCGACGTGGTCCTGAGTTGTTTCTTCCAAAACCTGGCGTTGACGCCCATGAACGCGAACTTTCTCAGCCTCGAGCGCGCTGTCAAACATTACGGAGACCTGATGGATGTCTGGCTGCGGCTGCGCGAACTGGGGGGCTTTGACTGGATCGAGACGCGCTACGAGGACATCGTCGCGGACGTGGAAAAGGAAGGGCGCCGGGTCACCGGCTTTCTCGGCCTGGACTGGCGCCCCGGCCAGGCCGCTTCCCACGAAGCGGCCGGCCGCAAACTGGTCTTCTCCCCCACTTACAGCGACGTGGCCAAGCCGGTGCATAACCGCGCGGTCGGGCGCTGGAAACATTACGCGGCGGCGTTGGAGCCGTGGCGGGAAAAACTGGCCGCCTACTGCCGCGCCTTTGGCTACGATGCCGAAGGGTCTTCACTTTCCGCGAACGTCCAGGCAGACCATGCCGCCGCCGGCGTTCCAATTCACTGACTCTCCGATTCTTCTAGTAATGCCTCAGTGACGGCGGAAAAAAGTGGAGCTTAAAAAATTCTCATTTCGCCGTCTGCACATTTTCCTTGACAAATGGAGAGAATCGACTCTAGCATACCCGCATTGCGGCTTTCAATGCGGGTATGCTCAATTTCGCATTTCCCGCCCTCACTGAGGCATTACCAAGTTTCGCATTTTATCGGTTTTGCGGGATTCCGCCCCTTTCAATTCCTTATCTATCCTCTTGTCCGCCAGCTTGTCCGTGGGCCTGCGCGAAAATCCTCTTTTTTTTGTAAAAATTTTCCTTCCGTAGGTTTTTCATCTTGATAGACCTGTGCTTAAATCGAGCCAGCATGAATGATACATGCAACAGGCAAAGTGCTCAGTGCGGCCCGGTCAACACCGGCCCGTGGCTCGGAGACCTCTCCCGTCGCATCAGCCATTCGTCGCCTTGGTCCGATTGGTCCCATTGGCTCACCAGTCAAACCTCGGACGTTCGCCCTCGTATGCACCATTCGCCATCATTTGCGGGGGACAGCCTTGACGCAAAAACTCAATCCCGGACCGGTTCAACCGCAGACCCGATGCACCGTCAACACCGGCAACCACCCCTAAAAGTGTCAAAAAATGCCGGATTCAACCCGGAAAACAAACCCAAGAACCCGGACAAATCCGGAAAAATCCGGCCAAATCCGGGTAAATCCGAGTGAATCCGGCCAAAAAATGCAAATTCAAAAAATACCCGGATCCGGCGACAGCGACCAGTGACGAAAAACCTCACAAGTGTCAAAGGAAATGGGTCTTCATCCTTCATCCTTGCGGACGCCTTTCCCCATTCATTGATTCACTGATTCTCCGATTCACTGATTCGTTTATGGTTTGCCGCCTGTCTGGTTGACGGGCTGGCCGTACCCCGGTTATGGTGGAACCGTGAACAACAAGTTTGAGCCGATGCAGCAGCCCATCAGAAAAATTGTGGGGCGGCCGTTGTCGGTTTCCCAGCAATTGGCCGTGGTGGAGGACTTGGCGAAATTCATTAAAAAGCACGCGCATGGAACCCCTATCAAACTCGAAGGAGACTATTTCCCGGTTCGAAAAACTGTTGGTCGCAATCGCCCAAAGCGGGGTTGATTTCGCCGTCGTCGGCGGATTGGCGGTGGTTCTCAACGGCTATCCGCGTTTGACGATTGACGCTGACATCCTCGTTCAGGACGGACCAGATAACCTCCAGAAGTTGCTCGACTGCCTGGCCGGGTGGGGCGAAGGCTGGGCGCGCGAACTCAAGCCCGAAGACTTCCTGGCGCAGGAAGGCTGCGTCCGGGTCGTGGAGGAGTTCGATTTGGACATTTTCACGCGCCTGCTCGAAAAAAGGCTGGATGATTTCAGGCCCCGCTTGCGACGCTTCCAGGCGGGCGGAGCGATCATCCCGTATCTCGCGCCGGAGGACTTGATTTATCTCAAACAAAACTCCTGGCGCGACAAGGACAAAGCGGACACCGCCGCGATGCGCGAGATCATTGCGCGCGAGAAGCGGCCATGACCTGAAGATTATGGCAGCCAAACGCAAGAGCCCTCCCAATCAACCCGAATTGCCCATCGAAGGGGTTGCGCCAGCCGCCAAAGCGCCGGACGAAAAAAGCGCCAATGGCGCCCTTCACGTCCAGGCCGAGCAGGTCGAGACGCCCGCGCATCGCCCCTTTGTGCCGGGCAAAATCGAGCTGCCCCTTCACCGCCGCGTCGATCGCAGCTTTTTGGACTACGCCTCCTACGTCATCCGCGACCGCGCCATTCCCCATCTCATCGACGGCCTCAAGCCGGTGCAGCGGCGCATCCTCTGGACGTTGCACGAGAAGGACGACGGGCGCTTCATCAAAGTGGCCACCGTCGCCGGCGCCGCCATGCAGTACCATCCGCACGGCGACGCCTCGATCAATGACGCCCTGGTCGTCCTGGCCAATAAACGCTATTTGATCGAGGGCCAGGGCAATTTTGGCAATATCTTCACCGGCGACGTTCCCGCCGCCGGCCGCTACATCGAATGCCGCCTGACGGAACTGGCCCGCAACGAAATTTTCAACGACGAAATCACCGACTTCGTCCCCAGTTACGACGGACGCGCCCGCGAGCCGGTCACCTTGCCCAGCAAGCTGCCGTTGCTCCTCATGCTCGGAACCGAGGGGATCGCCGTCGGCATGTCCGCCCGCATTTTGCCCCACAACTTCCCCGAATTGCTCCAAGCCCAGATCGCCCTTCTCAAAAAACAGCCCTTCAAAGTCCTGCCCGATTTCCAAACCGGCGGTTTGATGGACGCCCGCGAATACCGGGACGGCGCCGGCCAGATCAAAGTCCGCGCCAGGCTCAAAACCAAGGACGACTCCACCGTCGTCATCACCGAGATTCCGCCCACCACCACCACCGATTCCTTGCTGGCCTCCATTGAGGACGCCTCGCGCAAAGGCAAGATCAAGGTCAAGAGCATCCATGATTTCACCTCCGAAAAGGTGGAAATCGAAGTGCGCGCCCCCGCCGGCGTCAGCGCCGATCAGTTGGCCGACGCCCTCTACGCCTTCACCGACTGCGAAGTGACCATCGCCAGCCGCATCGTCGTCATCAAGGACAATCGGCCGGTCGAATTGACCGTCTCGGAAGTGCTGCGGGAAAACACCGCCCACCTGGTCGCAACCCTCCAGCGCGAACTGGAGTTGAAGGAAAAGAAGCTCGAACAGGAGCTGCATTTCAAAAACCTCGTCCGCCTCTTTGTCGAAAACCGCATCTATAAACAAATCGAGCAGGCCCGCTCCAACGAAGCCGTCGTGGCCGCCGTGCGCGAGGGCTTCCTGCCGTTCCGCCGCCAAATCCGCCGCGACCTCGCCGACGAGGACATCGAGATGCTGCTCGCCATCCGCATCCGCCGCATTTCTCTATTTGACATCAACAGGCACCGCGAGGAAATGGACAAGGTCAAGGCGGACCTGGAGGAGACGCGCGCGCATCTGCGGAACGTGACCAGACACGCCATCGCCCACCTGGAGGCGCTGCTGGCCAAATACGGCCCGCTCTATCCGCGCCTCACCAAGTCCAGCCGCTACGACGAAGTCGATGCCCGCGAGGTCGCCTTCAAGGCCTTCAAGGTCGCCTACGACCGCGAGTCCGGCTACATCGGCCACAAGGTTTCCGGCGAGGAATTCAAGTGCGACTGCACCAAGTTCGACAAGCTGCTGCTGGTCTTCAAGGACGGCCATTACAAAGTCATCGAGCTGCCGGAAAAAATGTTTGTCGGACCCGACCTGGTTTATGCCTCCGTGCCGGAACGCGAGCGGGTCATGACGCTGGCCTACACCAACCGCGACGCGACCTACCTGAAGCGGTTCACCTTTGGCGGCACGATCCTGAACAAGGAATACTTCTGCATCCCGCCCAGATCGAAAATCCTGTTCTTCGAGCCGGACACCCCGGAGCAATTATTCATCCGCTACAAACCCGCGCCGTACCAGAAGATCAACCAACAAACCTGCAAGCCCGGCGACATCGAAGTCAAAGGCCCCAAAACGCGCGGCCGGCAAATCTCGATCAAGGAAGTCGGCGCCATCGCCGGCAAGCCCCCCCGCGGCTGGGACCCGGAGGCGACGACGACGAAGCTGGAGTTTGTGTGATTTCGGGCTTGTTCCTTCATCTTTCCCAAATCCTAAGAACCGTTGCAGCACATCCGGGAGCGCACGCGCCCCCGCGTGCAGCGGTCGGCGCCCTCGCCGACCGCTTCTTCGCTCTCCTCTCCAAATTGTATAGGTCATCGCTCGGCGGTAAGGCCGCGTTAGCCGAGGATTTGGGTCTTTTTTTGCCCGTTGACAGCAAGGCGGGGTGGTTGCACTCTTAGAGTTCATTTGAGAGCGGCGGCCATGGGGGCCATCCGCTAAATCAGAGAGGAAGTGAGAATTTTTGACCGAAATTAGACTGAAAAAAGGCGAACCTGTCGATAAAGCGTTGCGGCGATTGAAGAAAAAGATCGACCGCGAGGGCACGTTGAAGGAAGTGCGCAACCACCGGCATTTCGAAAAGCCCAGCGAACGGAAGCGCCGCAAAATGAAAGCGGCCCGCTTTTCCGCCATGTTAAGCGCCCGTTACGCGGACCTTTAGACCTGTTTTGGATTCTCACCGCCGAGTGTGGCCGATATTCGGACCGCCCTCGGCCTCTTTTTAAATGTATTCGCTCTCGACCTGCTGGAATTCCCACCGGCATACGGACGGACGCGCCATGTTGCGCGAAATCCGCTCGCTGGGCCTTGCCTGCGCGGAACTGAGCCACGGCATCCGCATCAGTTTGCTGCCGGGCATCATTGAGGCGGTCGAGGCGGGCGAAATTAAGATTTCCTCCCTGCACAATTTCTGCCCCCTGCCCATGGGCGTCAACCACGCCGCCCCCAATCTCTATTTGTTTTCCTCCGAGGACCGGCGCGAGCGGGAGAACGCCTGGCGCCACAGCCTCAAGACCCTTGAAACCGCCGCGCGTCTCCGGGCGCCCGTCGTGGTGCTCCACCTGGGCCGCATCGACATGAAAGAATACACCGACCGCCTTCTGGAAATGATCCAACGCGGCCAAAAGGACAGCCCGAAATACGCCGCCTTGTGCGAAGAAGTGCTGGAGAAACGCGAGAAAAAAAAGGAAAAGAACATGGAGCTGTCGTGCGAGTTCCTCGAACGCCTGGCCGGCGCCGCCGGCCAACTCGGGGTCAAACTCGGCGTCGAGAACCGCCAGGCCCTCGAGGAAATCCCGCTGGACTCGGACCTCGAGTTTCTCTTCCTGCAGTTCAACCGGCCGGAGGTCGGTTACTGGCACGACTGCGGCCACGCCCAAATCAAGGAGAACATGGGCTTCCTCAATCATTTTCAGCATTTGCAGTCCCTGGCGCCGCGCCTGCTCGGATTTCACGTGCATGACGTTCAATTCCCCGGCCGCGACCATTGCGCCCCGGGCAGCGGCACGGTGGATTTCGCGGCCCTCAAACCCCTGGTCAAGCCGGAGCAGATCAAAGTCTTCGAATTTAGCCCCCGGCTTTCCGCCGAGGAAGCCGCCTCCGGCGTGGCTCATGTCAAACAGCTTTGGGGTGAAGAATGAAGAGTCTCAAGGCCTGTTGGAGCGTGGGATGGCGGGTCGGCGTCTGCCTGCTGCTGTTGCTCTGGATCTTCCATTCCATTTTCCTGAACGAAGGCAGGCTCGCCGCCCAAGGCGCCGGCCTGGATTGGCAGGCCATGAGCCGCGCGCAACAATGGCGCCTGGCGTGGAGCAACGGACCGCGGGACCTGTGGCACACGCTCCGCATGACTCATCTCTGGGCGCTGATTGCCTCCACCCTGATCGTCGGCCTGGCCTTGTTTATCGGCGTGGTGCGGTGGCGCATCGTGCTGGAGGCGCAAGGGCTGCATCTGCCGCTGGGCCGCGCCACGCGCATTTCGTTTGTGGCGCAATTTTTCAATTCATTCCTGCTTGGCTCAACGGGCGGCGACTTGATCAAGGCCTACGCCGCCGCGCAAGAAACGCACCACAAAAAAACCGAGGCGGTGACAACGGTCTTTGTGGACCGGCTGGTGGGACTGTGGGCGATGCTCCTGTTCGCCGGCCTGATGATGCCCCCGAATTTCTCTCTGCTCCGGGTCTCGCCCGATCTGGCGGTGCCGGCGCTGTTCATCCTGGCGATGCTGGCGGCGTTGAGCGTGGTCCTGGGGCTGGCCTTTTGGGGCGGGGTCTCGAAGCGCTTTCCCCGCGCCCGCCATCAACTGCGCCGCTTGCCCAAGGGCGATTTGCTGGAACGGGCGCTGGATTCCTGCCGCCAATTCGGCAAGCAACGCACTTTTCTGCTCAAGACGGTTGCCATTTCCCTCTTTCTCAACGTCCTCTGGGTCGCGCAGGTTTTGACCTTGGGCGCCGGGCTGGACTTGCACATTTCGCTGATGGCCTTGTTTGTCATCGTGCCGGTTATTTTCTGCATTTCCGCCCTGCCCATCACGCCCAACGGCCTGGGCGTGCGGGAGAATCTCTTTGTGCTGATGCTGGCGGTGATCGCGGTGCCGCGCACGGCGGCGCTTTCGGTTTCCCTGCTCGCCTCGGCTGAGGGGCTGTTTTGGAGCCTGGTCGGCGGGCTGATTTACCTGGGGTTGCGCGAGAACGAGCCTCTGGCCGCCGTCACGCATGGCCAGCCGGAGGAAGCGATCGAAAAATGAATTCCCTTTTGCCAATCCGGCGCGAACTGTAGCCGCTGAGGCGTAGGGGTTTTGGGGAGCGCGGGCGCCCTCGCCCGCCGTGTTCGGCGCCTCGCCGAACACATTCTCCGTCGAACACCGGCTACACTATTTCTTAAACCGCTCTAATCCGGCGGAAGGTAATGCGTTTCCGTCGGCCCGATATAGATCTGCCGGGGCCGGCAAATCCGCTTCCGCCGCTCGTCCAGTATCTCCTTGAAATTGGCGATCCATCCCGGCATCCGCCCGATGGCAAACATGACCGTAAACATCTCCGTCGGAATCCCTATGGCCCGCATCATGATGCCGCTGTAAAAATCAACGTTGGGATACAGCTTGCGCTCCACAAAATACGAATCATGCAGCGCCGCCTCCTCCAGCTTGCGCGCGATGCCCAGCAACGGGTCCTCCCGGCGCAGCGTGTGCAGCAGCGCGTCGCAGGCCGCCTTGATGATCTTGGCCCGCGGATCGTAATTCTTGTAAACCCGGTGCCCGAATCCCATCAGCCGCTTGCCGCTGTTCTTGTCCTTGACCGCCGTGATGAATTTCCGGCCGTCGTCGCCTTCGCGGTGAATTGCCTCCAGCATCGTGATCACCGCCTGGTTGGCCCCTCCGTGCAGCGGCCCCCACAGCGCGCAAACCCCCGCCGCCGCGCTGGCGAACAGATTCGCCTCGCTCGACGCCACCATCCGCACGGTCGAAGTCGAGCAATTCTGCTCGTGGTCGGCGTGCAGAAGAAAAATCAAATCCAGCGCCTTCACCACTTCCGGCTTCAATTCATAACTGTCATACGGATCCGAAAACATCATGTAGAGAAAGTTCGCCGTGTACTTGTAGCTCGGCTTCGGATAGACAAACGGCAACCCGAGCGATTTCCGGTACGAAAATGCCGCAATCGTCCGCACCTGCGAGATCAGCCGCGCCGCCTGAAGATCGAAACGCTCCGAGTCCGGCGGCTCCATCAATCCCGGGAAAAAACAACCGCTCGCGTTGATCATGGCCGAGAGCATGGCCATCGGGTGCGACGACGGGGGGAACCCCTCGAAATGATACTTCATTCCTTCGTGCAAATTCTCGTTCTGTGTCAACAAATCCGAGAACCGCGTCTTCTGCTCCCGCGTCGGCAGCTTCCCGTAAATGAGCAAATACGCCGTCTCCATGAACGTTGATTTCACCGCCAGTTCCTCGATCGGGATGCCGCGGTACCGCAAAATCCCCTTCTCTCCGTCAATAAACGTCACCGCGCTTTTGCACGAGCCGGTGTTCGCGTAGCCGTCATCCAGCGTGATGTACCCCGTCGTGTCCCGCAGCGTCGATATATCCACCGCCTTCTCCCCTTCGCTCCCGGTCGTTATCGGCAGTTCGTACACCTTGCCATCCAATTGCAATTGCGCTTTCTGATTCATATTATTAAGTGCCCCATCTTATACAGCCCTTGCTCCGGGTTTCCACCCCTTTTTCTGCATTCTGTCCTTTTTTTTTGAGCCTTGCCCGGGCTTCAGGCCGCCACGCCCTGCGGGCCTTGCCCGCCGTTGATGAGGAAAAGGACCGCCATGCGCACGGCCAGGCCGTTGGTCACCTGGTCGAGGATGAGCGACCGCGCCGAGTCGGCGATCTCGCTGTCGATTTCCACCCCGCGGTTGATCGGGCCGGGGTGCATGATCAGCGCTTCCGGTTTGGTCCGCGCCAGCCGGGCCTTGGTCAGGCCGAATAGGCTGGTGTATTCGCCGATGCTCGGAAACATCGTCTTGCGCTGGCGCTCGTGTTGAATGCGCAGCAGATTGATCACGTCCGCCTCGGCGATGGCTTCGTCCACGTTGTAGGTGACGCGGCAGCCCATTTTCTCGAAGACGCGCGGCACCAGGGTGGCGGGGCCGCATAACGTCACCCGCGCCCCCAGTTTGGTCAGCGCCCAGATGTTCGAGCGTGCCACCCGGCTGTAAAGGATGTCGCCCAGGATCGTCACCTTCAATCCCTCGATCTTGCCCCGCTTCTCCCGGATGGTAAAGGCGTCCAGCAGCGCCTGGGTCGGATGCTCGTGCGCGCCGTCGCCGGCGTTGATCACGCTGGAGCGCAGAAAACGCGCAAGAAAATGCGGCGCGCCGCTGGCGCTGTGGCGCATGACGATGAAGTCCGCGTTGAGCGCCTCCAGATTGCGGGCCGTGTCTTTGAGCGTCTCTCCCTTCTTCAGGGAGGAGGCTTCGGCGGAGAAGTTGATCACGTCGGCCGTGAGGCGCTGCTCGGCCAATTCAAAGCTGATCCGCGTGCGGGTGGACGGCTCGACGAACAAATTGACGACCGTCTTGCCCCGCAGGGCCGGCACCTTCTTGATCGCCCGTTCCCCGACCGCTTTGAACGCCCGCGCCGTGTCCAGCACCGTGACGATCTCGTCCGCGCCCAGCGATTGAATGTCCAGAAGATGTTTCCGGTTCCAGGCCATGTTCAGTTCCGTTCCAACGCCACTTCGTCCGGGCCGCCCTCTTCTTGGAAGCGGACATCGACCCGTTCCCGGGCGGCCGTCGGGACATTTTTCCCGACGAAGTCCGCTTTGATCGGCAGTTCACGATGGCCGCGGTCCACCAAAACGGCCAACTGAATCCGCTGGGCGCGGCCAAAATCGTTCAACGCATCCAGCGCCGCGCGCGTGGTGCGCCCGCTAAAAAGCACGTCATCGACCAAAATGACCGTTTTTCCGGTGATATCAAATGGGATCACGGTGGGCTGCATGTTCGGGGCGGCATTCTGGTTCAGATCGTCCCGATGCATCCCCACGTCCAGGGCGCCGACGGGGACGGGGTGGTTCCAGATCGATTGCAGCGTCGCGGCCAGGCGGCGGGCCAGAAAGACCCCGCCCCGCTGGATGCCGACCAGCACCACTTCGGCGCTGTTTTCATTGCGCTCGGCAATCTCGTGGGCGATGCGGGTGAGCACGCGCTGCATCGCCGCTCCGTTCAGGACGACAACGGACTGGGGCATAAAAAAGCCGAACCCACCCGGTAAATCCAGGCCGGTTCGATGTTCAAAATTTCCATTTTCATCGCCTTTGCGACCTCGCAGGATCGCGCTCGAAGGCAGGCCGGACAACCGGCGTTACATGCTGTTTGAAACAACGGGAGGCTGGCGGCCTTTGCGCCATTTGCTGCGGTGCTTGATGATCCAATCCGTCAATGCGGTTTCGAAGCCTATATCATGGCCGGCCTTCTCCGATTCGATCCATTTGTGCTTCAAAATCTCCTCGCGTTCCGCCTGAAATTCGCGGTAGAGCGAGGACTTCTTCACCAAGTCGCTGCCCGTCGAGTTTTCTACTGTGTTGGCCATAGCTGGTTTGTCTATTTGTTGTTACGTGCGCGCGACAATACGGTTACGGTTCTTCAAAATCAACATAATTTATCCGTCCAAACCGAGCGATCTCCGCCCCGCCGCGCTGATCATGCTTTGATGCCAAGGCGGGTCCCAAACCAACTCCACATTGGCCTCCTCTATCTCGTCCAGAGCCAGAACCCGCTCCTGCACCTTGCCGGCTATCTGCCCGCCCAAGTGGCAGCCCGGCGATGTCAGGGTCATTTTTACATCCACTCGGCCATCCTTGACCGCCACGCCGTACACCAGGCCCAAATCGACGATGTTCAGCGGAATCTCCGGATCATAACACTGACGGAGTTCCGTCCAAATCAAATCCTCGAGGGCGTGACTGTCCCCGTTTGGTTTTTTCCCTTCCTGGCCATGGTTCGCAAGAGAATCCATAAGCACTTATTATGATACCCTATCCCAAGGCGGCGCGCAAGGTCTTCGCAATCCCTATAAAGGCTTGCGCCGGAGCCGCTTGCGTATCTGATACGACGACCGGCACGCCGGAATCGCCGCCACGGCGGATTTCGACGAAGATAGGAATCTCCCCCAAAAAGGGCACTTTGCGCCGCTCCGCCTCCGCCTTGCCCCCGCCATGACCAAATATCTCCACCCGCTCCCCGGTGGGCGTGGTGTAATAGCTCATATTTTCGATGATGCCCAGGATCGGCACGTTGAGCTTCTCAAACATGGCAATCCCCTTGCGCACCACGCCCAGCGAAGCTTCCTGCGGGGTGGTGACAATCACTCCGCCGTCCAGCGGGACGGTCTGGCAGAGTGTAAGCTGGGCGTCGCCCGTTCCCGGCGGCAGGTCCACCAGCAAATAATCCAACTCGCCCCATTCCACGTCGCCGATGAATTGCTGGATCGTCTTCACAATCATCGGCCCGCGCCAAATCACCGGCGCGTTGTCGTCGATCAAAAAACCCATGCTCATGAGCTTGACGCCGTGGCTGGAGGGCGGCACCAGTTTTTCCGCCTCGCTGACGGTCGGTTTGTCGCGCGTGCCCATCATCAGCGGGATGCTTGGCCCGTAAATATCGCAATCGAGCAACCCGACCGCCCCGCCCAATTGCCGCAACGCGCAGGCCAGGTTGGCCGACACCGTGGACTTGCCGACGCCGCCCTTGCCGCTGGCCACCGCGACGATGCGCCGGATTCCCGGCACGCGGTTGCTCTGGCCCCCGGCGCTCTGGGCTGGAGCGGGGGCTTTCGCTCCGGGAGTCTCCGCCACCTCGACGTGCAACTGCTCCACCCCTTTGACGGCGCGGAGGACACTCTCCGCCTCGCTCTTGATTTGGCGGGCGATCTCCGCGTTGCCCCCGTTCAACTGGAAGAAAACGCTCACCGCGCCGCCGTTGACCGCGATATTCCTGACCAGGCCGAACGAAACCACATCCCGCGAATAGCCGGGATACCGCACCGCCCTGAGCGCCTCCAGGATGTCATGTTGTGTGAGCATCAAACGCGGGCGTCAGGTGGGACCCCGGCGTCCGAGTGCCGGGCATTGAACCGCAAAAAAGCGCCCCGGTCAACGGAGACTTTGGGCGCATTTCCCTCCTTGCGACAATCTGGAACCACCCCTGCGACTGGCACGGCAGCCACTACGTTAACGTCATGCCCGGCCAGATTTTCGGCGAAAATAATTTTCAAAACGAAATCGTCTGCTAAGTTTGCGAAGGTATGAAAGTTCCGCACCCAATTCCTTACCAGGGCAGCAAGCGGAATCTGGCGCCGGCAATTCTGGAATTTTTTCCACAGAACGTTGCGACGCTGATTGAACCGTTCGCTGGTTCGGCGGCCTTGACGCTGGCGGCTGCCGCGCGCGGACTCGCGGAGCGATACGTCATCGCCGACCTGAATCAGCCGCTGGTGGAATTATGGCGTGCCATCATCGAATCGCCCGAAAAACTCGCCCGCCAGTATGAAACGCTTTGGCGGGCGCAGCACGATGACAGACGGCAGTATTACGACAAAGTTCGCGAACAATTCAATCGCACCGGCAGGCCGGATCGTTTTCTTTATCTTCTGGCGCGCTGCGTGAAGGCTTCCGTGCGCTACAACGCCGGCGGCCAATTCAATCAAAGCCCGGATAATCGCCGCATGGGCGCGCTGCCGGAAACGATGCGTCTGCAAATCCTCGGCGCGTCCCATTTGCTCCGGGGGAAAACCGCCTGCATCGCCAGTGATTACAAGGAAATTGTCGCGCGAACCACGCCAGACGATCTCCTTTATTTAGACCCGCCGTATCAAGGCGTCTGCGGCGAACGCGACCCGCGTTATCTTCAAGGCGTCTTGTTCAATGAATTTGTCGAAGTGTTGGAAACGCTCAATTATCGCGACATCAAATACCTTGTCAGCTACGACGGACGGACGGGCGAGCGCGTGCATGGACGCAAGTTGCCGGAGCGTTTGCGGCTGCATCATGTCGAATTACGCGCCGGACGCTCGTCCCAGGCCACGCTGTTAGGCCGCGCGGAAATCACCATCGAGTCGCTTTACTTGTCGCCCGCCTTGGCGGAATCCCTGCATCTTGCCCGACGTTACCCGCGCGATTCCGCAAAGCAATTGGCATTGCTGGAGGAGAAAGCGAAATGAAACTCCCTTCAGAGTTTTTGAAACTATGCAAAGCGGTCAAAGCCAAACGTCCTCGGACGGTCATCACGCATATTCTCAAACACGGTTTCATCACGACCCAGGAATTGAAAGACAAATACGGCTACAACCATCCGCCTCGCGCTGTTCGAGATGTGAAGGAGCACGGCATCCCCATCGAGATGTTTCGAGTCGCAGGCAGCGATGGTCGAAAGATTGCCGCTTATCGCTTTGGCGATCCGCGCAAGGCGAGATTTGGAAGCCAGGTTGGCCGAACGGTTTTGGGCAGAGAATTAAAACAAAAGTTGATTGCGCTGCACGGTCAACGTTGTGCGATTTACATGACGCCCTTTCCCGAGCGCGAACTGCAAATTGACCATCGTGTTCCATTTGAAGTTTTGGGCGACGTTCGCGGCGCTGAAATGGCTGTGCCTGATTACATGCTGCTCTGCGGTTCGGCAAATCGTGCGAAATCCTGGTCTTGCGAGCATTGCGTCAACTGGCTCGAATTGAAGAAGCTCGAAATTTGCCGGAATTGTTACTGGGCATTCCCCGAAAATTACACGCACGTCGCCATGCGGCAGATTCGTCGCGCCGATATTCTGTAGATGGAATCGGAAGTGGACATTTATGAGAAGTTGAAGCGACAAACTCTCGAGCTTCAAAAAAATATTCCCGGCTATGTGAAAGAGATTATCGAACAACACTTGAAAGTAAAGTCAGGTGCATAGCATCCCGAACAAGGCCCGTCCTGGAGGAATTGGAGGGAACTCCGAAAATGCTTGTCATCCCGCCAAGGCCGGGAGAATAGTCGCATGGTTGGGGGCGGGGATGGCAGTTGTTGCGGCACGACCTCCGGCGGCGGGACCAACGGAGCCGACTGCTTCGTCGGCAAAACGGAGAACGGGGCCATCCAACAGAACCCCAAGAAACTGTTTACCAGCGGCGCGTTTTGCGTTATATTAGTGTCAACATGAGGAAATTTATTGGGAGGTTGCTTGCCGTTGTCATGGCCGCCCCGCTGCTGCTCTCCAGCGCCCGCGCCAACGTCTATGCCACGGCTGTGCAATTGGACGGCGCGCGCAGTTTGGTGACCGGCGTGGCGCCGGGCAACGTCGTCATCACCTACATTCTCAACGAGCCGGCCACTCTCGGAACAACCATTGCCGTCACTTCCGGTTCAAACCTGGTGCGCGTGCTCACCGCCCCGCCCGGCGCCAACGGCGCCCTCATGGGAAGCAACCTCTTCGTTTGGGACGGCAATAACAGCAACGGCATCGCTGTCCCCACCGGCAACTACCTCATCACCATCACCCCGGCCGCCGCCGGTTACACCAATTGGACCCAAATCAGCCACGACACCAATCCCGGCAACTATGTCTTTGACCCGCGCGGCCTGGCTGTCGATAACAATTCCAACAGCCTCTTTTGCGGCCGCATCTTTGTCGGCAACGCCGGCGCCGGCCCCCATCCCGAAACCGTGCCCGGAGACCGGGACACGATTTTGAAGCTCAACGCCGATGGCACCTTCCCCGGCGACGGCACCGATGGCACCGGCGGTTTTGACGGGATTTACGACGATGGCTACAGCGATGTGCCGCTCAAAATGAGGGTGGCCGACGATGACCTGCTCTATATGAATGACTTGACCGAATGGGGCGAAGTCGTCTCCTTCGATCCGACGCTCAACTCCTATCAAGTGGTTTTGGATCAGAATAATTACACCCAAAACCCGTTTGCGGGCATTATCTTCTCCAGCTTCAACGGCTGGTTCTCCATGGACATCACCGGCGCGGGCACGACCAACGGCCTGGTCTGGCTGGGCGATAATGACCTCCTGGGCGCGGGCATTTGGAACTGGCATCTGACCAACGGCGTCGCCGACCCCAATGACCAAACCGGCAACTGGGCCGTCGCCGCCGCCCTCGGCGGCCCTCTCAGCGTCGCCGCTTCGGGGGGCCTGATGGTCGATGCCAACATGGACATTTTCGTCGGCCAATATCTTCTAACTAACACCGGCGACACCAACGCCCAGTGCATGGTCTTTACCAATTGGAACGACGGCATGGCCTTTAACGGCGAGGCCGTGACCAATGGGACCGGCTGGACCGCCGGGACCAATGACAATAATTTCCTGGGTGTTTTTGACACGACCATCGATTCCCGCCAGCATCCCAAATACGTCGCCTGCGCCCTCAACGGCGGCCCCGTGACCAACGGGATTCGCATTCTCGACGCCCTCACCGGGACGAACGTGGTGGCCAATCTGGACGCAACCAACCAGTATTTCGTCACCGCCTGGGACAGCGTGGGCAATCTCTACGCTGCGGCAGGCGCCCCGCTGCATCGGCTGCGCGTATTCTCGCCGCCCGCGGGCACCAACCAGACGAGCACCACCGCCCTGATGCGGGTTGTGCCCATCATCACCGGCTTCACCGATGACGGCACAAACGTGACGGTCAAGTTCACTGGCTCAAAAAGCGACTCCGCCTCGGAATTCGTTTTGCAAAACGCCGGCGCCGTCGAAGGCCCTTTCACCAACATTCTCAGCGCGACCGTGACGCAGCTCGCCCCGGGATCTTTCACGGTCTCCACTCCAGTTAATCCAACCAACGGCCCGGCGCAGTTCTATATGATTGGCGTGACGCTGGCGCCGTAGGCCCAAGGCGGGGAGTTTGACGCCGCGCGCGGCGCCTGCTATACGTCTGCGAAATTTCTGTCTTTGAAGTATCGAAAAGCCTGGAGCGCGGGTTTGATCCTGCTGGTGTTGCTGGCGGTGGGGGTGCGCCTGCGCCTGCTCTCGATCCCCTTGGAACGGGATGAAGGGGAATACGCTTATTCGGGCCAGCTCATGCTCCAGGGCATCCCCCCTTACCAACTGGCCTTCAACATCAAGATGCCCGGCACTTACGCCGCCTATGCGCTCCTCATGGCGCTCTTTGGCGAAAGCCCCTCCGGCATTCATCTCGGCTTTCTGTTCATCAACCTCGGCACGCTGGCGCTGTTATTCTATCTGGCCCGCCGGTTGTTCGACGAGGCGGGGGTCCTGGTCTGCTGCGCCGCTTATGTTCTGCTCTCGCTCAGTTCGTCAGTGCTCGGATTGCAGGCGCACGCGACCCACCTGGTCGTCATCCACGCCCTCGGCGGCTTGTGCCTGCTGCTGCGGGCGCGCGAAAACGGGAAACGCAGCACGCTCTTTCTCAGCGGCCTGCTCTTCGGCTTGTCCTTCCTGTGCAAACAACCGGGGCTGTTCTTCGGCCTTTTCGCCCTCGCCCTGCTGGCGCGCGACGCGTGGGTGGCGGGCGTGGCGCAATGGCGCTTGTGCGCCAGGAATTTGTTCTTGTTTTCCGCCGGTCTGATCACGCCGCTGGCCGTGACCTGCCTGCTTTTGTGGCGGGCGGGAACTTTTCGGCGCTTTTGGTTTTGGACCGTTACATATGCGCAAGTGCATACGGGATTGTTGCCCGCCGGATTCGTGCGGCACCGCCTGGCGCAGATGTCTTCCCACGGCTTCGAACGATGGTTGTTTCTCATGGGTGTCGCGGGATTGCTGTGGTTGTTGTGCCAGAAGGGACAGGCGGAGAGGAAATTCTTTTTTTCCGGGTTCCTGATCTGTTCCGTCGCGGCGTGTTTGATCGGGCGTTACCTGGCCCAGCATTACTTTGTGGTGCTGCTGCCGGCCATCAGCCTGTTGGCCGGCCTGGCAGTCCCGGCCTTTGCCGGCCTGCTGGCCCGGACGCGGTTTCCCCCGTTGCGATTCCTTCCCGCGGGGTTGTTTATCGGGGTTTGCGCCGGGTTGGTCCACCAGAATGGCGCCGTCTGGTTTGAGTTGCCGCCGGCGGTCGCCTCCGCCGCGATTTACTTCAACTGCCCCTTTGTGGAATGCCTCGAGATCGGACGCTTCATCCGCGAGCACTCCGCGCCGCGGGACCGCCTCGCCGTGGTCGGATCGGAGCCGGAGATTTATTTCTACGCCCAGCGCCGTTCCGTCAGCGGCTATATTTACATGTACGATCTGGTTGAACCCCAGCCCTACGCCCGCGCCATGCAACAGGAATTCATCCACGATGTCGAAACGGCCAAACCGGAGTTTCTCGTCGTGGTCAATACGGGCACTTCCTGGATGACCTGGGCGGACGCCGACCCGGCCCTTTTCAATTGGATCCGCCGTTACCCCGGCTCCGGGTATGATTTAGTCGGCGTGGCGGAAATCTACCCGTCCCACACCGAGTACCGCTGGGGCAGGGAAGCCGCGGCAGAAGAGCGCAAAACCGACAACGCCATTTTTACGTTCAAGAGGAAATGACCCGCCCAAATCCAAAGAACCGTAGCAGTACATCCCGGGGAGCGCCCGCGCCCTCGCGTGCGGCGGTCGGCGCCCCCGCCGACCGCTTCTTCGTTAATCGTATAGGTCATCGCTCGGCGGTAAGGCCGCGTTAGGATTTGGGTGGCCGCATTTCCCTGAAATTTGAGATCCGAGATATGCTTTTCTTTTCGCGCCGTTTCCCTAAACTCCCCTCATGGCGACGAAATCCGACGTGAACCCGCCCGCGCCCTCACGGATGACCTCCTCCGCGCTCGTGGACACCCGCGTCATTTATTGCGGCGACAATCTGGAACAACTCCCCAAACTCCCCGACGCCTGCGTTGACGTCGGCGCACGTTGTATACGACGCATTATGGTGGGCAATTACAACCGTGACAACAGTCGGATACGGAGATAAGTACCCGGTTACACTCGAAGGCAGAGGTGTTGCGGTTCTCTTGATGATTGCCGGGGTCGGCCTGTTTGCAACGTTTACGGCTTACATTTCCAGTTTTTTTCTCGAATCAGCCAACAAGAACCATGAAAGCGAAATCAGAGAACTCATCAAGGAAGTAAGATTGCTACGGGAGAAGGTGGATTCCATGGCCAATTCGCACAACAAATCCCCGACGAATAAAGATTCGCCGTAGTGACACTGTTGCGGTTCAGACGTGAAGGGGTGTAATAGTTTAGATCGAATCTCGTCCCGCGTGACTGCGGCGACGGAGCATCTCGACAGTGAAGGTGAAGGGGCCTAGGGAATTGGTATTTGTTATACGAACGGGTCAAACTGTAGTTTCGCCCCCCTCAGCGAGGAGCAAGCTTGAGCCGTGGAGAAAGACAAATGGGCAACACGCGTGAGCATCTCACCCATACTGCCCCGGTCGAAATTCCTCGTCCTGCTATCCTGAAAAAGTTTGTTTTATTGACAAAATTTTCAGACAGGATGAACAAGATGCACAGGATAAAGAGGGGAATTCTCTTTTCTGAACCTGTTCTCAATCCTGTTAATCCTGTTCATCCTGTCCGTCTTTTTTTGATTGCAACTGGCCGCGCTGCGGTTTCCGGTGTTTTTAACTGCGTTTCGCGGAAAAAGTTCCTCTTTCAGCCGCCTCTGCGTGCTCTGCGTGTTGCACCCCGAAAACATTCGGGGCTGCGGTCCTTAAAGAATCCATAACTCCTTATCTATGTGCTCTTTGCGCTCTCTTGCGGCAATCTCTTCCTTCGTCCGTGTGCGTCCCTGTGCGTCCATTCACTGATTCACTGATTCACTCATTCTTATATTCACTTTGTTGCACCCCGAAAACGTTCAGGTCTGCGGCCCTCAAAAAATCCATAACTCCTTATCTCTGTGCTCTTTGCGCTCTTTGCGGCAATCTCTTCCTTCGTCCCTGTGCGTCCGTGTGCGTCCGTGAGCGTCCGTGTGCATCCATTCACTGATTCACTGATTCACTTATTCTTATATTCACTTTCCTTCCTTCCGTAGGTTTTTCCTTTTGACTGAACGGTGCTCAAATCCGGCCATGATACGTTCAGACTTTAATATCTGGAGGTTGGCATGAGAAACGGCAAAATCGCCCGGCTGCCCCTGGCCATCCGCGACCAGCTCAACCAACGCCTGCAAGACGGCGAGAAAGGCGAGTCCCTCGTCCAATGGCTCAATTCCCAGCCCGCAGTCCAGGCCGCAATGAAGGCCCATTTCGCAAGCCAGCCTATCAGCCCGCAGAACCTTTCCGAGTGGACCCAGGGCGGTTACCGGGATTGGCTGGCCCAAAACCAGGCTGCCGACGCCGCCCTCTCCCTCATCGAGGGCACCACCGAACTCGCCCAAGCGGCCAAAGGCCCCCTCAACGAACGCTTGCGCGCCTTCTGCGCCGCCCGCCTGGCCCTGGAACTGCATCGTCTCGATTCCCTCCAGGACGGCCCCGAAAAGCGCCTCCTTTGGCGCTTGTTGTTCTCGCAAATGGCCACCCTCTCCCGATCCGACAACGCTGCCGACTGGGTGCAACTCGAGCGCGAGCGCCTCAAATTCCAGCGCGACAACGCCTTGGCCGAACGCGAAAAGCAGTTCGTCAAGTGGGGCAAAAAGGCAGTCAATCAAGCCAAACTGCACCCGCCCCCTCTCACCGAGGAAGACAAGCAAAGGCGCCTCAAGGAGCTTCTTGAAATCGCGTGAAGAACCGGGAAAAGCCGCCTCCGCGGCGGTTCCCAACCATGCTTTATCAAACTAAATCAGACTAAATCAAACTAAATCAGACCCCACGACAAGGGGGGGAGGGGGGGCTTGGCCCGACCGAATCCGACCAGAAGAACATCTGGGCACCCCCCAACCGTCCGAAAAAGTGGAGGAAACTCCGAAGATGCCGAAGAACCGTTGCAGTACATCCCGGGGAGCGCATGCGCCCTCGCGTGGGGCGGTCGGCGCCCCCGCCGACCGCTTCTTCGCTCTCCCATCCAATTTGTATAGGTCATCGCTCGGCGGTAAGGCCGCGTTGGGCGAGGATTTGGGACCCGGCTCAATCTCAGGTCTTCGGCGCCATTTCGCGCTCGCGCTCTTCCATCGCCGCTTTGCGCGACAGCCGCACGCGGCCTTTTTCATCGACGCCCAGGCACTTGACCCAGATTTCGTCGCCCATCTTGACAATGTCTTCGGTCTGCTTGACACGGAAATTGGCCAGTTCGCTGATATGCACCAGGCCGTCCCGGCCCGGCAGGAACTCGACAAACGCCCCGAATTCCTTGATCGTCACCACCTTGCCCCGATAGAGCTTGCCGATTTCCGCCTCCGCCGTCATCCCCTCGATGGCGTCGCGCGCGATCTTCATCCCTTCCGCCGAGACGGAATAGATGTTGACCGTGCCGTCGTCGTCGATGTTGATCTCGCAGCCGGATTCCTCGACCAGGCGCTTGATGTTCTTGCCGCCGGGGCCGATGAGCGCCCCGATCTTCTCCGGGTTGATCTTGACCTGGACGATGCGCGGCGCGTACTTGCTCATCTCCGGGCGCGGCGCGGCCAGAGTCCCGGCCATGATCTTCAGGATGTCCAGCCGGGCCACGCGCGCCTTCTCCAGGGCCTCGCCAATGATGGCGATGGGCAGCCCGCGCAGCTTCAGGTCCAGTTGAAACCCGGTGATGCCCTTTTCCGTCCCCGCGATCTTGCAATCCATGTCGCAAAACGCGTCCTCCCAGCCGATGATGTCGGTCAACAATTTGTAAGCGGAGATTTTGTCCTTCTCGTCGTGCTCGGTGCAGATGCCGATGCTGATGCCCGCCACGGGCCGCGCCATGGGCACGCCCGCATCCATCAGCGCCAGCGTCCCGCCGCAGACGGAGGCCATCGAGGTCGAGCCGTTGGACTCCATGATCTCGGCCGTCACCCGCACGGCGTAAGGATACGTCTCCAGCGGCAGCATCGGTTCCAGCGACCGCTCGGCCAGCGCGCCGTGGCCGATCTCCCGCCGGCCCGGGCCGCTGATGCGCCCGGTTTCGCCCACGGAGTAGGTGGGGAAATTGTAATGGAGGATGAATTTCTTCTCCGTTTCGCCGCCGGTGTAGGAATCAAATTCCTGCGCGTCCTCGGTCGTGCCGAGCGTGACCAGCGCGATCGCCTGCGTTTCCCCGCGGCTGAACAACGCCGAGCCGTGCGCCCGCGGCAACAGGCCCACCTCGCACGTAATGGGGCGGACGACATCAAAACCGCGGCCATCCAGACGCTTGTTCTCGTTCATGATCAAGCCGCGCACGGTTTCCTTCTGGATATAATAGAACGCCTCTCTGAGCACGTTTTCGGTCACCTTCTCCGCGCCGAATTTTTCCACCAGCTTCGCCCCGATTTCGTCCATGACGGCTTTGACCTCGGCCTCGCGCTCGAGTTTCTTGTGGGTCAGGAGCGCGGGAACCAGCCGATCGCCCGCCAGCTTCTTGGCTTCTGCCAAGACGTCCTCGGGCACGACGCTGACGGTAATGTCGCGCTTCTTCCTGGCGGCGCGCGCGGCCAATTCCTGTTGCGCCTGGATCAGAGGCTGGCAGCAGTCGTGGCCGAATTTGAGCGCGGCGACAAAATCCGCGTCGGAAATTTCCTTGGCCGCGCCCTCGAACATGACCGTGTCAGCGGTGTTGCCCACGTAGATCAGGTCCAGGTCGCTGTCGCGCATCTGGCTGTGGGTCGGATTGGCCACGAACTGTCCCTTCAGCCGGCCAATGCGCACGGCGCCCAGCGGCCCCTCCCAGGGAATGTCGCTGACGGTCAGCGCCGCCGAAGCGCCCAGAATGGTCAGGATGTCGGAATCATTTTCGCCATCGGCGCTCAACAGCACGCTCTGCACCTGGACTTCGTTGAACCACCCTTTGGGGAAGAGCGGGCGGATGGGGCGGTCGGTCAGGCGGCTGGTGAGGATTTCCTTCTCGGTGGGCCGGCCTTCGCGTTTGAAGTAGCCGCCCGGGAACTTGCCCGCCGCCGCCGCCTTTTCTCGGTAATCGACCGTCAATGGGAAAAATTCCTGGCCCGCTTTCGCCTTGCTGGCCGCCACGGCCGCGACCAGGACAATGGTTTCTCCCAGTTGCACGGTGACGGCGCCGTCCGCTTGATTTGCCAATTTGCCGGTTTCGATGATGATTTGATGCCCCCCGACGAGGGCTGTGACTCTTTCTGCCATAAATGAACTGTACTGTTATCGACCCGCTGACGTGGAGGAACTTCAATCAAAACCGGGACGCCGGCGCCCCGCCCGCGCGCCCCGACCGGTGCTGATTGAAATTTCTCGATTCAGCGGAACTCATTTCCGCGAAGTTACTCTTGCCCATCGGACCGTTCGCGTTTCCGGGCCGACGAAACTGATCGGACCACGTCCGTGGTCGAGGATAGAACCTTCCCAGAGAAAAGACTGTCAGTGCCGGAGCTTGAGCTTCTTGGTGACCGTTTGGTAACGCGCCAGGTCGGTTGAATGGAGATAATCCAGCAATCGGCGCCGCTGGCCGACCATTTTCAGCAGGCCACGGCGGGAGCTGTGGTCCTTGATATTTTTTTGCAGATGGTCGGTCAGATGATTTATGCGTTCGGTCAAAAGGGCCACTTGCACGTCAGCGGACCCTGTGTCGCTCTCGTGCAATCGGAATCCTGCAATCGTCTTGCCTTTTTCCATATTTCTATTCGATCAGTTCTTTTATGAACCCGCAGTTTAAATTCGACCGCCGCCCCTGTAAAGTCCTATTCGGCGTTTTTTTTGCAAGCCCCAGCTTGGCGATGGGCCTGTTGGCAAAAGCCGCCTTGCGAAAGGCGAAGGCACTGCGGTGCGGCGGCGCGCCGCGCGCGGAAAGGTCAGGTGCGCTTGTCACAGCTCCACGGATGCAAACGAGGAAGCCAGCGCGGGACAGATGCGGAATAAGCCTCCCATTCGGCTCCGAATTGCCGCCGCAGCCAAGGCTCTTCATGATAGATCACGCGGAGGTGGAACGCGAGCGCCACCACAGCCGCATACCCCGCAAGCAAACGAGACCCGGCAGCCAGACACCAACCCACCAGCAGCGCCAGAACAGCGATATACATGGGATTGCGCACAAACCGGTAAAGTCCGACTACGACCAAGCGTTTTGGCGGGTCCCAGGGCGCGAGCGTCCCTCTCCCTGAGACGAAGAAATCTCTCACGCACAAAAGGAGAAGAACAAGACCGAGCACCAGCAATACGAAACCGAAAGCCAGGCCGCCGCGGCGGTGCGTATCTGCCGACGCAAGCAAAGCGGGCACCACTCCGGCGACCACGCCGGGCAAGGCAACAAACGCAATGAATGCTCGCGCATACATGGCGCGCCCCTCAGAGGTGCCATCTTACTGGAAGATCGTTTCTTCGCTGTCGAGGAAGCCTTGCAGGTGGCGCAGGCGGGTCGGATGCCGCATTTTGCGCAGGGCTTTGGCTTCGATCTGGCGGATGCGCTCGCGGGTCACATTGTACTGACGGCCGATTTCTTCCAGGGTCCGTTCGTAGCCGTCCACCAGGCCGAAACGCATTTCGACGATCTTGCGCTCGCGCTCGGTCAACGTCGCCAGCACATCGCCCAACGTGTCTTTGAGCAGGCTGTAGCTGGTCACATCGGACGGGTTGGCGGCTTTCTTGTCTTCGATGAAATCGCCGACGCTGGCGTCGTCCCCGTCGCCGACCGGCGCCTGCAACGAGACGGATTGCTGGGCCATTTTCAGGATGGAACGCACCCTCTCGACCGGGAGGTTCAATTCATCGGCAATTTCCTCCGGCTCCGCTTCGCGGCCCAACTCCTGCATGAGGCGCTTCTGCACGCGCATCAGGCGGTTGATGACTTCGATCATGTGGACCGGGATGCGGACGGTGCGGGCTTGATCGGCCACGGCGCGGGTGATGGCCTGGCGAATCCACCAAATGGCGTAGGTGGAAAACTTGTAACCGCGCTGGTACTCGAATTTCTCGACGCCTTTCATCAGGCCCATGTTGCCTTCCTGGATGAGGTCCAAAAAGGAGAGGCCGCGGTTGGTGTGCTTCTTGGCGATGGAAATGACCAGGCGCAGATTGGCCGCCGCCATTTCGCACTTGGCTTCGTCGGCCCGCCCGGCCGCTTTTTTCATGGCCTCGTGCGCGACCAGGAATTGATCGCGCGGCAGGCGGACAAATTTCTCCAAGGCGGCCAGCTTCTGGCGTTCGGCGGCCAGCTGGGCGGTGTTCGAGGCGGATTTGCGATGCTGTTGCAGCGCCTCGGTCGCGCGCAGCGTGGATTTGATCTGGTCGGCGACGTTGTGGGAGACGGCCATGATTTCCTCCGCCACCTTGGGCTTGTAATAGAACTTGGGGAAGGTGGCTTGCAGGGCCTTTTGCAGCCTTTGGTACTTGGCCAAAGTCTGGGGCGTCGGGCCTTTCCCGCGGGCCGCGTAAATCTGGTCGTAAGCCTTGTCCAGTTGTTGGTCCAGGGCGCGGGTGCGTTTGATGAGGCGCCGCAACGCGCTCAGATGCGAGGCGCGGCTTTCGACTTTCTTATCGACAATGACGCGGTCGAAGCGTTCGCGGGGCGGATCGCACAAGAGTTTTTCGGCCAGCGCAATGTGTTCCTTGCCGGTGAACCCGAAACCAAAGAGGATGCGGCGCCCTTCGGTTTCGCCTTCCTCGATTCGCTTGCAAATCTGGACTTCCTGCTCGCGGGTCAGGAGAGGGACTTTGCCCATTTGCCGGAGATACATCTGGACGGGGTCGTCCAGGATGTCCAGGCGGCTCTCGTCTTCTTCCTCCGGCTCGGCCTGCGGTTTGGCCCGCTCCAAATCGGGCGCCTCGACAATTTCGACCTCGAATCCGCGCAACTTGGAATAGATGGCGTCGAGCAGTTCCGGCGTGACAAATTCATCGGGCAAAGCGTCGTTAATGTCGTCGTAAGTCAAGTAGCCCTGTTCCTGGGCCAAACGCAGCAATTCGTTGACTTTATCGGCCACGACAGGCGAATCAATCGTGGCCGGCAGATGGGAGACGGCCAAAGCCGGCGTGGCCGGCTGGGGCGGCTGCAAGCCTCCCCCCGCGGCGGAGGAGCCATTTTTGCGGGGCGCAGCCTTGTCATGCGTCTGGGATTGAAGGGTAAAACGCGCCTCCTTGGCGCCTTTCTTCAATCCAGGCGCCGCTTTGGGCGCTGCTTTTGGGCTGTTTACCCCATAAACTCTGTTTCGCAACATATTAACTCGGACACCATTGCAACGTTAAGGTTCATTCAAACCTACGGCATATTGGCCGATTTGAAAGGCACGGCGCCTCTTTTTTCGGTTACTTTTTCGCGCTAATCGAAATTTGAAGCCCGTGCCGCCTTAGAATACATAAGTAAGCGTTTCTGTCAAAGGAAGACCGACAGATTTTGCGCAATTTTTAATGAATAAATTGTAAGTGCTTAATCCGATGAAACTTGCAAATTGACCAAACATTAGCCCGGCAAATGCCTCCCGAATGGCACTTTACTTTATAACGTCCCGGCCAGCGCCTGCCCGGTATGGCTGATGCCGCAAGCCGCCACTTCTTCGGGCGTTCCTTGGACCACTATCCGCCCGCCTTCTTCTCCCGCCTCCGGCCCAAGGTCGATGAGCCAGTCCGCGGACTTGATGACATCCAGATTGTGCTCGATAACCAGGACAGAATGGCCCCCATCCACCAGGCGCTGGAACACTGCCAGGAGAATGCGGACATCGTCGAAATGGAGGCCGGTCGTCGGTTCGTCGAAGATAAAGAGAATCGGTTTGCCTGCTGGCCCCCCTGCGTTTTGGCCGGCCTCCGCCAGATGCTTCACCAGTTTAAGCCGCTGACTCTCGCCGCCCGAGAGGGTATTGATGGGCTGGCCAAGCCGGAGATACCCCAAGCCGGCCTCCTGCAACCATTTCAAACTCTCCACCGCCCTGGCGGCGGGGCGGCATCCGGAAAATGCGCCCAAAAAACCGACAGCCTCATCCACCGTCGCCTCCAACAGGTCGGCGATGCTCCAGCTTTGCCGCGGCGATGAGGCGGGCCGCGTGGCTTCGACCTCCAGGATATGCGCCCGGTAACGGCGGCTGTTGCATTCGGGACATCGAACGAAGACATCGCTCAGAAACTGCATTTCGATCTTCTCAAAGCCGGCCCCGCGGCACCGCTCGCATTGGCCTTGGGCGGAATTGAAGCTGAACGCGCTGGGGCCGAGGCCCCTTTGTCGGGCGGCATCCGTTTGCGCGAAAAAGGCGCGGATTTCATCGAATGCCCCGATATACACCGCCGGATTGGAACGAGGGGTGCGGCCCAGAAGCGATTGGGTCACCGCAACGACCCGGCCGAGGTTTTCGTGCCCTTCAACGATTGGCCCGGAGCCACGCGAACCCCGCAAACCGGCTTCGTCCGCCACCTCGTCATCGCTTTCCTCCGCCGCGGCGGCCGCGCCGGGTTGCAACCTGGCCGCGAGAGCCGGCGCCAGCAGCTCGGTAATCAGCGTGCTTTTGCCCGACCCGCTCACCCCGGTGACTCCCACCAGGCGGCCCAACGGAATTTCGACGGTGAGATCGCGCAAATTGTGCAGGGTGGCGTGGCGCAACGCCAATCTGCTCCCGCCCTTCAAATCCACCGGACGCCGGCGCGGAACTTCAATCTGCCTGCGTCCGGAGAGGTAGGCGCCGGTCAACGACTTTGGCGCCCGCAAAATCTCGCGGCAGGTCCCCTGGAAAACAATTTCCCCGCCGGATTCGCCATGACCCGGGCCTAACTCGACGATCTGGTCGGCGGCCCGCATGACGCTGGCCTCGTGCTCGACGACCACCACCGTGTTGCCGGCGTCGCGCAATTGCCGGACCAGGCGCACCAGGCGGGCGGTGTCGCGCGGATGCAACCCGACGCTCGGCTCATCCAGAACAAACAGAGTATTGACAAGACGCGAGCCGAGGCAGGCGGTGAGGTTGACCCGCTCCGTTTCTCCGCCGGAAAGCGAGCGGGTGGCGCGGTCCAGGCTCAAGTAACCCAGGCCGGCCCCCTCCAGATAAGCCAGGCGCGAGCGCACTTCGCCCAGTGCCAGGGCCACCGGGTCCGGGGTGTTTGGCCGCTTCCACCCCGCCAGCAGAGAGTCGATGAACTCCAGCGCCCGGCGGACCGGCAAGCGGTAAAACTCGGCCAGGGTAAGCCCGCCGGCGCGGTAAAGCAGCGGTTCGGGGCGGAACCGGGTCCCCTGGCAGTCGGGGCAGATTTTGTAAATCCGGTAACGCGAGAGCGCCACGCGGACGTGCATTTTGTAGGCCCTGGATTCCAGCCAGCGGAAGTAACCCTTGACTCCGTACCAGGCGCGCGGCCACTGGTGGGCGGCATCCTGGCCGTAACCGGGGTCGCCTTCGATGACCCAATCGCGGCACTCGCGGGGCAGCTCGGCAAAGGGGACATCGACCGGCACATTGCGCCGGCGGGCGAACCTCATTAAATCGTCTTGACATTCCGCGTTGGCGGGGGTTTGCCACGGTTTGACCGCTCCGCCGGCCAGGCTCTTCGCCTCGTCGGGAATGGCCGCCTCATAGTCGATGGCGATGATGCGTCCGAACCCGCGGCAGGCCGGGCAGGCGCCCAGGGGATGATTGAAACTGAACATGGCCGGCGCCGGTTCCCTATATTCGATGTCGCACTGGGCGCAGTGCCATCCGCGGGAAAACAGGAGCAGCGGAGCGGCCGCCTCCGGGGCGCCCAGCGGGACCGGCCGCGCCGCCAGTTTGCCCTGGCCAAAATGATAGGCTTGCTCGCAGGCTTCCACAAAGCGCGCCCGGTTCGGCCCGCTTAACTTGACACGGTCCTGGAGGACTGTCAGAGACGCCCCCGGCGCAGATTTCAGCCGGCTGGCGGCTTCCTCCAACGGGATGACGGCCCCTTCCAGCAAGAGCCGCCGGTAGCCTTGGCGGGCGACCAGCGCCAGCGAGTCTTCCATCGAAAACTTCGCGCTCAGGGCCAGGTCAAAAGTCACCAGGACCTCGGCCTCTCCCAGCTTGGCGCGCGTGGCGGACCAGATTTGGGCGGGCGTGTCCTTTTGCACCGGCTGGCCGCAATTGCGGCAGTAAAGTTGCGCCACCTGCGGCCAGAATGACTTGCTGAAATCGGTGATTTCCGTCATCGTTCCGACCGTCGAGCGGGTGGATTTGACCGTGTTGCGCTGCTCGATGGCGATGGCGGGGGGAATGCCTTCGATGCTGTCGGCCTGCGGCTTGTCCATCCGGTCCAGAAACTGGCGGGCGTATGGGGAAAAGGTTTCGATATAGCGGCGTTGTCCCTCGGCAAAAAGGGTGTCGAATGCCAGCGAACTCTTGCCGGAGCCGCTTAAACCAGCCAGGACGACCAATTGGCGCAGCGGCAGGTCCAGATCGACGTTTTTCAGGTTGTTTTGCCGCACTCCCCGGAGGCGAATGCAGGCGCGTGGCGGTGCGGACATCAAGCGAAAAGTAACCCGGCAATGCCCCGTGTCAAACCCCTCTGCTGTAAGGGATTGCCTCACAAAAGATTTTTGTTGCATTTTACCCCCTTTGTGCTGCATATTGATACATGAACAGCACATAAGACAACGTATATGCCGGTAGTTCTTAACCTCGGGAAAGACAGGCATGCCAAGCTCGCAGGGTTTACCCTCGTGGAACTGATGGTGGTTATTGCCATCGCCTCGATTTTAAGCGCCCTGATGCTGCCCGCGTTGTCCAGCGCCAAGGAAAAATCCCGCCGCGCCGTCTGCAAAAGCAACCTTCGCCAACTGGTGCAAGTGCTGGAAATTTACGCCGATGACAACTCGCAGCTTCTTCCCAGCTCGGCGGACAATGCCGGCTATTACCATTCCATCATCCTTTCCGACGAGACCTTTACCAATCTGGTCGATCTGGCCTCCGGGAGTTCGAACATTTTTTACTGTCCCAATATCGTTTTTGGCCCCGGCGCCAATTCGGTGGCCCGGCATACCAAGTACGGCTACGTCATCGGCTATAGTTACTGGGCGGGGGCCATCGTCGGCAACATCAAAGGCCCCGACTATTTCGTTCTGCCCAGCAAATCGACCGATCCGACCCTGTCCACCAACGCCTTGATTACAGACGCCAATTATTGGACGCCCAACCAGGCCGCCTCGACCTATTTCCCCGCCGCCATGACGGTTTCTCCACATGGCGTGGCGGGCGCCGCCATGTCCCAGGGTTCTTCCTTTGCGGTGTCCTCACACGGCGCCACCAACAGCGCCGGCGTTGGCGCCGAAGGCGGCAATGCCGGTTTCCTCAACGGCTCGGTGGTGTGGCGGTCCATCGGTTCGATGCAAACCCTTCCCGCCTCCTCGCTGGGTGACGCCTCCGGCAATCGTTGATCCGGCCGGCCGCGGGGCGCTTGCGTTTCCTATCTTTCAAAGAGTTCCGCCACCGTCATATCGAACCGCGGCAGCAGCGGTTCCTGCAACCGCTCCCGCCCGGCCAGGATGCCCCGCAACGCCAGTCCGTAGCTCGTGCCGTGGTAAAGCTCGACGTTGTCATAGCGCGGATCAATCACCCATAAACGCGTCACTTTGAAATCTTCGTAAATGCTTTTCTTCAACACCGTGTCCGGATGGTGGTCCGCCGAGTCGATGATCTCCACCGCCATCCAGAGTTTGCCGGTGGCGATTGTGACCAGCGCCAAATCCGGCCGAATCCGGGTGGCGGCCGACAACTGCACCAGGGAGCGCGGACTGAGCAGACGCGTCACCGCACTGTCCTCCAACCCCCCGGCCACACGCGCATGGAGGCGGGCGCAGATTTGTTCGTGGCGCGGGCCGGGCGGCGCGCGCAACAGCGTTTGACCCTCGAAAATTTCTTCGTAAGCAGCGC
Organism: Verrucomicrobiota bacterium; assembly: GCA_049510745.1. Taxonomy (GTDB): domain Bacteria; phylum Verrucomicrobiota; class Verrucomicrobiia; order Limisphaerales; family Palsa-1400; genus PLGF01. The sequence goes on along the minus strand of JBEKYR010000008.1, from coordinate 104,275 downwards.
TCATGGCATGGTGGCGTCGGCGCTATTGAAGCAGGGATCGGAGAAATCGTCCAGTGTGCGATTGCCGGTTTTTGGCCACCGCTTCCGGCGTGCCCTGGGCGACAATCCGCCCCCCTCCCTCTCCGCCCTCGGGCCCCAGGTCAATGATCCAGTCGGCTTCGGCGATCAGTTCCAGGTTATGCTCGATCACAATGACCGTGTGCCCGGCATCGACCAGCCGTTGCAGCACCTCGACCAGCCGCGTTACGTCCGCCATGTGCAGCCCGATCGTCGGCTCCTCCACCAGGAACAGGCAGCAGCGGGGGCGGGCCTCGTCCGCCGGGCCGAAACCTGTCAACAAATGGGTGACCAGCTTCAGCCGCTGCGCTTCGCCGCCGCTCAACGTGGGGCTGGGCTGGCCCAGCTTGACGTAACCCAGCCCGGTGTCGCGCAGCGCCGCCAAGGCCCGCGCGATGCGGGGAAAGGCGCCGAAGGTCTCCAGCGCCTGTTCCACAGTCAAGTCGAGCACCTGGGCGATGTTCAGTCCCCGAAACTGCACGTCCAGCGTTTCGCGGTTGAAGCGCGCGCCCTGGCAGGTTTCGCACCGCACGCAGGCCGTCGGCAGGAAATTCATTTCCAGCTTGTTGATGGCCGCCCCCAGGCATTCCGGACACCGCCCCGGCCCGCTGTTAAACGAGAAACGGGCCGCCGCGTAACCGCGCAGGCGCGCCTCGGGCGTCTGCGCGAAAAGTTGCCGGATGTCGTCGAAAAACCCGGCGTAGGTGGCCGGCACCGAGCGCAGCGTCCGGCCGATGGGCGATTGGTCCACCTCGTGGACCGCCCGCAGCGATTCGTGCCCGGAAACCTTCCCGGCCCCCTCCACCCCCGCCCCGCGCAGGGCCGGCCAAAGGCAATCCCGCAACAGCGTGCTCTTGCCCGACCCGCTCACACCAGTCAAACATATAAAGCGCCGCAGCGGGAAGGCCACCGTCAGGTCCTTCAGATTGTGCCGCCGGGCCCCCGACAGCACCAGGCTCTCCTGTTTCCGGCCCGGCGCGACGGGCCGCCGCCGGCCGCGCGCCGGATAGGTTTTGCGGCAGCGCAGGCAGCGCGCGGTGATCGAGTCCTCGTGCGCCATCAATTCCCGGAGCGTGCCGCTGGCCACCACTTCCCCGCCGTGGACCCCGGCGCCCGGCCCCAGATCAACGATGTAATCCGCCCGGCGCATCGTTTCCACGTCGTGTTCGACCACCAGCAGCGAGTTGCCGCGCCCCTTGAGCGTCTCCAGCGCCGCCAGCAGCTTCGCCGTGTCGCGCGCGTGCAGCCCGATGGTCGGTTCATCCAAAATGTAAAGCACGCCGCTGAGATTGGACCCGAGCTGCGCCGCCAGCCGGATGCGCTGCGCCTCGCCGCCGGAGAGGGTCGTGGCGCCGCGGCCCAATTGCAGGTAGCCCAGCCCCACTTCGCGCAGGAACTTCAAGCGCCCGCGGATTTCGGGCAGAATGTCCCGCCCGATGGCCGCTTCCCGTCCCTCCCAGCGCAGCCCGCCGCACCAGGCCAGGGCGGCATCAACCGAGGCATTGGAAACATCGACGATGGTGGGGGAATTTCCCAGCCCGTGCTTTTGCCGGGCGCCAAGGCGCAGACGCACGGCGCGGGCGATTTCGTTCAAGCGCGCGCCCTGGCAGGCGCCGCAGGGTTCCCGCTTGCCCTCCTGCCACTCGAACCAGGATTCCTCGATCGCCTCCGCCCGCGCCCCGCGCTCGACGTCGGGCAGGTAAAACCGCTCGCCAAAACCCCGGCAGGCCGGGCACCAGCCCCGCGGGGAATTGAAGCTGAACATCTTCGGGTCCAGCGGCCCGAAGGATTGCCCGCATTGGGGACACGTCCGCTCGGTGGAATGGACGCTCGTTTGCCGGTCCTTCCCCAGCGCGTAAAGTTGGCCGCGGCCCAATTCCAGGGCTTGGTCGATCAATTCCGGGCGCGCGCCTCCGCGGCTTCTTTCCAGGACGCCCACGACGATTTCCACGTCATGCTCGCGAAAACGGTCCAGCCGCAGCGGCTCCGCCGTCGGATGGATTTTCCCGTCGGCCCGGACCTCGGCGTAGCCGTGTTGGGCGGCCCAGGCGGCCACTTCGGTGTGAAAGCCTTTCCGATTCTTGACCACGGGCGCCAGCAGGAGCAACGGGCCGCGCCGTCTCCTCTCCTGCTCCAACTTCCGGCCCACCGCGTCGCGCGTCTGCGCCTGGACCGGGCATTGGCAGCGCGGGCAATGGAGCGTGCCGAGCCGGGCGAAAAGCAAGCGCAGGAAATGGTAGATTTCGGTGATGGTGGCGACGGTGCTCTTGCCGCCGCCGCGCGACTGCCGCTGTTCAATGCTGACGGAGGGCGGGATGCCGGTGATCAGATCGACCTCCGGGCGGGGCGGCTGCGGGACGAACTGGCGCGCATAAAGGTTCATCGAATCCAAAAAGCGGCGCTGGCCTTCGGCAAATAGAAGGTCATAGGCCAGCGTGCTTTTGCCCGAGCCGCTCACCCCCGTCACCACCACCAATTGGTTGCGCGGCACCTCCAGCGAGATGTTTTTCAAGTTGTGCTCGCGCGCCCCTTGAATGGCGATGACTTCTCTTTCCGCGCTGGTGGCCAGGACTTCCATCGCTCTCATTATCGCCCGCCCGCCGGACTGCGCAAGGTGTTCAAAGTTTGTCAGCGCGTTGACGGTGATGGCGAACCGCTTCCTCGAATTCCTGGGCCGCCTTTGGATGGAATTGGCATCTCCCCCGTCATTCGTGGCGGCGGTGATAGATATTGGTCGTCACGTTGATTGTGACGGGCGCGGAAGTGGCCAGCGTGCCGTTGTTGTCGATGGCGACCGCGGTCAGCACATTGCTGCCCACCGGAGCGTTGGTCCACCGGAAGTAATAGGGCAGCCGTTGCAGACGGAGATGGAACTGGATGCTCGGTTCGGCGGCCAGGTAGTTGGTCGCCAAGCCCAGGCTGACGCCGTTGGCAAAGAATTCCACCGCATCGACCACGCCCCCGGCTTCGCCCGCCGCCGCGTAGATGTTGATCGCGGCCAAATCCGGAAAATCCGCGCCCCTGGCCGGGTTGACGATCCGCACCTGCGGCGCCGGCAGGTTGGTCGTGACGGAGAGGTTGACCGTTTCAGAGGTGGCTTGCAGCCCGGCATTATCCGTGGCCACAGCCGTCAGCGCGTAGGTTCCCGGAGGAACGTTGGTCCAGACAAATTGGAACCGCCTCACCCGCACGCCCGGCAACATCGGCTCGATTGATCCGTGCGACTCCCGCACCGCCAGCGGCTCCGCCGAGCCGGGCGGAAACGGGTTGTTCGTCACCGCGCCAAGGCTCTTGCCGTTGGCGAAAAACTCAACCGCCGTCACCCACCCGTTGGAATCCGACGCGTTGGCCCCCAGCTCGATATTCGGCCGCGACAGAAATGACGCGCCATCGGTCGGCGTCACCAACACGACCTTGGGCGGCACATTGGTGTAATTATAGACAATATAAACCACCGCCCGATTCAGAGAACCGACGATAAAGACCGGGGGGGCCGGTGGGCTTGCCAGGGCGTGGCGAGGCAGGGTCAAACTGACTGTCTTGTATCCGCCCGCCTGCGGCTGGCTGATTGGTGTGATGACGATGTTCGTGGACAACTGCCCGGCGGCCAGAGTGACCGAGGTCGGGACGGCGGCGTAATCGACCCCGTTGCTCGCGGTGCCGCCCAGGGCGAAGGAAAGGGTCAACGCCGAGCCGGCGCCGTCCGCCCGGGAAATCGTGAACGCCCCCGGATGCGAGCCGGGCTCCGTCGCCAGCGGCTCGGTCGCCTGCACGCTGACAAAGGGCGACAGCGGCACGGCTCTCTCCACGTCGGCGCGGGCAATGAACCCGCCCATCACCAGCGCACCCGCGCACAGCAGACATCGCCGCACAAGAAACTCGCCCAACATATCCTCAACTATAACTCCTTTTCAGCCAAAGTCACCTGAAAACCCGGCACCGGCGGGGCTGAGCTCCCGATCGTTGCCGGTGTCTCCGGCGCCGTGTCGAGCACCTTCACCACGCCCCGATCCGCGTCCACTTCGAGCCATTGCCCGGTCCGGATGATTTGCGTCGCCGGCCCCACGTTGACCACCGCCGGAATCCCATATTCGCGCGCCACGATGCTGCCGTGGCTCAACATGCCACCCAAGTCCGTCACGATGCCGGCAGCCGCGACAAAATAAGGCGTCCAGCCCGGATCGGTAAACGGGGCCACCAGGATCTCTCCCGCCTGCACGCGTTCGTTGGCGTCTGACCGCAGCACCACGCGCGCGCGGCCGGTCGCAACGCCCGCGCTCACGCCAAGCCCATGGAACACCTTCGTCCCGCGATCCACCACTTCGGGCGCAAAGCGGTCGGGATCAAACCGGCCGACGACCACGGCGGGTGGAGTCAGTTTCAGATTTCGCTCATACTCCGCCCGCCGCCCGGCGACGAGCGCGCGCAGATCTGTGCCCGGGTCCAACAAAGAGCCGCTCTGTAGTTCCTCGATTTCCAGAAAAAAGATATCGCTCGCATCCGCCAGCCGCCCGCGCGCCGCCAGGCGCCGGCCCAACTCCAGCAGAAAACAGCGCAGAAACGTCAGCCATCGGATCATCTCGCTTTTGAGATTCTCCCGGAGTTGGCCGCCTTTCTGCCCGCGATGCAGGACAAACCGGAACAATGCCCGTTTCAAAGGATTCCTCAGTCTGCCGAGGCACTCATTCTCCAGGGCAACGCGCTCACTGGCCAATGCGTCCCGGCGGACGACCGGGCCGGGGTGCCCTGCGTTGATGGCTTCAACGTAGCCGCGCACCATGCCCAGCACGAGGTCGGGGCATTCCGACCAGCGCGGGTTGAACAACTCGATCTCGCCGCGCGTATGGTGTCCATGCCGATGCATGAAGGAGTCCCACTGGACGCGGAAAGCCCGGCCGCCCCGGCAACCCTCCAGCCGCGAGGCAACGACGGAGAATGCGCGCTCCCCGAGCAGAACGGTTTTGATGTCCGGGTCCCGAGCCGCCTGCTCCGCCAGCAGCCACAGTTCATGACCCGCCGCCGCGTCATTCATGTCGCCCATGCCTGTTAGCAGCCGGTTCGCCATCCTGCGCCCCTCCTGGCCGAACCATCGCTCGCACAGGGTGAATAGAAGCGAACTATGGACGAAGAACAAGCTGGCCACGCTGACTACTTCGTCGAGCACGTTCAACCCGTTCAACGCCGCGGGGGAAAATGACTCATGTATCGCGGCCAGCAATGCGCCGTCGGAAAGCGAGCCGGGATTGATGCGGGCCAAGTCTTCGTCGAGCCGCCAGAACTTGTCCACCGTTGCTTGACCGCACTTGGGCGAGTAGAAAAGAAATCGCAACGCAACAACCGGAAGGGCCGCCGCCGCCTTCCAGCGCCGAATCTCAATCCGGGGCAGATCGGCTTCCGAGATCCTGATCTGTTTCAGCGCCAGCATGGTTTCCTGACGGCCACCGGTGAGCTTTTCCATGCTTCGCTCTTTCAATCCCGGCACCAGGCGCGCCAGCGCGCACGCCGTGTTGAAGTTGAAATACACCCGCCCCGCAACCAGGCCATTCGCCTGCTCGGCCTTAAGCCGGATGCCACAAGCCCGAATTGAGCCGTCCAGATAATCGCGGCAGAACAGCCGCAAAAGCGACCACGTCACCGGGGTCACCACATCCGGCAGCACCTCGCCCGTGCCGGCGTTCGTCCACACCTGGCGGTCCTCGAAACTGGCCGTCCGCCCGGGCCGCAATGTGGTCACCGCTCGCGCCTGCAAGAGCCAAATTTCCTTGCCGCGCACGCCCCACTCGATGTCTTGCGGACCGCCCAGGACCCGCTCCACCTCAAGCCCCAACCGCGCCAACCTTGCCGCCGTCTCGTCATCCAGCACTGGAGCGCCCGCCTTTTCCGCCGCCAGCAGTTCTTCGCGGACGCCCTCTTTCGCGGCCACGATCTGCATTCGCTTCGAGCCTGTATCACGCCGGACCACCTGCAGCCCCGAACGCGACACTTCGACGCGGTCGGGCGCCACCTTGCCCTGAACCACCGCTTCGCCCAACCCAAACGCGGCTTCGATGACGATGCTGTCGGAATCGCCGCCCGCCGGATCGGTGGTGAACATCACGCCGGCGGCTTCGGCGTCAATCAATTGCTGGACGATGACGGCCATCTGCGCGCGGCCGGGCGCGACACCTTTTCGCATCCGGTATGAAATGGCCCGCTCGGAGAACAACGAAAGCCAGCAACGTTTCACCGCCCCTAGGACCGCCTCGCGTCCAAGCACGTTGAGAAACGAATCGTGCTGGCCGGCGAACGACGCCTCCGGCAGGTCTTCGACCGTCGCGCTCGAACGCACGGCCCGGGCGCCGCCAGGTTCGGCCGCCAGGGCCGCCGCGATGGCGTCCGCCACCTCGCCTGGCGCCACGATTGCGCTTAACTGCTGCCTCACCTCTTCCGCGGCGGCGCGCAGGGCTGCCGCATCTCGAGGATCGCACCTCTCCAATCGCTCCAACCAATCCCCAATCCGGCTATCGGATTGCAGGAACCGCTTGCAGGCCTCCGTCGTGACGACAAATCCGGACGGGACCGGCAGCCCGGCGGCGATCATCTCCCCAAGATGAGCCGCCTTGCCCCCGGCGCGCGGTAAATCCTTGAGGCGGACCGCGCCCAATGGCACCGTGAATACGCCCGCTTGGCTCCCTCGTTCCAGAGACTTCATCACGGTTTCTTTTGACAGTGGCCGCCCTGAATCGTCACGTCTGGCAGGCGCTCCGTTCGTTTGCGGATCATCCCCTACGCCGCCGGCGGGGGTTGCGGGCCGAGGGGGCGGTGGGTTTCCCGTTCGATCTCCGCCGCGAGTTGTTCATCTTGTCTGGACTCGAACCAGGGATAAAGCAGCGGCAGAATGAAAAGCGTCAGCACGGTGCCCGAGATCAATCCGCCAATGATGACCAGGGCAAACGGGCGGGCGGTTTCACCAATTACTTTTTGGTGAAATCGGCGCGGTTCCACCATCCGCCGCCCAGAGCCTCAAAGAGTGCCGCCGTATCGGCAAAGCGATTGGCCTGGGCCTGAACGAAGTTGATCACGGCTTGGTTATAGGCTTGTTCGGCGCTTAACAGCGCCAGGTAGCTGGCGTAGCCCGTCCGCCATTGTTGCATGGACAGATCAAGCGTGACCTTGGCGGCATCCCTGGCGGCAGCGGCGGCCTGCAGCCCATCGGCATCCTCTTCGAGCGCAGCCAACGTGTCGGCTACGTTCTCAAAGGCGGTGATGACGGCGCTGCGATATAGTTCGGTGGCATTAGTATAGGCCGCCCGGGCGGCCCGCTCCCGATGGAGCAAGGTCCCACCCTGGAAAAGCGGTTGCGTCACGGATCCGGCCAAGGTCCAAAAGCCCGTCCCAGAAGAGAACATTTGGCCGAAGGCCAGCGCGTCAGAGCCGAGATCCGCACTCAGCATAAAAGTCGGCAGCCGGTTGGCAACGGCGATCCCAACCTGCGCGCTGGCGGCGTGCATGTTTTCTTCGGCTTGACGCACATCCGGGCGTTGCGCCACCAGTTGCGACGGCAGGCTCAACGGCAACTCCCGCGGGAGTTGCAAAGTCGAAAGCTCAAACTCCTCAGCCGGTCCCTCGCTGGGAAAGCCCCCGGAGAGCGCCGCCAAAAGATCGCGTTGTTGCGCCAGTTGTTTAAGCAGCGGCGGCAGTGTGGCAACGATCTGCGCGAGCTGTGATTCCTGCGCCGCGACATCGAGCCTGCTGGCATAACCCTTGGCAAACTGGGTGCGCAGTATTCGAAGCATGTTGGTGTTGATCTCGATGAGATGATGGGTCGCGTCAATCTGCTCCCGCAAGGAGGCCTCCTGGATGGCCGCGGCAACCACATTGGCGCTCAGCGCGATATCCGACGCCACCAGGGCGAAGCGCGCTTGTTGCTCCTGCGCCTTGAGGGATTCCACGGTTCGCCGGTTGAGCCCAAACACATCCGGCACGTACGACACGCTGACCTGGGGCGTATAAAGATCGAAATATAATGCCCCGGAGTTGGGCGTGGGCGAAATTGTGCCGGCTGTCTTCTGGCGGGCCGCGGAGAAACTACCGGCGACGCCGGGATAATAAGCGCCGTACTGGGCCTTGACCGTCTCCCGCGCCACCGCCAATGCCGCTTGCGCCGCCTTGAGGCTTGGATTGGCCTTGAGCGAACGCTCAATCATAGCATTGAGCGGCTTGGAGTGGAACAGTGTCCACCAATCTCCCGCAATATCCTGACCCGTGACAAAGCGTTGGGCTTCTCCACCGGCCACGTTGGTCGCACTGCCGGTGGTCGAAACCGGTCCCGGAGTATAGCCATTGACCTGTGGCGCCGCAGGCCTCTTGAAGTCAGGCCCCACCGCGCAATTGGTCAGAAGCGCCGAAGCGGCGAGCATCGTCAAACATATTACGTGCGGCTTGCGAGATGGTGTCATAACCTCAAATGAGCTAAGGCTTCCTCCTCATGTCGGTGCCATTGACCACCGCCGCCGAGTGTTTGGCGTTGGTGGCCGCCGCTCCACCGACGACGGCCGTGGAGGCGCTTCGGCTGCGAACTACGCCGGGCAAAGACGCGGTGGTCCCGCTGCCAACCGGCAACTTGGCAGGTTGTTCGCGGTGGTTTGCGATTCTGTTCTTCATCAATGCATCGTTTGCGGCGGTGGCGGCTTTTTTCAGCCCGGGTTGATGAAGCTCATTTCCCGACGTGGGTTTGGTCTGGGCATTCACCGGGCCGGCCTGGCTGCTCTTTGCGGAGGCGTGGCCATCGTCCTTGGGGTTGGAATGATTTCCGTCCGTCTGATCTGTTTTGGCGCGCACTGGGTTGCCATGCGCTGGCTTGGCCGAACGATCACCGGTTGTATGATTCGCATGGAAAACCGGCTCGGATGGTTGACTGGATGGTTCGCCGGCAAAACCCACCCCATGCGTTAATGCGCCAAAGCCAATTATTGTGAAAAGGAAACGCGCCGCTTTCATATGGATTCCAGGGATTGAGATTCTGCCAGGGGTTTATCGTCTCCACGCCCCAGAAACACAATTTTCAGCGCCGGCACAACGATCAGCAGCATGATGGGTCCGACCAGCATGCCGCCCACGATCACTGTGGCCAGCGGGCGCTGCACCTGGCTTCCAATGCCGGTGGAAATCGCCGCCGGAAACAGGCCGATACAGGCCGAGAAGCTCGTCATCAGCAGCGGCCGCATGCGGGTGGAGGCGGCGTGAAACATCGATTCCACGGGCGTCCAGCCGTGAAGCCTTGCCTGGTTGAAATAGGTGATTAACAGAATGCCATTCATGACCGACACGCCAAAGAGTGAAACGAAGCCGATGGCGGCGGAGATGCTGAAATTGAGGCCGGAGACATAGAGTGCCAGCACGCCGCCGGCAATCGCGAACGGAATGCCGGAAAGCGTCAGGACGCACTCCAGCAGCGAATTGAACAGGCAATAGAGCAACCCAATGATGAGCGCCAAGCTGACCGGCACCACCAGTTCCAGGCGCTCTTTGGCAAGCTGAAGGTCTTCGAACTCGCCCGCCCAGACCATGCGATAGCCGCTGGGAAGTTTCACTTTCTTCGCCAAGCGCGCCTGCGCCTCGGCCACGGTGCTCCCCAGATCGCGACCCCGCACACTGAACTTGATCGGGATAAAGCGCTGCGTGCTCTCGTGATAAATCCAGGCCGCCCCGGTGTCCAACGTGATCGTCGCCAGTTCGCGCAACGGGATATAGGCGTTGGCGCCGCTGCCCGTCTGATAGCCCACCTTGATGTTGCGAATCTTTTCGATGCTGTCCCGGTATTCGGGCGCAAAACGGACGACCAGGCCGAACTGGCGATCCCCCTCCAGGACCGTGCTGGCCGCCGCCCCGCCCAGCGCCGCCTGGATCACTGCGGTCACGTCGCCGGAGTTCAGGCCGTATCGCGCCGCCTTGGCCCGATCCACCTTGATATTCAGGTTCGGCTGCCCAAGGACCGGGAAGATTCCCAGATCGGCAACTCCGCGAACCTGGCTCATCTCGTCCCTGACTTGCGCGGCAAACTTCTCCAACATCCCGAGATTGGGACCGATAATCTTGACGGAATTGGCCCCTTTGACCCCGGAGATCGCCTCCTCAATGTTGTCCTGGATGTATTGAGAAAAATTGAAAGTCACTCCCGGCAATTCGTTTTGGAACTCCTTCTGCACCTGCTCCGTCAGCTTCTCCTTGGTCAAACCCTTCGGCCATTCGTCCAACGGCTTCAGCGGCACGAACAACTCGACATTGGAGAACGGCGATGCGTCGCTCCCGTTATCGGGCCGGCCATGCTGCGAAACGACTGTCACCACTTCCGGATATTTCAAAAGAATCAGCCGCATTTTTCTCGTCGCCGCTTCCCCGTCTTCCAGGGAGAGCGTCATCGGCATCGAGGCGCGAATCCAAAAATTGCCCTCTTCCAGTTGCGGGAGAAACTCGCTCCCCAGCCGCAGCGACAGGAACGCGGTCGCGGCAAGAAAGACAATTCCGACGCCGACCATGAGGGCGCGGTGGCCCAACGCGAAACGCAGCGTCGGATTATAGACACGGTGCAGGAGGCGCACGACTAGCGTCTCGGCTTCCTCCACACGCTGGGGCAGAAAAAACGAGGCGAGCACGGGCGTGACCGTGAAGGTCGCGATCAAGGCCCCTGCCAGCGCGTATCCGTAGGTGCGCGCCATGGGGGCAAAAATCTGGCCCTCGACTCCCTGCATGGTGAACAGCGGCACGAAACCGGCCACGGTGATGAGCGCCGAGAAGAAGACCGCCCTGTCCACCTGCAGCGCACTGACCAGAATCAGCCGCAGGCGCTCGGTCCAACTGTGGCCGGGCCGGGAATGCAGCTCGTTCGTCGGGTCCGGCCCATAAAAGCCGTCCGTCAGACGCGCCAGCAGGCCCTTCCTTTCTTCCGCGGACCTTTGGAAATTTCGGAAGATATTCTCGACCAGGATCACAGCCGAATCCACAATGATGCCAAAATCAACAGCGCCGACCGACAGCAGGTTGGCGCTTTCTCCCTGTGCCACCAGCAGCATGATGGCAAAGAACAACGCAAACGGGATATTCACTCCCACGATGACCGCGCTGCGGAGGTCTCCCAGGAATATCCACTGGATTAGGAACACCAGCAGGCATCCAAAAATGAGATTGTGCAGAACGGTGTGGGTCGTCAGCGCGATGAGCGAGCCGCGATCATAAAAGGGAACCAGCTTGACTCCTGGCGGCAGGCTTCCATCCCTGTTCATTTTGGCCACTTCGGCCTTGACCTTGGGCAGCATTTTGGCGGTTTGCTCCACCCGGCTCATCACCACAATGGACGCTGCCACGTCGTCCTCCTGGTCCCGCCCGCAAATGCCCAGCCTCGGCACATAGCCCACCTTCACTTTCGCCACGTCTTTCACCAGCACCGGAACGCCGTTTGCCTGGGTCAGGACAGCGTTCTCGATGTCATCCACCTTGTAGCCCTGGGTCAGATCATCGCCGCCGCCGTCATCAATCAAACCGACGCCCCGGATGTTGATGGACTGCTGGCCGATGCGAATCTCGCGCCCGCCGACGTTGATGTTCGCGTTGCCCAGCGCAGTCAAAACTTGCGGCACGGTGACGTTGTAGGCTTCCAGTTTCTGAGGGTCCACCTCGACGTCAAATTCCTTGGTCGTGCCGCCCCAACTGTTGACCTGCACGATGCCGGGTATGGTCGAGAGCCGGCGCAACACGATCCAATCCTGCACCGTGCGGAGATTGGTCAGCCCAAAACGCTTCGGACCGACCACCTGGTAACGATAGATCTCCCCGGTCGAGCTGTTCTGTTGGATTTGAGGTGTCTGATTGCCGGGAAGGGTGACATTTTGTTGTATCGCTATATCCGCCTGGGCGTAAGCGAAGTGATAGTCAATCCCATACTTGAACACCACACGGATAAACGATAGCCCGTAGAAAGAAGTGGAACGGATGACCTCAATGCCAGGCGTCGTGTAAAGCCCGATCTCTATTGGAATCGTGTAGTAACGCTCCATCTCCTCGGCGGAGAGACCCGCCGCCTGCGCCGTGATTTCCAGGATGACCGGCGTCGGGTTTGGATAGGCCTCAATGTTGAGCTTCTTGAAAGCGAAGCAGCCTGCCCCCGCAAACGCCAGCAACGCGAACACAACAATCGCGCGTCGGCTGAGGCAGGCTGAAATAAGAGACTTGAGCATGACTGGGCTTTATTGAGTCATTGGCTTGGGAGTCAGCTAGTCGGTCGGCGGCGCGTATAGGATGTTGCTGAGAAAAACGGCCCCATCCGTGACGGCCAGTTCTCCCCGCTGCAATCCTTCGAGAACCTGATAGCGACCGTCTCGTTGCAGACCAACCTTGATGATTCGTTGTGAAAAGCGGTGGCGGTCGGTCGTCACCCAGGCCGCCATCGTGCCATCGCCATTTCGAACCGCCCCATTCATCGGCAGGGCGACAGACTCCACCGGCTCCTGGACTCGAATCGCGAAGTTGGCCAGCATTCCGGGACGCAACTCATGTCTGGGGTCCGCGATTTCAGAGCGGATCATGACTCTATGGGTGCTCGGATCTACTGTCGCGTATATTTTTGAAATCGTGCCTTTGAACACGCGGCCGGGATAGGCCATCACCTTGACTTCAACCGGCTGCCCCGCGTGATAAAGCGGGCTGTCGCTTTCGGTGACACTGGCCAGCATCCATTTGACCGAGATGTCGGCGACCGAATAGGGCGCCGGCGCGGTTCCCGGCTGCACCAATAGCCCCGGCGGCGCATTCATGGATGTGATCTGACCGGTCACCGGGCTGGGCACGACCAGGGCGGGGTCAATCTTGCGCGTGGCGACAATCTGATCGATTTCGGCCTCGGTTTTTCCGAAGACCCGGACCGCGTCCCGGGCCGCTTTGAGGGCGCCTTCGGCCGTCTGTTCATCGGAGGTCGCCTGTTCCTTCTCTCGTTCGGATACTCCGTTGGTTCCATAAAGCTCCTTGGCGCGCGCCAGTTCTTTGCTGGTCAGATCAAGCGTGGCGGCGGCCCCGATCAAGGTCGATTCGGCCTGGATGAGGTCGGGACTGTCAATTGTATAAAGCGGCTGTCCCTTTTGCACGTCGTCCCCCAGCTCGACGAAAGTCTTGAGGAGCTTTCCCTGATAGGGCGGAAAGACCTGGACCGACAGATCATCGACAAAAGCGATGTTCCCGACCGCCTCTTTCTCAACAGGAAAAAGATAAGTTCCAACCGCCTCGATTTTGATCGCGTTCAGTTGGCCCGGCGACAAATCCACCGTCGCTTCGGAGGGAACGGCGTTGGAAACTGAACCTGGCCTTGGCGCCGGGTTCGTGTTCGCCGGCTGGCCGGACCCGGATTTCAGAAGGACAGTTGCGAAAACAATAATCCCAACCGTCAGTGCTGCTGCGGCTGCTCGGCTGCCAATCGGTAATGGATTCTTCATTGTAAATTCGGGACGGCCCGTTCCGCAATCCAGACAAGCGCGGTTCAAGCCGCCGTTTGGTTGCGAATAAAACCATGAACCTTCCTTCAAAGCAGCGCGTGTGCCAGCAGGATGCCTAAAGCTGCAAGTGCCTGATTTCCAACGCATTATTTGCGAAGCGGTTTTCCGCCGCCCACGCCACCCTTGTCATTTGCTTTCCACTGCTGGTAACTTGGTTTCCACAATGAACCGGGCCTTGAAAATCCGGCTGGCGGCTTTCGGACTGTCCATCGGGGTCTTGGCGGCGCTGATTGGATGGGCGGCGTTTGACAGTTGGCGGGAAGTCAGCCGCTTGCGCGCCAGCCTGAGCACGGGGCACTTGCGCAGTTTTGAAATTGCCGACCACGTGCAGGACGAAACTCTGCGCCTCTACAGCCGGCTGGTCCGATACGATCTGCAGCCGGACGCAAAGGAATTGCAGAACTACCGCCTGGAAAGCGCCGAACTCAATAACTGGATTGACGCCCAAAAACCGGTTCTGCGGCCGGCCGAGTTGGAGGTATTGAACCAGATCGACCGCGCTTACGACATCTTTTTGGTTGCCGCCACCAACGGCCTCGATCAAGCCGCCCAAAGCGAGGAGGCCAAACTGCGGCACATCGAGGGCATTCAAAAAGCCGCCCAGCCGCTCCTGGAACTGGGCTATCGCCTGGAGGACGCCCACCGCCAACTGCTGGAGGATTCGCTGCTCGCCTCGCAAAAATCCGTTTCCGTCCTGCGCTGGCTCATCTTCGGTTCGATCCTCCTGTTGCTCGGCTCCCTCGCCTGGCTCTCGATGACCGTTTACCGCGAAATGATCATGCCCCTGCGCTTGCAACTGGTGCAAAGCAAGGAAATCATCGAACGCCAGGAAAAACTCGCCTCGCTCGGCGTGCTGGCCGCCGGTGTCGCCCACGAAATCCGCAATCCCCTCACCGCCCTCAAGGCGCGCCTCTTCAGCCACCAGCGTTCCTTCGACCGCAATTCGCCCGAATACCGCGATGCGCTGGTCATTGGCAACGAACTCAACCGTCTGGAGCGCATTGTCCAGGATTTCCTCCAATTCGCCCGCCCCTCTGAACCGCGCCTGGCGACTCTCACGCCGGAAAAGACGCTGGCGGAAGTGCGCGATCTGTTGGCCCCGCAATGCGAGAAGCTGGCCATCCAACTCAAACTCGACATCCAATCCACCGGCCATTTCCGGGCCGATCCGCAACAGCTCAAACAGGTGCTCATCAACCTGGTGCAGAACGCCGCCGAAAGCATCGGCCGCAACGGCCAGATCACCTTGCGCGCCCGCGAGGGCGCCGCCCGCCTGGGCGGACAGCACCGGCGCGCCATCTTTTTGGAAACCGAAGACAACGGCAAGGGCATTCCCGCCGACGTGCAGAAACGCTTGTTCGATCCGTTCTTTTCCACCAAGGAATCCGGCACCGGCCTGGGCCTTTCCATCGCCGCCCGCATCGTCGAAAAACACGGCGGACTGCTCGAATTCCAGACCAGCCCCCATCGCGGCACCACCTTCGGGGTCATCCTTCCCACTTGCTCCCCTCATGACAACGGCGCCTAAAATCCTGCTCATTGAAGACGACCCCAGCGCCTCCGCCGCCCTGGAACGCGTCCTGCGCGACGAGGATTACCGCGTCCACATCGCCACCCGCGGCGACACCGGCCTGGCCGAAGCCTGCGCCCAGGACTTCGACCTGGTCGTGAGTGATTTCAAATTGCCCGGCCTCAACGGATTGGAAGTCGTCCGCCAAGTCCACGCCACCAAGCCCCGCCTGCCCGTCATCCTCATGACCGCCCACGGCACGACCGACATCGCCATCGAAGCCACCAAGCTGGGCGCTTACGATTATTTGCTCAAGCCCTTCGAGATGGAGGAACTGCTCGAGCTGGTCGCCAAAGCCGTTGCCAGCAGCCGCCTCATGTCCGAGGTCGTCGAAATCGGCGCGGCCGACTCCGCCCGCGACGCCCTCATCGGCAACAGCCGCAGCATGCAGGAAATTTACAAGGAAATCGGCCGCATTGCCGAGCGCCCCGTCACCGTCCTCATTCGCGGCGAAACCGGCACCGGCAAGGAATTGATCGCGCGCGCCATTTACCAGCACAGCGACCGCGCCGCCGCTCCCTTTGTCGCCGTCAATTGCGCCGCCATCCCGGAGACGTTGCTGGAGAGCGAACTCTTCGGGCACGAGCGCGGCGCCTTCACCGGGGCGGAGACCCGGCGCATTGGCCGCTTCGAGCAGGCCAACAACGGCACCGTCTTCCTCGATGAAATCGGCGACATGAGCCTGAACACCCAGGCGAAATTCCTCCGCGTCCTCCAGGAAAAATCCCTCGAACGCCTCGGCGGCAAGGAATCCATCCCCATCAACGTCCGCGTCATCGCCGCCACCCATCGCGACCTGGAAGGGGCCATGCGCGACAGGCAATTCCGCGAGGACTTGTTCTACCGGCTCAACGTCGTGCAGGTGCAACTGCCGCCCCTGCGCCAGCGGGCGGAGGACGTTCCCAGCCTTGTCAAATACTTCCTCCGCAAGTACGGCGCCGAACTTGGCGTGCAGTCCCCCGCCATCCAGCCCGAGGCCATCGCCTTCCTCTGCGAGCAGCCCTGGCCGGGCAACATCCGGCAATTGGAAAACGTCGTCCGCCAGGCCCTCCTCCTGGCCCGCAAGTACACCATCACCCTGGACCATGTCCGCCAGGTCCTCGCCAAGATGAGCCGCCCCCCCGAAAGCCCCGACGCCTCCATGGCCGCGTGGGTTTCGGATTTCCTCATGAAAGCCCGCTCCGGCGAACTGGACCGCGTGCATGGCAAAGTCATTGACGCTCTTGAGCGCGAGTTATTCGCCCAAGCCATCCACCTGGCCCACGGCAACCAGGCCAAAGCCGCCCGCTGGCTCGGCGTCTCCCGCATCACCATGCGCGAGAAACTGACTGCCTTTGGCCTGCGGCCGGAGGAAGGGGCGGAGGATTAGAGCAATTTCATGAAAACTGTAGCCGCTGAGGCGTAGGGGTTTTGGGGAGCGCGGGCGCCCTCGCCCGCCGTGTTCGGCGCCTCGCCACGTTGGACGGCAGCCGGCGTTCCTTCCAAGTGTAATAAAAAACGTCCTCGTAGGCGGGGATCAGCCAGCGACTTTCCACCCCCAGATTGGCCGCGATGCGCAACGCCCTGGAGGTGCTTTCGGCGCATGACTGGCCGGGGAACGTGCGCGAACTGGAAAACACCATCGAACGCGCCTGCGCCCTGTGCGAAGCCGGCACCATCAAGGTGGCCGATCTGCCCCCCGCCGTGCGCCGCCAGGCCCCCAGCGACGACAGCGAGGAACTGGTGGAAATTCCCGACACCGCGCCCGGGGATACCCCCGGTCTGCCCGTGTCACCCGCCGGCCCTGCGGAAAGCGCCGGCCATCCCCTCTCCCAGCAATTTTACGTCAACCGCGCCCTGGCCCTGGCCGGTGGCGACAAGGAAAAAGCCGCCCAACTCCTCAACCTCAGCGTGGCCACCCTCTGCCGCAAACTCGCCGACGAGGAAGTGGCCGCCTGATTCCCTGGGATTGGCCGGGGAGAATAAATTCTCCGGGCTTGCCTCATTTCTTTTCAGCGAGCGCTCTTACCGTCGTTTCCAGTTCATCCAGACGATTTTGAAGCGCATCCACTTTGTCGGCTTTGGACTTCAGCGCGGCAATCTCCGCGTCCTTTTCCTTCTCTTCGGCCTCGTGCTTTTGATTCAACTCCTTGATGGCATTGACCATGGTCCAGATAATCGGGTCGTTATTGACGGTGAGGTAGCCGTCTTGATTCTTCTGGACGGCTTCGGGAATGACGCCTTGCACCTGCTGGGCGACTACGCCGATGTAATCCGGCTGGGAAGGAAGATTCAGCGGATTTTCCGGCTTGTAATGGTAGTGGACGGGCTGTAGCGCTGCCAACGCCTCCATCCCGTGGGTGAAAGCAGCGCCGACATCTTTCAACCGCGCGTCCGAAAACGTGTTCCACGAACCGCCGCCGGGTTTGTCCGCCGTGCCATCGACGGTCAGGAGCGAGTCGGGACTGGTCGTGCCAATGCCCACGTCGCCATTGGTCGCGATCATCAGGCGCGTCCCGAGCCCGGACTCAACAATCTGCAACGCGCCGACCGCCCCATTGGCCGTGCCATTTGCCACGAAGACCCATTCTTGCCCGCCGGTTCCTCCCTTGTTAAGGCGCAACTGGGGCCCAAAAGACCCGCCGGTTGTCTGAATCAACAACTTGCCATCGTCCGTGACGCCAGTGCCGACAACATTCAATCGGGTCGAAGGATTGTTCGTGCCGATGCCGACCAGGCCGCCGGTGGTCACGGTCATTCGTCCGCCCGTCAAGCCCGAGGCATCAATGTTAAACGCACCCAGCGAACTCTGCTCATAGCCGTTTGCGTTGTTGTTGGAAATTCCGCCATTAAAGACGGCCACGGCACTGAAAGTATTCAGCCCGGTAAAGGTCTGGTTGGAAGAGAGCAACGCGGCGTTGGTGGGCAGGGCGGTGAGATTCGCGCCGCTGATGGCCGGCAGTGGGCCAGTGAGCTTGGCCGCATTCAAGTCCGTCAGATTCGCGCCGCTGATGGCTGGCAGTGGGCCGAGGAGATTGGCCGCCGTCAAACTCGTCAGATTGGCCCCGCTGATGGCCGGCAGTGCGCCGGTGAGATTGGCCGCATTCAAGTCCGTCAAGCCGCCGCCGTCGCCGGAAAAGGTCGCGGCCGTGACGGCCCCGTTGGCGTTGAGGTTCCCATTGACACCCCCTGTGCCAAAGAGAACCACCGCCAATCCGTCGCTGCCGGCTGTGGCGTTGATACCGCCGCTGCCGCCGCCGATGCCGGAGCCGGCGAGATAGTTGGAATCAGCGGTGTTCCCGGGGCTGACCACGCTGCCGCCGATGGTAAAGTTCCCATAGGAGCCACCGCCCTGGCTGGTTTCACCATACAAGATGCCGCCTCCGTAACCGCCGCCGCAACCGCCAGTATCGATGAAATCCGCAGCCTGTCCATCCCCGCCCACCAGATCCAGATTGGTTACGCCAGTCGTCGTCGCGTTGGCAGCGTATCCGCTGCCGGAGCCGCCGGCCTGACCCCCTGTGGCCTCCCAAGAGTCCGAGCCGGCGCCGCCGCCGCCCGCCACCGCTTGCATGATGTAGGCCAAGCCGTTGTAAAGGAACAGCGAACTGGCCTGGCCTCCAGTGCCGGCATAGGCAGTGCCGCTAATAAACCCGGCTCCGCCACTGCCATCGTTGGCTCCGGCTCCACCTCCCGAAACATTATTAGAATAGGTGCCACCGCCCTGGCCGACCACCACCACGTAAGTGTCTCCGGGCGTCACATTAAGCGAAACCAGCGAGAAGGCGCCGCCGCCGCCGGAAGTGTAATCTCCTCCGCCGCCGCCTGCGCCCCAGAGCTTGACGACCATACTCGTTACGGAAGGCGGCACGGTGAACGCATAGATTCCATTGGCGGCATAGGTTGTGGATGACACCACCGTCAAGGGCGCAATTTGCAGGCTCGCGGCTGCGACATTGCCGGAAATGCTCGCGGCTGTGACGGCCCCGCTGGCATTGATATTCCCATTGACATCCAGCTTTTGCTGGGGGTCGGAGGTGCCAATGCCGATCCTGCCGCCCACCGTTAGCGTGGTGACGCCCAACCCACCCCCTGTGCCAAAGAGAACTACCGCCAACCCGTCCCCGCCGCTCGTTGGCGTTGTGCTGCCGCCAATGCCCGAGCCGGCCAGATAGTTGGTATCAGCAGTGTTTCCGGGGGTGACGTTGCCGCCGCCCAAAGTTACGTCTCCATACGAGCCACCGCCAAAGACAAAGTTGCCGGGGTAGCCCTGGGACGCGCCGCCTCCGTATCCGCCCCCGCCACCGCCAGTAGCTTGGTTGGGCGGACTCTGTCCATCCCCACCCACCAAATCCAGATTGGTTACGCCAGTCGTCGTCGCGTCGGCAGCGTAGCCGGCGCCGGAGCCGCTGGCCTGGCCTCCAGCGCCAGCGATTATATCTGAGCCGCCGCTGCCGCCGCCCGCCACCGCTTGCATGATGTAGGCCGAACCGGTGTAATGGAAAAGCGAACTGGCCTGGCCTCCGCCGCCGGCAAGATTATTGCCAGCGCCGCCACTGCCATCATTAGATCCTGCTCCTCCACCGGCATCGTTACCTGCATAGGTGCCGCCCCCCTGGCCGACCACTACCACGTAGGTGTCCCCGGGTGTCACATTAAGCGATACTTGCGAGAAGGCGCCGCCGCCGCCGGAAGTAAAATCTCCCCCGCCTCCACCTGCGCCCCAGAGTTTGACAACCATGCCCGTCACCGAAGGGGGCACGGTGAACGTATAGGTTCCATTGGTGGCATAGTTGGTGGAGGAAACCACCGTCAAGGGCGCCATTTGCAGGCTCGTGGCAGTGACATTGCCACTGAACGCCCCGGAAATGTTCACCCCGCTCGCGCCATTGGTCAGGACAATGGCCGGCAGTCCGCCCACCGGGATGCTCCCCACGACGTTCGACCCCGCCACCGAGTTCGCGCTCGCCGCCGCCCCCGCATTGGGCGAGTAAATGGCATAGGGCGTGGGCGTCAACGGCTGGAGCGGCGCCAGCGGGGTGAACGTGCCGCCGCCGTTGGTGCGCACACCAATGGCCAGCCAGCGGCTCGCGCCGGGAAAGTTCTCGCCGAACTCGAGCGTGACGGTGAACAGGCCGTTGGTCACGCCGACGTCGAGGTTGGTCTTCGTGACGCCGACCTGCTGGCCGGTGTTGGTGCTGCTGTTATCGAACAGCGCGAAGGTGAAGTCGTAATGGCCGTCGGCCGGGCTGCCGTTGTTTTGGAGCTGGCCTTGATAGGTGAAGGCCGTGCCCTGGGCGGGCAGGCTGGGGGTGATGGTGAGCAGGACCAAGGGGAGCAGGATTAAAACGCATTTCTTCATGGGATTTGATTTATTGGCATCGGAAGCAAAAAAATACCGTGTCCACCGCCAAAAAGCAAACAGAATTTGCGCTCTGCCTGACAAGATATGGCTAAACAACCACCGAGACGCCCGCCATTGGGCCGTCATTGAACTGTCTCTGGAGCACTTGCGCCAAGCCGTCCATCCCGTTGCGGAAATCCGCCGGCTGATTCTTCAGCTCGCCGCAGTCGGCCATTTCCTTGCCCATGTAGGGGTTTCGGATGTCCTTGCTCATTTGCAGCCAACTGGCCTCGGCCATCGGACAAGACGCCTCGTGATAGACGCCTTTGCCGGCTTTTTTATCGGCCAGATACTTGATAAGCGACGCGCTGAGTGGCCGCGCTGCGCTCTCCCCGTCCTCCATAGCTTCAGCGAAGGAGGATGCGGTTAAATCCTCTTTTCCTGAAAAAGTTCTTGCCAAACTCCATTATCCTGTGGTATCACATCCATCGATGAAAACTGGAATCATCACATGGGGGAGGACGCGGTCCGGCTCCAGCCGATCCGCTGCCAACCCGGCGGCTTGCATCCGGGCCGGCGGTCCACCGGCAGATTCTGCCCGTCCGGCCCCTCCGGCAGATTTCGGTCAAGGCAAATCAAGCGAAAATCAAACCAAATCAAACTAAATCAAACCAAATCAAACCCCAAACAACAGGGGGGGGTGGGGTATCCACCACTCGCCGATGGCTAAATTTGACCACATCCGGCCCCATCGCGGCGGCAAACCGCAAAACTCACAATACCGAATTCAAGTCGCCGAGAAAGGCGTCCACGTCGGCCTCCGTGGTGTCCCAGGCGCACATCAGCCGGCAGCCGCCGCTCCCGATGAACGTGTAAAACAGCCAGCCCTTTTTCCACATGCCATCCACGGCGGCGGGGGGGATTTCGGCAAAGACGGCGTTGGCCTGGCGCGGAAAAAGGAATTTGACCCCGGCGCTCCGGCGCAGGCCGGCTTCGAGCCGGGCGGCCATGCGGTTGGCGTGCGCGGCGTGCCGCAGCCAGGCCCCCTCCCGCAACAGTCCCAGCCACGGCGCGGACAGGTAGCGCATTTTCGAGGCAAGCTGTCCCGCCTGTTTGCAGCGGTAGGCGAACTCCTCGGCCAGCTTCACGTCGAAAAACACCACCGCGTCGCCGATGCCCACCCCGTTCTTGCTCCCGCCAAAGCAGAGCACGTCCACCCCCGCCTGCCACGTGATTTCCTTCGGCTTGACACCGAGCGAGACGACGGCATTGGCAAAGCGCGCGCCATCCATGTGGATGCGCAAGCCGAGCGACTTGGCGACCGCCCAAATGGCTTTGAGTTCATCCGCCGAATAAACCGTGCCGACTTCCGTCGCCTGCGTCAGGCTCACGGCGCGCGGCTTGGGATAATGAATATCGGACCGCCGCTCGACGATGCGTTGGATGGCGTCGGGCGTCATTTTGCCCCCGGCGCCGCCGACGGTGAGCACCTTTGTGCCGTTGGAAAAAAACTCGGGCGCGCCGCACTCGTCGGTTTCGACGTGCGCCAACTCGTGGCAGATGATGCTGTGATAGGATTGGCACAACGACGCCAGCGAAAGCGAGTTGGCGGCCGTGCCGTTGAAGACGAAAAACACTTCGCAGCGGGTTTCAAAGATGTCGCGGATCAGGTCCGCGGCCTCTTGCGTCCACGAGTCGTTCCCGTAGGCGGCGGCATGGCCGTGATTGGCTTGTTCCATCGCCGCCCACGCTTCGGGACAAATCCCGGCGTAGTTGTCGCTGGCGAACTGGCGGCGGGCCGGTTTGACGCCGGCCTCATAAGGGCTTCCCATCCGTGAAGACATGCCCGCGATTTAACCAGAATCCGCCGTGAATTCAAGGTTTGTGCCTGTCTCCGGCGGCCCCGCCATGCCATAAGAGCGCGTCTTAAAATGATAATTAGTATGGGTAATACGCTCAGTTCCGTTTTTCAGACGGGGCCGGCGGCTCCCAGCCGCCGCCGAGCGCCGCGTAAAGCGTCACCCGGTTGGCCAGCTTTGCCAGGCGGAGGGAGACCAGCCCCTGCTGCGCGGCGTAGAGGGACCGTTGCGCGTCAAGGACGCTCAGGTAGCTGTCGATCCCCATGTTGTAACGGGAATTGGACAACCGATACGTTTCCGCCACGGCCTGAACCAGGGATTGTTGCGCCTCGATCTGCTGGTCCACGGTGCCGCGGATGGCAAGGGCGTCGGCCACCTCCCGGAAGGCGCTCTGAATCGCCTTCTCGTACTGGGTCAGGGCGATCTCACATTGCACTTTGGCGGCCTTGTGCGCCGACCACGTGCGCGCATCGAAAATCGGCATGACAATCTGCGGCGCAAAATTCCACGCGCTTGAGCCGGGTTTGAACAGTCCGGAGAGATCGCTGCTGGCGGTGCCAATGGCGGAGGTCAGGGAAATTTGCGGGAAAAATGCCGCCCGCGCCGCGCCGATATCGGCGTTGGCCGCTTTGAGCAGGTCTTCGGCTTGAACCACGTCCGGCCGGCGCAAGAGCACGTCGGAGGACACGCCCGCGCTGAGTTCCTTGGGAGGCGTGACTTGCCCCAACTCCGCCGGCAGGAGGTTGCCCGGCGCCGGTGAGCCGGCCAAAAGGTTCAAAGCGTTTTCATCCTGCGCGATCAGTTGTTGGAAGCTGGCGATGTCCCGGCGAGCGCCGGCCACCTGCGTTTGCGCGCGCTCGACATCCAAATCTCCCGCAAGGCCCAGGTCATGGCGCCGCTTGACCATGTTGTAAGTGCTCCGCTGCGCCGCCAGTGTGTTTTCCGCCACGGCCAGACTCTCCCGATCCGCCGCCAGCGCCAGATACGCCCGGGCGACCGACGACACCAGCAGAATCTGCGCGCTGCGGCGGGCCTGCTCCGTCGCCAGGTACTCCTGCAGCGCGTGATCCTTCAGGCTGCGGATGCGGCCGAAGAAGTCGATCTCCCAGGAGGCGACGCCGAGATTGACACCGTAGCTTTTGATCGTCATCGGTTCCGGGAAGCCCTCGACATAGGCGGGAATCCGTTGTTTGGCAAAGCTGCCGGTCGCATTGACCGTTGGCAGCAGTTCGGCTCTTTGAATGCCGTACTGCGCGCGGGCCATCTCCACATTCAGGGCGGCAATCCGCAGATCGCGGTTGTTCGTCAAGGCCGCCGCGATGATTTGTTGCAGTTTTTCGTCGGTGAAGAATTCCCGCCAGCGCAGTGGCCGCGCCTCCTCCGCATTGGTCGGCTGGATGCGCTGGTACGCTGTGCCCGTGGGCCAGTCGGCGGGGACCGGCGCTTTGGGCTGGGTGTATTTCGGAGCCAGCGTGCAGCCGGCCGGGACGATGGCCAGGCCAAGCAGAAGAAGAAAGAGGTTCTTATTCATTTCAATGATCGCTGGAGGGAGCGGCCCCGGCATTCGCCGCCGCCGGAGGCTGACGGCGTTTGCCAAAGTTCTTCTGGATTAACACATAGAACAGCGGCGCAAACAGGGTGACCAGGAAGGTGGAGGTGACCACTCCGCCCAGCACGGCGGTGCCGATGGCCTTTTGAGCGCCTGAACCCGCCCCCCCTGCCAAGGCCAGCGGCAGGACCCCGAACCCGAACGCCAGCGAGGTCATGATAATAGGACGCAACCTCAGTTTGGCGGCTTCCAGAGTCGCCTCGATCAGTCCCATCCCTTCATCTACTCGTGACTTGGCAAACTGCACGATCAGGATGGCGTTCTTGGTCGTCAGGCCAAGGGTGGTCAACAGCCCGATCTGGAAATAGATGTCATTGGGCAATCCCCGGAGCGACGAGGCGATCACGCCGCCAATGGCTCCCAGGGGCAGGGCCAGGAGGATCGAAATGGGAATCGGCCAACTCTCATACAGGGCTGCCAGGCAAAGGAAGATCACAAGGATGGAAAAGGCGTAAATGGGAGCCGTCTGGGAACCGGCTTGTCGTTCCTGGTAGGAAAGCCCGTTCCAGTCAAAACCGGCGCCCCGCGGCAACTTTTTGACGAATCCTTCCATGGCTTGCATGGCCTCTCCGGAACTCCTCCCCGGCGCCGACTCGCCCAAAATGTTTATGGACGGAAAGCTGTTGAATCGCTCCAGCCTCGGAGAGCCGGAAGTCCAGTGCCCGGAGGCAAAGGAAGAAAAGGGAACCATCCTGCCGACGTTGTTGCGCACGTAAAGTTTTTCCAGGTCTTTGGGCAACATGCGGTAGGGGGCGTCGGCTTGGACAAATACCCTCTTGACACGGCCGCCTTGGATGAAGTCATTGACATACGCACTGCCGAAGGCGGTCGAGATCGTGTTGTGAATGTCGCTGATCGGCACCCCCATCGCGCCAGCCTTCTCCCAGTCCACGTCCACCCGATACTCGGGGACATCTTCAAAACCATTGGGCCGAACCTTGGCCAATACCGGGTCCTGTGCCGCCATGCCCAGGAGTTGGTTGCGGGCGGCCACCAGTTGGGCGTGGCCCAGACCGCCGCGATCCAGCAACTGAAAATCAAACCCCTTGGCGATGCCCAGTTCCACCACCGCCGGCGGCGCGAAGGCAAACACCATGGCGTTGCGGATCTGGGAAAATTTCCCCATGGCTCGTCCGACCACGGCATCCACTTTCAGATCCGCGCGTTCGCGCAGATTCCAATCCTTCAGTTTGACGAAGGCCATGCCCCCATTCTGTCCCTGGCCGGAGAGGTTCATCCCGGAGACCGTCAGGCAGGATTCAACCGCGTCTTTCTCATGGTTGAGAAAATAGTCATTGACTCCATCCATCACCGTTTCGGTCTGCTCCAGCGTCGAGTTCGCCGGGAGCATGGCCTGCACGATCAGGATTCCCTGGTCTTCGTCTGGGAGATAAGCCGTGGGCATCCGCCTGAAGAGAAATCCCATGGCCACCACGATCAGCAGGAAAATGACCACATAGCGGACCTTCTTGAAAAGGGACCGGCCCACCAGTTGCAGATAGCGGTCTCTGGTCCGAAAAAAGACGCGGTCGAACCCTAGAAAGAACGGCCGCAGAAACCAGACTCCCCCTTCAGCCGCTTCGTGCCCCTTGGCCACCGGCTTGAGAAACGAGGCGCACAGCACCGGAGTCAAGACCAGGGCTACGACGACCGAAAGAAGCATGGAAGCGATGATGGTTACGGAAAACTGACGGTAAATGACCCCGGTGGAGCCTTTAAAAAACGCCATGGGGCCGAAGACGGCCGAGAGCACCAGGCCGATGCCGATCAAGGCGCTGGTGATTTGGTCCATGGACTTCCGAGTGGCCTCCAACGGTGAAAGCCCTTCCTCGCTCATGATGCGCTCCACGTTTTCCACAACGACAATGGCATCGTCCACCAGAAGGCCGATGGCCAGCACCATGGCGAACATGGTGAGCATGTTGATGGAAAAGCCGAGAAGCCCCAAGACCGCGAAAGTTCCGAGGAGCACCACGGGCACAGCGATGGTCGGAATCAACGTGGCCCGCATGGTTCCCATAAACAGATACATCACCAGGAAAACCAGCGCGACCGCCTCGAACAGAGTCTTGACCACCTCGCCGATGGCCACCCTGACAAAGGGCGTGGTGTCATAGGGATAAACGACCTTCATGCCGGGGGGAAAGTAGTGGCTCATCTCTACCAGCTTGGCCCTGATGGCATTGGCCGTGTCCAAGGCGTTGGCGCCGGCGGCCTGCCGGATGGCCATGCCGGCGGCGGGCTTGCCATTGTGAAAGACTTCGACATCGTAGGATTCAGTCCCCAGTTCCGTCCGTCCCACATCCTTGATCCGCACCCGGGAGCCATCGGGATTCGTGCGGATTGGGATGGAGGCAAACTCCTCGGGTGTCTTGAGCAGGCTTTGGACAATGATGGAGGCGTTCAGGCGCTGGCCTTTCTCCGCCGGCGCTCCGCCGAACTGCCCTGCGGACACTTCCACGTTGTAGGCTTGCAGCGCTGCGGTCACATCCTGAATCGTCATGTTATACTCGGTCAGCTTGTCCGGATTGAGCCAGATGCGCATCGAATACTGGCTGCCGAATTCGTCCACTTCACCCACCCCCGGCACCCGCGAAAGCACCTTCTCCAAGCTGGACTGGGCATAGTCCCGCAAGTCATTCCCATCCATGCTCCCGTCTTCCGAGATCAGGCCGACGACCAACAGGTAGTTTCGAGTCGATTTGCTCACCATCACGCCTTGGCGCTGTACCACCTCCGGCAGGCTGGCCGTGGCGAGCTGGAGCTTGTTCTGCACCTGGGCCCAGGCCAGGTCCGGATCGGTGCCGGGAGCAAACGTCAGCTCAACACGGGCATTGCCGGACGAATCGCTGGTGGCGGACAAGTACAGCATCATGTCGAAGCCGGACATCTTCTGCTCGATAATCTGCGTCACGCTGTTTTCAACCGTCTCCGCCGAGGCACCCGGATAAAACGCGGTGATGGCGATGGAAGGGGGAGCGATGGGCGGATACTGCGAGATGGGCAGACTGAAAATCGCCAAGCCACCCGCCACCATCAGGATGATGGCGATGACCCAGGCGAAGACCGGACGCTTCAGGAAAAACCTCGATAACATGGCGGGCCTCCGTCAATTCGAGGTCGAGGCTGGCTGGGCCATGTTCCCTGGTTTTGTCTCCGGTTTCCGACCGTCATCAAAGGGGACCTCTTTGACCAAAGCGCCGGGTTGGACTCTTTGCATGCCCTCGGCGATGACCCGGTCGCCGGGCGAAAGGCCCGAGGAGACGAGCCATTGGTCGCCAATGGCCCGGTCAAGACTGAGCATCCGTTGCTCAACTTTGCCGGAAGCGTTCACAATCAATGCCACTGGATTGCCCTTTGGATCGCGAGACACGGCTTGCTGCGGAATCAAAATGCCCTGCTCATTGACCCCTTCTTTCACCACCGCGCGAACGAACATGCCCGGCAGGAGAACTCCGTTCGGATTGGGGAACACCATCCGCAAGATCACAGAGGCGGTTGTCGGATCCACCGAGACGTCGCGGAACTGAAGGGTCCCCTCCAAGGGATATTTGGTGGCGTCATCGAGGATGAGTTCCACTTGGTTCGCGTTTGTCCCGTCACGGTTCATCCGCCTTTCCTCCAAGCGGCGCTGCAACCGGAGCAGTTCCGTGGTGGATTGGGGCACATCCACATAAATGGGGTCCAGTTGCTGAATAGTGGCCAGGGCCGTGGGTTGATAAGCCGTCGCGATGGCGCCATCCGTCACCGAGGACCTTCCAATCCGGCCGGTGATCGGTGAGACCACCCGCGTGTATCCAAGGTTGATGCGGGCCGTCTCCACCATCGCCTGGTAATACGCAATATCAGCTTCGGCCTGTTTCAAGGCGGCTGTGGCATCATCCAGGTCCTGCTGGGCAACCGCTTTGTCGGCCAGGGCTTCCTTGTAGCGATCCGCCCTCAATTGAAGGGCAGGCAGATTGGCTTCAGCCCGGCCAAGGGCGGCCCTGGCATTGTCGAGCGCCGCCTGGAAGGGCGCCGGATCAATCTGGTAAAGCGCCTGGCCGGCCTGGACATCCGAACCTTCGGTAAAGAGGCGTTTCTGGATGAGGCCGTTGACCTGCGGGCGGATCTCGGCCATGCGGTACGGCGCGGTGCGCCCCGGCAGTTCGGTCGCCAGCGCCACCCGTTGCCGGGCCACCGTAACCGTCGCCACTTCCGGCACGGGGGCCGGTGGAGCTTGGGCCTGGCGGTTGCAGGCGGTCATGGACAGCCCGCAAAAAAGTGCCGCCAGGAACGTCTTCCATCTGATAAAAACATCAGGATGATCCAATCGGGCCGCCGCCGGCGCGGCCGGAACAAATCGAGTTTTCACAATTTTCCACATGGTGAACATTTACTAACCATCAGGCGTTGAAAAACAGGCTCAGCGCCTTGGGATTGAAATAAGTGGCGATGGCTTTGCGTGTCATGCCCATGCCGCGCAGAATGAACCAGACCGCCTGGTGAATGAGTTCCTCGCGGGAAACCTTGTAATTGATGGCGGGCTTCGGCGGCAAATGAACCACCGCGAGCCAGGCGGCCAGATGATGCCCGAAGCGGGCGCGGTTTCCGGGGGACAACGGCGTCTGGACCGCCTCTCCGGCCGCGATGGCCGCGTCGATGCACGCCTCGATGCGGGCGCAGAAATAATCAAACCTGTTTTGATACATGGTGCGGGCGAATGCGCCGTCTTCGAGGAAGCTTTTCAACATCAGGCGCTGCCAGGTCTCCCACTCGACAGAGCCGGCGGGTTTGCCCAGCACCTGGACGCAAACCAGATAATAGACCAGATGGACCAGGGTCGAGGCGGACGGCTCCAACTCGGTGATCAAGTGGATGAATTTGCGGGTGGCGGGATCATTTCCCTGGCAGCAGAGGTTCTGGATCTCGAGGTAAAGTGCCTCCTTGCTCGGAAAATGCTTGTAGAGCAGCGGTTCCGAAACTCCGGCGGCGCGGGCGAGGTCCTTGGTAGTCGTTTCCGCGTAGCCCTGGCGGGCAAAGAGCGGCAGCGCGGCTTGGACGATGGCCGCCTTCCGCTCTTGCGCCGAGAGCCGCGTTTTTTTTGTCACGCCGCCAAGTTAGTGAATACTAACCTTTTGTCAAGCGACTTCTTGGGATTGGGATTCAAAGCGCACTCGGGCGAGGAACGGCTGTTTTTCGGTTTCTTTCGCCAGCCGCCTGGCCTAAACTGCCTGATGCGTCCGGCGGACTTGCAACTCATTGGAACGGAATTGGCCATCAAATGGGAAGATGGCCGGGAAAGCTTCATTGCCCTGGAAAGACTGCGGCGGGCTTGCCCGTGCGCCGGCTGCATGGGGGAAACCGACGTCATGGGCCATCTGCACAAGGGGCCGGAGGTTGCGCTGACGCCCCGCTCGTTTCAAATGACCCGCTTCACGCCGGTGGGCGGTTACGGCATCCAGCCCGTTTGGGCCGATGGTCATGCCGCCGGCATCTTCTCTTTCGAGTGCCTGGCGCGGCTGGCAGCCCAGGGCGGTTGAGGCGCGTCAGGCCTTGCCGCCGAAGGTCACGTGGTCGTCGATGTCAAGTATGTCAAACCACGTCCCCACGTCGTTTCGGCCGGGGGCGAGTTTGGTATGGTACTCCTGGAAGAACTGGCGCGATTCAACGTCGGTGGGCGCCCGCCGGTCCTGGAACTTCGACCAGGCGGCAATTTCCAGCGGCGACCGTTTGAATTTGGCGTTCTTCTCGATCCACTCCAGGATTTGGCCGTCGCCCTTGCCCTGGGCCAGTTGTTTTTTCAGATTGGCGGCGTCAATGCCGGCGAAGTTGAGGAATTGCTGGTCGAGCGGGCAGTTGTAGTGAAACTCGCCGTTTTTGCCGGCAACGGTGGCCCGCCCTTTGTCAAGCATTCTCGGCAAAATGGCGTAGCCGCCCAGGCGCACGCGCGGGCTGCGCGGCGGACGTTGTGTCAGGTCAGGTGCATTCATAGGTGAAACAATTTGGGAGGTTGAGATTATTTCGCGGCCGGGAGGGTTTTTTCGAAATCGGGATTCCTGGCGTGGCCCAGGGTCACCGCCCGGT
This sequence comes from Verrucomicrobiota bacterium, assembly GCA_049510745.1. Taxonomy (GTDB): domain Bacteria; phylum Verrucomicrobiota; class Verrucomicrobiia; order Limisphaerales; family Palsa-1400; genus PLGF01. The sequence goes on along the minus strand of JBEKYR010000008.1, from coordinate 74,271 downwards.
CGTAATGCCAGCGGGCCAGTGACGGCGAGGGCGGTTGCTCGCCCGCATAGACAAGGGCCAGATTGTAATGCGCGTCGGCGTAGTCGGGGTCCAGTTGCAGCGCCTTGCGCAGCGCGGATTCGGCGGCGGAGCGCAATCCTTTGTCGGCCAGGACGCAGCCGAGGTAATTCTGCGTGCCGGCGTTGGTGGGATTGAACTTGGCGGAGCGGTTGAGGGCATCCAGAGCGGCGTCCAGTTTTTCCTGGCGATAGCGCAGGATGCCGAGCAAGTACAAACTGGCCGCGTCGTCCGCGTCCAAAGCCAGCGCCTTGAGCACGGTTTTCTCACACTGGTCCAGGTGGCCCCCGGCAAACTGCGCGTTGGCCAGGTGGGCCAAAACATAAACATTGTTCTCATCCTGGCGCAGGATCTCCTGGTACTTCTGCTCGGCTCTGGCGAAATCCCGCTCCATCGAGGCGCGCATGGCATCGGCCATCAACGGGCCGGCGCCAGGCGGCAAATCCTTGCTGGTGTGAATGACGTGTGCCGGCGCGGCGTTCGTGGCTGGCGCGGCGGGCGCGGGAGGGTCGTTCGGTGGGGGCGGATTGGCCGGCGCCACCGGTTTGACCGGCTCAACGGGTGACGGGGCGCGTGACTTCGAGTTGTCCCCGCCGGGCTGGGTGGCCGCCAGTTTCTTCGCCAATTCGTCCCTCTCCCGCTGGGCATCTTTGAGGGCGGCGCGCGCCGCCAGCAAGTCCGCCTTGCCACGCGCCTTGGCATCGGCCAACTCCTTCGTTCGCGCCGCCAATTCCTCCTTTAATTTGTCGCGCTCGGCGGCGAGGGCTTTCGCCTCGGCGGGCGCGCCGGATGCGGCCTTGGAGGCTTTGGCCTGCTCCAGATCGGTCTTGAGCAAATCGCACTCCTTTTCCAACTCGACAATTCTTTCGCCGGCTTTGATGAGTTCGCGGGGGCTGACAGCGGCGGGCTGGACGGAAAGGGCCTCTTTGAGTTTGTTCTCCAACTCGCCGTTGGCCGCGGTCAAAGCGCGAAGTTGCTCCTGCAAAACCGCAATCTCCTGCTGCGCCGTGGCGGCCGGCAGGTTGGTGGGAGCGAGGGCGGCCGGCGCGTGAGCACTGGAAGGCGGCGCAAACTTCGCCAGCTCCTGCAATCGTTCGGCCAGGTAATCGAGCCGGAAATGGACGATGTCCGGGTTCCAGCGCGGGTAATCCGTCTGGAGCTTTTGCAGAGTGGATTGGGCCTCGGCGTATTTCTCGGCGGCGAGGGCCGATCTTCCGTTTTGCTGGAGGCTGTCGGCCTGTAGAATCTCGTTGTAAATATCCAGATACTGTTCATCCGGTCCGGCCGCGCGGGCCGCGAGTGCGCAAACCAGAGACAGCGCCAGCACTGCAAACAATCTCATAAGGCCGGCATCTTAACTCCGCCGCGGGGGCGTTGGCAAGTGCGCGTTGACATCGGGGAACGCCCTGTGCTATTCTGCGCGTCGAAGTTATTGGTTATGAGTTGTTTCCTCAACCAACACGTGCTGGTGCTCAACCGCCTCTGGCAGGCGGTCAATGTCTGCACCGCCCGCCGCGCGCTGACCCTTCTCTTCGAAGGCCATGCCCAGGTGGTGTTGAGCGACGGCGACGGGGTGTTTCAGACGTTCAGTTTCAGCCAATGGCGCGATTTCTCGGCGCAGGAGCCGCATCCGGAAACCATCGCCACCGTCTCGTTCAAAATCCGCGTCCCGCGGGTGATTCTGTTGATCATGTTCGACCGCCTGCCCAAGAAGGAGGTCAAATTCACCCGGCACAACATCTTCGAGCGCGACCGCAACACCTGCCAGTACTGCGGAGAGGTTTTTGAGCGGAAGGATTTGAACCTCGATCACGTCATCCCGCGCGACCGGGGCGGCCCGACGACCTGGGAAAACATCGTTTGCTCGTGCATCCGCTGCAACACGCAGAAGGCCAACTCCACGCCGCAGGAGGCGGGCATGCACCTGGTGCGCAAACCCAAGCGGCCCAAATGGCGTCCGTTTGTCCAGGTCAACGTGGGCATCCAACACGACAGTTGGAAACACTTCCTGGACCTGGCCTATTGGAACGTCGAATTGGGCGAGGATGCCGGGTAGGGGCGGCTTTCGTTGACAAGCCCTGTCAGTCTTTCCTGGGCGGGGTCAGGCGGGCGGATTCGATCATTTCCCAAAACTTCGGGTTTTCCTGCAAGGCTTCGTCCTCGCCGGTGGGCAGGCTGGAACGAAAGAGGAAATCCTTGAGCGTGTTGCGGCTGAGGATGCGGTGGACCACCACCCCCAGTTCGTGCCGCTCGAAATAGACGCGGTAGTCGCCCAGGCGAAACCGATGGAGGGTCTTGCCCGCGCGCTCCAGGCGGCCGAAGTGATGCGGGTCGCTTTTCAAGACCTCGTGCGGCAGGCCGCGGAATTCACCCAAGATGTGAAGCTGCAATTCCCGCGGCATTTTCGCCAACTCGGCCGCGCTGGTCGGATTGAAGATGATTTGGAACTGCATGGGATGAGTTTAAAGTTCAAAGTTCAAAGTTCAAAGTTCAAAGTTTAAGGTTCAAAGTGGCTCCGCAGAAAGCGCATCACGGTGTCGCCGTGTTTTAGCATCTTTGTTTCCTCCCAGCTTGCCGGAAGGCTCAGGGTGTCGCGCTTGGTGTGGCCCAAAATGAACAGGCCGCCGCGGCGCAATAATTTGGGCAGATCGGGATCGTCGAGCAGTTGTTGGGCGTACGAGGTCGAGCGCCGGCCGACGTTTTTTTCGCCGTAGGGCGGGTCGGCCAGGACCAAATCGAATTGTCGATTCTCGGCGGCCAGTTGGCGGACGGCGGCGAAGGCGTCCCGCGCCTGGATTTGCAGCGCGGCGGCGGGCAGGCGGGAGTGTTCGAGGTTGAGCCGGATGAATTGGGCGTGGCGGCTGGATTTCTCGACGCAAACAGCCAGCGCGGCGCCGCGGCTCAGGCACTCCAAACTGAGCGCGCCCGTGCCGGCGAACAATTCCAGCACGCGCGCCCCCGCCACCCACCGGCCCAGGCTGTTGAAGACCGCCTGCCGAACCAGGTCGGGCGTGGGCCGCACGTCGAAGCCCTTGGGCGCCCGCAGAATCGTCCCCCCGGCGCTGCCCGCGATGATGCGCATGGGAGGATCAAATCCCCTTGGCGATCATGAATTTGAGCAGATCGGCCACGCGGCAGCTATAGCCCCATTCGTTGTCATACCAACTGATCAATTTGAAAAAGCGCTTGTTCAATTCGATCCCGGACCCCTGGTCGAAAATGGACGAGAACGGCGAGTGGATGAAATCGGTGCTCACCACTTCGTCCTCGGTGTAATCCAAATAGCCTTTCAAATAGGTTTGACTGGCCTTTTTCATGGCGGCGGAGATTTCCGCGTAACTGGTGTCCTTGGCCGTGCGCACGGTCAGATCGACGCACGAGGAGGTCGGCACCGGGATGCGGAAGGACATGCCGGTCAATTTGCCCTTGACCTCGGGACAGACCAGGCCGACGGCCTTGGCGGCGCCGGTGGTCGAGGGGATGGTGTTGATGGCGGCGCTGCGACCGCCTTTCCAGTCTTTTTTGCTCGGGCCATCGACGGTTTTCTGCGTGGCGGTGTAGGCATGAATGGTGGTCATCAAGCCTTCCTCGATGCCGAAGCCTTCGGTGAGCAGCACGTGGACGAGCGGGGCCAGGCAGTTGGTGGTGCAGGAGGCGTTGGAGACGATGTGGTGCTTGGCCGGGTCATATTTTTGATGATTGACACCCATGACGACAGTGATGTGCTCGTTCTTGGCCGGGGCGGAGATGATGATTTTTTTCGCGCCGGCGGCCAGGTGGCCCTTGGCTTTCTCGCCGTCGGTGAAAAGGCCAGTGGATTCGATGACCAAATCGACGCCGAGTTGTTTCCAGGGGAGGCCGGAGGGGTCCTTGGCGCTGACGACGCGCATGTCGCGGCCATTGACGATCAGAATATCGTCCTCGGGCTGGGTCGGGGCCGACTTCCTGGAGGTCACTTCGCCTTGGAAGCGACCCTGGGTGGAATCATATTTGAGGAGATAAGCCAGATTGTCCGCCGGAACGATGTCGCCGACGGCGACCACTTCGACGTCCTTGCCGATCATGCCTTGTTCGGCGATGGCGCGGAAGACGAGGCGTCCGATGCGTCCAAAACCATTGATAGCAACTTTAACTGCCATAGTATTACTTTCTTTTATGACTTCGCGGTGTATTCACCGAAGTTGGCCACAAATTTTAGCCGGGAAGGCGGCCTCGTCAACGAAATTTCATTTTTTGGCCCGATTTAGCCGGATTTGGCCGGAATTGGCCGGATTTCTCCGGATTTGTCCGGGTTTTGGGTTTCGTTTTCCAGGTCGATTCCGGCTTCTTTGGCGGCTTTCAGGAGCAGTTTCCGGTGTTGCCGGTTCATGACAGCGGCGTTTGGACCGGACCAGGTTTGAGTTTTTACGTCGAATCTGTTGGCGTCGGGGCCGCCCGCGACGCCGAGGAGATGTTCAACGCGACGGCGTTTGTCGTCTTCGGTGAGTTGGAATGATTCTGTGGCTTCGGTCTCGATGGGCTGGAACTTGAGGCGGTCCTGGATGGCGAGGGTGGCGAACTGGTAACGTCGCAGAGAGGCGAAGGCCTGGCGGAATTCGCGCCAAATTTTGGCGCGGGCGGCGTCGTCCGCGTGGGGCGCTGGTTTTTGCATCTCGGAGAGGAGTTGGGCGGCGTAGAGGGTGGCCATCTGGTCGATCAGGCCGCTTTGGAGAGCGGTGAGTTTTTCGGCAGGAGTCTGGCACAGTTTCTCGAACATGGCGGCGGCGGCTTGTTCGGCCTTCCAGTCCTTGTAGCCGCCGTGTTTCCAGTCAGAGAGGTTGCCGTCGGTGACGGGGCGGCCGGCGAAGTATGTGTCGAGGACGGCATTGACGGAGGGCAGGGAGTTAAGCCAATCGACGAGGTGAATTGACGGCTCGCCTTGTTCGATTCTGGCGTTGAGTTGTTCCCTGATGGCGGTTGGGAGGCGGGCTATTTTTCCAGTGCGTGACATATTATGTGCTTTCGTTGGTGCGTGAGGGTTGACGGGATTTGCCGGCCTTCGCCCGGCGGGAGCGAGCGACGGCGGACAGGCCGGCGGAGCGGCCCGGCTTGCGGCTGTTGGCCGGCCCGGTTCGCTCGGCGCTCCCTCGATGGCCCTGCATGAGATGGCTTGTTGTCATCCTGGCCCGATTACAGCACAGGGGCGTCAAGGCGAAAAACCTACGGAAGGAAAAAAAAGAGAAAAATTGGCCAAGGGTGCGGGCCACAGATGGACACAGATTTTCACGGCGCGGCAAGCCGCAACCAAAGATGAATTGCCGCAAAAAATCACAAAGATCACAAAAAAAATATAAGCTCGTACCAGACGGCCACGGCGATGGGACGAATAGGACGAATAGGACGAAATGGACGGGCATGGACAAACACGGACAAACATGGACGGACACTCTGCTGAGGCACAGCGCGGTTTGCCAAAGCGGCTCGGCAGGAGCCTCGCCCAGGGTGGACGGAAACATTGGCCGGTCGGACTTCTCCAGGAAGAGCGGCTCCCGGTGGCCGCCGCGGCGCATCAGGTGATAAACCGCGCCCGGATATTGCAGGCGAAGCTTTCGCGCCATGCTCGGAAATGCACCCTCCCGCTCCTCCCTGTCAACTCACAATGCGGCATTGCTAGGAACTGACCCCTTCATGACCCCTTCATTCACTCAATCACGGCCGCGGGAGACGCAATCACAAATTTTCAGGAAGTTCAATATGCCAAAGCGTTACCGCCATTTGGTCGAGTTCTTGAAAGTTGCTGATATTCTTTCCCTTGAAATGGTCGTGAGTCTCCTCAAGCCGCCAGCTTGGAAAATCTACATACTTTATGAGGTGTAGCTTCGCATCGCTTTCTGGCACTAGATCTATTCCCTCAAGCTTGAACCAAGCGCGACATTTGACGTGAACATAATATTCCGGCGTCTGCTCAATTCCGGGGGAAGACATGCCCACATTCGTTGGTGAAATTGCCACATCGGTGAGCGTAGCACGGTATAAACCATATTGGCCGCAATCGTATAAGAATATATCACTGCCATGGTTTGAATTTGTGCGAACGATTTTGAGAAGCAGCTCATTAGGAACGTCCTCAATGGGCTTCATCCACCATCCCCACCAACAATACCCGTAATCGTCGATCAATCTCTTATGTTGCGCGATAGAATCTCCAGGCGCTGTGATAAGATCTCGAAAACACAACATTACTGTATCTTTCATATCAATTAGCATCCGTTATCGCCGCGAAGGTTTGGTTCAGTTGTTTCATACGTTCCAATAAGGCGGTGTCGTCGGCGAATTCTTGTTCTTTGCTCTTATGAATGGCTACACATCGAAGGGTATGAAGAAATTGCCCCTTCTTATGCACAAGGCCACGTTCGTTAACTAAAAAGTTTAACCAGTCTCCATCCCCAAAAACCTCCTCGACCTCGAATCTCACCTCGAATCCAGTTGGCGGTCCAAGGTTCGCGTATTCCACGCCGGCTTTGTTGATTGCTTGGTTGAATTCAGAATCCGCGAGCGAGCTAAAAATCATGAACAGAAAACCGCGGTCACTCAAGAGTAGCGGGGCATCAGAAATAACGCTACTCATCAAATCTGTGCCTCCAACAGCACTTGTAGCATTCGGGCTTAATTCTGCTCCAGGTTTCAGAGGAATATACGGCGGATTGCACAACACCACATCGTACTTGTGCCAAGTGTCAGTATCAAATCTTCCGCAGACAAAATACTCGCTTGGTCTGAGCTTTCCGTATGCAGGATGGTTGGCAAGAACATTCCTGTAGGCACAATGAACTGATTCCATTACCGTGTCCAAAGCAACGACTCTTCGAATGCCTGGAAGGTTTTGGAAGCACGCGGCAATGAGCATCCCGCTGCCCGTTCCGACCTCCATCGCCTTTTCAAACTGTCGTTCGACAGCAAAATCTTGAAAATGCTCATAAACATATTTGTGAAGCATCTCGTTCAAAATAAGTGTGTCGATAAATGGCCCGGCAGTTCCCTCGTCTCGCCGACGATCTACGTGTACAAAAGTGTTACGATGCACGACGATTTTGTGCCCATATACAAGCGCATTTTTCAACGCAGATCGCACGTCATCGTCTGCATTGGGAATCGCGGTCGCAATATCGTAAAGAAACTCCGGCTCTGGAATGTCCACAAGAGAAATGACCTTTGCTGCTCTTTGTGAATGATGCGGGATACGATAGTCGTAGACTATGCACCGATCCAAACGATCTGTGTAGTAGAGAAAACCACCGCGTTTGGATATTCCGTTTGGAATCAGTCGCAAGAGTCCGTCCTGCAAAGACGAATCAAGGCGCAACTGGCAATTTCGGAACAGCCGTTCGTCGGCTTGAAGCAAAGCCAAGCGTTGTTCAGGTTCTTCTGGACGCTGAGACCACTTCTGTTTCCCATTAATAACTCCAGCGGCTAGCAAGTCGCCAAAATAGTCATTCTGCTGGTGATCCCCCAAATAATCATCCCAAGCCGTGCTAGCTGATCCTCGCTGCTTTTCAAGCGCCGCTTGAGCGGACTTATCAGCAGGAGTCCAAACGTAAGGAATCCCAAAATGCGTTTTTGTTTTGCGAACCGGTTGCATGATGTTTCTTAGGGTTCTCCAGCAACAAGTATTGAACTTGATTTGAGCGGCATCATCGTTTCCCGCCGCAACCGCCGGAAAAGACCGGCTCCTGGTGGTCGCCGCGGCTCATCGGGTGATAAATCGCGCCCGGATATTGCAGGCGAAGCTTTCGCGCCATGTTCGGACAATGCCCCCTGCGGCGCCCCCTGTCAACCCAGAATGGGGCGCCCAACTCTCTCGTACGCGGTCTTACCGCCGAGCGATGGCCTATGAGCGAAGAAGCGGTCGGCGGGGGCGCCGACCGCTGCACGCGAGGGCGCGCGCGCTCCCCGGGATGTACTGCGACGGTTCTTGGGATTTTGGGGGGCAATGAATGGGGGAAAGGATGAAGGATGAAGGATGAAGTGGGCGTGTTTTTTGGAGCGATGGGCTGGGGTACCAGGCGGTCACGGCGATGGGACAAATGGGACGAAAAGGACGAAAAGGACGGAAAGGATGGGCACGGACAAACACGGACGCACACTCTGCTGAACCAGACTGCGGTTTTCATTCAGAGGATGTAGTCGGCTTTTCCGAGGCAGAGGTTTCCGGGGTGGGGTGGCAGGCGGCGGATGCCGGCGCACGCTGCGATGACGGTGGTTGCCGGATGTGCGCGCCAGGCGAGGGCGAGGGCGGTGCATCTGTCGGCGTGGCCGTCCGGACTGTGCGTAGCGCGGTAGGTGATATGGCCGCTAGGGCTGGTGACGCGGTTGACGGTGTGGAGGTCTTCGCGGATGGCGCGGCAGATGGGGATGCGGAGCAGGCGCTGGTCAAAGGCCATGCGGAGTTTTGAAAAGATTTCGACTTTGAATGGCTGGGTGAAGACGCAAAGCTCGATTTTGCCGAATTTGTGCCGGGCGGGGTTCCACTCGCCGAATTCCCCGGCGAGATAATCGCCAAGGCCGACGCCTGCGCCGGTGTAGTCGAGACAGACTCGGTGGACGTTTCTGATTCTGGTGCGGAGGATTTCGACCTGGAGGGGAGTGGACATATTATCGAGTTCGAGGACTTCGACGGTTTGCTGAACGTCGCCAAGCCGCTGGTTGGTCCAGGCGACGGTGAGGTCGCGGCGGCGGCCAAAATCGATGCCCATGACGAGGGGTGGGGCGGCGTGGCGGTTGGCGAACCAGAAATCGGGCGGGACGGTGTTGGTAGCCTCCGTGCTTTCGCAACTGGCGATGGTTTCGTAGGTGAGGAGGACGGTTTGAACGTCGATGAACTGGCATTCAAATTCCTGGGGCCAGCCGTCCGGGTCGTCGAGGGCGGCGCGGAGTTGGTCCAGATCGACGGGAAGGCCGTGAGCTTTGGCGGTTTCTATGTCAATGAGGTGGCAGGACCAGATCGGAGACAATTTTGAAGTTTGAATCAGTGAATCAGTGAATTGGGAAGTCAGTTGCCGGGCATTCTCTGATTCACTGATTCTCCCTTCACTGATTGGCTTATAGTTTTTAATCCAGAGGTCGTAAGCTCTGTTGCCGATGCCGTTGGGAGTGGTGATGATTCTGACTTTTTTTTCGCCGCCACGGAGCGGGTTGGTGATGCTGGGGGCGATGGCGCGCCAGGTGGCGTCGGGGTCCTCGAAGAAGGCGAACTCGGTGAGTAAGACGTTGGCGCTGAAGCCGCGGACGGTTTCGGGTTTTCCGGGGACGGCGATGACGCGGCTGCCGTGGGGAAAGGTGATGGCGGCGGATAATAAGAGGCTTTCTCCGGCGCCGGATCGCTCCTCTTCGTAGTTGGCGATGGCGGATTTGAAGGTGGCCGCCCAAGTTTTCCATTTTTCGAGGGATTCGAGGGATTGGCGCTCGGAGGGGGCGGCGATAAGCCAGTCTGTTTTTTGGCCCTTGGCGTCGTGGAGGAGGCAGTCAAAGACGCCTTCGTAGGCGGCGGAGAAGTCCTTGCCGGTTTGGCGGGCCATGAGGCCGAATTTGAAGCGGGAGAGGTCGTCAACCCAATCTTTCTGGTATCCGAGAAGCTGTTGGCGGAGTTGAAATTGTGGGTTTTCACAGGCATCCGCCTTCGCCCGGCGGGACCGAGCTACGGCAAACAGGCCCGGCTTGCGCCTGTTGGCCGGCTCAGTTCTCCGGCCGCTCCCTCGATGCCCCTGTATGAGATGGCTTGTAGTCATCCTGGCCCGATTACAACACAGGGGCGTCAAGGCGAAAAACCTACGGAAGGAAAAAAAAGGGAATTTAAGAATGAGTGAGTCAGTGAATCAGTGAGTGGGGCAAGGAAGGCGGCCTCGTCAACGAAATTTCATTTTTTCTGTTCGAACGAGATAAATGAGGTCAAAGGGTTCGACGCCGGGATTTCCCTTGCGTCAGGATGCTGTCTGCTATAGGAGGGATTCTATGAATCCGCAAAAGTTTCGCCACGGCCTTCAGCTTCGGCTTTCGCTTGGTCTGGCTGTCGTTTCTCTTGGTCTGTTTGCGCCGCAAACACCGGCGGGGAGTTCGACTCCTTTGGCGCCGAAGGCAGTCAAGCCCGCCGAGGACGAGTTTGGGGCGGTGAGCCGTTCTGTTGTCGCGCTGCTCCGGAGTCGTGACGCGGCGCGGTTTGCCAGAGAAATCACGGCCTCTGCGGAGGATTGGGAGGCGATTGCCTCCACCAATTTGCCCGAGATCGCCGAGAATCTGAAGGGTTTTGCCAACGGGGCAGACAGTCAACGCGCGGAGACGGAGGCGGCGGCCAAGGCGTTCCTGGCCCGGGCGGATTCGCTGCATCTGGATTTTTCGAAGGGCGATTTGCATGAGCGTGTGGTCAATCCGAGATTTCTTGGAACCGCCCATTATCCCAATCTCCAAGCCGAGGGCGAAAGCCTGCCCCATGCGCAAAAGGTGGAAATCATTTTGAATCCCGACGCGGGCACGAACAATCAGGCCGGCGGTGAATACAAGATCGTGCTCCGCCGGCTGAATAAATTTCCGAAGGGCTGGCGTTGCGCGGGCGGCATTCAGTGGGTATCGTTTCCGTCCAACGTGGGCGACGAAAAAACAGCGCGCGAAATGGCGATCCTGGAAAAGGCCGCCAGTCCAGGTCTTAGCCGCCTGACCGATAAGGATGACCCGGCGCTGTTGCGGCTGGGCCAGACGCTGGTTCGATTTATTCGAGAGCGGGACACGAACATTTACGCCAAGGAAGCTCTGGCGAACAGCGACCTGTATTGGGCCATGATGCAGAAGCGCGGCGAGAAAGGACCTTCCCGGAAGGAATTGGACGAGGAGATCAACCGACGGACGCAGGAACAAACCGAAATAGCCCGGGCCATGCTCAATCAAAGCGAGGCGGCGGGAATTGATTTTAAGGACGCGCAAATCCAGATCCAGGAAGCCTCAATTGGCCGGCTTCAGTTGACAGGCGCTTCCGGCTCGGTGGAAGGACTGATAGGTGAACAGTTTAAATTGAAGCTGGCGGTGAAAACGGGCGCAAAGTCCAGGACGGGAACTTCATTGTCGGGCGATTACATTCTGGCCGTCAAACAGGTGATGAGGTTCACAGACGACTGGAAGGCAGTGGGAAATGTGAGTTGGAATCAAGTTCCCGCCGGTGTCCTTGACGAGAAGGCTGCCGCGGCGATGGAGGTTGAGAATTATATCGCCGAACATGATACCTTGCCTCCCGGAGCCGCCGTGCCGGAAATCGAATTCACCACGCTGGACGGCGAAAAGAAAATGAAGCTCTCCGATCTGCGCGGCAAAGTGGTCGTGCTGGACTTTTGGGCCACCTGGTGCGGTCCTTGCCAAGGTCCGATGGCGGATCTGCAAAAACTGCGGCAGGCTCATTCGGACTGGGGGGACAAGGTCGCGGTTGTTCCATTGAGCATTGACGACACGCTGGACATCGTGCGCCACCACGTGAACAAGCGGGGCTGGACCAACACCTTCAACGTCTGGGCCGGCGACGGCGGCTGGGGCAGCGCGCCCGCGAAGGCTTTCCGCGTATCGGGCGTGCCGACGACCTACCTTATTGACGCTCAAGGCAAGATCGTCGTGGCCGGACATCCCGCCGCCCTGCCCATTGAGGAAAAAGTGGAAGCCGCGCTTCATGGGACAAAAGAATGAGTTCAAAGAGGTCAAACAATGCTTTTGGCCGCTTTTGGTATTTTCAGGTGAAAAAAAAGAGAAAAATTGGCCAAGGGTGCGGGCCACAGATGGACACAGATTTTCACAGATGGGGAACGAAGGAGGTGGATGGACCGAGGGCCAGGGGTGCGGAGCTGCAAGCGAATCAGTGAGTGGAAGAATTAGTGAGTCAGTGAGTGGGGAAGGAAAGGGGATGGACCAATGGCCAAGGGTGCGCAGTTGGGGCAAGTGTTTAGCGATTTCGGGGAGACGGCGCGAGTGCGAAAAAGCCCGGCGTTATCCGCGGCGCTCAAGCGGCGTCAAAAAGAACTTGAAATGCAGAATGTTTGGATGTGACGCCACTTTCCACCACTTTTCGACGACCAGATGAAAGTGGTTGTTCATCAGGCAGCAGGCGTGGACCTGCCAGTCGGTCTTGGCGCAGGCCTCGCCCAGGGTGGAGAGAAACATTGGCCGGTCGGACTCCTCCAGGAAGACCGGCTCCCGGTGGTCGCCGCGGCTCATCGGGTGATAAACCGCGCCCGGATATCGCAGGCAAAGCTTTCGGGCTCGTGTTCATTTCGGCGTCAGGACGAAGCGTTTCGAGTTCCACGCGGACACCTCGACTTTTAGGTCCGAAACCTTGGCGACCAGTGCAGGGCTGAGGGGATCCAAGCCGCGCATGTCCAGCCGCACAATGCCTGTAACCGTCCTGGTCTCGTCCGGCGCGAGCCAGAAGTAGTTGTCGCTCCACACGGCGGAACAGGAGTCAGGAAGCAGCGCAATCCGCACCGGATAAGCCGGTGCCGTCCCCGCGTTCTTCACGACCAAGGTCAAACGGGCCTCCGTTGCGAACGCTTCGAGAGACGTCACTTCCGCCGAGAGGGTTGTGGGGACGCCTTCCAACTGGGGCTTCAGCCAAGGCCCCTGCGTGGCCAGCGGTTCCTTCACGGCCCCGGCCTGCCAGCGCATCCGCGCTTGGGCGTTGGCCAGCGACTGGACGACCCTCAGCCAGTAGGCTCGGCGTGAAAGTTGGTGTCCTGCCGCGTCCTTCAAGGTCAGCTCCAAGAAGAAGCAGCCATCCGGAGTATCCGCGGGAATGGGCCATTGCAGTTGGCGCGCCTCGCTGTGGCGACCGCCCGCAGGCACGGTCAGCCTCCATGATTCCGTGAGGACGGGCTGCATGCGGCGGTCGAGGATGCGGGCCGTGACCCGCGCCCCTTTGAGCGGCTCCGGGGCGTCGTTCAGGGCGAAGACCGAGGGCTTGAACGTATCACCGGGACCCCAGGTAAAGAAGCCGGCGTCCGCCATGACGTGGACCGGTTCATCCGCGCGCTTGGTGGAATAGAACGCAATCAGCGGCTGGCCGAACCAGTCAATGATATTCCACGAAGAAATGGGGCCGTGACTGTTGTAGGTCCAGACAATTTGCCCGCCCTTGTAGGGGAACTGTGCGCGCCATTGTTCGAAGACGCATTCATACACGTCGGCCAGAGCCATCTGGCTGTATTCGACGAAGTCCGGCATGTCCGCCCGGGCCAGGTTCCCATAGATGGAGGCCTTGCAATACAGCAGCGGCAGCGCCCGCTCCACTTCCGGAAAGCTGCTGTGCAGGATAGGGTGGGCCTGTGCGAACTTCGCACAATCGTTGCCGACGGGCCCGCCTGCCAGCTCCTCGCGCGGGAACACGCGTTTCATCATGGACATATTGCCGTAGCCCATGAGGGACCATTCCGAGACAAAGTTGACCGACTCGTCGAAGTAGCGGGCATACCAGTTGGGATCGCCGATCCACAAGTCACCGAAATCGCCCTCCGGCGTGTAGTAGGCGTGATAGTCGCCGCCGCCCGGCGAGGACATGCGGAAGGGCCGGTTGTCGTAAGCGGCAATGATCTCGCGAGCGATTCCCAGGTAGGGCGCCAAGGCCTCGACGTAGGGGGCGTACTCGTTGCCGCCCACATAGAGCGCCAGCGACGGATGCTGTCGGAGGCGCAGCACGGACTGCTTCAACTGTTCGCGCCAGGTTCGCAGCGGGACCTTGCTTCCCCGATCAAAGCTGAACTGCAATTCCTGCCACACCAGGATGCCGTTCTCATCGCAGAGATCGTAGAACCGCTCGGTCTCGAAGATGTTGTTGCCCCCGTTGAGGCGGAAGAGGTTCAACCCCGCGAAGCGCGCGGCGCGCACCAGCCAGTCCTCGCGCTGGGGCGAGAGCACCAACAGATCATCCGAGGTCATCCAGCTCGCCCCTTTGATGAAAAACGGCCGGCCGTTCACCGCGAAGAGGAAGCGGTACGACTCATCGGCGTTGTGCAAGGCGTCGTCTTCCACAGGGTGATCGCCGCACCAGAGGTCCGGCCGGTTCCAGAGCTTTGCGCTGGCCGGATCGCCAATCTTCGGCGTGGCCGACATGAAGTCCGGCTTGCCGGGATTGGCCCGCGGCTTGTCCGCCAGATAGGGGTTGCGCAGGAGCTCCACGGTCCGGATCCCGAATCGCGAAGCGATGCGGTCCAATTCCTGGTTTCCGACGGCCAGCGCCAGTTCCAAGCGGTAGAGCGGTTGAGCGCCCAGGCCGACGGGCCACCAGAGCTTCGGGTCGCCGATTTCGATGGACCGCTCCCAGTAGGACGTGCCCGCAGGCACGGATTGCCTGGCATCCTCCTTCCAAATGATTCGACCGGTCGTGAGGTCCACGATTTGGGCCCGGATCGTGCCCTCCAACCGGGCGGCGCCGCTATGGATGATCGTGGCCTGGGCCCACAAGCGGGCCGTCCTCTCTCCGATCGCGTCGGTGCGCACGCAGGGCGCTTCCATATAGGCCGCTCCGGAACTGACCAGCCTAATGGGCTGATAGAGACCGATTGTGCGGAACTTGTTGCCCCACAAAAACGGCACGCCTTCCATCGCCTTGGACTTCATGGACCGGCTCGGGTCCTTTTCGGCAATCAGGCGGACAACGAGCTCATGCTCTCGGCCCGGCCCCAACAGGGCTGTGACATCCAGGGTCGGTCCGCCGAACATGCCCTCGTGAACGCCGAGGAATCGGCCGTCCAGCCAGACGGCACCGGCATAGTTCAGCCCGTCGAAACGCAGCCGGATGTGACGGCCTTGCCAGGCATCGGGGATGCGGAAGCGACGGCGCAGGTACCAGTTTCGCTCGGCGATCCACTGGAGCTTTTTGTAGTTATCGCCATACCAAGGGTTGTCCGTCTTTCCGGCCAGAAACAGGGCGTGCTGGATGGCGTCCGGCATTTCGACGCGGGTCCAACTCAGCTTGTCCAAGTCTCCTAGGGCGGACCCGGATTCCGCCTGGGTCTCAGCCAGATCCCACTGGCCGCCGAGCGTCATCTGCCGGCTGGACGCCTCATCGCCGGTTTCGGCGCGCGCGCTGACGGGCAGCACGTCGTAGGTGCGTGCCTCCCACGGGGGCTCCGCGGCGCCGGCGGTGATCGCGCCGGTGGCAGCCAGCCACAGCGAAATCGAGGCAAGGGCAACGATAAAGGGGTCACCCATTAGCATGTCGATTCTGCTGTCGGTGTTCATAGAGTCTTCGATTGACGGATTTCCAGGATCCCATCTCCACACGGTGGTCGCCGCGGCGCATCAGGTGATAAATCGCGCCCGGATATTGCAGGCGAAGCTTTCGCGCCATGCTCGGAGAATGCCCCCTGCCGCGCCCCCTGTCAATGAAGTGAGAAGGATGAAGGAAGAAGGAAGAAGTGGGCGATTACGGTTGGGGGTCCGCGGGTTGCCCGGGAAAAAGGAGTCAACGAAAACTTTAATTCACAGGTTGGTTTGCAGCCAGTCCTCCACGGCGTCGATGATCTCGTCGGGGGTCGAGGTTCCGGCGGTGAGGCCGACGGCGCGGGCGTCGGCGAACCATTCGGGGCGCAGATCGCCGGCGTCCCGAACGTGATGGACGCGCGGGCAATGGCGCGCGCAAGTGGCGGCAAGCTGACGGGTGTTGTTGCTGTGCAAACCGCCCACCACCACCACCACGTCGGATTGCTCCGCCAGTTCCACCGCCGCCGTCTGGCGCAGTTTTGTCGGCTGGCAGACGGTATCGACGAATCGCACTTCGGCGCGCGGAAAGCGGCGCCGGATCAGTTCCACCAGGCGGCGCACGTTCTGGATCGGCTGCGTGGTCTGCGCGGCGATGCCGAAGCGGGGGCGCTCGGCCAATTGCTCCACGTCCTCGTCGGTCAACACGATGTCGAAGGCGTCCAAATCCTCCGTCAGGCCGCGGACTTCGACGTGGCCGCGCTGGCCAATGATGACGGGATAAAACTGTTCGCGGGCGAGCTGTTGCACGGCGCGATGGGCGTAGTGGACGAGCGGGCAGGTCGCCTCCAACACGCGCAAGCCGCGGGCGCGGGCCTGTTGCAGGGTTTTTTCCGAAGCGCCGTGGGCGGTGATCATGACGGCAGGCGTTTTGACGGCGGCGGCGTGGTCTTCCAGGCCGATGCCGCGGGAGCGCAGATCGCTCACGATCGATTCGTTGTGGGCCAGTTGGCCGAGGACGGTCAGGGGCTGGCGGCGGGATTCCTCCAGCGCCAGGGCGATGGCATCGCGCACGCCAAAGCAGAGGCCGAGGTGGGCGGCGCGGCGGATGGTGACGGCGGAGCGGGGCGGGGCGAGGGTGGCGGATTCACTTTGCATTACAAA
Source organism: Verrucomicrobiota bacterium (assembly GCA_049510745.1). GTDB lineage: Bacteria > Verrucomicrobiota > Verrucomicrobiia > Limisphaerales > Palsa-1400 > PLGF01. The sequence goes on along the minus strand of JBEKYR010000008.1, from coordinate 57,852 downwards.
GTTAGAAGCGGCGGGCGGAAAAGTGTTCATTTTTTGATGAGAATTATTGCGCGGCCTTCGCCTGCCGCACGATTTGCTCGAGCAAATCAATGTAATGGCCAAAGGCGCGGCGCCCGGCCGGCGTCAGGGCGCAGGTGGTCAGGGGCCGTTGTTTGTGGAAGGACTTGGTCACGGAGACAAAGCCCGCCTCCTGTAAGGTTTTAATGTGCATGCTCAAATTGCCGTCAGTCATTTGGAGGGCGTCGCGCAATTCGGTGAAGGACATCCCGGTCGTGGCCGCCAGCAACGACATGATCGGCAGCCGGCCTTTCTCGTGAATGACGCGGTCGAGCTGGAGGAACGGTTTTGGGTTCACGTCGCATTCCCGCGCTGCTCGGTGAAATAGAGGTAGATGCCGTAGGCCAGATGCGGTCCGCCGAAAAGCGCGCCCATGGCCCAGTGCGCCCCGGAAACGGGGGGCGCCGGCCCGAGGCCGAGCACGGCGGCCCCCAGCAGACAGCCGCCCACGATGAAGCCCCAGCCAAAGAGCTTGAAGCCGCGCGGCATGAAGAACCCGGCGGCGTGCAGGCCGCAGCCGTAGAGCACCATCCAGCCCGGCACCAACAGCCAGACGGCCAGCGGGCCGGGCGGTCCCTCGCCCAAAAAAATCAATCCCGCCACAAACCCCGCGAAAAACGCGGGCGACATCGCCTGCGCCGCGCGGCGGGTGGGCGGCGACCAAAACGGTTCGCTGTCTTTGAGGGCCTGGCGTCGAATCAGCAAAAAAGCCCCCGCCAGGCAAATCGCCCCCACCGCCATCCAATAACCGGCAAAGGCGCGCGCGGACTGCATCCCCAAGAAGGGCGCCAGGACCGCGGCGGCGACCCCGGCCAGCCCGACCGCCCCCACCAGCGGGGCGAGCGCGCGGCGGTAAACCGCGCCGCGCTCCATCAAGGTGCGAATGACCCGCAAATTTTCCGCCGCCCAATCCGTTTGCATGGGTTGACTTTGCGCTGCAAAGGCAGGCGTGTCAATCCGCTTCTTTTGCGGTCATAGCAGCGCGGCCGCCAGCAGCGTCAGCATCAGCCCGACCAGGCCGACGATGGTTTCGCACAAGGTCCAGGTGCGCCAGGTTTGCGCGACGGTCAGGTTGAGGCAGTCTTTGACAATCCAAAAACCGCCGTCGTTCAGGTGGGAGAGGAAAAGCGACCCGCAGCCGATGGCCATGACGGCCAACTCGACATTGGTGCCCGGATTGCGGGCCAGCACGGGCGCCAGGAGGGCCGAAGCGGCGGTGATCGCGACGGTGGCGGACCCGGTGGCGACACGAATGAAAGCGGACACCATCCAGCCGTAAAGCAACGGCGAGAGATGGGCGGCGCCGGCCATCGCGCCCAAGGCGTCGGCCACCCCGGCGGCCTGCAAGACGCGCGCGAAGCCGCCGCCGCCGCCGACAATGAGAATGGTCATGCCGACGCCGGCGATGGCGGACTCGGAGAATTTCAACAATTGCAGCGGAGCGAGGCCGCAGTTGATGCCGAGCGACCAATGCGCAAAGAGAACCGCAATGAACAGAGCCACCGTAGGATTCCCCACAAAGTCAGCGACCTCCCGCCCCCCGCCCTTGGCGAGCGTCAGGTCGGCCACGGTGGCCACGAGCATCAGTCCCACCGGCAACACCATCGAGAAAAGCGTCAGCCCAAATCCGGGCCAGCGCGCGCCGGGATGCAGCGGACTGGGTTCGGCCGCCGCGCAGGTGATATTGAGCCGCCGGCAAGCCAGGCGGGCAAAGAGCGGGCCGGCGACGGCTGCCGTTGGAATGCCGACGACGAAGCCCCAGACCAGCACCATGCCGAGGTTGGCGTGGAGGACGTTGATGGCCACGACGGGGCCGGGATGAGGCGGCATCAGCCCGTGCATGACGGAAAGGAAAGCCAAAAGCGGCAGCGCCAGTTGCAGAAAAGGGCGGTTGGTTTCGCGCGTGAGGGTGTTGAGAATGGGCGTGAGAAGAATCAAGCCTACCGCGAACCAAGTGGTCAACCCAACCACCACGGCCAGCGCCATGATACACCAGCCAACGCGGCGCGGACCAAAGAAGGCGACGAATCCTTTGGCCAGCACTTCCGCCCCGCGCGATTCGGCCAGCAGTTTGCCCAGCATGGTTCCAAGCCCGATCACGGCGGCAACGCCGCCCAGGGTCGAACCCAGCCCGTCCTGAAAAGCCTTCGCCATCTCCAGCATCGGTTTGCCCGCGCCCGCCCCGACGAGCAGGGCCGCGGCCAGCAACGCCAGGAACGCGTTCAGGCGGGCCGCCGTCACCAGCGCCACCAAAACGCCAATCCCCGCCAGCGCGACCGCGATGAGGAACCAATCTGAGGCTGTCATAGGGTGATCATCCGGGCGCGGGCCTCAATCGGGCATGAGCCGGCCACCAGGCCGCGCTCCAGCAGCGTGGCCTGGGCGTGCAGGGCCACGGTCGGACAGACGTGCCACGGCACGCCGAGCAATTCGGCGCCGAGGGCGAACCCCGGCGCGGCGGCGCTTTCCAGCACCAGATGCTCTTCGCTGTGGGTGACGAACCGGGCGTCCGGCAGACTCGGAAAAACAACGCGCGGCGGCGGCATTTCCGAAGCGACCGCCTTGTGGCCGAGATCGAGGCAGAGCCGTTCCGGGCCCGGCTTGCTGACCACTCGTGTCAATAATACGGCAGCGGTTTGAAAATCCAGGTCGGGCAGTTTGCCGGCGTAGGAAGCGTCCCAAAACACGGTGGTGCCGGGGCTGCACTCGACATCCCGGCGCGCGGCATGCATGGGAAAGGTCGGGCTTCCGCCCGCCACGACGCGCGCCACCGCCAGCCCCAGGGCCAGCAATTCCTGGCGCAGGGACCGCACGGGCGCAAAGGCCTCTTCGCAAGCGGCCGCCCGCGCGGCTGGGTCGCTTTGGCTCAAATGGCCGTCGTAGGCATGAAGGCCGCCCGCGATTAAGCCGGGCGCGCCGGCCAGTTCCCGGTAAAGAGCCACGGCCCCGGGGCCGGGCGCAATGCCGGTGCGGTGCTGTCCAACATCCATGTCAACCAAAACTTCCAGCCGCCCGCCCGCCGCCGCCGCGGCGCGGGACAGCGCCCGCAGCGCCCCCGCATCGTCCACGATGGTCGAGAACTTCGTCCCGGAAAACGTGTCGCGCAACGCCAGAAGGCGGCGGACATTGGGGCCGACGGGCTGAAAAGCGAGCAGAACATCCGGCGCGCCGGCCAGGGCGCACATCTCGGCTTCGGCAATGGTGGCGCACTTGAAGCGCGTGATGCCCAGGGCCATCTGGCGCGCCACCAGCCATCCCATTTTATGGGTTTTGACGTGAGGCCGCAGCCGGGCCGGGTCGCCAGCGACCCGGATCATGGCGCGGAGATTCCGCTGGATCGGTTCCAGGCCCAGCAACAGAGCCGGAGACGGGACTTCCGACAAGTTGGCGGCTTGCGCCCAGGCGATATCCAGCGTCATGGCGGGCGATGTTAGGCGGCGTCCGGCGGCGATTCAACGTCCGATTTGCGATTTGCGATTGACGGGAGGGCCGCGCGGCCTCGGGGGCGCGTTTTTTTTGGGCAGCGGTTTCCGGCTCGTAATCTTAATCCTGCTCGTAATCTTAATCCTTTTCTCCGAGGCCAAGACGGGGGATTAGGATGAGGATTAAGATTACGATTAAGATTGGGAGCCGTTCCTGAAAAGTGCGCATTGCTTCCCGACGCAAAAGGCTATTTCCTTGAGTTATGATGAACACTGCTTCGACGACGCGCCGGCAATTTCTGAAAACATCGGCCCTGGCCGGCGGCGCGCTCATGGCGCCGGCCCTCCTGCCCCGGCGCGCCTCCGCCGCGGAGGAGGTTCCCACCCTCAAGATCGGCCTGGTCGGCTGCGGCGGGCGCGGCACCGGGGCCGCCGGAGAGGCGCTGAAGGCGGACGGCAATGTAGTATTGACTGCATTGGGGGACGTTTTCGAGGAGAAATTGAAGGCCAGCCTGGAGGCCCTGCAACACGAAGCGCCCGACAAGGTCAAGGCCGATCCCGACCATTGTTTTGTCGGGCTGGACGCCTATCAGAAAGTGATTGACAGCGGGGTGGACGTGGTGCTGCTGGCGACGCCGCCGGGATTCCGGCCCGCGCACCTGAAAGCGGCGGTCGCGGCGGGCAAACATGTTTTTTGCGAGAAGCCGATGGCCATGGACGCGCCGGGAGTGCGTTCGGTGCTGGAATCGGCCGAGCAGGCCAGACAGAAGAAGCTGGCCCTGGTGGCGGGCTTTTGCTGGCGCTACAACTTGGCGGAGCGGGCGCTCTTCGAACGGATTCACGGCGGGGACATCGGCGAGGTGCGGGTGGTTTATGGGACTTATTACACGGGTTCGATCCGGCCCATGCCGCCCGCCAGCGAACGCCCGGCGGGGATGGGCGACCTGGAATGGCAGTTGCGGCACTGGTATAACTTTGGCTGGCTGTGCGGGGACGGCCTGGTGGAGCAGGCCGTTCATGCGGTGGACTGGATGTGCTGGGCGATGAAGGATGTCCCGCCGCTCAAAGCGGTGGCGGTGGGCGGGCGGCAAATCCCGGCGGAGGGCGGCAACATCTTTGACCATTTTGAAGTCAACTATGAATATGAGAACGGGGCGCGCGGTTTTTTGGGCAGCCGCCAGCAAGCCGGGTGCGCCAACGACAACAGCGCGACCATTTTTGGGACCAAGGGCGAGGGGCGGGAACTGGCGTTCGCCGGGATGCCGTTTATCAAGGGCGACAACAAATGGCGCTATCAAGGCCCGCGTCCGAACATGTATCAGATTGAACACAACGAGATGTTCGCGTCGATCCGGGCCGGCCAGCCGATCAACGACGGGGTGCGGATGGCGCACAGCACGCTGGCGGCCATCATGGGACGCATGGCGGCTTACACCGGCCAGGAGATCACCTGGGAAATGGCCTTGAACTCGCAGGAAAGCCTGGTGCCCGCGAAAATCGCCTGGGACACCCCCATCCCGGTGCCGCCGCTGGCCAGGCCGGGCGAAACGAAGTTTGTTTAAAAGAATAGAAGTATTTGCTGCCGCTTATGATGAAATCTGCTTTGACGACTCGCCGGGAATTTCTCAAAACGTCGGCTTTGGCGGGCGGCGCGCTCGGCGCCCTGGCGGCGGTGCCGCTGCGCGCCGAATCGGGCGCGCCCGCCGGCACCAAGAAGCGGGCGATCAAGAAGGGCATGATGTGGGGGGCCATCCCCGGCCAAATGAGTGTGATGGAGAGGTTCAAGCTGATTGCGGGGGCGGGTTTCGAGGGGGTGGAAATCAACAGCGGCATGGACCGGGACGAAGTCTTGAAGGGGCGGGAGGAAACCGGTCTGGCCATTGCCAGCGTGGTGGATTCGGTGCATTGGCAAAAGACGCTGGCGGACCCGAATCCAGAGGCGCGCGCGGCGGGGCTGGAGGGATTGAGAACGGCCTTGCACGATGCCAAGGTCTATGGGGCGTCTTCGGTTTTGCTGGTGCCGGCGGTTGTCAATGAACAGGTTTCTTACGATCAAGCCTACAGCCGGTCGCAGACAGAGATGAGGAAGGCGGTGGGATTGGCGGAAGAATTGGGGGTGAAGATCGCGATTGAAAATGTCTGGAACCAATTCCTGCTCAGCCCGCTGGAGGCGGCGGCGTATATCGACGAGATGCGGAGCGCGGCGCTGTGCTGGCATTTCGACGTGGGCAATGTGATCAATTCCGGCTGGCCGGAGCAGTGGATTCGAATTCTGGGGCGGCGGATTCACAAGTTGCACATCAAGGAGTTCAGCCGCGCGAAACGGGACGCCCAGGGGTTGTGGAAGGGGTTCGAGGTCGAGTACCTGGAAGGGGACAACAATTGGCCGGCGGTGATGAAAGCGCTGGACGAAACGGGTTACAAAGGATGGGGCACGGCCGAGCCGGCCTACTGGCCCAAGGAGGTGGATTTGGCGGCGCGCCTGGGGCAAGTCTCGCGGAAATTGGACGAGATTTTCGCCTTGTAAAAACGGGGAGGCCAATTATTGTGGCCGGCACCGCAAAAAATGCAAGACGGCGGCGCTCAATTAGCTGTTGAACGTTTGCCCGCAATGAATTAGATATTAGTCAATGACTCCGGTTGGCACGTTGCCAATAGTCCGAAAAAGGGGCGTATATGGTGTCGAGATGGAGATTGGGGCGGCGCAGACAAGGTGCGATCAACATCTCGGGGAGACAAACCGTGCCCGCGACATTTCACCTCCCGGGACAATCCTTGGAACTTTCGACACGCTGCAATTGAGACAAATTCCAATTCCATGAACATCGACCTGCCCGAGCGACGCGTCGTGATTACTGGGATGGGAGTCATTGCCCCAAGCGGCAAAGACTTGGACACCTTCTGGCGTAACGTCCGCGACGGGATCAGCGCCGCCGGGCCGGTCAGCCGGTTTGACGCCAGCAAGCTGCCGGTCAAGATCGCGGCCGAGGTCAAGGATTTCGATGTCTCCGATTACATCACCAGCCGCAAGCCCGGCCGGTTTGACCTGACAATCCAATACGGGGTGGCGGCGGCCACGCTCGCGGTCAGGGACTCGGGCCTGGACATTCAGGGCGTGGAGCCTGACCGCGTCGGTGTGGTGGAGGGCACGACCATCAGCGGCGCCGAAAGCATCATCAAAGCGCGCGACAGTTACACGGCCAACGACGGCAATTTCCGCGCCTTGCATCCTTACAATGTGGTGGCCGGCTATTGCGGGGAAGGCAGCAGCACCATCAGCCTGCACCTGGGCATCCACGGCCACGCCGTCACCTATTGTTCGGGCTGCGCCTCCGGCAACGATGCCATCGGCTACGCCTTCCGCATGATCCAAAGCGACGACGTCGATGTCGCGGTGGCGGGCGGCTCGGAAGAAACGATGGAGATGTTGCACGTCGGCTTTTGCCGCGTCCGCGCCATGACCGAGCAAAGCTGCGAACCGGCCCAGGCGATGCGGCCCTTCGACCGGACACGGGACGGATTTCTGCTCGGAGAAGGGGCGGCGTTTTTTGTGTTGGAGGAGTTGTCGCACGCGCTGGGGCGCGGGGCGCGCATCTACGCGGAAGTCGCCGGCCACGGGCGCAGTTGCGAAGCGTATCACGCGACCGACCCGCATCCGGACGGGATCGGTTACGCGCGGGCGCTGGAGAAGGCGCTGCGCGACGCGCGGGTCCATCCAAGCGAGGTGGACTACATCAACGCCCACGGCTCGGCCACGCCGCTGAACGATCCGATCGAGACGCGCGCCATCAAAAAGGTCTTCCGCGAGCACGCCCGGCGGCTGGCGGTGAGCGCGACCAAGCCGGTGACCGGCCACTTGATGGGCGCCTCCGGGGCGATTGAAACGATGATTTGCGCGCTGGCCATCGCGCGCCAGGAGATACCGCCGACGATCAATTTGCACAAACCCGATCCGGGCTGCGACCTGGACTACGTCGCCGGCGGGGCGCGCTCCTACCCGGTGCGGGTCGCGGTCAACCTCAACGCGGGATTTGGGGGGCGTTACGCGTGCCTGGTGTTGAAGAAGTATTGAAAGGCGATGAACACGCTCGATGTCATCCGAATCACGGCGCTGGCGGCGACGCTCTTCAACGTCGTATTGACGGTTCTGGTCTTGTCCCGGGATTATCGTTCGACGTTGCACCGGGTTTATCTGGCCTGGGGCGTCTCGGTGACGCTCTGGAACCTGGGAGTGTTCCATTTGAGCCAGAACATCAGCCAGGAGGAGGCCTTTGCCTGGGCCAAGGTGCTGCAGTTGGGCGTGATTTTCATGCCGGTGACCCTCTTTCATTTGTGCGCGGTCATCGCGAAGGCGCGGCTGAAGTGGGTCATTCCGGCGTTGTATCTGATCCATATCGGATTTGCGATCAGCCTGTTTTTCAACAAATTCATCATCGGCGTGCGGATGCTCAACGTCGGGTATTGGTCGGTGCCCGGACCGGTCTTCCCCCTCTTCGGTTACACTTACGTGTTCATCACGGCGTCCCTGGTGCTGCTGTTGTATCGCAAGCAAAAAGCGGTGCCGCCGATGCAGCGCACGCGCTTGCGGGCGCTCTTGCTGGCCATTGTCGGGCTGTGGGTGTTCGGGACCAATGATTTGATGCCGATTTTGGGTCACGACACCTATCCGCTCACGCACATCCGGTTTTATCCGCTGGGCAGTTTGGCGGCGGTGTTTTACGTGGTCATCATTGGTTACAGCGTGCTGCAGCACCGGCTTTTGGACATCCATGTCACCCTGAGCCGGTTCGCGGCGCAAATGGTGCGGTTGCTCTTTATGATGCTGGTGGGCTTCCTGCTGTTGTTGCTGGTGTCGCGCCTGGCGCCGGACAAGTTCACCACCTTTTCGTTCGGGGCGGACATGGTGGTGCTGCTGGCCAGCGCGCTGCTGGCGGGGCTTTTCTTTCCCCAATTCTTTGGCCGCGGGAGCGACAAACTGGAGCGGCAGATACTGGGCGACCGGTTTGAATACCACGCCCGCGTGCAGGCGTTGATCCAGACGATGCGCTCGTATCCCGAACCGCAGTATCTGTTGCAGGAGCTGGAGGAATTGCTGGCCAGCACGATGAAGATGCGCAGCTACCAAATCATCCTCCTGGACGACACGACGCGGGGGTTCAAGCTCTTCCACTCGCGTCCCCAGCAGGCGGAGAGCGCGCTGCCGGACCTGCGGGTGGACTCGCCGGTCTTTCGCTATTTCCAACAAACCCGGGCGAAGTTTTTGTCCTGCAACCTCATTTATGAGACGGACAGCGAATCGCTCTTGCAGCGGGCGGCCCGCCAGCAATTGCGCTCATTCGAGCCGGAGTTCTGTTTTCCATTTTTTGTCGGTGACGATCTGATCGGGATGATGTTGCTGGGGCCCAAAGCCAGCGGGGAACTCTTTACCCCGCATGACCTGCGTTTGCTGGCCGAATTGGCCTCGAACCTGGGCCTGTTGTTGAACCAAATCCGCCTGCGCCAGCAATTGCAGGTCGTCCACGAACAGGACCTGCTGGGGCGCATGTCCCGCGGCCTGGCGCATGACCTGAACAATTTGCTCACCCCGATGCAGACGTTGCTGCAGTTGTTCCGGGAATCGCGCTTGAACCAGGAGACGATCGACGAGTTGCTGCCGATGTGCCTGCGCAACCTGGAAACCGTCCGCAGCTACGTCAACGAAGCCCTCTTTTTCTCCCGCTCGTCCAAGTTGCACGGCAAGTCCGGCCTGCTGGATGCCACGGTGCGCGACGCCATGTCGCTGGTGCAGCCCGCCGCGGAAAGAAAGGGCGCCCAGATCATTTACCGGGGCGAAACCGGAGTGGCCATTGAGATGGACGCCGTCTTGATCAAACGGCTCATCTGCAACCTCCTCTCCAACGCCATCGACGCCTCGCCCCCCGGCGCGCAAATTGAAGTGGAACTGTCCCCCCTGCCCAAAACCGAATTGAGCCGCGACTGGCATCGGCTCAAGGTGATTGATCATGGGGAAGGCATCAATGCCGAGAATTTGCAGCGCGTCTTCACGCCCTACTTCACGACCAAGAACACGGGCGACGGCAAGCGCGGTTTCGGTCTCGGTTTGGCCATCGCGCGCAACATTGCCCACCTTCACGGCGGCAGCCTGAGCATCGCCAGCAAGGAGAAAGCCGGCACCACCGTCCAGGTCGATTTGCCCAGCAAGTTGAGCGTCAACCACACCCCGGCGCCGCCCTCCTCCAACCCGCGGCTGAACATGATCCCGGCATGAAAACCTTGCTGGTCATCGCCCCCAATCCCGCCCTGGCCGCCGCCGTCCGCGCGGCGCTCGACACCACCCGCTATCGCGTCATCGAGCACAGCGAGCTGCGCGAGGATGAATTGCGCCTGACGGCCGCGTCGATCGACGCGTGCGTGTTCGACGCGGACCTGACGACGGTGGAACCGATCCGCGGCATCGAGCGTTTGCGGCGGGTGCTGCCGCTGTGCCCGATGATCCTCTATGCGTCGGAGGCGCAGTGGAACTGGGAGGAAGAGGCCTATCTGCTTGGAGTCAATTACATTTTAAGCAAGCCGGTGCGGGGCCGCCTGCTCAATTCCCTCCTCGACCGTCTCTTCGCCGCCCGGCTCCCGGCGGAAGCGGCCCCGGCCGCGCCGGCGCGGCCCCGGATGGAGAAGCCGCGGGCGCCGGAAGGGGATTTGCTGGCCGGCCGCATGCTGGAGTTGCTGCGCAATTATTCGTCCATCCTTTGCCACAGCCTCTGCGCGGAGGCGCTGCTCAGGGAGTTTCTGCTGCTGTTGCGCGAAATCCTGGGGGTCAACCGCGCGGCGATTTTTCTCCGGCAGGCGCCGCGCGCGCCGGGGGATGCGGGGAAGGCGGGCCGCTCGGAGCGGTTGTATCCGGGGTGCGCCATTGGCCTTTCCAGCGGCGTGCTGGAACACCTGGAATTGTCGCTGGACACGGGCCTGGGCGGCCACGTCTTTCGCACCGGACGCGTGCTGCGGCGGGAGAGCGAAGAGGTGGAACGGGACCCGTTGATGCAGCGGGAATTTGATTTGCTGGGGGCGCGCATCGCCATCCCGGTGCTGGACCGCGAATCGCTCGTCGGGGTGGCGGTGTTCGACGAACGGGTGACGGGAGAGCCGATGGGCAATAACGAACTGGCGCTGATCTTTCATTTGCTCGAACAGTTGGGTCTGGCCATCAAGAACATCTGGTGGCACGACCAGGTGGCCGCCCGGCACGAAATGATGTTCGACATCTTGCGCCACATCAAAACGGGGTGCGTGGTCATCGGACGCGAGTTGAACGTGCTGCATGCCAACGAGATGGCGCGGGCTTGTTTCCCGCGAACCGACCGCCCGGCCGGGGCGTTCGATTTCAACGACCTGCCCCAGGTCGTCGGCAGCAAGGTTTTTGAAGTGCTCAAAACCGGCAAGCCCATCTCCGAGTTCAAGTTTCATCCGCCGGAGCAGGCCGAGCGCTCCTACCAAATCGCCATCACGCCCTTCCGCCAGGAAAAGTCGCCCACGCCCACGGCGGTGCTGATGGTGGTGGAAGATTGCACGGCGACAGACCGCCTGCGCCACTTGGAAATCGAGACGGCCAATCTGCGCCTGGTGCAACAAATGGCCGAACGGCTCGCGCACGAGATTGGCAACGCCGTCGTCCCGCTCTCCACCCACCACCAACTGTTGCCCGAACGCGGGGCGGACCCGGAATTCCAGCAGTCGCTGGCGGCGGCCATGGAAGACAGCGTCAAACGGGTCAGCCGGCTGGTCGATCAGATGCGGTTTCTGGCCCGCGACCACGTCAGCCAGATGGAATCCGTTCCTGTCAAACAATTAATTGAGGAGGCCTTCCGCGAGGCGCGGGCCTATCATTCCTCGGCCACCGTCCTCTTGCAGTACGAGTCCTTGGGCGAACCGTTGAGCATTTCCTGCGACCGCCTGGGTCTGCAACATGCCTTTGCCGAAATCATCCTCAACGCCCTCCAGGCCAACACCTCTTCCTGCCAGGTCCAGGTGCGGACCCGGTCGGAAACCGATTCGAGCGGCTCGCGCTGGGCGCAGATCGAAGTGCAGGACAGCGGCACCGGCTTCAGCGCCGAGGCGGCGGGCAAGGCCTCCGAGCCGTTTTTCACCACGCGCAAAGTCGGCCTGGGGCTGGGGTTGGCCGTGACCAGCAAGATCATCCAGACCCACTCGGGCAAAATGGAAATCCCGCCCCCGCGCGTCGGTTTCCCCGGCCTGGTGCGCATTTCCCTGCCCTTGGAACAGACCGCGCCGCCCGCCGCCGCCAAGCCCGCCGCAAATTGAGCCGCTTAAAAGAACGAATCATGTCAGTGTTCCGTCACGCGGCACTATCCATGTCAGCCACATCCGCGCATATTAATTCGGGATTCAAATCCTCCAGCTTCGTTTGCAACCGGTCGAAAAGAAGAACCTGCTTGTAATCTGAACGTTCCGCCGCCGGCTCCCCCGGCGCAATCACCAACCCGGACAAAACTTCGTAGCCGAAACCTCTCAGCCAGCCGAGCGCAACTTCTTCGACGACGGATTCGTTGATGTTGCTCACGGTTTTTTTCCCTCGATGCGTTTGATCTCCCGGTCGAAGTCCGAGATGTATTCCGCGTCCTGCCGCTGGCGATAGACCTCGTATTCGCCTTCCGCTTTGAGCTTCGCCTCCAGCGTGCTGACCTTGCCTTTGTCCCGCAAAATCGGATAGTTCGACAACTCCAGGAAGCGGTTCAAAAACGTGACCCATTCCGCCATCCGTGTGACGATGCCCCGCTGGGCGCGGTTTTCCGCCAGGTCCAGATACGCCGAAACAATCCGGTTCAACTCCTTGACGTGCGCCTCGCTCAAGTAATTTTTCGCCACCGTCACGTCGGACTTCAAAATCTTTCCGCGCGGCGCGTGCTTCCAAGTCGTCAGCCCCATGTAAATCTCCGTCGCGTCGGCGGTGGCGTAAATCAATTCCGCCGCCGTCTGCCCGGTGATGGCCCAATGCAGCTTGTTTTGCACCGTGGCGAAAAACCCCTGGGTCACCGGCGCGTTCGGATCGTAGTCCACCGCCAGCGCATAGAGGTCCGTGATCTTCTGGTAAAACCGCCGCTCGCTGGCCCGGATTTCCCGGATGCGCTCCAGCAACTCATCGAAATAATCTTTGCCGAAAACCTGCTTGCCTTGTTTCAACCGTTCGTCGTCCAGCACGAAACCCTTGACGATGAACTCACGCAGCGTCTTCGTGGCCCAGATGCGAAACTGCGTGGCCTGATAGCTGTTCACCCGGTAGCCTACGGCGATGATGGCATCGAGATTGTAATATTTGGCGGAGTAAGTTTTTCCATCCCCGGCAGTATGTTCCAAAATGGAACATACTGATTCCTCGGCCAGTTCCCCGGTGGAGAAGATGTTCAGCAAGTGCTTTGTGATGGCCGGGCGCTTAACGCCGAACAGTTCCCCCAGCGCCTTTTGGGTCAGCCAGACCGTTTCGTCCCGGAAAAACACCTCCACCTTCACCGCCCCGTCCGGCGCGGTGTAGAGCACGAACTTGCCCCCGGCGCGCGCGGGAAGAGGGGAGGAGGATTGGTTCATGTTTTTCCCTCCTCAAATTTTTGTAAAGCGGCTGGCACGCCTGCCTGCCGTAGCATTTGCGCCGCCACGCGCAACTCGCCCGACAGCTGCTTCGGCAGCAGCGCGGACACCCGACGGCTTGGTGTAGTTGGTCTCTGCCATACGTTCTCTTATACCGAGTGCGGCGGCGCCATTCAAATGAATACGCCAGCCCATCCGCCTGCGCCGGATTATGAGGCGCGTCCTTCACCAGGTTATCGGGTGTCTCTGGCGCGAGCTTGTCCGGCGATGCCGCCTGCTTTGCCCGCCGTCTTGTCCGCCAACTTGCCCACCACAGTTTTAACGAAGGCGGAAGCCTTGCCGCGGCGGAAGCGGCCTTTCCCGGCCATCACTCCCGGCCCTGAATTACTAAACAAAAAGACTTGCAAAGGCACAATTCTGTGTCATATTCGCGACGTGCGAGTGCTCGCTCTTTGACATAAAGCGCGGTCGCCGGGCAGCGGTCCTGTTCACTCGCCGCAGGACGGAACCCGATGCCGCCGGCAATGCCGTCATTTACGACCGCCGCATGGCGAATCGCGGGAATTCGCGGTGAATCGCGGTAAATCGTGCCAAATCGTGCCGAATCGTGCCAAAAAAAGAAAATCTCGGCCACGATTGATGAACCATGCTTGATCCTTTCCCCCGCCAAATCGTGCTAAATCGCGGTGAATCGCGGTAAATCGCGGAACTTCGAAGTTTGAAAAGCAAGGGGTATGCAGCCCTGACCAAGCATAAACTCACGGTCGTCTTGCCGCCTTGATTTCAAAACAGGACACCGGCGGCGCGGAAGCCTGGTTCTCAATCATCATCGCCCGCTTTGACCGCCCAATCCGGATACGGGGTTCGCGGGCCTTTGGTCGCGCGCCAGAGAATGCGGTTGAGCAAATCGTCCGGGCACTGGTCCGGCTTGCCCAGCGGCAGCCGCGCCGAGACATAGGCGTCCTTGCGCAGGAGACGGTCGGAAATCCTCTTGGGCGCCGGATTCATCTGGTCCAGCGGCACGGTGTTCGGCACCGCCTCGAATGGCGTCAGATCGGGGGTGTCCATGAAACAGTCAAACATTGGGGTCGCGGTGGCGTCCATTTGATTCATCGGCGGCAGCCCCAGCATCAGTTCGATCGTGCGCAGGATGCTGGTCTGGTTGTATTGCGTGCTGACCACCTGCCCTCGTTTGGCGAAGGCGCTCGCCACGTACGCCGTGGTGCGATACCCGCTGACGTGGTCCCATCCGGATTGCGGATCGTCTTCGATGGCAAAGAGGCAGGTGTCCTTCCAAAACGGGCTGTGGCTGACAGCTTGGACAATCCTGCCCAAGGCGAGATCGTTGTCCGCCACCTGCGCAGCCGGCGTCGGCGAATTGGGCCTGGCGCCGCTGGTGTGATCGTTGGGCAGCGAGATGATGACCAGGGCCGGGAAATGGCCCGTGGTCTCGAATTCCTTGAGGTCGTTGATGAATTGAGCGGCCCGGAAGACATCGGGCACGTCCAAATCCCAGCCGATCGTGTTCGTGGCGACGTAATCGCGCAAGGATTCGATGTTCGGCGTGCTCCAGAGCGAGATGGTCTTGGTCCCCTCCGTCCATTCCCGGTAAAGATCGAGGAATGACGGACTGCCTTTGCGCGCCGGATCGTTCCACTGTTTGTGGGCGTCGGTGTACTCGCCGTAGTCGCGCAATGATTTGCCGTGCGCAATGGCGTCGTCCCAAATAAAACCGGCGGGCGAATAGGCCATGGCGTCCTCGCCGCCCGCCTCGCCGCCGAAGGGGTAACTGCGGGGAAAGCCGGCATAAATTCTCTCCATGTAATCCGTCGCGATGGCACTGTCGGCCCATTGATGGCCGTCGGGACTGCGGCTGCCGCAGCAATAAGTGTTGTCGAGCAGGACGAACTCATGGACGAGTTTGTGTTGGTTGGGGGTGATCTGCCCGCCGAACGAGCAAAGAGAAGGATCGCCGTTGCCCTCTTTCACGTCGCCCAGCACCTGATCGTAAGTCCGGTTTTCCTTGATGATATATATGACATGCTGGATGAGGCTCGGCTCGCCGGCCCGCGCGGGGACGGGGCGCGGCGCTTGATCGGGCCGCGCCGGCAGCCTGGCCTGGGTCAGCAGGGGGAAACGGATGGCGGCCAGGGCCGTTCGGGTCAGCGTCTCCAGCGAGGGCGCGTCCGGCACGGGCACCAGCGAGAGCGACCCGTGCCAGCGCGTCGAATTGAATTGCGCCCGGTCGCCGTTATTGGCGGGGTATTCCTTGACACCCTTGAGGTTCGCCACGTCAATGGATTTCTGTCTGGCGTCGTAAACAATCGCGCCGGGGAACCAGCCCACCGGCGCCAACCCGAGCAGCTTGGATTTTCCAGGCTCAAAATGGAAGAGCGCCACCGCGTTCTGCGTTCCGTTGCACACGAAAAGCGTTTTCCCCGTCTCGTCGAAGGCCGCCGCGTCGGGCTGGGCGCCGAGCAAATCGCCGGGGTTCTGCCGGGCGGAAATGGTCTCCGCGATTTCATCCGTGCGGGTGTCGATGAAACTCAGAGTGTCGCTGCCCGCGTTGGCCACGACCAGGAATCGTCCGTTGGGAGAGAGCGCCAGGGCCGAAGCGTGCAGCCCGGTGAGAATCTCCGCCGGAGGCGCGTCCGAATGGAGCTTGATGATTGAAACGGACCCTTCGCTGGGGACGCGGCGGATCGGATCGACCCGCACCCGTTGCCCCAGCCCGGCGGGACCGGTGATGCTGTTCGCATCCGGTCTGCGTCCGCCCCAGTTGCTCACATACGCCTTGGACGGAGACAGCACAACGTCGTAAGGTTCGACGCCCACGTCCCAAAGCCGCAGGACGCGGCCCGTCTCGGCGTCCAATTCGGCCAGCCGATTTGAGAGATTGAGCACAACGTAAAGCCGTTTGCCGTCCGCCGAAACGGCGAGGCCCGACGGGATTTCAGCCGCGCGCGCGTGCCCTTTGTCCGTCGGGAGCGCGATGGAAAAGAGTCCCTGCACCCTATGGTCCTGTTGCACGGCGAAGACTTTGACGTCTCCGTTGACGTTCGCCATATACACGCGGGAGCCGTCCGGCGAAAAGGCCAGTCCGGTGAAGCTGATTTGGGCTTTCAAATCCGGCCCCAGCTCGGCTGCGGAAACGGGTCCTTGCGGTTGATTCTTTTCCGTATCCGGGAACGGGACACGCTGGAGGATTTGGCCGGACGCGGGATCAAGAACAACCAGTTCGTGCGTTTGGCCCGCCGTGATGAGGAGCCGTTTGTCGGGGCTGAGCGCCAGGGCCTGCGGCCTCATGCCGGGCAGCTCAACCTGGAGGCCGGCCGGCGCAAGCATTTGATTGACCGGTGTCTCAAACCGACCCGCGCCGTTGAGCCCCACCTTGTCGGAGGAGCCGGCAAAATCCTCGTCGGGCGACGCTGCCAGCGGACACGCCGCCGTCAGGATCGCAAGGACGAAGAGGGCCGGGACTGAAATTCGGGAGGCCGGGACGATGAGTCTCATAGAGAAAGTTAGACGCAAAGCATCAGTCAGACCTTTCACCGGTGTTGCCCACAGGCAACTCCGGTTTGCCGTGAGCGTCCAGCCAGGTTGCGGTCTTTGATTCATTGGTAATCTCACCGCGGAGAATGGCAAGAATCAAGTCAGATGTCAGGACGGTGTTGAACTGGCGTGAGTAGGTCAGGGGCGCGCCATCACCCGGGCCTTTGACCAGGAAAGGCACTCGATAGTCCCGCCGCCCATCATAGACTTTCGAGTTCCGCCATGAATGGTCGGCGCTGAGGATGACCCAGGTGTCGGCCTGTTGGCCGGACGTTGCAATGGCCCGTCGCAATGCGCCCAGTTCGTGATCCGCCAGCACGAGATTATTTAAATAGCTGGCGGGCTGGGGAAGGCCCCTCCGTGTGAACTCGTTCTTGTCCGGCAAATAAACACCCGGCCCATGCGGTGGCGGCAAGTGAAGAAGAATCAAGCCGTAAGTCGGATCAGCCACCAGGGAGACAGCCTCTTTCAAACTATCCTTGCAGATGTCGATGAAGAGTTGCCGCACGTGAAAAGGCCCCGCCAGGGAAGCGATCTGTTGCCGGATTGCCCCGCCAAAAGTCGTCGCCCGCGCGGGTTCGAAGGCCGGGAAGGCATACCAGGAGCAATAATTGAGGCTCCCGCCGAGCAGGCGCGAATAGGGATGATACCACCCCACGAGCGCCGTATTAAGGCCCAGTTCACGCGCCTGCGAAAAGACCGACGGCAACGCGCTCCACTCCGCGCTCGCGCCCGTGTCGCTCCGGGTGAGCGAGAGATCGCAGCCGTCCTGGGCCACGGCGGAAAGACGCCGCCCTGAAATCAAGGCGGGCATGGATAAGAGTGTATTGTCGCCGGGCGGATAGGCCTTGTCGGCGCACAATGACTCTTTTCGGAAGCGGTCGAATTCGGGCAACTCCAGGCCGGCGGGCCGCTGATCGAAAGTCAGACGGTAATCCGTTTCGTCAAATATAATCCACACCACCCGCGGCTGTCCCTGCCGGACGGGGAGAAGCGGCGTTGGCGGGGGGGAAGAAATGCATTCCTTCACAGGAATCACGTTGAGGCAGAGGAGAATGATTTTGGCGGCGATGAAAAGCGCCAGCGGAAACGTTATGCCCGTGACGACGGCCACGGCGAGCGCGGCCGGACGGTGTTTCCATATGAGCAAGGCCGCAAGGGCCAGAAGGCAAAGCATCACCGCCGGCTGTTTCAAAAAACCTACCAGCTCGCTGTCGGTCCAATTGAGGTATTGCACCCGGATAAAATCCGCCGGAAAGATCAGCAAACTCAAGAATGACAGATCCAACACCAGACGCGGCAACCCCCTTGGGAAACGTCTGCGCACCGCCATGCCCAACCACACCAACAACGCGAATCCAGAAAGATTCACGGCCAAAGCCAAAAGTTCCACCCGCAGCACGGGCAGCTTGTTGAAGTAACGGTTGGCATCAAAAAGCAGGTCGAACCACGCCCGGACAAAACAGCAGTTGGCCACCGAGAGAGCCACGATCCCCTCCTTGATTCTCCGCTTGCGCGAGAACGAAAGCAGAGCCGGAACCTCGGAATCTCCCGGGGCGGGCGCATTATTGGGCGGCTGGTTCAACCAATGCCTTTCTTTTTGAGACAATACATCGTCCGTTTGGTCCCCGGCAGCGCAAGTGACTTGACGATTTCAAAATGGACCAGGCACGCTCGCTCGAAGCATTTTTCATCCAGCGCCGCGTGCAACTCCTCGCGTCCGCGCGTGAGCCGCCGGAACATGGCATCCTGCGGCGCGACGAATTCGATGACCAGCAACGAGGTGGTCAATTGCGCGGCAAGCCCCAAGACCTCCTCCAGGGGAATGCGCTCCGCCACCAGCAAATGATGCACAAACGCCAGCATCAACACGCCATCGAAGGCGCCCATGACGCGGTCAAGAAACGATGGACATTCGTCGTTTCGCCAGCCAACCGACGGGCTGGGACGGGCCAAATCGACCACCAGGGGCAGAATGCCCAGTTTCTTTTCGCGCGCTTTCCGCCAGATTTCGCCCACGCAAACCGGGTCAAGGTCAATCGCCACAACTTCCGCCCCGGCTTGCGCCGCCCGCGTGCTGAAATGCCCCGTATTCGCGCCCGCGTCCAACACGCGCCTGGGTTTGAACTGGGCCAGCGCCTCATCCACGAATTTTTCCTTCGCCGCAAACGCCGGGTCAGTGTAGCTGTGCGTGGCCATGTAATCCGACCAGGCTGATTTCTCTTGCGTTGCCGGGCGGAGCGAGTCCAGCACGCGGCTCAGCCGCTTGAAGGCCGACTCGATGATGTAGCGCGCCTTTTCCGTGTCCGCCAGGATGCGGTGCTGATAAATTTTCTGGTCGTCCGGACTGGCTCTTCGCGACAGCCAGGTTGGCATTGAGACGAGCGACAGAATTCTTGGATGCAGTCGCTCCAGCGGCCGGCAGAAGCGGTAAACCTCCTCCGGCTCAAGCCCGTCGCGGTGCGTGATAAACACATCCGCCAGGCGCACACCCCACCGCTGGTTGGCCAGCAGGGGCAAAAGAAACGTGCGGATAAACTGCGCGAGAGGTTTCCAAATCGGATCGCCCGGATTGCGGCGCTCGAAGGACGACACGTCGATGAAAACCGGCTCGCTGCCGCGAAACAAAACATTGTGCGGCGTCGCATCTTTCAGTCCGTAATCGTCGGCCAGCGCGGCGGTGGCCAGGTCGAGGGTCAGGCGCCCGGCGGCCCAGAGCATTTCCGGCGGCCATTCGTGCGGATAACTCGGAAACGGAATGCGCTCATGCTCGAAGATCGCGCTCTCGGGCCGCGCCGCCAAAATGGATTTCAGGGCGGGTGACGCGGAAAGGGCGGCGATTTCCGTTTCAGTAAGCCGGCGAGTGGAAACAAGGTGCCGGCCGTAATCGCGCGCCGCGCGTATTTTCAGGAAGCCCTCAAATTCAGCGACGTTCCCAGCTCCGACGAACCGCAAGACCGCACCGCCAAAAACGCAACAACATCCCGCCGGGTCGCGAAAGGATAGCGCGGGCCGGGGCATTACCGACGATCCTCTTCAACCGCGCTTTGTGGGACGCCCACGTCCGCCACGCCATTACCGGGTTTAGGCCTGCGCCCGGAAACTTTCCCGAACAACCCGCCAATCCATTTGCGCGTTCTCTTCAAGTAGAACAACGTGCCGACGAAAGCGGCGACAATGGACTGCCAAATGAGCGCTCCCGTTCCGGGGTCAACATACGCCAGAATATGCATAATCTAAAAATCCAGTTGGAGTTTTTTCATCACCCTGCGTTGCAACCGCAGCGCAGAAACGGCAAGCCCAAGCATCGGAAATCTCACGCGTGACGACCGCTCCCTGAAACCCCCGCTCATGAATTGGCGCTGGCATTGTCTCGTTATCCTTAAGATCGTTAAGTGATATTCCTCACTTTTCCGAAGAGTGTAAGGGATTCCATTACCGTTGGGAAGCAAAAAGTTGCACAAAAGTTTCAAAAAGTTTACTCCTTGCCCTGCAATCGCGCGGCGGTCGTTTCGGCGGCGCGCAGCACGCGCAGGAGGTTTTCTCCCGCCACCTTTTTCACTTCGCTCTTGCCGTAGCCGCGTTTGAGAAGCTCAGCCAGCAGGGCCGGGTAGCACGAGACGTCTTCCAATCCCGCCGGCGGGTTTCTGAATCCCTCGTAGTCGGACCCGATGCCGGCATAATCGATGCCGACGGCGGCGCGGATGTGGTCGATGTGATCGGCCACGTCCAGCAGCGTGGCATGGCGCGGGTCGGGATGGGTCTTGCGCCATTCGGACACGCCCGCCTTGACACGGCTTTCGTCGCCCGGATAAAGCCTGGCCAGCCGCTCTCTTTCGGCCGTGACCGCTTCTTCGTCATGCCGGTCGATTTCCGTCACGTACTCGGGGACAAACGTGACCATGACCAGGCCGCCATTGGCCGCCACCCTTTTCAAAATATCGTCCGGCACATCCCGCGCGTGATGGCACAAGGCGCGGGTGGCGGAATGCGAGAAGATGACCGGGGCCTTGGAGACGTTCAGGGCGCAGGTCATCGTCTCGTCGGAAACGTGCGACAGGTCCACGAGCATGCCCAGGCGGTTCATTTCCCGAACCACCTCCTCGCCAAAAGAAGTCAATCCGTGGTGCAACGGCCGGTCCGTGGCGGAATCGGCCCAGGCGATGGTGCTGGTATGGGTCAGGGTCATGTAGCGGGCCCCCAGCGCGTACATCATCCGCAACACCGCCAGCGAATTGCCAATCGAATGCCCGCCTTCCATCCCGATGAGCGACGCGATTTTCCCTTTCCGATGGACGCGGACAATGTCGTCGGCGGTCAGGGCCAGCTCCAGGCTTTCGGGATAGCGGGCGATGAGGCGGTGGACCAGGTCGATTTGTTCGAGGGTGGCAACGACAGCGTCCGCGTTGTCCAGCGTTGACGGGACATAAACGGACCAGAATTGGCCGCCCAGCCCGCCGGCTTTGAGGCGCGGCAAATCGGTCACCAACCCCATTTTGCTCGTGTCACCCGCCAGATCGATGGCGTCGAGTTGATCGTGAGCCAGCTTGCGGTATTCCCAGGGCAAATCGTTGTGTCCGTCGATGAGCGGGACCTGGCGAAGAATCTGGCGGACGGATTTCAAGCGGGCCAGATCGGTGGCCGACAAATTGGTCGAACTCTGTGCTCGCATGGTCAGGGTTCCCGAAACCGCAAGGGCCAGGACGAGGTTTCGGGCAAGGCGCGACATGGAATAAACTCATTCCTCCACCGCGGCCAACCTGGCCAGCACGCCGAAATCTTCCAGCGTGGTGGTATCCCCTTTGATGTCGCCGCCGACGGCAATTTGTTTGAGGAGGCGGCGCATGATTTTGCCGGACCGGGTCTTGGGCAGCGCCTCGGCAAAGCGAATGTCATCCGGCTTGGCCACCGGGCCGATTTCCCGCGCCACGTGCCCGCGCAATTCCTCCCGGATGGCGGGGCTGGCGAGAATGCCGCTTTTCAACGTGACGAACGCGACCAGCGCCTGGCCTTTCATATCGTCCGGCCGGCCCACCACGGCGGCTTCCGCCACGTTCGCGTTGCTGACCAGCGCGCTTTCCACTTCGGCGGTGCCGATGCGGTGCCCGGCCACGTTGAGGACATCATCAATCCGCCCGACGATCCAGAAATAGCCATCCTCGTCCCGGCGGGCGCCGTCGCCGGTGAAATAGCTGCCCACCACTTCGCTCCAATAGGTTTGGACGAACCGTCGCGGGTCGCCCCAGACGCCCCGCAATATGCCGGGCCAGGGCTGGCGAATGACCAGCTTGCCGCCGGCGCCTTTTGGGACGGGCTGGCCCTGATGATCGACCACTTCGGGCACGATGCCGAAAAACGGGAGCGTGGCGGTGCCGGGTTTGGTGGGGGTCGCGCCGGGCAGGGGAGTAATCATAATGCCGCCCGTTTCGGTCTGCCACCAGGTATCGACAATCGGGCAGCGGTTGTGTCCGATGACCTCCCGATACCACATCCAGGCCTCCGGGTTGATCGGCTCGCCCACCGTGCCCAACAGGCGCAGGGAACTGAGGTCGTGTTTGGCCGGCCATTCCCTGCC
Organism: Verrucomicrobiota bacterium; assembly: GCA_049510745.1. Classification (GTDB taxonomy): domain Bacteria; phylum Verrucomicrobiota; class Verrucomicrobiia; order Limisphaerales; family Palsa-1400; genus PLGF01. Next base: position 35,649 of record JBEKYR010000008.1, on the reverse strand, counting down.
CCATTTCATAAACGCGCGGATGGCGGTCGGCGCGGTGTAAAAGATCGTCACGCCGTACTTGGCCACAATCCGCCAGAACCGGTCCGGCTCCGGGTAATTGGGAGCGCCTTCGAACATGAAACTGGTCGCGCCGTTGGCCAGCGGGCCATAGACGACATAACTGTGGCCCGTCACCCAGCCGATGTCCGCGGTACACCAATAGACATCATCGGGCCGGAGGTCGAAGACGTATTTGGCCGTCAGCTTGGCCTGGAGCAGGTAACCGGCGGTGGTGTGGAGGATGCCCTTGGGCTTGCCGGTCGAGCCGCTGGTGTAAAGTATAAAAAGCGGCGTCTCGCTCTCCAGTTTTTCGGCCGGGCAATCGGCGTTGACATGCTGCAGCTCCCGGTGCCACCAAAGGTCGCGCCCTTCCTGGATTTGAATCTCCTGGTTGGTCCGGCGCAGGACGATGACCTTTTCCACCGACCCGGCCAGCAGGCGGCCGGCGGCGTCCTTGAGCGTCAAGGCCTCGTCCACGCTTTTCTTCAACGGCACCACCGCGCCGCGCCGGAAGCCGCCGTCGGCGGTGATGACCAGTTTGGCCTGGCAATCAAAAATGCGGTCGGCCACGGACTGGGCGCTGAAGCCGCCGAAGACGACGGAATGGATCGCGCCCACGCGGGCGCAGGCGAGCATGGCGATGGCGGCTTCCGGGACCATGGGCAAATAAATGATGACACGGTCGCCCTTTTTTATGCCGTGGCGCTTGAGGACGTTGGCGAAGAGGCAAACCTCGTGATGAAGTTGTTTGTAGGTGTAGGTGCGCTCTTCCCCCGGGATGCCCGGCCCGGCCGGTTCGCCTTCCCAGATGAGCGCGGCTTTGTTGGCCGTCGCGGTGCCCAGGTGGCGGTCCAGGCAATTGAAACTCACGTTCAACCGCCCGCCGACAAACCATTGGGCGTTGGGCAGCTTCCAGTGCAGGACCTTTTTCCACGGCTTGAACCAGACCAACTCGTCCTTGGCCTGGCGGCCCCAGAATTTTTCCGGCTGGCGGACCGATTCGCGGTAAATTTTGCGGTATTGGTCGAGCGATTTGACGTGAGCGCGCTGGGCGAAGGCCTTGGCGGGTGGAAACACCCGGTCTTCGCGGAGCATGGACGTTATATTGGTGGCGGCGGTTATCGTGGTAGCCATGGCAACTGGAGTTAAATGTGGCGCAATTGTAAAGGTTGCGCAAGCCGTCAATCCCGCGTCACCGGGCGGGGGCGACTCCCGACCAGAGGAAGGATTGCTGTTGGCCCAATTGGCGGGCGCCCTCCCAAAGAGTCACGCGCCAGGCCGCCAACTGGCCAAAGTTGATAAAATCGGCGCCCTCGATTCTCACCTCGGACCAACTGCTGAAGCGGCCGTTTTTTTTGACGGGTTCCTCCAGGGTGATGGTGTGGAGGGAGTTGCCTGTCAAACCGCGCAGTTCGGCGCGCAATTTGAGCTGCGTCCAATCCACCCCTTTGGCCTTCCACTGCACGGCCAGGCGCAAGCCGGCGCGTTGCGCGGGATGAGTGCGCAGATACAATTGATAGGCGTCCCGTTCGTAGAGGCTGGGCGAGAGGGCGTGCTCGCCCTTTTTGTCCAGGAACTGGGGCAAGACTTTGACAACTTTCCCCTCGCCCGCGTGGACGACGGGCGCGAGCGTCAGAAGAGCCAGGATAAAAAGCCGGCGCATGGCGGAAGATTCTCGCCAATCCGGACGAAAATCAAGCCGGAGCGGCGGCCTCTTTCTGTTCTTCCTTCTTTTCCGCCGGCGCCTCCGTTGTCTTGGCCTCGCTCTCGCCCGCTTTGGCGGGTTCGGCAGGGGCTTGGGGCACCGGCACATCGACAAATTCGAGGATGGCCAGCTCGGCGGCGTCGCCTTGGCGCTGGCCCAGGCGGACGATGCGGGTGTAGCCGCCGCGACGCTCCTTTTGGGTCGGCGCGATTTCGTTGAAAAGGATTTTGACGGCGTCCTCGTCCTGGTGCAGGCGGGCGGAGGCCAGGCGGCGTTTGTGCAGGGTGCCGCCCTTGCCCAGGGTCATGATTTTTTCCGCGACGGAGCGGGCGGCCTTGGCCTTGGCCAAAGTGGTCTTGACGCGGCGGTGTTTGATCAGGCTGCAAACCAGGCTGGCCAGCATGCGGTTGCGGTGCTGGCCGGTGCGGCCCAGTTTGGCGGTGCGTTTGAGATGGCGCATAGGAGTCCGGTTATTCGACTTTGTTCTCTTCCTTGGGCGTGTCCAACAGGGTCGGATCGAGGTTCATGCCCAGGGAAAGGCCCAGGCTGGCCAGTTTCTCCTTGATTTCGTTGAGGGATTTCTTGCCGAAATTGCGGTACTTGAGCATCTCCGCCTCCGTCTTCATCGCCAACTGCCCGACGGTGGTGATGTTGGCGTTGTTGAGGCAGTTGGCGGCGCGCACGCTCAACTCGATTTCGTTGACGCTCATGTTGAGCAGCTTCTTCATCTTGGCCTTTTCGTCGTCCTGCTTGGCCTCCGTCTCCTCGAATTCCACCGCGTTCTTGTCGTAGCCGACGAACACGTCCAGGTGATGCTGGAGAATGGCGGAGGCCTGGGTCAGCGCGTCATCCGGCGAGATGCGCCCGTCGGTCCAGATTTCCAGCAGGAGCCGGTCGTAATCGGTGCGCTGGCCGACGCGGGCGTTTTCCACCGCGTAGCGCACGCGGGTCACGGGCGAAAAGAGGGAGTCGATGGCGATGACCCCGATGGCCTGGTCGGGTTTTTTGTTTTCATCGCCGGGGCAGAAGCCGCGGCCGACCTTGACTTCGAGTTCCATCTCGAACTTTTTCTTTTTGTCCAGGGTGCAGATATGCTGCTTGGGGTTGACGATTTCCAGGTTCTGAACCAATTGAATGTCGCCGGCGACGACGGGTCCCTCCTTGTTGACAGACAGGAGCAAGGTCTGCGGGTCGCGCGAATGGGCGAGGAAGAGGATTTTCTTGAGGTTCAGGACGATGTCGGTCACGTCCTCGGCGACGCCGTCGATGCTGGTGAATTCGTGCATGGCGCCATCGACTTTGATGGAGGTGATGGCGGCGCCTTCCAGGGAGGAGAGGAGGACGCGGCGGAGGGAGTTGCCGATCGTGTGGCCGTAACCGGTTTCAAACGGTTCGGCCGTGAACTTGGCGTAGGTTTCGGTGGCGGTGGTGTCCTCTTTGGACAGCCGCTTGGGCATTTCAAAACGTCCGAGACGCATTGGCATAGACTTCAGTTCCTTTCAACAATTTTAATCTGGCCTCCCCGGGGATTTATTCCCGCGGCCGGAGAGGCCCCTGTAATTGTTTTGTCCCGCGGGGCGGGACGCTGTTCATTGGGTTAGCGGGAATAAAATTCTACCACGGCCTGTTCATTGGCGATGGGCTGGATTTCATCGCGGGTCGGGATGCGCATGACGGTGCCTTTAAAGGCGTCCTTGTTGAGCAGCAGCCAATCCGGGACGACCTTGCTGGTGGACATTTCCAGATTCTTGGTGGCCAACTGCCGGGAGACATTGGTGTCGCGCACTTCGACCACGTCGTTGACCTTCAGGCCATAGGAGGGGATGTTGACCTTGCGCCCATTGACCTTGACGTGGCCGTGATTGACCATTTGCCGGGCGGCGGCGCGAGTGGTGCCGAACCCGAGGTGATAGACCACGTTGTCCAGGCGGGTCTCCAGGATTTGGAGCATTTGTTCGCCGGTGACGCCGCGGCGTTTGAGCGCGCGCTCATAGACGCCCCGGAATTGGCGCTCCATCAGCCCGTAAAAGTAGCGCAGTTTTTGCTTTTCGATCAGCGCCAGGCCGTAGTCGGTGTGCTTGCGGCGGGACTTGGGGCCGTGAACGCCCGGACCGTAGTTGCGGCGTTCCAGATATTTGTCGGGGCCGAACAGCGGGATGCCGAAGCGGCGGCTGAGGCGGGTGCGGGGGCCAGTATAGCGAGCCATGGCGGTAAATTCCTTTCGGTTAGACGCGGCGCTTTTTGCGCGGACGGCAGCCGTTGTGCGGCACGGGTGTGACATCCTTGATGGCCGTGATTTCCAGGCCGATGGCCTGCAAAGCGCGGATGGCGGACTCCCGGCCCGAGCCGGGTCCCTTGACGCGGATTTCCACCTCGCGCATGCCGTGGGACATGGCCTGGCGGGCGGCGTCCTGGGCGACTTGCTGGGCGGCGAAAGCCGTGCTTTTGCGCGATCCTTTGAACCCGACCCGCCCGGCGCTGGACCAGCCGAGGACGTTCCCGTGCATGTCGGTGATGGTGACGTTGGTGTTGTTGAAAGTGGCCAATATGTTGGCGATGCCCACGGCGATGTTCTTGGCGCCTTTGGCCTTGATGATCTTGCGCGACGCGGCGTCATCCCCCAGCAATTCCGCGGCGGTGGGCGCGGTCCCGGCCACGGGCGCGGCGGGCGCGGCGGGCGCGGTGGCGGCAGGCGCGGCTCCGGCGGCCCCGGCAGCGGCAGGGGCGGGTTTCTTGGCGGCGTCAGCGGCCCCTTCGGGCGCGGCGGCGGACGGTTTTTTGGCGTGTTTGGCCGCGTCGTCGGCTCCGGCCGGGGCGGCTTCGGGTTTGGCCTTTTTTTCGTGGGCGGGTTTTTTGGTCTTGGTGTCGTCAGCCATAGTTCAAATCAGTGGATGCCGGTCTTGGCGTTGGGATTGCGCTGCACGCCGACGGTCTTGCGGGGTCCTTTGCGGGTGCGGGCATTGGTGGAGGTGCGCTGGCCGCGGACGGGCAAACCGCGCAGGTGGCGGATGCCGCGGTAGCATTTGATGCCTTGGAGGCGCTTGAGATTCATGCCCAACTCGCGCCGGAGGTCGCCTTCAATGACATATTTGCCGTCCTGGATGGCATGGACAATCTGGGACAATTGCTGTTCATTGAGGTCCTTGGCGCGGATGCCGGGGTCGATCTGCGCCTTGGAAAGGATGACGGTCGCATTGGACGGGCCAATGCCGAAGATGTAGCGCAACGCGATACCGATGCGCTTTTCACCGGGTACTTCAACACCAACTAGACGTGCCATAAGTTTAAATTAGCCTTGTTTTTGTTTGTGGCGCGGGTTCGTGCAAATGACACGAACGACGCCTTTGCGTTTAACCACTTTGCAGTTTTCGCAAAGTTTTTTGACTGATGCTCGAACTTTCATAAATCAATAAATTATTCGCCGCCGGCCGTAATCCGGCCATGGGACAAATCGTAAGGCGACATCCGCACCGTGACGCTGTCTCCGACGGTCATCCGTTCAAAGGCCAGGCGCCGCTTGCCCGACACATGGGCCAGCAGCCGATGCCCGTTGGACAACTGCACGCGAAATAATGTGGCCGCCAGGATTTCCACTATCCTGCCCTCAACCTCGATGGCATCTTTGCGGGCCACGTTAAAATTTCCGGTTCCGTTTCCGTCACCAAAACCGTATGCTCAAAATGAGCGGATAGTTGACCATCTTTTGTCACCACTGTCCAGCCGTCGCTCAAAACGACGACCTGGGGTGAGCCGGCATTGACCATCGGCTCGATCGCCAGGGTCATGCCAGGCCTTAATTTAGGCGATGCCACGTTTTTTTCAACGAAATTTGGCACCTGCGGCTCTTCATGCACGGTGCGGCCGACGCCGTGGCCGACAAACTCCCGCACGATGCTGAAGCCGTTGGCCTGGACATAGTCCTGCACGGCGCGCGAAATGTCCACCACCCGGTGGCCCGGCAGCGCCTGGGCAATCCCTTCGTACAAAGCCTGTTCGGTCACATCCATCAACCGCTGCGCGCGCACGTCGCAGCCCCCGACGGCGACCGTTTTGGCCGTGTCGCCGATGTAACCGCGATAGGACACCCCAATGTCCAGGCTGACAATATCGCCGAATTCCAGCCGGCGCGGCCCGGCCAGCCCATGCACCACTTCCTCGTTGACCGAAATGCAAATCTGGCGCGGAAACTTGCGATAACCAAAAAACGCGCTTTTGGCGTCGTAATACTTCATCCGCGCCGCCGCAAAATCATCCACCTCGCGCGTGGTCACGCCCGGCTGGATAAACGCGCCGACCTCTTCGAGCACCGTGCTGGCCACCTCGCAAGCCGGGCGCATTGTTTCCAGGTCACGCTCTGTCTTCAAAATGATCATTTTTGCCGCCACGCGATGGTGCTCCAGGACACCGGAACCCGCCTAGAACCGCCCCTTGAGGCGCCCTTTCTTCAAGAACCCGTCGTAGTGGCGCATCAGCAGGTGCGACTCCATCTGCCGCATGGTGTCGAGCATGACACCGACAATAATCAGCAAACTGGTGCCGCCGAAGAACTGCGCCACTGTCTGCGGAATCCTCATCGTGTTGCCCAAAACAATCGGAATAATGGCGATCACGGTCAAAAAGATGGCGCCGGCCAGGGTGATGCGGCTCATGGTGCGGTGGAGAAAATTGCTGGTCGCCTGGCCCGGCCGCACGCCGGGGATGTAGCCGCCGGACTTTTTCATGTCATCGGCAATTTGCAGCTCGTTGAATTGGGTGGCGACCCAGAAATAGGAGAAGAACAGGATCATCAGGCCGTAGAAGGTCAGATAGACCGTCGAGCCTCGTTGCAGGATGGTGGCCAGTTCGATGAAGGCCTTGATGCCAAAACGGCTGCCGAGAAAATTCAGGATCATGGCCGGAAACATGAGGATCGCGGAGGCGAAGATCACGGGCATCACCCCCGAATAATTGACCCGCAACGGCATGAACGAACTGCCGCCGGAATACATTTTGCGCCCCACCACCCGCTGGGCGTACTGGACGGGAATCTTCCGCTCGGCCTGCGTGACCGCCACCACTCCCGCGACGACCGCGCAGAGCATCAGGATGAGCGCGATGAATATGAACGGGTTGTGACCGGTGCTGGTCGCCGCTCCCTGGGCGCGGAACATATCGATCAACCCCTGGCCCGCCGCCGGCAAACGGGCCACAATGCCGATGGTAATGATGAGGGAAATGCCATTGCCGATGCCGCGGTCGGTGATCTGCTCGCCCAGCCACATCAGCAACATCGTGCCGGTGGTGAGAATGATGGACGTCTGGATGCGGTACCACCAGATATGGTCCCTGAGAAGCACCAGGTTGCCGGCGAAGTTCGGGAACACGTCCCCCGCCCGTTCCCACCCGATGGCCATGACGAATCCCTGGCCCAGGCACAGAAACAAGGTCAGCACACGCCCGTACTGAATGAGCTTGCTGCGGCCCCCTTCTTCGCGCGCCAATTTGCTCAGCCACGGGATGACCGCCTGCAAAAGCTGAAGGATAATCGTGGCGCTGATATAGGGCATGATGCCCAGCGCGCCCACCGCGCACCGTTCAAAGCCGCCCCCGGTGAACAGGCTGTACATGCCCAGCAGACCGTTGCCCGTATTTTTTCCGGCCCCCTGCTCGAAATACGCCGTCAACAGATGGCTGTCCAGTCCCGGCGTCGGCACCAGCGACGCTACCCGGCAAATCCCCAGCACCAGCATTGTAAAGAGAATGCGCGATTTCAGCTCCGGAATCTTGAAGCAGTTGCTTAAGGTGTTGAGGATGGATGTGAACATTTAGGGGAGAACTAGGCGCTCTTTTCGGGTGCTTTGTCGGCGGGTTTAGCGGCGGCTTTCTCGGCCGGTTTCGCGGCGGGTTTGGCCGCCGGCTTGGTCTCGATCAATTGACAGGTGCCGCCGAGCTTTTCGATCTTGGCGCGGGCCGACGCGCTGAAGGCGTGCGCCTGCACAGCCAGTTTGCGCGTCAATTCGCCGTCGCCGAGGATTTTGATCCGTTTTTCGCGGCCCTGGGCCAGGCCCAGCGCGCGCAACGCCGCCGCATCCACCGTCGCGCCATCGTCGAATCGATTGAGCGCTTCCAGATTGACGGGGATGTAACGGATGGCGAAGCGGGCGTTGTTGAAGCCGCGCTTTGGCAGGCGGCGGATCAACGGCATCTGGCCGCCTTCAAATCCGATGCGAATGGAACTGCCGGAACGGGCCGTCTGGCCCTTGCCGCCCCGGCCGCTGGTCTTGCCGTGGCCGCTGGATTCACCCTGGCCGAGCCGCTTGCGGCGGTGCTTGGAACCGGGTCGGGGTTTAAGATCGTGTAAGCGCATAAAAATCAAGCAGTGGCTGGGGCCGGGCCGGCCTCCGCGGGCGGCGGAGTGGTTTCTGCGGGCGCAGGCGGAGGAGTTGGCGCTACGGGCGGCGGAGTTGGCGCTGCGGGCGCAGGCGGCGGCGTGGTCTCTGCGGACGTGGGCGGCGGAGTCGGCACTGCGGGCGCGGGCGCGGCGGTTGGCGGCGCCGGGGCCGCCGGCGTGGCGGAAATGGGGGCGGGACGCGGCTTTACCTCCAACCCGCGCGCGGTGTAAATGGCTTCGCGCAGACGCAGTTGTTGCAGGCCGGCCATCGTCGCCTTGACGACGTTGGAGGGGTTGTTGGAGCCGAGCGATTTGCTTAACACATCCTTGACCCCGACCAATTCCAAAACCGCGCGCACCGTCTTGCCGGCGATGAGGCCGGTGCCCGGCGAGGCCGGGCGAAGCAACACCTTGGCGCCGCCGTGGCGGCAGAGTATCTCGTGCGGAATGGTCGCCTCTTTCAGCGACATGCTGATCATCCGCCGTTTGGCCATGTCGCCCCCTTTGCGAATGGCCTCGGACACTTCGACGGCCTTGCCCAAACCAACGCCGACGCGGCCCCGTTTGTCCCCGGCGACCACCAGGGCGCTGAAACTGAAGCGGCGTCCGCCCTTGACCACTTTGGCCGATCGGTTGATGAAGACCACCTTCTCGCTCAACTCGGAGTCGCCCCCGCCTTCGAGGGACGCTTCGGAGCCTTCGCCGGAGGCGGGTCGGGCACGGCGCGGGCCGCGGCCGGGGCCGCGTCCGCCTGGTTTGGCGTTGCCGCCGGAATTTTTGTTGATCTCAGCCACAGTATTCTTTCTTACAGGTTAAAATTTCAAACCGCCCTCGCGCGCCGCGTCGGCCAGCGCTTTGACTTTCCCGTGGTAACGGGCGCCGCTCCGGTCAAAAACAACGCTGGTAATGCCTTTGCTCTTGGCCACTTCGGCGGCGATGGCGCCGAGCTTCTTCGCGCCGGCGGCGTTGGCCGCCAGTTTGCCGCCCGCGGCCGCCGCTTTGCCCAGCGTCGAGGCCGAGGCCAGGGTGACGCGGGCGACGTCATCAATAAACTGCACGCGGATGTGTTGGTTGGAGAACCGGACGCTCATGCGCGGGCGCTCCTTGGTGCCGGTGACAATCTTGCGAATGCGCCAGTGCCGCAGGGTCGCGAGTTGGATTTTCTTGTCGGTTCTCATGTTTTCGGGGCCGCGGAGCTGGCCGCGGCCAAATTCATTATTGCACAGTCTTGCCTTCCTTGCGCCGCACTTTCTCGGTGCTGTAGCGCACGCCTTTGCCCTTGTAAGGCTCCGGCGGGTAGAAGCTGCGGATTTCCGCGGCGACCTGCCCCACCAACTGTTTGCTCGGCCCTTCGATGGTCAACTTGGTGTTGTCCGCCACGGTCACTGTGATCTGGTCGGGAATGGGATAATTGACCGGATGCGAATAGCCCAAAACCAGATTGACATTTTTGCCCTGGACAGCGGCCTTGAAACCGACGCCCTGGATTTCGAGTTTTTTGACGAACCCTTCGCTGACGCCCTTGACCATGTTGTTGACGATGGCCCGGCTCAAGCCGTGCAAGGCCCGGGCCTCGGCGTCGTCGCCCTGGCGGCTGACAACGAGGCTGGCGCCGTTGAGGTTGGCCGAGGTGCGGCGGGGCAGTTCAAAATCCAGCTTGCCCTTGGGGCCTTCGACCAGGACTTTCTGACCCCGGATCTCGACCTTGACTTTGGGCGGGACGGCGACGGGTAATTTTCCAATGCGAGACATAAATGTTACCAAATTTCACAGAGCAGTTCGCCGCCGAGATTTTTCTTGCGCGCCTGCGTGCCGGTGAGGATGCCCTCGGAGGTGGAAAGGATCGAGGTGCCCATTCCGGCCCGCACGGCCGGGACCTTCTGCGCCCCGACGTAGCGGCGCAACCCCGGGGAACTGGCCCGGCGCAAGCCCTCGATGACGCATTTGCGCCCGGAGTACTTGAGCTTGAGCTTGATCGTCTTGGGCAGTTTGCCCTCCACGGCGACCTCCGCGATGTAGCCTTCGCGCTTGAGGAGGTGGGCAATGCTCTCCTTTAGTTTGGAGTGGGGGACGTGGACCTCCGGCAGCAACGCCCGGCTGGCGTTGCGTATGCGGGTCAGCATGTCTGAAATCGGGTCGCTCATAGTGTTACCAACTGGCCTTGGTCACGCCGGGAATCAAGCCGTTCAAGGCCGCCTCGCGAAAGGTCAGGCGCGAGCAGCCGAATTTGCGCAAATACCCGTGGCGCCGGCCGGACATCGAGCAGCGGTTGACCACGCGGCTGGGGCTGGCGTTGCGGGGCAGTTTGCTCAACCCGGCGTAGTCGCGCCGCGCCTTCAACTCGGCCCGCTGGGCGGCGTACTTCTTGACGGTTTCGCGCTTTTTCTTGTTGCGTTCTATCCAGGCGATTTTTGCCATAAATTCAGGGTGTGGGTCGCTGCGGTGTTTCCTTCGCCTCGGCGAAGGGCATGCCCATCATTTTGAGCAGGTCCAGCGCCTCCTCGTTGGTCGGCGCCGTGGTCACGATCGTGATGTCCATGCCTTGGGTGCGTTTGATCTTGTCCAGTTCGATTTCCGGGAAAATGGTCTGGTCGTTCACGCCAAAAGTGTAATTGCCGCGCCCGTCGAAAGAGCGGGGCGACAGCCCGCGAAAGTCGCGGATGCGCGGCAGGGCGGCGGCCACCAGGCGGTCAAAGAACTCGTACATGATTTCGCGGCGCAGCGTGACGCGGCAGCCGATGGGCTGGCCCTCGCGCAGCTTGAAATTGGCGATGCTGTGGCGCGATTTGCTCACCACCGGCTTGCGCCCGGTGATCAGCGTGATGTCGCGCGCGGCGTCATCGATCGCCCCCTTTTCCAGCGAGGCGCTCACGCCCATGTTGACCACGATCTTTTCCAGGCGCGGGATTTGATGGATGTTTTTGTACTGGCGCTTCTCGCGCAGGGCGGGCCGCACTTCCTGGATGTACTTTTCGTAAAGTCTCGGTTTCATTGCGGGGCGGCTTCGGTGGGAGCCGTTTCGTGTTTGGCGCCGGTGCGCTCGTCATACCGGGAGGCCAGCATCACGTTGGAAATATGGATGGTGCCCTCGCGCTCGACGATGGCGCCCTTGGGATGCTGCTGGCTCTTGCGGGTGTGGCGCTTGATCATTTTGAGGCCCTCGATCAGCACGCGTTGCTTCTTGGTCTTGACCATCAATATCTTCCCGCGCCCGCCCAGTTCGGACCCGGCAATGACCACGACCTCATCCCCTTTTTTCACATGAGCTTTTGGCATAACTAGAGAACCTCCGGGGCCAGGGATATGATCTTCATGAACTTCTTCTCCCGCAATTCGCGGGCGACCGGCCCGAAAATGCGCGTGCCGCGCGGGTTGTTTTCCTTGTCAATTATCACAATGGCGTTGCTGTCAAAACGCAGGTAGGAGCCGTCCGCCCGCCGGATGCGCTGGCGCGTGCGCACGACGACGGCATCGACCACCTCGCCCTTTTTGACCGTGCCATCCGGCGCGGCCTCCTTGATGTGGGCCTTGATTACGTCGCCAATCCCGGCGTAGCGCTGGTTGCGGCCGATGACGCCGATGGCGGCGGCGCGTTTGGCGCCGGTGTTGTCGGCCACGTCTAAAATGGAGCGAACCTGTAACATAAATCCTGGCTAGACGGCGGCCAGCGGCACGTCGGCGGATCGTTCCACCACCTGGGTCAGCCGCCAGCGTTTCAATTTGGACAAGGGCCGCGTTTCCCGGATCAACACCAGGTCGCCCACCTTGGCTTCGCCTTTTTCATCGTGGGCGTAGAATTTGGAAAAGGCCGTCACGACCTTTTTGTATTCAGGGTGCGGGAAGCGGCGCTCGACCCGCACGACGATGGTCTTGGCCATCTTGTTGGCAATGACCTTGCCCAGCCGTTCCTTGCGGTGGCCGCGTTCCTCCAATTGTTTTGCTTCTGCCATAAAAATAAAATCAAGCCGCCTTGTTCCGCAGTTGGGAAAGGCGCGTTTCCAGCCGGGCGACATCCCGGCGCAAATCGCGCAGGCGGGCCGGCTTCTCCAATTGGCTGCTGGCCTGCTGCAAGCGCAGGTTGAAAATCTCGTGGCGCAGGTCCCGGCTCTTGGCGGAGAGTTCGTGCGCGGTCAAATCTTTGATTTCGGACATTTTCATAGTCGGTTCAGCCCATGCGATGACGGGAAATGAATTTGGTCCTGATGGGCAGCTTCGTCGCGGCCAGCCGCATGGATTCCCGCGCCACCACTTCAGCCACGCCATCGACTTCAAACAAGACACTGGCCGGACGGATCACCGCCACCCAGGATTCCAACGGCCCTTTGCCCTTGCCCATGCGCGTTTCCAGCGGCTTCTTGGTAAAGGATTTATGCGGGAAGATGCGAATCCAGACCTTTCCGCGGCGCTTCATAAAGCGGGTCACGGCCACGCGGGCCGCTTCAATTTGCTTGGTATCCAGCCAGCACCGTTCCAGGGACTGCAATCCGTATTCACCAAAGGCGACCGTTGAGCCGCGCTGGGCCAGACCGGTGCGGCTGCCCCGGTGCATCTTGCGGTACTTTACTCTGGCGGGACTCATTGCCATAAATAATTTCTCTTTTCTAACGGGTTTCCGTTCGGTTCAAATTCTCAAACCGCTGCCGGCGCCGGCGCCGGCGCTGGCTGCGGCTGCGGCTGTTCTTTCTGTTGTTTTTTGGCCGCCGGCATGTCGCCTTTGCAAATCCAGCATTTGATCCCCAGCTTGCCATAGACCGTATTGGCTTCGGCAAATCCATACTCGATATTGGCCCGCAAGGTGTGCAGCGGCACGCGGCCTTGATGGTATTTCTCGACCCGGGCGATCTCCGCGCCCCCCAAACGGCCTCCCACCCGCACTTTGATGCCTTCGGCCCCGAAATCCATCGCCACTTGCACCGCTTTCTTCATCGCCCGGCGGAAGGAAACGCGGCGTTCAAGCTGGACGGCCACGTTTTCAGCCACCAATTGGGCATCAACCTCGGGTTGCTTGATTTCCTGAATATCCACATAGACTTCCTTGCCGGTCATCTTGCTGATTTCTTCCTTGAGCTTGTCGATTTCGGCCCCTTTCCGTCCGATGACCACGCCGGGGCGGGCGGTGAAAATGGTGATGCGGCAACGGGAGGCGGCCCGTTCGAGTTGAATCTTGGAAACCGACGCCCCTTCCAGCTTGGTCTTGAGCAGGTCCCGAATCTTCCTGTCTTCCGCCAGCAGTTTGCCGAATTCCTTCTTCTCCGCAAACCACTTGGAGCCCCAGTCTTTGTTGAGGGCGACGCGCAGACCGATTGGATTTGTTTTTTGGCCCATAGTGTTATTCGTCTGACAAAACTATTTTGACGTGGCAATTGCGCTTGAGGATCGGCCCGGCCGAGCCGCGCGCCTTGGGGGTGAACCGCTTGATGCTGCCGGCCGTGCCCGCCACGGCCAGCTTGACGCGCAGGTTTTCCGTCTTCAGGTCCTGATATTCGGCCTTGTGGATTTTCAAGTCCTCGGCGTTGGCCAGGGCGGACTGGAGCGTCTTGGCCACCGCCCGCGCTCCCTTGCGCGGCACCACCGCCAGGACGGCTTGCGCGTGCGCGGCGGGCAGTCCCTGAATCTGCCGCACCACCTCGCGCATCTTCTGCGCGGACATGCGGACGTTGTGTGTAATGGCTTGAACTTCCATACGCGCCTATTTCGCTTCGGCTTTCGCGGTGTGCGCGCCGTGTTTCTTGAACGTGCGCGTGAGCGAGAATTCGCCCAGCCGGTGGCCCACCATGTTCTCCGTGACGAAGACCGGATTGAAAATTTTGCCGTTGTGGACGTTGAAGGTCAAGCCCACAAAGTCCGGCGTAATCATCGAGCGGCGCGACCACGTCTTGATCGGCGTCTTCGACTTGGACGCCTTGGCCTCCTCGATCTTCTCGACCAGATGACCGTCCACGAATGGACCTTTTTTGATGGATCGTCCCATATTAGTTAGTGTTTCATCAATTACTTGCGTTTCATCGGCCGGCCATCGCGGCGAACCAGGATGAACCGGTTGGAGTACTTCCGCTTGTGGCGTGTCCGGTAGCCTTTGGCCAGCAGGCCCCACGGCGAAGTCAGTTGTTGCCAGCCGCCGCCGCTCTTGGATTTGCCCGCCCCGCCCCCGTTGGGGTGGTCCACCGGGTTGCGCGAAACCCCGCGGTTAATCGGCCGGATGCCCCGATGCCTCGAGCGGCCGGCCTTGCCCAAAACCATATTCTCATGCTCCAGGTTCCCAACCTGGCCGATGGTGGCGTAACAGGTCTCATGCACCCGGCGCACTTCCCCCGATGGCAGCCGGATCAGGGCGTAAGCCTCATCGCGCGACATCACCATCGCCGACCCGCCCGCCGTGCGGACCATCTGGCCGCCCCGACCGGGGGTGATTTCAATGTTATGAATGGGCAAACCGACCGGTATCGTCTTGAGCGGCAGGCAGTTGCCCAGTTCCGCCGGCGCGGCCGGCCCGCTGACGAGCTTGGCCCCCACCTGCAACCCGTTGGGGGCCAGGATGTAACGCTTTTCCCCATCCTTATATTGCAAAAGCGCCAGCCGGGCGGTGCGAATCGGGTCATATTCGATGGCCGTCACATCCGCCTCGATTCCGTGCTTATTGCGTTTGAAATCGACGTTGCGGTGGAATTGTTTATGACCCCGCCCGATGCCGCGAGCCGTGACGCGGCCATAACAATTGCGCCCACCAGATTTCTTGCGAATACTGATGAGACTCCGCTCCGGAGTGTCCTTAGTAATCTCGTCGAACGACGCCACCGTCACGTAGCGCGTCGAAGGCGTTAAGGGCCTGAACGTTTTAACTGGCATAAAAATCAAATGCGTCACGGCTGCAAGCGGCGTCGGCCATCAATCCTGCGCCCAGCGGGGCGATCAGTTATCGGTCGCGCCAAAAAGCCGCCATCTGTCGCTTTCGGCGAAAATGGAGCGAAAAGATAGCAGAAGCCATTTTCGCCGCAAGTGTTTTCTTGAAAAATCTTTTGGGCCGATTCAGCCGTTTCCTGTGGTCTTTCAGCGAGGCGCAAAAGCGATTCAGAAGTTATGACAACAAAAGTGGACTGCGCAACGAAGATCGCGGCCTATTTGGCCAGTGAAGTTTCTCACGACGAATTGGTCAAGTGGGCGGACGCCGCCCTGGTGGAGGAGGATTTTCCCGCTGAGGACGGCAGCGCGCTCCTGAGCGTGTTGTCACAATTGACGGCCAGCCGGACTCCCGGCGTTCTCTCCCAGGTCGAAGATTATCAAGCCTTGTTGCGCGAGCTTGGCTTTCGCATGGAAACCCGCCTGGTGGCGGCGTGAAACGCTCAGTTGCCCCCGCCCGGCGGCGGTTGCGCCAGCTTTTCCAAAACTCTTTCCACCACCTCCCCGGCTTTGACCGGCACCAGCGGGCCGCCCCGCGTCTTCAGTTCGACTTCGCCCCGGGCCAGCGATTTTTCGCCGATGCCAACCCGGACGGGGAAGCCGATCAGTTCGGAATCCTTGAACTTGACTCCGGGGCGTTCGTCCCGGTCGTCCAGGATGACTTCGACGCCGCGCGTGCCCAGGCCGGCGTAAATCTGCTCCGCCAGCTTCATCACCGCGCTGTCGGGCGCGACGGTCAAGGGCGTCACGCAAACCGTGTAGGGCGCGACGCTGACCGGCCAGATGATGCCGTCCTTGTCGTTGCCTTGCTCGATGACGGCCTGCAACGTGCGGGTGACGCCGATGCCGTAGCAGCCCATGATGGCCGGCTGCTTTTTGCCCGATTCATCCAGGAAACAGGCGTTGAAGGCCTCGCTGTATTTTGTGCCGAGCTTGAAAACGTGGCCCACTTCGATGGCGCGGCGGATTTTCAGCGCCTGGCCGCAATGCGCGCACGGTTCCCCCGCCCGGACGAGCCGCAGGTCGCTCCATTTGTTGACAGCGATGTCGCGCCCGATCTCGACCCCGCGCCAGTGGAAGCCGTCCTCGTTGGCCCCGGTGGCCATGGCGACGGCGCCGCGCAGCGTTTCATCCGCATGGATCGGCAGGTCCTTGACGTTCACCGCGCCCAGGCTGCCGGGATGCGCCCGCAACGCGGCGAAAATCTCCTCCGCCTCGGCCGGGCGAAAAGTCCCCGTGCCGAGGGCGCCGGTCAATTTCGCCTCGTTCAGTTGATCGTCGCCGCGCAACAACACCAGCACCGGTTTGTTTTCCACCAGATAAACCAGCGTCTTGATCTGGCGTTGGGCCGGCACGCCAAAAGGCGGCCGGGTCAAGTCCTCGATGGTCGCAACCCCCGGCGTGGCGAATTTCTCCGCCGTCATTCCTGTTGCGGCGGAGTCGGCCCGGCTGGCGCGGCTGGCGGCCTTGTCGATGTTGGCGGCGTAGTGGCAGCTTTCGCAATAGACCACCTCGTTTTCGCCCGTTTCCGCCGGCGCCATGAACTCGTGCGAGAACTTCCCGCCCATCACGCCGGTGTCCGCCTCGACCGCCATCGCCTTCAAACCGCACCGCTGAAAGATGCGCGTGTAGGCGTCATACATTTTTTTGTAGCTGACCTGCGCGGCTTCGTCGGAGATGTCGAAGCTGTAAGCGTCCTTCATCACGAATTCCTTGGCCCGCATCAGGCCGAAGCGGGGCCGGATTTCGTCGCGGAACTTGGTCTGGATTTGGTAAAAGTTCTTGGGCAACTGGCGGTAGGAACTCAATTCGCCCGCCACCAGGGTGGTGATGACCTCTTCGTGGGTGGGGCCGAGAATCCATTCCTTTTTCGCCCGGTCGCGCGCCTTGAAGAAAACGCCCTGGGCCGTTTCGTAGCGGCCGCTTTGCTGCCAGATTTCCGGCGGCTGCAAGGCGGGCATGAGCACTTCCAGCGCGCCGGCCCGGTCCATTTCTTCGCGGACGATTTGTTCCACCTTGCGCAAGGCGCGCAAGCCCAGGGGCAGGAACGTGTAAAGCCCGCCGGTGAGCTTGCGGATCAAGCCGGCCCGCAAGAGCAGCTTGTGCGAAATGATTTCCGCTTCCGCGGGGGTTTCTTTAAGGGTCGGGATAAAAGCCTGGCTCCAGCGCATAATATAAGAATGATTCCGAGTGGCGGCGGCCGCTTTACTTGACCGTGTTGACCAAGGGCGCCAGCCCCTGGATTCGCACCTCCAGCCGGTCGCCCGATTGGATCGGCCCAATCCCGCTCGGCGTGCCGGTGAGGATGACGTCCCCCGGCAGCAGCGTCATGTTGGTGGAGACGAAACTGACCACTTGGAAACAATTGAAAATGAGCTGGCTGGTGTTGGAATTCTGGCGAAGCTGCCCGTTTTGGAACAACTGGAGGGTCAAATCCGACGGGTCCGCCTTGGTTTCCACATACGGCCCCAGCGGCGTAAAGGTGTCGAACGATTTCGCCCGCGCCCATTGGCTCTCCGCATGCTGGATTGTCCGGTCGCTGATGTCCTGCGCCGCCGTGAATCCAAAAATATACCGCGCCGCCGCCGTGGCCGTGACGTTGCGCACCCGACGCCCGATGACGATGGCCAGCTCCGCCTCGAAATCGGTGCGGTGCTGCGGAAAGGGAATCTCGATCTTCGCCCCATCGGGAATGAGCGACGTGGGCGCTTTGAGCCAGAAGAGCGGCTCTTTCGGGAGCGTTTTGCCGGTCTCGCGGGCGTGATCGGCGTAATTGAGGCCGATGGCGATGACCTTCGACGGCGCCACCGGCGTCAACGTTTTCAAGCCCTTGAAAGACATGCGCTTTTTATCGAACGACGGCGAGCCAAAGACATCGCCGCGCAGGCGGAAAAGCTCTCCGTCCACGACCTTCGCGTAAAAAATCTCGTCGCCTTTTTGAAAGCGGCCAATCGCTGCCATAAAATTGTGATGCATTATTAACAAATCCAGCCCGCCCCTCGCAAGACGAAACTGGCGGCTCCGTCAACCAACTGCGTATTTGACGAACCAATTGAAGCCGGGCACACTCCGCCCCGTCAAAAAGCTCAAAATGAAACGCTTTGGTTTTGCCTGCCTGGCAGGTTGCATCCTCGGTCTTGCGGTCCATGTCGCAGCCCAAACCAACAAGGTCCAGTCCATTTCCCTGGAGGAGGCCGTGCGGATGGCCTTGGAACACAACCTGAGCGTCCAAATCCAGCGGTTCAACCCGCTGCTCGACCGCTTCGCGCTGGAGGCCAACTACGGCGCTTACGACGCCAGCTTCAATTCCAGCGCCAAAGACACCTACACCGCCCAGCCCGGCCAGATTTTCAATGGCCTCCAGTCCCCGTCTCAGGATGTCAACGACCACAATTACACGATGGGCATCGGAGGCATCAACGGCAGTAACGCCTTGACTCCGTGGGGTTTGCAGTACAACCTGGGGGTTTCTCTGGACCGGAGCGCCTACACGCGCTTCGATAGCAACGGCGTCCCTTTGGCCCCGTTCACCCAGAACAAAACCTTCGCCGGCCTGACGCTCGACCAGCCGTTGCTGAAGAATTTTTGGATCGACACCACGCGGGCGACGATCCTCATCGCCAAAAAGACGTTGCAGTATGACGAATTGGCTTTCCGGCAGTTGGTCAACACCAACATCAGCGCCGTCGAGCAGGCTTACGACGAACTGAACTACGCCTTTGAGAACGTCAAGGTGCAGGAAGAGGCCGTCGCCCTGGCCGATCAACTGGTGTCCGAAAACAAGCGCAAGGTGCAGGCCGGGGTCCTGACCGTGCTGGATGTCTCCCAATCCCTCTCCCAACTCGCCTCGGCCCGGGCCGCGCTCCTGGCCGCGCGGCAATTGGTCATGACCGACGAGAATAATCTCAAGGCGCTCATCACCGACCGGTACCGGCAAATGCACGACATCCAACTGCAACCGGCCGACAAACTGGTCGCCGTGCCGCAGGTCTTCGACTTGCAGGAAAGCTGGCAGACCGGGCTGGCCAAACGGCCGGACGTTCTGGCGGCGCGGGTCAACCAGGAGAGGGCGGACATCAACCGGCGCTTGCAGAAGAACCAGCTTTTCCCGCAATTAGACTTGACAGGCAGTTACGGGCGCAGCGGGCTGAGTTCGGCTCTCGGCGGGGCCTATGACCAGATCCCGCGCAACGATTATCCCTCCTATTCTTACGGCATGATCCTGAGTTTTCCGTTGAGCAACAAAGGGGCGCGCAACAACTACAAAGCCGCCAAAGCCGCCATTCAACAGGCCCAACTGGAATACCAACTTGCCGAACAAACCATGCTCATTCAGGTCCAGAACACCATCGAAAGCGCCCGAAGCGATCTGGCGCAGGTCGATGCCACGCGCGAAGCCCGCGTCTATGCCGAGCAAGCCCTGGCCGCCGAAGAAAAGAAGCTCCAGGTCGGCACCAGCACCCCCTTCGTCGTGCTCCAATTGCAAAGCAATTTGACCACCGCCCGCTCCGCGGAAATCCGCGCGCTGGCCGATTACAACGAAGCCCTGGCCCAACTGGCCCAGTTCGAGGGCACCATCCTGGACAAGCACCATTTGACCGTGAGGATTTACTGATTTCAATGAGCGAAAACTGGAATGAATTGGGCCGTCTCCCCATTAGGCGAGCGGCGGCGCCGGGGAATACCAGTATCAGATAAGGCAATGCCGCTATCGCATAGCGGCGGTTCGCGTGCAGCGCGCTGGTTACGCGGCCCAATCACTCTACGATACCCTGATTGAAATTGTACTCCTCCGCTCTCGGCGGCGTCGCGCGACGCACAACAGAAGCCGCATCAAAATCCCCGAGCTCCATCAAAATAACGACGGGCGATTACGGAATGATTGAAAGAGGGGATCGGACGGGTCGGACGGGTCGGAGCAACGATTAGGATTAGCCCACACCTCCTGAAAGGGAGGCTCATTATGAAAGAATCGGATGGGACGGAAGGGACAAAAGGGACGAAAGAAATCCACGGGCGTACGAACATTTCTTCCGTCCCTGACGGGACTTGATTGGTTTGTTTGACGCTTTACCCAGCCATAAATGGCTGGGCTATTTTCAAAGCAAGGGCTTCCGCGCCGCGTTTTTCGCCAAAGTCACCCCTACCTTAGACTCGATATTTGCGCGTCGCCTCCAGGCTAGTGACCGAGGGCCAGGAGGGCGAAGGCGGCCGCCCCGACGGCGATGCGATACCAGCCAAAGGCTACAAAGGTGTGGGTCTGCACGTAGCGCAACAGCCATTTGACCGCGATGAATGATACGACGGCGGCAATCACCGAGGCCAGTATCACCATCCGCCAGTTCTCGGGCGCCGCGCCGGCTATGGGATGATGGAAGGTTTCGAAAATCTTGTAACCGCTGGCGGCCAGCATCGTCGGAATGCTGACCAGAAAGGAGTATTCCGTCGCCAGGGGCCGGCCCAGGCCCAGGATCAAAGCAAGTATAATCGTCGTTCCTGAGCGCGATGCGCCCGGAAACGCCGCCGCAATGAGTTGCCCAAGCCCGACAGCCACCGCCAAGGTCCAGGTCACGTCGGCCAGTTCGCCGCGGCCCTGGCTGCGGCCGGTTTTGGCCAGCCAGCGTTCCACGACCAGGAAGAGCACGCCGCCGGTGAAGAGGGCGATGGCAACCGGCAAAAGTTTTTCGGGCAGTTTGAATCCGTGCTTTTCCAGCATGTAGCCGCCGGCGCCGGTGATGACAAAGGCGGCGACAATTTTCAGGAAATAATCGCGCACGGCCTTTTCGCGCCAGTTGAAGATGAATTGATGGAAGCGGTGGTGAAAGAGCGGGATGACCGCCAGGACGGCGCCGGCCTGGATGACGACGTTGAAGAGGTCGCTCTGCCGGGGCAGCCATTGCTGGGCGATGAGGAGGTGGCCGGTGGAGGAGACGGGAAGAAATTCGGTGATGCCTTCGACGACACCGAGAATGAGCGCGGTAAGCGGATCAGTCATGGGCTGGCAACGGCTGAGTGCGGGGCGTCATTTCTTTCTGCTGAACATGGAGCCGAAGACGGATTGGGCTTCGATCTGGCGCTGCTGGACTTTGAGCTGGCCGAGAATGGCCTGGAAACCGACATAGACCTTGTGCCAATGATTCTCCAGGCCGCGCAAGTTGCCTTCGTTGCTGTCGCTCAGATAGCGCAGGGAAGGGGCGGAGCTGATCAAGCCATGAACGTCCTCGCGCGAGGGCGAGACGCATTCGACGGCGGCGGTGATGAGTTCGAGTTCCTGCACGATGAGGGATTTGACCTCCAGGAACTGGTTCTCGTCCTCTTCGGCGAATTTTTTGCCGCGGGCCAGGGTGACGAAGTAATTGAACTGCTTGAGGCACTCCAAATAGTTTTCCAGTTGAACGATCAGGTTGTCCAGTTTCTTGTTGCGCATAAGCCGGTTAGGAACGTGAGACCCATTGCAGGGCCTTGGGGGAGAGGAAAATAATGGCGCCGCCGCGCATTTCGCGCGCGGTGATTTTAAAGGAGGCGAACTGCACCACCAACTCGGAGAAGGGCAACTGCGCCTTGCGGGCCCCCGCGAAGACGGCGACGATGCGCTGGCCGATGTCGCGCACCAGGGCGGGCGGGATGGTTTGGGGGACGGTCGAGCTGACGACCTGGCCGTGGGCATCGACGGTGAAGCTGCCGGTGGGCAGGCGCTTCAACTCCGGTTTGGGAGCTTTGTCTTTGTTCAGGAGACCCATTTGGTGAAGATGTGTTTCATGGTTTGATCGACTTTCTCCTTGGGCATGGAGCGGCGGAAGCCGGTGCAGAGGAGGCCCTTTTGGTCGGAGTGGGCCAAGGCCCAGTGGCGATGCAAGCCGAAGCCCGAAACCTGGGCCAGAGCGCCCGCCCCCAATTTGTCGCCCAATTCGCGCAGGTGTTTTTGGGCGTCCCACGCCCAGGCGGAGATTTCCTTGGAGTTCTCCAGGCCCCAGGATTCGCAGGGCGACTTTTCCTCCGGCCCCATGGTCAAGACGAATTCAACGCCCTCGAATTTCGCCAGCGGGGCCAGGGCGGAACTGGCCGGGGCGGCCGTTGCGCCTTCGCCCGGCTTGCCCGACTGCTGGCCGCGCCATTCGTCCAGCGCCTGGGCCGAGTCCAGCAGAAGCCCCTGGGAGGAGCCGGTGATCGTGCGCGGGTGGTTGGCCTCGGCCGGCTGGATTTCAAAATTGCCGCTTTTCCAGGACAGAATCTCCTTGAAGGCCGCTTCCCCTTTGAACTCGCCGGCGGCGGCGTCGATGATTTCCCCTTCCTGCACCCAGATTTTGCCCTCGACGCTCCCCTGGGTGATGCGGAGGACCGAAGAGCTTTGCGAGAGGCACTCCAGTTGGATCAAGTCCACCAGGCTCTTGCTTTGCATGCCGCGGAAGCCGCCTTCGGTGGCCACTTCGCGGCCCAGGAGCGATTCGATGCAGTCCTTGAAGAATTGAAATTCCTCGGAGCTGCTCGGTTTTTGCCAGAACAAGTCCACCCCCAGGGCGTAGGCGCGCGAGCGATATTCTTCATCCAGAACACCGGTCAAAACGATGATGCGCAACTGGGGGTATTTGCGCCGCACAATGGCCAGCACTTGCAACCCGTCCATTTTCGGCATGCGCAAATCCGTGATGAGCAACGTGAACGGCTCGGATTCCAGCAGCGCGATGGCGCGCGCCCCCGAACTGGAGGTGGTGACCTCCGGCTGGCTGGGCAGGTTGCGGAGCAGTTCCTGATATAACTCCAGCATCTGCTCGTCGTCGTCCAAAAGCAGTATTTTATGTCGCGACGCCATTGTACGGCGGGAGATTAAGGCCGATGGCCGCCGGGATGCAAGCGGACTCGCACAGACTTTTTTGGGGGTTTTTCACGGATCATTCGATGTGCTTGTGGACTCAGCCAACGGGCGGGCCGGCGAAGTTGAATCGGCGACGGACCTGTTCGAGAGCGTTCAGGCAAATCTCCGCCCTTGACAATAGGGAGGGTTGTCTTACCATTTTGGTATGCGTGAGACCATTACTTTCCGCCCCAGACGGTCCAAGAGGCAACTGCAGGAGGCCTTTGGGAACGTGAGTGAAAAGCTCAACGAATTGGTCGAGCGCGAATTGTCGCTCGCCCCGCCCCCGGATTGGCGGGAAGTGTTAAAGCGGCCCGCTCCGGCAGCCGACCCGAAGGCTTACGAGCTATGCCTCAGACCCGAATAGCCTTTGCCGATACCAATTGGCTTTTCTCCCTCTATTACCAAACCTCAGTTTCGACTCCGCAAGCGGCTGCCGGGCCGTTGCTCACGCCTGCGGTTTGAGGCTGTTTCCAGACCTGTCCCCGGACGACCGCACATGGCTTCGGAGAATTGGGCGCGGCAATGCGCCGGCAAAACCAATTCCCTGATTGAACTCCTCCAGGGCAAGCTTTCCTCGTCGGTCATGCAAATTGTCACCCCGCCCGCCAGGCGACTCGGCCATATCTCTGGCCAAATAGCAGTGCATGCTGTTGCAGCGCAAGCTGGTGTACACGGGCGCCACCCGGGGCGGAGAATTGGCGGTGCTGACAAGGCGGCGAAAGGCGTGGTGCTCATTGGCCCGGTGTCTGGTATGCGCCGGGCTCGCACGATCCCTCCGTCGCCCAACCGAGCACCTTCTGGACCTCCGCCGGCATCTGTCCGGCCACGGCATGCCTCAGGCTCCCGTTCAGCGCGTAGTTTCCCAATTCCGGTCCCTTGAAGACCGAGCCATACCAATCCGTGACGAAAATCCCGTGCGCCTCATACTCCGGACGCACCCGCCGCAGCTCCTCCAAATTGTTCAATTCCGTCACGCAATTCTCCCCCTCGACCGGACTCCACACCATCAATGCCTGCCCGCCCGAGCCGCCGCGCCGCACATACACATTGTCGTCCAGCCGCGCCACCTGCGGCTTCGTCAGCTTGCCGCACAGCGCCTTGGTTTGCTCGAATCGCAGCAGCGGCTTGTGAAAATTCTCGTCCCCTGTCAGCAGGTTTCCCACGAAACTGTGGCCGTCCCGCTCCTCCACCGCCGGTCCCGTGCTCGGATGCCACCCGAAGTGATCGTTCACCGCGCTGCGCTCGGTGCGCTCGAACGACGCCACTGTGTTGACAAACGTGTTGTGATAAACCTGCGCGTTGGTGCTGTTCAAAACCCGCACGCCTTTGTCGCAATTGACAAACACATTCCCCGCGCAGATCACCCGCTTGGAGATCTCAAAGAAAAACCCGTCCACACAGCCTTCCACCAAATTGTTGACAAATACCCCGTCCTGGTTCCCCACGTCGTACCAGATCCCGTTCGAGTCCGGCTGGTCCATCACCACGTTGTCCCGGCACACCACCCGGTGCGTCTGGTTGAAAATCTTCACCGCCGCCGGAAAATACCCCGTGATCCGCTGCACGTTGTTCCGCGCAAAAATGTTCCGCTCCAGCAGACAGTCCGACGACGCAATCAGGTAAATCCCCTCCGTGCTCGTGTCGCTGATCCGGCAATTCCGGAACACCGTCCGGTCCCCGTGAAAATATCCCGCCACGCGCGAACAATGCGAAATGGTCACGTTCTCGAACACTGACCCCACCACGTCCTTCCCGAACGTGGACTCGTCCGCCACGCCTTCCGGCTCGCGCCCTTCGACCTCGATCGCGCGAAATGCGTACTGTGTCAGCGTCACCCCCCGCATCACCAGCCCGCGGCCGTCCGACTTCTTCCCATGCACATCGCCTGTCGTCCGGATCAGCCCGCTGTCGAACGCCGTAATCTCCATCAAATGTCCCGCCGGATTGAATCCGATGAATACCTGCCCGTGCTCGTAATCAATGTGGAAATTGTTCGTCGTCAACTCGCCTTCCCAACCCGCCGACATCAACCGCCGTCCATCCACAAACACCATATCATTGTTGAAACGGTGCAGCGGCGTCCGCATCCCTTCCCGTTCCCGTCGCCACCAATCCGCCGGCTTCTGCGGAAACAACGTCGGCCAGCTCGTCCGCCACACACCGTCCCGAAGCCCCTCCCAATTCGTCGCCACCTTCGTCCCTTTCAGTACCGGATGCTCGTCTGCGTAAGGCTGCATCGTTATCCCCTGGTTCAGTTTCAAATTCCCCGTCCGATACGTCCCGCCTCGCATCACAATTGCATCCCCCGTCGTCACCCTCTCGATCGCCGACTCCAGCGTTGTCGGGGCATCCGGCCGCGCGCCCGTGGCATCCGCCTTGCCGTCCGGCGCCACAAAATAAATGTGCGCGGCATCCGCCGGAACCGCATAACTTTGTTGCACAGGGCCATAAGGACCGCCCGACGGCTGCGCCAGACATGAAATGCCTCCCCAAATCAGCGGCAAAAGGATTACGGCTGCCTGGAGCCGACGGGGAAGACAGAAATGGACCATGTTTTTTCTCATATGCGTCTCAGGATTCACTGGAACCCCCGCAGCCTAGCCGACACACCCGCCCTGGTCAATCCCCCCTCCCGCTTTGATCATGTTGAAGGCCTCATGCGCCTTGGCAAAAGCGCCGGATATGGCGGGTTGCGGTGGCGTCGGGGCTCCGGTACACACCGTCACCGAGCGATGCGAGCGCACTCAGATTGCTGATAGATCAATTGAGTTTAAGCAGCAGAGGTGAATCAGGGTTGGCTCAAGCGGAAAAACAAAGCTCCGGCCTGCGTTGAGATGCTGAGGAAATTATTCGTCCCGTCATTGGTGATACCGCCGCTGGGCGTCCAATTGGTCGTGCTTAAATCCGGATTTTGCCGCAATGTCCAGCCGGTCGAAGGATACGGCCAGGAAATGTTCAGACTCTGACCTGAAGGGGTGAGGCTCAAATGGAGCGCCGGTGCGGCATTGGCGACAGATGGGCTTGGGTTCGCAACCCGACCCAAGAAGAGCAGGCTGCCCGATTGGGTGTCGCGGATGAAAAAAAGGAACGGATGATCGGCCCGGAAGACGGGCGACATCAACCCCACTGTAGGCGTTACGATCGTGACGGTTGTCGCAGCGGCTTCCGTGCCTGCTTCGTTAACCGCCACCCACGCTTTGTGCAAGACGTCGGAAATGACGAGATCCTGCGCCCCGTCGATCCCGGAAAAGTCGGCTGCGCCCGGCGCGAAGGCATCCGGCATACCCATATTCTCCAGCGTTTCCGAAAGGTCGAAGGAAGACTCCAATGTAAACCTTGGCAGAAAGATATCGATGTACCGCGGACTCATTTGGGCGAGCACGGCGGAAAGAAACGCGGGAGAGAGCTGCTGCTCCAGTTGCCGCCAGCCATCGACTTGCGAGGGCAGCAGGATCACCATCGAAACCTGATTGCTGGCATAGGGCAGCTCTATCGCCTGGAAATTGCTGGATTCCATGTAAGGGAACGCCAGGCCGCTGCCGCCCATGATTGTTGGGACGAACTGGTGCATCAGGGGCACCTGGACTTGACTGTTGGTGGAGAGGTAGAACGGCTGGGTCAATGTATTGCTTACGGCAAAGGCCTCGGTCCAGACGCCCAGGAAGTATATGGCGTTAACCAGAACCAGCCGGGTGCTGGCGTTGATGCTGCCAGCCGGCAGAATATTTTGGATTTTGTTCTGGGTTTCCTGCGCCACCCAGTTGTTGATATCCTGCGTGGCCGCAGCCGCCTCGGTGCCGAAGTCAACCTGGTTGAGATTGGCCTGGTATTGGTTCGTGGCCGTTTCCAGAAACGAGGGCAGGAAAGGATAGCCTTCCTGGATCCAGAGCGCATCGGCGGTGTTTAGCTCGAGCGCGTTGGTTTGTTGGTCGGCTTCGATCTCGGACAGGAGTTGTCCGAAGAGGGAAGCGAATTGTGGCTGATTGGTGCCAAACCCCATGACTTGGGCCATTTGGGCCGCAGTCTCGCCGCGCGCTCCAGCGTAGGTCATCGCCAGGCAGGTCGAGATGCTGTAAGGGGAGAAGAAAAGGTTGCCCTGGTTGGTCGCGAGCTGGCCGTAAAGGTTCAGGGCAAAGGCCGTATTGCTGGCGACGAGGGATTGAAGTTGAGCTGATCCAGACATGGGCCTGAACAGAAGAAGGCACCCCAACAGGGCCAACAAGCTGGGTCTCAAAAACTGTCCGCAGTGGCGGTTTTTGCCTTGAGTCACCATCAAATCAAGATTTAGCACGCGCGAAGCTTCGGATCAAGCCAGAACTTGTGAAACGAGACGATTGTAGAATCGCTACGAATGCGAATCAGCCCTTCTTAGCCAACCTGTGCGTAACCATGCAGTCGGAATTCTCCAGCCGTGAGGATGCTTCGGCATTAACTGGTCGGGGCGGTGAGATTTGAACTGAGGACCTTCTGAACCCCCATTCAGAGAGCCTGCGAGAGTGAACAATTCATCATCTTGACACATCGCCAAAAATCGCCGTGCTCCGCTACAGTTTAGGCAACCCGCGCTGTTCCGAGACAGCCGAATAAACGTTGCCAGATTGGGCGCGGTCTGATAAAGTCAGGTATCCCGTGAAACAGAAGCGGGCTGCCGGAGGGCAATCCGCCGAGGGATAGCGGGATGGGGCGATGAAAAAGAAGCGTCTCCCCCTTTTTGGGCGGGCCGAACACCTTCCCGAAAAGGCCTTCCGGAGACCTCTATTTTCAGAGCCTGCCCATGCCTCAAAAACCTGGGGCCAGGGGGCAGGAACCCCCGGGCCTTTTGGTGCTGAATCAAACGTGAACTGGAAAAGTCCGTTCTTCCGCTCAACCAGGACAAGATCGGATTAAATTACAAGAAGAAAGAGAGAGCATATCATGAGAAGACAACAAATCCGACGCCCCCTTCTGAGGGGTGGCCTTTTGTTCATCATCGCGCTTGGGCCTGGTGCCTTTGGCCAAGGCTCTTTGACTCCGCCCGGTGCGCCTGCGCCAACCATGAAAACCCTGGCGCAGGTCGAACCTCGGACACCGATCTCGGCGCTGCCAACCAATATCACCGGCCCCGGCTCCTATTACCTCACTACAAACCTCACGGGCGCGGCGCTCGCGACTGGGATTACCGTTTTGGCCGATCACGTTACGATCGACCTTAGCGGATTCGCCATTATCGGGGCCGGGCAGGTTGGGGGGACGGCTCACGCCATCGCCGTGCCAGGGCCGCAGGTGGACCTGAAGGTGCTCAACGGCTCCATCACATTATGGTCTGGGGAAGGCGTCTTTGCTCCGCTTGCGGTCAACAGCAAACTGGAAGACCTGCGTGTGAGCACCGTTGGCCGCACCGGCTTGGACATTGGCGACGGTTCGGAGATTCGCGATAGCGTCGTGCAGTCCAACTGCAGCTACGCCGTAGGCGCCAGCTATGGCATCCAGGCGGGCAACCACTGTGCGATCAGGTCGTGCGTGGCGCAAGGCAACTCCGGCCCAGGCATCAAGACCGGCCAGAACGCCTTGGTCACCGGTTGTGTCGCCAACAATAATACGGACAAGGGTATTTTCACCGGCGACAACTCACTGGCAAGTGCTTGCGAAGCTTCAGTGAACACAGGAGCCAATCCGGGGGATGGCATCTTCGTCGGCTATGGCAGCAGTGTCAGCGGCTGTGTCGCTTGCGGCAATGCCCACGATGGGATTGAAACGATCAACGGCGGGTCCGTGCTTGGCTGCACCGTGTGGTCGAATCAGACCGACGGGATTCTTGTGCAATACGGCAGCATGGTCAAGGACTGCACCGCCTGCGCCAATGGCCGCGACGGGATTGGCGTCACGTTGCGTTGCCAGGCTGTAGGCAACACCTGCGACGCCAACCTTCACAACGGCCTCATGGCCTACACCGGTTACAACCGCATTGACGGCAATTCCTTCACCAGCAACCACTGGTCGGCCGTTGACTGCTCCGCGTCCAGCTACGACTTGGTGGTTCGCAACAACGCGGCCCTCAACGGACACGCAAACGATTGGAACATGAACAATTCAGGGATTCCCTACAGCCAATGCGCGGAGATCCTGCAGCCGGGTATAAACTTCATTGTCAACGACCCGTGGGCGAATTTCGAGCTCGGATCAGGCCCGGCACATTAAGGAGCCGCGATTTTGAATTATGAAAAGTCTTCTTACATTGTTCATATTGACAGCTTCCCTTTTCTCGGCGTGGCCGGACACGACCATTAATTCCACCAACTGCCACGCCTGGGGCGCGAACATCGGATGGATGGACTGCAGCGGTGACACCACCAACGGCGCCGTGGTCAATGATTACTGCTGCTCCGGTTACATCTACGCCGCCAACATTGGCTGGATCTGTCTTGGCAGCGGTTCTCCGACCAACTGCATTCGTCACCAGAATCAGGCCGCCAGCGACTTCGGCGTCAACAACGATAGCTTCGGCAACCTGGGCGGTTACGCCTGGGGCGCGAACATCGGCTGGGTCGCCTTCGAAACCAACGGGGCCCCCTCGATCAACCTGGACACCGGCGAGTTTAGCGGGTATGTCTGGAGCGCAAACTGCGGCTGGATCAGCCTGAGCAACACCTCGGCCAGTGTCCAGACCGACCATATTCTGTCCGGCCCCCTGTCCACCAACGGCCTGCCTATTCCCTGGCTCTTTACCTACTTCGGCACGACCAACATTGATCCCAACTCCGATCCGGCCGGCAGCGGGATGTCCGTTGGCGCCGACTACGAAGCCGGCCTCACTCCCACTGATTCCAACAGCGTCTTTTGCATCACCGCCGGGAGTTTTGTTAGTGGCGGAACAAATACGCAACTGACGTGGACCAGTGTCATGACACGCCGTTACTACATCATGAAGAGCACGAACCTTGCTTGGCCGTGGACGGACAGCGGCTTGGGAATGATCTCCCCCGACGGCGCGCGCACCACACGCACCTTCGAGGACGTGTCCGCGCCGCAATGCTTCTACACGGTGCGAGTCGTGCGGCCCCTGCCGTAGTTGGTCAATGAGTCTGAGCCAGGACGAGATTGAGGAGTAGCACAGTTGGTTGTGAACGTGGACATCCATGTCCTCGGGGTGGGACTGTTGTTGGTGAAACGTCAAAGCGCCATTGGCGGTTGTCCGGTCGGAAACGCTGCGAATGGCATTGCTCCGAAAAAGAGGAAATAACTGGAAAGATGGTCGGGGCGGTGAGATTTGAACTCACGACCTTCTGAACCCCATTCAGACGCGCTACCAAGCTACGCTACGCCCCGACCGGAGGCCACCCGCATTGTGGCGGAGCCGCGTCCCCTTTTCAAGATCTTTTCCACCGCCGCCGGGCGCCTCGTTTTCACTGGCTCACTTGCCCGAGCCGCACGCGGCGTCGCGCGCCGGTCGTTTGCGGCAGGTTCCCCGGCTTGTTCTCCATCCGCAAATACGCCAGCAACGCAAACGCCGCCGGTTCGATGGCTTGCACCGGCCAGCCGAAGCTTTCGCTGGTCCGAATGTCCACTTCCTGCTCCGGGAATTGACGGGCAATCGCCCGCACGAGAACTGGATTGGACGCTCCTCCCCCGGCCAGAATCACCCGCCGCGGCAGGGACGGCAGATGGAGCCGGTAGTTCAACGCCAGGGAACGGGCCGTGAACTCCGTCAGCGTGGCCGCCTGGTCAAACGGCCCCAGCCGCCGCATTTGCCGCAGGGCCATTTCGAAAAACGGCTCGCCAAACATTTCCCGCCCCGTGCTCTTCGGCGGCATTTGCCGGAAGTAATCGTGCTCCAGCCAGCGCCGCAGCAGGCTCTCGTCCGGCGTGCCGCGCGCGGCCCGGCGGCCGTTCTTGTCCATCGCCAGCTTCCCGCCCGTCCCGTGTTGCGCGGCCAGGTCGATCAGCACGTTGGCCGGGCCGGTGTCGAAGGCCAGGATGCGCGGGCGCGCGCCCCGCCGCCAATCGAGCGAGGTGACATTGCTGATGCCGCCCAAATTATTGACACAGACGTGCTCGCCGCGCCGGGCGAAAACCAGTTGATGGAAGATCGTGGCCAAAGGCGCGCCCTGTCCGCCGGCGGCCATGTCCGCCGCGCGAAAATTGCTGACCACCGGCACGCGCAACCGCTCCGCCAGATACGCCGCCTCGCCCAGTTGCAGCGTGGCGGGGTCCCGGCGGGAAGGGTGATGGAAGACCGTCTGGCCGTGCAGGCCCGCCCCTTCCGGCCGTTCGCGGCGGCGGCCCCGGGGCGGGACGGCGTGCCGGGCGTAAAACCGGCCCAAATCGTGGTGCGCCTGGGCCAGAAAATGGCTTTTCAACTCGCCTCGCGCGGCGGCTCGCAACGTCTCGCGCAACGCCGGCGGAAAATCGGCCGACCAGAACGCGCGCAGCACGACGCTCCGGCCGTCAATCCGGCAGAGGGCGTAATCGACGCTGTCAATGCTCGTGCCCGACATGATGCCGAGAACCAGGCGCTTTTTCATTTGAGGAAATTGCTCATTGCGGCAATTATACGCGCATAATCCAGTGCAAACAGCAAGCACACGCCTGATGAAGCGGTTTTTTTTGCCCGGCTGCGCCTGTCTCCTGGCGGCCAGTTGCGCCACCTTTGACAGGCCGGCGGTGGCGGACGACGCGCCGGCCCGGCTGATCGCCGCCGCCACAAACTCCGATTTCGCCTGGCAGCGGCTGGCCCGGCTGTGCGACACTTTTGGGCCGCGCTTCAGCGGCACGACCAACCTGGAAGCGGCCATTGATTGGATTCTCGCCGAAATGAAGATGGACGGCCTGGAAAACGTCCACGGCGAGGAGGTTTCCGTGCCGCATTGGGTGCGGGGCGAGGAGTCGGCCCGGATGCTTCTGCCGCGCCCGCGCCGGCTCCCGATGCTCGGTTTGGGCGGCAGCATCGGCACGCCGCCCGAAGGCATCGAAGCGGAGGTGTTGGTCGTCAAGAGCTTCGCCGATTTGAAGGGGCGCGCCTCCGAGGCCGCCGGCAAAATTGTTGTGTTCAACACGCCGTTTACAACGTACCACGAAACGGTCGCCATTCGCGTGCGGGGCGCGGTCGAGGCCGCCCGCGCCGGAGCGGTCGCCAGCCTGATCCGTTCGGTGACGCCCTTTTCCCTGCAATTGCCGCACACCGGCGGGATGTCTTACAGCAATTCCATCCCCAAAATCCCCCACGCCGCCATCACCGTCGAAGACGCGGAAATGATGCAGCGCATGCAGGATCGCGGGGAGAGAATTGTCGTCCGGCTGCTCATGAGCGCGGCCACGCTGCCGGATGCGCCCTCGCGCAACGTCGTCGCCGAAATCGCCGGCCGCGAAAAGCCCGACGAGATCGTCATCGTCAGCGGCCATATTGATTCCTGGGACGTGGGCCAGGGCGCGATGGATGACGGGGGCGGCGCCATCTGCGCCTGGGAAACCGTCCGCCTCCTGCACCAACTCGGATTGCGCCCCCGCCGCACGGTGCGCGTCGTCCTTTGGACCAACGAGGAGAATGGGTTGGCGGGAGCGCGCGGCTACGAGCGCGCGCACAAAAGCGAATTATCCCGGCACGTCCTGGCCATCGAATCCGACAGCGGCACCTTCCAGCCGAAAGGCTTTTCCTTTGTCGGGACCGCTGCCGCCCGTCGGGCCGCGCAAAAACTGGCCGCGCCGCTGGCGGGGATTGGAACGGACAAATTCTTCGACCAAGGCAGCGAAGCGGACGTGGCCCAACTGGAGCAGGATGGCGTTCCGACGATGGCTTTGGTGGACGATGAGACGAAGTATTTCTGGTATCATCACACCGACGCCGACACAATGGACAAGTTGGACCCGCGCCAACTGAGCCTCTGCGCCGCCGCCATGGCGGTCATGGCTTACGAAGCAGCGGACGCGCCGTCCCCGCTGCCCCGCGCGCCGGGCGGCTCGCGGAAGCAGGACTGATCCTTTAGGATAAGTTCGACTCCGATTTGCGCCGGACCAATCTGGCGCTGTGGAACGCTTCGGCAGCGCTTTGCCAGGCCATTTACGGTTACGACAACGCCTCGCGGCTGGCGTCGGTTTCGGACGGCACCAATTCGGCGGCCTACACGTATCTTGCCAATTCGCCGCTGGTGGGGCAGATTGTCTTCCAGCAAAGCGGCGCGACGCGGATGACGACCAGCAAACAGTAGAATTCTTAGATTTGACCCCAATTTTGATTCCCATAGTGGAAACCGACGCTCTTGAAGCAAAACGCGCGGAACGCTGCATCGCTCGGCTGAACAAAATCGGCGAAATGTTGAATGTATGAGGTTGACCCCAATTCGTTAGTGACCCCAATTCGTTAGTGACTCATCACCGTGCTGCGCGAGCTGATCCACTGAAAGTCCGGGTAGCCTGGAGTGGGCGGGCTGACAGCGCCAGTACTCGAGGTCTCCTTGTCGTCGTTCAACACGAGGGGGTCGGTCCACTTGTGGATCAAACAGTGTCCATCGGCATAAGCGATGCCATTGGCTTTGAGGTGGTAAGTCGCGGGCCAATCAATCCAACCGCCCTTGGTCGGGTCGATGATCATGAATGCGTCGTTAATGCTGTAAGGATTCTCATCCATCAAGAGCCAGAGATTGGCGGCGCCGCCGATGGTTAAATCCGTTTCTTTGTAATATATGTGGCATTTTGACGTGTCCACGTTGCCTAAGCTCTCCGGAGCGGTGGACATAAAAGCGTTCATGGACATGCTGCGGGTCTTGGGCAGTTTGCTGCCAGGGACCGTGCTTTTATCAGCCGGACATAGATAGACCTTGTCCGTTTTGACGTACGGGTAAATGAGGCCCACCATGATAAACACATTGCTGGACATTTGCGTTTCATCTTCCCGGCCCGGACACCACTGCGGATCTGTGTTCCCTGCGGTTCCACTTAAATAGGCAAGGACTTCGGCCAGCGTCGGTTGAAAGCTTTCACTGCCGTTGGGCGCCATAAAGCCCCTGTTGTCAGCGGTGTACAAACTCATGGCGGCAAAGGATAACTGTTTGAGGTTGCTCATGCAGTCAATTCCTTGGGTCTGCCTCTTGGCGTTGGCCAACGCCGGCAGCAAAAGAGCCGCCAGGATGGCGATGATGGCGATGACCACCAACAGTTCAATGAGGGTAAAGGCTTTTTCATCGGCCTTTGCCGAGGTCCTCAGGTCATTTAAATTCAGCGTTTGCATAGTCAGTATTCCAAGCTCCCCTGATCGGCTTCTGGCGGCGAGAACACCGCGCAAAGCCAAGCGCCGGCAACGCCATTTCCATCATGGGCATTTTGTTTTCGGTACGAAGTATATTGGAATTCTCCAACCCTGTCCAGAACTTTTTTTTTACGAGCATTAGTTTTTACGAGTTTTTACGAGCATTTGAAAGCATTGGAAAGCATTGGGGTCAACTTCATACATTCAACAATTGAGTTGACGTGCGGCAGTTGGGGCAAAGCATTGGGGTCAACAATCAAAGCATTGGGGTCAACTTCATACATTCAACAAATGAGTTGACGTGCGGCAGGGTGCCGGATAGGATTTGGATCATGGCCAGGCCTTTGCGATCCGAGCAGGCGCATTCTTGAAAGCATTGGGGTCAACTTCATACATTCAACAATTGAGCGACGGCGGTCTGCGCCAGTTCCAACAAGCCTGGGCGAAACTGGCGCGTCTGTTCAAGTGACGAGCATTGGGGTCAACTTCATACATTCAACAAATGAGTTGACGTGCGGCAGGGTGCCGGATAGGATTTGGATCATGGCCAGGCCTTTGCGATCCGAGCAGGCGGGCGGCTGGTATCACATCACCAGCCGGGGCAACGAGCGGCGGGCGATCTTCCGCGATGATCGTGACCGCCTCCATTGGTGTGAGACGGTCGGGCGGATGGTTGAACAATTCCATGTCGCCGTTCACGCGTATGTGCTGATGGGTAATCATTACCATCTTTTGCTGGAATTGCAGGAACTGAACTTGAGCGAGGCCTTGCAGTGGCTCAACGTCAGTTACGCAGCGTGGTTCAATCGAAGGCATCAACGAGTCGGCCATCTGTTTCAAGGTCGATTTAAATCGATTGTTGTCGAACCGGAAGGCTGGGGATGGGAGTTGACGCGCTACATTCACCTCAATCCGGTGCGCACGGCGCGGCTGGGCTTGGGCAAGGACCAGCGTCAAGCGGACCGCTTGGGGGTTGGAGAAAAACCTCTGCGGAGCCAGGTTCAGGAGCGTCTGGAGGTGCTGCGAGGCTACCGGTGGAGTTCCTATCGCGCTTACATTGGCACATCGAAGGCGGCGCCCTGGCTGACGGCGGGGCGCGTGCTGTCAATGGGGCGGAGCCCTCAGGGGCAGGCGCGGGCGCGATACCGCAGATTTGTCGAGCAGGCGATTGTGCAAGGCTTGGAGAAGACCCCATGGGAAAGCCTCAAGGAGGGCCTTGTGCTTGGAAGCCAGAGATTGTTGGCGCGAGTTCAAGGAGTGGACGCGGTTGGTGACCGGGTCAAAGGGATTGCGGAAAAGCATTGGTCGCGGCCAACATGGGATCAGACGGTGCGGGTCGTGGAAGAGTCGTGCGGCCAAAAGTGGGAGCAATTCCGCGACAGGCATCGGGACAGGGGGCGGGACTTGGCGTTGAGTTTGGCGCGAAGCCAGGGGCGTATGACACTACGGGAGCTGGCGGAAATGGCTGGGATGCGGAGTGAAGCCGCCGTGAATCTTGCGATCAAACGTTATCAGCGCATAGTGGAAACCGATGCACTTGAAGCAAAACGCGCGGAACGCTGCAT
>JBEKYR010000007.1:0-190307 GCA_049510745.1 Verrucomicrobiota bacterium | reverse complement strand
CTGTACACATGGCGCCGTTCCACGGGACGCGCGCAAAAAATCCTGAGATTTCGCCTCCTCTCGGCCTAACCAGCCCGCTCATGCCGCTACAAGCACCTAACTGGCCGAACACAACTGATTTGGAATCGCCGAAGGCGAAAAACTGAACTTGCGTTGAGGACAGTTTTGGATAAGCTCTTGGAGGAAGGCGGGGTAGCCAAGTGGTAAGGCACGGCTCTGCAAAAGCTGCATTCGTCGGTTCGATTCCGACCCTCGCCTCCAGTTCAAAGCCCTTGATTGACAAGGGTTTTTTGGGAGCCGGGAGTCAGAGTTTCACCGGAATCTTCACCTGTTTGGCTGCCCGTTCAGAAATTTGTCTCTGCTCGGATACCGCTTGCCCACTGCTCGCTAACGCGACAGTCGCCGATTGCCTCACACTCATAAACATGAGTGAAGCAATGAAACAAGCATTCGGTTTGATTCGGCGTCCCTGGGGCGTCTTCTACCTGAAAAACAAAAGCACCGGCGAACAAAAGAGCCTCAAGACAAGCGACAAGTTTGAGGCGCAACGCATACTCCAGGCACACAACGAAACCAAGGTTCAACCGCACTTCAATCTGTCGCTGGCGCGGGTGTATCTCAACGGGGCTGATCCCAAGTTGGCAACGCGGACATGGCAGGAGGTAATGGAAAACATCGTTGCCAAGAAAACGGATGAGACGCGGCGGCGCTGGGACGTGGCGATCAAGGACAGGAATTTTGACTGCATCCGCAATCTGCCCGTCGCGGAAACGCGCCCGGAGCATTTCGACCGTGCGTTGGCGGATGGCAAGGTGTCCACCAATGTTTATCTGCGGCGCATACACAATCACGCGTTGGGCATGGAATGGCTGCTTAAATCGGTCATTCCGCGCCTGCAATGGCCCAAGCCGGTGTTCAAGGCCAAACGGGCCATCACGGCGGAGGAACACGCCGCGATTGTGGCGCGGGAATTGAACGCGGAGCGGCGGGATTTTTACGAATTGCTATGGCATACCGGAGCGTCGCAAACGGACGCGGCCTGTCTGCTGGCGGAGGATGTGGACTGGAACAGCCGCACGATTAGTTACTCGCGGGCAAAATTGAAGTCGCGCGGTGGGATTGGCATCAAGCCGGCGTTGATTCGCTTCGGGGCGGAAATCGAAGCCATTTTGAGGCGGCGTCCGGCGGGTGGGCCACTCTTTCCTTACCTGCGCACGGTTCGCGCTGGCGACCGGGCCACCGAATTCAAGCAACGGTGCGAGGGGTTGCGGATTTCGGGCGTGTCGCTGCACTCGTATCGCTACGCGTGGGCGGAACGGGCTTTGAAGTGCGGTTATCGTTTTTGTGTTCATATTGAATCTCCAATTCTCCTGCTTCGTTGAACAGCCATTTAAACCGAGCGTTTGCGCCCGGAAAAGAGATTGATGAGCACCATGATTATGGCCAGTGCCAGGAGGATGTGAATAAACCCGCCCATCGTGTAACTGGTCACCAGACCGAGCAACCATAGAACGAGCAATACTACCGCAATTGTGTATAACATATAATTTTCCTTTCAATTTGCATGATTCACTGCCGACCGGCGCGCTTTTGCGCCCTCCAACAGCAATCTGTCAGCGCCGTTATTGCGTCGCTGCCGCGACATCGAGCATCATGTTGCCGATCTCGTCGGTCACGCATTCACTCTAAGTGAGGGGCCGACTCATTGCTATGGGGTGTAACCCTCCCGTGCAAGGGATCTCCCCGGGGCAACCAGGCGACGGAATCCAATTGCCCAACCTTGCCCGAATGCAGTTAAAGAGGTGAAACTCCATCTCGCGTCCGGTAAGCGCCCTCGCAAATCGGAGCCTTTTCCTGGCCGCGGTGTAAGCCCCCACACCCGTACCGCTTGGTAATGCCGAGATCAGCATTGCGCACAGTGCGAGATCGTGGCTGGTTTTTACCGACTCGGTCGTGACAGTGTCTCCATCGCTCGCCACGGAATCCTTCTCTGCCTTGCGCCAGTCGCCGATTTGCACTTCGGAGATGGACTCGCCTATCTCAGGGATTTGCAGTTCAGCCAGGCATTTTCGGGAAAGTTTTCCTTTTTATGAGTTAGGCTTGACTGCGAGGGTGGAAGTGACATCGCGCACCCCGTCCGCTTCCAGCGCCAGGGCTACCGCCTTGCCGATGTTCCCCTCGGCGGAAACGGTCCCCGCAAGCATCACGTGACCCTGGTCGGAGGAGACGGAGATTTTCCAAACGGACAGGTCCGGATCAGCCGCGTACTTGGCCTTGATGTCGGTGACGATGCGCGCGTCCGCCGCCGCATCGGCCACCTGCTCGCCGAGGTCGTGCGCCTTGCGCCGCACGATTTTACCGCTCCGCGCCAGTTCGTCCTTGATTTGGTCGGAGCGCAGGTCGAGCGTTTCCAGCTTGGCCTTCAACGCATCCGACAAATGTTGCCCCGCCTCGCCGGCGGAGGATCGGGCCTGGGCGGCGGCGGCCTCGGCGCGCTGCTCCGCCTCGGGATGTTCCCGCGCTTTGTGTTGGATAAACCAGTACCCCGCGGCGCCCAAAATGACGCCCAGGAGCAGTCCATTGAAAAAACTTCTCATAATGTTCCTTTCTTTGATGTTTGAGGGTTGGAGGTCTCTTCCACCAAGTTCTTCAGAATCGGTTCCACCATCTGCTTTATTAAACACATCTGATCGTTTTGTTTTTCGATGCTGTTTGCCGCCAATGTGATGGTAAAAGCCTTCCTGCAGTCGCTCGATCAACCTAAATTACGGCAAAGGCTCGCCCTCTCCTATGGGGTGTAACCCTATCCCTAATAAATCCTGATTGACCGATGGGCTGCGGAGTTGCGGCGTGCGCAACGAATTTCGGGTATCGGCTTGTGAACACCGGCCCCTCGGCTTGGAGCCAGGACGTAGATGGGGGGAACACCCCATATCCTTTAACCGGGCGCAAGCGCATCTTCCTAAGGGTCATCGTCGTGAACTCGGCAACGTCATTTCGTTGGGCTGAAGCAAGTGCCCGCGCCGGAACTGGACGTTATTCGGCCTGCCCCAAGGCCGACGGGCGTGCTGGAGGGGCCAAAAAGGATGAATTCCTGCGGTGAGGTTGGTTGCAGGAATCACCTTCAATAGTCAGAAGAACATGCAGACTATGCCATTGCGCTTTCAAGGCCGGAAGGCCGGATATGAGCGCTTGCGCCCAAGCGCGAGCGAAGCGCCCTTGCGGGCCGAGTTGTTCAGCATCGAACAATTGGCGCGCCATGCCAAAGCTCTCGCGGCCCATCATCAAACCGTCACCCGGCCGGGGTCCAACCGTCTGCTGGCCCGGTTGGACCAAAACGAGGACATCCTTAGGGCATTTAATCGCGCGAGCCTTGCCGTTGATCCAAGCCGGCGCATCACTCCCGCCGCCGAATGGTTTCTCGACAACTTTTACCTGATCGAAGAGCAGATTCAAATGGCCCGGCGGCATCTGCCCCGGGGCTACAGTCGGGAGTTGCCCCGCCTCTTGAACGGCCCTTCGTCCGGACTTCCTCGCGTTTACGACATCGTGCTCGAATTTATCTCGCACGTGGACGCACAAATTGATGCCGAACCTCTGAGTGCCTTCGTCGCCGCCTACCAAACAGTAAGTTCCTTGAAACTGGGCGAGTTGTGGGCCATTCCCATCATGTTACGCCTGGGGCTGGTTGAAAACCTGCAGCGCATTACCGCCAGACTGACGATCGGACGGAAGGATCGCGATCTGGCGGACCTATGGGTGGATCGATTGCAGGACATGGCGGAGAAGGCCCCGTCCCAACTCGTGGTGGTGGTGGCGGACATGGCGAAATCCGATCTCCCCCTTTCCAGTTCCTTTGTGGCGGAATTCTGTCAGCGTTTGGCGCTCCACACTCCGGTCTTGCACCTCGCGCGCAGTTGGCTCGAACAGAAGCTTGTTGAACAAGGGTTGTCCATCGAACAACTCGTCCAATTGGAGAGCCAAAATCAGGCGGCCGACCAGGTTTCCGTCAGCCACAGTATTGCCAGTCTTCGTTTGTTGAGTGCCATGGACTGGAAGGAGTTTGTGGAGAAGCTGAGCCTGGTCGAGGAAGTTTTGCGCTTGGACCCGGCCGGTGTTTACGCCGAGATGGATTTTTCGACCCGAGATCGCTATCGCCACTCGGTCGAGTTCCTTGCCCGGCACAGTCAACTTTCGGAAGCGGACGTTGCGCGGCGCGCCATCCAACTGGCCGAAGACAGTGCCCGGCAAAAAGGGAGCGAAGACCGGACCGGCCACGTCGGCTTCCACTTGATCGACAAAGGCCAAACGATGCTTGGTCGCATGACGAAGGTGAGGTGGCCCTGGCGAACCATCATCGAACGAAGCATCCACCGTTACCCGCTGACGTTTTATGCGGGCGGAATCGGGGTAATCACGTTACTGTCCGCGTGCGGGCTGATGCAGCAGACCCGGCTGCTCGAAGCGCCAGCATGGAAACTCGCTTTCTTCATACCTGTTTTTCTCCTTTGTTCCAGCCAATTGGCCGTGGCGCTGATGAACTGGCTGTCCACATTGCTGGTCAAACCCAGCCTGCTCCCGCGCTTGGATTTTTCCGCTGGCATTGCTGCGGATTGCGGCACGATGGTGGCCGTTCCCACGATGCTGACGAGCCTGGCGGGGGTTGATCGTCTTATCGAGACATTGGAGATTCATCATCTCGCGAATCGGGATCAGCGCCTTCACTTCGCTCTGCTGACGGATTTCCGTGACGCACCGGAGGAGATTCTGCCTGGAGATCAAGCACTTCTTCAACGGGCGCGAACCGGAATCGAAATGTTGAACCAGAAGTATCCTTCCGGGAATTCCACCCTGTTCTTCTTGTTTCATCGGCCACGCCGTTGGAACGCCGGAGAAGGCTTGTGGATGGGATACGAGCGCAAGCGTGGAAAGCTCATGGAATTCAACGCTCTCCTCCGCGGCGGTTCCCGCGCGTGCTTTTCCGAGATCGTGGGGGAAACGGCCATCCTGCCCTCCATCAAATATGTCATTACTCTTGACACAGACACCCAATTGCCGCGCGATGCCGCCCGGCAGCTTGTCGGCACCATGGCCCATCCGTTGAACCGTCCGGTGTTCGACGCCGCGCGCGGGATCGTCGCCGAAGGTTACAGCATTCTGCAACCGCGCGTCGGTGTGAGTCTGCCCGGCGCCCGGAGGTCGTGGTTTGTCCGGCTTTTTGCCGGCGACGCGGGCATTGATCCCTATACGCGGGAAGTGTCGGACGTGTATCAGGATCTTTTCCAGGAAGGCTCGTTTATCGGCAAGGGCATTTACGATGTGGATGCCTTTCAGCGAGCCATGAACGGGCGCTTCCCGGAGAATACTGTTCTCAGCCATGACTTGTTGGAAGCGTGCCATGCCCGCTCCGCCCTCGTGAGCGATGTGGAACTCTACGAGGAATATCCTTCCCGCTACAACGTGGACATTGACCGGCGTCACCGCTGGATTCGCGGCGACTGGCAAATTACGCATTGGCTCCTGCCGCGGGTGCCCGGTTCTGACGCCCGGCGCATTGCCAACCCGCTTTCCGTCCTGTCCCAGTGGAAGATTCTCGACAACCTGAGGCGCAGTCTGGTCCCCGCTGCCCTGGTGTTTCTCATGCTGGGCGCCTGGCTGCTCCTGCCCGAACTTGAGGGCCTGGGATCGCTGTTGGTTCTTGGAATTATCATTCTCCCAGGATCATTGTCGGCGTTGGTCGATGTGTTTCGCAAACCGGCTGATTTGCCGTGGGCGATGCATCTGCGGGCCGTGGGCGGGTCTTATGGCCGGCAGATCGGACAGATCGTTCTTACCCTGGCTTTTCTACCCTACGACGCTTTTATCAGCCTGGACGCCATCGGAAGGACGCTGCTCCGCTTGCTTTTAACACACAAGCGACTCCTTGAATGGCAGACATCGAGCGATTCCGAACGGACAACGCGCGCCGACCTCGCCGGCTTCTACGCCACGATGTGGATCGCGCCCGTGACCGCGCTGGCGACCGGATTTTTCCTGGCCGCCTTGCAGCCGGCTCAACTGTCTTTGGCCCTCCCGATCCTTGGGCTCTGGCTGGCCGCCCCTTGGGTCGCCTGGTGGATCAGCCAGCCTATTGAATCTGCGGAGCCGACGTTGACGGACGAGCAATTGGCCTTTCTGAAACGCACGGCCCGCAAGACGTGGCATTTTTTCGAAACGCTTGTGACTGCCCAAGAGAACTGGCTGCCACCGGACAATTTTCAGGAAGTGCCCGTCCCAACGATCGCTTCGCGGACCTCACCCACCAATATGGGCTTGGCGCTGCTGGCCAATCTGGCCGCGTGGGATTTGGGGCATCTTTCGACAGGCGGTTTGATGCGGCGCACCAAAGACACTCTCGCCACCATGCAACGACTGGAGCGGTATCGTGGGCACTTCTACAATTGGTACGAAACCCGCACGCTCCAACCACTGCGCCCGCTCTATGTTTCCAGTGTGGACAGCGGCAATCTGGCGGGACATTTACTGACCCTTGGCTCCGGACTCAGGGAACAGGCCGAAGAAAAGATTTTCCGGCCCGAGATTTTTGCAGGTCTGCGCGACACAGTGGGGATCCTCAGGGATTTGGTCCTTGAAAAAGCCGCGCTCACCAGACTCGGCGAATCGCTGAGACAATTTCCTTCCGATCTGCGCGCGGCGATGGCCGTGTTGGAAGAAACGACGGGCCAGGCGACGGAAATTGCTGCATCACTGGCAGGCGAATCAGAAGAAATCAAGGGGTGGTCCGTGGCTCTAAAGCAAAATTGCGAGGCGCATTTGGCAGACATTCTTTTTCTGGCACCGTGGCTGGCATTGCCAACCTTGACTCGCGGCTGCCGACCTGCGGAGGCTGCGTCAGCGGCGGCAAAACTTGCTGAGAAAATCGCCCTGCTTGATCAAGTGCCAAACTTGCGTGAGCTCACGAAATATGAACTGACGCTCTGTCCGTTGATCGAAGCGGCCTTGAAAGCCATCCCCACCGAACCATCCCAACCCCGACCGGAGGAGACGAAGCATCTGACCGAACTGGCGCGCTGCCTGCGTGAAGCCAGCGAACATGCCCGGCAACGCCTTCTGGCCTTGGAATCATTAGCCGCGCAATGCGACGAACTGGCGGGGATGGATTTTACTTTTCTGTTCGACCCGGCGAGGGATTTATTCTCCATCGGCTTCAACGTTACCGAACGCCGCTGCGACACCAGCTTCTATGATCTGCTGGCCTCGGAGGCGCGCTTATGCAGCTACGTCGCTATCGCTTTAGGGCAAGTTCCGCAGGACCACTGGTTCTCCATGGGCCGTCTGCTCGTCGCAGTCCGAGGTGGACCGATCCTGATTTCGTGGAGCGGCTCGATGTTCGAGTATCTGATGCCGCTGCTGGTCATGCCCAACTATGAAAACACTTTGCTCGACCGCACCTGCCAAGCGGCGGTGCGGCAACAAATCGCGTACGGCCATTTGCGTGGCGTGCCTTGGGGCGTTTCCGAATCGGGCTACAACCGGACCGATGTCCAACTGAACTACCAATATCGCGCCTTCGGCGTGCCGGGCTTGGGCTTGAAAAGAGGGTTGGCCGGGGACTTGGTCATCGCTCCGTACGCCACGGCCCTGGCCCTGATGATCACGCCCCGGGCCGCATGTGAAAACCTGCAACGCATGGCGGGCGAAGGCCGGGAAGGCGCTTACGGCTTCTACGAAGCGGTGGATTACACGCCGTCTCGTTTGCCGCCGGACGAAAAGAGCGCCACCATCCGCTCCTTCATGGCGCACCACCAGGGGATGAGCTTGCTGTCTCTCGTGAATGTGTTGAAGGACTACCCCATGCAACGCCGGTTCATGGCCTGTCCGCTGCTCAAGGCGGCGGATTTGCTCTTGCAGGAGCGCGTGCCCAAGGCCTCCCCGAGCGTGCGCACGGAAGATTTGGAATTTGCGGAATCGCGGACGCAGGCCGCAAGCGCTGAAGCCGTCATGCGCGTATTCACCAATCCCACCACGCCGGCGCCGGAGGTTCACCTTTTGTCCAACGGCCGCTATCATGTTGTCATCAGCAGCGCCGGCGGCGGCTACAGTCGCTGGCGCGATCTGGCGGTCACCCGCTGGCGGGAGGACGCCACGCGCGATTGCTGGGGCACGTTTGTTTATCTGCGCGATCTGGCGACAGGAGAATTTTGGTCCACCGCGTATCAACCGGCCTTGCGGACTATCAAAGGCTACGAAGCCATCTTCTCGCAGTCCCGCGCAGAGTTTCGGCAGCGACAGTCCGACCTCGAAATCCACACGGAGATCAGCGTGTCGCCGGAAGACGACGTGGAGTTGCGGCGCATCACGATCACCAATCGTTCGCGCGCCACGCGAGTCATTGAATTGACCAGTTACGCCGAGGTGGTGCTCGCCACGCCGGACGCGGACGCGGCGCATCCCGCTTTCAGCAATCTCTTTGTGCAAACTGAGTTCGCGCGGGAATCTTCCTCCATTCTCTGCACCCGCCGCGCGCGTTCCCAGGAAGAGAAGCCGCCGTGGTTGC
This sequence comes from Verrucomicrobiota bacterium, assembly GCA_049510745.1. Lineage (GTDB taxonomy): Bacteria > Verrucomicrobiota > Verrucomicrobiia > Limisphaerales > Palsa-1400 > PLGF01. The sequence goes on along the minus strand of JBEKYR010000007.1, from coordinate 181,750 downwards.
TGCATCTCATGGTGAGCCAAGGTGGTGAATCGGGGGAGATTTCCTGTGAAACGGATCGCCTCCGATTTGTCGGACGCGGCGGGAGCTTGGCCAACCCGGCCGCGATGCGGAGTGTGTCGCCTTTGTCCAACACCGTCGGTTCCGTGCTGGACCCCATCATTTCGCTGCGGCGAACGGTCACCTTGGCGCCCGATGAAACCGCCATCGTTGTTCTTGTTCTTGGAGTGACCGAAAACCGGGAAGCCGCACTGGCGCATGTCGAAAAATATCAAAGCTCCCGCATGGCCGAGCGCGCCTTTGATCTGGCCTGGACCCACAGCCAGGTGACTTTGCGCCAACTCAACTCCTCGGAGGCGGAAGCTCAACTCTATGGCCGTTTGGCCGGCGCATTGATTTACGCCGACCCCGCCCGCCGGGCCAACCCCGGTGTATTGCTCAACAACCGGCGCGGTCAAAGCGGGCTTTGGAGCTACGGCATTTCGGGTGACGCCCCGATTGTCTTGCTCCGAATCAGCGACTCGGAAAAGATCGAAATCGTGCGGCAGTTGATCCAGGCGCACTCCTATTGGCGCATGAAGGGGCTGACGGTGGATCTCGTCATCTTGAACGAGGACGTTTCGGTTTACCGCCAGTCTTTGCAGGACCAAATTACCAGTCTAATTTCCTCTGGCATCGAAGCGCAAATGCTGGACAAGCCGGGAGGTATCTTCGTACGGCGCCTCGAACAGATTCCCAACGATGACCGCGTGCTCCTTCAAGCCGCGGCACGAGTTGTTCTGGACGATGAAAAGGGTGCTTTGATGCAGCAAATGGAACATCGAAGTGTTTTGGAACCCTTGGTGCCGATGTTGACGCCCACCCGTTTCGGGACTGAGGACCGGCCCACGCCACTTCCGCCACGCGAGTTGATTTTTCCGAACGGCTTGGGCGGCTTTACCCGCGACGGGCACGAGTATGTCATCACGCTTCAGCCCGGCCAGACGACACCGGCGCCTTGGGTCAATGTGCTGGCCAATCCAAGTTTCGGGACGGTTGTTTCCGAGAGCGGCGCGGCCTACACTTGGCTGGAAAACTCACATGAATTTCGACTGACACCGTGGAGCGACGATCCTGTCCAGGACACCACAGGGGAGGCTTTCTATATCCGCGATGAGCTGACCGGACAATTCTGGTCACCGTCGCCGTTGCCCGCGCGCGGCGCAACGCCCTATGTCATTCGACATGGCTTTGGCTACACTGTGTTCGAGCACACCGAAAACGGCATTGCCTCGGAGTTGTGGGTCTATGTGGCGATGGACGCCCCGGTAAAATTCACGGTCTTGAAGATACGCAACGTCTCGGGGCGTCCACGCCGCTTGTCGGTCACCGGTTACTGGGAATGGGTGCTGGGCGACTTGAGGCAGAAAAGCCTGCTGCATGTCCAGACCGAAGTGGATCTCAAAACCGGCGCATTATTGGCACGCAATTACTACAATACTGAATTCCCCGATCGCCTCGTGTTCCTTGACGTCAACGATCCTGCGCGCACATGCACCGGAGATCGCAAGGAGTTCATTGGCCGAAACGGAAGTTTGTCGCAGCCGGCTGCGCTGAAGCGCACGCGCCTTTCCGGCAAAGTCGGCGCGGGGCTTGATCCGTGCGGAGCGGTGCAAATCGCGTTCAATTTGGCGGATGGCCAGGAGCGGGAAACGACTTTTCGTTTCGGGGTCGGCCGCAATGCGGCCGATGGGCAGAATCTGATCCGTCGCTTTCGCAGGGCCGACTCCAGCCGTGTAGCGTTCGAAGGTGTTTGCAATTATTGGAATCGAACCCTCGGCGCGGTGAACGTGGACTCGCCCGATCCCGCCGTGAATGTGATGGCCAATGGCTGGCTGTTGTATCAGACTTTGAGTTGCCGTCTCTGGGGCCGGACCGGGTTTTATCAATCTGGCGGCGCTTACGGATTCCGTGACCAGTTGCAGGACGTGATGGCGTTGGTTCATGCCGAACCGGCGTTGACCCGCGAGCATCTGCTTCGCGCCGCAGCGCGCCAATTCCGCGAAGGCGACGTGCAGCATTGGTGGCACCCACCGTCTGGGCGCGGCGTGCGGACGCATATTTCCGACGACTTCCTCTGGTTGCCTTACGTGACGTGTCGTTACGTTGTGTGTATCGCGGACACCGGCGTGCTCGACGAGAAGATTCCCTTCCTTGAAGCCCGCCCGGTCAAACCGGAGGAAGAATCCTACTATGATCTGCCGAATCGCTCCGAAGAGTCGGCCACCCTTTACCAACATTGCGTGCGCGCCATCGAGGGCGGACTAAGATTCGGAGAACACGGTTTGCCTCTGATGGGATGTGGTGACTGGAATGATGGCATGAACCGGGTGGGCAACCAGGGACGCGGTGAAAGCGTGTGGCTGGCTTTCTTTCTTTACGACGTGCTCACCCAGTTTGCTCCACTGGCCCGCGCGCACCGCGATCCCGCCTTTGCCGAACGCTGCCTGGCCGAGGCGCGGCAATTGCAGCAAAACATCGAGCAACACGCCTGGGACGGCCAATGGTATCGCCGGGCCTACTTCGACAGCGGCGAACCGCTCGGCTCCCAGAGCAATCCGGAATGTCAGATTGATTCCTTGCCACAGAGTTGGTCGGTGATCAGCGGAGCCGGCGATCCTGAGCATTCCAGGTTGGCGTTGGAGTCCGTCGATCAGCGTCTGGTGCGCCGCGACGCCGGGCTGATTCAATTATTTGATCCGCCCTTCGACAACTCAGCGCTCAATCCCGGATATATCAAAGGATACATTCCTGGTGTGCGCGAGAACGGCGGCCAATACACCCACGGCGCGATTTGGACCGTCATGGCCTTTGCACTCATCGGGGAAACCGAGCGCGCATGGGAACTGTTCGCGCTGCTCAATCCTATCCATCACGCGAGCACGCCCCAACAAATCGCCACTTACAAAGTTGAGCCTTATGTCATCGCTGCGGACGTTTATGCGGTGGCGCCGCACATCGGCCGGGGCGGATGGACTTGGTATACTGGATCTGCCGGCTGGATGTATCGGCTGCTCATCGAAACGCTGCTGGGCTTCAATCTCGCGGGCGATCAACTGCGGCTGACACCCCGGCTTCCGAAAAGCTGGACGACCTGCAAAATTCACTACCGCTACCGGCAAACTGTCTATCACGTCACCATTACCCGGCTGGTTGCTGATGCGGCCGACGAGGACCAACTCTTTCTCGATGGAAAAAAACTTGGCGTGAAAACAGTCCCCTTGGTGGATGACCGCCGTGAACATTCCGTCGAATTCAAGGTCTGGAGAGCGGTGAGCGCCCCCGAAAACCGGGGCATCCTGGTACCTGCGTAGTGTCGTCACCCAACATGTTGCGAAACCTTGTGCAGGCTGACGGTGTCGTCGTCCACTTTTTTCAATTCACCAAAATTGCTCTCGACAACTTGATCGAGACCAAACAGGGGGCGACAAAGGAACGTTGGCTTCGGGCGGCAAAGGACAAAGCTTTGCTTCCCCTGCTTGACAGAATCATTGCCGAAACTCAAGCCGAACATCTTTTTGCGGCACTGAAAGCAGGCACGGTTTCAACAAATGTCCATTTGCGGAAGCTCCATAATTTTGCCATTGGAATGGGTTGGCTGCCCCGGCCGATAGTCCACAAACGCCAATGGCCGGAAATCTTCTTCAAGGAAAAGCGAGTGATCACTTGGAAAGAACACCAAGCCATTATTGCAAGCGAAATGAATCCAGAACGCCGGGCGTTTTATGAGTTTTGCTGGCATCTCGGAGGCGCCCAGTCTGACGTGGCATCGCTCACTGCCGAGGACATTGACTGGCAGTTAACTAGCAGGAATGATGAGGGATTGGAGGTCGGGAGGCAAGTCAAAAAAAGTTTCAGTTCGGGCTGAACTCTGCGTGGCGGCGTGTGCAGAGTCTGCTGAGGAGGCAAAATTCATTACTACAAGCTTAAATTCGCAAAAACAATTTTCGCCGATACATCCAAAAAAGCAATAGCCACAAAACAAGCAGGCTCAATGCGCCCTGAAACAACGGTGTATAGGCCTTGCCGAAAAGTTCGAAGAAACGCGTTCCAAGATGCGTTGCCAGATTTTGCTGAAGAAAATCTTCAAAGAGGTGGTCCATACAGTAAGCGGCGATGGAATTCGTGCCGATGATGACCAGCGGAAATGCCCAACTTTTGTAGTTCCAGAGATCAATCAGCACATAAAATGCAGCCAGAATGAGAAAACACCAACCGCCGCTAAAGAGAACCCAGCTTGGTGTCCAGATGCGCTTTACAACGGGGCAAATTCCCAGCCAGCCCAGCGCCGCACCCGCCAACAGGGTCAAACCCCCGGCGAGGAGCAGCCATTTTACCTTATCCCATGAATTGCGGTTGCTTCGAAGCACTCCTCCGGCAATCAAACCCAAAACCATCGTTCCAAGCGTGGGAATGAAGCTCAAGGTGGCGTAACCCCCTTCGTTGAAAATAAATTTCGATTCGCGGGGAAAGAGGTTGAGAAACCATGCGTCGAAAGCCCAGGCCAGATTGCTGTTTTTGTTCCAGTGGGCCTCAAAGCCAGCCAACAGGTGTGGCCAATCTTTGGCCACCGCGACCTGTGAGTAGTCAAAACTTGAAGGCGGCGCCGGGTAGAGTGCAAAAGCAGCCCAGTATCCGGCCAAAATCAATCCCAGCGCGGCCCATTGCCAGCGCACAGATCGAAATCCCAAAAGAAACAAAAAGAAATAACCCAGTCCAATCTGGGTCAATGTATCTTCGAAAGTCCAATAAGTCTGGGACCGGCCGATAGATCGCAGAAAAACGCCCAGCAGAATCAACAGCAGTGAACGCCACAGGGCGTGCCAGGCCATCTGTCCATGAGACTGGCCGCGCGTCGCGCGACTGGCCAGTGAAAACGGCAACGCCACCCCAACCAAAAATGAAAATGATGGCTGGATCAAATCATGGAGCGTGCAACCGATCCATTCCGTGTGAGTTTGCTGACGGGCAAGAAACTGCCAGAACCCGCTGCCAGGGCAAGCCCGCGCCACCCTCCAAAATTGAAGCACTTCAGCCATCATCAACAACATGACCAAGCCGCGGTAGGCATCCAATGACGTCAATCGTTGAGAAGCCGGAGCCTTTTCCGGGTCTTTGCTCACGGCATTCATGCTTGCTTTCCCACAAAAAAATCAATGGTGGCCCGCAGGCCATCCTCAAAGTTGCTGAGCGGGGCAAAACCGGCATCGCGTAATTTTCGGACGGATGCCACGGAATGTTTCACGTCGCCCAAACGCTCGGCAGCATATTTGATTTCGGAACGCGAGCCGGTCAAGCGGCAAATCGTATTGGCCAGGTGGTTGATGGTCATTTGTTGGCCGTAGGCCACGTTGAATACGCCGCTCACCTTGGATTGTGTCGCAAAAAAGATGTTTGCCGCGACAACGTCTTTCACGAAAACAAAATCCCGCGTCTGTTCGCCGTCACCGTAAATCGTGACCGCCTCGTTCTTCACCGCCCGGTCAATAAAAATTGGGACGGCGGCGGCATATTGGCTCTTCGGGTCCTGACGCGGACCGAACACGTTGAAGTAGCGCAGGCAGACGGTCTGGATGCGACTTTCATCGGTGAACATCTTGCAGTAAAACTCTCCGTCGAGCTTCGTGACAGCGTAGGGGCTTTTCGGTTCCGGCAACATCGATTCCAGTTTTGGCGTGATCGGATTATCGCCGTAAATCGCGGCTGAACTGCTCAAAACAAGTTTCTTCACCTTTGCTTTCGCCGCTTCTTCCAGGACAACGAGCGTGCCGGTCGTGTTGATTTCCGTGCATTCAATTGGTTTTTGCATGGACTCCGGCACGCTGATCATTGCCGCCAGATGAAAAATATAATCCACGTCCCGCACCGCGCGGCGCACCCGTTCGCGGTCGAGGATCGAGCCTTCGATGAACTCGTGATGGAAGCAGGCGAGGTTGCGCTTGAAGCCGGAACACAAATTGTCCAATACGCGCACTTCAGCGCGGCCTTGAAAATGTTCGACGATATGGCTGCCGATGAAACCGGCGCCGCCGGTGACTAAAATTTTCATTTCAAATGGTCTCCACCAGTTTGTTCATGGCCGCTTCCTGTTGCTCAATGGACTCGACCAGTTTGAATTGTGTGCGACAGCGGTCGAGGTTGTGTCCTTCGCGGTGGACTTTGAAATAAGTGTCGCCCTCAAGGAAATCCGTCAGGAAGCGGACGCCGATTTCAAAGGTGATCAGTTCGCCTGAAAAAGCGAGAAATTGTTTTTCTGCCCGCGTTAAGAATTCGGAAGCCGTTGTGAGGTAGCCGCGCACCAGCGCCTCGAACATTGGAAATTGCATGCGCACTTTCGCCAAGTCACGCTCGTCTTCCTGCGCCGGGCTGGTCGCCGTGCGAATCATGTCGCCAAAATCGTAGAGCGCCAGTCCGGGCATCACGGTGTCCAAATCAATCACGCAAATTCCTTCGCCGGTCGCGTCCTCGATCATCACGTTGTTGAATTTCGTGTCGTTGTGCGTCACGCGCTCCGGCAATTTTGCGTCGAGCAGGACGCCGGTGATGGCCTTGTGGTTCAAGGCAAATTCAATTTCCGGTTTTGCCAGTTTCGCGAGGTTGAAGGCGTCGGCTGCAATCGCCTTTTCCAGCGCGGCAAACCGTTTGGGCGTGTGATGAAAATCTGGAATTGTATCGTAAAGTCGCGGCGCGGGCAGGTCGGCGAGAAGTTTCTGAAATTGTCCGAACGCCTTTGCGGCTTGAAATGCTTGTGGCGCGGACTCGACTGCGTCGAATGTCCGCGCTTTCTCGATGAAAATATAGGCGCGCCAGTGATTGCCCGCCTGGTCGCAATAATAGCGTTTGCCGTCGGACGCCGAAATCAAGGTCAGCACGCGGCGGCTTTGATCGGATTGACCGGCGGATTTCTGGCCGAGGTGCTCTGTCACACGCTGGATGTTTTCCATGAGCGCGACGGGATTTTTGAAGATTGCGTGGTTGATGCGCTGAACAATGTAGCGCACACGCAGGCCACCTTGATCAAAAACCACACAGTAAGTGTCGTTGATGTGGCCGCTGCCGTAAGGCTCGGCGGTCAAAAATTCGCCAAGGATGTGAAATTGGCGCGCGACGGCGCGCACATCATGCTTTGAGTTCATGGCCAAAGTTTTTCGGGATAATCACCGCTGGCGATTCGTGTGCGGATGCTTTCGATCGCGCGCGGACGGTCCTCACGATACGTCACGCCGAACCACGAATCGTTCGTGCGCAAAACTTTCACGCGCCATTGTCCGCCAATGACCGATTCGTTCACTGCGCTGGGGATGTAATATTCGGACTTGAGGTGGCTGCTGTTGTTCTTGAGGAATTCAGCGAACCGAGCTTTCAACTGGACAAACACTGTCGGCGTGAACCCCCAGAAATTCATCGAGACCACCTCGTCGCCGGTGAGCTTGGTGATTTGGCCGGCGGCATCCGTGTTTTTCGCGCCCGCACCGTCGCGTTCGATCTTCGTCAGTTCAACCACGGTTCGAAGATAATCCCTGTTATCCAGCTGGCAAATGCCGCGCGCGACACTGCCAAAGTCCGAAAGGGTGTTGCGTAAAGTGAATCCGACCATCGCCTGATCCGCGCTGCCGGATTGCAGGTGTTGCGCGAGCAGGCGGTAGGATTGCGGGCCGTAAAAATCGTCGGCATTGATCGCGGCAAAAGGCTCGCGGACAGCGTCCGCCGCCATTAAAACCGCGTGCGCTGTTCCCCACGGTTTGGCGCGGCCCGGCGGAACGGAAAAGCCCGGCGGCAGTTTGTCGAGTTCCTGGAAAACATATTCCACCGCAATGTGCTTTTCAAAACGTGTGCCGACAAATTCCTTGAACTGCTCTTCGATGTCTTTGCGGATGACAAAGACGAGTCGGCCGAAACCGGCGCGCAAGGCGTCGTAAATCGAATAATCAATGATCGTTTCGCCACTCGGTCCGACGGGATCCATTTGTTTAAGGCCCCCGTAACGGCTGCCCATCCCGGCGGCTAATACTAACAACGTTGGTTTCATCGTCTTCTAAAACCTCTATGTGCCCTTCCGTGCCGATGCCCAGATGCGTAATGCGTCCAGCGGCAGAGCACGCCCGGACTTTCTCGCGGCAGCGGCGTCGTTGCGGTTGACCAACACCGCCGGTTGAAATTGCCGATCAAGCGGTGCGGGAATGGCGGGCAACAATGGGCTGTTCACTGGAGAGCGGAAGTTTTCAGCGAGCCTGAAGCTCCCGGCAGGCCCGTCGCCGACTGGCCGCTGCCGGAAATGGGTTTCGCCTCACGGACGATCACTTCAAACGGACGAAGATTGAATGTGTGCGGCTGGTGGGCGGATATTTCCAATGGCGCCAATTCCCCACCGTCCTTCCACGGGCTTTTGAGCTGGAAAACTTCGGGTGAACCTGGCGGGAAATCGAACAATGTTTCGAGGTCCGCCGCAAACGCGGCGGGTTTGTCGCTGGGATTGCGCAACACCAAAATGCCCTTGTGCGGCGCCCATGAAGCCCAGCCGTAAACATCGCCTTTGCCGGGATCGCCGCCAATCCAATGCGTGTCCACGAGCACATCCGCGTTCCGACGCGACCATGTGGCGGCTTCGGCAAGATCGTTCCAGTTTTGCTGGTTCAACAGGCTGGGCGTGATGTATAATTCCTGCAATTGCGTGCCGCTGCCAAAAAATGCGCGGACTTGGTCGGCAAATTCCTTTCCGGTCATGGCGGCAAGATGAAGCGCGTTCGTCGCGTAAATGATGCCGTGCAACATGAGGGCATTGAGCGGATATAGTGGCGCTGCTTTTACCACGTGGTCATAGGTTTGCGCGTCACGATAAGTCATCCACTGCTGGCACCAGGATCCTTTGCCTTGAAAGTCATGATCGTCCCCGCCCCGCCAGGTTGAATCCACATAAAGCAGCCAGAACGGAGAAGGCCAGGTGCCGGTGGTTTGGTTGATATAAATGTCGGGATCCGTGGCGCGCAAATCCGCCACCAGCCGCAGCATGGCATCGCCATCGCGCGTCAAACCGTCCTGGTTTGCCTTGACCCCGGCGGCCAGGCCGTCAAATTTAAATTGGTTGACACCATACTTTTGAATCATTTGCAGGCAGATGTTATGAAAGAGTTGATAGTATTTTGGGCCAGCCAGTGAAAGACCACTGGAGTTGGTTTCATAACCAAATTGACTGGCATACTTCAATCGTTGTCTCCTCGCTTCGTCATAACCGCCGAACGGAGACAACCACACGCCGATGCCGGCGTGATACTTGGCAGCGGCCGTTTTCAAGGATGTGAAGCCGTTGGGGAAACCGGCATGAAACTTCCAAAGTGATTTGTTGTCATCCCAGCCGTCATCAAAAAGGAAAGAATCCATCTGCACATCGCGCTCCTGCACCAGTTGGCGGCCAAACTGTTCAATGGCGTTGAGACTCTCCGCCTCGTTGAACTTGCGCTTGTCCCAGGCAATGTCAAACCAGGAATTGTAATGGAGAAACGGCCGGTAGGGACGGGCGCGTTCCCGCTCGAGGTAAGCGAGGAAACCGCGCCGCGCCTGGTGGTGGGGCAGCACTCCCAGCACGAAACTCTGAACGAGCGTCTCTCCGTCCTTGAGCGTCGCGTTACGCGCCAAACAGCATCGCACAAAATGATCCCCTGCAACAATGTTCTGCGCCATGGGATGCTCATAACCGCAAAAAAATGTGTCCGCCACCAGCGGCGATCCATCGACAAACCCCACTGTTTTTGCCCCCGGCACCCGCTGGTCAAACAAGACAATCTCCTTGATCCAAACCTCTCCTCCACTCGCCCGCAGTGTCAGTTCCTGCTGCAGGTAGGTTGATCCTTCGCGCAGACTCGCCTTCCAGCTTGCAACCAGATGATCCCGGGCATCTGAAATTTCCAAGACCATTTGCCTGCCTGCAAAATGGCGCGCCACAGCAAGTGACTCCGGTTCTGCCGGCAACTCTTCCGTGCGCGGCGCTCTGACCGGCTTGAAGTCGGAGGCTTTAATTGTTCTCCCGTCCCCCAACACCAATTGAAAACATTCGCTGTTGATGTTGAGCAAGGTTCCATCGGCTTTGTCATTTAGAGTGGACGCCAATTTGCCCGATGATAAATTCCACTGCCAGGCGAGGGCGCTATTTTCCAACCGGCCCTGGTTTTCATCCGCGTGAACGGACAAGAGGTGCGCCACAAATATCATTCCTATAATTATTCTTTTCATTTAAAATGACTAAACTTCAACCGCAAATTGAACCCGCCGGGCGGCTCCTTCACCCGCTCCGTTGATGGTCAACGACGATGGCGCGCATTTTCGCCCGTGCTCAGCGCCGCCTCTTCAGCGATGGATGGCGATGTCCCCAGCCAAAATATTCCAGCCTTCCTTTTCCAGAAACGGCACGCCGTCGTTCGCAAGACGAATGGCGTAGCGTCCGTCATTCCTCAATCGCGGCGAGGGATCGGCCAGTTGAATGGCAAGCTCGGCCATTCCATTGTCAATGAAATTGTTTGGGATTGGCATCTCGCCGCGCACAATAATATTCCCCGACCACGGTCCCCATTGGCGCGGATCGACATTGTGCAGCGCCAGACGCTCTATCCGGGCGCCGTGAATTAATCCGACGGTGAAAACGCGCGGCAGTTGTGGCGAGGCAAAGCCTGCGTTTGTCAGCGTGAGTTCGAAAGACAACTGGCCGCCAGCGCGCGCCTCGGTCGAATAACGAAGTTTCTGAGCGACCAAGCGATAGCCGATGCGGCGTTCGATGTATCCGAAGGCGTCTTGCCCGCGGAATTGCGATTCACGCCAGCGTTGCAGAGTTTTCGGATGGTACGCAATGTTCAAGTAAGAGAGGTGGAGCAATTCCATTTCGCGCACGACTTGTTCGATAGGCGTTGGTCCGGAAGGACCGACCGTTTCGCCGCCGAAAGGGACGTAACGGTCGTGCTGATCGCACCAGCGCAATTCCCGTTCGCGATCCCAAGCCGGCTCGACATACGTGCCCATGTCGTCGGGCAGTGCCAGAAATGCGTCGTCGTGCCAGCCGACGCGGGACAGTCTGGAACCGCCAAAGGCCGCCGCGTCTGTGGAGTCGAGGCCTCCCGGCTCGGTCGCAAAAATGTCGCGGATGAACATCGGTCGCCGAACCTGAATCGGGATCGGCGCCGGAACAGAATCCAAAAGCCCGAAGAGCATGGCGCGTCGGACGTCGAGACTGGGAGGGTCGCCCCAATTGGATCCGTGCCATTCGCCCCAGGGACCGAGAAACCCCGCCTGGACCGCAAACAGCGTATCCGCGTTTTCAGTCAATACTATGCCAATTTGGCCAATATGGCCGAGAATGCGATGAAGGTCCCTCGGGTCAGCCCGGTAATCGCGGTCGGTGAATCCGTAAGCGGCGCGAAAGATGACTTTCAACCCGGCTTGCCGCGCCGCCGCAAACGCGGCGCGCAATTCATCCAGCTTTTCCCGCGTTAGTTCGCGCTCTTTGAATGCGCGCAAGTCCATTTCCACGAGAACGAGACTGACGCCTTGCTCCCGCAACTGTGCCAGTCCTCTCATCCGTGCCGTCGTCTGCGGCGAATAAAAACCGCGCTCGGGATTGGTTAAATTACTTTCAGACTGCTGGAACAAGCGTTCAGTGGTGGCGGCGATTGAGGCCTGGATTGCAAGGCTTAGCCAGCAGACAACTCTCATGACACGCCAAAACGTCATTCCTATAATTACTCTTTTCATTTATAATTACCAAACTTCAACTGCAAATTCAACCTGCCGGGTGGCTCCTTCACTCTCCCAACCGGAAAAATTGTTGAGCCATGCCAGCCTGGATCGTGTAAGGACTCGTCGCACTCGGCACATTTGTCCATGAGCCGACCGCCAGTGAACTGGAAACTTGCAGGGCGCCAGACCCACTCCACGTAATCGTCACCTGGCTTCCAATTCCGCTTATGAACAAGGGACCGACCCGCGGGGCGGCCAAAATGTAAGGAATGCCTGTTTCGACAGCTGACTCATGCCCGCGATCATCCTGCATCAGCAGCCGCATGGCATTAGTTCCAAACACCCTGGTCCCGTCAGAATACAGGGAGGCAAGCGAAACCCGAAATTCAAATTCCGTTCCAGAGGCGCCGGAATCAATGGCCCAATCAAGTCCAGAGACATTCCCGGCATTGAAAGTTCCGTTGCGCTCGTCGTAGCCGAAACCACTTTCTATCATCATTTCCGACCCGAACAGGACCCCAGTAATCTGACAGCCAGTATGGCTATTATCATCCGTGTCAATGAACAGATGCGTGTAATAATCGGAGAACAAAGCGTAAGGCGAATACAATTTGACATGCCCATAAAGATAATTCGTGTCATTGGCGAATTGCACTTCGGCAAAGTTTACGGGATTGGTGTCCATGTTCCCTTGGTAGGCCCAAGCCAAACCCGCCCAATCGGAAAATGTTCCATCAATAGTAATATTCCTATACGCTCCGACGGCCCCGCTTGTTCCTGGCACGGCGGATATGTTTACAGCGTTGGCATCTTCGTGGGAAGGAGTCGAACTGTCTTCCGCGCGAACAGCAAAGAAGTATGTCATTTCATTCGTCAAACCAGTAATGGTATAAGCATAGGGATAAATACCCGGCCCGGTTGCAAGAGTATAGCTTTCGGGGATACTTGGGGATACATGAGTTAACTTCGTGGCCGTCTGAAAATTCATCGCTGCGCCCGAAGAATAGTAAACATTATAGCGCACTGGCTCCGTTTGATCATGGGCCACATCCCAATACACGGTTGCGCTTTGATCGCCGACGGTGACTTCCTGCACACCAACACGTGGAGTCGGAGGCGTCGGGCTTTGCGCGGCAGTGCTATCCCACAGCGGAGGCTGCGTATCAGCATTCGTGGCGAGCCAAGCGGCCGAATTAGTGTTCAACGCCTCGTCAAGGTACGGATTTGTCCGATACAATGGCCAGCCTTGAATACCCATGCATTCAACGTAATCCTGATTGACGATCGCCGAAGATTGCGGCGGTGTGTGATCGTAATCAACCGCCAGAACGGTAAATCCATCCGGACGGCCAGCCTCCGCATTGATCTTGGGCGCAAAATCATACTTATTATCAAGAAACGAAGTGGAGACAGCATTGGTGCTCGAGTCACTATAGTAACTTTCAAACATCACCATGTCCACGTACGGCCGGAGGGTGTACGGGTAGGTTTTCACATTGGGATCATAAAAAAACAGGCCGCGATTGGCCATGATCAGCTTGCCAACATAATTTGTTCTGATGCGTTGCACCAAACCCTGCATTCCCGGAGATGTCCACTCGTATTCGGTTCCCCAGGTGTCAGGCGCGGCAGTGTCGATTGTATCGAGAAAAACACCGTCACAATTGAAAGCGTTGCCAACGTTAGTGCTCAATATCTCATCCAGACCGGCTTGGCCGCTGCTGGCTTTGGTCATGTTTTTGATGACATTCCACCAAGCCGGTGCGCCGGCGTTGACATAGTAACTTCCCCAACTAGCATCTTGATCGGGTATGCCGGTCTGGTTGTTTCGCGCATTGAGGTAATAGGACGCATAATGCGTGCCTCCGGAAGACGGCAATCCGATTGCATTGGTAATGCTGGACAGCGGGGCACTGTCCGAAGCGCGTGGATCCACGCGCGGACCAAGTCCATCGCCTACAAACGGCACTCCAGTCCGGTCGTCCTCACCAATGGAGAGATAGGCCAGGACCAGCACATCGTCAGCCGTTCCAGCAATATTGTCTTTTCCTCGCTTGATGGTGGCAATCTGATTGGATGTAATGTTGCTCGCTGGGTGAAGAATCACCAGATGGTAGTTTGTGCGTGCGTAATCCACCTGGCTGGAGTTCCAATTGCCGTAATAAATTAAATACGGGGTGGTGGTGTTCAATCCGGGCATGGGGCCACTGCCGCCCGCCAGCGCACCATTCGCCCAAAGTATGGCCAAACAAGTCGCACGAACCAGGAGAAAACCGACAATAGTTGTTATTCGTTGGATTTGCAAAGGTGACATAATTCCATGTAAATAGCTTGCCAGCGCCAGGCATCATCAGTCCGGGCGATACCAGTCCTGTAAAGATGTTACTCGGGATTGGGTATTGTGGCCGGTGTTGCCCAGTTGGCATGCCAGTCCAACGTCCACAAGGAGTTCAACCTCTCCGGCATTGCATGACCATCATAGAACAAAATGTTAATCGCACCGATCAAATAGGCACTGGATGTAATATTCTGGGGAGCGCTTCCCGGAGCACGCCCTCCGTGTCGCGCAATGGTAAATCGTCCCATATCGTCGTTTGCGTTTCCATTGTAGAGGTCTTTGGCTGGACCCTCCGTTTCCTGTGGCCATCCATCAACCCACATTGCGTCCGCGAGAAGAGGCACGTTCGAGGGTTTTACAATCGTTGGGCTGGTGTATTCCCATGTATTAGGCGCGCCCAACAAATCCATCACACTATAAGTTCCGCTATATAGCCAGCCATTATAGGCATAACTTCCCACGTACTTCGTGGTGGACGGCGCCCAATTCCACGTCTGATCAGCCCTGCCATAGGTGTAGCTGACGCTAGCATCTGTCCTCGTTGTGGGTTCGCTGGCCAGCGGGCAAACCCTAACCCCATTTACATGCGCATCATACTCCAGAAGCAACGCCATCCACAGATTTGCATTGGCTGTATATTGAATGTTGTGCCCAAAGTCTCCGGCATACATTGCGTTGGCAAGGCCGAGTTGTCTCAGGTTATTCATACAAGAAATATCTTTCGAATTTAGTTTCGCTGCGGCAAGCGCCGGCAGCAACAGCGCCGCCAGAATTGCAATGATAGCGATGACGACCAGTAATTCAATCAATGTAAAACCACAACTCGGGGAACTGCACGGGAGATACGCACGACGATTCCGAATCGCGTCACTCATTGTTAATTGCTTCTGCATTTTCGCATTCATACTCAGTATAGTCCAGCCAGATTGGACGTCAACTTTTTTCCAGGATTAGCCCCTCCTGTTTTCAACATTCGCCACCATGGGCGGAGAAGCCGCGCAATCTCCAGCGCGGCGCCCCCCCATGCCTGGCAGCTCTCATTTCCCAATCATTGCGACAAACGGAAGAATTGTGCCGGACCTGCGGCGGGAACGACATACGGACTGGTTGCCGCAGGCAGGTTTGTCCATGGACCGTCCAAGTTGGTTGAATACTGCAACGTACCTGGCGGAAACCAAACAATGGCCGCCTGACCGCCGGAGAGTTGGTTGATGGCAAGCAGGCCCAAAAGCAAAGAGGGTACGCTTACGACGCTTGCATTGGTGTATGAAACGACGCCGCCGTTTGGAGGAACTGTATTTTCCACAACAAAGCTTGGGGTCATGCCCTGGAATAGGAAGTCGATCACGTTCGTAGAAAAGACAGCCGTGCCATCCTGCGCGAAGGTGGCGGCTCTTGACATTTGAAATTCAAAATTGGTTCCGGGCACCGCTGGCAGGCAAAGCCAGTTTAAGCCGTTGATGCCATACCCATCGTTGAATGCATTATTCGTATGCTCCGAATAGCTGTAGCCGCTTTGAACCAACATATCGGAACCAATGGCGGAATAGCCTGTAGCTGGATTGTTATCCGTGTCATAAAACATGTTAACGTAGGCGGGAAAGTGGCCGGCAGCCGGATAAATATCCGTCCAGAGGGTGACGCGGAAATAGTAATAATTGGCGTCATTATACATATAGATGTACTCAAAATCCGCCGCGTCTGTATTTCCACTGGGAGCGCTGGAACTATACACCGGCGCGAGGCCGGTCCAGTCGTCAAACGAGCCATCAATAGTGATGTCGCGAGCGAATTGGCCGGTAACATGAGCAGTGTTGCCAAACAAGTCCTTTACGCCATTTACCGTCAGCGAATAGAGCGTCCCAAAATTCAAACCGACCCCCGTGGTTAATATGACTTGGTCGATGTTGTTCGAGTTTTGAGTTGCGGCCACCACGGTTACCCCGTCACTGACGGAATACATCGCGGCATTACTCGCGGTCACGGAATCAAGCGGCTTGGCAAAGGTCACGACAATCTGGTTTGCAGTTGCCAGGATATTGATGATGTTAGGCGGGATGGTGTCCAACAATACCGTCAAGTTTGCCACGGTGCTGTTGGTGGTGGATGCAGGATTACTGACAGTGACATAATAGCGGCCGGAGTTGGTGGGGACACTGGCGGCAATGGTATAGGAGGCATTGGTGGCGCCGGGAATGGCATCGGTACCAAAAAACCACTGATATTGAATGACCGGAGTTCCTGCAGCAATGACATTGAAGGTAGCCGTCTGGCCCTCAAGTGCGAACTGATTGACCGGTTCTGTCATAATGATGACAGGAGTATTGCTCACGGTCAGCAGGGCGGCGCGGGTGGTCTCAGTGGAGAAACTGTTGCTGACCAACAAGGAGTAACTTCCGGCATTGTTGGTCAACACCAACGGAATTGTGTAGGTTGAACTATTTGCTCCGGCAATCGCGTTGGTGCCGTTGAGAAACCATTGATAAGCGAGCGGGCCGCTGCCAATGACATCAGAAGTGAAAGTGACAGCTAGTCCCGCAAGCACAGTTTGATCGGCAGGCAGGTTGGTGGTAGCGACCAGAACGGGATAGTCGATTGCAGCGGTTAGTGAAAGGCCAAATACCATATCGGCGCTGCTGGCGGGAGCCTGATGCGTCTCAACTTCAAGAATGTTGTCACCGTATTGCAAATCTCCGCCATCAACGCCAAAAATGTCGGCGTGTCCAAGCGGGGAATTCGTGGCCGACGCCATTGTGGCATAGGAAACCGCGCCGTCTGGCATGCGAATCCGCCTGACTTCGACACCGTTCAGGTAATAAACCGCTCCGTCGCTAAGATAGTTGGTGACGACAAAGGCGACATTGGCGGTATCGTTGGTCCACTGGAAATGGGTGCGGAAATAATAGGTGTTGGGACCGCTGAGCAAAGCTGTATGGATCGCTGGATAGGATGCAGGAGAAGGTGTGTAACCAAACAATCCGTCGCCTGAAGTCCAGCCCGTCACGGTATCATCGTAAGCTTGGCCAAGCCAATTAGTGCCAAGGTCCGTCTCCGATGCGTTCACTTCCCAGGAGGAATTGGTGAGGGTAATCAACGAAAGATTAGTGGAGGGGGGTATGGGAGCGGACGCGAAGGTGTAAACCAAACCGCCGGAGGGCGGCACAAATTCCGCATTGGCGTAGCTGGTGTTGTCGCCTTCGAGGAGGATTGCGATGGTGGTGTTGGCAAATACCGGAGTGCTGTCCGAAGCAAAGGTGGCGCCGAGTGAAATGGACAGCTCATAATCCAGGCTGTCCGCCGACCCGGCGATGTTCCAGCCCAGGTTATTGACTCCGCCTTCATTAAAGCCGCCATTTTTTTCCTGATAGCCGCCACCCCACTGGATGAGCATTTCTGAACCGATTCCCCCGACGAGGAATCCCGTCCCGGAGTTGTCGTCGGTATCGATGAATATATTATCGTAGGAATTTTCGAACGCGGCACGAGGCGAGTAAAGCGTGAACCGGATATAAAGATTAGTCTGATCGTTGGCGATATAGACGTTCTCATATTGGATGGCGTTGGTCGGTCCCGCCACCGCGGTGTATGCCAACGGCACGCCCGTCCAATCGCCGAATGAACCGTCAATGGTGATGTGTTTGAAAGTGCTCGGCACACTCGTCTGGGCCCAGGCACTGGCGGCGCAGGCGCAAGCGAATGCGATTCCTAATAAAAACTTCTGTATTTTCTTGTTTTTCATGCGAATTCAATTTCTGTTTTTTGGTTCAGTGATGATTGTTAGCCGGTTTTTGGATTTTGTCTTGTCATGCAAATGAACTACACCCTGTGTCTTCAAGGCGGAGGTTGAAAGAATTTGGCGACGGCTTGGGATCGGGAGTGGACGTGCAGCATTTCGTAGATGCGCCGGATGTAGGCGCGAACGGTGACAAAGCTGAAGCCCAAATGGCCGGCAATTTCCTTGATCAGATGCCCTTTGGACAACAGCGTCAGCACTTCAACTTCCCGGACTGACGAATGTTACTCGGGATTAGGTATTGTGGCCGGTGTTACCCAGTTGGCATGCCAGTCCAGCGTCCACAGGCTGTTCAACTTCGCCAGATTTGCGTGACCATCATAAAACAGAATGTCAATTGCGCCGGTTAAACTGGCGCTGGATGTAATATTTCGGGGGGCACCTCCCGGGGCACGCCCTCCGTGTCGCGCAATGGTAAACCGTCCCATATCCTCGTTGGCGTTTCCATTGTAAAGGTCTTTGGATGGACCTTGCGTTTCCTGTGGCCATCCATCAACCCACATTGCGTCCGCGAGAAGCGGTGTGTTGGAGGGTCTTGCAACCGCTCCGCCGGTGTATTTCCATGACTCAGGCGCTCCCAGCAAATCCGCCACGCTATAATTTCCGGAATAAAGCCATCCGTTATAAGCATAATTTCCCAGGTAGTTCGTGGTGGACGGCGCCCATTTCCAGGTCTGATCACTTCTGCCATAGGTGTAGTTGGCGCTATAATCTGTCCTCGTTGTGGGCTCGTTAGCCAGCGGGCAAGCCCTAACCCCATTGACCCGCGCATCATAATCCAGAAGCAACGCCATCCAAAGATTGGCATCGGCTGTATATTGAATGCACTTTCCAAAGTCGCCGGTATACATGGCATGGGCCAGCCCGAGTTGTTTTAAGTTATTAATACAAGCAATATCTTTGGCTTTCAGTTTTGCGGCGGCGAGCGCGGGCAGCAACATGGCCGCCAATATTGCAATGATGGCGATGACAACCAGCAATTCAATCAACGTAAAACCACAAACCGGCGATCTGCCCGGGAGGTTTGCACGACGATTTCGAACCGCCCCACCCAGTTTCAATTGTCTTATGACTTTATTCAGGTTCATGCGCAATGTAGAATAGCCGCTTTTCGGATTTTGTCTTGTCGCGCAAATGAACTACGGCCCGTGTCATCAACGCGGAGGTTGGAAAAAATGGGCGACGGCTTGGGATCGAGAGTGGACGTGCAGCTTTTCGTAGATGCGCCGGATGTAGGTGCGAACGGTGACAAAGCTGATGCCCAAATGGTCGGCAATCTCCTTGATCAGGTGCCCTTTGGACAACAGCGTCAGCACTTCAACCTCCCGGGCTGACAGTTGGCCGTCTGCTTCCGTCGCCCTGCTAATGCGAAAGAATTGCACCACTTTGCGCGCGATCTGGCTGCTCATCGGCGAGCCGCCCTGATGCGCATCACGAATCGCCTCCAATAGTTTCTCCGACGGCTTTTGTTTCAGCAAGTAACCTATGGCTCCCGCCCGCAAGGCGTCGAAAATCTGTTCTGGATTCTCATAAACCGTCAGCATGATCACCCGCAGTGAAGGGTCCAAAGCGTGCAGTTTTTGGACGCATTCAATTCCGTTCATCGTGGGCAAATGAATGTCCATCAGCAGAATGTCCGGACGGGCTTGCGGTATTCCCCGCAGTGCGGATTCTGCGTCGGGATAACTGGCCAGGAGGCGAAAATCCCGGGATTTTTCAAGGAGCCGCACAAGCCCGGCGCGAACGCCGTCGTCATCCTCGACTATGGAAACAACAATAGGCACAAATCCAAAATGTCAACTTCATGTTGTATCAAGCTGGCAGGAATGAGCCAATGACAAAAGCGGGGGATGGCAGTCGTGCAAATGAATGACACGTCGCATTGATTGTGGCGTCGGGCAGGATTCATGGCGATGGGCTTTGAAGGGCAGAGGGGTGTCTTTATTCTTGCAGAGGCGTTGAGTTGTCCAGTGTGATCATGAGTTTGACGCGGGTGCCGCTGCCGGGCAGGCTTTCCAGTTCAATTCTTCCGGCGATACTTTCGATTCTCTTGCGCATATTGGACAGGCCGTCTCTTTGACAGCCTGCAGAAATGTTCTGGCCGCTGGCGATCGCGGAATTTTTCAAAAACCCCTTGCCGTTGTCCTGAATCGTCAGGATTAACATTTGGGGTTCCAGGGCAATTTGAATCCTCGCCTCGGATGCGGCGGCATGTTTGACAATGTTATTGAGGGCTTCCTTAACCACCAGAAAAAGATTGTGCCGCACGTCAGCGGTGAGAATTATTTCGGGCAGAAATTGCGGCACTTCCAGACGGCAGGCGATCTTGGCCGTCTGCAAATACTCCTCGGCAAAGCTGCACGTGTAAGTCACAAATTTTTCCAGAATATCGTTTTTGGGGTTCACAGCCCAAACCACCTCATCCATCATCTGCGTCAGGTTCCGCGCCTTGGCAGTGATCTTTTGCATGTCTGCCTGAACCTGCGTTGGGGAAGCCGTGGGTTCCTGGGCGAATTCGCTCAAGAGCGCTATCTCAGTCAAATTTGCTCCCAATTGGTCGTGAATGTCATCGGCAATGCGGGAGCGCTCTTTCTCAATGGCTCGCCCGCGTTCGGCCTGATCAAGGCGGCGGTGCATCCTTCGCCTTTCGGCGTAGCGAACAATGGAGGCGACGGCCACAAGGCCGGCAAATACATTCAAGGCCAGAAACCACTTTGTCTCCCAAAAATAAGGCAATATAGCGACGGCCACAGTTGCTCCCGTCTCATTCCACACCCCTTCGCCGTTACAGGCAATGACGTGAAAATCATAATTCCCCGCTGGGACATGGCTGTACACGGCAGCGCGTTTTGTCCCCGCGTCCTCCCAGTCTTTCTCCAACCCTTCCAGCCGGTATTTGAAATGCACTCCATTGGGTGCGGAGAAACTCAAAGCCGTATATTGGAATTCGATGCGTTGGTTGCCCGGCGGAATGCTCGTCTTTGCCGAGAAACCAACGCTTGATTTGCCGGACCCACCCGTTTCAGGATTCGGTGTTCCATCGACGATGACATCTTCGATCACGACTGTTGGCGGCGGAGAATTCCTGCTGACCCTCTCGGGATTCACCACCACAAGACCCTTGATGGTTGGAAACCAAAGCCGTCCATCACGCGATCTGTAGCCGGAAGGCTGGAAGCCACCCTGACATTCAAGACTGGGCAAGCCATCTTCCAGGCCATATCCAACACAATGCACTTCCCGGTTTGGTTCGGAGGCAGATTGATTGAGTTCCTGTTTGTTGATCCGGAATACGCCGCCATACGATCCCAGCCAAAGATTGCCTCGATCATCCTCCAGAATCTGACAGATCACGTTGTTGATCAAACCATTCTTGGTTGTCCAGGTGATAAAATGCCCATTCTGCCATCGGCTTAATCCGCCGCGACAGGCGCCCACCCAGAGCACTCCCTGGTCATCCACATACAAACACCAGATCGAATTGCCGCCCAGCCCGTCTTTCCGGCCAAAGTGAATAGATTTTCCGTCCTTGATCCGATACAGGCCATCCTCGCTGGTTCCCACCCAGAGGTTGCCGTCGTGATCTTCCCTGATGGTTCGCACATCCAGATTGGCGGATGTTCCTGGAATTTTGACCACGGTTCGTTCCGCGTTTCGCAGTCGTGTAATCCCTCCAAAAGCCTGCTGGCCAAGCCACAAATTGCCTTCCGCATCCTCATACATCGCCAGCACCTGCCAGCCAATGGTCAGCCCGTCGGAGAGGCCGCTGAACTTCCCACCCTCCAGTTCATAAAATCCGTCCCAAGTGCCGGCCCACACAATGCCGTGGCGATCTTGAATCACCGACCACACTTGGCCGTTTCTCAACCCCTCGTTAAATCCGTAATGCCGAACCTTGCCGTCCTTCCAATGGTCGAGGCCGTCTCCATCGGTGCTGATCCATAAACCTCCGTCTCGCGCCTCGGCCACTGCCATGACTTGATCGCTCGCCAACCCCTGTTTGACTCCATAAGTCTGGAATATGGATTGCTTTAAGCGGCACAAGCCACCTCCTTCAGTTCCAACCCAAACATTGCCTTCCCGATCCTCCGTGACACAGCGCACAAAATCCGTTGGCAGTCCGTTTTGAGAGGTCAGGTGAAGCCCCTCGCCGTTGAGGTCATATCGAAACAATCCGCTGCCAAGAGTCGCCACCCAAAGACGGTTTTCTCTGTCCTCATACAGGTCATAGATTGGCCGATTGGTCCAACTATAGGCTCCCAGATCAATCGTCCAATGCCCCGCCTCAAATTTTCGCAAACGCCCATTTGCCGCCACCCAGACTCCGCCCCCGCGACTGGGTGAGAGGAAGGCCACTTGAAAGTTTTCCTCGTTCGTACGGCCCCACACCGGCTGAAAGCGGCCGCCTTGCATGACGGCCAGTTCGCTGTCGGTTCCAACCCAGATTTGCCCCTCAACATCACACGTCAGCGCCTGAGCCGCATGGCTGGATAAATTCCAACTGTCCGAAAACACCGTGAATTGGCCTTTCAAAAACTTGATGAGTTGCCATTCGCAGGACACCTGCCACAAGGTGCCTGCGCGATCGTCACAAAAGACGCGGGCATAATCATGTGTCGTCCCCCGGCTCGGCACCTCATACGAGGTGAATTGGCCCTTGCGAAGACAGACCAATCCACCGTGCTCGGCGCCGACCCAAAGAGTTCCATCCTTGTCACTCAACAGCCGGACAATCCGGCTGTTCTTGATTGCAGACGTGTTAATTTCATCAAACACCCGGAACTTCACGCCGTCAAAACGAACCAGACCGTTTTGCGTTCCCAGCCACAAATATCCATCCGAAGACTGGGCAATACAGGTCACCGTGCTTTGGGGCAATCCATCTTCAACCCGCCAGCTTGTCGTCTGGTATTCGGAAAGCTGTGAAAAATCGCGGCCAGACGAATTGTTTAATGCCAGAAAAAAAAACAAGCTGACCTGTAGTTGCACGAGAACTTGACCCGGCAACTTCGGACAGAAACCAGATTCAGGTAAAATCCGCATCAATGTTCTTGATGGTTTCGAGATCAAGTGCAAACTAGTGTAGTGTCCTGAAAATAGCTATACATATTTTTAGCCACCGCCCCGCCGGCGGATTTTTCCTCCTCGACCGGCGACGGCGCAACTGGCGGGCGCCCGCGAAACCAACAAAGGCGGATTGGGAGATTCGGGTGTCGCGCTCGCAGGCGGCGAGTTCTGAAGCGGTGGACTTTCCCTGCGTGGACCAGATTGCCTTGTTGCGGCGCCACCTTCGCCCAAAACGACCTGAAATCATGGTTGAATGAGCCGGAAGAACCGTGGCGTATTGGTCGACGGGATACTGTAGGGACTGCCCGCCCCCGGCACGTTGGTCCAAGTTCCACCATGGGTCAACAAGCCGCACGATTGCAACGTGCCTGACCCAGGCCAGGAAATGATGGCCTTCCCGCCGGAGTAGCTTATGGAAAGAGGGCCGGGTGGCGCTGGTGCGAAGGTGTAAACAAGGCCGCCGGAAAGTGGCACAAGTATCCCAGTGGCGTAGCTGGGCGTGTCGCCTTCGAGCAGGATGGCGATGGTGCTGTTGGAAAAGACCGCCGCGCCGCCTATAGCATAGGTGGCGCCGAGTGAAATGGACAGCTCCCAATCCATGCTGTTGGCCGAGCCGGCGATATGCCAGGCCAAGTTATTGATGCCGCCTGCGTTAAACTGGCCAGACTTTTCCTGATAACCGGCCCCATTCTGGATGAGCATTTCTGAACCGATGTCTCCGACAAGGTATCCCGTCGAGAAATTATCATCGGCATCGATGAATATATTATCGTAGGAATTTTGGAACGCGGCGCGAGGCGAGTAAAGCGTGAACCGAATATAGAGATCAGTCTGATCGTTGGCGATATAGACGTTTTCATACTGGATGGCGTTGGACGGTCCCGCCGGCGAGGTATATGCCAACGGCACGCCTGTCCAATCGTCGAACGAACCGTCAATGGCGATGTGCGCGAAAGTGCTGTTCACTGGCAGGCTGGCCGTGTTGAGCGTCTGCACCAAGTTCACTTCATTTGTCCAGTAGGACGGCAGTGTGTCATACGGGTTGGGGAACATGGCGTCGGTGATGTAAATCCAACCTGCGTTGCGGCTCACGGCAAGACCCACATAGTTGGACATTGTCGTTGCGGTCGCCACGTCGTACGGAACGTGAACAAACTGCCACGCGGGATATTTGGCCACCCAACTCGATGGGGTGAAGCTGGGGTAATTGGTGCCATCATTCTCAAAAAGCGCGAGACTGTCGGTCGTTGGCCGGGTAATGTAATCTTCCTGTGTATTGGAGCCGGGATTGCCGGTGACACTGTAATTCGTGCCTTTGGCCTTGATGTACTGGTAAATGGCAGCGTAGTAATCAAGATGATTGGTGTTTTCGTCACTCGCCATTTCATCAATCAAGAATCTGTCCACCGCATAAAACGAAAGGTAAAGGTCAATGTCGGCCTCCACATCCGCCAGCGGGCGTGTGCCGTAGGAAGTGTAAACGTAGCCGGTCACCTTGCCGCCGGCTAGGTGCAATTTGGCCAACGCCTGGACGTAAGCACTATCCCTTGACGTGCCCGGACCACTGTTCACGTTCATAATGGCGATTAGCGGCGCACGCGAAGCGGCGAAATCAAGTGAATCCCAATAATCGCCCGATGAGGGGTAAAAATAGGCCGGCACCATGATGCCGAGCGCCTCGGCGTGTGCTGCAAACATTGTGAGCATCGTGGCGAGAAATACCCCGACAAAGGATCGCTTCATAATCAATTTGTCATCCAGATTAACCTGGAACCCGCTGGTTGGCTTGTCGTTCAAATGAATTACCTGGGCCAAATCAATGACACGCAGCAAGCGGCTGCGCATAAGTCTCGATACCTTGAGCATCAGCGGCCAGTTTTCACCAGTATGGTTCCCAGAAGGTTGACGCCGTACTCGTTGCCGGCACCTGTCCACCAGGGGACATCGCGGTTGGCGACGCGAACGGCGTACCGAGCGTCTTTCTTGAGCGACTCCGCTGCATCCGGCAACCACAAGCCCAATAAATAGGGGCCGGGAGCCAACTCAGGAGCCAGGGACAGACGGGCCGTTACCGTCTGAGTCAGGGGCTTGCATTGGTCGTCGCCGGGTTTGAACGGTTGCCAGGCGCGCGGGTCGGCGTCCGTCGCGTAAACGCCGGCGACCTCGCCCGCCAGGTTGATGAGCACGAAATAGGCCCGTCGCGGGTTGCAGAGGGTGCTGAAGCCGCGGTTGATCAGGCTCACCTCGACGGCGAACACCTCGCCCCCGCCGACCGAAGCGGGGAACCGCGCCTGCTGCAACTCAAGCCGGTAACCGAGGTGGTCGCGGATATATTCGAACTGCGTCCGCTTGACCGGCTTGTCAGCGCTGTCCTCGAAATAGCCGTCCGAAACCGGCAGTTTGGCTTTCCGCACCTGGTCAATTGTCAGCGGAGTTTCGATCCACCTGTCGATCGAGCCGAGCTTGCCTTCCTGGCCGGAGTAGCTGTGGGCAAGGCTGAAACTGCTGTAATGGTGCAACCGCATCCGGATGGCCGCCTGATACCCGTCCACTGTGGTGCGCTGGTCGGACCAAAACAACTCCCCGTCCACGGCCACGTAGGGGCTTTCGGCTGTCATGTAATCGAATTCGGGATTGCCGGGATTGGAGAACAAGGGCGGCTCGGGCCACGTCCCGCCGTCCGTCTTATCCGCCAGAAACCCGTCGTTATCGAAACCGATTCGAGCTGCCGGCACCCCCGTAAAGGCGGTCGAGGCATCGACGACGCGGTAGGCGTTGATCGACGGCTCGCTCAGGACCCAGCGTTTATACTTGGGGACGCGAACCTGAATCATGCGTTCGGCCGGCAGGACGGCCAGCACCTTGGCCACTATGGCCGCCAGGTTTGCGTGGTCCCCCTCCAGCTTATGGGCCGAGTCGTGCCATTCGCCCCAGGCCCCGACAAAGCCCGCCTGCATGACGTCGATCACGTCGGCATTCCTGCGAATCACCGGCGCCAACTGGTCTAGGTGTCTCAGGATGGTTTCCAGAATCGGTCCCGAGGCCAGTCCTTTCCTGCCGCCTTCATAGGCGAAGCGCAACACCGTCTTGAAGCCCGCCTGACGCAGGTGGTCGAAGCTGCGCTGGAGAGCTTGGAGCTTTTCGTCGGCGATCGGACCGTCCAGATATTGGTCCAGGTAACAGTACGTTTGGGCGAGCGTCAGCCCATACGGTTCGTAGCGTTTTGCATCCAACAGCCACCCCTGGTCGGAATAGGCCGCCGGGAGCTTCCCCTGCAAATGGGCCGGCCCGCGAGTATCTGCTGTACGGCCATCGGGAAAGGGCGAGCCGTCCGGTTCGGCAAACACAGTCCCGATCCGAAACCCGCGTTCCGGATTTCGCAGTCCAACCAGTCCCTCGGGGTCGGTGGCGCGGATGCCGTGGAAGCCAATCTCTTTGAGTGTCTCGACGGCGCTTATCGCGGTCAGGCCGGGCGACACGCAAAGCAGCCCGGCCAGCGCCGGCCAGAGGGAGGATTTGCAACCTAGCCCGATCTTCGTCATGTGCCAGCTTTAGCATCGCCGGTTTCGGGAATGCTGCAAGAACAAAAGTGACCCCGACGCAACAAACTCACCCTCTTTTGTCCAGCCCAAAATGAAACTTTTTTTGACTCGCCTCCCGACCTCCAATCCCTCATCATTCCTGCTACTTAACCGGGTTGACATGAATAGTGACTCGCGGACTAATCATGAAAACTCAAATATCAGTTTGGTTGGTGGCGGCCACTTGTCAAAAACGAAAGAGTTACCCACACATGTCTGCATTCCGTATTTGGTTGCTGGCAGAGATGTGGACTTTTGAAATGCTGAATCTGCCAACCGTTTGGGAAGCTGTCGAGAAAGTGGCGAACATGCTTTTGAAACGGGGCAGCATTGACGAGATGGCTGAGGTCTTCAGCGTTTGTGAGCCAATTGATTATTTGTGGATGAGATTGCCGAAGTGGAAACCTCGGCTCGATTATAAACCAAAGGAATCCGGTGAAACCGGGACAAAATCACAAAATGATTAAACTTTTTCTCCAATTAAATTCAACCCCATCTCCCTGGCCAAACCATCATTTGGCCTGTGATCGGGGCTGCAAATAAATCTTCGCCTTGGACAACGGATGCCCAACCCAGCCTGATAAACTGCCAGGCATGAAAAATATCAGAGATTTCAAACGCCAAGACCTCGAAAGGACTGGCCTGGACCCAAAGCTGTTCCCATCCGAACCCCTGTTTTATTGGCTGATCAAACCCCGCAACCCCAACCCAGGGATGGAGTTCTTGCCAATCACAGGGCTGGAAACCGACGTTTGTTTCAATTTCCGTCGCCGGCTACCGCTTCAGGTATTTGACGACCGCCTCCGTTCTGGAGTGGACGTGCAATTTGTTGTACACGCCGCGAATGTGGAAGCGGATGCCGTCCAAACTGACGCCCAGCCGGTCGCTGATTTCCTTGTAGCGGTTGCCAAGGGCCAGTTGTTCGAGCACTTCGCGCTCGCGCGGGGTCAGATTCTCCACGTCAGCTGGCACGGCATCGCTCTTGCGGAAGCGCTGGACAATGCGGCGGGCGATCTGCGGGGTCATGGGCGAGCCGCCGTGGCGCACCTCCTCGATCGCTTCGACCAGCCGTGAGGGAACGGTGTCCTTGAGCAAAAAGCCGTCGGCCCCAGCCAGGATTGAGTTGAACAGCGAATCGTTGTCGTCATGGATTGTCAACATGAGGATAAGCACTGTCGGCAGAAGACCTTTGAGGAGCCGGACACACTCCACGCCGTCCATCCTTGGCAGTTTGACATCCATCAGCACGACCTCCGGCTTATGCCGGACGAGGTCGGCCAGGGCGGACTCGGCGTCGGGGTAGTCGGCGACCACGCGGAGGCGCGAGGATCTGTTGAGCAGGCTTTTCATGCTCTGCCGGAGATCATCATTGTCCTCCACCAAGGCGACTCGAATGCTCATAACTTTGTCAATCTGGCCGGCTGTTGGTTGTCAGGGTTCATTTTGCCGGCGGGTATGGGAGCCGGGCTTGAATGGAAGTTCCGGCGCCTGGTTGGCTTTCGATGCGCAGCGACGCGCCGATGACTTCGAGCCGGTGACGCATGTTGGCCAGACCATTGCGCTGACTGGCTGTGGCGCGCCCGGCTTGAAAGCCGCACCCGTTATCTTCGACGCGAATTTCGAGGACTCCATCCTGCAGCTTCAAGCTCAGGCGGGCTTCGGCGGCGCCGGAGTGCTTGAGAATGTTGTGCAACGCCTCCTTCACGACCATGAATAGGTTGTGCCGGACCTCGGCCGTCAGAGGCAGGGCCGGGACCTCCGTCGGCAAATCCAAGTGACACGCCACCGGTGTGGCCAGGAAAAAGTCGTATGAATACTGGCTGATATATTGCACCAGGCCGTCGAGCGTATCGTTGCGCGGGTTGGCCGCCCAAATGATGGTGCCCAGTTCGTGAACTGCATGGCGCGCCGTATGGCCAATCATGGCGGCGTGGGCCTCGACTTCGCTGGGCCTGGCTTTGTCCTCCTTGAGCAGTTGGCTCAACACAATGACATGGGTCAGGCGGGACCCGACGTCGTCGTGGAAATCCCGGGCAATGCGCGCCCGTTCCAGTTCAACCATGCGCGCCTGTTGCTCGCGTTCCAATCTCCGTTGTGCCTTGGCTTTTTCCATGCCCCGCGCGGTCAGCGCGATGCTGGCGCCGCTGCCGAGCAAGGCCAAACCGAGAAACCACCACGTTTGCCAGAAGCGGGGTGGAATGATCAGATCAAAACTGGCTCCTTGCGCGCTCCAGACGCCGTCGTTGTTGCAGGCCAGCACCTGGAATTTGTAGCGCCCGTGCGGCAGGTAGGGATAGTCCACAGCCCGTTTGGCGCCGGCGTCCGTCCAGTTCGAATCCAGGCCCAGCATCCGATACTTGAAGCGCACTTTCTCCGGCGCCGCATAGCTCAACGCAGTGTAGCGTATGGCGAGGCGGGTTTTGCCCGCGGGCACGGTCAAGTTGGCCCGGCGTGTCATGTCGTAATCGTGGTCCTCCACGGCCACTTCTTCAATGAGGACCGGCGGCGGCAGGGTGTTGGCATCGGCCCTGTCCGGGCGCACCACGACAACGCCTTTGAGCGTAGGAAAGAGCAGCCGGCCATCGCGCGTCTGGCAGCCTGAAGGTTGAAAAGCGCAGGTGCAGGAACTGCTCAACATCCCGTCGGTCTGATCATAGGTGACGCAGGAAAAGCCCTCCGTCTGGCCTCGCACGAAAGCTTCCAGGGCCGATTTTGCCACCGAAAAAACTCCGTGGGGCGAATCCAACCAGAGGCGCTGGCTGGCATCCTCGGTAATGTGACAAACCGTGGTGTCAGGCAGGCCGTCCCGCGCCGTGAAATTGGCCAACTGGCCCTCCCGCAAGCGCGTCAATCCGCCGTCCGCCGTGCCGATCCACAACGTGTCGTCGCGATCCACAAAAAGGGACCAGGCCAGGTTGCTGGGCAGGCCGTTGGCGGTTGTGTAAGAGGTAAACTTCCCCTGGCTCAGGCAGAACAGGCCCGCGCCCTTGGTGCCCAGCCAGAGCCGCTCCTTCTTGTCCGAAGCGATCGCTACCACCTCGCAATCGTCCGAGGCCCACGGCATGGCAATCCGCGTCAGCTGTCCATTGGCATAGCACGCCAGGCCGCTCCAATGCCCGAACCAGAGCCGCCCCTGCCGGTCTTCGTGGATCGCATCCACCCGGTCGGAAATCTGCGTTCTGTCAAACATGGGCTTGAAACGGCCGTCGTGAAACTGATACACGCCGTGCGAGGATGTGCCGACCCATAAATTGGATTGACTGTCCTCGAACAACGACCAGATGTCCGTCAGCGGCAGGTCGCTGGCGCCATAACGGGTCATGTTGGTTCCCCGGAATCGGTAAACGCCGCCGAAACTGCTGCCCACCCAAATGCATCCCTGGTGATCTTCGCAGATGGAATAGACCGGCGTGGTCAAGGCCAGCCCGCCCAACATGCTGAAGCGGCGCGGCCGAAGCTGCGCCAGCCCTCCGTCAACGAGTCCCAACCACTGGTTGCCCTCACGGTCTGTCAACTGGCAGGAAACCGTCGTGCCGGGCAGTCCCTCAGCCGAGTCGATCCTCGTCACCGTTCCGTCCTGCGAAACGGTGATGTAGCCTTCGGGAAAACGGCCCAGGCAGAGATTTCCCCAACGGTCTTCGCCCAGTGGTGCGAGCGAGGTTTGCACGCCGCCCACCTGGCTGGTCGCGTTCATCCAGCGTCCGGCCTTGAATTTCCGCTGCCAGTGATTGGCGCCGCACACCCACAATGCGCCGTCGCGGCAGGCTGCCAGGTCCTTGATACTGACGTTGGTTCCAAATTCCGGCAGTTGGACCGGTTCAAATCGATCTCCTCGCAAGACGGCCAGCCCGCGCGAGGCGCCCAGCCAGATTTGACCAGCCGCATCCCGGGCCAGGGCGTGAATCTGCCCGCCGCTCAGGGCCTCCGGCAGCGCCACAGGCTCCAGCCGGCCCGAATCAAAACAGAGCAATCGTCCCGCCTCGTCGGCCCGGCTAACCATCCAGATCCGGCCCCGCGTATCTTGGCACACATGGTCCGGAGAAACCGGATAGAAGGCGCGGTTGGTGCAAAGGGCGGTCAAGTTTCCGCGGGACCAACGCCAGATGGCGCCGGATCGCGCCACAAACAAGGTGTCACCCGCCGCCTCTGTCAACGAAGTCACGATCTCATCCTGTTCGTTCCCGGAACCAAGCAACTGCTCGAATCGGCCGGCCCGAAGCGCGACTAAACCGCCCCCGCGCTCGGTGGCGATGAACAGCGTGTCATCGGGTCCTTGGAACAGTCCGCCAATCCGGCTGCGGGGCAGCTCCGGACAATTCTGGGGCGTAAACACTTTGAAGCGCACCCCATCAAAGCGGGCCAACCCGGCCAGAGTGCCGACCCAGATGTAACCGTCGGCGGTTTGCGCCAGCGCCGTGACCGAGAGGTGCGGCAATCCGTCGGGCATGGACCAGGCCTTGATCATGAATTGGGACGGTGTCGGCGAGAGGGCGTTCTGCGCCTCAAGGCGCACGCCCATGCAACAACAAATCCAGACCGCCAGAACCGAGGCGCGCCATGGAACCAACGCCTGCGATCCCGGCGGTGTCACGGCAGTTTTCATTGTGATTCTCTATCCTGCCTTCTTCCCGCCCTGGCAGCAAGTCCATTCCAGCTACATCATTGTGCAGGTAGCCAAGACCGCATCCTTTGTGGCAATCTCTCTCTCACAAAAATCAAATCGGTGTCGCGACGGGGCGTGCGGTTTCGGAATCAGCGGCGCCCAGTTCAGCTTGCGAGTATGAAAATGAAAAGAGATTTGCGGTGGCGGGCGTTTACGCTCATCGAACTGTTGGTGGTGATCGCCATCATCGCCATCCTGGCCTCGCTGCTTTTGCCGGCTCTGTCGAGCGCGAAACTGAAGGCCCAAAATACCCGGTGTGTCAGCAACCTGAGGCAAATGGGCTTGGCCCATGCCATGTATCTGGGCGATTTCCGAGGCAAGTCATTCCAGTACAGCGAAGACGAGAATCTGTGGATGAATACGTTGCTGACGTATTACGCCAAAGTCAACTCCGCCCGGGTCTGTCCCCTGGCCAGCACTCCCACGACTCGCACCATCCTTAGCCCGCAATACACTTTTGGCGCCGCCGATCAAATGTGGCAATGGTATCCGTTCAAGACCAATTTCACCGGCAGCTATGGTTACAACGGCTGGCTCTATACCGGCAATTATTCCGTTGCCGATGTGATTGTAGGCGCGTCCGACGATTGGAAGTACGATTCGGAGGCCAGCGTCAACCTGCCCTCAACCACGCCGCTCTTTGCGGACGCGGTCTGGGTTGATGGCTGGCCGGAGGAAACCGACGGCCCCGCCAAAGACTTATACAACGGAAGCGATAACACATTTATGGGACGATACACTGTGGCGCGGCATCTCGGGCTTGCGCCCGGCGCGGCGCCCAGGAACATCACATCAAGCCCCCAACTCACCGGGGGAATTGACATCGCGTACATGGACGGCCATGCCAATCCACAAAAATTGCAAAATCTGTGGAGCATCAATTGGCACAAGAACTGGGTGACTCCCGCCACGATTCCGCCGCCGCAGTAACAACCCCTTTCTCCTTATCCTAAATGCAAACCGTGGCTCCACAAATTGTCCGTCGCGTGGCCCGGATGCTTATCGGGGTCCTGTCGCTGGCCGCGGCCATCGGCGCGGCGGGGACTACTAATTCCTACATGCTGGCGCCCTCGGCCACGCCGACGAACAACCCGCTCAAAGGGTTCATGCCTTATACCGGCAGCTACAGCACCTTCCCTTACAGCATGGAGTGGAGCTACCTGCCGCTGCGCTCGTTGATGACCGGGTCAACGAACTTCAACTGGGCCAGCCTGGATGCCCTGCTCGGCAGCGACGCTGGCCGCGGACACCAAACGGTCTTTCGCGTCTATCTGGATTATCCCACCCTCCCGACTGGCATACCGCAGTACCTTCTGGACGCCGGACTGGCAACATATAGTTACACAGACTACGGCAATAACGGCGTGAGCGTCTGCCCGGACTATAGCAACGCCCTTTTGCAACAGGCGTTGACCAATTTTATCGGAGCGTTAGGGGCGCGTTACGACGGCGATCCTCGCATCGGCTTCATCACGGTTGGTTTGCTCGGCTTTTGGGGCGAATGGCATACTTATCCGCACACCAACTGGTTTGCCTCGACGGCGGTCCAGGACGAAGTCCTGAACGCGTACGGTGCGGCCTTTTCCAAGACCAAGCTTCTGGTGCGCTGGCCCTCGGGCACCAACCCGTTGGCGAGGTTGATCGGCTACCATGATGATTCGTTCGCCTATCAAACCATTGATCCGCCAGGCTGGATGTTCCTGGGATTGTTGAAGGCGGCGGGTGAAACGAACAAGTGGCTCACCCAGCCCATTGGGGGCGAGGTTTATCCCCCCAACCAACCCTGCATGTGGGACCTGACGCAGACGAACTGCGTGCCAACCGGACAGGATTTTACCAATTGTGTCGCCCTCACCCATGCTTCGTGGATGTTGAACCAGTCTGTCTTCGACCCTGGTTTCTCCGGGGCGCAACAGGCCCTGGCCCTGGCTGGAAGCTGCCTTTTGGGCTATAGCCTCTATGTCTCCAACGCCACGGTGGTGGACGCGTCCGTATCGGGACCGCTCAACGTCAGTGTGCAAGTCTGGAACACGGGAGTGGCGCCATTCTACTACGACTGGCCCGTGCAATTGGGCGCGCTGGCCTCCAGCAACGCTCTTGTCAAGACTTGGACGACAACTTGGAAGCTCTCGTCTCTTCTCCCGACACAGACCAGCACGCTCTGGATTTGGAGCCAGACCAATCACGGCCTGGCCACTGGCCAATACAAATTGTTGTTGGCCGTGCAAAATCCACTGACCAACGGAGTGCCATTGCGCTTCGCCAATGCCGCCCAAGACGCCATCCTGCCCGGCTGGCTGACTTTGGGAGGGTTTTCGGTTGTCTCCGCTCCCGCCCGGCCCTCGCTGAACGGAGCTATTTCCCCGACAGGTTTCGACCTCAACGTCAACAACGCGACCCCTGGCATTTGGACCGTAGAGGAATCCTCCGATTTTATGGAATGGATTCCCTTCCTGGAAACGAATACCAGCACATCGCAATGGAGTGTCACCGACGGAGCTTCCGCGGCGGCGCGATTTTACCGAGTGGTCGGTTCGCAGTAAACTCCCGTCAAAGAATCAAACCCCAATGAACACAGTATGAAAGCACAAAATATGAGACCCAAATCTACTCCTCAACAATGGCTTCTCTTCGCCGCCGCCGGCCTGGCGCTGCTCGGTCCGGTTCGCGTCGCCGTGGCCGACGACTTGATCGTCAACAGTTTCGACACCGGCATCAGCGGCATCGACTGGCAAAACTTCAGAAGCTACGCCTATAGCTACGCTGAAGTCTGGGATCCTAATCAGGATTCAGAAGGCAACACTAACAGCGGCTCCATGTACCTGACGGTGAACTGGCCGCTCATGACCGACCCCAATTGGAACCAGAGTTGGAATGACGTTCAATTAGCCTTTTCCACCGGCGGGACTTTCAACTCCTCGGATTACATAGCTTTCGACGTGGATATAAAGGTCGATGTCGCCCATTCGTTCCCCGCGCTGGATGGAAGCTACGGCGCCATCGAGTTGATTGTCAACAATCCGTGGCAAAACGTGGTGGGCTGGGCTCCGCTGGCCGCCACCAACGGCTGGCAGCACTTTACCGGCTACTTCTCGGGCATCCCGGCCGGCACTTATAGCGAAGCGGTCATCGGCTTTATCTCCAACGGCAGCGGAACCTACACCAATACTGTCAATTATTGGATTGATAATATTGTGTTCACGGCGCCGGCCACCGTTCACACCAATCGGCCAAGCCTCTCCATTTCACCGGCGCCTCCGGCGGGTTTGACGTGCATCGCCAGCCAGCCGGGCGGCACCTGGCAGCGCCAGATGATCGCGAGCGTCAGCAATAATTATTCCTGGAACACCGCCACGGCCGTCTCCAACACCACGACCTATTCCATGACCATCGCGGCTTGTCCCGGCGCCAATTACGCTGGATTTCAAACCCAATTCTACCTTGTGCCCCAGGCGGGAATGATCGGCCCCGTGATTGACGATAGCATTGATTGGGATTCGGGGGACGTGGTGGAATTCTATGTCAGCGTGACGACAAACAACTCGGCCATCGGCCAATTCGGATACAAGGTCAACGATCCCTCCGACGGAACCTTGGTTTCAGTGGTGACGGTAACCAATAGTTCCGGCCCCGTGGGAAAGTGGAGCCTGAGCTTTAACAACAATACCAACGTCACCATTACCTCGCCGAACGGAACGAGCACAAACTTCAGCATGCCCGCCGCGGACGCGGCGCTTTTTGCGGACCCGCTCTACGCCTATTTCGGATCGGAGCCGACCGCCAATGGGAACATCGGGCAGTCTTCCACACTCAGCCGCGTCACCATCGCCGGCTCGGCCGGTGGCATCGACGATAAATTCACCGTGCTTGACTCCAATACTTGGGCGCTCAATGCGGCCGACGTCAACGGTATCTTGATCACCCCGGCGGATGGGAAATACTCGGTCACCTGGTCGCTGCCGGACGCGGGCTACACCAATCTGTACGCGACGGACAATCTGAAGAACAGTCTTGGAAGCTTCCAGTGGTTGAGCCTGCCATCCGCCGCGACAGGCTGGTTGAGCGTGGCCGGCACCGAACGCATGACCCTCATCAGCCAGTCCGCCCTCGAAGCGGCCTTTGGTTACGCGCCCACGAATTGTTTCTTTGCCCTGTTTCATCAGTAGTTGAGTTGGCTGGGGCGCCGGCCCGGCCGGCGCCCACCCCCATTCCAAATGAAAGACTGGCTGTCTCCACTGCTGGCCTTGGCGCTCCTGCCGTCCCCGGCCCCGGCCGATCCCTTGCCGGCCACCCAGACGAGTTGCGTCGAGGTAGCCGTTTCGCCGCAGGCCTGCTGGTGGGCAGGGATCATTGATCAAGGTTCCCAGATGCCGCTGGCCTGCGGTTACCAGGCAGACCTGAGCGGCGACACCTACGGAAACCAAGGGCAACCCTTGCTCTTGTCCAGCGAGGGCGACGTCATCTGGTCTGAAGACGCCATAGCCATTCGGTTGTCCCCGAATGGGCTGGTCGTCCAATCCAAGGGCGGCCGGGTCAACAGAGCCAAGGCCGGCTCATCCTTGCGCGACGCGTTTCGCTACGCCAGCCGGACCTATTTTCCCCCGGCTGGCAAGGCGCCCGACGAACTGTTATTTCTGGCGCCCCAATACAACACCTGGATAGAACTGATGTACAATCAAAACCAGGCCGACATCTTGAAATACGTCCAAGGCCTTGAGATGAACGGGTTTCCTCCCGGAGTTCTGATGGTTGACGACAACTGGCAGCAGAACTACGGGCAATGGGATTTTAAAAGAGAAAAGTTTCCCGACCCCAAGGGAATGATCAACACCCTGCATGCGCGTGGCTTCAAGGTGATGCTGTGGGTTTGCCCTTTCGTCGCCACCAATTCCGACGCTTACCCAGACCTGGCCAGGCGCAACCTCCTCTTGAAGGACCCTTCCGGCGCCGCTGCCTCCATCAAGTGGTGGAATGGCTACAGCGCCTTGCTCGACTTTTCGAACCCGCAGGCGGTGGCCTGGTTTTGTGCGCGCCTGGACTATCTGCAATCGGCCTATCAAGTCGATGGCTTCAAATTCGATGGTGGCGACAGCTCTTTCTACAAGGGTGTGATCGCTTCCAGGCTCATCTCGCCAAATACTCAATCCGAGCTTTATGGGAAGATTGGCCTCCAATACCCACTGAACGAATATCGCGCCATGTGGAAAATGGGCGGACAGCCCCTGGCCGAGCGCCTGCGCGACAAGGCCCACTCCTGGACCGATCTGCGCAAGCTCGTTCCCAACATGATCCTGGCGGGGTTGATGGGCTACCCTTTCTCCTGCCCTGACATGATCGGCGGCGGCGAATACCAATCGTTTCAATCGGCATCTACCATAGACCAGGAATTGGTGGTGCGTTCCGCCCAATGCCACGCCCTCATGCCGATGATGCAATTCTCGGTGGCCCCGTGGCGCGTCCTCGACCCGCCGCACCTCAAAGCGGTCCTCAAAGCCATTCAGGTCCGCCAGGCGCACATCGACTATATTCTCCGCCTGGTGCGTCAATCGGCTTCGACCGGCGAGCCTGCGGTTCGGCCGATGGAGTATGTTTTCCCGCATCAAGGCTACGAACGGGTCAACGATCAGTTCTTTATGGGCGATCAGATCCTCGTCGCGCCGGTCTTGGAAAAAGGCGCCCGCTCGCGTGAGGTGATCCTTCCCGCCGGCCAATGGAAGGCTTTCGACGGAAAGCACTACGCAGGCCCCGGCAAGTTCTCATTGCCGGTCGATTATGGCGATCTTTGCTATTTCGAGAAGGTCGATTGATCAGCGCTTGCGCAGGATTTTTGGGGTTTTCGCTACCGGGCGTTGGCAAAAACTCCATCCCTTCTGAAAACGCTAGGCTTCCAAGACATTTCCCGGAATCCTCTGCCGCATGATCTGTTGGCTAATTCTTCTGATCCGTCTGGGCGTGGCCGGACTGAAATCCCGCCGGAACTTATTGCTGGAGAACCTGGCTCTGCGCCACCAACTGCTGGTCCTGCGCCGGAGTTCCAACCGACCACGGCTTACTCCAATCGACCGGGCCCTGTGGGCGCGGCTCTCGCAGGCTTGGGATGGTTGGAAAACCCGGCTCTGCCCGGCTCAACCCGGCACCGTCATCCGATGGCATCGAGCAGGGTTTCAGCTCTTCTGGCGATGGAAAAGCCGTCCGCGAAAAACCGGTCGGAAAATCGTCGCCCCTGCCATCATCACTTTGATTCGGGAAATAAATCGCGCCAATCCATTATGGGGTGCTCCCAGAATTTACGGCGAGTTGCTCAAGCTCGGCATCAACCTGGCGCAACGAACCGTCGCCAACTATATGGTCCCACGCACCCGGCGTCCCTCTCCTCACAACTGGAAAGCTTTCCTGCGCAATCACTGTGGCAACATGGTTTCGGTCGCTTTCCTCACCGTTCCCACCATCCACTTTAAGGTGCTCTACGTTTTCCTGGTCCTTTGCCATCATCGCCGACGGGTGCTGCATTTCAATGTTGTGGAGAGTCCTTCGGCGGTTTGGACGGCCCAACAACTCCGAGAAGCTTTCGCATTTACCTCGCCGCCGAAGTACCTGTTGCGCGACCGCAATGGCATTTACGGCTTGGAATTCCAGAACCGTGCCCGAGTTTTGGGCCTGGAGGAAGTCCGCATTGCGCCTCGATCGCCCTGGCAGTCGCCTTTCATCGAAAAGACTTGGCTCGGCGCCGTCGAAAACCTCGCTACGGACGATGATTTTGCGCGAGCCGCAAGCAATCTCAGGGCGAACGCAGAAATCCAGGTGTTCGACATTTTGTCTTCGGCATTGCGAAAGTATGTCCAGGAGAACAACGGGCAATTTCCCACTGATCTTTCGCAACTCAATCCGTATTTCTCATCACCGATTGATGGTGCGATCCTGCAGCGTTACGAAATCCTGCCCGCGAGCAGCCTGGTCAGCGAGTTGCAGCCCGGTGGCGATTGGGTGATCACCCAGAGAGCCGCGGCAAATCCAGCGCTGGATTCGCGCATGGCCTATGGCCTGACCAACATGCGCCTGGCCGATGAAAGAGTCACCAACCGGTGGACGTTGGCCCATTAATTATTTCCAATGTCCCAACCTTTCCGCCTATGACAAAATTGAGAATTATTTCCCTCGCCAGCATCGCCCTCGCCGGAGTGGCGGCAGCGCTGGTTATTCAGTATAAATCCCAGGTGAAATTCCGCGAGCGCGACGCCTTGATGCGGCAGCAAGACCAACAACTGGCCGCATTGACTGCGGAACACCAACGTCTCTCAAATCTGGTCGCCCAAGCCCAGAGCGCGCCTCCGGAGGACCACACGGCTGAACTGGCGAAACTTCGCCGTGCGGCCGAGGCGCTTAAAAAGCAAACGAATGACCTTGGCCGGCAATGGGGAAAGAGCCATGAGTCGCGGCCATCGCAGCCCGCATCGAGTCCGGCCTCACACACGCCGGAATATTACGAACAATTGCACCAAATGGCGGGCAGTAAACCAACGGAAGCGCGGGATCTTGCGGGGGCATTTCAAAACTATGCTATGGATCATCAGAACCAATCCCCTTCGAACCTCGATCAACTTGCTCCTTACCTGGCCAAAGAAAACAGGACGTTGTCTGGAAGCAATCAATTTGAGATTGTTTACTCTGGATCATTGGACAACTTACAGGGCATTCCGTGGGGATCAGTGGCTGTGGTTCGTGAGCAACAGCCCTGGCCAGGCCCGGACGGAAGAATGATGAGAGTGTATGGCATGATGGGCGGAATCGGACAAATAGTCGGATCCGATGACAACCTCCAGTCTTGGGAAGCGAAACACGTCATTTCGTCGCCGACGGTCGGTCAATCCGGGCAATAAAAAAAATCCTCTCGTGCGCCGTTAACCGCGCGTCATGAATTCGAGGGCCTTTCAATTGGGCCGCCGTGGCCAATCAGATGAAGATCTCATCGCGGATACGGTCCCAATTCCAATCCTCAAGAAAACAGCAAACGGGGCCGATGCTCAGCGGGAAACTGGCGGGGGCTTAAGCGGTTTTTCCGGCCGTTCGCGGCAGGGTAGAAGCGCTAAGGCGCCTGCAAACGGTAGTAGCGCGAGGTGGAGGGTGCCGCGGCACTATCGACAAGCTGGCAACTGCCGGCGGCGACGGCATTAGTGGCCGCGAGGTTCGACCAGGTGACAAGATCGGTCGAGGATTGGAGGGTGTAGGTTGTGCCGGCGACGGCACTGAATTGAACGAAAAATCCGCCGCCGCTTTGCGGTCCGTAGTTTGTGATGTTGAAGCCGGTGGTGAACGAGAAATCGCCGCCGTAGCTAGTCGCGGCTGAATTGGCCGCCACACAGCGAAAATGATAGAGCGTTTGTGGGGCCAAGCCTGCAACGGAAATGGAGACCGGAGCCAATGCGGAGCCTTCGCCAATATCGAGCGGCGGAATGGTGGCGCCATAGTTTGTGGTTGTGCCGTACTGAAAGAATACGGTTGTGGGAAGTCCGTTCGGCCTGGCCGATCCGGACAACGTTGCGGTGGTGGCGGCCACGGCGGCGGCGGGCAAAGTTGAGACCTGGGGACCGGGCCAGGGCAGCGCGGTCCCATTCGGGCCTGCGGTGTAATCTTGCGCGACGTCCGAGTCCTGCAGCAGACCGCGGTAAATGCGGAATTCGTCGTAGCGGCCGCCAAAATAGTTATCTCCCAGGTATTGCGATCTTCCCAGCCAGTCGTTGGTATCGACGATTGCGGACAGGAAGATCGAAGCCGTGGCGGAAGCGACCGGCTGGCCGTTGAGGTAAAACTTCGCGACTCCGCGAACGGGGCTGTAAGTGACCGCCACGTACGAGGTGACGTTGAGCGGGAGGATATTCGTCCAATTCAATCGCGGTGATTCAGCACCTTCGTAATAGGTGCTGATGGTGGCGCGCGCCACGTGGTTGGTGCCGGGAAGGTAGGTATTGGCCTCGGTCGTGAGGAAGAAGTAAGTAGGCCCATCCCCAAAGTCGAAGATCCTTTGCCACGGCCAGAGAGATCGGAGCGTCCATGTCACCCAAGCTTCGATCGACACTTCACTCAAACCGGAGATGATACCGTCGGGCAATGCCACATAAGCGCCTGACTGGAAAGAAAATGTGGTGCCGGGAAGCGATAGCTCGCCTTTGCCGGTAAAGCCCTTCGGAGGAGGAAACGATCCCAAAAGCC
Source organism: Verrucomicrobiota bacterium (assembly GCA_049510745.1). Lineage (GTDB taxonomy): Bacteria > Verrucomicrobiota > Verrucomicrobiia > Limisphaerales > Palsa-1400 > PLGF01. Next base: position 141,344 of record JBEKYR010000007.1, on the reverse strand, counting down.
GGCCATGCGACTGGCCCACCGAATCATGGACGATCCAATCATTGGCCGCCTCGCCAAAACTATATCGATGAATGAGCGTCACGTCTTCGGGCGCGCTGACCAGGAGAGCAACGGTGTTGGAAAAGCCCAGGTAGCTGGCCGTAACGTTTGCTGTTCCCAGCCCAACGGTTTGCAATCGCTGGTCAGGCGCAATGGCCACCGCATTTGTGTTGTCCGAGGAGAGCATCAACTCGGGTTGCGTGCTCACATCCACATTCGTGGCGTTCGCGAAATCGGCAAAGACCGCGGTCCGGAAGATGGCCCCCGGCCCGGTCGGGGACGTGAGGAGGAGGCGCACGTCCTGAAGGGCGCCGGGATCGGTCAGAGCGTGATCGGCCCCGAGGCTGTCAGTCAAAGCAACCTCCAGCGGCGTGAGCGCGCCTTGATAGGTTCGGAAAGCCAGGATGTTTCCTCTAAAACTCGAAGAGGTCGAAACGGCGCCCATGCTTCCCAGCCGGTTTGTTGTGGTCGAGCCGATCATGGCCGGAGTCAAGGTGAAATTGGTGTTTTCGGCGGCCAGGCAGCCGTTGACGTAGAGCCGCGCGGTATTCGAGCTGCTGTCTTGTGTCCAAACCAGATGGTTCGTCCGACCAACCGCCGGAAACTTCAAGTTGACGGAATCCGTGGTTGCGCCGAGGAAGAAAGAGGCTTGCCCGCCGAGGTTGTTACTCATCCCGCCCTGCGGCCCGGCGAAATAATAGAGCAACGCGCTGGTCTTGTTGAGCGGCCGATCAACGAACCAGATCTCAAAGCTGATGGAATCGTAGTTTGTGAACAGGTCATTTGGCAACAGCAAGCTGCTGTTCGTGCCGTCCAGGCTCAAGGCGCCATTGGTAAGGACTGCATTGCCCGTTAGAATCCCGTTGGCTCCTCCAATCCCGTCATTCACACCAGTATCAAAAGAATACTGATGGGTTAAGACGGCCGCCATCCCGAGTCGAAAGCCCGGCCCGACCAAGCCAAATAGGGCGATGCCAAACAGAAGTGCTCGCGACCGACCGATCCAGGAAACGCAGATCGTGTTCATGGTTCTCCAATCCGATTCACTATCGGCCTGGCGTGCCTCGTGTCAAGCTCTTTTGGGAGCGGGCCGCCCTTGAATTCTTGTCAACTGTAGATTGACTTGGCAGGCATTGGGTCATAGGGGAAGTTGACCCAGTATGACGAAGCCGATGCCCCCAGGCGTGAAGCGGAAGGGAATTGAAAAATGCCAACTGAAAATTCTCAATTTGCAATTTTCAATTCCGGCGCTCCAAGGTCCCTAAAGCATTCGCGTTTATCGACTCCCCAGCGCCCGGCCCACAGCGGCGCTTATTTCTTCGCCGCGCAGGTCGCAGGCGATGATTTTTCCGTCCGGCCCAATCAGAAAGATCGCGGGGATGCCGTCAACACCATACAAGGACGTCACAGCCGATTGCGACCATACGCCGAGGAAGCCTTGCGTCCATTTGATTTCGTTTTTGCGCGCGTAATCCTTGGGCGCGGCGGCGGCGCTGTCCAGGCTCAGGCCGATGATGGCGAAGCGCGGATCGGCGCCGTAAGCGGCGAAGGCGGCTTTAAGATGCGGGGTTTCGCCGACGCACGGCCCGCACCAGGTGGCCCAGAAATCGAGCAGGACGTATTTGCCCCGGAAATCCGCCAGCCGCAAGGGCTGTCCATCCACGGTCTTGACCTCGAACGCCGGCGCCAGATCGCCCGGTTTGAGGACCTTTTTGGGCGGAAGGTCAAATTCCATCGGAGTTTTGCCCGCGCCGCCTTCCGGGGCGGCGATGTTGGTGGAGAGGGTTTCCATTTCAAAATCGAGCCGCACGTCGCCATCCCTGGGCGATTTCCGGTTGGCGGCATTGGGCACAAAGGCCGGGGCCTCGATCTGGATGGCGAAGGCGGCGGCGGACGGATCGACGGCCACGGAGTAGCTGCCGTTGGTGTCCGAAACCGTTTTTTGAAAACGGGAGACGGCCCCGTCCTTGAACTCCGCAATGTTGACGGTGAACTCTTTGAGCGGCGCTTTTGAAACGGCCTCCACAACCCTGCCGTCAACCATAGTTTTGTCCCCGTCCCGCGCGCGGCGCAGGGTGATGATCTTTTCGCGGCCGTCGGCGATGAGGAACGGCTCGGAGCGGGGGTGGCAGCCGGCGGCGGAGAAATAGTAGGGATGGCCGCCTTCGGGAGCGGCGTCCCAGAGGAAACGGCCCTCGCTGTCGGTGGTCGTGCCCCAGTCGTACTCCAGCGGGCCGAGGTCCAGGCGGTCCATTTGCACGCTGGCGCCGGCGAGCGGTTTGCCGGTGTCATCCACGACTTTGCCCAAGAGAGGCTGGGCCGGCTTCATTGCGATTTTCAGATCGGGCATGGCATTGCTCAAGGTCAGTTGCTGGGTTTGCGCCGTCAGCCCCCTGGCCTGGAAAGTGAGGATCAACTCGCCGGGACGCAAGTTGACGATCTTAAAACGGCCCGCGGCATCCGTGGCCAGGGTGGCGGCCGGGTTGCGCCATTCGTGATTGCGCGTAATCGACACTTCGGGCACCGGTTTGGCTGAGGCATCGACCACCAGCCCCGCCAGTTCGATCCCATGCCCCAAAATCATCGCGGCGGTCCCCGCCAGAAAATCCTTCTCCGGCAAACCGATGACGTCGTCGGGCAGTCCCGCCTGCTCGCAGGTGAAAATGGCCGGGACGTATTCGCCTTGAATGACGCGGAAGATCAGGTTGCGGAAATCCTTTGGCACTTCGGAGAATTGCCAGTGGCCGTCGGCGTCGGTCCGTTCGGCGTGGTAATTGGGGGCGACGACGGTGCGTTCCCGCTCGCCCTCGGTGGCGGGAGGCGGGCCGGAAAAGATGATCCGCGCACCCGGGACCGGCTCGCCCATTTCATTCTTGACAAAGCCGCCGAGAATGACGCCTTTCTCCAGATTGGCGGTGTATTCGGCGGGCATATCCTCGACCCGGTCATGCTGGGCGCTGGACCAGGTGATGTATTTGCCCACGCAGCCCTCCTTGCTGAGGGTGATACGATAGGAAAAGCTCCCGGCGCCGGGATTGGGCAACGGAAAGGAGCAAGCGCCCGTGTCGTCCGTGACCAGATTCGTCCTGACCCACATCCGCACTTTGACGCCGGCCAACGGCTGTCCGGTATCAGCGTCCACGACGCGCAAGCGCATCTGGCGGTTGGTCGGTTGCGCGTGCGCCGGCAGAAACAGGAGGCAGAGCAGCAGGACTGCGACCGTCCATCCGGGGCGGCCGGCGGCCAGCCATTTTGGAGTCCGATCAGACATGGTCGCGCTGTGCGCCGACGAGCGTAGCGCACCCGCACTGCGGATGAAAGCCGGTTTATCCGAAAACCGGCAGGCGCCACTCTAGCGCAAAGAGCAGAGAACAAAGAGCGCAGAGAAAAGAGTATTGGACAGAGAACCGGAAGAACCGCGATTGCTGATCTGCCATGCTGTCATATGACAGTATGTTTTAGAGATCGCGCCCTGTTTGTGGAGATCGCTCCCTGCTTGAAAAGGGCAAAGCCGCGGAGATGTCGCGGGGATTGACAGAAGCGCGCGGTAAGAGTAGTCTTACCGGATGAGCGTGACGACCATGTCCACCAAAGGCCAAATTGTGGTGCCCAAGGGAATTCGAGATCGAGCCGGAATCGATCCGGGCGACAAAATCGAAATCTCGCTGGAGGGTCAAATCGTCCAGTTGAGGAAACTGGGACAGCCGGAGCGCCGGCCTCTCAAGATCACATTTGACAAAGCGACGGGGCTGCCTCATTTCGCAGTCCCAAAGGACGCGCCTCCCATTACGGATGAATGGGTCAAGCAGCAATTGTCCGACTTCCCATGACCCGGCTGCTGGACATTAACGTGCTGCTGGCCATCGCCTGGCCGCAACACGTGCATCACGCCAGAGTGAAGCGTTGGCTGCTTGCCCAAACGGCGCGCGGCAAACTTTCCATCGCGACGTGCCCCCTCACACAGCTTGGATTTTTGCGCATTTCAATGAATATAAAGGGCTACGCGGCTGATTTTGAAAGCGCGCGATCGCTTCTTTCCAGCTTGGTGAATCACAAGGACTTCGAACATTCGTTTTGGATGGATGATTTTTCGATTCTCTCGGGGAGCCTGAAGCGCAATCCTGGCCCCAATCAACTGACGGACGCCTATCTGGCCACCCTGGCCGAGAATCGGGACAACAGCAGACTGGTCACGCTGGATACAGGCATAAAAGGCTCAAGCGTCGAAGTGATTGCCAACTGAAATTCGGGTTAAAAATCTCTTTTCCAGCGGCGGGACTTCGTGTTTAGTGGGGCGGCATGATGCGCAAAACTGCGTTGCTGTTCGCCGGGCAAGGGGCCCAAGTCGTCGGCATGGGCCGGGATTTGGCCGAATCGTTCGCCACGGCCAGGGCCTGCTTTGAGCGAAGCCGGACGGTGCTGGGAGGGGATTTGCCGGCGATTTGCTTTTCCGGGCCGGAGGAGGAGTTGACCCGCACGGAGAACGCCCAGCCGGCGATTTTTCTGGCCAGTTGGGCGGCGTTTCAAGTGCTCCAAGAGCGGGTGCCGGGGTTTTCGTTTCAAGCCACTGCGGGGTTGTCGCTGGGCGAGTTGACGGCGCTGGTGGCGGCCGGGGTATTGCCGTTCGACGACGGACTGAGGACGGCGCGGCAGCGGGGACGTTTTATGCAGGAAGCCTGCGAATTGACCCGGGGCGCGATGGCGGCCGTGCTAGGCCTTGAGGCGGAAACGTTGCGCGGGGTCTGCGAGGCGGCGGATGTTGAGATGGCAAATTTAAATTGTCCGAGCCAGATCGTCATTTCGGGTGAAACGGAGAAGATCGACAAGGCGTGCGAACTGGCCAAGGCCAAAGGGGCCAAGCGGGCGGTGCGGCTGCCGGTGGCGGGAGCGTACCATTCGCGGCTGATGGCCAGCGCCCAGCCGAAGGTGCGCGCCATGCTGGAGGCGCTCGCGCTGCAAGCGCCGTCGGTGCCGGTCATTTCCAATGTGACGGCGCGCCCTCATGGCGGAGCGGAAGACATCCGCCGTCGCCTGGCCGAGCAGGTGGTGTCGCCGGTGCAGTGGGAGGAATCGATCCGCTATTTGCTGGGGGAAGGATTTACGCGATTCATCGAATTGGGGCCGGGCACGGCCCTGAGCGGGTTTATGAAGCGCATCGACAAAAACGCGCAAATGTTGAACGTCGCCGACGTGCCCAGCCTGGAGGCGACCGTCCAGACACTGACCACAACTCACTGAAAAACGTATGTCCCAACTTGCCAGCCAGATAGCGGTCATAACGGGCGCCGGTCGCGGGATTGGGCGGGCCATCGCCCTGAAATTTGCCGCCGCGGGCGCCGACATCGTCTGCGTTTCGCGCACGGCCGGGAACGCGGAAAAGGCGGCCCAAGAAGTGCGCGCCCTCGGCCGCAAAGCCTGGGCGCACGCCGTGGATGTGGCGGTGGCGGAGGCGGTGGCGGAGGCGGGCGAAAAAATACTCGCGGAAACGGGCAGAGTCGATATTCTGGTCAACAACGCCGGGGTGACGCGCGACGGGTTGCTCATGCGGATGAGCGTTGAGGATTGGGACACGGTCCTGAACACCAATCTCAAGGGCGCGTATGCATTTACCAAGGCCTTCAGCCGGGCGTTTCTCAGGCAATGTTCGGGACGGATCATCAATGTGTCGTCCGTGATTGGCTTGATAGGCAACGCCGGGCAGGCCAATTATGCGGCGAGCAAGGCGGGGTTGATCGGGTTGACCAAGGCGCTGGCGCGGGAGTTCGCCTCGCGCAAGGTGACGGTCAACGCGCTGGCGCCGGGATTCATCGAGACGGACATGACGGCGGGGTTGACGGCGGAGTTGAGGGCAGAGATGCTCAAACGCATTCCGTTAAGCTCGCTGGGGCAGGCGGAAGACGTGGCGGAAGCGGCGCTGTTCCTGGCCGGGCCGGGGGCGCGCTACATCACCGGCCAGGTGCTGGCGGTGGACGGGGGAATGGCGATGTAAAAATAATCTGAATCAGGGCTTGACGCTTTCCAGGGCGTCGGGCATAGACACAATTCAAATAAATAATGGAGTGAACCGATGGCTGAAAAATCAATCGAGCAGAGAGTCAAAGACATCATTGTCGAACAACTCGGCGTCAACCCGGATCAGGTGACTCCGGAGGCGAAGTTTATCGAAGACCTCGGCGCTGATTCGCTGGACACGGTCGAGCTGGTGATGGCGTTGGAGGAGGAGTTCGGCAACGAAATCCCGGATGAACAAGCCGAAAAGCTGCAAAGCGTCGGCGATGTCATCAAGTATATTGAAGACACCCAGAAGAAGTAACTGCCGCGGCAATTTGCCAGGGCAGCCGTCTTGAGGCGCGCTGCCCTTTTTTTATGGCCGGCAACTGGACAGAGCGGAGAGTCGTGGTAACGGGCATCGGGGTGGTTTCGGCCTTGGGCCACAGTCCGCAGGCCTTTTGGGAGAACATCCTGGCGGGCAAGTGCGGCATTGGCGCAATTACCTCGTTTGACGTTTCGGCTTTCACCACGCGCATCGCGGCGGAAGTGAAGGATTTTGACCCTTCCCCGGCCTTTCCCTCCGCCAAAGACGCGCGGCGGGCGGACCGTTTCGCCCAATTCGCCGTGTTCGCGGCGGAAGAGGCGCTGCGCGACTCCGGTTTGGACCTCAGCGCCGTCGATCTCGAGCAAGTGGGATGCTTTATCGGGTCGGGCATCGGCGGTCTGCACACAATTGAAGAGCAGCACCGCATTTACCTGGCCAAAGGGCCGGGCCGGCTGTCGCCCTTCATGATACCCATGCTCATCCTCAACATGGGGTCGGGCCTCTTCTCGATGTACCACGACCTGCGGGGGCCGAACCTGGCGACCTGCTCGGCCTGCGCCACGGCAACCAATGCCTTGGGCGAAGCGTGGCGCACCCTCAAAATGGGGGACGCCAAGATCATGTTCGCCGGCGGCAGCGAAGCGGCGATCGTTCCTTTGGGTTTGGGCGGTTTCTGCGCCATGCGCGCCTTAAGCACCCGCAACGACGATCCGCAGCGCGCCTCACGGCCCTTTGACCGCGACCGCGACGGGTTTGTCATGGGGGAAGGCGGCGGGGTGGTTGTGTTGGAGGAATTGGAGCACGCCAAGGCCCGCGGGGCGCGGATTTACGCCGAATTGCTCGGCTACGGCAACACCGCCGACGCCCACCATTTGACCGCTCCGTCCCCGGGCGGCGAAGGCGCCGCCCGCTGCATGAAGATGGCCCTGCGCTGCGCCGGGCTGAACCCGGAGGACATTTCCTACATCAACGCCCACGGCACCTCGACGCCGCAAGGCGACATCGCCGAGACGCAGGCGATCAAGGCGGTTTTCGGCCACCACGCCAAAAAACTCGCCGTCAGCTCGACCAAAGGGGCGACCGGCCACATGCTGGGCGCGGCGGGAGCGGTGGAAATGGCGCTGTGCGTCAAAGCCATCGAGTGCGACATCGTTCCGCCGACGATCAACCTGGAGAATCCCGACCCGGAATGCGACCTGGACTACGTCCCGCTGGTGGCGCGCGAAACGAAGGTGAACGCCATCATCAACAATTCGTTCGGTTTCGGCGGCCACAACGCCACCATCGTCGCGCGCAAGTTCGCGTAAGGCGCGGCGGCCGGCTCCGGGCCGGCAAAGGGCCGATCTATTTTGGCGTCTCCGCCTTTTCGGTTTTTTCGGCTTTGGCGGGTTTCTCGGCTTTCTCCGCTTTGACGGGCTTGTCGGTCTTTTCCGGCTTGGCGGGCTTGTCGGCTTTGTCCGCCTGGGCCGGGCGCGGCTTTTTTTCCGGGCGCTGAGGCTTTTCGGCGGCGGCGGGGGCGGCTTCTTCCTCGCGGGTGCGTTCGAAGCGCTTGTGGCCGCGGGATTCCGTTCTGGCGGGGCCTTCGCGGCGATCGCGATCGCCGGGGGCTTTCGGCGGCTCGACGGGCAGGGCGACCGGCGTGGTGCTTTCCACACGCACCTTCAAGGTCGCCTTGACGTCGGAGTGGAGATGAAGCTCGATTTCGTGGTCGCCGAGCGTTTTGATGGGGTGTTCGAGGTGGATTTTCCTCTTGTCAAGCACGATGTCGAACTGGGTTTTCAACTGGTCGGCGATCATGCCGGAGGTGACGGTCCCGAACATCTTCCCATCGTCGCCGGTCTTGACCTGCAAGACGGCAATGAGCATGGAGAGGCTCTTGGCCAGTTCGGTCATGGTGTTGAACTCATGCGCCTCGCGCTCGGCCCGGCGCTGCTTGAGCGCCTCGATGCGCCGTTTGTTGGAGGACGTCAGCGGCACGGCCAGGCCCTGCGGAAGAAGGTAATTGCGGGCGTAACCGGCGGCGACTTTGACCAGGTCGGATTCGCCGCCCAAACCCACGATGTTTTGAATCAGGATGACTTCAGTTTTTGGCATACAATGAATTCTAAAGGATGAAAGGATTCGGATCTGTTAAAATGGAACGTCGTCTTCTTCCGCGGCGGGCGCGTCGCCTTCCGCCGGCTCCGGCGGCTTGGGGGCGGGGGCGGGGGCGGAGCCGGGGGCCGGGCGGCGCGGGGCTTCCCCTGCGGGAGCGGCCCCTTCGGGAGCTTTGGAGTCAATAAAGGAGAACCCTTCGAGCACGACTTTGAGTTTGCTTTGTTTTTGATGCGTGTTCTTGTCCTCCCAGGTGTCCAGTTTGAGGCGGCCCTCGATGAGGAGAGGACGGCCTTTACGCATGTATTGGGCGATGACCTCGGCCTGGCGGCCCCAGGCTTCGATATCAATAAAGCTGACCTCTTCCTTGGTCTCGCCCGATTCGCTTTTCCAGGTGCGGTTGACGGCCAGGCCGATTTTGACCACCGCCGTTCCCTTGGGCGTGTAGCGCAATTCGGGATCGCGCGTCAGGTTGCCCGCCAAAATGACTTTGTTAAAGCTGGCCATGGGCGGGTAAGGGAGCAGCGGGTTTGGGGGCCGGCGCCAGGGTGAACAAGGCCCGGAACACCTCGTCGTTGCTGGCGAAGCGGTGGCGCAATTGCGAGACAATCGCCGGCGCGCCTTCGAAGACGAAATTGACGTAAAAGCCGGTGCTGTACTTGCGGTCGGCCACGCGCGCAAAGGTCTTCTTCTCCATTTTCTGCACGGTCTCGACTTTGCCGCCCGCCGAGGCGATCTCGGCCGAGATTTTATCAATCGCGTCCTTGATCGACTCTTCCTTGCCGGCCGTGTTTAAAATAAACAGTCCTTCGTAACGTTTCACTATTTTCCTTTGTCTGATGGCGCCGTCACGGCGCCGTTAAATTCATTCATCGCCTGCTTGACGCCCTGGCTCAACCAGCATTCCACCTGCTGGCCGGCGCGGTCCAAAACCTCAGCCATGACTGACCGCTCCGCGGCTGAGAACCGCCCCAGGACGTAATCCGTAATTTCCCGGTCGTCGTCCGCCCGGCGGCCAATGCCCAGGCGCAGGCGCGGATAGCCGCGCGTGCCCAGTTGCCCCTCGATGGACTCCAGGCCGTGATGGCCGCCGCTGCTGCCATCGGGCCGCAAGCGGATTTGCCCCAGGGGCAGGTCCGCGTCGTCCACCACGATCAAAATCCGCGCGGCGGGCAGTTGATAAAACCGCGCCAGCGCGCCGACCGCCGCGCCGCTCTCGTTCATAAACGTTTGCGGCTGGCATAAAATCACCTTCTGTCCCGCCCGCTCCAGCCGGGCCAGCCTGGCCCTGAATTTTCTCTCCGTTTTCCAGGCCGCCTGCCAGCGCGCCGCCAGACGCTCCACGAGCACAAACCCGACGTTATGCCGGGTGGCGGCGTATTCGGGGCCGGGATTACCCAGGCCCGCAATGAGATGCAAATTCTCCAACGAATCAACGACCGCTTACTTTTTCCTCCCGAATTTCCTCTCCGGTTTCTTTTCGGCCGGTTTCTCCGCGACGGGAGCGGCCGGTTTCTCGCCGGGTTTGGCTGGAAGCTTCTCCGCGCCCTTGGCCGGGGCCTTCTCGGCGCCCTTGACCGGGGCTGTTTCCGCGCCCTTGCCAACGGCTTTTTCGGCCGGTTTGGCTTCGCCCTCAGCTTCCTCTTCCTTCTTCTCCTTGATCATCTCCACTTCGCCCGTCGGGGTGGTCGCCGCTTCCAGCGTGGCCGCCTCCTGCGCCTCGCTGACCGGCGCGGCGACGGAGAGGACCGGGATATTCTTGTCGCCAAGGATTTCGACACCGGGCGGCGCTTTCATTTCGCCGATGTGAACGGCTTTGCCGATCTCCAAATGGCTCACGTCGGCCACCAGCGCTTCGGGCAAATCCTTGGGCAGGGCGCGCACCTTGAGCTTGAACAAGACGTGTTCGAGCGTGCCGCCGCCGGTTTTGACGCCAATGGCTTCGCCGACCGCTTCGACCGGCACCAGGACGGTGACTTTTTCATCCTCGGCGACTTCGTGGAGATCGACGTGGAGGACTTGATTGGTCAAGACGTGGTGCTGGATTTCCTGCACCAGCGCCAGGCGCCGGGGCTTGGGGTCGCCGGTGACCGAGAGGTCCACCAGCACGATCTCCGAAGCGGCGCCGTGGACGGCGTTTTTGATGTCCTGGAGGTTGATTTCGAGATTTTGCGGCGGATTGTGCCGGCCGTAAATAATGGCGGGCACCCGTCCCGAGGCGCGCAATTTCTTGGCGCCCGCCCGGCGGCCCAACGTCCGCGGAAACGCGGTTAAAGCGATCGATTTCATCTTTGTTACCTTTTATACGAAGACCCGCCCAAACGCCAGCCTAACTGGTGCGGCCGCCGTTAAACTCAAACAGCGACGTGACCGACGAATTACAGTTAATCCGCTTGATCGCTTCACCCAGAAGCGAGGCGACCGAGAGCGTCGTGATCTTCACCCCGTCAATAGCGGGGCGTAGGACGGTATCAGTCGTGATTAATTCGTCAATCTTCGATTTTCGCAATCTTTGTATGCCCAGGTCGTTGAGGAGGGTATGGGAAACGCAGGCCAGGATTTGTTTGGCGCCCTTTTTCTTCAAAAGGGCCGCCGCCGTGACCAACGTCCCGGCCGTCTCGGTCAGGTCATCGACCAAGAGCACGTTGCGCCCGCGGATTTCCCCGATGACCGCCATGGCCTCGATTTCCGTGGCGCTCTTGCGGCGCTTGGCCACGATGGCCAGCCCAGCCTCCAAGACCTGCGAATAAGCGTGGGCCATTTTCAGCCCGCCCACATCCGGGCTGACCACGACCAGATCGCGCAACTTCTTGGTTCTCAAGTACTCATACATGACGGGGGCGGCGTAAAGGTGATCGACCGGGATGTCGAAAAAGCCCTGAATCTGCTGGGCGTGGAGGTCCATCGTGAGGATGCGGTTGGCGCCGGCGGCGACCAGGAGATTGGCGACCAATTTGGCGGTAATGGGCACCCGCGGCTGGTCTTTGCGGTCCTGCCGGGCATAGCCGTAAAAGGGCAGCACGGCGGTAATGCGCGAGGCGCTGGCCCGCCGCACCGCGTCCATCATGATGAACAGTTCCATCAGGTGATGGTTGGTGGGCGGGGAACTGGATTGGATGATAAAAACGTCCTCGCCCCGGACATTTTCCTCGATTTTGACGAACGTTTCACCGTCGGGAAACGCCTTGACGGAGCATTGGCCCAACTCAATGCCGATGTAGGCGGCAATGTTGGTTGCCAGAGGCGGATTGGAGTTGCCGGAAAAAAGCTTCACAAACTATTTGTCAATTGCCGAAAGTAAAACCGCCTGTGGGCGGCGCTGCGTGCGAGAGGACTGTAACAACCGCCCCGCGCCATGCAAGAACTATTCGGCGCGCTGTTCGGGGCGGGGCGCATCTTTGGGGCGCACTGATGCACAGGGACGGGGATACCGAATAAATGAATTGTGAATCAGTCAATCAGTGAATGGGCGGACGGAGGAAGGATTTGGGCCGGTCGCCTCGGCTTGATTTTTTCCCTTCAATATACGAACCGGCGGTTGTATAAAAGTCAGGCGGCGGTCGCGTTTATGATAGCCAGCGAACTAATCAGCGAAGAGGGGCGGCGATTCGGGATCGCCTGGGTTTGCTTATGTGTTGCCTTGGCGCTGCACGTGGCCGATGAGGCGGCGACGGACTTCCTGTCCGTGTACAATCCAACCGCCCAGGCCATTCGCAAGCGGTTTCCTTTTTTACCGCTGCCGGTTTTCACGTTCCGGGTATGGCTGACTGGCTTGTGCCTTGGCGTTTTTTTGGCCCTCTCTGTGTCACCGATGGCATTCCGGGGAAGTCGCTTCATGATATGGCTTGCGTATCCGTTCGCCATCATCATGTTTGCAAATGGGCTCGGGCATATTGGAGGGTCAGTGTACCGCAGACGACTGATGCCCGGCGTTCGCTCTTCGCCCCTCCTGTTGCTCGCCTCCGCATACCTGGTCATTTGCGCGGAGGCGATGAGGCACACGCCGCCGGCGACATGAGAGAGCCGCCTCTTAACGCGTGTTGCTGACAAACGCGATCCGGGTGCTGTCCGGCGACCACGAAGGGACATTCATCGTTCCTTGCCCGCCATAGACGTAGGCGATGATCTTGGGCTGGCCGCCGGCGATCGGCAGCAGGCGAAGGCAGACGTGTTTGTAATAGGGATGGTCCTTTGGGTCCACGTCCTTGCTGAAGGAAATAAACGCGATCCATTTTCCGTCGGGAGAGATATGCGGAAACCAATTGTTGAAGTCGTCGTTCGTCACTTGTTCCTGGTCCCGCCCGTCCGGCTTCATGCGCCACAGTTGCATGGTGCCGCTGCGGGTGGAATTGAAATAGATATGCTTCCCGTCCGGCGTGTATTCGGGGCCGTCGTTTAATCCGGGCGCGTCCGTCAGCCGCGTTTCCGTTTCCCCGCCCTCGGAGGGCATTTTGTAGATGTCGAACTTCTCGTTCCGTCCGCCTGTATAGACGAGGAACTTTCCGTCGGGCGACCAGCCGTGAAAGTAGGAGGGTGTCAAGGGCGTGATCGCCTTGGGTTTTCCGCCTTCGACCGGCACGGTGAACACGCGCGAGAAGCCGCCGTGATCGGCGCTCTGATCGCTGATGCCCAGCATCGTCCCGTCGAAGGACAACACATGATCGTTGTTGACCTGAACGCAAGGGTCGGTGTTGAGAACCGACAGAGTCTTGGTGGCGAGATCGAAGCGGCACAATCGTCCCCAGCCCGTCGCCCGTCCGCTGGTGTTAAAGATCAGCGCCTGGCCGTCGCGCGTCCAGTTGGGGGCCTCGAACGGCTGCTCCGATCTGTAAATCTGCTCGAGTTTCCCGCTCTGCACATTGAGGATTTCCAGCACGCTCCCAATGTAGTCCCGGTACGGCACAAACCCTTCCGGGGCGGGCCGGATGAGGCGCACGTCGCGGAAAACGGCCTTCTCCACCGCGTCCGCCGTATGCGAGCAAATGAACAGCCCGGCGTACACTTCGTCGCCCAAATCAAAATTGGTGAGTTGCCCGCTGACCAACGGCTCCCCGTAACGCGCCGCCGAGAAAATATAAGTTTTTCCCCGGCGCTCGAATTGCAGTACGTTCGCGTTGCTGACGTTGAGCACGATTTGTTCGGTGTTGCTGCCCGCGGCGCGGCGGAACTGCAGGGAGGTCAGGCCGTCCCCGTGCTCCGCGGCGTCCGCGTAGGGCGCGCCCGTCTCGAGGCTCGGGCGCACCATCCAGCCGGCTTTTCTGTGGGCGACGGCGCCTTTGCCGACGAATTCAATCCGCGCGCGCAGAATGAAATCCCCCTTCATCTTCCTCCACAGAAAATGGAACTGGTCGGTGGTGAACCAGAGGTTGGTGCCCGCGCCGGCCAGGGTGTATTCCTGGCGGGCGGGGTCGTAGCCGGCCGAGCCGGCCAGCTTGGGCGAGCCGATGTCGTCCTGCGCTTCAAAGTCGCCCAGCGCAGCGTCCTGGGAGCGGACGGAGAGAATTCCCGATGAAAGAAGAGCGCACATTGTCAGTAATAGGTTTCGGCGGGTGCGGGTGTTCATGGTGGAGAAGGGTAAAGCGCGCCCCGCCAAAAGGCAAGCAGTGGCATTGGAAAACGCATTGACATGCGACCGCATTGCTGTTCTGCTTGACGCGCAAGAGAACCGAAATCAGGTCCCTGACTGAACTATGAGCGATCTGAAATTCGCCTGCCCCAACTGCGGGAGGCACCTGGCGGTGGACGCCGCCTGCGCCGGCTCGCAAACCAGTTGCCCTGCCTGTGGCCAGCTAATTATCATCCCGCGCGAGCCGGCGCCTGCGTCGGCCGGGCCAACCTCGCGCCCGGGGATGCCAGCCCGCGAACCAGGCGGCCGCCGTTCCTGGGCGCGCATCACCGCTCTGGCTATCGGCAGCCTGCTCCTGCTGGCCGCGGTGGCCGTTGGCAGCGTGCTTATTTGGGGAAAATCAGCGGCCAAAACGGTGAACGCGCAGTGCCAGGCCAAACTGGAGGCCATTCGCAAAGCCGGCGAACCTGCCTCCGGCGCGGAACTCAATGTTTGGTACGAGCAACCGCCCGCAGGCGAGAATGCGGCGGATTTTTTCCTGGCAGGTTTCGAGCTTGTTCAGATCTCGGCGCAGGACGCCAACTCCGCGGACTTGCCGTTAATTGGCAAAGGCAAGCTGCCGCCGCCCGGACAGCCGCTGCCCGCGGCAGCGAAAAAAGCCATCGGAGATTTCCTGGCCAGGAACCGCCCGGCGCTGGAGAAGTTCGAGCAAGGGGCGCGCTGCGCCAAGAGCCGCTACCCGCTTGATTTCAGGGAAGGCCCGAGCATGAAACTCAAGCACGTGAGCCAAGTGAAGCAAGCCGCCCAAATGGCCCAGTTGTCCGCAGTTTATCAGGCGGACCAGAAGGATGCGGAGGGGGCGTGCCAAGCCGTGCGGCTGGGGTTGGCCCTGGCGCGCTCACTCGAAGCCGAGCCGATCATGATTTCGCAACTGGTGCGGGCCTCGGGCCTGGGCTTCGCCCAATATGCGGCCGAGTGCGTCGTCAACCGGCTCGCCCTGTCGCCGGCGCAGCTTGCGGATTTGCAGCGGGCGTTCGCGCTGGCTGAGGACACCAACGGGACGACTTGTGCCCTGCTCGGCGAGCGCGCGATGTCTCTTGACAAGCTGCAACTGCCACCGGAGCAACTGGCGCAGGGGCTTGGCGATATGGATCCCAAGATCAGGGCGTACCTGGAAACCATGCGCCGCACCGGCAACCGCGACTTGAATTTCGCCCTGGATTTCTGGAAGTATCAGGTTGACGTGAGCCGGAAGCTCCTGGCGCAGCGCCAGCAGGCCACGGCGGAATGCGAGCGCATGCTAAAAGAGGCAAAAGAGCAAAAGCTCATCTTGGCCAGTTCTTTACTGCCCAATTTCGGCCCAGAGCTCCAACACGGCATACGCGGTCTCGACTCCGTGCGCGTCGCGCAGGCGGCGGTGGCGGTGGAACGCTTTCGGGCGGCCAACGGCGGCCGATTGCCCGCCGTTCTGGGTGACCTTTGTTCCAGCTACCTCGCGGCCGTTCCGATCGATCCGCACGACGAGCAACCGCTCCGCTACGCGACGCGCGGGCAAGGCTACGTCGTTTACAGCGTCGGGCGCGACGGCAAGGACGACGGCGGGGTGGAAGGAAAAGACGTTGTGTTCGCCGTCGCCAAATGAGTCCGGCTCCCTCCACGCCAGCGAGGGGCAGCGACGCGGACCAAACCTGACCGGTTCGTGCCGCAGCAGAGCATCTATGAAATATACGTACGAACAACTGGCCAAGATGATAGACCACTCGCTCCTGCATCCGGCGATGACGGACCAGGAGTTGGAGGAGGGCTGCCAGCTCGCCGCGAAATACGGCGTGGCGGCAGTCTGCATCAAACCGTACGCCGTCAAACGCGCCGTGGAACTGCTCAAAGGCACGGACGTCCGGGTTGGTTGCGTCATCGGCTTCCCGCACGGCAACAGTGTCACCGAAGCCAAACGGTACGAAACCGAGTTGGCCTGCAAAGACGGAGCGGTCGAGATCGACATGGTGATCAACGTCGGCAAGGCATTGAGCGGCGACTGGGACTATGTTGAGCGCGACATCAAAGCCGTTTGCGACGAAGCGCACGCGCGGGGCGCGAAGGTAAAAGTCATCTTTGAGAACGATTATCTGATCCAGGGCGGCGCCGGCCTGAGCAGCAGCGACTTCAAGCGCAAGCTTTGCCAGATCAGCGAGCGGGCCGGCGCGGATTGGGTGAAGACCTCAACCGGCTACGGCTTCGTCAAAGGGCCCGACGGAAAATACAGCTATCGTGGCGCCACGGCGGAGGACCTGAAACTGATGCGAGCGGCGTGTTCGCCAAGGGTGCAGGTGAAAGCCGCCGGAGGCGTGCGCAACCTCGACGGGTTAATCCTCGCGCGCGACCTGGGAGCGAGCCGTTGCGGCGCCACGGCCACCGCGGCGATACTGGACGAATACCGGAAGCGCGCCGCCGCGCCTTGATCTGCAAACTCCAGCGTCTGCGCGACCCCGGCTACAACGTCGATGCCCGCCAGGCCCTCACCCGGCGCGCTGTTCCAGATTCCTGTCGTTGACCGCAATTCCTGCAAAGGAATTGGCAAAATATGAGAAGTCTGGCCCGGCCCGGCCATTATAGTCCCGGCAAGATTCTCAGAATGATGTTGACGAGATTCAGCAGGACCAAAGCATGCCCATGATTCTATGAGCCAAACCACTCGATTCTTGTTGTCGCAGGCGGATATCCCCAAACAATGGTACAATCTGCTGGCCGATTTTCCCGAACCGCTTCCGCCGCCGCTGCATCCGGGCACGCGCCAGCCGGTGTCGCTGGAGATGATGACGCAGATTTTCCCGGAGAACCTGGTGCGGCAGGAAATGTGCCCGGACCGGTGGATCGAAATCCCGGAACCGGTGCGCGAGGTCTATGCGCTGTGGCGTCCGACGCCCCTGTTGCGGGCGGTGCGGCTGGAGCGGGCGCTCAAAACGCCGGCGCACATCTATTACAAGTACGAAGGCACCAGTCCGGCGGGCAGCCACAAGCCCAATACTTCGGTGCCGCAGGCTTACTTCAACAAGGCCGCCGGCACCAAGAGGCTGGCGACGGAAACGGGCGCGGGCCAATGGGGATCGTCGCTCGCCCTGGCCTGCCAGTTGTTTGGACTGGAGTGCAACGTCTATATGGTCAAGGTCAGCTACCAGCAGAAGCCGTATCGCCGGATGCTGATGCACACGTGGGGGGCGACGGTTCATGCCAGTCCCAGCGATCAGACCACCTTCGGGCGCAAACTGCTGGCCGAAGACCCGCATTGTCCGGGGAGCCTGGGCATCGCCATCAGCGAAGCGATCGAGGATACGGTGACCCATCCGCACACCAAGTATTCGCTGGGCAGCGTGCTGAACCACGTTTGCCTGCACCAGACGGTCATCGGCCAGGAAGCGATCCGGCAGATGGAAATGGCGGGCGAGGAACCGGATTCGATCTATGCCTGCGCGGGCGGCGGGAGCAATTTCTCGGGACTGGCCTTCCCCTTCCTGCAAAGGAAGATCAAGGACAAGAAGAATTATCGCATCGTGGCCGTGGAACCCTCCGCCTGCCCGTCGCTGACGAAGGGCGAGTTGCGCTACGATTTTGGCGACACGGCGGAAACGACGCCCCTGCTGATGATGTACACGCTGGGGCACAAGTTCATGCCGCCGTCGATCCATGCGGGCGGGCTGCGCTATCACGGGATGTCTCCGATGGTGAGCCATGCGCTCAAGCTGGGGTTGATCGAGGCGCAGGCCATTCACCAAACCCGGGTGTTTGAGGCCGGGACTCTCTTTGCGCGCACCGAGGGCGTCGTGCCCGCGCCGGAATCGGCCCATGCCATCGCGGCGGTGATCACGGAAGCGGAGCAGGCGCGCGAGGCGGGAAAGAAGCGCGTGATCCTGTTCAATCTTTCGGGGCACGGGTTGCTGGACCTCAGCGCCTACGAAACGTACCTGCTCGGCAAAATCCAGGACGTCTAAACTACAGTCAACAATACCAAAATCCAATGAAAATTCATATCGTTCGTTGTCTCCTCGCCGTGGCGCTGGCGGCCATTCCCGGCGCGCTCCAGGCCCAACCCGACGCGCATTACGTTACAGGCCTTGAAGGAATCAAAGGCGCGTCGCTGCCGCCGCCCGGCTTTTACGTCAAGGACTACAACCTGTGCTATGTGGCCGATCAGATGAACGACCCGGCCGGGCAGAAGGCCCCGGGCAAATTCGACATGCTGATATATGCCAACGTGCCGCGCGCGATCTGGATCACCGACACGAAGTTGCTCGGCGGCAACGTCGGCGTGGACGCCTTGCTTCCGCTGCAGTACCTCAGCGTGAAGGCGGGTCCGTCGGGAGGTCCGTATTTCGACAAGGGCACCTTTGGGATCGGCGACCTCTTCGCCGAGAGCACCCTTTCGTGGCATCCGAAACAATTCGACTTGGCGGCGGGGGTCGGTCTCTTTATGCCGACGGGCGATTCAGCCAGTCCGTCTACGACCCGCGTGGGGTCAGGCTTTTGGACGCCGATGCTGACGGCGGGGGCAACCTGGTATCCCGACGAGGCAAAGACCTGGGCGGTTTCGGCGTTGAGCCGGTATGAGTTCAACACCGAGGACCGCGACACGCACGTAACACCCGGGCAGGCTTACACGCTGGAATGGGGCGTGAGCAAGTCGGTCACCAAGACGATTGATTGTGGAGTGGTGGGTTATTACCAGCAGAGGGTTACGGCCAGCAAGGGAGACGACCCGTCGGCGGGGATTCAATTTGCAGCCCAGGAATTTCCCTACAGCCGGGTGGCGGCAATCGGTCCCGAGATCAGCGCCGCGTTTCCAAGCATGAAGTTATTTGTGTCGTTGCGCTATGACTATGAGTTCATGGCGGACAGCCGCGCGCAAGGGCACACGGTGGCGTTGACGCTGATAAAAGCATTCTGATCTGTTGCATTTTGAGATTGAGTTGCGCCCCGGAAGTCCTAAGCTGGGGCAACTGAATCTCATGGACGTGCAAGTCGATCTGCCGACAGTCGAACCGGCCAAGAACGCTCCGGCGCCAAAAAAATCCCTGGAATCGTTCATGCCCCGGAGCTGGCTGGAGGGCGGCATCGCCCTGCTCGATGGAACCGGCCGGATGCTGGAGATCAACGAGCCGTTGAGCAGTTGGCTGGAAAAAGCTCCCGGCAGCCTCGTCGGGCAATCGTTTTGGGACACGATGGGCGCGCTGTCGCCCGAATGGAAGAAATCGCTGGCCCCGGTGCGGGAAAGCACGGCGGCGTTCGAGCGCCTGAACCTCAAATTGACCGCCGCGCATTCCCATCCTGCGCAGTGGTTCACGCTCGAAGCGGCGCGCGCGGCCCAGAACCGGTTCGTCCGTCTCAGTTCGACCCTCCCGCCGCTGGCCGAATTGGAAGAGGGCATCTGGGACGAGCATTTGCGCAACGACGCCGCGCGGCGGGAAATGTTCGTGCGCCTCTTGCGGGCCGAGGCGCGCCTGGAAGGGCTGACGCGCCGCTGGCCCTGCGTCATTTTCAGCCAGCGGCCGGATTTCAGCCTGCAATTTGCCAGCCCGAATATCAAGGAGCTGACGGGCATCGACGCGGCGGACTGGCCGGGCAAGCCCGGACGTTTCTGGGACGTGGTGCATGAGGCCGACGCGGCCGAATTGCAGCACCAGTTCAAGCGGGCCGTCCTGACCAGCAGCGCTGTCACCAATACTTATCGCATCCGCCACGCCCAGACGGGGCGGGTCGCCTACATTTTGGAGCACCGCCAGCCGGCCATTTCGCAGAGCGGCCTGCTGCTCGGCTACGAAGTGGTGTGGCTGGACGTGACCCGGCAGACCATCGCGGAAAAGCGGCTTTCGACCGCGGCGTGGAAGGAAACGCTGGCGGTGCTGACGCTGGGGATGGCGCACGACTTTACCAACATCATCGCGGGCATCCATTCGTTGAGCGAATCGTTTTTGAGCGACCTCCGGCCGGCGCATCCGTTTCACGAAGGGTTGTCGCTCATCAAGAAAAGTTCGTTGCAGGCCAGCCAATTGGTGCAGCGCATGATCAACCTGCACCTGGGCCAGACCGGCGAGCGCAATTACCATAATCTGAACGACATCACCAACGACCTGGTCGAACTGGTCACCAAGATTCTGCCCCGCCGCATCCAGGTGAAAACCGAACTGGCCGGCGCGCCCCTGCCGGTTTACCTGGACGTGGTGGAATTCCGGCAGGTGGTCATCAATTTGATGCTCAACGCGGCCGACGCGATGCCCCAAGGGGGGCGCCTGACCTTGCGCACGTCGCGGCACGAGGCGTTGCCGGCCCTGGAAAACAAGAAGGGAGTGACGCCGCGGTTGCCGTGTGTCTGCCTGACGATTCAAGACACCGGCTGCGGCATCAAGCAGCGGCATCTGGCCTCGATTTTCGATCCGTTTTTCACCACCAAGGCCAAAGGCTCCGGCCTGGGCCTCTACAACGCGCGCATCGCCATCGAGAAACATCAGGGGCTGATCTCGGTGGAATCCAAAGAGGCGGTGGGCGCCAGTTTCCAATTGTGGCTGCCGGAGGCGGATTTTTCGGAGTCCGCGCGGGTCGAGGAAGAAGCCCGCCGCACCCCCCTGGCCCGCCGCAGCCTGCTGCTGGTGGGCCAACCCGGGGAAATGCTCGATAAAACCGCCGAGTTGCTCCGATCCCACAATTACCACATCGTAGTGGCCGCTTCCACCGACAGCCTGGGCGAGCTGCTGCATTCCAGCGATTACCAGTTCGCGGGCGTCTTGCTCCTGGCCGAGCCCAATGACCCCGCCCTCAATTCACTGCCCGGCGAGGTCCGCCAGCAAAAGAAAGACCTGAAAGTCGTCTTGAAATTGGCCGGCTGCAACCAGGACGATCTGGACAGCCAGTTGCTCAAAGGCGTTGATTTGCTCCTTAACCCGGACTTGTCCGAAGCCGATATGTTACTGAAGCTGAAATCATTTTTTGATCAAAAGAGCTGAGCAGGCGAATGTCTTTGGACCCACACAATCCGGGCGAGGCGGCGCGTCCGATCCTGATCGTGGACGACGAAGAGATTGTGTTGGTGGCCTTGCGCGACACTTTGTTGCGCGAGGGCTACCGCGTAGTCGCCTCTCCGCACGCCATCCACGCCCTGAGCGTCCTGAAGGAGGAGCAATTCTCGGTCGTCATCACTGACCAGCAGATGCCGATGGTATCGGGCCTGGAATTTCTGGCCCAGGTCCGCGAGGCACAGCCCGACGCCACCCGCATCCTCATCACCGCCGTGTTGAGCCTGAGCACGGTGATCGACGCCATCAACAAGGGGGAAATCTACCGGTTCATCGTCAAGCCGTGGCTGCGGGAGGAATTGCTGGCGACGGTCAAGAGCGCCGTGCAACGGCACGAGTTAATCTCCAAGAACGCCCGGCTCCAGGCCGCCACCCAGGCCATGAACGCGCAGTTGAGCGAACTGAACCGGGCGCTGGAGGCGCAGGTCGCCCGCGTGGCCGAGCAAAACGCGCAGTTGCAGGAATTCGCCCACGCCCAGGAGGAGAACCTGCGCCGGTCGGTCGTTCTGTGCGTGCAAACCATGTGTACCTTTTATCCCACCCTGGGAAACCAGGCCAAAAGGGTGTCGGCCCTCTGCGCCGCCATGGCCGCCGGCGCCGATCTGACCGCCGAGCAAAAGCAGACCCTCGAAATCAGCGGCCACATTTACGACATCGGCCTGGTCGGCGTCCCGCGGCAGTTAATCAAGAAATGGCAGGAGGCGCCCGAGTCCTTGAGCGACGCGGAATGGACCTTGATTCACCATCACCCGATTCTCGGCGAGGAATTGGCCAAGTTCGCCCATCCTCTCACCGCCGTCGGTCCGACCATTCGCAGCCATCACGAGCGCTTTGACGGCGCGGGCTATCCCGACCGGTTGCGCGGGGAAAGAATCCCGTGGCTGGGGCGTTTGCTGGCGGTGGCGGTGGCCCATGCCGAAAGCAGTCTGGAACCCAAGCTCGCCAGCGAAATGATCAGCCAGGGCAGCGGCTCGGCCTTCGATCCGGACGCCGTGCGCATCTTTCTGCGTTCGGTCCCCAAAGCCGTGGTGCCGGGCAAACAGCGGGCCGTCCGCCTGGGCGAATTGCAGCCGGGCATGGTCCTGGCCGAGGGAATTTACAGCGAAAACGGCATCCTCCTCATCCCCGACGGGCAGCGCTTAACCGCGACCTACATCGACAAACTCCTCAACTACGACCGGATCAACCCCATCTCGCAGTCCCTTTTGGTTTATTGTTGATAATTCACTTCTCGTCCTTCGGGCGTTGACCTCTTCGGGCCAATCCACAAAACTGAGGCATGAATAATCTCGCGAAGATTGCGAGGGCGGCCTGCTTCCTGGCGCTGGCCGCCCCCTGCGTCCGCCCCGCCGCGGCGGCCGAAGACAATGTCACCCGGGCGGTCCTGCCCAATGGTTTGCGCGTGGTCATCGTGCGCAATCCTCTGGCGCCTGTCGTCACCACGGTCATCAATTATCAAGTCGGCTCCGATGAGACGCCGGCGGATTATCCCGGCATGGCCCACGCCCAGGAACACATGATGTTTCGCGGCAGCCCCGGCCTTTCCGCCGCGCAATTGGCCAATCTCAGCGCCGCCATCGGCGGGGATTTCGATGCCGACACGCAGCAGATGGTCACGCAGTATTTCTTCACCACGCCCGCCGAAGATTTGGACATCGCTCTCCACATCGAGGCGGTGCGCATGCGCGGCATCGAGTCCACCGAGGCGCTGTGGGGCAAGGAACGGGGCGCCATCGAGCAGGAGGTCGCCCAGGATTTGTCCAACCCCGAATACGTTTTCTACACCAACCTTCTGGCGATTGTCTTCAAGGGGACGCCCTACGAACGGGACGCCCTGGGATCACGCCCTTCATTTGACAAGACCACCGGCGCCATGCTCAAACAATTCCACGACTCGTGGTACGTCCCCAACAACGCCGTCCTGGTCATCTGCGGCGACGTTCAGCCCGAACCGGCCCTGGCCGCCGTCAAGGAGTTGTTCGGCGACGTGCCGAAAGGCGAGCTTCCTCCGAAGCCGGATTTCCAGTTTCAACCGGTGCGGCCCCAGACCATCCGGCTCGATACGGACCTGCCCACCGGCATGGCGGTCATCGCCTTCCGCCTGCCCGGCTCGGACAGCCCCGATTACGCGGCGGCGCAAGTCATGTCCGATGCCTTGAGCAGCCAGCGCGGACGGCTCTACAGCCTGGTGCCGGAGGGCAAGGCGCTCTCCGCCTCATTTTCCTACGACACACTGACGCGCGCCGGGCTGGGTTACGCTGTTGCCGGCTTCCCGGCGGGCGCCAACGCCAACGCCTTGCTGGCGGAGATGCGCGACATTCTCGCCACCGAACTCAGCAACGGCATTTCCGGGGATTTGGTGGAAGCCTCCAAGCGCCGCGAAGTGGCCGGCCTTGAATTCCAGAAAGATTCCGTCTCCGGCCTCGCCATGGCCTGGTCCCAGGCGGTGGCGGTCGAGGGCCGCCAATCTCCGGCAGACGACGTGCAGGCCATCCGGCAGGTCACTGCCGCCGATGTCAACCGCGTGGCCCGGCTCTATCTGGATACCAATCACGCCATTGTCGCCATCCTGACGCCGCGGCCCTCGGGCAAGCCCGTTTCCGAAAAAAGTTTTGGCGGCAAGGAATCGTTCGCCGCGGGTGAAACCACCGCCGTCAAGCTGCCGGAATGGGCCATGCGCGCGGTGCAACGGCTCGAACCGCCTCATTCCACCCTCAATCCGGTTGTCACCGTTCTCTCCAACGGCCTCACCCTCATCGTCCAGCCCGAATCCGCCAGCGACAGCGTCAATGTCTATGGCCGGATCAAATGCAACGCGGACCTGGAAGAAGCCAAGGGCAAGGAAGGGGTGGACGGCGTGTTGTCGCAGCTTTTCTCTTACGGCAGCAAGTCGCTCGACCGCCTGGCGTTTCAGAAGGCGCTCGATGACATCGCCGCCAATGAATCGGCCGGGACGGATTTTTCATTGCAGGTATTGTCCGAGAATTTCGAGCGCGGCGTCCAGTTGCTGGCCGAGAACGAATTGTCACCCGCGCTGCCGGAGAAGGACTTCGCCGTCGTTCAGCATTCCCTGGCGGCGGAGGTGGCCGGCCAGTTGAAAAGCCCTTCCTACCTCCAGAACCGCGCCATGAAGAAAGGTCTGTTCCCCGCCAACGATCCGGCGCAGCGCCAGGCCACCCCGCGCACCATCAAGCGCCTCAAGCTGCAGGACGTGGTCCGTTTCCATCACGACGCCTTCCGCCCAGACCTGGCTGCCATCGTCGTCATCGGCAACGTCACCCCGGAACGCGCCGCCACTGCGATCGACAAATACTTTGGAGGATGGACCGCGCAAGGACCCAAGCCGCCGACGATCCCGCCCGCCGTCCCGCCCAACAAACCCTGGACCACGCGCGTCCCCGACGCCAGCCGCGTGCAGGACGACGTCGTGCTGGCGGAAACGGTCGGCCTGACCCTGGGCGACGCGGACCGCTACGCGCTGGAGCTGGGCAACCACGTCCTCGGCGGGGCTTTTTACGCCACGCGCCTCTACCACGACCTGCGCGAGGAAGCCGGGCTGGTCTATTTCGTCGATTCCGCGCTGCAATTCGGCCAGCGCCGCTCGATTTACCGCGTTTCCTACGCGTGCGATCCACCCAACGTCGGCAAAGCGCGCGCCATCATTTTGAGCAATTTGAAGGCGATGCAGGAGCGGGAGGTGACACCGGAGGAGTTGAGCCAGGCCAAGGGCCTGCTCCTGCGCGAAATTCCGCTTTCCGAATCGAGCATCGGGCGCGTGGCCCAGGGCTGGCTTTTTCGGGCCGGCCACGACCTGCCGCTGGACGAGCCGGTGCGGGCGGCGCGGTATTATTTAGGGTTGACAGCACCTGAAGTCCGCGCCGCCTTCGCCCAATGGCTCCGGCCCGCCGATCTGGTGCAGGTGTCGCTGGGGCCGTAGCCGCCGCCGCCGCGGGAGAACGGCACGATGATGATGGCCGCCAGCGCCGCCAGCGCCCCGCACGCCAGCCACAGCGCCGCCGGCGCCACGCCAAAGAGCCTCATGCCCATTTGCGGAGCGAAGATCAACGCCGCCGACCACGTCAGCGAATACGCCCCCATGTAACGCCCGCGCAGATGCGCCGGCGCCAAATCCGCGATATAGGCGGAGGAAACGGGCATCGTCACCATTTCCCCGAGGGTGAAAATGACGACGCATGCCACCAGCGCCGGCGCCGAGCGCGCCAAGGCGTTCAGGGAAAACCCGGCCCCGATCAGCAAGTAGCCCGCCGCCATCATCAACCGCGGCGGAAAGCGCCGGGTGAGCGAGGTCAACGGCAGTTCGCAGAACACCACCAGCACGCCGTTGAGCGACAGGATCAGGCCGTAGGCCGCCGCCGGGAAACCCAGGCGCGTGACATGCAGGCTGAACGTCGAGCTGATTTGCAGGAACACCAGCGCGATGAAAAAGGCCCCGCACAAGACGCGGAGAAACTTCCCGTCCCCGGCCATCTCCTTGACATCGTCGCTCCAACCGCCTTCCTCCCGCCGGGTGTGAAGACCGCGCGGCAACGCGGCCAGCGCAATCAAACCGAACAAAGCGGAAGTCCCCGCGTCGCCCGCGAACAGCCAAAAATAGCCGCGCGTGGCGAGAAAGCCCGCCGTGGCCGGGCCAAACGCGAACCCCGCGTTGAACGCCATCCGGTAGGCGGCATAGGCCGTGACCCGCAATTCCGGCGGCACCAGGTCCGCCAGCAGCGCGCTGCTCGCCGGCCGGTACAACTCGCCCGTCAGCCCCGCCAGCCACGTCGCCGCGACGATGGCCGGCAGACTGCGCGATTGCGACAACAGCATCATCGCCGCCGCCACCGAGAACATCGAGAGCGCGATGGTTTTGCGCCGCCCGATCGTGTCCGCCAGGTGTCCGCCGAGGGCCGACGCCATAAGGCTGCCCACGCCGTAGGCGCTGATGGCCAGGCCGGCGTCGTTGAGCGTAAACCCGCGCTGAGTCAAGTAAAGGGTTAGAAACGGCAGGACGAACGTGCCGAACTTGTTCAAAAACGTCCCCAAAAACAGAATCCAGGCCGGGCGCGGCAGCGCCCGCAAACGCGACAGCAAGGTTGGCTCGATTGTGTTCATGGCAAAAAAAAAGCCCGCCGGCCTTTCGGCAAGCAGGCTGGAAAAATCCTTGGACGGTTGGCGCTAGGCTGGTTCCTCCTGCTGGCCGGGGTGATTGACTTTAGGGGCCGTCTGCCGGGCGGGACGGGAGACGCGCCGGGCCATCCCCAGGCTCCAGCCTGCGCGCTTGCCAAAATAAATTGTTCCCGTCAGTCGCATTTCTTGCGCGGAACAATGCCCTCAACGGCCGCCCGCGTCAAGCGCCATTCAACGAAAATCCGGCGAAAATCGAAATCACCGAAGTTGCCGCTTGACACCCCCATCGGCCTAAATAGAATTCGTCAGACTTGTGCTACGTAAATGATGCGATGCTGACCGGGGAGATAAAGTTTATTGACAGTTCGCAACTGCCTTCAACTTGGAAGGCGGCTCCGCGTGGCTGGGGGCATCCTTTGCACAAGCTTTCGCAATACATTGGCCAATATCCCCCGAGTCTGGCGCATTTTTTCATTCAGCAGTATTCGCTTCCGGGACAAACGGTGTTCGACCCTTTTTCCGGCGGAGGGACAACTCCGCTGGAGGCCCTGCTCTCGAATCGGCGGGCGAGCGCCAGCGACGCCTTTGGTTATGCCTATACGCTTTCCCGGGCGAAAACGCGGCCGATGGAGTTGCGCGAGTTCGAATGTTATTTGAAAAAGAAGTTGAGGGAGGCTGACGGCCAACCGAAGCGGTTGGCATTGTTGGACGATCCGAACCTGCTGATCTTTTATTCCGAGAAGACGCTCGATGAAATCCTGCGCTTGCGGGCAGTGCTGATGGAAGACGATTCAGACGAGGCCGTCTTCCTGAAAGGAGTGGTTTGCGGGATTCTGCATGGCCCGTCGAATATGTTTCTCTCGTTGAGCATGAAGGACACCGTGTCCTCGACGCCGGGCTATGTGGAGCGTTACGTCAAAGAACACGGACTCGTCAAGCCGGAGCGGGGTGTTTACGAGTGTGCCATGAACAAGGCGCAACGCAGCCTCTGTGCCGGGATTCCGGACAGAAAAGGAGCGATTTTCAGGGGCGACGCCCGCTCCGTGCCGCTGCCGGACGAGAGTGTGGACTTTGTTCTTACTTCGCCGCCCTATCTAAGCGTTCTGGACTATTCGTGGAACAACTGGCTGCGTGTTTGGTGGCTGGGCGACAAGCGGCGCGAAGAGCAAAAGAAACTCATGCGTTCGGGCTTGGAAAATACGTACCGCGAATTCATGCGCGACGTCTGCCGGGAAATGTTTCGCATCATGAAGCCGGACTCCGCGTTCGTTATCGTGGTCGGCGACGTGAAGAAAACCCGCGCCAACGGCGCGGTCAAAGTCATCAACTCCGCGTTGCTCATCGCGGAGGAAGCGCAAAAAGAGGGTTTTGACATCGAGGGCATTATTAATGACACTTACAAACTCCACAACCGCCCCATGCTCGTCTTCAACTCGCTCAAATGGGAGTATGACGCCGCCGAACACGGCGAGCGGTCGTCGGTTCTGATTGACCGCATACTGGTATTGAGAAAAGGCGCGGTCACAACGAATTCATTTCGGGTGGACTGGGGCAATTATTCCGCCAATGGCGAGCAACTGCTATTGATGGAGAAAGGCGCGCCTTTCCGCGCGAAAAAGTCGCCCTAATGTTTCTGGCGGTGGACGACTTCGAGGATGGCGTCAAAGTCCTCCGTCCACGAAGCATCCAGCGGAAAGTGAATGGTTTCCAAAGTGGCGAGCAAATACCTCTGTTGTTCAGCCGTGTATTTCCCGGAGGTGGTTCGTTGTAATTTCGAGTTCTCCTTGAACGCAAACCTCCATTTCCCGGTGAACGGCTGCAAACTTACAGCCAGAATGTCATATTCTCCGACGACATAACAGGTCGTTTCCACCTTCGTCTGATTGGGCAATGTCACCCGACGACGGTCGCTCGCGTCGTTCTGAACTCTGGCCATAAAGCGGCCCCCGTCAAACCGGATACTGTTCGTTTGGACGGACTTCACTTGGATCGAAATCGGCTTGCCTTTGAAAGTCACCGTCCGATCCGACTTTGTCTTGTGGTGGTCGTCGTCTTTGGAGAATCCCTCAATACCCTTCCGGGCCTTAAGATAATGGCGTTCAAATTCCATTTCCGCGACGTAGCCGTAAACAAACCCGCGCAGACTTGGGTTGCTCTGGATGACTTGAAAAATGGTCTTAACGTCCGCCCAATTCCGCGGATTCCGAATTCTGGATAAAACCGCCTCGAGTTGCGGCTCCGGGTTGGCCATGCCGAATTACCTCCCTCCTTTATTCTGAAATGGCTCGAAAAACTCCGCCAACGAGACATCGAGCGCCTTGGCAATCGCGTCCAGATTCTCAATGCTGATGTTAGTTTCGCCGCGTTCCACCCGGCCGATAAACGTGCGGTGCAGATCGTTCGCAATTTCCCCCAGCTTTTCCTGCGAACTTATGCCACGCTCAATCCGCAGTCGCCGAACCCGATCGCCAATCAGTCGTTTGATGTCGTTTGCGTCTCGTTTCGGCACATGGACTTTGTATCAAATGCGCTGCCCTGCTTTCGACAGCATATACGTCGCACTCCCTCTCAGACACATGAAGCCGAAGCAGCCGCACTATCGCGAATGCGGCGAAAGAGCGTTGACAATCGGGCCGTTCTTCCAAATGTTGGCGGCGGGGTTTCCGGGTTGAGTGAAGTCAATATGATGCGAATATCTTCCCTGGCGGCCGGTCTCCTGGCGGGCTGGATGACTTGGACCGCGCGCGCGCAAACCAATCAAACGGGTGCGTCAAACATTCTTTCCCATCCCCTCTCCCGCGCCGGGGCGGTGGAAATCGCCCTGCGCCAAAACAGCGCCATTCTCAAAGGCCAGGCCGACTTGCGGGCCTCTTACGGCATCGAGATTCAGTTGCGCGCCATCGCCTGGCCAAAATTCTCGGCCGGCGGCGCCTATAACGCCGAGGACCCTTCGCTCATCGAGAGCTTTCCCCTGCCGCCGCCGTTGAGCAGTTACATCCAGTTCCCCAATCAGAACTGGTCCGCCGAGATCAAGGTGCAGCAGTCCATTTATGAAGGGGGCCGGCTCACCTCCGCCTTCCGCTCGGCCAAACTGACCCGCCAACAGGCCCTTCTCAATTATCAAACCGTCCTGGCCGACACGCTCCTGGCCGTGCGCCTGGCCTACGACGACGTGCTGGTGGCGGCGCAGCAAATCGAGGTCAACGAGGCGTCGGTTGAATTGTTGACGCGCGAATTGGAGGACACGCAGCGGCGCTTCGAGGCGGGGAACGTGCCGCAGTTTGACGTGCTGCGCGCGCAAGTCGAGCTGGGCAATGAGCGTCCGCGCTTGATCCAGGCGCGCAACGATTATCGCCTGGGCAAACACAACCTGCTTTATCTCCTGGGCGTCACCCTGCCCCACACCATTTCGGAGGATGTGCCGCTGACCTTGAGCGACACGCTGGAGGCGCAGCCGTATGAGATCGATTTGCCTTCCGCGCTGCCCCGCGCGCTGGAAAAACGGCTCGAACTGGCCGCGTTGCGCAAGACGGAGGCCCTGCGCCGGGAGGACCTGGCCAACGCCCGCGCCGGTTACAAACCGAGCGCGGCACTCTTCGGCGGTTACCAGTGGCAAAGCCCGCCGTACGAGAACAATTTGAGCGCCGACTTGTCGGGATGGATCGCCGGGGCGCAAGTGAGCTGGAACATTTTTGACGGGCAACTCACGCGCGGGAAAGTCAGCGAAGCGCAGGCCCGTTACGAGCGGGCGAAACTGGATGTTGAGGAAAGCCAGCGCCAGATCGAACTGGACGTGCGCACGGCCTATTCCAGTTTTATCGAGGCGCGGGAGGTGCTCGAATCGCAAAAGCTGGTGCGGGAACAGGCGCAGGAAGCCTTGCGCCTGGCCGAGGCGCGCCACGCCGCGGGCAACGCGACGCAGTTGGACGTGCTCAACGCGCAGACCGCGCTGACCCAGGCGCGCACGACGCAGGCGCAGGCCCTGCACGATTACGCGGCGGCCCGCGCCCGGCTGCGACGCGCCCTGGGCGAGGATATGGAGATAGTGGAGAAGTAGAAAAAAGTTCCGCCCGGCAAAAGGCGCTTGCGCAAATGGCCCGGCGTTTTTAAACTTTTCTCCCATTTCAATCAGACGGAAGAACGATTTTTTGTCACGCTATGAGACTTCAATCGATGCACGTCGGGATGATGGTCCATCACCCGGATTACGGCGTGGGAACGGTCAAGAGCGTTTCCGAACACCTGGCCGACATCCGGTTCGACTCCGGTCTGCGCACGCTCGCGCCCGAGCACAGCGATTTGAAGCCGGCAGAGGCGCAGGCCGAGATCAGCGGCCTGACGGCGCCGCTGTCCACGTTGATCGCGGAAACGGTCGGCGTCATGCTCAAGGAGCTGGGGCTGGAGCGGGACGATACCATCGTCGGGAAGCTGGCCGTCCGCTGGCAGAACGGAACGCTCGTCTTGCGTCCGGCGGACGCTTCGCTGCAAAGCAAGGAAGTGCCGCTGGAGGTTTTTTTCCACAAAATTGTCATGATGCGCAACAACCTGCGGGTGTTGGAGCAGAAGATCAACAGCCACCCGCAATTGTCGGACGCCGAGAAGATCGAGATGCAGCAATACATCTCGCGCTGCTACGGCTCGATGACGACGTTCAACATTTTGTTCAAAGAGAAGGAAGACCAGTTCTGAGACTGGCGCTGCCGTTTGGAGCAATCCCCCGGCGCAGATCGAGCATTGCCCCGATCACGCGGGTTCCCGGCCGTGTATTGCTTCCCCAGGCCCCCGGTCAATGGCCCAGGATGGCGCGATACAGCCCGTAAAGAAAGACACCTTCCGCCAACACGAACAACCCAAACGAAGCGGGCGGAACCAAATAGTAACGGATATAAAATAAGACGCGCATTCCAGTATCCATGCTTTTCTTAAAGCATACCTCGTACCAGCGGAAATGGCCGGTTTTGCGGATTCTTTAAGCAGCTTAGTATGAGGCACTTGCAAAAACAGCCCTGAACGGATGTCTCGCTTTTTAGGCACTGTCCTGCGAGTCAGTGGACACGGCGCCGGAGGATGGCCTGCGCCCCCGCGGCAGCATCAGGGCGCAAACGCTCAGGCCGCAGCAGCTCCAGCCGAACCAATCTCCATAACGATTGTAAAATGTCCGGCGATGCCCGCCCGGCGGGGGCAAGGGGATCGTGGGCGTGATGAAACCCGGGCCGTAAATGTTCCCGCCCGCCTCTTGGATCCGCCGCAACCGCCCTTGCGCATCCACCCAGCAGGTCAGGCCGTTGTTGGTGCAGCGCAGCAGCGGCATCCCGTTCTCGACCGCCCGAAAGACCGCGCCGGCGGCCTGCTGCAGTTGTTCGGGGCCGTTGCCGAACCACCCGTCATTGGTCAGGTTGATCAAGAAGTCAATGTCCGGCCCCGCGTGTTCGCGGGCCTCTTGCGGAAAGATGTCCTCGAAACAGATCAGCACCGAACACCTGGCATCGGGATGCGTCATCTCGAACGGGACGGGGCGATCTCCCGGCGTAAAACCGTCGCCAATCGGCGTCAGCCATCTGAGAAAGGGCAGCCACCGGACCAGGGGAATATATTCGCCAAAAATAACCAGCCGGCGTTTGTGATAAATCGCCCGGATCGCCCCCGCCGGATCGACCAGGAAACTGCTGTTGAAATCGGCGTTGGCCCCTGAGGGCAGCGGTTCATTGGAGTCGGCGCAAAAGATCAGCCAGAGCGGATGGCGGCCCAGCAGGCGGGCGATGCCTTGCTGGCATTCCGCGCCGAGATTCGGAACAGCCGACTCCGGCCAGAGCAGCAGGTCCGGCTTCGCTTCCAGAGCCTGCTCGGAAAGAGCGATGACCTCCTGAAAACGCGCGGCATCCTCTTTCGGATCGAAGATCAACGTTTGCGGGATGCTCGGTTGCACCAGGGCCACTTTTATTTCCCGGCCGGAGGCGGGCGCGGGCGCAAACTGGGTCATGCCGAAACTGACCACGCCGGCCACCGCCAGCAAGGGCAACGCGGCGTCACTCCAGATTCTTTGTGTTGACGGACAACGCGCCAACGCCAGCATGGCCGCGCCCAGGCCAACAGAAAACCACGCCATCAGAAACGAAACGCCGCACACGCCGGTGATCGAGGCGATTTGGATCAGAGGCGTCAGCCGGTATTGCGAGGCCGCCAGAAAATTCCACGGGAACCCGCCCAGCACCCGCCCGCGCGCCACTTCCAGGGCCGTCCACCCGGCCGCGCAAACGATGGCCCAAGCGACCCGCTTCCATGGCGGGGTGGAGAGGAATTGGTCCACGAGGCCGGGCAGGGACAATTCCGGCGCGGAAATTTCGCCCGGGAAAACCTTCCAGCAAAACCA
Source organism: Verrucomicrobiota bacterium (assembly GCA_049510745.1). GTDB lineage: Bacteria > Verrucomicrobiota > Verrucomicrobiia > Limisphaerales > Palsa-1400 > PLGF01. Next base: position 108,768 of record JBEKYR010000007.1, on the reverse strand, counting down.
GACCCAAAGCCCGAAAAACACGGCGCAATAGGCGCTCAAGGCCACCCACGCCAGCGCGGGCGCCAGCGGAATGCCGTGCCAGGCGAAGGGCATCGCCAGCAGCCAGTAAAGCGAACTGAGGAAATGCGCCAGACCCGCCACCCACCCCACCCGGAAGGCCCGGCCGCCGCCGCATCCCAGGCCGCAAAACAAAATCAAGCCGGGACCAACCCAGGCTGCGCCGCCCAATTGCGCCGGCGCAAACCCCAGGCTCGTCAGCAACCCCGCCACCACCGCCAGCCCATATCGCCCCGCCGCCGCGGATTCGATGGAAAATTTCTTCAAGAGAACAGGTTGTGCCAAAGCGATTCAGTTTGCCAGCGTTCTGTGTTCGTTAAGAGGAAGAGCCAGAAACCGGCGCCAAGAAAACCGAAAGGCCGGTAGTGGGCTACTTTGAAATGAATGGCGTCCATACGAAAAGGCGATTTATTCAATGGGTTGGCGGCGGTGCATTTGTGTCTGGCTTTATGTCGATAGATGGCACTCCGCCCCCAAAAGACGTGGTTGTATTATTCGTCGGTCGTTGCATCATCACTTCCGCAAACGCCATTGATTGCCCCACCCAAGGCCCATCAACGGTCAAAATCCGAGACGCGCCGATTCCTGGCACTTTATATCCTTTCCAATATCGCATGAAAATAATGGGTTGCGAATTAGAGAACGTTGTTTCCTCACCCCTCCGGGAAGCGAGGACCATGATGTTTTGGGATGTCACAGCAAATGTCCGATTTGATGAATCAAAAGCTAAGGCCGCTATAACCGCCTTAACATTCGATGTTGTACTGCTTGTCGACTGGCTGGTGCGGATATGCCAGCAAACCACTTTTGGCCACTTGTTAGTCATTACATTTGTCATCCAAGCACTAAACGGATTCCCTTCGGCTCCAATTGAAGTGATAATTGTTGCAGTTAAAGAGGAAAGAGGCCGGATTTCGTCAATCGAAATGCTCCATAAGCCAGTCAGTTCATTCGTTTTCCACGGCTCAACAAATATCGGGTTTGTAGTGCCTGTAATCGTGATTGGTTGTGGTTCCCAATTTGGAACTGCCGTAAACCCGGCTCCAGTTATACTTAGAATCGACTCTGGAAATTGTAAGAAAAACAGCATGTTCGTCAATGCAACATCGCCATTTGGATTTGAAATGGAAAGGATGTGTTTGCGGCGGTTTGCCGCTGCTTCTTGTGATGCCGCCAAGCCCCCAAAATCCGACAAATCAAGCGGACTGCTTGCGATTGCAAACTCTGGCGGCTTGGTTCGGTCGGGGCGGTATTCATACCAGAAAGCCAACGCGATTCCAATAATGACCGGAACCAGAACAAAGCTAGAGCATATATACGCAAATTTGTTGGTGGAACCATAATTTACGCAAAATTGCCAGGTGCCTGGTACGAGCCAAAGAATTCCAAACGAGACTAACGAGATTGCGACCCACGGAGGTGTATGATGAACCTTAAACATGATGCCGCCGAAAGTGATGAAAAATGCGCTAATGCCGCCACAAATCCCAGCACGGAGCTTACTTCGCCTGTTGAGGAAAAGGGCGGAGAATCCTTTGCCGATAAAGATGCGGATACGCTGAACCCGACTGCGGTTGGTTGGCATAACCTCTTCCTCTTCCTCTGCGGCATCGCCTTGGGGTGCTGGCTTGGGTGTATCGTCTGGGCCATCACTCATAGATGACCCTTAGTTTATCATGCCAACCGGGCCGGGCGGAAGTCTTTTTTCAAAGTAGCCACGACCGAAAGGCCGTTGACATCGCCGGCGCCGGTGGCAAATTGGCCGTCGTGAAGACACTTCTTTCCTTTTTGGCCGTGATGGCGATGGCGCAGATCGCGCGGGCGGACAAGGATTCCGCGCTGCAGTCCATTCCCTTGAAAGACATCAACGGCAACGACACGTCGCTCAAATCGTACGCGGGCAAGGTGGTTCTGCTCGTCAACGTCGCCTCCAAGTGCGGTTACACTCCGCAATACGCGGGCCTGGAAGCCCTTTACGAAAAATACAAGGACAAGGGCCTGGTGGTGATCGGGGTGCCGTCCAATGATTTTCTCGGGCAGGAACCGGGCACGGCGGAGGAGATCAAGGCGTTCTGCACGGAGAAATACGGCGTGACTTTTCCGCTCCTGGCCAAGGTCCACGTCAAGGGGAAGGAAAAATGCCCGCTCTACGCCGCCTTGACCGGCCCCGATTCCGCCTTTCCCGGCGAAATCAAATGGAACTTTCAAAAATTTCTAATTGACCGCAACGGCCAGGTCGTCAAACGCTTCGATCCCGCCGTCAAACCGGACGCGGCGGACCTGGTGCAGGCCGTTGAGGCGGCGCTCAAATAACCGTTCGGTCAAGCCTGAAACGGATTTTCCGTCGGGCAGAATGGAAAATGCCGGACGTTGCGCGTGGCCACAGTGAGGCCATATTCGCGTGCGATGGCTGCAATCTGGGTATCCCGCAAGTCAAACTGCTTCCACCAGCCCGACCCATGTGTTGCCTCCAGCTCGGCAGCATAGCGACCCCACTCGGCGGCAGAAGGCCCGTCAAATTCCAGAAATCGACCGGCGTAGTCCTCACAAAGAAACTGGAAGACTGATTCCGCGGCCGATTTGCGCTTGCCGTCGGGCATTCGTTCGATCCCGTAGCGCAGCTCCGCCAAGCTAATGGTGGAAAGAGCGCAGTCCCCTCGTTTGGACTTGAGCCAAGCCACGCAATGCACGTCGGGCACCGGCTTGGAGGCTTCGGAAACGACGTTTGTATCGAGCAAATACGTCACGTCTGGGGTGGACAGAAGTGGGTCCGCTCCGGGATTTCGACGCCCTTAAGCCGCAGCAAATGATCAACCAAGTCCATCTTGGGTTCGGCCTTGACCGGGCGAAAGATAATATCACCTGACTTGCTTTCCAAAACGGCAAACGCGCTCCCCGACCCAAACCCGTGTTGGTCGCGGATATCTTTTGGCACGACAATTTGCCCCGTTTCAGACATGTGAACAACAGTCATACTTAACAATTACCACCGTCGCCGCCGACAGGCAAGCAGGGAGGAAGTCACTTGTTAAACCGGAAGTTGACCACGTCGTAGTCCTGCAGGACGTAGGTCTTGAGTTCCAGGCGGAGTTTGCCGGCGCGTTTGGCCTGGGTCTCGCCGCCCGCCGCCACCAAATCCTCGAAGCTGATGATCTCCGCGCGGATGAAGCCTTTCTGGATGTCGCTGTGAATCGTGCCGGCGGCTTCCCAGGCGGTGGCGCCGGCCCGGATCGGCCAGGCGCGATTCTCCTTGCCGCCGACAGTCAGAAAGCTGATCCCCCCGCCCTGCTGAAACGCCCGCAGCAGCAACGCTTCGGGCGCGGCCAGTTCCGCCGCCTCGGCCACGATCACCGGACGGCTGGTATAAAAGTTGTGCGCGGAAATGGCGCCCAGTTCGTCCGCTGTCAAGCTCATCGCGGACACCGGCGTCTCGCCGACCAGGCTCTCGGCCATCTTTTGCAGCACGGCCTTTTCCGCCTCGCCCGGCTCGCGGCCCAGCCGGGTCTCGATGAAATCGAGGTCTTTCATCAACAGGTCGCTGAAGGCGGAGCGGCTGGTCAGGATGGCGTCGCTGGTGGCGATTTCCTTCTCGTCGGCCAGATCGACTTGGGCGTAGGTCTTGCGTTGCGCCTCGACCAGTTTGTCGGCTTGATCCAGGCGCGGGTCCTTGAGGTTGTGTTTTCCCGCGGGAATGCCGGTAATGCCGAAAAGGCAGATTTTCATCTCGTTATTCCTCGTGCTTTCTGGGCGCGAAGGTGTGAGTCGAGACGCCGTAATAAGCTTCGGCCGCTTCCATGATCGTTTCCGAAAGTGTGGGATGCGGATGAACTGTCTCGGCCAGGTCGCGGACCGTCGCGCCCATTTCGAGGGCCAAGACTCCCTCGGCAATCAACTCGCCGGCTCCGTGCCCCACCATGCCGATGCCAATGACGCGCTCCGTTGCGGCATCGACCACCAACTTTGTCAGGCCGTCGGGGCGGTCGAAGGTGAGCGCGCGGCCGGAAGCGCCCCAAGGGAACTTCGCCACGTCGATCTCCAAACCCTTGGCGCGCGCTTCGGCCTCGGTCAAGCCGCACCAGGCCAGTTCCGGGTCGGTAAAGACCACCGCGGGAATGATGACGCCGGCGGAAGTGCTGTGCTCGCCCAGAATGGTCTCCACCGCCACGCGCGCTTCCTTGGAGGCTTTGTGGGCCAGGAGGACGCCCCCGGCAATATCGCCGATGGCCAGGATGGCCGGGTCGTCGGTTTCCTGTTTGTCGTTGACCTGGATGAAGCCGCGCTCGTCCTGCACGACTTTGGTGTTTTCCAGGCCCAAATCGTGGCAGCGTGGAACGCGCCCGACGGACACCAGGACGCGATCAAACAATTCCTCCGTCTCCGCCTTGTCCGGCCCCTGGGTGACGACGCGGATTTTTTTCCCCTTGGTTGACATCTGCGTGACCTTGGTATTGAAGCGAAGTTCGCGGAAAGTTTTCCGGGCGTACTGCAAGACCGGGCGGATCAAATCCGGGTCCGCGCCGGAAAGGATGCTTTGCAGCGCCTCGACGACCACGACCTTGCTGCCGAGATTGGCATAGACGGAGCCGAGTTCCATGCCGATGTAGCCGCCGCCGACGACCAGCAAGTCCTCCGGAATTTCCTCAACTTCCAACGCTTCGGTCGAGGTCATGATGCGCGGGTTGCCGAGGTCAAAGACCTTGGGCAACGCGGCCTTGGACCCGACGGCGACGATGGCCTTGTCAAACGTGACGAAGCGCTGTCCCTCGGCGGTTTCCACGCGCAAGGTCTGCGAGCCTTCGAAGTAGCCGCGGCCCGTCAGGACCTGCACGCCGCGTTTTTTGGCCAGGAAACCCACCCCGGCGGCCAGTTTGTCCACGATGGAGTTTTTCCAGGCGCGCAATTTGTCCGCATCGATTTGGGGCGGGCCGAAGGTGACGCCGCGCTGGGCCGATTCCCTGGCCTCGACAATCATTTTGGCGGCGTGCAGGAGGGCCTTGGAGGGAATGCAGCCGCAATTGAGGCAGACGCCGCCGAGTTTTTTGTCCTGCTCGACAAGCAGGACTTTTCGGCCCAGGTCGGCGGCGTAGAAAGCGGCGGTGTATCCGCCGGGTCCCGCCCCCAGCACCACGATTTCAGTATGAATCGAATCCACGGTAAATTTTCGTTGAATCTAGGCGATCAATTGTTCATCGAACTGTTCAAATCCCCGCACCAGATCGAGCATGCACCGCACCGCGGCGCCGCCGTCAATCACCCGATGATCGTAGGACAAAGCCAGCGGCAGCATCAGGCGCGGCTCGATCTTGCCGTCGCGCACAACCGGTTTGAGCGCGCCCCGCCCCAGGCCGAGAATGGCCAGTTCCGGGCGGTTGATGATCGGCGTGAAATGGCTTCCACCGATGCCGCCCTGGTTGGAAAGGGTGAAGCTGCCCCCTTGCAACTGGTCCATCGACACTTTGCGCTCGCGCGTCTTGACAGCCAATTCGCCCAACTCCCTCGACAGGGTCAGGAGGTCTTTCTTGTCCACGTCGCGCAACACCGGGACGATCAGTCCCTGGTCGGTATCGACCGCCAGGCCGATGTGATAATACTCCTTGTAAACGACCTCGCCTGCGATTTCGTCCAGGCTGGCGTTGAAAACGGGGTGTTTCTTCAAGGCTTCAGCGACGATCTTGAGCGCGAACGCAGTCAGGGTCAAACGGGCGCCCTTCTTTTCGTAGGCCGGGGCGTGCTTTTGACGCAGGGCCTCCAGGGCGGTTATGTCCGCCTCGTCAAATTGCGTGACGCGGGCCACGGCGTTCCAACTGTCGCTCATGCGCTGGGCGATGACTTTGCGCAAGGAGGTCATCGGGCGCTTGGCAACGGGTCCCCATTTGCTGAAATCAATTTGTTCCGGCGGCGGTTTGGCGGGAGCGCCGGCGGCGGTTGTCCTCGGTTGCGCGGCCAGGTATTGCAGGCGGCGGATGTATCCCCGCAAATCGTCCATCACGATCCGTCCGCCCGCTTCGCTGCCGTGGATGCGCCGCAGGTCGATGCCCAATTCCCGCGCCATGCGGCGGAGGGTGGGCGAGGCGGCCGGGGCGGGCGCATTGGGGTCAACGTCTTCCTCCGCCAAGGGTTCCTCCGCGGCTCCTTCCTCCACAGGAAGCGGAACCGGGCGGGTGGAACGGGTGGCGGCGGGTTTGGCCGCGGCCGGTTTGGCGGGAGCGGCGGCGTCGCCCTCCAACGATAGAATCGTCTGCCCAACCGAAATCTTGTCGCCGACTGACACCAGGATTTTGGTCACCTTCCCGCCGGCGGAGGAAGGCACCGGAGCGACCGCTTTGCCGGTCTCCAGTTCGATGATCCCCTGGCCTTTGGCGATTTGATCGCCCTCCTTGACCAAAAGGCTGACCACGCTGCCCGAGTCAACTCCTTCACCCAGCGGCGGTAATTTCAGGTCCATAAAATCAAATTAAAACGCGACGATTTGCGGAAAGGCCTTTTCGGGATCGACGTTCAAGTCTTTCACGGCCCGGGCCGCGACCTTGCTCTCGATCTCTCCCCGCCGCGCCAGCGCGGACAACGCGGCCACGACGACGCACTCGGCGTCGATTTCAAAAAAGCGGCGCAAGCGGGGCCGCGTATCGCTGCGGCCAAAGCCGTCGGTGCCCAAAGTGGTCAGGCCGCCCGGCACCCACTTGGCGATCTGATCGGGAACGATTTTCATGTAGTCGGACACGGCGATGAACGGGCCGGTTTCCCGGGCGAGGAGTTGCTGGACGTGGGGCTTTTTCGGCGGCTCGGCGGGATGAAGCAGGTTCCAGCGCTCGGCCAGCAAGGCTTCGTTGCGCAAGTTCTTGTAGCTGGTGGCGCTCCAGACATCGGCGGAGACATCGTAGCGTTCGGCGAGAATCTGTTGCGCGCGCAACGCCGAGCGGATAATGCTGCCGCTGCCAAAAATCTGCGCCTTATGTTTCAGGCCGGCTGGTCCGGTGTTGAATTTATACAAGCCTTTGACGATCCCCTCCTCCGCGCCTTCGGGCATGGGCGGCATGGGATAATTCTCATTGTAAAGGCAGAGATAGTAGAAAATTTCCTCGCCGTCCTCGAACATGCGGCGCATCCCGTCACAAACGATGACGGAAATCTCGTAGGCAAAGGCGGGGTCGTAGGCGTACAAAGTCGGCACCGAGCTGGCCGCCAGCAGGCTGTGTCCGTCCTGATGCTGCAACCCCTCGCCGTTGAGGGTCGTGCGGCCGGAGGTCGCGCCGAGCAGAAACCCCTTGGCCCGGCTGTCGGCCGCCAGCCAGATTTCATCGCCGACCCGCTGCGGGCCGAACATCGAGTAGTAGATGTAAAACGGAATCATGTTGACGCCCAGATTCGCGTAGGCCGTGCCGGCGGCGACAAAGGACGCCATCGATCCCGCTTCCGTAATCCCTTCCTCGAGAATCTGGCCGTCCTTCGCCTCGCGATAATAGCTCATTCCCTGCTTGTCCACCGGTTCGTAAAGCTGCCCTTTGGAGGAATAAATGCCAATCTCCTTAAACAACCCGTCGATGCCGAAGGTCCGCGCTTCGTCGGGAATAATCGGCACGACGTTGCGGCCAACGGTTTTGTCGCGCAGCAGACTGCTCAGAAGGCGGACAAAACTCATGGTGGTGGAGGGTTCGGCCGCTCCCGATCCCTTGAAAAACTCCGGGAAAGCCGCCGCCCGCGGCGTGCGCAACGGGTCGGCCTTGACCACCCGTTTGGGCACAAATCCCCCCAGCTTCCGGCGGCGCGCCAGCAAGTACTTGATCTCCGGCGAGTCCTTGGGCGGACGATAGAAGGGCGTTTCCACCACGTCTTCGTCCCGAATGGGAATGTCGAATCGGGCGCGGAATTCCCGCAGCTCCTTTTCGTTCATTTTTTTCTGTTGGTGGGAGATGTTGCGGCCCTCGCCGGCTTCGCCCAACCCGTAGCCCTTGATCGTCTTGGCCAGGATGACTGTTGGGCCGCCTTTGTGCCCGACCGCCGCCTGGTAGGCCGCGAACACCTTTTTGGGATCGTGCCCGCCCCGCACCAAACGGGTCAATTGATCGTCCGACCAACGATCAACCAGGCGCAGCAATTGGGGGTACTTGCCGAAGAAATGGCGGCGGATGTAACTGCCGGTTTCGACGGTGTACTTTTGGTAATCGCCATCGACGGCTTCGCCCATGCGTTTGACAAGCAGGCCGGAGGTATCCGCCGCCAAAAGTTCGTCCCAACTCGAACCCCAGATCACCTTGATCACGTTCCAGCCGGCCCCGTGAAAGAGGCCCTCCAATTCCTGGATGATTTTGCCGTTGCCCCGCACGGGGCCGTCGAGGCGCTGTAAATTGCAGTTGACGACCCAGACCAGGTTGTCCAGGTTTTCCCGCGCCGCCAGCGTGATCGATCCGAGCGTCTCCGGCTCGTCGCTTTCACCGTCGCCGACGAAGGCCCAGACGCGCGGCTCTTCCTCCGCTTTGAGGAATCCGCGCGCGCACAGATAGCGCAGGAAACGGGCCTGGTAAATGGACATGAGCGGCCCCAAACCCATGGACACGGTCGGAAACTGCCAGAAATCGGGCATCAAATACGGATGGGGATAGGAGGAAAGGCCGCCGCCCTGGGCCAATTCCGCGCGGAAATTGTGCAAATGCCCCTCGTCCAGACGATATTCCAAAAAAGCGCGGGCGTAATTGCCCGGCGTGGTGTGGCCCTGGAAATAAATCAAATCCGCCCGCCGCCCGCCGTCGCCCCCGTGAAAGAAATGATGGTACGCCACCTCGTAGAGCGTGGCCATGGAGGCGTAACTGGAGATATGGCCCCCAACCCCGGTGTCCGCGTGATTGGCATTGACGACCATGGCCATGGCGTTCCACCGGGCCAGACTCTTGATGCGGCGCTCGATTTCCCGGTTGCCGGGATAAGGCGGCTCGTTCTCGACCGGTATCGTATTCACATACGGCGTGCTGACCGTGCGCGGCACGTCCAAACCGTCGCTGCGCAGGCGCTCGGCCAGGCTGGAGAGGAGCTGGCTGGCCTTCTCGCGGCCCTGGTTCTTGAGCAGGAACTCGACCACATCCTCCAGCGACTGAAGCGGATCGCGCGCCAACGACGCCGCCTGCGACTCTGCCCCGATGCGTTTCGCCGGGAAAGAGGAAGGGGTGTTGAGTTTTCCTGTCTTTACCGTTTCCATTTTCGCCAGTTCAGAGTTCAAAGTTCAAAATTAATGTTTAAAGTTGAAACCGGTCCCGACTGCAAGACCTTACTATAAGGCGTAAACTCGCTCGTGACAAATGAAATACGAAACCGACAGCCGACTCCCGGCGGCGACCTGTGGAATACCTTGATCTAACCCTGCCCTCCGCCGCCGCCAATCTGGCCTGCGATGAGGCCTTGCTCGACGCCTGCGACGAAGGGGCCGGCGGCGAGGTTTTGCGCTTTTGGGAGCCGCGCGACTATTTTGTCGTCGCCGGCTTCTCCAACGCGGTGGCGCGCGAGGTGAACCTGGAGGCCTGCCGGCGGGCGGGCATCGGGGTGTTCCGCCGGTGCAGCGGCGGCGGCACGGTGTTGCAAGGGCCGGGCTGCCTGAACTATTCGTTGGTCTTGAAGATCGAAGCCGACCCGTCTTGGCGGACCATCCCCTCCGCCAACCGCCATATTATGGAGCGGCACCGCCGGGCCTTGTCCACCCTGCTGGGCCGGGCCGTGCAAGTCCAGGGGATCACCGATCTGGCCGTCGGCGGGATGAAATTCTCCGGCAACGCCCAGCGGCGCAAACGCCGCGCGCTGCTGTTTCACGGCACATTTTTGTGGTCTTTCGACCTCGGTTTGATGGAAAGGTTTTTGACAATGCCGTCCCGTCAGCCAGATTATCGGCAGGGCCGGCCCCATGCCCGATTTCTGACCAACCTGGATGTGCCCGCCTCCGCCATCCGGGGCGCGTTGCGCGCCTGCTGGCCGGCGGAGGCGCCCTTGCGGGTGGCGCCGGATTGCCGCCGGCTGGTGGCGGAGAAATACTCGCGGGATGAATGGAATCTGAAGTTTTAAAGTAACGCCCAATTGCTTATGCGCTCATTTCAAAGTCTTGACCAACGGGAAATCCTCGCCCTGGCCGTGGCGCTGGAAGAGGAACACACCCGCATTTACGACGACTTCGCCGAAGGGTTGAGCAAGGATTTTCCCGATCAGGCGGAGAAATTCCGCGAGATGCGCCGCGAGGAGGACGGCCACCGCCATCGACTGCTCGACCTGTTTCGCAGCCGCTTTGGCGAGCATGTGCCCCTGATCCGGCGCGAGGACGTGAAAGGCTTTGTCAAGCGCAGGCCCATCTGGCAGACGCGCCCTCTCAGCGTGAAAGCCGCGCAACGGCAGGCCGAGTCGATGGAAGTGGAAACCAAACTCTTCTACGAGGCCGCCGCCCGCCAGGCGACCGACGCCGGCATCCGCCAGTTGCTCGGCGACTTGGCGGAGGAAGAGCGCAAACACGCCAGCCTCGCCGGGCACCTGGTCGAATCCGGCGTGACGCCTGATGAAGCCGCGCTGGAAAAGAGGCTCTTCGCCCTGCAAATCATCCAACCTGGCCTGGCGGGGTTGATGGACGGGTCGGTTTCCACGCTGGCCCCGCTTTTTGCCGCCGCCTTCGCCACGCACAATAGCTGGCAAACGTTCCTGGTGGGATTGGCCGCCAGCCTGGGCGCGGGCATCAGCATGGGCTTTGCCGAAGCGTTGTCCGACGACGGGACTCTCACCGGGCGCGGGCATCCGTGGGTGCGCGGTTTGGTCTGCGGCACGATGACGGGCCTGGGCGGGTTGGGCCATACCTTGCCCTACCTCATCGGCAACATACATACGGCGACCGCCATTGCCGTCGCCGTCGTCGTCGTCGAACTCGGCGTGATTTCGTGGGTGCGGCACCGCTTCATGGACACCTCGCTATCCACGGCCCTCCTGCAAGTGGGACTGGGCGGCGCGCTGGTTTTCTTTGTCGGGATGCTGATAGGAAACTCCTGATCTTAATCTTGCTTTTAGTCCTCTTCCCGGACTGAAGGGCAAGACAGGGATTAGGAGCAGGATTAAGCAAAATTTATCGTGACTGGTGGAGGAAAGGAGACCATGCTCGCGGCCGGAGAATGGAACTGAGAACCGGAGCGACAGAATGAAATTCAGGATGGCTGGATTGCTCGTTGCGGCGCTGTTTTCCTCGAGCGCCCTGCCGCCGGTCCACGCGCAGCCCGCCACCTTCAGCGAGATATATAGTTTCACATCACCTCTTGGCCTTAATGTTTACACCAACACCGACGGAATTAATCCTGCTGGTGTGATTTTATCGGGCAACACACTCTATGGAACGGCGCCAAATGGCGGCAGCTTTGGCTATGGCACGGTGTTCAGGGTCAACACCGACGGCTCGGGCTTTACGAATTTGCATAATTTCACGGCTCCAAATCCTCCTTCCATCTACTCCTACTACTATTTCGGAACCAACGGCGACGGCGCCAATCCGAATGTCGGTTTGGTTCTATTCTCCAACACGCTCTGCGGGACAACGCACTACGGCGGCAGTGCCGGCATGGGGACGGTATTCAGCGTCAACACCGATGGGTTGGGTTTCACGAACCTGTACAGCTTCGAGGCGCTCTCTTTTCCAACCAACAATAATGGTCCTTCCAATTTCAACGGCAGCGGCGCTCTTCCGTTTGCCGGCTTGGCTTTAGCGGGCAACACGCTGTACGGTACCGCAAACACTGGCGGCAGCAATGGCAACGGCACGGTGTTCGCAATAAATACCGATGGCTCAGGCTTTGCGATCCTGTACAGTTTCACTACAAATCCTCCTCCTTTTACCAACAGCGACGGAGCTGATCCGGATGTCGGTTTGATTATATCGGGCAGCACACTGTACGGAGCGACAGGATGGGGCGGCGCCGGTGGAAGTGGCACGGTGTTCAGGATTAACACTGATGGCTCGGCTTTTACAAACCTCCATAGTTTCCCCGCCGGCGCGAATCAATATAGTTTCCCTATCGGCGCGAATCAATATCTTCCTCCATCTGGGATGTTGGTGTTATCGGGCAACACACTCTATGGGACGGCGGCCATTTGCGGCACTGGGAGCATTGGCGCGGTCTTTGCGCTCAACACCGACGGTTCGGGTTTTACGAACCTCTATAATTTCAGCGGCGGCGATGGAGCTTATCCGTATGCCGGTTTGATTGTATCGGGCAACACGCTGTATGGAACGACGCTCAAAGGCGGCAGCGCGGGTGGTGGCACGGCGTTCGCCGTTAACACCGACGGCTCGAATTTTACCAGCCTGCACGATTTCACGGCATTTTCTTGGCCTTATCCCTATCCCGATATCAACAGCGACGGAACGTATCCGTCTGCCGGTCTGATACTTTCTGGCAACGTACTGTATGGAACGACGCTGACCGGCGGCGTTCGAGGCAACGGTGCGGTGTTTTCATTGACCTTGCCTGTGCCGTCGCTGGGAATCTCCGCGACGGGCGATCAAGTCGTCATTTCGTGGCCGGCCTCCGTTCCAAACTATGTGTTGCAGACCGCGTCTGACTTGTCCTCGGGAAGCTGGAGCAATATCACCAGCGGGATTGCCACGGTCGGGACCAATTATGTCTTCACCAACGACGCGACCGGCCAAACCGCCTTCTTCCGTCTCCAGCAGCAGTAAGGGTCACAAGCAGTCCTGAGATTATCCTGACATTTGGGGCTTCCTACTGCGATGCCGCCCCCTGATCGGTCACGCCGTTCCCGTTGGCGCGCCAGGCCTCGCGCGAGGCGCGGCGGATGACTTTTCCGCGCGCCAATTCGAGCACTTCGTCGCACAGCGCCTGGACCTCGCGCCGGTCGTGGCTCACATAGAGCATCGGCACCCGGAATTCTTCCCGCACGCGCAAAAGGTAGGGGATGATTTTCGCCTTCAGGGCCTCATCCAGGCTGGCCAGCGGCTCGTCCAGCAAGAGCAGTTTGGGCGAGGTCAACAAGGCCCGCGCCAGCGCCACCCGCTGCTTTTCGCCGCCGGACAAGCCGGTCACGCCGCGCCCGGCCAGAGGCCCGATTTCCAATACCCCGGCCACGTGCTCGAAACTGAAGAGCGATCCCTCCCCCGGCGCGCGCTTCTGCCCGTAAAGAAGATTTTGCCGCACGGACAGATGCGGGAAAAGCGCCAGGTCCTGCGGCACGTAGCCGATTTGCCGGCTGCGCGGCGGCAGCGCCTCGGCCCGCGCCGTGTCCGTCAGCACCCGCTCCTCCAGTTGAATCAGGGCCGAGGCGGGCTGGCGCAGCCCCGCGATCAAATCCAGCAGCGAAGTCTTCCCCGCGCCGGAGGCGCCAAAAATGGCCGTGACCTGGCTTTGCAGTTCGACATCGACTTCGAGCACGAAGTCCGCCAGCGGGAGGGAGATGCGTCGGAGCAGGAGTTTCATTTCATTTCCGCCCGAGGCGCAGGAACCAGAGGCTGGTCCAGACCGCGCCAAACGCGAGCGCGACCGAAATGCCCAGCAGCCGGAACGCGGCGGCGTCCTGGCCGAGTTGGACCGATTCGTAAATGGAAAGGGACAGCGTGGCCGTCTGTCCCGGGATGTTGCCGGCCACCATGATGGTGGCCCCGAATTCGCCCAAGGCCCGCGCGAAGGCCAGGATCATCCCGCCGATGATGCCGCGCCGGGCCAGCGGAACGGTGATGGAAAAAAACACCCGCAACTCCCCCGCCCCCAGCGTGCGCGCAATTTGCTCGAGGCGCGGATTGACTTGTTCAAAAGCCACGCGCGTCGAGAGCACCAGCAGGGGAAAGGACATCACGGCCAACGCCGCCAGCACGGCGCGCCAGGTGAACGCGATGTCCAGGCGCAGTGTGTCGTGAAAGAACCGTCCAATCAGCCCGTGCCGGCCCAGGACCTTGAGCAGAATCAATCCCGTCGCCACGGGGGGCATGACTAGAGGCAGGGTGACGAGGGTTTCCACCAGCGATTTTCCCGGCCAGTCATAACGCGCCAGCAGCCAGGCCAGCGCCAGGCCAAACGGCAGGATCAGCAGCGTGCTCAACGCGGACACCCAGGCGGTGAACCAGACAATTTGCCATTCCGCTGTCATCGCTCCTCGCCGCGAACAATGAAGCCGAATTGCGCGAAGACCCGCCCGGCCGATGGCGAGTTGAGATATTCCAGGAATCGTTTCGCCGCCGCCGGCTCCCTCGTTCCGCTGAGCACCGCCATTGGATAACTGATCGTGGGGCCGCCGCTTGACGGCACTTCATAAGCCACTTTCACCCGCTTCGATATGGCCGCGTCGGTCTTATAGACAATGGCCGCCTCGACATCGCCGGACTCCACCGCCGCCAAGGCCCCGCGCACATTGCCGGTCGGCACGACCTTGGCTTGGAGAGTGGCCCAAAGGTTTTCCTTTTCCAAAAACTGCCGGGCGTACTTCCCCGCCGGAACGGCCTGCGGATCGGCCAGGGCGATGCGGGCGACGGACGGTTTGGCCAAGTCGCGCGGCGAAACCAGGGCGAGCGGGCTGTCCCTGGCCACGATAATGACCAGCGAATTGGAGAGCCGGCTCCGGCGGGTGCCCTTGAGGAGCAGGCCCTTTTTCTCCAATTCATCCATCCACGATTCGTCCGCGGAGAAGAAAATATCGGCCGGCGCGCCTTCCTCGATTTGCCGCGCCAGCAGGCTCGAGCCGGCGAAGTTGAGCGTGATTTTGTCCCCGGTCCGCCGCTCGTGCTCCGAGGCGATTTGCCTGAGACAATCCGTCAAGCTGGCCGCCGCGAAGACCGTGACGGTGGCGGCGTGTCCCGCCGTGGCGATCAGGGCCGTCGCCAGGCAGAGCGAGAGATTGAGGCCGCTCGTGAGACGCATGGGGATATTACATGCCTTGGCGGACGGCTTTCGGCAAGCGCGGCGTGGCCGTCGGCGCGCGCGGGTGTATTTCACATTTTTGGGTTGATTTGCTTAATCGTAATCGTAATCTTGCTCTTAATCCGAATGCAGGAGGGCGAAGAGATTAAGATTAGGAGCAAGATTAGGAGGGGAACCCAGAAATCTGAAATGCACCCGAGAACACGCAACCCTGATCGAGCGATTGCACTTTGGCTGCGCAGACGGCAAACTGAACGGAATTGCATGACTTGCGAATTGCCATCGGATGACCTGCTGCAAAAGGTCTGGAACGGCGGGCGCGTCGATCAGGACGAGGCCCTCCGGCTCTGCCGCCTGCCACTGGAGGAACTGGGGATGCTGGCCCATCGCCGGCGCCAACTGGCCCGCGCCGCCGCCCACCAGGGCCGCGGCAACCGGATCGTCACCTACATCGTTGACCGCAACGTCAACTATACCAATGTCTGCAATGTCTATTGCAAATTCTGCGCCTTCTACCGCACGGAGCAGGACGCCGGCGCCTACGTCATCTCGCTGAAGGAAATGGACCGCAAAATCGAGGAGACCCTCGCCCTGGGCGGAACCCAGATCCTCCTCCAAGGCGGCCATCACCCGAAGCTTTCCCTGCAATGGTACCTCGATTTGCTGTCGCATATAAAACACAAGTTCCCCGCCGTCAACATCCACGGCTTCAGCCCGAGTGAATTCGTCCATTTCCGCGAGGTCTTCGGGTTGCCGCTGGAGGAGATCATTTCCCGGTTCGCGCGGGCGGGACTGGGGTCGATCCCGGGCGGCGGCGGGGAAATCCTGGTGGACCGCGTCCGCCGGCGCATTTCCCCGCTCAAAGCAATGAGCGACGACTGGCTGGAGGTGATGGACGTGGCCCATCGCCTGGGGCTGAACTCGACGGCGACGATGATGTTCGGGCACGTCGAAACGATCGAGGACCGGATCGAGCACCTGGAACGGGTGCGCGCGCAACAGGACAAAAGCAAAGGGTTCACGGCG
This sequence comes from Verrucomicrobiota bacterium, assembly GCA_049510745.1. Taxonomy (GTDB): domain Bacteria; phylum Verrucomicrobiota; class Verrucomicrobiia; order Limisphaerales; family Palsa-1400; genus PLGF01. The sequence goes on along the minus strand of JBEKYR010000007.1, from coordinate 92,812 downwards.
TTCATTGCCTGGACGTTCCAGGCCGAACACACGCGGCTGAAGGCCCCGACGGCCGGGGCGCACGAATACCTGCGCACGCAGGCGTTGAGCCGGATTTACCTGGACAATTTTCCCAGCGTGCAAAGCTCGTGGGTCACGCAAGGCCCGGAGATCGGCCAGATCGCGCTGCAATTCGGCGCCAACGACCTGGGCAGCATCATGATTGAAGAGAACGTGGTTTCCCAGGCCGGCGCCACTTACCGCATGGGCGTGGCGGACATGCGGCGCCTGATCGAGGAACTCGGCTACGAGGCCCGCCAGCGGGACAATTGGTACAACCTGTTGAATTAGTGTCCGCGGACAATTCAGATTGTCACGTTCAATTAAACTCTGTCACATTCCAAGGCGACGAAGCGAGGCGCTGCGGAAGGACGCCTGAACCTACTTATCCTCTGCGCCTCAAACGACAAGGGATGGTGCGTTTTTCAACTGGATCTTTCTTGAAGCAGCTACGAAATTGCCCAAGGATAGCCCAAGCATGAAAAGGACAATCCTCACCCTTTTTGGCTTGTGGCTCTTTGCGGCGGGAATGGCGCGCGGGCAATCGACGCCCGCGATTACACAACAACCCACCAACCAGACCGTTTTTGCCGGCAGCAACGCGATGCTGACCGTGGCCGTTTCCGGCACCGGTCCATTGGGTTATGAATGGCAATTTGACGGCGCCAACCTGCCGCAGACCATCATGACAGTTGGAGGTGATGGGACAGAGGGCTATTCCGGTGACGGCGATCAGTCCACCAATGCCAGTTTGAACTTGCCTTCAGGCCTCACCCGCGATGCATCCGGCAATCTCTACATCGCGGATTCCGGCAACGGTTGCATTCGCAAGGTCGGGTCCAACGGGCTTATCTCCACCTTTGCGGGCAATGGCACCAACGGCTATTGCGGTGACGGCGGCGCAGCGACCAACGCCGAACTCAACGGCCCGGCGGGCGTGGTGGTGGACGGTTTCGGCAACCTGTTTATTGCGGATACGGGTAATAATTGCGTGCGCGAGGTGTTGACCAATGGGATTATCTTAACAGTGGCGGGGACGACCACCAACGGCTTTTCCGGCGATGGCGGCGCGGCCACGAACGCGGAATTCAGCGTTCCCTCGGCCATTGCAATGGACCCCAACGGCAACCTGTTCATAGCGGATACGGGCAACAATCGAATCAGAGCGTTCACGACCGGCGGCGTCATCACGACTGTCGCAGGCAGTAGCCCACCAGGTTTCGGGGACATAGATTTCTCGGGCGATGGCGGCCCTGCTACCAATGCCGGGTTGAGCAATCCCTATGGCGTGGCCGTGGACGCCTATGGCAATCTCTTCATTGCTGATACTGATAACTCCCGCATCCGAAAAGTCGGTACCAACGGCATTATCGAAACGGTCGCCGGCAATGGCGGCCTCATTTACGGGAATGACGTGCCGGCTACCAATACCGCCTTGGATAATCCAGTGGGGGTCGCTGTGGATGGGGCCGGCAATCTTTATATTGCGGATTCTATCGACAGCCGTATCCGCAAAGTAGGGACCAATGGCATCATTTCCACCGTGGCGGGAAACGAGAATCGCGCCTACTATGGCGACGGCGGACCGGCGACTGCCGCGGCGCTGAACTATCCATCAGGCGTGATAGTGGACACCGTCGGCAACGTGTTTATTGCCGATCAGAGCAACATGCGCATCCGCGCGGTCGGTTGGTGGCCAGGGCTTTTGCTCAACAGCGTCACGTGGGCTGATGAAGGATCTTATGAGGTGATTATCACGTCGGTCGCGGGAAGCGTCACCAGTACTGTCGCGACACTAAACGTTCTCTCATCGCCCGCCATTACAACTCAACCGTCAAGCAGCATGGTGATCGTGGGGAGCAGCAATAGTCTCACGGTGGTGGCGATTGGAACCCCGCCACTGATCTGCCAATGGGAACTCGATAGGACGAACATAATCGATGGCAGCCGCATCAACGGATCGCAGACGGCGACGTTGTCCTTGGACCCAACTGAGCTTTCGGATCAAGGCTCCTATTCCGTCGTCATTACCAATGCGTATGGCAGCGTCACCAGCAGCGTGGCGACGCTGGCGGTCGGATATTCGCCCGCCCTTGTCGTTCAACCGTCGAACCAGACAAACCTCCTCGGGAGCAGCGCCACGTTCGACGTCGCGGTTTCCGGCACAGGCCCTTTCACCTACCAATGGCAGTTCAATGGGACCAATCTGCCCAACCATATTATCACGCTGTTCGCAGGCTCCAGCGCGGCGGGCTATAGCGGTGACGGAGTGCCGGCGACCAACGCCGAATTAACGAACCCCGCCCATCTCAGCGTGGACACACACGGCAACGTCTTTATCGCCGACTTCGGAACCAATTGCATCCGCAAGGTGAATGCCGCCGGCATTATTACCACGGTGGCGGGAAAGGGCAGGCGCGGGTATTCCGGCGATGGCGGCCAGGGGACCAACGCCAGCCTGAACATGCCTGATGGAGTGGCCGCGGACGCTCTCGGAAACCTGTTTATTGCTGACACTGACAATGACCGCATCCGCAAGGTCAATACCAATGGCATCATTACGACTTTTGCCGGGTACCTAACCAACGGCTACACCGGCGACGCCGGCCAGGCGACCAACGCCCGGCTCTATGCGCCCGAGTCCGTGGCGGTGGACGCGACGGGCCAGCTTTTCATTGCCGACACCTACAACAACCGGATCAGGAAGGTTGCCACTAACGGGATCATTACCACCGTTGCCGGAAGCGGCCCCAGTTACCCGAGCGTGGGAAGCTACGCGGGCGACGGCGGTCCGGCAACCAGCGCCAAGCTCAACGTCCCCTCGGGCGTGGCGCTTGACGGCAGTGGCGATCTTTTTATTGCCGATTCCGGGAACAATCGCATCCGCGAAGTCGGGACCAACGGCATTATTTCCACTGTGGCCGGAAACGGAAAGGATGGCTACTCCGGCGATGGCGTTGCAGCCACCAACACTTCGCTTTTCCACCCTTACGACGTCGTTTTGGATATTTACGGCAATTTGTTCATAGCAGATGGAGAGAACAGGCGCATCCGGCGGGTGTCAACCAACGGAATTATCACGACCGTCGCCGGCGGCGGATACGAAAGCGGCTTCGTTGGCCAAAATGCAACGAACGCCTATTTGGGAGATCCGATCGGATTGGCGGCGGACGCTTATGGGAACATCTTTATGACGCAAAGTGTGGTTGAGCCACCTCGAATTGCCAAAGTGATCCTTCAAGGCCCGGCCTTTCTCGTGAACAATGTGGCTTTCAACAACGCGGGCAATTACGACGTCATCGTGACGGGTCCTTACGGCAGCGTCACCAGCGCGGTGGCCACCTTGACCGTGTTGTATCCGCCCTCGATCACAGTCCAGCCGGCGTCCGAGGCTGCCGGGATTGGCTACAGTGCCGCTTTCACTGTCACCGCGGACGGGACAGACCCTTTGTCATATCAGTGGCAGTTTGATGGCACGAACCTAAGCGGCGCCACGGACTCAATTTTGACTCTGACAAACGTTTCCACCAATGAAGCCGGCAATTACACCGTTGTGGTCACGAACAACTACGGCAGCGTGACCAGCGCCGTGGCGGCTTTGACCGTTGGATTGGCGCCGGTCATTGACTCCGAACCTGCCAGCCAAACGGCGCTTGCGGCGGGCACGGCCTCGTTCACCGTCGCGGTTTCCGGCACCGGCCCGTTCACTTACCAGTGGCAACTCAACGGCGTGAGTTTTCCCAATCCCGTCATCATCACCGTTGCGGGCGAGGACACGGGCGGTTGGGCGACCAATACCATGCTCGATGATCCATGCGCCGTGGCGATGGACGCCATGGGAAATCTATTTGTTACTGACCAGTACAATAACCGAATCTGCAAAGTGGCGGTCAACGGCATTCTCACGACGGTGGCGGGAAAGGTGACCTACGACAGTTTCGGGAGCTACTCGGGTGACGGCGGCGCAGCCACCAGTGCCAGCCTGGCTCTTCCCGCTGCCGTGGCGGTGGACAACCTCGGCAACCTGTTCATAGCGGATATGCTCAACAACCGCATCCGCCAAGTGAACACCAATGGCATCATCACTACGATAGCAGGGAACGGCAAGTATGGATATTTTGGCGACGGCGGGGCGGGCACGAATGCCGAACTCAACGGCCCTTCCGGCGTGGCCGTGGACATTTACGGCAACCTGTTCATCGCCGACAGCGGCAACAACTGCATCCGTAAGTTGGCTGCCAACGGCATTATTACCACGGTGGCGGGCAATGGCACGAATGGATTCTCCGGCGATGGCGGCCCGGCCGCCAACGCCCTCTTGTCTTATCCTGGCGGGTTGGCGCTGGACGCCTCGGGCAATCTGTTTATCGCGGATCAATATAACCAGCGCATCCGGGAGGTGGCCACCAACGGCATTATCACGACGGTGGCCGGCGACGGCGGCTCAGGAGGTTACTCTGGAAACGGCGGCCCGGCGACCAACGCCTCTCTCTACTATCCGACGGCTGTGGCCGTGGACGCCTCCGGCAGCCTGTTCATTGCCGATGGCAATAATAGCGTCATCCGCGAAGTCGGAACCAATGGGATCATCACCACGGTCGCGGGGCGGGGGGGAGTGGGCGGCTATTCGGGCGATGGCGGCCCGGCGGTCAACGCGGAATTGGGTTATCCTCAAGGCCTGGCGGTGGACTCTCTGGGGAACGTTATCATTGCGGACACCGACAACGGTCGTGTGCGTCAGACAAAAGTTGGCGGCGTCATCAATACGGTTGCAGGCGGTGGCATCGGGGACGGAGGCGCGGCCGTCAATGCCTGCATTCGGGAGCCTATCGCAGTGGCGCTGGACCCTTCAGGCAATCTCCTTTATTGCGATGTGGGAAACGACCTCGTTCGTGAGATACGGACCAATGGCATTACCAGCACTGTGGCAGGAAACGGATCGTATGGTTATACCGGCAATGGAGGCCCGGCAACCAACGCAACCATGTCGGAACCTGTTGCTGTCGCGGCGGACAATCTTGGCAACTTGTTCATCGTGGATTTGGAAAATGATGTGATTCGTAAAGTCGGAACCAACGGCATCATCACCACCGCGGCGGGTGGCGGAACCAACTCCTCCGGCAATGGGGTCTTGGCGACCAATGCCAGTCTCTCCTCTCCTCGTGGACTGGCCGTAAACAGTCTGGGCAATCTGTTCATTGCGGATACGTCCAGCAACCGCATACGGGAAGTGAGCGCCAGCGGCTCCATCACCACCGTGGCAGGCACGGGCGCGCCCGGTTTTTCGGGCGATGGCGGCCCGGCCACCAATGCCACGTTTCATGGTCCTTGGGGCATCGCCTTTGATAGCTCCGGCAATTTATTCATCGCGGACTTAGGGAATTCTCGAATTCGGCAGATTGGAACCAACGGCCTTGTTGCCACCGTCGCGGGCAATGGGACTGCGGGATTCTCAGGTGACGGCGGTGCGGCGACCAATGCCGCCCTGAACCATCCGTACGCTGTGGCCGTTGATGGGTTCGGCAATCTGTTTATCGCCGACGGCGGTAATTTCCGAGTCCGCAAAGTCGCAAACACGGGCACAATCACCACACTGGCAGGCAATGGGACGGAGGGTTTTCTCGGCGATGGTGGATGGCCTGTCGATGCCGAACTGGCCCTTCCCATTGGCGTGGCCGTGAATGCGGCCGGGGACGTTTTCATTGCGGACATGCACAATAACCGCATCCGCGAGGTTCTTTATCAAACCCCGCTACTCCTGCTGTCGAATGTAACCGGGGGCAGTGCTGGAATGTACGACGTGGTGGTGACAAGCCCTTACGGCAGCGTCACGAGCAGCATAGCCACTCTGAACGTGGCTTTGCCACCCTTGAGCGCCGCCTTGGGCGCCGGACAAGGCGTGCAGTTTCAATTCACCGGCACGCCGGGCTATTCGTATGTGCTGCAGGTGGCGGCCAACCTCACACCGCCCGTAAACTGGCAGCCTCTGGTCACCAACGCTGCCGATGCCAACGGCAACTGGTCTTTCACCGACACCAACACGGCCAATCCCGACCAGTTTTACCGCGCCATGCTCATAACGCCGTAACAGGAAAGGCTGGATGCCCGAAGTGTGACTTGAACACGGACAAATTCACCGCTCCGTTTCAATCAGGCTGGTGAAAATCGCCTCCTTGATTTTCCACAGGAGCGCCAGGGTCATCGCCACCGGCATCAACGCAAAGAATAACGCCAGCCACACGGCCGCCTCTTGCAACCCCCACGGAAAAGCGCCCAGGAGCCGCGGCGCGCCCAGCACGCCCCGCAGGATGCGCTCGGCGCTGAAGCCCGCCAACACGGCCAGCAGCATCCAGATGTTCAAGCCGGTGAACGTCCGGGTCTCCAACCGCAGCATTTCATCGGGCAGCATCGCGCTGAGCCGAAGCAGCACGCGGTTGAGCTGCATCAAAAAAAGCAGGCCCGCCACCGCCAGGAAATCGACGCAAACGATGTAAAGCGGGACGAGGGGAAAGCGGTGCCACCAAAACAAAAACGGCGACAAGCCAGCGTTGACGATGGCGAGAAACTCCGCCCGATCCAGTGCCTGCTGCCAGACGCGCTCCTGCCTCTGAAAATCCCGCAGTTGGCGCAGCCCATGCCAGAGCAGGCCGCTGAGAACCAACGCCGGCACAAAAGCAAACGCGCCCAAAAACCCCACCCAGTCCGTCCGCCCCGTCTCCACCTGCGCCACCAGCGTCAACGGCAGGCACCAAAACAGCGTTGACAGACCGCGCGCCAACCGCCCGAGGGCGCGCATGAGATCGGCTTTGGCGGCATCCATCCCGGTTCAAATGGTCAGGTAGGTGTACTCCTTGAGGCCGCGTTCATAATCGTCCAGCAGGCGCATGCCTTCCGAGGGCTTGAGGCGGTCGGACTTGATGGCCTCGTCGATTTGCATCTTCATCTGGCGCTTCAATTCGTTTTCATCGTATTGCACCGAGGTCAGCGTCTGCACGATGGTCGAGCCTTCGATGATTTCCTCGACGTAATAGCCGGACGGCTCGTCCGGGTCCAGGAAGACATGCAGTTCGTTGACGCGTCCGAAAAGATTGTGCAGATCGCCCATGATGTCCTGATAGGCGCCCATGAGGAAAAACCCCAAATAATACGGTTCGGGGCCGTTGCCGTTGAGGCGCGGAGCGTGCAACGGCAGGGTGTCGCGCACGTCGAACAAGTCGATGAATTTCTTCACCTCGCCGTCCGAATCGCACGTGATATCCACCAGGGTGGCTTCGCGGGTCGGCCTCTCGTTGAGCCGGCTGACGGGCATGATGGGGAAGAGCTGGCCCAGCGCCCAATGGTCGAGCAGCGATTGGAAGACGGAAAAATTGCAAAGGTACTGGTCGCCGAGGTTGTCCTCGAGCTTGCGAATTTCCTCCGGCGCATACCCCTGGCCGCGAAAACTCTGCACGACCCCCTGCCCGATTTCCCAGTAAAGCGTCTCGATTTTCGCCTTGTCGCTCAATTCCAGCAGGCCCAGCGCAAACATGTGCTGCGCCTCTTCCCGCCGGTCGGTCGCGTCGTGCAAGGCCTCCAATTTGTTGAGCAGCGGCAGGTTCTTGCGGATGTCCAGAAGATCGCGCACCAGCGCGTGCTCGTTTTCGCCGTAGGCCATGGGCGGGCCGGAGCCGGTTTTCTCGATCGTGCCGAACGTCTCCACCAGCAACACGCTGTGGTGGGCGACAATGGCGCGCCCGCTTTCACTGATGATCTGCGGATGGGGCACTTGCTCCTGGTTGCAAACCTCGGCGATGTAAAAAACAATGTCGTTGGTGTACTCCTGCAGGGTGTAATTGGTCGAACTGTCAAAGGCCGAGCGGCTGCCGTCGTAATCGACCCCCAAACCGCCGCCGACATCGAGCGATTCGATGGCAAAACCCATTTTGTAGAGTTTGGCGTAAAAGCGCGCCGCTTCCTGCACCGCTTTCTTGATCGTCAGGATGTCCGGCACCTGCGAGCCAATGTGGAAATGCAGCAGCCGCAGGCAATGCTCCATTTTTTCCGCGCGCAAAATATCGGCGGCGGCCAGCAGCTCGGCGGTGTTCAGCCCGAACTTCGCGTTCTCCCCGCCGCTGTCGGCCCATTTGCCCGCTCCCTTGCTGATCAAACGGACGCGGATGCCGATGAGCGGCTCGACCCCCATCTGGCGCGAGACGACGATGATTTGTTTCAACTCCTCGATCTTCTCGACCACCAGGACCACCTTTTTGCCCAGCTTGATGCCCATCAGCGCCATGCGGATGAAGAGCGCGTCCTTGTAGCCGTTGCAAACGATGAGGCAGCCCGGCTGGTTCTGCAGGGCCAGACCGGCGAACAACTCCGGCTTGCTCCCCACTTCCAGGCCGAATTGGTAAGGTTTGCCCGCGTCCAGAATCTCCTCCACCACCTCGCGCAGTTGGTTGACCTTGATCGGAAAGACGCCGCGGTATTTGTTTTGATAAGTGAACTCGGCGATGGACGCGGCGAAGGCCTGGTTGATCGCCTCCACCCGGTCGCGCAATATATCCTGGAAACGAATGAGCACCGGAAACTTCAAACCCCGGCCCTTGGCCTCTTCGATCACGTCCGTCAAATCCACCACCGCCCCGTTCTCGCGCAACGGCATGGCGACGACGTGCCCGGCTTCATTGATGTCGAAGTACTTCACCCCCCAACGATTGATGTTGTAAAGGGCGCGCGCGGCCTGGATGTCCCAGGGAGCGGTCGGCGAGGCAACTTGGCTCATTTCTATTTCAAACTCCTCTCGCACTATAAGAAGACCGCTGAGGAATTCAACAACGGGTTGCAAAAATTTTTCCCGTGTTGAAAATCTCCGCCGTTTTTGTTCTCCTGCAGCCATGCCAACAGCGCCCCTGGCCAAAATCGTCCGCCACTGCCAGAAAATTCTCCGCCCCGAAACTTTTTCCGACTGGGACGGCGCCGTCAACGGCCTGCAAGTGGAAAACTCGGGGGCCGTGACGAAAATCGCGGCCGCGGTCGATGCGTCGCTGGCCACCATCAAACTGGCCATCGCCGCGCAAGCGCGCCTGCTGCTCGTGCATCACGGGTTGTTTTGGAGTCCGACCGTTCCGTGGACGGGCCGCCGCCGGGAAATGCTCGGCCTCTTGCTCGGAAACGATCTGGCCATTTACAGTTCGCACCTGCCGCTCGACGCGCATCCGCGCCTGGGCAACAACGCGAAGTTATGCGCCGCGCTGGGCTTTAAAAACTTGCGGCCGTTCTTCCTGGAAAAAGGCCGGCACATCGGCTGGCGGACGCGGACGAACATCTCGCGCGAAGCTCTTTCGAAAAAGCTGGCCGCCGTCCTGGGCCGCGCGCCGGTTGTGCTGCCCGGCGGCGCCGGGCGATGCCAACGGATTGGCGTCGTCACGGGCGGCGCGGGGAGCCAGCTTAAACTGGCGGCGCAGGAAGGAGTGGACACGTTCATCACCGGCGAAGGCCCGCACTGGACCTGCGCGCTGGCGGAGGAATTGGGATTGAACGTTTTCTACGGCGGCCATTACGCGACCGAAACATTCGGAGTCAAGGCCCTGGCCGCCGAGTTATCAAGAACCTTCGGCGTCCCCTGGACATTTCTGGATCATCCAACGGGGTTGTAGCTCGCAATTGCGCCGCACGAAAAGAATTGCGCTCGGCGGCGGACCTGAGCCAATAATCCCGGCACAACGATGAGTTTTGATCCGAAAACGACGGCGGCGCAGTTGAAGAAAGAAACGCCGCTCCGGCCCGCGCTGGGCATGGTGCTGGGCAGCGGTTTCCAGCACGCCCTGGACGAGTTGGAGGTGGCGCGCGAGATTGCCTACAGCCAGATTGCCGGGTTTCCGACGGTCGGCGTGACCGGCCACGCGGGCAAGCTGGTGTTTGGCAAATTCGAGACGGTCCCGGTCGTCGTGCTCAAGGGGCGGGCGCATTACTACGAGGGGCACGAGATGGAGCGGCTGACGTTTCCGGTGCGGGTGCTGGCGGAGTTCGGGGTGCGGACTTTATTGTTGACCAACGCGGCGGGCGCGGTCAACACCTCGTTCCGCGCGGGCGACTTCATGGCGCTGGACGACCACATCAATTTCATGGGGGCCAATCCGTTGCGCGGGCCGACTTATCCGGGCCTGCCGCAGTTTGTCGATCTGACGCGGGTCTATGACCGGCGCCTGATCGAGGTGGCCAAGAAAGCGGCCAAGGCCAGCCGGCTCCGGTTGCGCACGGGCGTGTACCTGGCCGTGTCCGGCCCGAACTACGAAACGCCCGCGGAAATCCGCGCCTTCCGCCGCCTGGGCGCCGACGCCGTCGGCATGAGCACCGTGCCGGAAGCGATCGTGGCGCGGCAATGCGGCCTGGCGGTGGTGGGCGTTTCCTGCATCACCAACAAGGCCGGCGGCGACGAAAAAACCGGAGTGCTGTCGCATTCGGACGTTGTGGCCACGGTCGAAAGCAAGCGCAACGAGATGGCTTGGTTTTTAAGGACCTTCGCCGTGCTGCACGCGAACCTTGGGAAGTAATTGAAATTTCAAACTCCAAAGTCATTTGCCGGTTTGACGGGCTGACGCGGGCGCGGCCTTGAGAGTTTGGAGTATCTTCTGCGCCAGGGGGGCGGGCAGCGCGTAGGTCGCGACCCGGCTGGCCCGCGCGATGTTCAGCCCGATGGCTTCGCCGTCCAGGTTCACCAGCGGGCCGCCGCACAGCCAGGGTGGCAGAACCGTGTCGTGCTCGATGGCCTCGTCGAATCCCTCGGCGCGCTGGCTGGTGTCGCCCGCCAGGCGATTGTTGCGCTGCCGGGCAAAACCTGCCGATCTCGGCGCCATCAACTTGACCTCCGCGTCGATCTGCCGGCCGTCGCGGTCCAAACGGAGCTGGACGGTCTGGCCCTCGCGGAAGTCGCGCAAAATCTCCGAAACCCGCTCGCGCGTCGTGACCAGTTCGTTGTTGACAGCCACGATGACGTCGCCCGGTTTGACGCCGGCCTTTTCGGCGCCCAGTCCGGGTTCGAGCGCGTGGACCTCGGGCACGGAGTTGCTTTGGTTGGGGTCCCAGTCCACACCGATAAAAGCGCGCTCGGGCCGGATTCTGCGCGACAGGGCGCTAATGATGCCGACGGCTTGCGGAGTTTCGGCCAGGGCGGGCGTAATGGCCCATTGCCCGACCGCCACCTTCTGCGCCGCCCATCGGATCGGCTTCAACCCCTGGGCCTGCACGCGCAGCAGCGCCACATCGTCGTCCTCGTCAATGGCGAGCACCTCGGCCGCGACCTCTTTCCCGGCGGCGAGCCAGCAGGTCAGTTTGCCCGGCTTGATCTCGCTGGCTTTGGTCAGGGCCAGCCCGCCGGCCTCGACGACCGTGCCCAGCGCCACCGCGTCTCCATCGACATTCACTTCCACGATCGAATCCCGCGCCGCCGCCGAGACGGGCGCAAACGCCGCCAAGGTTTCTTCGCCGCTGCGAAAACGGGAATGCGGCAGGGCGGGATACAGGGACAAGTCCTGCGCCGGCGCCATCCGGGGCAGACCGCCCCACAAGAGCGCGGCGGCCAGCAGCCAGCGGGCGGGATGGAAACGCGGGAGATTCATCAGGCTCTCAGTTGTTCTGCGGCGGGGGTTGGAGTTTCAAATTCAAGGAGAGGAGTTTGTCGCCGCGCTTGACTTGCAGAGCCAACGTTTCACCGGGGCCGGCCTCGGCCACCCAGCGCGCAAAGGACGCCGAGGCCGCGAGGGTGCGCCCTTCCACTTTGAGGATCACGTCGTCGATTTTCAGCCCGGCCTTCGAGGCGGGACTGTTGTTGTCAATCGCACGGAGGCGGCAGCCGGCGGCGTCATCCACGACGCTGACGCCGGCGTAGGCCGGCGGAGGGCGCGGGCGGCCGTCCGCGCGGGGCGTCAGAACCAATTGATTCCAGGTGTCGTAGAATTCGGTGATCGGCACGTGGAAATTTTCAGCGCTGGAACTGCTGATGGCGGTGTGGATGCCGATGACCCGGCCCTGCATGTCGAAAAGAGGCCCGCCGGAGTCGCCCGGACTGATCATGCAATCGGTTTGCAGCACGCCCGGCGCCAGGCGGATGATGCGCCCCAGGCGCACGACCAGCGAACGCTTGACATCAAAACCGCCGGGATGGCCCAGCGCCAGCACCCAATCGCCCGGGCGCGCCTGCTCCAAATCTCCGACAGCCACATGGGGCCAGGGGCCGGGGTCCGTGATTTTCATCAAGCCGGTGTCGGCGTCGTCATCCAGACCCAGCGTCTTGCCCCTGGCCGTTTTGCCGTCGGGAAATTCAAAGCGGACATTGCGATTGGGACTTTCGCATACGTGCCCGGCCGTCAGCACCAGGCCATCGGCGGAGATGATGACCCCGCTGCCGCTGGCCACGCCGACTTCCACCGCGACCACGGCCGGAGAAACCTGGGGAACCAGCGCCTCGACGCATTTCTGGATGGCCTGCAAGTCAGCCATCGAGGCGGGCGCCGCCTTGCGAAAGACGGCGGGCAGTTCCAGCCGGTGATCCGGGGCGGGTCCGGGCATGGCCAGCGCGGCCGAAACCGGCACGGCCGCGCCTCTCGAAACGGAAATCGCGGCAGGCTGCGCGCCGGCCGGCCAGGCCGAAACGGCCAGCAGGAGGGCCAGCAGCCAGCGCGCCGGGCTGAACCGCAAAAGTTGCAGTGTGGACTTCGAGTTCAAAGCATTTTGACCGCCACAAACTAACCCGGATTGTTCAAATCTTCCAATACGGTTTGGAGCTGGCGTCAATCTGCTCGAACAATTGCCGGACGCACGCAGGCAGTTCGTCCATCGCTTCAGCGATGCGCGCGCCCAGGCGGCTGTCGTATTCGCCGATTCGGAATTGTGTCAACAATTCACTCAAGGCCTTTTTCTGGTCCGGCATCGTCCGGGCCGGGTCCAGGAGCGCTTCCAACTCCGCCGGCGGAAGGGTGACGGCGGGAAAGGCGCGGAGAATCGCCTTCGGATCGAGCAGGTAGCCTTCCAGTTCCGGGAAGTCCATCGTGACCACCTGCTCCGGCGGCAGTTGCAATTGTTCGACGATCGTTTTCCGGGTGCGGCTGGCCATCTCGCTGCCGTTGCCGAAGACGGCGAAGACCAGGGTATGGACGAACTTGCTCAAGGCGATGCGGGTATTGGCGTGGTAATGCAGCGTGCAGGCGCCTTCCGCGTCCAGAAACTGCACCTTGATGTGGAATTGAAATTTCCGCGCCCAGGCCTCGAAGATCGCCACATGATCGGCCTCTTCGACAAACACAATCGCATCCGCCTCGAAGCTGAAGGAAGGCTTGACCCCCAATTGCTCGATGACCTCGAAAGCCTCGGCCGGCGTGACCGGCAAGGCCACGGTCGATTGCCCGGCGTCCCGCTGCACGATGAAAAGGGAGGGGAGCGGGCACGAGGCGGCAATGGCGGTGGAATGGGTCGTGACAAAAATCCGTTTGTTTTTCGCCTCCTCGCGCAGGAAGTGGAACAGGCCCAGTTGGGCTTTGGGATGAAGGTAGGTTTCCGGTTCCTCGATGCAGACCCAGGCGCCCGGCTGGGCCAGGATGATCTTGGCGATGATGGCCACGACGGAGCGGGTGCCGAAACTCATCTGGTTGATGGAATACACCAGGTCTTCGTCGGCATCGTCGATCAGCCCCAGGGTGGCGGCGTTCTGGAGGGTCGGGGTGTAGAGCTTGCCCAGATTCGGGACCAGTTTCGAGACTTCGGATTCGATCTTGCGGAATTGTTTGGGCTTGTTGTTGTAGAGCCAGTGCAAGACGTCGGGCAGATTGGACACATCGGCCGCCAGGGTGTGCTGGCCGAGGATGGGGGAGGAGGTGGGCATTTTGCGCAACGGATCGGCCCATTCCAGATGGGCGAACTGTTGCCAGACCGCCTCGGCCAGTTCCTGCGAAACCGGAAACGCTCCCGCCGCCTCCGGCCGCCCCAGTCGCAATCGGTACGGCTCCAACCCCTCCGCTTTCGTCTCCAGCGGCACCGGCTCGGACGGCAATTCGCCGCCGCATCGTTTGCACAGGGCCTCCAATTGCCCGCAGGACGCCTCCACGCTGTGCGGCGTCCCCTGGATGGAAAAAATCACGAAGGGCCGGTCCCCCACCACATTGGGAGTGGACAGTTCCTCGCTGAAGCTCTCCTGGGCCAGCGCGACTTTGAGGATCAAGGAGGAGAGAAAACCGGAATTGATCGCGTCGGCCGCCGACATGTGCTGATTCCCGGCAAAGAGGCGGTGGATGAATTCGATCCGTTTCCGGGGAACGGGAACGAACTCGAGCAGAAACTCAATCGTTTCGTCAGCGCGTTTGCGATGGATGACATCGGTCAGGCTGCTGCCGCGGACCGCGACGGCGCGCGCGAGGCTCACGGAGGCTTCGGAGAGAAATTTGAACGCGTCCAGGCAATTGGATTTGCCGGCGTTGTTCCGTCCCATCAGGAGCGCAATGTTGTTCAAGTCATCCAACTCAATGCGCTTGATGCTTTTGTAATTGCCGACAACAACGCGTTTGAGACTTAAGTGAATCAGGTCCATCAACAGCGCTGGTACATAGACGTTTTTGCGGAAGTCTCAAGGCGATTCGTCATCCTCATCAGCGGTTCAGCAGTTCGATCCCGGAAAAACCACGCCGCTCCCGCGGGTGGCGGCGCGCTCAATCCGAGGGCCGCGCCCCGGAGCGCATCACGTCGGCGATGCCGCGAAGGGTTTCCTGGCTGATGTCGGATTCCTTGTGGCCGGCGGCCTGCAACTTTGCTTTCAAGGCTGCGTTCTCGCGCTGCAGTGCCTCCGCCTTCGCTTGAGCCGCCTCCAGGCGCGAAGCCAGCTCGCCGATCTGCCGGCCCAGGCTCGAGCCGGGCGCCAGTTCCCTCTGGATTTCCTCAATTAACTCCTGGTCGGATTTCATCGGCAATACGCTGGCTTGCCAGAACCTAAACCGACGGCGCTGATTTGCAAGTCCGGCCCTTATTTCGGCTTCGCCCAGCTCATCGGCGTTTGCTTCTTGGCGCTGGTCAGGACCGCGTCCTTGTCGTCGAGCAGTTGGACTTCGATGGTGTCGGCGTTAAACACGTCCGGCGACTTCGATTCCTTGGGCACGGCGATCTTGATCAATTGCAGGCCCGGCCCCGCTTTCACCGGGATGTCGTCGGAAGCGAAGTAGTCGGCGACGGCGGGGTTGGAGGAGTCCTGGATGCGGAGGCGGAGTTTGCCGCCGGCGGGGATAAGGTTGTACTTGACCGTGATGTAGCCGCTGAAATAGTCGTTCTGTTTGAAATTGTCGATTTCCACCGTGTTGCGGGAAGTGGCGGCGGCGGGGGCGGCCGCGGCGCCGCCGGGCATGTGCCAGACCAGGAGCATGGTTCCCTGGAAAATGTAGGATTTCAAGCCGGCGTCGTCGGTGAGGTAAACCCAGACCTTGTCGGTCGGCAGGGTGGCCCGTTTGAAGGTTTGCGCGGCGGCGGCGGCGTTCAGTTTGACAGGGAACATGACGAAATTGCGGCTGCCCTTGCCAATATCGACGGGAGCGCAGGTGAAACAGTCGGAGGCCAGCGGCTCGTCCGTGCTGGCCAGATCGACACCCATTCTCGGCAAAGCATCATCCTTGGCGTATTGATACTCGACCGCAATGGTCATCTCGGTGCGGTCGATGTTCCGGTTCACAACGTCAATGTTGGTGACTTTGCTGCGGGCCTTTGAAGAAATGGCAAACGCCGCTTTCCTGGGGGCCGGAGCGGCTTGGGCCGGCGGGGCTGTGGCCACTGCCTTGGCCCTTTCTTCGGCCAGGCGCTTGGCTTCGGCCTCGGCTTTGGCCTTTTCTTCGGCAATCCGTTTGGCTTCGGCCTCGGCCTTGGCTTTTTCCTCGGCAATCCGCTTGGCTTCGGCCTCGGCCTTGGCTTTTTCCTCGGCAATCCGTTTGGCTTCGGCCTCGGCCTTGGCTTTTTCCTCGGCAATCCGCTTGGCTTCGGCCTCGGCTCTGGCTTTTTCTTCGGCCAGTCGCTTGGCTTCGGCCTCGGCCTTGGCTCTTTCTTCGGCCAAGCGTTTGGCTTCGGCTTCCTGGCGCGCCTTCTCCTCGGCTTCGGCCTTGAGGCGGGCTTCTTCGCGGGCTTTGGCCTCGGCTTCGGCTTTGGCTTTTTCCTCGGCCAACCGTTTGGCCTCGGCTTCGGCCTTGGCCTTTTCTTCGGCCAGCCGTTTGGCCTCCGCCTCGTGGCGCGCCTTTTCTTCGGCTTCCGCCTTCAATCGGGCTTCTTCGCGGGCCTTGGCTTCGGCTTCGGCCTTGGCTTTTTCCTCGGCCAGCCGCTTGGCTTCGGCTTCCTGGCGGGCCTTCTCTTCGGCTTCGGCCTTGAGTCGGGCTTCCTCGCGGGCCTTGGCTTCGGCCTCGGCTTTGGCTTTTTCTTCGGCCAGCCGTTTGGCTTCGGCTTCCTGGCGCGCTTTTTCTTCGGCTTCCGCTTTTAATCTGGCTTCCTCCTGGGCTTTAGCCTCGGCTTCGGCTTTGGCTTTTTCCTCGGCCAGCCGCTTGGCTTCTGCGGCCTGCCTGGCCTTTTCTTCGGCTTCGGCTTTCAATCTGGCTTCTTCGCGGGCCTTGGCTTCGGCTTCGGCCTTGGCCTTTTCTTCGGCCAATCGTTTGGCTGCAGCTTCGGCTTTGGCTCTTTCTTCGGCTTCAGCCTTGAGCCGGGCTTCTTCGCGAGCTTTGGCTTCGGCTTCGGCCTTGGCCTTTTCTTCGGCCAGCCGCCTGGCTTCGGCTTCCTGGCGCGCCTTCTCTTCGGCTTCGGCCTTGAGCCGGGCTTCTTCGCGGGCCTTGGCTTCGGCTTCGGCCTTGGCTTTTTCTTCGGCCAGCCGCTTGGCTTCGGCTTCTTGGCGCGCTTTTTCTTCGGCTTCGGCTTTCAATCTGGCTTCTTCGCGGGCCTTGGCTTCGGCTTCGGCTTTGGCTTTTTCTTCAGCCAGCCGCTTGGCTTCGGCTTCCTGCCGGGCCTTTTCTTCGGCTTCGGCTTTCAATCTGGCTTCTTCGCGGGCTTTGGCTTCTGCTTCGGCCTTGGCTTTTTCCTCGGCCAGCCGCTTGGCTTCGGCTTCATGGCGGGCCTTTTCTTCCGCTTCGGCTTTGAGCCTGGCTTCCTCGCGGGCTTTGGCTTCTTCACGAGCTTTGGCTTCAACCAACGCTTTGGCTTCGGCCTCGGCCTTGGCTTTTTCTTCGGCCAGCCGCTTGGCTTCGGCGTCATGGCGGGCTTTTTCTTCCGCCTCGGCTTTGAGCCTGGCCTCCTCGCGAGCTTTGGCTTCGGCCTCGGCCTTGGCCTTTTCTTCGGCCAGCCGCTTGGCTTCGGCTTCCTGGCGGGCTTTTTCTTCCGCTTCCGCTTTTAGTCTGGCTTCTTCGCGAGCTTTGGCTTCGGCTTCGGCTTTGGCTTTCTCGTCGGCCAACCGCTTGGCTTCGGCTTCTTGCCGGGCCTTTTCTTCGGCTTCCGCTTTTAATCTGGCTTCTTCCCGGGCTTTGGCTTCGGCTTCGGCCTTGGCTTTTTCTTCGGCCAGCCGCTTGGCTTCGGCTTCCTGACGCGCTTTTTCTTCGGCTTCGGCTTTTAATCTAGCTTCCTCGCGGGCTTTGGCAGCGGCTTCGGCTTTGGCTTTTTCTTCGGCTAGCCGCTTGGCTTCGGCTTCCTGGCGCGCTCTTTCTTCGGCTTCGGCTTTCAATCTGGCTTCCTCGCGGGCCTTGGCTTCGGCTTCGGCCTTGGCTTTTTCCTCGGCCAGTCGTTTGGCTGCGGCTTCGGCCTTGGCTCTTTCTTCGGCTTCGGCCTTGAGCCGGGCTTCCTCGCGGGCTTTGGCTTCAGCTTCAGCTTTGGCCTTTTCTTCGGCCAGCCGCCTGGCTTCGGCTTCCTGGCGGGCCTTCTCTTCGGCTTCGGCTTTGAGCCTGGCCTCCTCCTGGGCTTTGGCTTCGGCTTCGGCCTTGGCCTTTTCTTCGGCCAGCCGCTTGGCTTCGGCTTCCTGGCGCGCTTTTTCTTCGGCCTCCGCTTTTAGTCTGGCTTCTTCGCGGGCTTTGGCTTCGGCTTCAGCCTTGGTCTTTTCCTCGGCTAATCGCCGGGCTTCGGCTTCCTGGCGCGCCCGTTCTTCGGCTTCAGCCTTGAGTCGGGCTTCCTCGCGGGCTTTGGCTTCGGCTTCGGCTTTGGCTCTTTCTTCGGCCAGCCGCTTGGCTTCGGCTTCCTGGCGCGCCCGTTCTTCGGCTTCGGCCTTGAGCCGGGCTTCTTCGCGGGCCTTGACTTCGGCTTCGGCCCTGGCTTTTTCGTCGGCCAATCGTTTGGCTTCGGCTTCTTGCCGGGCCTTTTCTTCTGCTTCCGCTTTTAACCTGGCCTCCTCGCGGGCTTTGGCTTCGACTTCGGCCCTGGCTTTTTCCTCCGCCAGGCGCTTGGCTTCGGCTTCCTGGCGCGCTTTTTCTTCGGCTTCGGCTTTGAGCCTGGCTTCCTGCTGGGCTTTGGCTTCGGCTCTGGCCTTTTCTTCCGCGATGCGCTGGGCTTCCGCCAGGGCGCGGAGGCTGGCTTGGTCTTGGGGTTGGGGCGGAGGCGCGGTAGCGGCGGGCGGCGGCGGCGCGGTGGCAACCGGAGCAGTGGCACTGCCCCACTTGATGGTCCTGGAGAAAATGCCCTGGCTGATAACAGCGTTGCCGGTGTCCGACATAATCATGATGCGGACGTGATCGGTGGTGACCTGCGGCGGCACGCCGGGATCATCATTGAAAAACTTGACGCGCAAGGAGATGGTGCCGTGGCCGCTGCCAATGGTGACGGGGTCCGCCCCGAACCAACTGGAGACGTTGGGCACCTTTTTGTCGGTGATAACGGGCAAGACCCGCGCGGAAGGCCCGTTGACGCCGTCGTATATAAAATCGACCATCAAGATGGTTTCCGTGCCGTCGGCCGATTGCTTGAGGATGCGCAGATTGCTGACGCTGGTGCCGCCGATGGTCTGGTTCTGCGGCTGGATCAGAATGGGCTGGGCGTGAAGGGTGGAGGCGAGTTGGAGGGCGAGCAACCCGATGCAGCGGCGTATCAGCGGTTTCATGGGCGGTTCTTGTCGGAGGGAGTATAACCAAGCCGTTGCGGCTGTCAAAGGACAACGGGCAAAAAACGGGAAAATCAATTCTGCTGTTCCACGCATCGTGGGTCCTCGTTCAACGGGCTGTTGACCAGCGTGCTGACGGGGTAGCGGCGCAACCGGGCCGCGCAGGGCGTCCTCAGAATCTCTTCCGCCCGCGCCCCGTCGGCCAGCCACCCGCCGTAGTCGGCCGGCGCCAGGATCAGCGGCATGCGCGCGTGAATCGGCAGCACTTCCGCGCTCGCACCCGTCGTCAGAATGGCATACGCCCTCACAGGCCCCGCCGCCTTCTGGACAAGGGCCTGATCCCAAATCCCCGCGAAACAAAACGCCTCCCCCTCCGGCGCGACAAAGCGAAACGGGGCTTTGTCCGGCCGGCGCCACTCGTAAAAGCCATCCGCGGGGACCAAACAGCGGCCATGCAAAAAGGCGCGGCGAAAGGCTGGTTTGGCGGTCAACGTTTCGGCCCTGGCGTTGATGATGGGTCCGGGCGACCAGGCGGGTTGCAGGCCCCAGCGCATTTCCCGCGGTGCCATTTGCCCGTCTTCCATGATAATCACCGGCGCGTTTTGCGTCGGCGCGATGTTGAAGCGCGGCTGAAGATGAAGCTGCACCTCTGCCGGCGGCAGTTGCGAAACCAGCCGCAGTTCCTTTTTCGTCAGCGAATATCGGCCGCACATCGGGTTCTCCAATGCCCCCGGCGCGGGAAGTTGGCAATCATTTTCGGCGCCGCCCCGCGTTGACATCGCCGGGCCAATCTTCAAAACTTCCCCTGCCAAGCATGAGATTCCTGCCCATTGTGGATCGGGAGTTGCGGGAAGGTTCGCGCCGCCCCGTCACCTATTGGAGTCGGGTCGGGGTCGCCTTCCTGGCCGTGCTCATCGGCGTGGCCGCCGCTCTGGTCAACTTCTTCCAACCCCAGGCCAAACTCGGCACGGTGCTCTTCTGGGGATTGTCCGGCCTGTCGATTCTCTTTTGCTTGACTGTGGGTCGAAGCTCGACCGCCGACTGCCTGAGCCGGGAAAAACGGGAAGGAACCCTGGGGCTGCTCTTCCTGACCGACTTGAAAGGTTACGATGTCGTTTTGGGAAAGCTCGTGGCAACCTCGCTGTCGGCCTTTTACGCGTTGCTGGCCGTCTTCCCCGTCCTGGCAATCCCGCTGCTGTTGGGCGGGATGACCAACGGCGAACTTTGGCGGATGGTGTTGGTCCTGGCGAACACCTTCTTTCTTTCCCTGGCCATCGGCATCCTGGCATCGGCGGCGACGCGGGAATACCGGGCGGCAATGGCGGCGAACTTCTTCCTCTTTGCGCTGGTGGTGGGCGGGCTGGCGGGCTGCGGCCTCGCGCTGGCTGCGGCCACAAATGTGTTTCTGCCGCCACTCTTTTATTTGTGCCCCCTGTATTCGTTTGCCCTCTGCGCCGACCGTTTATACGCGACCATGGCGGCGGATTTTTGGTGGTCGGTGGGTTTGACTCATTTGCTGGCGTGGCTCTTTGTGTTTTTGGCCTGCTCGATTGTGCCCCACGCCTGGTCCGACAAACCGGCGGTGGCGGCGTCGGGCCGGTGGCGTTGGCGGGAACTCGGCCCGCTCCTCAATTACGGCGGCCCGGCCCAACGAGCCGCCTTCCGCAGAAGAGCGCTGGACGCCAACGCCTTCTTCTGGCTGGCGGCGCGCGCCCGGCTCAAGCCGGTCCATGTCTGGATCTTCCTGGGGCTGGCAGCGGTTTGGTGGGTCTATGGATGGATTAAGGAGGGCCGCCTTTGGCTGGACGAATCCACCTATTTTGTGGTCGCCGTGCTCCTCAATTCCACCTTCAAACTCTGGATCACGCTGGAGGCCGGACACCGCTTGGGTGAAGACCGCCGCTCCGGCGCCTTTGAATTGTTGCTCGTCACGCCACTGATGGTCGGCGACATCCTGGGTGGCCAGGTGCGCGCTTTGCGCCGGCAATTTCTCCGCCCGCTGCTGGTCGTGGTGGCCGTGGAATTGATCTTCGCCGGAATGATGGTCCGCCGGCACAACGCGCGCGAGGAAGTCTATACTTTGCTGGTCATCGTCATCATGTTGGTGGCGGACGTGGCGGCGTTAATTTGGGTGGCCATGCTGGCGGCGCTCACGGCCCGGAGCCAGACGCGCGCCACCATGACGGCGGTCGTTCGCATTTTGGTCGTCCCTTGGATTGCGTTCGCCGGCATCCTGGCCGTCTGGAACGCGTGTTCCTTGCTGGACCTGACGCGCCAGACGCCGGGCGAGCGTTTCACGCTGGGGCTATGGCTGGGCACGGGGCTTCTGGCGGACCTTTTTTACGGACTGCGCGCCTGGAGATCGTTGCGCGTGAGGTTCCGCGAGTTGGCGCAGCGGCCGCTCATCCCGGAGCGGACGCATTTTCGCTGGCGGCAATTCCCGGGAAAAATGGCGGCGGCTATGGTCGGATTCGCCGGGCGCATCGTTGCCCCGCGTTTCCGCAAGCCGGTCGTCGTCTGTCTGGCCGCCGTGCTGGCGCTGGCCGGCGTGGTGCTGGCCCGCACCCGTTCCCAATTTCCCCCGCCCGTCCTTGTGTCAATCACACAAAGCAACGGCCCGGTCAGAATCTTTCCCGTCCTTCCACGCAACGGAGTGTTTTTGGTCCTGCCCGATGGCACTCTTTGGCGCTGGGGGTGGACCGGTCCGCCCACGATGCGGCGCGCCGCCGTCCCGGAGCAAATCGGCGCCGCCCGCAATTGGGTCAAGGCGACTGGAGACGGCTCGTATTGCCTCGGTTTGCGCGCCGATGGAACGGTCTGGGAATGGGGCTACCACTACGGCAACATGCACAACGATCCCCAGCCGGCGTTCCCCGGCCGGGATTGGACTGACATTTGCGTTGGCTGGAATCACATGATTGCCCTCAGAAAAGACGGAACGCTCTGGAACCGGGATGACCGTGGCATAGCGATCCAGCAGCTCATTCATGCCAATTCCAATCGATGGGTTCAGGTCGGAACCGCGAGCAATTGGACGGCCGTTTCCATCCGGGGCGGAGCGATGTTCGGCCTGCGGTCCGACGGAACGCTGTGGGCGTGGGGCAGTCTGGCCGGTTCGCGGGTCGGGTCTCTCTGGTTCCACACGAACCTGACCTTCCCGACACAGGTTTGTGCGGAGACGAATTGGATCGGACTTGACGCCGGCGGCCTGGTCCGAAATCGGGCGGGTGAATTGTGGGAAGCAGGGGTTGGTTTGCCGAATGCCCAAGCCGGCGCCAGCGCCGTTTGTTCTTTCATAAGTTCGGATTGGGCCGCGGACCACGTTCACTCGGTGTCGTACCAAACGCAAGACCGGGTGCGGTCTGATGGCACCTTATGGACTGCCGGCCGCCCTTGGGTGGGTTTGTGGCGCCAGATCGGCTCCCGCTCGGACTGGGTCGATGTGTGGGTCGCCGGAGAAACGTGGTTTGGCCTGACCTCGGACGGGACCTTGTGGGTATGGGGCACCGACCTTGGAGCGAAGCCTGTGCTGAATTTTGAATCGCGCCTGGAATTATTGAAGGACCGGCTCTCCGGGGGGCGAGGCGGCGGCCGCCAAGGCTTCATTCAGCCCATCCTGAAGGAACCCCGGCCCTTGTTGCGCCTGGTTCCAAAGAAGTAAATCATAAAATATTCGCCGCCAGCTCCGCCAGTTCCGAGCGCTCCCCCTTTTGCAGTTCGATGTGGGCCGAAATCGCCTGGTCGCGGAACCGGCTGATGATGTAGTTGAAGCCGTTGGAGGAGGAATCGACATACGGGTTGTCGATCTGGTAGGGGTCGCCCGTGAAAATGATCTTGGTGCCCGTCCCGACCCGCGTAATAATAGTCTTGACTTCGAGCGGCGTCAGGTTCTGCGCCTCGTCGATGACCATGAACTGATGGGCGATGCTCCTCCCGCGAATATAGCTGAGGGCCTCGACCACAATCGTGCCCGAGCGCATCAAATCGGTGCTGCGGCGGTGGTCGGAGCCCATGTTCAAATCGCTCAACAGTTCCAGCGCGTCGTGGATCGGCTGCATCCACGGGTTCAACTTCTCCTCCAGCGAACCGGGAAGGAAACCCAGTTCGCGGCCCATCGAGACGGTGGGGCGGGCGACGACCAGGCGGCGGAATTCGCGGTCCAGCACCGTTCGTTTCAGTCCGGCGGCCATGGCCATGAGGGTTTTGCCCGTGCCGGCCTTGCCCATCAACGTCACCAGCTTGACCCGGTCGTCGAGCAGGGCGTCGAAGGCGAATTGTTGTTCGCGGTTGCGCGGTTTGATGCCCCAGATGCCCTCGCGGCAATCCAGGATCGGAACCAATTTCGTCCCGGTCAGGTCCACCTTGGCCAGGGCAGTGCGCTTGGGGTTGGTTTCTTCCTGTAGCGTGCAGTATTCGTTGGGAAAGTATTTGCCGCGGCCGTTCAAATCCAGTTCGCTTTCGACGCGGAAGCGGGACATTTTCTCCGCCGTGACCGTCAACTCGATCATGCCGGTGTAAAGGTCTGTCAACAGCACGCGGTCGGTTTCGTAATCCTCGGCGGGCAGGCCCAGGATGTCGGCCTTGAGGCGCAGGTTGATGTCTTTGGTGACCAGGATGGCGGGCACTTTGGGTTCGGCCTTATGCACCGCCAGGGCCAGGCTGACAATGCGGCTATCGACGGTGTTGTTGCCAAAGGGAGAAGTGGCCTCGCCATTGCGGTCGTGAAAAATGATGCGCAAGGTGCCCCCGTTGTCGAGTTTGACCCCCTTGTTGAGGTGGCCTTTGGCGCGCAAGGCGTCCAGCGCGCGCGAAACGGTGCGGGCGTTCTGGCCCAACTCGGATGACTCCCGTTTGAAACGGTCGATTTCCTCGATGACTTCGATTGGGATCAGGACGGCGTTGCCCTTGAAGGCCAGGAGTGAATTGGGGTCGTGCAGCAGAACATTGGTGTCAAGAATGTAGTTTTTCACTTTGGATGGCGGCTCGCTTGAGTTTGGACATCCGCGCGAACCAGTCATTCAAACAACTGTGAATGGCCGGCAACTGGTAATGCCCGGTATGGAGAAAATTGGCCAGCATGCCCCAAAGGTCGAAGTCGAGGAAATGCGCCTGTCCTGGCAACAAGAAGGGCCGCTCCGCCAGCATCGTTTCAAAGGGGACCAGCTTCTGCGTCAGGTCCGCAATCAACTGCGGCTGTGCCGTCCGCCATTGGTCCAGGCAGCCGCGCCCGAATTTCCGTTCCTTATGGCGCAAAAACGCCAGGCGCCCGGCCTTGGGCACAAACTCCTCCCAGTAAATGTCATTGAGCTTGAAGCAAGAGCCCTCGATTTCATTCTCGATGTACCGCCACATAATCCGGTCCACGCCCCGGAACGATTTGGGGAACAGGTCGAGCTGGAATTTTTCGTTGATGTATTTGGCGATCACCTGCGAATCGTCATCGGTCTCAAACACCACCGTGCGGCCGTCCCGGATGATGGGCACGCCGTAATAGCGCCGGCGGGTCAGGCGCCAGACCAGCGAGCGGTCCTGGTTGGGGATGTTCGTGAGTTTATGCGGAACGCAGGCGTATTCCAAAATGCGCCGCTGCACCAGGCAGAACGGGCTCCAGGGAAATTGGATCAGTTCAATCATTGTACCGGCTGAACACCGTGCCTGAGTGTAGGACGCCGCCCGCCTGGCCGCAAGACGAAATCAAACGAAAACGCGTCGCTCCCGCTGTTCCTGCTTGAGTCCAGCCCGGTCCCCCCGCACAATGGGGCGGTCGTGGGCGGCAAAACAAACATCCTGGTGACCGGCGGCGCCGGATTCATCGGCTCTCATTTGGTCGAACGTTTGCTGGCCGATGGCCATTCCGTCACGGTGCTCGATGACCTCTCCACGGGGCGTCTGGAGAATTTGCGGGCCGTGCGCTCGCATCCGGACCTGGTCGTGATCGAATCGAAGGTTTCCGAATGCCGCGCTTTGGGAGAGTTGGTCGCCAAGGCCGGGGCCGTTTACCATCTGGCGGCGGCGGTCGGCGTCGAATTGGTCATGGCTTACGGTGTCAGGACCATCGAAACCAACCTGCGCGAGACGCGCTTTATCCTGGACGCCGTCAGCGCCAAGGGCGTGCCGATTCTGCTCGCCTCGACTTCGGAGGTTTATGGCAAGAGCCGGAAGGCGGCGTTTTCCGAGGAGGACGACTTGCTCATCGGCCCGCCGCACTTGAGCCGGTGGAGTTATGCCTGCTCGAAGCTGATGGATGAGTTTTTGGCGCTGGCCCATGCCAAAGAGCATAAGACGCCGGTTGTCATCGCCAGGCTCTTCAATACGGTCGGCCCCCGGCAGACCGGCCAATACGGGATGGTTTTGCCGCGCTTCATCCGGGCCGCGCGCCGCGGCGAGCCGCTCAAAGTGTTCGGGGATGGCCGCCAGACGCGGTGCTTCTGTTACGTGGGCGACACCGTGGAAGCTTTGGTCCGCCTGGGCTCTTGCGCCGCTGCCCGCGGGGAAATCTTCAACGTCGGCGGTTCGGAGGAAATCAGCATTGGCAAACTGGCGGAGACGGTCATTGCCCTGCTCAAGTCGTCCTCAGTCATCGAGTCTGTGCCTTACGAGAAAGCCTACGCGCCCGGGTTCCAGGACATGCTGCGGCGCAAACCAATCATCGAAAAGCTGGCCCGGTACGTCGGCTTCCAACCGGCGACCCCGCTCTCTGAAATCATCCAGCGGACAGCCGGGGCGGAGGAATAAAAAAAGGCATCCTTGCGGATGCCTTTGCGAAAGAACGGACTAGCTGGCCGGATTACGGGAACAACAGGCGAATGGCAGCATAGGCCGGCTGCGTCGAGATCCCACCGCCCCATTGACCGGCATCGACGGCATTCTTGATCCAGTTTAGACGGAGACCACCCGAGGTCACCTGTTGGGAACTGCCGTCACCAAGAAGGATGTCACCGGCGCCCGCCAGGTTGCCGGCGGAATGCAGTTTGGCAGACCAGCCTACCAAGCCGGTGCCGGGGACGCTGTAGGCCTGAACGGCCGTATCCAAGGATCCGTTAGTATAAATCGCAACGTCAGCGCCTTGTGTTGAAGAGATCTGGGGTGGAGAGAAGCCGTAGTTCTGATCCTGAGAGGTTCCGGTCGCGCCGGTGCAACCGAGGTTGCGATCCCCACCCAGAAGCGACTGCGGGTAGGTGTCATTGGCGCCAACCCCAACCCAATAGGAGCAGTTGGTAGTGTTGAAGGTGCCCGAAGCCGTTTGCGTAAAATAGCTGCTGTTGACCGAAGGGTTATTTCCCCAATAGAAGTTGGTGTTGGGCGTGCGATCGTCGGACGGGCAGCACACGATTTTCGCCGATTGGCCCATTTCGTTCTGCATGAGGGCGTAGTCGAGGAAGGCGAACTGGGAAACGGTCCCGCTGGTGGTGACCAAGTCCGACATGCCGCCCAAGGCTATGGTCTGCTGGCATGGAAACCGGTCGCCGTTGTCATTGGCCCAAATGCGATACGCGGTGCCGACCTGCTTCAGGTTGTTGATGCACGAAATTCTCTGCGCCTTTTGTTTGGCGCGAGCCAGCGCCGGCAGCAGCATACTGGCAAGAATGGCGATGATGGCGATGACAACTAACAACTCAATGAGAGTGAAAGCTCCGACTTTTCTGTTCCGTAATTCTTTCATGTTTTCTTAGGTTAATTTGGAATCGACTGCGCTCTGTAATTACTCTGTTATCAGTGCCGACTCGATTTGCCTTCTTTCAAGCACGGATAGTGCCACAGGCCAAAAAACGCCAAAAATCCCGTTTTTCGCCCCGTTTACCCCCCGTTCTTCCCTGTTTTCACCCGCTTGCGCTAAAATTCCACGCATATTGCGTGAAAAGAACTCATTGGTTTTGCGTGAAGATCCCGCATCATACGTTGAATTTGAACAGAATCACGTCCCCATCCTGCACCACGTACTCTTTGCCCTCCATTCGGTAAAGCCCCTTATCCCGGGCGACGGCAATGGACCCACAGCGCACCAAATCCGCGTACGCGACGGTTTCCGCTTTGATGAAACCGCGTTCGAAATCGCTGTGGACGACCCCCGCCGCTTTCGGCGCAGTGTCGCCGGCGTGAATCGTCCAGGCCCGGACTTCCTTCTCACTGGCCGTAAAAAAGGTGCGAAGCCCCAGCAAGCGATACGTGCTCCCGATAAGCGTGCCAACCCCGGATTCCTCCACCCCCAATTCCTTCAAAAACGCCTTCGACTCGTCGGCTGCCAGGTCGATCAGGTCGCTTTCAATCTGGGCGCAAATGACGACCGTTTCGCAGGCGTGGTGTTTGCGCGCGTAGTTCCTGACCTGTTCAACAAAGGGGTTGGACGCGGCTCCGGCCAAGTCGGCTTCTTTAACGTTTGCGGCGAAAATGGTCGGTTTATCGGTCAGCAGATAGAATGATCTGGCTAAAGCCCGCTCCTCCGGCGTCAAATGCAAAGTGATCCCAGGCTGGCCGGAATCGAAGTGGCTCTGGAACTTCTTCAGGACCCTGGCCTCTTCCATCGCCAGTTTGTCGCCCCGCTTGACCTCCTTGGCGCTTTTCTCCAGGCGCTTCTGCACGGCTTCCAAATCGGCCAACACCAATTCCGTCGTGACCGTTTCAATGTCGCGGACCGGATCAATGGCCCCGGCGACATGATGGACGTCCGGGTCCTCGAAGCAACGGACGACTTGGATAATGGCATCGACTTCCCGGATGTGGCTGAGGAATTTGTTGCCCAGCCCTTCTCCTTGCGAGGCCCCCTTGACCAACCCGGCGATATCCACAAATTCGATCACCGCGGGAATTATCACCGTCGTTTTCGCGATCGGGGCCAGCGCCTCCAAACGCGCGTCCGGCACCGTCACGATGCCGAGGTTGGGATCAATCGTGCAGAAAGGGTAATTGGCGGCGGGCGCTTTGCGTGTCCGGGTCAGGGCGTTAAAGAGGGTGCTTTTGCCGACGTTGGGCAATCCGACGATTCCAGCTTTGAGCATAGAGAGTATTTGCCGCGAAGCAGAAAACGGAGTTCAGCGTTTCACGCCTCCGCCTCAGTGGCCGCGGCCTTGCGCATGGCATTTTTGAAATGCTCCAGGCCTTGGTCGAACGCGGCCGAAATCGGGAGAACAGGGACGCGGCGGATTTTGCGCTTGAATTTCTTCAGATTTGTCTCCGCCACGGGTTCATCCATCTTGTTGGCCACGACGAGGCGGGGTTTTTCCAGCAAGCCGGGGTCGTACAACGCCAATTCATCCAGCAACTGCTTGTAATCGTCCGCCGGCTCCCGGCCGTCCGTTCCCGCCATGTCCAGCAACAGCACCAGCAGCTTGCAGCGTTCGACATGCCGGAGAAACTTGTGGCCCAGGCCGACATTCCGATGCGAGCCGGCCACCAGGCCCGGCACGTCGCACATCGTCAATCGCACGTAATCGGGATACTCGACAACCCCGATTTGCGGATGAAGCGTGGTGAACGGATAAGGGGCGACCTTTGGATGCGCTTGCGAAACGGCGCCCAGCAAGGTCGATTTGCCCGCGTTGGGAAAACCGACCAGGCCGACGTCCGCGATGGTCCGCAGTTCGAGCAAAAACTCGCCTTCGCTCCCCGCCTCTCCCGGTTGGGCAAAGCGCGGCGTCTGCCGCCGCGCGGTGGCGAAGTTGCGGTTTCCCAACCCGCCTCGCCCGCCCTTGCATAATATATACCGCTGGCCGTCCTGGGTCAGGTCGGCGATCAACTCGCCCCGGCGGCGGAACTGCCCCGCCGGTTGTTCCTCTTCCAAATTGATTTCCACCGCCTGCTCGGGACCGGCGTGACGGATCATGGGCCGGCAACTGGCGGCGGTCAGCAGGGCCGGTGGTTTCCTCTCCGGCTCCTCAGATGGGGAAGTCTCGGCCGGCTCCAAAGACCACACCAGCGTGCCGCAGGGGACTCGCACCACCAGGTCCTTGCCCGCCGCGCCATCCATGCCCTTGCCCATGCCCGGTTCGCCCTCCTGGGCGATCAACCGCGCGTTGTAGAATTGCGCCACCAGATTGTTCAAATCATGGTCGGCTTGCAGAATGACATCGCCGCCCCGCCCGCCGTTGCCGCCGCTGGGACCGCCCTTGGGACGAAAAATCTCGCGCAGAAAGGCCACGCAGCCTTTGCCGCCGTGGCCCGCGCGTCCATAGACTTTGACTTCATCAACAAACATCGAATCGTCCGGCGCGGGCAAGCCGGGGAGAATCGCGCCTCTGCGCGGCCCTCCTCCAACAAAAAAGGCGAGGCCTTTCCAACCTCGCCGGCGCCATCCCCTGGAAACATCCTAGTTGCTGCCAACCTCGCTCTCGCTCTTGGGTTTCACATTGATGCGGTGGCTGTTCTTGTCGAACAAAACGCGCCCGTCCGTCAGTGCGAACAGGGTCCAATCCCGGCCCGTGCCGACATTCTGGCCGGCGATAAACTTCGAGCCGCGTTGCCGGACCAATATGCTGCCGGCCGTCACAAATTGACCGCCAAATTCTTTCACGCCCAGCCGCTTGCTGACGCTGTCGCGCCCGTTGCGCACGCTGCCTTGACCTTTTTTATGAGCCATAAAGACCTCGACTATCCTTTGATTTCTTTGATTTTGACAACGGACAACTCCTGGCGATGTCCAATTTTCTTATGATACCCTTTGCGGCGCTTCATTTTGAACGCCACTTTCTTCTCCCCGCGAATATGTTCGACCACGTCGGCCACCACCGCCGCCTGCGCCACCGTGGGCGCGCCGGGCGTGATTTTGCCTTCATTATTGATCAACAACACGCGGTCAAACGTCACCGATTGCCCCGCCTCGGCCGAAAGCCGTTCGACTTCCAGCGTATCGCCGGCGCTGACGCGGTATTGCTTGCTACCAGTTTCAATTACAGCATACATAGTTCCACTCTCGAAAAAGAGCGGTCATTCGACCAAAACCATCGGCCGCCGTCAACTCTTTCTTTAGCGAATTTTCCCAAAAGCCTTGGGCCTTGAATGACAGCAAGTTAGCACGCCCCCTGGCCGGGCGCAACCCCTCCGGCGCTGATTTTTCCATTTCGTAACACGGCGGCCCTTTGTTTATTAGTTGAAATTGGATTCTCATGCCGGTTACTCTTTTCCCCTTATGGAAAAATTGAGTGTCAATAACTTGAACGTGAACAACCAACGGGTGCTTGTGCGCGTGGATTTCAATGTGCCGATGGAGGAAAAAGACGGGAAGATGGTCATCACTGATGCCACCCGCATCCAGGAAACTCTCCCCACCTTGCGCCTGCTCATCGACAAGGGCGCCAAAATCATCCTCGCCGCCCACCTCGGCCGGCCCAAGGGCAAACGGGAGCCTTCCATGTCCCTGCGCCCGGTCGCCGCCAAACTCTCTGAATTGATCGGCCGCCCGGTGGCCTTTGCCGACGATTGCATCAGCGACGCCGCGGAAAAAGCCGCCGCCGCCCTCAAGCCGGGCGACCTGCTCCTGTTGGAGAACGTCCGCTTCTACAACGAGGAGGAAGCCAATGATCCCGCCTTCGCGGAAAAACTGGCCCGGCTGGCCGACCTGTATGTCAATGACGCCTTTGGCGCGGCGCATCGCGCCCACGCTTCCACCGAAGGGGTGGCGCGGGTCATCGCCAAACGCGGGGGCAAGTGCGCGGCGGGTTTGTTGATGGAGCGGGAATTGAAGTTTCTCGGCGAGGAGTTGGAAAAGCCGCGGCGTCCGTTCGTTGTCGTGCTCGGCGGCGCGAAGGTTTCGGACAAAATCAAGGTCATCGACCGCCTCCTGGAAAAGGCGGACACCATTTTGATCGGCGGCGCGATGGCTTATACGTTCAATCTGGCGCAAGGGCTTAAAATCGGCAAATCCCTGGCCGAGCCTGACAAACAGGCCGTGGCCAAGGCCGCCTTGGACAAGGCCAAGGCGCGCGGCGTCCAGTTTTTGCTGCCCTCCGACCATGTCATCGGCACGCCCGTCGAGACGGGCAAACTCAACAAAAAAGGCAAGCCGGTGATTGACATTCAGAATCCGTGTGCCACTAAGGACGCGGACATTCCGGCGGAGGCGCAAGGGTTGGACATCGGACCGGAGACGGCCCGGCGTTATGCTCAAATTCTCAGCACGGCCAAGACCATCATGTGGAACGGCCCGATGGGGATGTTCGAGGACCCCCGCTTTGCCGAGGGCACCAACGCGGTGGCGCGCGCGGTGGCGGAGGCCACGGCCCGGAACGGCGCCAAAAGCATCATTGGCGGCGGAGACAGCGTCAAGGCCCTGCACAAGGCCGGGCTGGGAGACAAGGTGACTTTTATGAGCACCGGCGGCGGGGCCAGCCTGGAGTTTTTGGAGGGCAAAGTCCTCCCGGGCGTGGCCGCGCTTTCGGACAAATAGCGCCTCGCATGGCACAATCACATGAACAAAGAACGAAAATTAATTATCGCGGGCAACTGGAAGATGAACAAGACCGTGGCCGAAGCCCTCGCTTTGGTCAAAGGCCTGAAACTGGAGCTGGCCAACCTCAAGGAGATGGACGTGGTCGTCTGCCCGCCGTTCACCGCCTTGAGCGAAGTCTCCAAGGCGGTCCTGGACAGCGCCATCCGCCTGGGCGCGCAAAACATGAGCGAGAACAATTTCGGCGCCTTTACCGGCGAGATCGCGGCGGGGATGTTGAAGGAATTCTCCGTCCGCTACGTCATCCTCGGCCACTCCGAGCGCCGCCAGTTCCAGAAGGAAACCGACGAATTGATTTCCAGGAAAGCCCGCGCCGCCCACGCCGCCTCGCTCAAGCCCATCGTCTGCGTCGGCGAACTGTTGGCCGAGCGGGAAAGCGGCCAGACCGAAGCGGTGCTCACCACGCAGGTGCGCGGGAGCCTGGCGGGTTTGACGGGCGAGCAGATGCGCGAAACGATCCTGGCCTACGAACCGGTTTGGGCGATTGGCACGGGCAAGACCGCCACTTCCGCCCAGGCGCAGCAGGCCCACGCCTTCATCCGCAAGCTCATCGCCGGGATGTTTGACGAGAGCGTGGCGCGGCACGTCCGCATTCAATACGGCGGCAGCGTCAAGCCCTCCAACGCCCGCGAATTGATGGAACAGCCCGATGTCGATGGCGCGCTGGTGGGCGGCGCTTCGCTGGACGTGCGGAATTTCTCTGATATAATCAAGAACTCGATTTAACGTGCAACTATGAACTTTATTTACATTTGTTTGACAGTCGTGATGTTTCTGGACTGCGTTTTGCTGGTCGTTCTGGTGCTGGCGCAGTTGCCCAAGAAGGACGCCGGCGCGGGCATGGCTTTTGGCGGCGCGGCGACCGACGCCCTTTTTGGCGCGGGTTCCGGCAACGTCCTGACCAAGATCACCAAGTATTTGGCCGGCATCTTCTTCGCCCTGGCCCTCATCATGGCCGTCATGGCCTCGAATAAATCCAAGTCCGCCGCCGCGTTGCTTGAGGAAGAACTCGCCAGAAAAGGCGCGACAGGGATCTCACATACTGCGGCTCCGCCGCCCGCCGCCGCGACCACTCCCGTCAGTGGCGGCTTGTTGCAGTTGACCAACGCGGCGCCTCTGGAGACCCCCTCCGCTCCGGCCGCCGCCGCCCCCGGCCAAACGCCGGCGCCCGCCGCTGCGACCAACAAGTAATCGCCCATTGCCATCCACCTCCGGGATGGCTGCGGCCGCGGTTCTGCTCTTGTGGCCGGGCGCGGCTGGCGTCTATCGTCTGGCAGGAAACAGGAAGCATGAATAAGGCGTACGTCCACGGCTATCATCATCGGGAAAATCTGCGCCTGCAGGACCAAGCCTCCACACTGGTCGAGCTATTGCACGCCGACACCGCCTACCCGGCGGGAAGCCGTGTTCTGGAAGCCGGTTGCGGCGTCGGCGCGCAGACCATCACCCTGGCCAGGAACAGTCCGGATGCGTTCATCACTTCTGTGGATATATCCGGGGCGTCGGTCGCTGAAGCCAGGCGAAAAGTCGCGGCGGCAGGTCTGGGCAATGTTCAATGTCAACAAGCGGACCTCCTCCATTTGCCCTTCCGGGCGGCCTCCTTCGACCACATTTTCGTTTGTTTTGTCCTGGAACATCTCCCGCGGCCCGTCGAGGCGCTGCGCAGACTGAAAAAGCACTTGCGCCAAGGCGGCACCATCACGGTCATCGAAGGGGACCACGGCTCCGTCTATTTTTATCCCGACAGTGAAGCCGCCCGCCAGGCGATTCAGTGTCAGGTTGAACTACAGCGGCGGGCAGGCGGCAACGCCATGGTCGGCAGAGAGCTTTATCCACTGCTGTGCAAGGCGGGCTATCGCTCAATCCGCGTCTCTCCTCGAATGGTCTATGTTGATTCCAGCAAGCCGCAACTGGTTGAAGGGTTCACCAAGAATACGTTCACGGCCATGATTGAAGGTGTCCGCGCCTCGGCCATCAAGGCGGGAATAATTGCGCAAGACGTCTTCGACAAGGGCATCAGGGACTTGTACCGGACTGCCGCCTCGGATGGCGTCTTCTGCTACACCTTTTTCAAGGCCGTTGGAAAGAAATGACCGCCGTGCAACCGGTTGCGGCGGACGGCGCTCTGCCGCCGCTGACCCGTCAAAGGGGTCAGGCTGGTGTCACCGGTCACTTCAACCGGCCACTCTGAATGGTTAATCCTTATCGGGTTTCTTGATGCAAGCAAGACGCTTCCCATTTTCTTCATATCCGCGGCCGCAACGTCGGAATCCGTGCGAATCAGTTTTTCCGGCGCCATTTCGCCACGAAATAACAACAGGTGCGTAATAATCGGACGGACAAGTTTGCCACCGCAAAGCAGACGGGAAAGACAACAGCAGCTATCGGAATGCCCACAAGCCACCAGTAAAGTATGTGAATGTCGTTCCCGGCGATGCTGCACACGACACCAGCCGAAAGAACTGTTGCGCATATCGCCAATATTCCGCAAATCGGCTTAACCGGTTTGGGTTTCCACTTCGTAGCTCTCGCGACCAGGACCAATGCGATCATCGCCACCAGCAGCACCACGAAGGCGCCCCCCACTGTGATAATTGCATTCATTGCGCGTGTCAGCAGCACAATAAAACGAGCAGAACCGGTAGCGAGCCATTCAGCTCGCCGGCTCTGCGGTCGAAGGTCTCGCCTCGGCGAAGCCTCCGGCGCAGCCTGGGTCGTTGGGCTTGGCTTTGACCTTCTTATTTTTCGAACAGGGGGCCTGGAGGTCAGTGGCAGAAAACCGCAAAACAGCCGAAGATGAAATGGCCGCAACAGAGCCCAGTGCGGTAGAGCCGCCCCAAAGTTATTCACCGTCGGCTGCGGTGCTGAATTCGTTGCGCTCACCTTGCCGCCGATGAATAACTTTGGATTACCTATAAGGCTTCGGCGGACAAGCAAAGAAAAAGACATAAGTTCCTCTCTCTGTGTTCTTTGCCCTTTATGCGGTTAAATCCTCCTTTTTTGAATCGCAGTGGCAACGGGCAGGTCTCCCCCCGGGGTGATCTCACTTTGCGAACCACGGGAATTCTGGGTGAGACCCTTCTCCCGCTCTTCGATGAGCGCCGCCGCTTCGCGCAGAAGGATGCGGGCTGAAACCCAATCGAACCAATAACCGTAGGTGGCGTTGCCGGCGTTAAGACCGGCGGCGAATCTGCCCCGGATGATCTCGCGGCTCTCGGCCAATTCGGAACGCGCCTCCGCCATCTGATTGAGCCGGAAGCAGCACATCGCCAGGATGGCCCGCGCGGTGGCGATGCGGGCCGCCTGATAGTCAGGATCAGCCAGACAGCGACGGCACCATTCCATGGCTTGGGCATAGTTCTTCCGGCGGTAGTCAATCAACGCCAGCGAGATCGTGGCGCTGACGGGGGTGGTTTGAGTCACCCCAAAATCGCTCACCACGGCTGTGGCGGTCTTTCTGGCGCTCCACGAGGAAGTGGCGATGCCCAAATAGAGGGGATTGGCAAACGGTCCGTCGGCATCCGCCGCGCTGTCGAACTGATACAGCGACGTCCAGTCCACCCCGTTGTCGCCGTAGTAGGTCCGGAAAATGGTTCCGACCCGCTGCAGCCGGACCCAGGAATTCGAGCCAAAGGACGACGGCAGCGGGTTGGGCGGCTGACTTTGGGTTTGAATGGATCCGGTCATGGTGCGGGCAATGGTTTGAAACGTGTTTCCCGCGTTGACGGCGACCATGACTTGGTGGCTGGACGTGTCGCGAAACGAATCGCGAGCCATCAAGCCGGATCGGGCAAACATACCGCCGCCGCCCGAAACGGATTGGACGCGCAAACGAAAGTCGAAGTCGTTGGTCACCACCAGATATTGATAAACCAGATTGTCGCCGCCCCCGCTGACATCCGATCCGCCCGCGACGATGGAAACCCTGTCTCCGCTGTAAGAAACTGAATACGGCTGCAGGGACGCGTCTCCGAGGGCCAAGAGTTGCAGAGGCAACACGGAGCCAACGGCTTTGGTCTCTGGAACGATGGTGTTCAAGGAAAAGTCTTTTACGTTGCTGACCGTGGCCTCCACCTGGCCATCGATGGGCTGGCCAAGCCGCAGAACGACCGATCGGCCGCCGGGCGCGAAATCGGCCGCGGCGACCGGGGAGCCATTGACGCGATAGTTGGCGGGGTTGGCCGCCGTGGCGGAATCCATCACCTTGTTGTATTCCACCTTCACGCTGAGGCCATCGTAACTGACGATGTCGGTGATGAAGGGGGGGGTGGTGTCTTTGGAAACGGTGACGCTGATAGGGGAGCTGACGAGCGCGTTGACGTTGTTGTAAACAAGCGTTGAATAAACTCCGGCGTCCGACAGCCGTGCGGCGGGCACAAGATAGGCGGCGTCGGTGGCCCCGGGAATGTCCACGCCGTTGAGGCGCCATTGGCAGGACACCGAATCGCCCGTGGCGACCAGTTTGAGGGCGCCGGGAGCGCCTTGATTCCATGCCACAGAAGCCGCCGGCTGGGCGATGATTTTGACCGGCGTGGCAGGGACCGCGCCCAGCCCGCTGACGACAGCTTTGGTAGTGGCGTCCGTGCTGTGGGCGCTGGTAGCGATGCCGAAAAAAAGGACGTTGTTCGTAAACGTCTTGTCGCCATGGGATGCGCCGTCGCTTTCGATCAGTTGCGCCCAGTCCACGCTGTTGCTGGACACATAGGCGGCAAATCTTGTCCCGGATCGGCGCAGACGGAGCCACGAGTTCGAACCGTAAGCCGCCGGCAGGGGATTGGGAGGCGCGCTGAAGGTGGTTTCGGGATGGTCGGCAATAAACCGCAGGGTCACTTCAAAGGAATCGATGTTATTGTTCCCGGCGTTCGGCCCCGCGTTTTTCTGGACCATCATCATGTGCCCGTTGATGTCCGTCAATGAATCTCGCACCATTAAGCCGGTGCGCGCAAAGCCTGTGCCGTCGGTGTCCGCGACCGATTGCACGCGCAGGCGGCAATCAAAGTCGTTGGTCTCCAATCGATACTGGAAGACGAAGTTGTCGCCATGAAGCCACACGTCCGATCCACCGGCCACAATGGTGGCGGTATTGCCGCTGTAAGCCACCGAGCTGGGTTGGTTGCTGGCGTTTCCGCTGACCCACCAATTCAAGTTCGGCACGGAGTTCGTCGCTGTTGCCGCGGGCAAAACCCGGTCTCCGGACGCATCCTTGACATTGTCAACCCGCACGGTGAATTGTCCGTCGAGCGGTGATGCCAGCCAGAGGGTCACCGATAGGCTGTCCGCGCCTAGCGTGACGTTGGTCACGGTCGTTCCTGGAACAAGATAGTTGGCAGGGTTGGTGGCGCTGGCGAAGTCAACCGCTTCCCCGAAGTCCACTCCGATGGCGCGCCCGTCAAAACTGGAGACATCGACCAGGGCAGGCCGCGCGCTGGAGCTGGATTCGGCGGCGGCGGGATGCAACACCTCGGCGGGAGGCTGGGCGCGAATGGCGGGCGGTATCTTCGAGGTGATGGTATCAACCAGCGGCTGCAACGTCTGAAGAAAGCGATCGGTGGCCGGCAGAATCAGGGCCGCCTTCACCATCCGGTCGGATGCCGTCTGATTGGAACTGGCGGCAAAGCGGTCCACCAGGGCTTCACGAAAACGGTCGTACGCATCCAGGTTGCCCAATTCCGCCAGGGCCGCCGCGCACTTGAGCGCGTCCGACGCCGCCGCATCCCAGCCGTCAAACCGATTGACGCTGAGCAAGGTGGCAAATCGTTCAGCAGCTTGTTTCCAACGTCCCGCAAGCGCATGCCACTCGCCCAGCCGTCGAAACACGGCCGCGCTTTCCAGCGAAGGCGGCACATTGGAAACCTGGATGATTGCCTGGTCCGCGTCCTCCATCCGATCCTGGCTGAGGGCAAAAGACGCCTGCGTAATCTTCTCGCGGAGTTCTGCCTGCCGCCGCAGTTCCATTTCCCGGGCGCTGGTTTGCTCGGCTTCCTGGCGCAGGCGCGACTGTTTCTGCTCGGCGTCTCTTTCGCGGAAAAAGAGCCAGGTGGAGGTTCCAAAACCGAGGATCAGGGCCAGCGCCACCGCAGCGCCGGCGGCGAAGACCACTTTGTTGCGGTAAACCAGTTTTTGAAAGCGGTACGAACGGCTGGGCGGGCGGGCCAGGATGGGTTCGTTGTTCAGATAGCGCTGGACATCCAGCGCCAGGCCGTTGGCGGTTTCATAGCGGCGACGGCGATCTTTCTCCAGGGCTTTCATCACGATCCAGTCCAAATCTCCGCGCAGTTGCGAAATCAATCTGGGCGGATCGGCGTGGCGCCGCTCGGCCGTGATCGTTAATTCGGAATGGTCCAAAGCCGCGAGCATGGTCGAGGGCCGCTGCGGATCCGTTTCGCAAAGCGTGCGCCGCATTTCGAAAAGGCCGCTCTCCAACAGTTTTTTTCCGTCAAAGGGCGTTTTGCTGGTCAGCAATTCGTAGAGCAACACGCCCAGACTGTAAATGTCGCTCCGCGTGTCCACGTCCAGGCCGCTCATCTCGGCCTGTTCCGGGCTCATGTAGGCCGGGGTGCCGATGAAGTTGCCGTAGCCGGTGAACAAGGTCTTGTCGGTCAGTTGCTCCGCCGTCGCCTTGGCGATGCCGAAATCAATCACCTTCGGAACCGGCACGCCGTCGTGCAGCGTCACCAATATGTTCGACGGCTTGATATCGCGGTGAATGACGCCCTTCTGATGAGCGTGCTGAAGGGCATGGCAAATCTGCACGAACAGGTCCAGGCGCTGCCGGGTGTCCAAATGGTGCTGGTCGCAATACTCCGTGAGCTTGACCCCATGCACCAGTTCCATCACGAAATACGGCCGTCCGGTTTCCGTGGCTCCGGCGTCCAGGACCCGCGCTATGTTGGGATGCTCCATCAGCGCCAAGGCTTGCCGCTCGGCCTCAAAGCGGGCGATGACGTTCTTGGTGTCCATGCCCAGCTTGATGATTTTCAGCGCCACGCGGCGGCGGACCGGTTCGGTCTGCTCGACCATATAGACGACGCCGCACCCGCCCTCGCCGATTTTTTCCAGCAGCTTGTAACAGCCGATTTTCGTTCCGGGCTGTTCCTCGACCGGAGATTTCACGGAAGAATCTCTGTTGGCGGGCGCGGAAGAGCCAACGCGCCCTCCGGACCAACTGAACGCCGAGCCTTCCCCGTCAAAAAACTCTTCTCCCAAGGCATGCGCCGCCAGCAATTCCTCCACCCCCGCGCGCAGAATCGGGTCGCCCGCGCAAGCGCGGTCGAGGAATAGTTTGCGCCGAAGGGGATCGGCCAACTGAATGGCTTCATGGAAGAGGGCTTCTTCTCGTTGCAGGTTCCCGTTCATCGCGCTACGTCATGTATTATATGCGAAAATAGCCCGCTTAACCCGTCACGGAACGCCGCTTTGTCGTGTCAGCTTCGCGCGCGGATGGCCCGCAGCAGCCAGGCCTTGGCGAAAGACCACTGGCGCTCGACCGTGCGCTCGCCCAGGTTGAGATGGGCCGCGATTTCCTGGTTGGTCAAGCCGCCAAAGAATTTCAACGTGACAATGCGCGCTTTTTCCGGGTCCTCCTCGCGCAGTTGTTCCAAGGCCTCGTCCACCAGCAGGATTTTGTCGTCGGCCCCGGCCGCGGCCAGGTCCAGCCCTTCGATGTCGAGCCGGAACTGGCCGCCGCCGTGCCGGACGGCGGATTTGCGCCGCGCGCGGTCCACCAAAATGCGGCGCATCGCCTCGGCGGCGGCGCCCAGGAAGTGGTTGCGGTTTTGCCAGGTTTGGGCCGCGTCGCCAACCAGGCGCAGCCAGGCCTCATGAACCAGTTCCGTCGGCTGGATGGTTTGTCCCTCCGCCTCCCTGGCCATTTTGGCGGCGGCCAGCCGTCGCAGCTCTCCATACACCAGCGGCAGGAGGTCTTCGGAAGCCTGCTTGTCGCCCCGCCCAATCCCCTCCAGCACCAACGTAATCTCGCTCATTTGGATGCCGCACCCTACCGGTTCCCCTGAAAAATGACGACATCAATTTCGCTCTGGATTTAAAAAAAACAACCGGAGTTTCAGGCTCCGGTCGTCTGAACCCGTCACTGTAGAACCGCCAGACCCGTCACGGCAGTTGCAGCTTATAGAATGTCTCCGGCGCAGCCCCGGAGATGCTGTTGGTCACGGAAAAATTCCCGCTGG
Organism: Verrucomicrobiota bacterium; assembly: GCA_049510745.1. Lineage (GTDB taxonomy): Bacteria > Verrucomicrobiota > Verrucomicrobiia > Limisphaerales > Palsa-1400 > PLGF01. The sequence goes on along the minus strand of JBEKYR010000007.1, from coordinate 53,085 downwards.
CGTCAAAGTTGCCAACGGCCTGCAGCGTCCAGTTGCCCAGCGCCAGATTGGTGGAGGACAAAACATGGTAGAGGCCGTAGGCATAACCAGTGGCGCCGCTGAAGACAACGTTGGTGACACCATAGGAAACACTTTGGATGGTCGGATGGCTGACGGTGCCCAAGGACTGCACTGAAATGGAGCCGTCCGCAGCCAGATTGTTGTTCCAAACCACGCCATTGCCAGCCACCGTCAGTGCATTGCCGCCAACGGCTTTGCTGAAGATCGTGAACTTGTCTCCCGGCGCCAGCGCCGGACCCAGGTTTTCGACATTCACGATGCCGGTGCCGGTGTTGTTCAACGCGCCGGACACCGTCACCACGTCGTTGGACTGGGCCAGGGATTTGTGCAGCTTCACCAGGACGTTGCCGCCGATGTCCAGATCGCCGCCAACAATGGCGAGTGTGCCCACCGAAGCCGGGGCGCCGGCGAACAACGTCGAGCCTGCGGACGTCACCACCGTGCTTTCAATTGCGCCGGTGCCGCCAAGGGCGCCGCCGTTCACGCTTACGCCTCCGGTCCCGCCGGTCCCGTTGATCAGAAGCGTCCCGCTGTTGACGTTGATGGGGCCGCCGAATCCGGCGCTGTTATTGTCCGCCGTCAACGTGACCGTGCCGGCGCCGTTCTGGTTGATGGCGCCCCCGCCGGTGATGGGATTGGTCACGACCAGATTTCCGGCAACATCGAAGGTCAAAGCGCCGCTGTCCGTAATGGTGCCGGCGCCCAGGCTCCCACTGCCGCCATTGCCAATCTGGAGCGTTCCGGCGTTGATGGTGACGCTGGCCCAGGTATTGTCGGTTCCCGGCAGAATCAACGTGCCACCCCCACTTGCATTTATACTGAAGTTGTAGCCGGCGCCATTGAGTCCGGCGGCACTGTTCAACGTGAAGGTATCGCCCGCGCCAACATCAATGTCTGAATCCACCGCCAGTGAAACCGTGCCGTCGTAGCTGTTGTTGCCGTTGAGGCCGCCTTGCAACGCACCGCCTGCCAGCGTCATGGCCGAACCGGTGAAGTCATTGGCAAAATAGAGCTGAAGCATTCCCCCGTTGAGCACCACCGTGCCCTGTCCCAGACTGGTGTTGACGCGCGCATAAACCGTGCCGGCGGAAACCACCAGCCCGCCCGTCAGGTTGTTATTGCCTTGGAGAAGCAGTTGGCCGGCGCCCGCCTGGACAAGATAATCGGCGCTGACACCCGCACCCAAGGTGATTTCGTTGGCGGACCCAAGATTTGTGATGTTGCCGGTTCCATAGATCGGAAAGCCGTAGGCATAACTGCCGGAGCTGTTGAAGACCAATGCGCCGTTGTTGGTCAGCGGCCCGGAACCCAGCGCGCCGGCGGCGTCGTTGTTGTCGAGTTGGAGCGTGCTGCCGCTGTCAATCAACGTCGGCCCGGTGCTGGTGTCACCCGTGTCCAGAATCAACGTGGCATTGTTCATCACATGCAGAGACCCCGTGCCGGCAAGCCCGCCGGAAGCAAGTGTGTAAGCGGCGTTGGAAACCGTGATGGAAGACGGCGTGAAGGTGCTGGCCAGGGAAACGGCCGGCTGGGCGGCGCCGAGCGGGCCAAAAACCACATTGTCTGTTTCCGTGTAATTCGTCTTTGAAACGCCATTGTTGACGGTCCAGTTGGTTGAACTGGTGTCCCAAGCGGAGCCAACGCCGTCCCACGTGTCAGTCTTCGGCGTATAGAAGGTCAGCGTGGCCACCGCGCTGGTCACGGCACTGAAACTGTTGGAGACAATGACATCATAGCTTCCGTCCTGTCCCAGCGCCGCCGCAACGATGGAGTAGGTGGCGCTGGTGGCATTGGGGATGTTTGTGCCGGCATGTTGCCACTGATATTGAGGGGTCAAACCGCCTGCCATGACACTGAAACTGGCTGGCTGGCCGACCGGAACTATCTGAGTGACCGGACTTGGGCCAAAGAGCACATAGACGTTGGAGGCCTGGATGATCTGAATCGACGAGATGCCGAGCCACTGGTCATTACCGGATAATGGATAGCAATTGAAAGAGGGGGCGCTGTTTGTTTCTCCGGGGAAGAAGGCGAAGTCTGCGCTGGGAAACCGGGTGTTGCTGGTTTGAGTCGTAGGTAAAAACAAAGCGTTGGCCCCGCTGATTTCGGCTGCTGCCACTGTGCTGCCATAATAATTTATGGCCCCGTCCGTCATTCGGAACTTCCGGCCGCTTGTGTCATCAGAAATATAGACCACAACGTCGTAATTGGTATAGGGAATGCCGCTGAAGATGAGGGATGAATTAGTGATGTTAGGGCCCCACGCAGCCGGGCCTGCGTTCAAAAAGCCGTTGAGCATCTCCCTGTTGTAGGAGCCATCCGCATCCGGTCCAACGTGTGCGTTCACAATATACCACGAGCCCCAGGCAGCGTAGGTTAGACTCACGCTGGTCGCGGCCCCCGTTATGTCAAACAAGTTATTTACTGTCACGGGGGGAACCCCGCTCACGTGAGTGAAATTCTCACTCCATGTGTCGTTCCAATTGGTCGCCAGAGCAAGGCCCGCCGCAGTATTGGGGACCGGTACGCCACTTCCACCAACAGCGTTGTCGAATCCATAAGAATCCAAGGACCAACTGATGGCCAGGTTTGGCACCGGATTGGTGTTAACCTGTGCCCGGGTTGTGGAAGGCATCGCCGCCAACAAGATCGTGACGGCAGCCGCCGCTGTTAGTTTGACGTTGAGGATTTTTTTCGTGTCTCTTTTCATATCTTGATATTTGATGGGTTTTAGTTGAGAGGTTTTCCGATTTTGCATCACCCCGGTCTTTCCCCGCCATTGTCCATCCGGCGCCACAGCCGTTTGGGAAACGAGGTCTTGCTCCATAAATAGCCCGGCGACAACGAGTCGATACCCCCGCAACGGCATTGGTGTCGCTTTGCGCTCATATACACTGTGACTTCTCCTTGTATGTGCGGAATTCCAGCTTCAAACCCGCCAAAAACATGCGGATTTCTTTCCGCAAGCCCGCCACAAACCGTCCTTTAACGAGGGTTCGAGCTCCCCCCGCCACGGTCAGGGACTGCTCACCCGATAAAAACTCGGGGCCACCCTCACTGTCACATCCGTGTAGGAGAGCGAACCGGCCGCGGCGCCTCCCGCCGGATAGCCGGTGACAATGGCGGGCCAGCGCGTGGCGGGTCCGGCCAGGACATTGGTTCTGAGCACGCTGTAGCTTGCGCCCGCGACCGAATTCCAACTGAGAACAAAAGCGCTCCCGTTGAGAACAGCGCGCGAGATCGTGATGCTGGACGGCGCCACGTAAGCCTGCCCGATGAAGGTCACCACGCTCAGAGCGGGCAGCGCGTAGCTGAAAGTTGAGTTGGAAACGGCCACGGCAGCCTGGTTGGAAAGCGAAAGTGTGCCGGAGGTAACCGATGGGGTGACAGAACTGGCCGTGAAGTTGGCCAGATTAAAAATCTGCGTGACGGCGCCGAAGCTCGAATTAATGGCGACGATGGCAAAGCTGCCGGAGTTGGTGTCCTTGTAGGCGCTGATCGAGGTGAACGCGTTGTTGGACACTCCGATCCGGTAATAGCCCGGCCGGACAAACCGGCTGTAATTGCCCAGCGCATACATGCGCTTGGCCGGATTGCCGGATGGGTCGGTCAATCCTTCGTTATCGGGGTTGAAGGGAATGAGCCACCAATAATGAAAAGCGTTGACCTCCGCGGCCGTCAGGAACAGGTGAATCCGGCCGGCCCAATACAGGGCGTTGCTCATGCTTCCGTCAAAGGCGTCGAACGTGGAAACTTCCGTCTCCCAGAGCGCCGCGTTGGGATTGGCAGACCGGGGCAGCGCCGCCGGATTCCCGCCGGGCGGACTGCCGTCATAATTGTGGCAGGCGATAATGCCGACGTTCGTCGCGACCGAAGGATCACTCATGGCGGTGAGGTAAAGACTGGTCTCCCAGCTCTGGTCTTCCGCCAGCAGGATCTTTGTCGAAGCCACGTTGCTCGCCGCCAACGCGGCGTAAAGGTAAGGGACAAAATCATGAATCTGCTGCGCGTTCCACACGCAGGATTCGTAACTGGTCGCAATCCCGGGTTCGTTCTGGATGGAGAGGGCGTAGAGGGTGACGCCGTAAGTGTTCTTCATGTTGGCCACGTAACCGGCCAGTTGGCTGGCGTAAGCCTGGTTGCTGGCCGAAAGAAATTCTCCGCCATCGACATTTGTATTGCTTTTGAACGACGCCTGCGGACTCCACGGCGTGCTCCAGACCCTGGCCCCGCGGGCTTGGGCCATCTGCATGATGCTGTTTTCCACCGTCGTGCCGCCAGGGGCGATGCGTGTGCGCAACAAGGAAAGGCCGATCCCGGCATTGGTGGAAAAAAACAGGTCCGCTTGCGCGCTCGTCCAACTGCCATCCCAAGCCGAGGAAGCGCCAAAACCATCTATCCTTTGATGCACGTCGTTCCAGTCCACGACGCAATTTGTCGTCACCGGCGTGGCGCCGACAAACTTGATGTTGTCCACCCAGAGGATCGAAGCGCCGCTCAACCCGGGACTGTAATAAGGCCCGTAGATGTGAATGAGAACGTTGTAGATGTTCGTCAGATTCGGGTCCGACGCCGCGCTGAGCGGCAGGCTGACATGCACCCAGTTTGTGTTCGTGGCCGGAACGTCCACTCCGCCAAAGTAATCCTGGCCGTAGCCGTTCGGCGTGCCGAATTCCAGGTGGCCAAAGATGAGCTTGCCGCCCGCCGTCACGGTGGCGGAACTGGGATCGAAACGGACATCGCATTGAAAATTCGTGTATTGCACCCCGTTCACCGGCGGGTAGATGCCGTTAAAGTCATAAACCTCGAACTGATTGCTGGCGCCGTTGAAGTTGGCCGTGATCTTCATCGATCCCGAAGCGGCGTTATTGTTGGCGTCGCTGGCGGAATCCCAAGCCAATGATTGAAACGCGTTCCCGAACCAATTCCCCCAGACATTGGTGATCTGGCCGCTGGCGTAGTTATTGCCGCCCACGCCCGATGGATTGAACGCGTCAACCATAAATACAGTCTGCGCCCGCGCCGTCCCCCCCAGGTTGAGGAAACCCGGCAAAGCCAGAAGACTCCCGGCAAGGAGCCACGCTTTCCCGGTCGAGTTGTGTTTCATCCCCCCAAGGTGCCCTGTTTCCCATCTGCCTGCAAATTCGGAATTCCAGAGACAAATGGCCTGCCGCCGCTTACTATGCGCGGCCATGGCGACTCCGATTTTCCTCCGCGCCCAACCGGACGGCACGCTCCTGTCCGTGAAACTCCAACCGCGCGCCTCGTCCAATCAAATCGTCGGGCTGGCTGGCGACGAGCTGAAAATCAAGGTCACCGCCCCGCCGGTGGATGCCGCCGCCAACGAAGCGTTGATTGAGTTGCTCGCCGAAAAACTCGATTGCGCCCGCCATCGCGTCGAACTGGTTCGCGGCCATAAATCGCGGCACAAGGTGATTAAACTTCACGGTTTCGCGCCGGAAGCCGTCCTGCAAAAACTTTAAACCGGACCGCGGGTTAATTCCACTCCACCACCAGCAGGGTCACCGCCTGGCGCGGCAGGTTGAATTTCACGCCGGCCCTGCCGTTTTCCACGCGGATGTTTTCCGGCGGGCCAAGCAGGGCAAGCTGCCCGGCCTTTTCCAGTTCGGAAAATTGCTTGTCCGAGAGCGGCTGCGGCGAACCCATCCGCAGCCACGCCTGGTAGGAATTGCTGTGGTCGGCGTCAATCCGGTAGTGCGTCATCTTCGCCTCGCCGTTGGCGAACGGCAGGTTGTTCAGCGCCAGGTCCACCCTCGCCTCCGGGCCGGCCACATCGTCGTCGTGATAATGCCAGGCCAGCACGGCCAGTTTGCCTTTGTCCAGGCTCGCCAGCGCGGCCACGTCGGGAGGGCCGCGCACGCCGGATTTGAGAATCGTTTGCGCCTCCAGTCCCGCGCTGCTGACCGCGGCCAGGCGCTCGCCGCTCATTTTGGCGAACATCCGGAACACATTCAGCACCGGCAAATCCATCCCCGCGCTGGCCAGTTGACGGAAGCCGGCGAACGGCAATTGGTCTTCAAATTCAAACGCCCAGGTCAGCGCCCCCTGGAGATTCATCCCGCGTTCCGCCGCCAGTTCATAGGCGCGCGGAAAACTCGCCGCCGTGTAACTGGAATACATCGTGCCGTTGCGATAGGCGTCGTGCGGCTCGCGGCACGCCGCGCATCCTTCCGGATCGGATTCGCCGATGATGATGGGCAGGTTTTTGAATTCAGGAAAAGACGCGATCACGGCAAAGGCGCTGTCGATATTCTTGAACTGGTTCGCCATGCCCATGCGGACGTGGCCGTTGGTGAACACCGGCGCGCCTTTGGCGTGGAATGAGATAAAGTCCAGGGGCGAGCCGGTTTTGCCGCTGACGTAATTCGTGCCCGACGCGCAATGTTCCAGAAATTCGCGCAAAAACCTCCCGCCCGGCCCGCCCGCTGTTTCCGGCCCGCCGACGCGCGCGCTCGCCAGCGCCCGCCGCACGCCGTCCACCGCGTAATCGTAAAGCTTGAAATACTCCGCGTGCGACCCGTGCCAGTAACTGATGTTCGGCTCGTTCCAGACTTCCCAATACCATTTCTCCACTTCCGCCCGCCCGTATTTCTCCACGCAATGCCTGGCCCATTGATGCGCAAGCTCGCCCCACTTCGCGTAATCTCTCGGCGGATACGACTGTCCCGCGTCGGCGGGCGCGCGCTGGTTGGCCGGCGGATGGTGCGGATAATTCTGCGGATGCGTCGTCAGCGCCTCCGGCATGAAGCCGATCTGCACATAAGGTTTGAGGCCGTGTTCGAGATACGCGTCGAAAATCCGGTCGTTGATCGTCCAGTCGTAAATCGCTTTGCCGTTCGCATCCTCCTTGTAGGCGCTGGTCGAACCCCATTTCAACGCCGCCCAGCCGTCGCCGCTGGTCAGCAGATGGTGCGCGCGAAAATAAACCTGCGCCCCGCCGAGCTGGCCGAGTTCAGACAAAAGCTTCTTGCCGTCCTTCATGTAGGCGTAGTTCGGTTCGTCCGCGCCGAAGAAGCGCCAGATCGGCGTCAGTTCTCCCACCGGCTTGGCCGCGTCCACCGTGATGGCGACGGGAAACGAAGCGTTGGTGGCCGGCTCGGCAATGGCGATTGACGCCGGCAAAAGCGCGGCGAACAAGCGGGCGGCTTGGAGATGACGCATCATGTGTTTTTGGCTTGGGTTTGAGGAAAACTCTTTATCCGGCGGCGCTGTCTTGCGTCCAGTGGCCATCCATAAGCCGCCACATTTTTCCAGTCGGATTCTGATTGCGCAGCGCGGCTGGCAGACGCTGCGGGCGGACACTGTCAAAACACTGGAGCATCGCAAAACGCCGCAATGACGCGGGAATGCCGACGGCGGTAAAGCCCGGATGTCCCGTCGCCGGATACGGTCCGCCGTGGTTCATCGCCGCCGTGACCGCCACACCTGTCGGCATCTTGTCGTTCAATAAACGCCCCACCCGCGCCCGCAGCAGCGGCGCCAGTTGGGCGTAAAGCGCGTCGTCCGCGCCCGCCGTGTCGGAATAAATGCTGCCGGTCAGATTGCCTTCGAGATGCTCGATGACGGCGCGCGCCTGGCCGGCGTCGCGCAGCACGACGATGAGCGAGGCGTTGCCAAACGCCTCCGTCTGCAATTGTTCCGGTTCGGCCAAAAATTTCTCCCCGCTCACGCGCAGCAGCGTGTTGGCAAACCGATGGCCGGGCGGCGGCAACGCCCTGCCGCCCGTGACCAGTTCGGCGCCCGCCGCGCGCAGGGTTCCCACGCTTTCTTCCAGCGACCGCAACACGCCGCCGGAGAGCAACGGCGCGGGCGGCGTCGCTTCCAGCTTTTGGCGCACGGCGGCGATGAATTGTTCCGCCGCTTCGCCGGCAAACAACAGCACCAGGCCCGGGCTGGTGCAGAATTGCCCCGTGGCCAGCAGGCAACTGGCGCAGAATTCCTCCGCCAATTTCGCCCCCCGTTCCGCCAACGCGCCCGGCAGCATCAGCACCGGATTGACGCTGGACAGTTCCAGATAGATCGGCTTGCCCGCCCGGTCCGCGGCGGCTTTGAGCTTGAGGCCGGCGGCGCGGCTGCCCGTGTAAGCCAGCGCCCCGGTGCGCGCATCGGCGGCCAGCCGTTCGCCGTCCGCGTGGCTGGTGCGATAGATCAATTGCACCGTCGCGCCCGGCAGCCCCGCTTCCCTCACGGCGGCGAAGGCCTCCTCCGCCAGCAACCGGGACGTGCCGGGATGCGACGTGTTGGCTTTGGCAATCACGGGATTGGCGGCCGCGATCGCGGCGGCAAAATCCCCGCCCGCGATGCTGTTGTACGCGAACGGAAAATTATTCGGGCCGAAAACCCACACCGGCCCGAGCGGGGCGAGCATCGAGCGAATGTTTAATTTCGTGTCAATCGTCGCCATAGCCCACGAGCCGTCCAGCGCGGCGGCGGCCGCCTGGCGCAACTGCCCGGTCGTGCGCGGCAATTCCACCTCCGCCAGACGCGGCGATTTGGGCAGGCCGGTTTCAGCGTGCGCGATTTCGACCAGTTCGGTTTTGCGCGCCTCAATGCGCCCGGCGAAGCGCGTCAGAAAGTTCGCCAGTTTTTCGGGCGGCGTTTGCCCAAGTTCGTTGGCGGCTCCGACGGCGGCCTCGAGCGCGGCCTCGCAATCGGCCCACGCGCTGACGGGAAATTCTTCCGGCAGCGTTTCGCCGGTCGCGGGGTTTTCAGCCCGGAAAGTCCCGCTGGCTTTGGCCGCGCGCCATTCGCCGGCAATGAGAACAGGTTGGAGTGACATGGCTTTTGGTGGTTTGATTTGTCTCAAAGAGTGGGCTGGCGCATAAGTGATCGGGCTATCATTGTGAACCGGTCTAATCGCCGCAAGTCATTTTTCATCAACTGACAACGGACGGGGAACGTGGCAGCTTCAGACCATGCCTGAGCCGGAAGAACTGATCCCTCTGCATGGTGGCTACCGGAAGTTAAAAAGCTTTCAGTTGGCGCAATTGGTCTATGATGTAACGGTGCGTTTCTGCGAGCGTTACGTGGATCGAAAGAGCCGCACGCGCGATCAAATGGTGCAGGCGGCGCGTTCCGGCGTGCAGAACATCGCCGAGGGCAGCCAAGCCTCCGGCATCTCCAAAAAAACCGAGCTTAAACTGACCAACGTGGCTCGTGCCAGCCTGGAGGAGCTGCGCCTGGACTACGAGGATTTTTTGCGCCAGCGGGGGTTGGTGCCGATGCCGCCAGATCATCCGGCTTTGAAGCGCTTCAAGGCGAAGCGATGCGCCACATTGCAAGTGGTCCGGGCATGGGTGGAGGAGGAACGTAGCCGCTCAAGGACGGACACGGACAAACACGGACTCACAGAGGCGAAACCGTCCATGCGTGTCGGTGAACGTCCGTGCGCGTCCGTGTCTTCCGCCGAACTCGTCGCCAACGCGGCGCTCTCGCTCCTGAATCTGTCCTGCTACCTTCTCGACCGCCAGTTCAAGGCGCAGGCCGCAGCCTTCGAGAAGGAAGGCGGTTTCACCGAACGCCTCTACCGCGTTCGCAGCGAAAGGCGAAACCGTGGCTGAATTCACAGCGTCCGTGTGTGTCCGTGTGCGTCCGTGTGCGTCCTTTTGGTCCTCTTTGCCCTAATAGCTGAGATTATGATGAAACCTGCTGGCCAAATCCTCCCAACTGTGTCATTTCTTGGGCATGAACGCGTTCGATGAGGAATTGTCTTCCCGATTGAAAGAGGTCCGCGAGCAGGGCCTTTACCGCCAATTGCGCCGCGTCGATTCCCCCCAGGGGCCGCGCCTGGACATCGACGGCCAATCGCTCCTCAATTTTTCCTCGAACGACTACCTCGGCCTGGCCAACGATCCCCTCCTCAAGGAAGCCGCCATCGCAGCCGTCAACAAATTCGGCGCGGGCGCGGGCGCTTCGCGCTTGATTTGCGGTTCGCTCGCCCCCCACCACGACCTCGAAGAGGCGCTGGCGGCCTTCAAGGGCGCCGAGGCGGCCCTGTCCTTCTCCTCCGGCTACGCCGCCGCCTTGGGCGCGATCTGCGCCCTGGTGGATAACAACGACGTCATCGCGGTCGATAAGCTCGTTCACGCCTGCATCGTCGATGCCGCGCGCCTCTCCGGCGCCAAGTTGCGCGTCTTCGGACACAACAACCTCAACGACGTGGCGAAAATTCTCCGCTGGGCCGACCGCCGCCACGCCGCCGCCCCCCTGACCCCGGCCAGCCGCCGCCCGCGCACACTCATCGTCACCGAGAGCATCTTCTCGATGGACGGCGACCAGGCGCCCCTGCGCGAATTGGTCGCGTTGAAGGAAAAATTCGGCGCCTGGCTCATGGTCGATGACGCCCACGCCACCGGTCTCTACGGCAAATCGCGCCGCGGCCTGCCGGAGGAACTCGACGTCTCGCAAAACGTTGAAATTCAAATGGGCACCCTCGGAAAAGCCTTCGGCGCCGCCGGCGGTTACATTTGCGGTTCGCGCCCGCTGATCGATTTCCTGGTTAACCGCTCGCGCTCCTTCATTTTCTCGACCGCCCCCGTTCCGGCGGCGGCGGCGGCGGCGGCGGCGGGTGTCCGTTTTGTGCAAAGCGATGCCGGCGAGCAGCGGCGCAATCTTTTGTGGAGCAACGTCGCCCTTGTCTGCCGCCACCTCGAATCCCAAGGCAGCGCCATCATTCCGATTCTCATCGGCGACGAAGACAAGGCCGTGCAAATGGCCGCCGCCTTGCGCAGCCAGGGCATTTTTATTCCCGCCATTCGCTACCCGACCGTCGCCCAGGGCCAGGCCCGCCTGCGCCTGACCGTGACCGCGGCGCACACCAAGGCCGACGTCGAGCAATTGCTCTCGGCCTTGCGCGCCGTCAACCTTGCCGGCAGCCCCTGATCTTGCCCTCTCTCGCGCAATTGGATCACAAATACCTCTGGCATCCTTTCACGCAGATGCGCGACTGGCTGCGGCGCGAACCCATTGTCATCGTCGCCGGCCGCGGCGCCGTTTTGATTGACACAAAGGGGAAGGAATACCTCGACGCCAACTCGTCCATCTGGACCAATCTGCACGGCCACCGTCATCCGGCCATCAACGCCGCCCTCACCCGGCAGCTTGGAAAAATCGCCCACTCCTCCGCCCTGGGCCTCGCCAACGAGCCGGCCTCCCTGCTCGCCGCCCAATTGATCCGCCTCGCCAGCCCGTCGCCGCGCCAAAAACTCCGGCGCGTCTTCTTTTCCGATGACGGCTCGACGGCGATGGAGGCGGCCCTCAAAATGGCGTACGAATTTGCCCGCCGCTCCGGGCACAGCCCCAAGCCGAAATTCCTTTCCCTTGACTCCGCCTACCACGGCGACACCGTCGGCGCCGTCAGCCTCGGCCACATCGACCTCTTCCATGAGGCCTACCGCGGTTTGCTCTTCAAAACCGACCGCGTGATGGCGCCGTTTTGTTATCGCTGCCCCTTCAACCGCGCCCGGCCCGAACGCGCCGACGCCCGCCTGGGCCGCAAATGCCACTGGGAATGCCTCGGCCTGCTGGAACGGAAATTCTCCGCGCAAAAGAAAAAGGGCAACCCTTACGCCGCCTTCGTCTTCGAGCCGCTCATTCAGGGCGCCGCCGGCATGACGCCGCAACCCGAAGGCTGGCTGCGGCGCGCCACGGACATCGCCCGCGGCCACGGCGCGCTCCTGCTGGCCGACGAAGTGATGACCGGTTTCGGCCGGACCGGCCCGATCTTTGCCTGTCAACAAGAATCCGTCGCGCCCGACCTCATGGCCCTGGCCAAGGGCCTGACCGGCGGCTGCCTGCCGATGGCCGCCACCCTGGCTTCCCCCGCGATCTTCAACGCGTTCCTGGGCGATTACGCCGAGTTCAAAACTTTTTTCCACGGCCACAGCTACACCGCCAACCAAATCGGCGCGGCCGCCGCGCTCGCCAGCCTCCGCCTCCTGCAATCCCCCGCCTCCGTCCGCTCCCGCAGTCAACTGCAAAAACACCTGGCCGAATCCCTGCAATCCCTCTGGCAGTTGCCCGCCGTGGGCGACGTGCGGCAGGTGGGGCTGATTGCCGGAGTGGAACTGGTGCGCAATTGGCGGACGCGCGAGCCGTTCCCATTGCGCGAGCGGGTGGGCCTCCGCGTCTGTGAAGCCCTGGCCCGTCGCGGCGTTTTCACCCGCCCGGTCGGAAACGTGATCGTGCTGATGCCTCCCTACTGCACCACCGCCCCGCAGGTCCGGCGGATGGTCGCGGCGCTGCTCGAAAGCGTCGAGGAACAATGCGCTTCCATAAAGGCGGTTTGAGGGCGGCTGAAAATGTCCGAAAGTCTCGGCGCCATTCTGCAAGCGTCTGAGGCGGCACGCAGGGCCGGTGCCATGTCCTCCGTCGGTTTACGTTTCATGGCCGCGCTTCCGCCGGGAGCAGGTTCAAGACGAAATCGTAAATGGCTTGGGCGTGTTGGAGCGCCTCGTTGAATTCTTCGCGCGTGGGCATGGGTTCGTCCGCGCCGCCGGGATAGCGACACGCGGAGACGTATGGCGTGAGAATTTCAGCGGGTTTTTCAAACGCGTCAAATCCTTTGTCCAGCGTTGCCGCTTGAATCACCAGCGCGCGGAGGTTGTGGGTCTTGGCGAAAGGTTCATCACGCCATTGCAGATAGGCTTTCACCGCCTTTTCGCCGGCCTGCTGACAGTGGTAAATGGCCACGTCCAAAGGCGCATCTTCGGCGGCAGCGAGGATGAGGGCCGCGCGCAAATCCTGGTGCGCGCGAGTCAGCCAGTCTTTGACCAGTTCCAGGTCGGCCTCATCCATACAGCTTTCGGCCCTGGTTCAGGACTTGATGAAACAAGGAGGCGCGAAGGTGTTTGTAGCGGTTCACTTCGGCGCGCGTTCGCACCAACACGTCGGCAGGCACGGCCAGCTTGCCCAGACAATGCTGCGCGCGTTGGTCGCGCCGGATGGGCCGCTCGTCGCTCTGCGGCAAAATCACCATCAAGTCCACGTCGCTGTCTTCATCGGGCGTGCCCCAGGCATGCGAGCCAAACAAATAAATCTCCTCCGGCTGAAACTCGGCTTTCAACCGCTCGATTATAGTTTCCAAAAGGCCGGGCTGAATTGTCTTCACCGCGTTAACACTAGCATCATGGGTGCGGCTTTGAAAGTCCGAGTTTTGCGTCGGGCGCAGTTGCCCGATGCCGCAGGCGAGACGCCCGCGCTGCCTTTACGCCTTCGCGTAAATCTCGTTTCCCTTCTCGGCGAACTCGCGGGCCTTTTCCTCCATCCCCTTCCTCAACGCCTCCTCCTCGGCGATGCCTTGCTCCGCCGCATATTTCCGCACGTCTTCCGTGATCTTCATGCTGCAAAAATGCGGCCCGCACATGGAACAAAAATGCGCCGTCTTCGCCCCCTCCTGCGGCAGCGTTTCATCGTGAAATTCGCGCGCCGTCTCCGGGTCCAGCGCCAGATTGAACTGGTCCTCCCACCGGAATTCAAACCGCGCCTTGCTCAACGCGTTGTCCCGATACTGCGCGCCCGGATGGCCCTTGGCCAGGTCCGCCGCGTGCGCCGCGATCTTGTAGGCGATCACGCCGTCCTTGACATCTTTTTTGTTCGGCAACCCTAGGTGTTCCTTCGGCGTGACGTAGCACAACATGGCGCAGCCATACCAGCCGATCATGGCGGCGCCAATCGCGCTGGTGATATGATCGTAGCCCGGCGCGATGTCGGTCGTCAAAGGCCCCAGCGTGTAAAAGGGCGCTTCGTGGCACCACTCCAACTGTTTGGTCATGTTCTCGGCGATCAAGTGCATCGGAATATGGCCCGGCCCTTCGTTCATCACCTGCACCCCGCGCGCCCAGGCCCGCTTGGTCAAGTCTCCCTGCGCCTGCAATTCCGCGAATTGCGCCTCGTCGTTCGCGTCGGCTATCGAGCCGGGACGCAAGCCGTCGCCGATCGAAAAACTCACGTCGTAGGCCGCCATGATCTCGCAAATCTCGTCCCAATGCGTAAAGCAGAAATTCTCGCGGTGATGCGCCAGGCACCACTTGGCCAGGATCGAACCGCCCCGGCTGACAATGCCCGTGGCGCGCCGCGCCGTCAGCGGAATGAAGCGCAGCAGCACGCCGGCGTGGATCGTGAAATAGTCCACCCCTTGCTCGCATTGCTCGAGCAGCGTGTCGCGGTAGATTTCCCACGTCAGCTCCTCCGCCTTGCCCCCGACCTTTTCCAGCGCCTGGTAAATCGGCACCGTCCCGATCGGCACCGGCGCGTTGCGCAAAATCCATTGCCGCGTGGCGTGAATGTTTTTTCCCGTGGACAAATCCATCACCGTGTCCGCGCCCCACTTGATGGCCCACCGCATCTTCTCCACCTCCTCCTCGATGCTGGAGGCCACCGCGGAGTTGCCGATGTTCGCGTTGATCTTGACCAAAAAATTGCGCCCGATGATCATCGGCTCCAACTCCGGATGATTGATGTTGCACGGAATGATCGCCCGCCCCCGCGCCACCTCCGCCCGCACAAATTCCGGCGTGATCTCCGCCGGAATCGACGCTCCAAACGCCTGCCCCGGATGCTGCCGCCAAAGTTCGCCCCCCCCTTGCGGCATTTCTCGCCCCATATTCTCTCGAATGGCGATGAATTCCATTTCCGGCGTGATGATCCCCTGGCGCGCGTACTGCAACTGCGTGACCGCCTTCCCCGCTTTCGCGCGCAAAGGCCGCCGTTGCGCCATCGGCCCGTCCTGTTCCATCCGGTTGATGCGGCCGTCGTAGGCTTCCACGTCGCCCCGGCGGAGAATCCAATCCTGGCGCAACGCCGGCAACCCTTCGCGGATATTGCCTGCAAAGGCCTCATCGCCCCACGGCCCGCTGCAATCATAAACCCGCGCGGGCGCGTTCGGCTCCGCGCGGCCATTGCGGCCCTGCGTCGGGCGCAAGGCGATCTCGCGCAACGGCACGCGGATATCGGGATACAGCCGGCCCGGCAGATAAACCTTTTTGGAATCGGGCAGGGCCTCGCTGCTGTGAGGCTCGAACGAACTGGGCGTCGCGATCATAATCAATTTGGCGGCGGGGAACCTTGGAGAAGGCGGCGCGAACGCGCGGCCCGACGACATCAGTTCCCTTCGCCAGCATTACCTGGATCAGGTTCAACGGGTCATTTGCGTTCGCAAAACTCTCAGCCTTTTGGCCATCCGCCAGGCTCCCCGCGCCCCAAAACGCTACCGCGCCCCCCGCCCCCCGTCAAGCCAATGAACCGGCGCGGCGAACCTCCCCAATTCTTAATGACTTTCTGGGAGCGCAACTTCGCCGGCGGAATTCACCCCCTCCCATCGACTGCCGGCTCATCGCGCTGTCTTAGCCGATGCTCTGCACGGCAGGATGTGAAATCTTCTGATCGAACGTCGCAAGCTGGATTCCATGCATTTGCGCCAAATCGGCCAGGTAATGGTCCGTCACCTGTCCTGAGGTTTTGGGCATTGACCCCAGCGCCGGCAGGTCGTCGGCTATGCGCCCCGCATTGCGCTCGGACAAAAACCTTTCCAATAGCTGCCGCGTCTCGGCCATGGGTGCTCCTAACGCTCCGGTGCTGACACGAATAAAGCCCAACTCCGCCAGCGGGCAGACGACCACTGCTTTGCCTTGAAGCCACTTAAACGTCGCTTCATGGTCGGGATGGTCCTTCCAGATCCCTTGCAGAAGCACGTTGACGTCCAAGAGGTATTTCAAGGAAATTCCTCCAGCGCCCGCGCGATCGCTTTCGGGTCGATGGGCCGGTCCAGAATTCCCACCGTGTAACCTCCGGCTCGGGCCATCCTCACCTTGGCTGCGGGCGTCCTCACCGGCTCCACTCGGGTGAAGGTCACCTTGTCCCCGCTAATCTCCCGCACGAAGGAATCGCCCGGCGAAAAACTCGGCCCAAGGCTCGCCCGCCGCTTCTCGTCAATTGTCACTGTCTTGCTCATGGTGGGAACTTCCCACCCTTGCTTCCCGTTTTCAAGCTCAATTCAACGCCGGAAGAGGCGCTTTGCCGGGAACCTTCCAATGATTCAGCACGGCGCGAAAGAATTTTGGCCGCGAGGCGCGATCTTTGTTATAGTCACCCGCATGAAAGACCACGCCGGAAACGCTTAGAACCATGACCCGCACCAAGGCCATCGCCGCCATCATTGCCGCAGCCGCTCTCGCCGCCCTGGCCGTGTTCCTGGACCGCCAAAGCGCCATCGACACCCTCGCTGCGCGCAATCAATCGCTCCGACAGCAATTGCAACAAGCGCAAGCCGGCCGCCAAGCCGCCTTGGCCAAGGTCGCCGCCAGGGAAGCGGAATTGCAGACCGTGCGCCGGGACTCCGCCGTCTTGGCCCGCCTGCGCGAGCAACTGAAAACAAACCCGCCCCCCTCCGCTCCGCCCCCCGGCTTTTATATCGGCAAAGACCCGCCGGTCTATGTCAGCTACGGCACCCCCGACCCGCTCTTGCAGGCGTTCATCCAGTCGGTCATGACCAGCGGCAACGACCCCACCGCCAAAGCCAGGGCCATCTACGGCAAAATTTGCGCTGCCTGCCATCAACCCGGCGGCGGGGGCAAGGACGGCGTCGCCCCGCCGCTGGCCGGCTCCGAGTGGGTGCTGGCGCCGGGCGGCGCGCGCCTGGTACGCATCGTTTTGAACGGCTTGACCGGGCCAATCCGCGTGCAAGGCCGCGATTGGAACCTCCCCATGCCCCCCTGGCGGGAGAATCTCAAAGACGACGAAATCGCCGTCGTGCTCACCTACATCCGGTCGAACCTGGGCGGCAACAACGCCGGCTCGATCAAGCCGTCCCTGGTCGCCGCGGCGCGGGAAGAACCGCATCCCGGCCCGGAAACGTCCGAAGAACTGCTGCGCGTTTCCGATCAATGATTTCCTCGGATGACGAGGGAAGAGGTGGCGTTTGCTGGCCGACAATCTGCCGACGTTTTATTCAGTGCCGACGGCGGCGCTGGCTTACTGAGCGAATTGCAGATTTCAAACACTTCGGATTACTTGTCAAGGCTCAAATGGCATGGTAACAGTATGGTCGAACGAAGAAAGGGCTTACTTGTATGGCTGCGGCGAAATACATGATTGTTCTGGCAAATTCTGCTCGAACGAAGAACAAATTTTGCGTCGCGGGAAAAATTGCTACCCGCGTCGATGATAAGAATTTTGATATTCAACCGCAGTGGATTCGGCTGACCAATCCGGACGGCGATGAGGGGGCAGTTCCTTACGCCAAGACCATTTGCCCAGGACGCGGACAAATCCAACCGCTCGACATCATTCAAGTGGAGTTGCGAGATCCGTGTAATAATCCGGACCATCCCGAAGATTGGTATTATGAGCCATCACGGCCTTGGCAGGTCATTTCCCGCGCCAATACAAGCTGTCTTCGCTCAATTGTGGATACGCCGTTACAATTGTGGCACGACGGTCAGCAGGCTTCTTCGGTTCAGGCAGGGTTTGTCCGCACGATGACTCCTCAGGCGTCAAGCATTTACCTCATTTCAGCGCCGCCGAAGATGGATTTTTGCTTTTGGAAGAAATCTGTTTCCGACAGCAACAATCCCGGCCAGATGAAAACCAAATATGTTCGAGACCTGTCGTTTAACTACGCTGGTACCTACCATGAGTTTTCGGTCACCGATCCTAAATTCATGAAGCGCCACGATATATGGAATCGGATGACTGACATGCCCCAACTGATGAGAATACAGGATGCGGCAAACTATTTCCTTTGTTTAAGTCTTGGGTTGGAATTTCTCGGCCGCCACTACAAGATTGGTGCTACTATTTTTGAACCGTAATGAGTGAACTTTTTACCATCGGCCACTCGACGCAATCGTGGGAACAGTTCCTCGAATTGCTGTTGCGCCATCGCATCGAAGCCATCGGGGACGTGCGAAGCAGTCCTTACAGCGCTCGGTTTCCTCACTTCAACCGCGAAATTCTGGATCGCGCACTGCGCGTCGCCAACATCCGCTATGTCTTTCTTGGTGATGAACTCGGTGCGCGCCGCGCCGAGCGAGAATGTTACGTTGAAGGCGTCGCCCGCTACGACCGTATTGCGCGAATGGCTGCGTTTCGCTCTGGCTTGGAGCGCGTGCAAACCGGCAGCGCCCGCTTTCGCCTCGCCCTGATGTGTGCGGAAAAGGACCCGCTGGAATGTCACCGCACCATCTTGATTTGTCGCCAGATCAGAAACGACCTAAATATCCGGCACATCTTGAACGATGGCGGCATTGAAACCCACATCGACGCGGAAACCCGTTTGCTTGGCGAGGAAAAAGTCCCCACTGACGACTTTTTTACGCCGCGCGAGGAATTGATCGCAAAAGCCTACGACCGTCGCGGTGCTAAGATCGCCTACCACGAGTGCGCCGAACCAGTCGCGCAACTGTGAATTTTATGCCATCCGAACCTATCAATGTTTTTACCATCGGTTTTACTAAAAAAACCGCCGGTGAGTTTTTTGAGAAACTGCGCGCCGCAGGAATTAAGCGCCTGGTGGACGTGCGGCTCAACAAGGTTTCGCAACTCGCCGGTTTCAGCAAGCGCGATGACCTGAAATATTTCCTCAAACAAATTCTCAACGTAGATTATGTCGAGGCCCCGCTCCTCGCTCCCACACAACCATTGCTAGACGCCTACAAGAAGAGCAAGGGAAGCTGGGAAGATTACGAACGCGGTTTCCTCCGGTTGATGGAAGATCGCCACATCGAAGAAAAAACTGACCGTGAGATGATTGCCGGCGCCTGCCTGCTGTGTAGTGAGGACAAGCCCCACCACTGTCACCGCCGCTTGGTGGTGGAATACCTTCAGCGGCGCTGGGGCAACCTCGATATCAAACACATCACGTGACCCAGGGCCATGCAACGAACGATTATTGTTACAGACCTCACGCGGTTTAGTAACAATGACCTGTTCGCCCTGAATCAATTGCTCCAAACTCAAGACGCAGTGTTCCTCCGTATTGGGCTGAGCCGGGCTTACAAGGCCCCCGACGGCAGAGAAGGGTACTGGCTCCAAACGAACGGAATCTACACGTTCCCCCATTACCATGAGGGCATCCGTAGCTATTCACCATAGGAATTGCCGATTATGAGCGAGGCCAAATTGCACCACTACGTACCGCGATTTCACATAGACAGGATCATAAACTCGGGTGAGGAGCGACGGGTGAGGGGCAGCAGTATATGCTCCCGCTTCAGGGTTGCGGCGGACGCGCGCAAAGGATGTCGTCTTCGCGCAAGACTTCGAGAGCGGAGGCGGAGACAGCCCTGACGGCGATGGTGTCACCGACGGCGTTGAAGACTTCGATGGAAAAGCCTTCCGTGCCGTCAGGGGCCACGTGACGTTCGACCAGTTTGACAATGTCGCCGCGCCGAAGCCGATGTTGCGGCAGGTCGCAGGTCAGCATCGCATCGGTGTAGAGTTCCAGTTTCATTTGTGGCTTTCAGTTCCGCAATGACGCCGCTGCCTGTTTGACGGCCGGAATGCCCGCCTGGACAAGCACCTCCGGCCCAATCGGCGTTGTGGCGTTGTGGTCGAGATAAATCACATTCAGCTTTGCCGGCGAGAGGATAAAGTTTTGCCCAGTCGTTCTCAAGAGAGTTTCGTTGCCCGCTCGGCCGCGGCTCGCTTAAAGCGTGGACGGCAAGGGAAATCCAGAGTGCAGCGCCCATCGGAACTTGGACTTCATCCTTCTTCCTTCATCCTTCTGACTTCATACTTGTCCCCGCAATCTCACTGCCGTCCCGGCTCCTGCCCCGCCCGAAAGTCCTCCAGGGACAGCGGCGGAACGTAGGCGCGTTTCAACTCCCGGCGCCACCACTGTCCGGTGGCGCGGCGGGTCGGGATGTCGGTGAAATGATACTCGTAGAGCTGGGCGCGAATGTATTTGGGCGGAGCGGCGGGAAATGGGTTGCGCCCCAGCAGCGCCAGCACCGGGGGCGCGTTTTGCAGCAGGCGCAATTCCAGGCTCAAAAACCACGGGTTCCCGCGCGGGCTTCCCAGCGCCGCGAACCACATCTGCCAATCCAGCCGCGGCTGATAGGGCGCGACAAATCCCGGCCGCCGCTTCAAGTCGCCCGGCTTGTGCTTGAATTCATACGCCTGCCAGTTCCGCCCGTCGTCGCTCCCTTCGATCACGATCTCCGGCCGCGTCTGCGTCATCACCGCGAACAGTCCGTAACTGTTGAGGCTGCGGAACGGTTCCAGCCAGCCATAAAGCGCCAGCACCGGCGCGGGCCAGCGCTGGTTGCTGCGCGCCGCCGCCAGGACCTGAATCAACGTCACCGTCACGACCACGACCGACAGGCCGAGCGTCACCGCCCAAGGCCAGCGCGCCGGGCGGACGGTCGCGGGAGCGGGCGCTTCCCCGCTTTTGCGGCGGAACATTTTCAAAACGCGGTCGTCCAGGAGCGGCACGCACAGCAGGATGGCCAGCCAATTGAAAAAGGTGTAATTGCCTGTCAATAGAATTGCGACTTGCAGCGCCGCGAATGCCCCCGCCGCCAGCAGGCGCGGGCGCCGGCCGCAAAAAATCAGGGCGGGCGCCGCCAGTTCAATCGCCAGCATCAAAAACTGCGAGACGGCCTGCGCCCCCGCGGGCAGTTGGTGCGCGTGCCATCCGATCCAGGTGGGCAGCGGCTGCGTTTCGTAGTGGACGCGCAGCGCGGTCAGGTTCCACCACGAAGGATCCCCGCTCATCAGCTTGACGCAGCCGGACTCGAACATGAGCCGGAACAGTTCCCAGCGCAGCAGCCACACCACCAGCGCCGGCGGCGGCGCCTGGCGCGAGGGCCGCTCCAGCCATTGCAACGGCGCGTAAAAAATCGCCAAAAAACCCGTCTCCAGCAGCAGGCTGTCCCACTGAAAGTTGAAAAACGGGCTGGCGATGGTGCAGAACGACAGGTAGAGCGCCCAGAGCAGCGCCAGCATCAGCGCGGGCGCGACGCCGGCCAGCAACGCAAGCGAGCCGGCCACTCCCAGGGCGCATTGCCAATTGAGCGCGCGGTCGCTCGCGCTCCACCAGGCAAAGGTCGGAACCAGATGGAAGCGGTCCAGGCCGAGATGGTTTTGCGCCGCCGCCAGATTGACCGCGGACATCAATTCCCGGGCGGGCGCGATGCCGTGGCTGCCGATCAGCCCCTGCATTTGCGCCCCCAATGACACAAACGCTATCAAGTATATGAGCGCCAGTCCCCGCAAAAAAAGCCACCGCACCCGGACGCCGCCGGGCGGTTCCGTGCCCGGCCCGGAATACACCTGGTCCAGTCGCGAGAAAAACGTCCGGTGCAGGGCCACTTCCTCGTAGAGCGTTTCGCTGACTTCGGCAAACGGCGGAAATTTTTGATACAACCGCCATAACCACCGATGCCGCCCGCCCTCGGCCAGCGAGCGAAACACCGCCTCCGCTCCCCGGCTCACCGAGCCGTCCGGCAAAATCAAATGGATGGCCTCCTCGAAGTCCGCCGGCGGAATTTCGGGGAATCGCGCGGGAACGGCGGCGTCCTGGAACGGGAGATAATCGACCGCCTCGCCGGTCGCGCTTTTCCAGCGGGCGACCCAGCGGCGGCAGAATTGGCAGTCGCCGTCAAAAACCAGCAGGGGCCTGGCAGGCGGCGACTGAACTCGGTTGATTTCCGGCACGGGATAATTTGGTTGCCCGCCGCCAAAAGTCTAGCCCGCAGTCGGACGGCATTCCCCCACGTGTGATTCTAGGCGAGGGCGGCGACGTACTCGGCAAACTTTTTGGACGAAGACAGCGACTGATCGAGCGGCTCGAATCCGATGGCGTGGCGGTAGTGGGCCATTTCGTAGTCGATCTTTTTGCCGGCCTCCGTTCCGGCCCACGGGGCCTCGCGATGGGTGGCGGCTTCGATCTGTGTCGCCGTGCTGTTGGCCCAATCGGCGGCCACGCGTTCCAGCGTCTGCAGTTCGGTGCCCGAGAACTTTGCCGGATCAAATTTGCCCTGGAGCGTGATGAGCCGGTGCTGCGTGTAGCCTTTGTGATTCACCTTCACTTCGCGCACCAGGCCCGCCTTCTCCATTTTTCCGATGAGTTTCTCGATTTTGTCCGGGTAGGGGCCATGCGGGAGCTTGCGGTAGGGCGCGCCCGTGACGGAGCATCCGTGCTCTTCGTAGTGGTCGAAGTCCACAAAATAGAGCAGCTTCATCAGCTTGGTGCGCCCAAGATGCACGTTGTTGATGTGCTCCAGGAAGTACAGGATCACCTGTTGCATCTTTGCTTCGGAATAGTTGGAGACCGCGTTGCTTGCCACAGCAAAAGTGAAGCCTATTTCAACCCGCTTGTCAACCGCCCGCGCTCGGCATCGCCGCCTGATTTCAGTCCTTCTCCAAAAGAAACACCTTCGAGTCTTTTCGTCCCAGGGCCGACTCGACCTTGAGCAGGGCCGGATAATCTTTCGGATTGACAATCGCGGGCGCAGTCTCCAATTGATGTGTGATGACCCATTTGCCCGCCGCCTCGTTCGAGGCGATGCGCGCTTCTCCCGCCCCGTCCGGTTCGTCGAGCGTTTCGCTTTTCGGCGCGATGATCACGCGCCGGAATCCCGCCGGCCATGCGATCTCCGTCCGCACCGCATTGTCGCTCGGGTGCGCGATGAACAGCGGCAGCGTCCGCCGGTCCGCCCCGGCCGGCAGGAGCGAGGGCTTGAAGGGCAGGTCAAAGTAGAAATAATTCCCATCCACCACGCTGTAGTGATCGACTTCCACCGTGAATTGCTCCAGCCCGGGATAGCTGTCAAATTGCGTTTTCAGATCCCCCACCGGCCGCGCCCCTTGCGCCACGCCGGTCACGATCTCCTGGAAATAGCGCCTTCTCTCTTCCGGCGGCAGCTCGGAGAAATACCGGTTCATCGCATCGTAATTCTCCCCGTAGTAACGCCGCGTCACGCCGATCCGCGTCTTGCCCGTGTCATCGGGCGAGAGCGTATAGACCGTTTCCATTTTGTCCGCGCAGCCGCGGGCCGCCCGGATGACTTCGCACCGCTGGCTGGAAAGAACCAGGCCCAACTCGCCGTCTGAGGAGGTGGACCCCAATTGCGCGTATTGATCGGTATCGTTCAGGTAATAGTCTTGACCGTCCACCGCGACCCGCACCAACGGCTGCCGAAAGGCCTGCGGCAGCGGAAACGACAGCGCCACGTTGGTGATGCCCGCGATCGGCGGCAAACCCGATGCCAGGACAAATTCCGACTGGAATCCGGCCGCCGTCAACATCGCGTGCAACAATATCGCCCGATCAGCCGCGTGCCCGTAACCGTCCCCCAGCGTCGTGTCGGCCGCCGAGAGTTCGCTCAACGGCAATTCGGTGAACGAAGGCCCGGCCAGGCGGATGGATTTCGCCACAAAATCGCGAATGGCCTTGACCGCCTCCAGTTTGCTTTTGGCCGCCCCGGCCAACTGCCGCGCCTTTTCCGCCGCCCGCTCGCGTTGCGCCGAGCGTTGCAGCACGGTGTCGTTCAACTCCGTCAAGTATGATTTCATCTCGCCGGCGAAGTACGTCACCCCGGCGTTGTAGGCCCATTCCGGCGGCAGTTGCGTTTCGGCGGGCAGCGCCTGGACGTGGCCGCACCGCCATTGAAAGGCCTGCCGCTGGCCGTTGTCGCTGTCCTGCTCCTGGATCACGCCCGGCGGGCCGCTGACCATCTCGTAAATCTTCAGGTTCGCGGGCGCGGCCAGTTCAAACGTTTTCTCCTCCATCTCATCGGGCAACTGGAACGATTCATAGCCCGCCACGAACGGCAACCCCTTGTTGGTGATGGCAAATTCCACGTCGATGGTCGAGCCGATGTCCACTCCCGGCAGGTTGGCGACCAGTATCTTCTCGCCCGTGTAACGCTTGGCCGAGGCATTCCAGCCCGCGTCCATCACGTTCATTTCGTTGGTGGCGATTTCCTGGCGTTCGCCTGTTTTCGAGACCACCTCGCCCCGGATGAATTTCGCCTCCTGACAGGCGGGATTGTAACTGATTTTCACCTCCGCCTCCCGAATCTTCCCCGCGTAATTGAGAATGCGCTTGGAATACCTGACCTTATAGACCGACGAGTGCGCGTCGGTGACTTCCAGTTCCTTGTGACTCCGCAAAATCCTCGCGTTCGATTCCACCGGCGTGTCCGCGCCCTCTGCCGCCTTCGGTTCGGCCCCGGCCGTCTCCGTCTCCGGCACCGTCATCACCGGCGCTTTCCGCTGGTCGTACTCCAGCGATTTCAACGTCTGCTTGAGTTTGAGATACTGTTCGGGGGTGAACTCCACGACTTTCAACTTCAACTCCCGCGCGCCGTTGAGCGAACCGTCCCGCGCCTCGCACGTTTGCTGATAGCTGATGCAATTGTCTTCAATCGGCGAACACGACGGCAGCGACACCGCCGCGCCAAAGCCGCCCGATAATTTGAGCGAGATCGCCTCCTCCAACCCGCAGGCGACATACGTCCGCATCGGGTATTTTCTCTTTTCCAAACCGGTCCCGCCGAGGATGAAATTCACCACGCCCAGCCCCTTGCCAATCCACGGCAGGCTCACCACCGATTTGCCGCTGCCGCTGGCCGTCATGCCATCGACGGAATAGTCCAACTCCGCCCGCACCTCCGACGACATGTCCAGCATGTCCTCCGGCGTCAGTTTCAGGCTTTTCAACCGCGCCCCCGGCATCGTTTGCTTGAGGCTGCGTTCAAAAAACCGCCGCTTGTCGTCCGGTTTCATGTGGGCAAACGCGTTCCGATATTCGTCGTCATTGACCCCCTCGAAGAGCACTTCCGATTTCGCCTCCAGCGTCCCCGCCGTCGTCAGCACCCCGGTCGTTTTGATGCGGATCAAGTGGTCTTCCGGCGGCTGGATCGGGCTGACCTTGAGGTTCTCGCCCTCGGGCTTGCACACCAGGTAGCTCTGGTCGCAGTCGCCCGTCGGCAGCAATTCCCGCGTGTTCTCGTCGGTCGGGTCCATCAGCACATACTTCCCCGGCTGCGTTTCCACCCCGACGATGGCGTGGTTGAAAAACGGATCGGGCACCTCCGCGTCCCGCCGCGCGCCCACGCTGATGAGCACCGGATAGGCCTTCAACCCCGCCTCCCGCAGCATCGACACCAGCAGCGCCGCCTTGTCCCGGCAAACGCCGTACTTCTTGCCGAACGTAATTTCCACGTCATGCGGCTCGAACCCCGGACGATCCTTCTCCGGCGTCAATCCCATGTAACGGATTTTTTTCGAGACGTGATAAAAGACGGCCTTGATTCGCGCCGTTTCGTCCGTCGCGCCCGCCGTCACCGTGTCCACCGTCTTCTGCATCTCCGGCGTGGTGGCGTCGAGGTGCGGCTTGCTCAGGTCCCAGTACCATTTCGAGACCGCCTGCCAATCCGGCGTCGTGCTGACCAGGAGCCGTTGCAGGACCATTTCGTAAGGGGGCATGGCCGGTTCGTCGAACATGCGCGGCACATCGTTGACCTCCCAGTGGTGGATGACCCCGCCGTCCGCGTCCGGCTCATTGGTGTACTTGACTGTGCCGGAAACCTCGTCCCGCAGCGCCACGCGGACCAGCGGCCTTTCCCGCGGCGCGCGCACCTCGTAGGACGTGTGCCGGATGTAACCCGGCCCTTCAAAAACGCTCTCTTCGGCGAATTGGCCCGGAATGTAGGCCCGCTCGATCGTCTCTCGCGTGACCGAGTGGACCACGTCCCCGATCTCGACCTTCGGCAGGTTCACCCGCAAAACCCGCATGTTCGGGTCGTAAATGTTCATCCCCATCTGGCTGTCATCGATCGCCTCCTTGGAGTTGGCCGCCACGTCCACCGGCGTCGTTTCCCCATTGGTGTGGACCACCTCCAGCCTGACCACCTCCACCGTCGAATACGGCAGCATGAAGCTCATCGACAGCGTGCGATTGTTGCGCTTGCCCTTTTCCGTCAGCACCTTGACAAACGCTTCGTCCTGGCATTCCCCCGTGCCGTCGGCGCGATAGACCCGCGTCATTTTCTTCTCGACTGTCGCCTCGTCGCAATCCGGGTATTTCGCCAGGGTGATGTCGGCGGCCGCCGCCAGGACTTTCCCGGTATCGACAAAAGCCCAATTGGCTCCGGCGTAGCGGTTGGTTTCAGCGCCCGCCGGCCGCTCCAGGGCGAACAGGGCCGTGAACACCAGCGCGGACGTGATGGCAAATGATTTGATCTTCATAAAACGGTTCGATACCCGGTCATCATACAAAAACCGCCCTGCCGCGCCAGACAGTTCTTCGGCCACAACCGGCCGCGGGTTCATTTCATTTTTTTGGCCAGCCCCTCTTGATCGTAATCGTAATCATAATCCGGGTCTTGCCCTCCGGACACATGCCGCAACACCATCCCAGGTCCCACGGAAGGCAATTGCTCAATGTCGCCCACCAAGAGCAGGCTGCCCTTCGGAGGGAGGGCGCGGAGCAGGTTGGCCATGAGAACTATGTCAATCATAGAACTCTCGTCAGCGACGGCTAAATCACAGTCCAAGGGATTGGCCTCATTTCGCCCAAAACATCCTGGTAAATTTGTCAAAAAAAACTTGCAACAGCCCGAAAAAGTGTGAAAAAATGCCTTCTGAAATACCTTAGCCTGTTCTTAATGCGAAACCATTAACCAGGTAAATCAACTTATGAAAACAAATGTCTTCCTCAAACGTCTCACCTTGTGCGCGCTGCCGGCGGCCCTCGGCCTGTCGGCCTTCGCCCAAACGCCGAATTTCGCCTACGAATTCACGGTCGGCCCCGGTTTTACCTTGTCCAACATTTTCATCGTTGACACGGTTCCCTCCGAGATGTTCTCGTTCGTCACGGCCGTCTCGACCAACGGCCAGACCTTCGGTCCCGGCAGCCAGATTGCGGGAGTCATTAGCGGCAACGCCTACGGCGCCAGTTACTTGACCCTAATGGCGGTCTTCACCAATGCCACGGCCACCAATGTCGCCATCTCGCTGCCGCAATCCTTGGCCGCAAGTCTCATCCCCAGCGGGTCGTGGACTACCTTCGATACCTCCGCCAACTTTCCTTTTGGCGGGCTGCCCGACGAACCCACCACCCTGTCCGACCTCCAATCGGCTTCGCTCGGCACGTTGAGCTCCATCACGTATATGTCCTTCAGCTACCTGCAACCCGCCAGTCCGGTGCTGCAAGGCGCCGGGACGGCGGGCACGATCGTCGCCTTCGATGGCGCCCAGAGCGCCGGCTCGTTCTCCTTTGTCCCCCAACCCGCCTTGAGCGTCACCTCCGGTCCCGGTGCCGTCACGATTCAATGGCCCACCAACTCGCCGGGTTTCACCCCGGCGCAAACCACCAACCTCGCGCTGGGCTTGTGGAGCAACGTCACCAACGTCCCCGCCATCAGCGGCGCCAACTATTCCGTCACGCTCCCACTGCATCCAACGAGCACTTTCTTCCGTTTGCACTTGCCGTAAAAGGCCGGAGGGTCAGTCCTAGGAAGTTGGTATTGAAGGTTGACGAAGTGGGCGGCGAGGGTGATGCTGGGGAGGCGTTATGGCCGGACCATTGCGCATCGAATATCCAGGGGCAACGTATCACATCATGGCCTGTAAAGGGGTGTTTTCTCTGGCCGCTTTTTCCGCTGCACCGCACGAGCGAAAGTCCGGCGCAGAAAGCCGGGCTGGCGAACTGCGGTGCCGGGAGCAGGAGGCTCGAACCCCTGGAAACCGAACAGGAACCTCCTCAACATTTCCTCGCCACGACGCCGCCCTTCCGCTAATCATGCCTCCGCACGACTATGGACACCCATCAGAATGGAAAAATGATTCCGCCCCGCCACTCGCCCGGCTTGCGGGCTTTCTTAACTCCTCATGGCGCGCCGCAATAACAGCCTTTCCGGGACGGTCCTGTTCCTCGCCTTGCTCTGGCTTGCGCCGGACGCACGGGCCGCCCCGCAGGCGGCCGTGCCGCCGGGCCGGATCGCCGCCGAGCAAGCCTACGACGCCGCCAAGGACCGCTATCAGACCAATTCCGCCGACGACGAGGCGGCCTGGCAATTCGCCCGCGCCTGTTTTAACCGCGCGGAATGGGCCGGCAAAGACTCCGAACGCGCCGCGGTTGCCAAAGAGGGCATCGCCGTCTGCGAAAAACTGTTGCCGCGCAGCCCGAATCTGGCGGCGGCCTATTACTACTTGGGCCTGAACCAGGCCGAACTGGCCCGCACGAAAAAGCTGGGAGGGCTGTCCCTGGTCAAAGAAATGGAAAAAGCCTGGAAGACCGCGCGGGACCTGGACGCGCATTTCGATTTCGCCGGCCCGGATCGCAGCCTGGGCTTGCTCTATCGCGACGCGCCCCACCCTCCCTTGAGCATTGGCCATCGCGCCAGCGCCGAGGAGCACGCCCAACGCGCCGTGGAACTGGCCCCGGAGTATCCCGATAACCATCTCGATCTCATCGAAACGCACCTCAAATGGGATCAACTGGCCGCCGCGGCCCGTGAAGACGACGCCCTGTGCCAACTCCTCCCGGCCGCGCAAAAGCAGTTCTCCGGCCCGCAATGGCAGATCGCCTGGCAAGAGTGGGACCGCCGCCAGGAAGCCATCGAGAAAAAACTTCACCACTGGCGCAACACGGCGGCCCGCCGCCGCGCGCCATAGCCGCAGGGGGACGGGATCTTCTGCCGCGGCAGCGTAACGACTTTTCTGGTTTCGAAGACCGCGCCACAGCGCTTCAGAGAAAGATGACTTGACCCTCGGCATCTTCCGCCAGCGCGGACTTGGCGAGGGTCTCGAGGTCGGAAATGCATCGGCCAATCGAGAGGTCCATCTGTGGGGCGAAGACCACGGTGGCGAACGGTTGGCCTGTCCGTTGGCAGCGCACGGCCTCGACCACCAAGTCCTCGTCCTGGCTGAACAGAATTCGGCCCAACTGGCGGGCGCGCTCGAGGACGACGGGGTCAGTTGATCGCGCCATTCCATCGTCTTGCGCTGTCAGGACATCCACGCCCCGCCGGCGCAAGCCTCGTGTGATTGGTCGCGGCACATGCACGTCCATATACAGGCCCAGGCTCATCCGACCCGGCCCTTGGTGGCCAGACGATGCTGGAGCGCGGACGGTTGGCTGGCGGCGCGCAGGGCGCGGATGCGCTCTTCTTGATGCTCAATCTCGGCGTCCATTGCGATTTGGTGGTCGTAATACCATCCGAGCGCGGCATAAACTTGGGCCAGCGAGAGGTGTGGATGATTCTCCTGGATCGTCTCAGCATCCCAGCCGTAGGCCAGGTGGTCCAGCACCACCTCAATCACCTTGACATTGGTGTCTTCCACCCACGGCCGTCCTTGTTCGTCCAGGCGAATATGCGGCGCCTTTTCAATCCTTGCTTTCACGGCGCAAGCTTACCGAAGTCCACGGCGGAATCAAGGCCGCGCCTTTATCCAAAAAACCGCCACCCCGCCGCCGCTTGACGATTCCACCGCGGACGACTTAACTCATGCCATGCGAGTTTTGGCCGGATTGCTGTGCGCGGTGTTTTTGGGGGCGGGTTGCGCCCTCCATAAACCGCCCGCGCCCATTGCGCCTTCGCCCCCTCAGGCCAAGCCGCCCGAAACCATTATCACGCCGGATTTCAGGCCGGTCGGGCGGGTGGCCATGGTCAATGCCGAAGCCCGCTTCGTCATCATCAGTTTTCCTCTCGGCCCCATCCCGCGGCCCGGCCAGCATTTGCATATCGACCACCGCGGCCTCAAGATCGGCGAGGTCAAAATCACCGGGCCGGAGCGCGACAACGACACCGTCGCCGATTTGGTCGAGGGCGACGCCAACGTCGGGGACGAAGCCAGAGCCGAATAACAGCGGGGCCGCTCCGGCTTCCCGTTCAGCCCGCCGCCAGCGTATTGACCTTGGCCGCGAAAACAAAATCGCTTTCCGTCAAACCGTCAATCTTGTGCGTCCACAGCGTCAGTTTGACCTTTCCCCAAGCCAGGTAAATATCCGGATGATGCTGCTGCGCCTCGGCCAGCGCGCCGACGCGGTTGGTGAAATCGAGGGCCTGGCGGAAGTCGTCGAACGTGAAATCCCGTTCGAGGTGATGTTCGTTGACGACCCGCCAGCCTTCCCCCAATTGTTGGCTCAGCCGGACCAGGTCCTCGCCCTGCAGCGGCGGGACGCCCCCTTTGCAGGGCACGCATTCTCTCTCTGCCAGATTGGCCATGCCCAAACCTACATCAACCCGCCGCCCGCGCCAAGTCCCGCTTGCGCTCTTTAGGCCGAGAGGGTAAGTTTTCAACGCATGAGCACCAAAGCACAGCTTGTGCTGGATCAAATTCGCGCGTTGCCCATCAGCGATCAACACGCGCTGTTGCGGGAGTTGGTGCAGAGTATCGGACAGATTCCTGCGCCTGTTTCCGGGGAGCTTTATGGCGAGCCGTTGACGGACCAAGACATTGAGCAAAGCGCGCGCGTCACTTTCCAGATGCTGGACGAGGAGGAGAAACGTGCCGGGTCGCGGTGAGGTTTGGTTGGTGGACCTCGGCATGGTGGAAAAAGTCCGGCCCGCATTGGTTTTCAGCGGTCCTTGCGAGGCAAACGACCGTGATATTATTACGGTGATTCCCCATACGACGACGCTTCGTGGTTCTCGATTTGAGATCGACATTCCGCTGCCATTCCTCAAGCCCGGCGCTTTCCTGGTGCAGAGTCCCGCCACGGTGCCGAGAGCTCGGGCGTTGAAACTGCTCGGCCGGATGACCGAGCCGCAGATACGGAGCATCGAGGACGGGCTTCTCGAATGGCTCAGAATTGCCCGCCGCGGATGAGTGCTGGAAATCCTGGAAGCTGCTTAACACTGGAGAATATCCCAAATAACGACCCAACTTACGTTCTCGATCCTAACCCGGAGCAGAAACTCCCGCAGACGAAACTCCCGCAGACGGAGGAGGATTCTCCCAGCCCACTGCTTTCAGCTTTTCACCGGCTTTGAAGAAACGCCGGGGCGTGCCATTTCATCACGATTGTAGCCCACGGCTTGAACAACCTGACTCAACCGGACGTCCAATCCCGCGTAGTCTGGAGGAACGCGACGAAGATATCCGCATGAATACTACTCGGGGCCGGTGGCTATGGTTTGCGGCCTGCATCGCCGGAGCGGCTCTGCTGCTGCTGTGCGGCTGGCTCATGCCCATTTATTTGCGCGCCGTCGATCTCGCGGTCATCCAACGGGCTGGTGCAGCGTCGCCTTCCCTGGTCGATCATGGTTTGGCCCTCGCCGCAGAGGGCCAGTCGGGCGCCGCTCAATTGCTCTTGCAGGCGGCTCAAAGTGAGCATCTTCCGGGCGTGGATCGACTTTCGCTGGCCATTGGCCGCCAGCCCGCGCCCACTCCCGGCTCCGCCCGGATTGAGAAGCTTCTCAATAACGGCCCCGCCGCAAATTCCAGCTCTTCTCAGGTGATTACAGAATGGGCCATTCGCCTCGAAAATCGCGATCGGGCGCTGGAATTCTTGCAAGCCGCCCCATCGCCCCCCGCGCGGGAACTGCTGCGCTGCCGCGATCTCACCAATACCGTGTTATTTCCGCCTTCCTCTTCGGCTTCCGGCCAGGCCCTCGACGCGGCCCTCTCGGTCTGCGGGCTGTTGCTGGAGGAGAACTCTCTGGCGCCCGGATTGCGCGAAGCCGTTCTGGGCCGCGCCGCCGCCGCCAATCGCGGCGCCGACCCCGAACCGCTGGAAGAAGTGCTCATGGACATGATGTCGCTCGGACAACGGCTCAATTGGGAACAGTTGACAGTCTTTGTCCGCCGCATTGAGGACCCGCAGACGCTGGATCGGCTGACGGTCCAGGCGCGCAACGCCGCCGCGCAGGCGCCCTTGCTCTTTGCCGCGGTGGAACTTTCGCAGAAACCCGCCGCGGTGGCCGCCTACCTTGACACCTTCAGCCAAAGCGGCCTGGCCGATCTGGGAAAGAGCCTGCGCCATGGCGCCGGCGCGCTGGACGAACTGCTCCGGCGCAACCAACGGATTTACACCTCGAACTTGCGCGGGCAGGCGGCCGCGGGCGCGCCGTTTGGATTCTTTTTCCGCGCGGCCGCCGATTATGCCTTGCGCGTTCCATGGATCGCGTTAACAGTTAAATGGTTCTTTTACCTGTCAGGCGGATTCCTGATTGCCGCCGCGCTGCGCGTGGTCCGGGCGGCGCCGGGGATCGAGGAACCGTTGCGGGTGCGCGGATTTCACGTGTTCCGCGAGATGCTATTTGCGTTGGGCTTTTTGCTCGTGGTCCTGCTTCTGAGCGAGCCGTTTCTCGCCCAGGACAGCCAGAAGGCGGAGTTTGCCCTTCGGCTGCGCTTGCCCGGGGTGGGCAGCGCGGCTGCGATCGCAACGCCCAACGCCATGCCGAAACTTATGAATGCACCAAGTCTGCTGACCCTGCTTCTGTTCTTCGTGTTGCAGGCGCTCATTTACACCGCCTGCCTGTTCAAGCTGGCGGAAGTCCGCCGCCAAAAGGTGGCGCCGCGCATCCGGCTCAAACTCCTGGAGAACGAGGACCATTTGTTTGACGCCGGCCTCTACCTGGGCTTCTGCGGCACCATCGTCTCGCTCATCCTAGTTTCGCTGGGCATCATCCAACCCAGCCTGATGGCCGCCTATTCCTCGACCTCCTTCGGCATCATCTTCGTCTCCATTTTCAAAATCTTCCATCTCCGCCCCGCCCGCCGGCAATTGCTCCTCCAGGCCGAGGCGGATTCCGGCGCCGTTGAATCGGCCGCGCCCGCTCCGGCTTCCTGCGCCGCCACCCCATGAACCGCAGCATCCTCATTGTCATTTGCGATTTCCTCCTGGTCAGCCTCCTGGCTTTCTCCACGGTGGACATCAACAAGGTGTCGCAGGCCGGCGCCCCCCGCGCGCTCAAGACGGACCTGGCGACCAACCAAGTCACCGGCCGCCAGGACCTGGGCGACGTCATGCGGCTGGCGCTGGATGAGGAACGGAAAAACCGCGACGCGCTCCTGGGCGAACTGGCCAAAACCCGCCTGTCCGTCAGCCAGCGGGACCAGCAAATCCAGAATTTCCAGTCGCAATTGCAATCCACCGAACAACAGGCGGCCCGTTTGCAGGAGCAGGAAACCAATTTGCTCCGCCAGGTCGCCGCCGCCCAAGGCAACATCGCCGCTTTGAACCAGCAACTGC
This sequence comes from Verrucomicrobiota bacterium, assembly GCA_049510745.1. Classification (GTDB taxonomy): domain Bacteria; phylum Verrucomicrobiota; class Verrucomicrobiia; order Limisphaerales; family Palsa-1400; genus PLGF01. Next base: position 19,856 of record JBEKYR010000007.1, on the reverse strand, counting down.
GGGCCACGACGGAGGAATCGGTCATCTCCAGGGAGCTGCGCGCGGCCCTGGAGGCCGAATCGCGCAAACAGTTGGAGAAAGCCGGCGCCTTGGAACGCCAGTTGGCGGCGCTGCAACAAAGCAACCAGTTGATGCAGGCCGACCGCGCGGCCCTGTCCGGTCAACTGCAAATCAGCGAGGCCGCCCGCCGCTCCGCCCTCGATCAAATGTCCCAACTCCAGGGCGAAGTCCAGGCCCAGCGCGAGGCCAACGCCAGGCTGGCCGACGGTGTCAAGGCCCTGGCGGCCAAATCCTCCGAGCTGGCCCAGGAAATCCGCGACAACCGCCCGCTGGCGCCCAACGAGGTTTTTGACCAATTGACCACCAACCGCCTCCTGGCCAGCTTCTACGGTTTGAAACCGGGCGTGTTCGGAACCGATTCCTCCAAGTACAAACAGACCCGGATTGTCCTGGCGACCGACGGCACCAACGCGTTCGCCCTCTGCCACGTCCAAGACACGCCGCTGACCCTGTGGAGTCCCGGCACCCAATGGGAGGAACTGAGCGGCACCCTGGCTCGCGGCGCAGCGGTCTTTTCCATTGACTCCGTTTCCTTTTGCGCCCTGGACCCGCGCGTGGTCTTGATTCCGGTCCCGGCGTCGGAAGCCCGCGCCTTGGGCTGCCGGATTTACCGCTTGTCCCAGGACCCGTTCAAGTTTCAGGACGCCGTCGTGGCCGGCACCCGGGAGAATTATTACGGCGAGTGCCGATTCCAAATCGACCTGGACACCCCGGAATATGTCAAGATGGACCGGAGTTCGCTGCGGGGCCTTTTCGGAAAATTCAATCCGTCCAGCGGCGATCTGGTCTTGAGCAAAACGGGCCAGCTTCTGGGCGTGATGGCCAACAACAACTATTGCCTGGTCTTGCGCGCCTTCGCTCCGGGGGCGGCGTTGCGCTTCGGACCGGCCGGCCACAACCAGCCGACCGCTCAAACGCTTTCGACTCTCTACGCCGTCATTTCCCAGATGCCCTACAAATTGCAGTAGGAACTTTCCGGCCGCGCAAGTCCTTGCGGAAACGCTCCGGCCAATGGCGGCGAAGGTTTCGATTCGATTCCGGGTGGCGGCACCATCGCCTTCATCCGCGCCGGGCTGCCAGGGAACAATTACGGGCCTCAAGGGCTGGGATTTGGAAAAGTCATGGGAGTGTTGGCGGAGGGATACGAGGTGCGCCAAGCCAGCCAAAAAACGTCATTATCCTTGCCCAAGGGCTGCTGTTCGTTCCATTGCGGATTCTGCGACGCAGGCCCGTCCAACTCATTTGGGATTTTCTGTGGCATCAGCCAATGGTGTATCTCCGCATGGCCATCAGCGAAGTTGAACCCACTGGCGTTGCCATGCCTCTTGGAGGGGATGTCAATCCACTCGGCTTCGAAGGGACTGGGCGGCATTTGCACCGCAAAGCCGCCGTCATTAATGCCGTCGGCATTCTCATCCACCAGCAGCCAGAGTCTGGACGGGGAGGGATGGCCCAGGTCCGATTCCTTGAGATAGACCCGATACGTTGGATACGGCAGCCAATAACCTTGGCCGTCTGCCGTGCCGGAGTGATTCCCGCCAACCGCCTGATTCATGGAACAACTGCGCAAGCGAGGCGGGCCGATGCGCCCCGCCCTGTCGCAACTTTGGTCGGCAGGACACTTCAGGACCGAAGTGGCTCTGTAGTACGGGGCAAGCTGGGAATACTGTGAATTCAAAAGGTACATGGGATTCGTGTTGATGTCCGCTGGAGTGGGGGACGCGCTGCTGCCGCTGTATCCCTGCCATCCGTAAACCCACGCCGGCGGACTCTGTATGCCTTCTTCATTAAAGGCAAAGATCCCCCTCATGTCCCCATTATATGCCGTCCATGCAATTCCAAGCTGCCTGAGGTTGGAACTGCACTGAGTGCCTTGAGCTTGCTGCTTGGCCCGGGCCAGCGCCGGCAACAACAGGGCCGCCAGAATGGCAATGATGGCGATGACGACCAGCAACTCAATGAGCGTGAACCCGTCGGCGCGGCCCGCCTTGGACGTCGCGCGGCCCATCGGCCGGAATGCGAAGTGGTTCGTGTCGCCCGAGTTTTCAAGAAATGTCTTCATGCTCTTCTCCGTAGCGCAATTCCGGGACGCCATAGACTGTTCCGATCAAGGATTCTTCACCAAACTACCACTTTCCCGGGCCGGTTCAAATCAATTCTGAGAAGGGGTTGTCAATCCTTCGGACTGGCCTCTGGCGGCTGCGGGCGCGCCCTTGCGCTTGAAGAGGACCAAACTGCACCGCGAAAACTCGCCGCCGGGCAACGGCTCCGTCCAATGGCCTTGCGGACCCAACGGCAACCATCCACCCACGCAATCGTAGTCGCGGGTCAGAATCCGGTCCAGGTAATCAAAGATGTCCAGAGGCGCTTCCGGCATCCGGGTCCAACTCTCCGGCGGGCTGGCGTACACGATCCAGGGCGGCGGGTGGTCCTGCAAGGCGTGGATGGCCTCCCCTTGATAGCGCCGCGCCAAAGCGGGGCCGACGACGGTGAAAGGGTAGGCAATGACGAAACGGTTGGGACTATAGCGCCCGGCGTAGAAAAGAATTTCCGGCTCCGAGCCGGCAATGAAGACCGCCTCGTCCGGCGAACTTAACTCCGCCAGGCGCCCGGCGACGGCGCGAGCCTCCACAAAAGGACTGTCGGCGAACCTTGCCTCCCTGAAACTTCTCGGCGACCGCAACATCCAGCTTGCGTCGGACAACAAAAGAACGGCCAATGCGCCCCCGATCAGGGTGCGGCGGATGAGCGGAGAGGGACAGTGGAACCATCGGGCCAGGCATTCGGCCCAACCCCCGGCCCCAACGGCGGCCAACAAGGCCCAGAAGGGCGTCACGGTGATATAGTACTGCCAATACACGCTGGCGCCGGTGGCGGCGGCCCCGCCCGCCAGCATGGCCAGCCAGAACCAGACGCGCGGCTTTGGCCGCAACAGCGCGCCCACGGGCAGCAGGAACAACAGCCACCACCTGGACCAAAAGATGGCCAGCGTAAACCTCCATCCCCCCCAGCCAAAAAGCCGCGTGCCAACGTACGAACGATTGAATGCCACCGTGCATTCCCAAAGCGCGCGTCCGCCGTCGTGGATGACAAAGCACCCCAGCACCAGCGCGGCGGCGCCCAGGCCTCCCAGTCCCGCCCAAGCCCAGCAGCGCAACAGCGAAACCGTTTTCTCCCTTCCCGCCGCGCGCCAGCGCTCCAGCGACCACGCCGCGAAGACGACCAGCAGGACCGGCAGAGCGGTGTATTTGTAACCCAGAGTCACTCCGCCCAGAAATCCCGCCGCGAACCAATGCCGCGCGCTCCCGCCATAATGGCGGCTGTGGATGTAAACCGCCACGGTCGCCAGCAGCGGCAGGAGCATGAACATCTCCGTGTTGGCGATGCATTGGTCCAGGCTCGGCAACAAGACCATCGGGGTCATCAGCCAGAGGGCCGCCCGCGCCGGGCCTTCTCCGAACTCCAGCCGGGCCATCCAACCCAGCAACGCCGTGGCTGTGGCGGCGAACAAGGCCGCCAGCAAGCGCGGCGCCCAAAAGACATCGGGCAAAATACAATAAGAAAACAGGTAGCTGTAAACCACCATGGGCGGCTTTTGCAGGAAGGCGTGTTCGTAGGGAAACAAGCCCGCTTGCAGCAACCGCGCCGAGTAAGCGTATTCTCCCTCGTCGCGGATGAACGGCGCGTTGAAATTATTCCAGCGCAAGGCGGCGAAGAGCAAAACCAGCCCCCCGATCCCCAGCCACACGCGCAGCCTCTTTCTTCCCGTCCAACCACCGCAGTCGTTCCTCGTTTCCATGCCCGCCAACGTGGTGTCCGCCCGCCCGGCTTGTCAACGGAAACCGGCTTAAAGCCCTAACCATGCAGACGGATTGGGGAGCGCGGACGTCCTCGTCCGCCGCTTTCGGCGTCGCCGAAGGCATTCAACCCCTTTGCAGCGCAATATCCCAAAATCGCTCATTTCCGGGAAAACTTTCTCACCACGAACGCGAACACGAAGTTTTGAATAGGCCCGTCTGGATGGATTTATTCGTGTTAATCCGTGTCCATCCGTGGTTGAAAATTGGGTTGCGGCTGCCGCGCTGGGATGGATCACCCCTGATTTCCGGCCTCCGCCCCTTTTCACGCCGGCTTTTCCGTTTCCAAAAAACCGGAGAGTTGGCGGATGCGGGTGGGATGGCGCATTTTCCGCAGCGCTTTGGCTTCGATCTGCCGGATGCGCTCGCGCGTGACCCGGAATTGCTTGCCCACTTCCTCCAACGTCCGCGAATAGCCGTCGCCCAACCCAAAGCGCAGTTCCAGCACTTTGCGCTCCCGCTCCGTCAGGCTCGAAAGCACGTCGCCCAGCTTGTCTTTGAGCAGGCTGTAACTGGTCATGTCCGACGGGTTCTCCGCCGTCTTGTCCTCGATGAAGTCCCCAAAGTTGGTGTCTTCGCTGTCGCCCACCGGCGATTGCAGCGAGATCGGCTGCTGCGCCATTTTCAACACGGCCCGGACCCGCTCGACCGGCATTTGCATCTCGTCGGCCATTTCCTCCGGGGACGGTTCGCGTCCGAAATCCTGGATCAATTGTTTTTGCACCCGCATGAGTTTGTTGATCGTTTCGATCATGTGGACGGGAATGCGGATGGTGCGGGCCTGGTCGGCGATGGAACGGGTGATGGCCTGGCGGATCCACCAGGTGGCGTAGGTGGAGAATTTGTAGCCGCGCCGGTATTCGAATTTTTCCACCGCCTTCATCAGCCCCATGTTGCCTTCCTGGATGAGGTCGAGAAAGGAAAGGCCCCGGTTGGTGTATTTTTTGGCGATGGAGATGACCAGGCGGAGGTTGGCTTCGACCATCTCGGTTTTGGCCTGGATGGCCTTGCGCGTGAAGTGCTGGAGCTGGAGGTAGCAGCGCAGATACTCCGCGCAAGGCATGCGCACAAATTCCTCCAGCCCCTTGATCTTGCGCTGCTCGGATTGGATGATCTGTTGGTGCTGGGCCTCGTTGGGGCGCGCCTCCAACTCGGTGATGGTGCGCAGGCTCAACTGCACCTTGTCGTGGATGTTGTCCGCCACCAGCGCCATCTCCTCGATCACTTTCTGCTTGTAGAAAAACTTGTTGAACGTGCGCTGCAGCCTCTCGTTGAGCTTCTTGAATTCCCGCGCCACCTTGTCGCAGACGGCCTTCTTGCCCGGCGGCAGGCCCTGCAACTCCGCGTACTTGTCATCGACTTGCTGGTCCAGGAGCCGGACGTTCTTGACCAGGCGGCGCAACTCGCGCAGATGGTTCTCCCGCCCCTCGATTTTCTTGTCCACAATCACCCGGTCGAACCGTTCCTTGGGCGGCTCGGAAATGAGTTTTTCGGCCAGGGCGATGTGTTCCTTGCCGGCGAAGCCGAAGCTGTAAATGATCCGTTTGACTTCGTTCTCGGCGTCCTCGATCCGCTTGGAAATCTCGACTTCCTGCTCGCGGTTGAGCAACGGGACCTGGCCCATTTGCTTGAGATACATCCGCACCGGATCATCCAGGATGTCCAGCCGCGTCTTGTCTTCGTCTTCGTCCGGTTCGGGTTGTTTGACCCGGTCCACCTCCGCCTGGTCCACGATCTCCACTTCCAGATTGCGCAGTTTGCTGTAGAGATCATCCAGCTCGTCGGGCGACACCACCCCGTCGGGCAGGGCGTCGTTGATGTCGTTGTAGGTCAGGTAGCCTTGTTCCTGGGCCAGACGGACCAGTTCCTTGACCTTCTCCGCCAGGTCCAGCGGCGGAGATTTGGCGGCGGCGCAGGGGTCTCCCGGCACGGTTTGAATCTTCAATCTGGTTTCAGGCAGGGGTGTCATGGTTGCGACGGCCACCGTTTTGCGGCGTTGTTGAGCAGACGCGGCAACGGTCTTTTCCGCGCTCCGCCGCGACAAGCCGGTCGCTGTGCTGGCGGACGGAGCGCGTTGTTTCTCTTCAGTTTTTTTCTTTGAACTGCTCAAGACAAAATCCAAAAATGGCCGACAATATGGTTGGCGCGCTCCCTCTGCGTCAAGGAGCAACCCCTTTTTTTTGTGAGTTAATTTAACTCTTTCCCCCGCCACTTGGCACAGGGAATGCAGGGGCCGTTTCACAACGCCAGCACCAGTTTCTTGATCTCGTTCAGCCGCGCCGCCGCCGCGGTTTTTTTCAGCCGCGGGAACTTCCCCCCCGCCATCACGTAATCGGTTCCCCGCGTCAGCATTAACTTCCCCTCCTGCGTTTCGATTTTCGTCAGGCCGCACTCGGCCGCGGCCAGTTTCAAATCAGCCGCCTGCAACGCCAGCTCCACCGCCGCCGGCGGCGGGCCGAACCGGTCGCGCAACTCGGCTTTCAATTCGCCCAACGCTCCCGCGTCGCTCGCTTGGGCCAGTTTCCGGTATATCTCGATGCGCTGTTGCGGCTCCGCAATGTAGCTGGCCGGCAGGCCCGCCACCGCCTTGCGCCGCGCCCCTCCCGGCTTGGCCCCGGCCGGCGCGGCCTCGTCCGCCGTCATGACCAGGAAATCCAGCCGCAACTGCACTTCCGCGCGGGGCCGGGTCTTCTCGCCTTTGAGGCTGCTGACACTTTCCTTGAGCAATTGGCAATAAAGCTCGAAGCCCACCGCGGTGATGTGCCCGCTTTGCTCGGCGCCCAGCAGGTTGCCCGCCCCGCGAATCTCCAGGTCGCGCATGGCGATTTTGAAGCCGCTGCCCAGGCTCGAATACTGCTTGATCGCGCTGAGCCGTTTGCGCGCATCGACCAGCAGCCCGGCGTGCCGCGGCAAGAGCAAATAGGCGTAGGCCTGGTGCTTGTACCGGCCCACCCGCCCGCGCAACTGATACAAATCGCTCAACCCAAATCGGTCCGCCCGGTCGATGATGATCGTGTTGGCGTTGGGTATATCCAGCCCGCTTTCGATGATGGTCGTCGAGAGCAGCACGTCGCTCCCGCCATTCACAAACGTCGTCATCACTTCCTCCAACTGGTCGCTGTGCATTTGCCCGTGCCCGACCGCCAGGCGCGCCTCCGGCACCAGCGCCCTCAATCGCTGCGCCACCGCTTCGATGTCAAACACCCGATTGTGCAGAAAGAACACCTGCCCGCCCCGGTTCAGCTCGCGCTGGATCGCCTCGCGGATGAGCCGTTCGTCGTATTGGGTGACGATGGTTTCGACCGGCAGCCGGTCCTGCGGCGGCGTTTCAATCGTGCTCATGTCGCGCGCCCCGGCCAGCGCCAGGTAAAGCGTGCGCGGAATGGGCGTGGCCGTCAGCGTCAGCACATCCACCAGCGTGCGCAGTCGTTTGAATCGCTCCTTGTGCAACACTCCGAACCGCTGCTCTTCGTCAATCACCACCAGCCCCAAATCCTTGAAGACGATGTCGCTTTGCAGCAGCCGATGGGTGCCGATGACGATATCGACCGAGCCGGCGGCCAGGTCCTTGACCACGCGGGCCTGCTCGCGGCGGCTGCGAAAGCGCGAGAGCAACTCGATCCGCACCGGGTACTCGGCCATGCGTTCGCCGAACGTGTTGAAATGCTGCTGCGCCAGCACGGTCGTCGGAACAAGCACGGCCACTTGTTTGCCGGACAGCGCCGCTTTGAACGCGGCCCGCAGGGCCACCTCTGTTTTGCCGTAGCCCACGTCCCCGCAAATCAGCCGGTCCATCGGTTTGGCCGTTTCCATGTCCGTTTTCGTGGCCGCGATCGCCCGCGCCTGGTCGGGCGTTTCCTCGTAAAGAAAACTGTTCTCGAATTCCTGCTGCCAGCCCACATCGGACGGGAACGGAAAGCCTTCCTGCGTGGCGCGCACGGCTTGGATGGAGAGCATGTCCGCGGCGATGTCGCGCACGGCCGCTTCGGCCTGCGCCTTGGTCCTGGCCCAGCGCCCGCCCCCCAGCGTGTTGAGCGGCGGACGGGCCTTGCCCGCGCCCACGTATTTGCTGACCAGATGCGCCTCGCTGATCGGCACGTAAAGTTTTGGCGGCGTCTCGCCGCCATCGGCCGCGGCGTATTCGATCACCAGGCATTCCTCGCCGGTGGACGCCACTTGCGCCCGCTCGCTGGGAAGGTGGCGCCCTTGCGCCGCCGGCATGGCCTGCAATCCCAGGTAGCGCCCGATGCCGTGTTGCAGATGCACCACGTAATCGCCCTCTTCCAATTCGGAGAAATTGATGTCCAGCAACGACCGGCTGGAGGGGGCGTGCGGCGACTTGAGCCGGCGCGGACGTTGCACCTTGTAGCGCCCGAAAATTTCCGCGTCCGTCACCACCGCCAGCTTGGCCGGCTCAAAGAGAAAGCCGCGCGAGAGCGCCCCCAGCCGAAGCCGCAGCGCGCCCGGATGGCCCAGCCCGTATTCCCACCAAATCTCCTCGAATCGCTGCCGCTCGCCGTCGTTGTTGCAGAAAAGATGCACCGCGTAGTCCTGCCGCGCCCAGCGATGCAACTGCTGGAAAAACTCCCGGCGCTGCGCCGACGCTATGGCCGGCTCGGGCCGCTGCCCGCCGATGGGCCGGAAAATCTCCAGGCTCTGGAACTTCAGCGCCTCCGGGTTCTCCAGCCGCCTTCCCTCCACCACCACGTCCTCGACGGACAAATTTTCGAGTTGACTGACCGCGACGGACGCCATCCCGCGTCGCGCCATCCCTTCCTGGAACTCTTTCCAGGTGATCAGGAACGGATCCTCCGCCGGGACCTGAGCCTGGTAACGCTCCGCCTGCGCCGCCAGCATCTCCGGCTCGCACAAAAGAAAAATCGCGCCGTCGGGAAGATATTCCAGCAAACTGGCCGTCGCGCCGGGCTTCTCCTTCTTCAGCAACCCCAGTTCGCCGCCGGGCGGAATGGTGATCGCCGCGATCTCCTCCCGCGACACTTGCGTGATCGGATCGAAGTACCGCAGCGAATCCAGTTGGTCGCCGAAAAACTCCAGCCGCACCGGCCACGGGCTGGTCAGCGGCCAGAAATCCACGATCCCGCCCCGCATCGACACGTGCCCCTTCTCCGTCACCTGGACTTCCGCCTCGTAGGATTGTTCCTCCAGCCATTCGATCAGGCTGAACGGGTCCCAACTCTCTCCGCGCCGCAACTGCCGCAGCCGCCCTTTGAGGTCCTCGCGCCGCATCGTCTTTTGCAGCAGCGCTGTCACGCTCGAAACAATCATGGGCCGCGCCCCGTCTGGCCCCGGCTCCGCCAGCGCGACCAGCGCCGCCAGCCTTTCGCTCACGACATCCGCATGGGGCAATCGCGCTTCATGCGGCAAAACTTCCCACGCCGGAAAAAAAAGTGGCGCGGTGGACGCCTCCGTCTCGCTGCCGCCCGCCGCCGCCCAGGTTTCCGCATCCTGCTGAAAAATCTCCTGCGACCGCAACCCCTCCGTCACCGCCACAATCTGCCGATTTGGAAAAAGCCGCGACAACAACATCGCGAAAAACGGTTGCGCCCCGGCGCTGACCCCGTCGAACGACAACACCTCTCCCGCCTCCACGCGCCGGCGCAGGGCTTGCGCGGCGGGAGTCCTCATCACGGCCGAAAAAGCATCCCCGGCCGTCATTGCTGAAGGCCACTGGCCAATCGCCCTAAAAATCGCCCGCCCGCCCCGCCCCGTCAAGGCGCGGCTGGCGGCCTCAATTATGGCGCAGGGAATTTGGCTGTTGGGGAGGCGCGCGCGAGCCGCCGAATCGCGGAAAGATGCGATTTGCCCTCGTGACGGTGATTGCGTTGGTGTCGCAGTTGCCGTAAAACAATGTCGTCTTGAATTTGCATACATTTACCAGTGACCGGCAGCGGCGTGTGTTCGATGGCGTTCTGACAGAATTGGGGCGCCTCGGATATTCCGGTGAACTGCTTCAACAAGCTTACGACTTCAACGATTGGTTCTCACCAGACGCACCAGCACGCCAAGTTGCCGCCGCAGGGTTTGGCCGAAAGCCGCTCGGTTACGACTCCGCTTGCATAGCAGCATTTCTTTCCAGCCCCTATCCTAGAAGCTCATTAATTGGGCTTCGGGCGCTGGGTGCCCCGTTTGCCATCGAGATTCGCGAGGATGGTGTGGTCCCATGGTCTGTTGGGGTGGACGAAACAACAACGCACCCATCAGCCGCGGGACGAATTCCTGCCGATGCCATGCGTCGTTTCTTCGACGCAATTAAGACGAGGTGGAATCCAGACGCGGTTCTGCGTGCCAAAAATATTGGGCAGTCCGTCGGGCCTACGGAAATTGATTGGGTGGATTTAGGGTTGATTCCGGCCTTGGAAAATGAAATCGGCCGAAAGCTAGACCGTATGCTCAGAAATGCGCTTCATGATGCGCAACGCGCCCACAAGGAACGCACTGGACAAAAGCCGGAATCCGAGGAGCTTTATCGCCTCGTTTTCAGACTGCTCGCTGGGAAAGTATTTCATGATCGAAAGGTCGGCGGCTTCGACACGATTGACGGAGCTAGCGAGCCGCATGAAATCCTCGCCAAGGTTTCAGATTATTACAAAGAGCCTCAAAATTATCTCCGTGGCTATGAAGAGCAGCTTGCCGCCGCTGCACAACTCTGGAATAGATTTAGTTTTCAAAACCTCTCCGTTGATGTTCTTGCGTCTATCGCCGAAAACACACTCGTAGATAAACAATTGAGGCGCGAAGGTGGCATACACAGCACTCCACATCGGATCGCACGCTACGTCGTGGAACGCTTGCCTTGGGCTGAAATTCCCGAGAGTGAACGGATTGTTTTTGAGCCCTGTTCTGGTCATGGAGTGTTTCTTGTTGCCGCGTTAAAACGTCTCCGAGATTTGCTCGGCACAGGCTGGAGTAATCGCGAACGTCACAATTATCTGGTGCGGATGCTCCACGGTTTTGAACGCGAGCCGTTTTCCCGCGAGGTCAACAAGCTCTGTTTGATGCTGGCAGACTTCCCCAATCCGAATGGATGGCGATTGGAAGTGGATGACATTTTCTCGTCACGTAGCAAGTTCGTTAATGCACTTTCAAATACCCGGGTGCTGCTCTGCAATCCACCGTTTGAGGATTTCAAAACCGCCGAACGTCAGAAATACGGCAGTGGGATCGCTCCACAAAAACCTTTGGAATTGCTCCGGCGAATTCTCGGCCACGCTCGGCGCGATGTGATGATGGGACTGGTTCTTCCCCAGCAATTCTTGACTGGCGTGAGCTACTGCGGAGTGCGCAAGGAACTCGCTCGACGCTACCGCGAAATTGATCTGGTGGCGCTACCCGACAAGGTATTCACTCACGCAGAAATGGAGACCGTTCTCGTTTTGGCTCACGGCCCGAAATCAACGGAACAACCAACAAGCGTCAATTTTGCGGAGGTTCGCCAACGGGAATTGAATTCCTTCATGGCGTCTGGGCTTGTTACACGCCAAGACCGTGGGGAGTTTGATTCTATTGCTGCCGCTGCTGGACTATGGGTTTCAGAGCTTCAAGAAGTTTGGGAACGGTTGCAACACCTGCCCAAATTAGGGGACATAGCCGAAATTCATCGCGGCGTGGAATGGAAACCGCCGTTCATTGAGGAAAAATATATTTCCAAGGCAAAGCGCGGTGAATATTGGGTTCGCGGTCTCAAAAATGTTAAAGACGGTTTGGAATCATTTTGCCTGCCGTCACCTGTTTATCTAAACGCCGATCCAAAAACCAGACGCGGCGGAGCTTGGGATCTGCCGTGGAACGAACCCAAAATTGTTGTAAACGCGGTCCGCAAGGCGAGAGGGTCTTGGCGCATCGCCGCAGCCTACGATCTAAACCGTTTTGTTTGCACTCAAGCATTTCAATGCGTTTGGCCAAAGGAAGGTTGGTCACTGAAATCTTTGACCGCTGTTCTTAATTCACCTGTTGCATCGGCGTTCGCTGCAAGCCATGAAACAAGTAAACACATAAAAATTGTCACAATGGCCGAGTGTCGCATTCCGAAGCTCTCACCAGCAGACATGGCTACACTTGAGCGCTATGTGGACGATCTGATGGCAACACTCTCAAAGCAACCCGAGGCTCGATACGAACTTTGGGGTGGAAACTCTTGGCAGGATCGAGCACGCAATATCCTGCTCCAGATTGATGCGCTTATACTGCGAGCCTACAATCTTCCGCCGTGGATTGAGCGCAAGCTGCTGGAATTCTTTCGCGGCGAAAAGCGGCCCGTGTCGTTTGCGTTCGGAGATTATTACCCGAAGGAATTTAGCCCGACCCTGCCACTCTGGCTTTACGTCTCTCCCAATTTTGCAAACTGTCGCGGCAGCCACATCTTGCGGACGATTCCGAAGTTTGACGACGCTGCCATGACCGAAGCTCTTGGGGAGGTGAACTGACCATGTCTGACGGATACCTCCTTGACACCAATGTCATCTCGGCGCTCGCTGACAAGACGCGACCAGACCACGCTCCAACATCACAACGTCTTGCCGCCATCGGCGACAGCCTTGTTCTGTTGCCGGTGATGGCAATCGCAGAGATTGAATTTGGCATGGCGAAAGCACCCAACGTCGTCCCTCAGAAGCGAGTTGAATTGCGGTCGTTCTTTGCTCAATACCCGCATTTGCCCGTGGATGATGGCACAATCATTCCGTATTCCTTGATACGCGCGGAACTCTGGCGATTATATGCGCCGCCAAAGAAGAGGCGGCCAGAGGACTTGTTCGACAAGGTTACTGGCAAAGAACTCGGCGTTGATGAGCCGGACCTTTTGATTGTAAGCGTGGCGTTGGAACACAACTTGATTCTCGTTACACACGACAGCATGCAGAAAATCAAGGAGGCATCCGAACGTGTGTTTCAACGCGGCGAGTTTCCGATTCAACTCCGAACGGAGAACTGGTCGGTTGCTTTGCCCGGCTCGATGAACTAAAAACCCGAAGGGACGAAGGGGGCAGCCCGGAATTCGGAATGACATTCACAAAAAGCGCGTAAAAGGCGCCAAATCATAGTTTTGTCCGATTGATGATGCGCGCGTGGGAGGTTGAACCATTGAGCGTTGGCACGCTTCTTCCCGCCGCGACGCCAGAAAAGCCCCTTTCCCGCCGCTCGGCCATTGTGCGTAAAACTTTCCGACCATAAACGGGTCATTACCAAGTAATCGCATATTATCGTTTTCTTCCCGCAGCACGCGGCAGGTTCGCCAGGGAACCCGCCACGGCCATGTTGAGGCGTTGGGCAATCCAGGGCAAGGTCGTTGTCGTTTCCTGGCGAAGCCGTCGGGCCATCTTGCCTTTCTGCCCATCGCCTTGGCGGCGTTGCGCCAGGTCCGCTGCGGTCCACCGCCGCCGCTGGAGTTGGTCCGCCAGCAGGTGTTCGGCCCACGCTTGCTCTGTTTCCCGCCGCTGCTCCCCGCCGTGATTAAGCCCGGTGCAGCCACGCATCTGCTCCAATAACTCCCGCCGAAACCCACTGCCGCCCAAACACCAGCCGCGCCGAATCGGTTTCCATTGAGAAATCGATGGATGGCAATGAGCCGGGAAGCGGAGCGCGAGACGCGCTCCGCGGCGACCGGGACAGTCGCGCTCCCCAGGCCTTGCGGTTCTGTGCGTGAATCCACTGATAACGTCGGGGAACCGTTTTTCGTTGCTTGGGGCGGGAGTCAGCGCTTACGATGGCGCGTGAACGCGCAACCTGAAATGAAAACGCAGCGGATGGGCCGATATTGATGAGCACAGCAGCGACACTTGCGTATGCCAGTGCGGTGTGCGCGGGCGCGGTCATGCTGATCGCCGTGTTCCGGGGCTGGCGCTCGATCGCGGTCTGGTTTTTCGCGGCCGGGATGGGCTTGCTGGTGGCGGAAAGCGTCCTGCTCGGGCTGGCCAGCGACGCGCTGGTGGAGCGCAACGCCAGGTTCTGGCACATGTGGCGCCTGGTGGCGATGTCGTTTCTGCCGGGGGTCTGGCTGCTGTTCAGTTTGAGCTACGCGCGGGGCAACTATCGGGAGTTTTTCCGCCAATGGCGCTGGGCCGTTCTCGGGGCGTTTGTCCTGCCGGTGGCGCTGATCGGGGTCTTTCCGGGAAGGGGGGCGATGATCAGCCCTGTCAACATGAGCGATGAGGCGCAGTGGATTTTTCAGTTGGAGCGGGGCGGGATGGCGTTGTACGGGTTGTTTCTGGTCTGGAGCATCGCGGTGCTGATGAACCTTGAGCGCACGTTGCAGGCGGCGGTGGGAACGATGCGGTGGCGCATCAAATTCATGATCCTGGCGCTGGGCCTTCTTTTTGCCGTGCGCGCTTACACGGCCAGCCAGGCCCTGGCCACGCGGGGGATCGATCCGGCGCTGGGGTCGGTGGATTGCGGGGCGCTGATTCTGGGGTGCCTGCTCATGTTGCGCTCGCTCTTTCGCGATGTCTCGGCAGTGGCCGTCTTCCCCTCCAAGGCGGTGTTGGGGAACTCGCTGACCGTTCTGGTGGCAGGCATTTACCTGTTGAGCCTGGGCCTCTACGCCAAGCTGGCGGTGTGGATTGGCAGCGCCAGAAGCTTTCAAGCCCGCGCGTTCCTTCTTTTGGCCGGATTGGTCGCACTGACCGTGATCGTGCTGTCGGACCGGGTGCGGCTGCATACCCGGCGGTTTATCAGCCGCTATTTTCAGCGGCCGCTTCACGATTACCGGACGGTGTGGAGGACGTTGACGGAGGGGACCACGACGCGCGTCAATCAAGGGGACCTCTGCCAGGCCGCCGCCGCCTTGATTTCCCAGATATTCGACGTGCTCTCGGCGACAATCTGGCTGGTGGACGATAAAAAGGAGAACCTGGTCTTTGCCGCTTCGACGTCGCTCTCCGCCGCGGCGGGGGCCAGCTTGCAGCCGCAAAAGGAAGAGGCGGCGGCGATCCTGCGCGCTTTGCATCGCCATCCCGACCCGGTCGAGGTGGAGACTTCGCAGGAAACCTGGGCGGCGGTGCTCCGGCATTGCACGCCGACGCAGTTCCGCACGGGGGGCGGGCGGGTTTGCGTGCCGTTGATTGCCGGCGGCGAATTGCTCGGGTTGATCGCTTTGGCGGACCGCGTGAGCGGGGTTTTCTTTTCGTTGCAGGATTTTGAATTGCTGCGATGCGTGGGGGACCAGGTGGCGTCCGGGCTGCGCAACGCGCAACTGTCGCAGAAACTGCTCCAGGCCAAGGAACTGGAGGCGTTTCAAACCATGTCGGCCTTTTTCATCCATGATTTGAAGAATACGGCTTCGACGCTCAATTTGATGTTGCAGAACCTGCCGGTGCATTTCGACAACCCGGCTTTCCGCGAGGACGCCTTGCGGGGAGTGGCCAAAACGTGCGATCACATCAATCAGTTGATCGGCCGCCTGAGCCAGTTGCGGCACGACCTGCAGATCAAGCCGGTCGAATCGGACCTCAACGACGTCATCGCCCCGGCCTTGGCCAGTTGGAACGGCGTCGCGGGGGTGAGCCTGGTCAAAAACCTGCGTCCATGCCCCCGGCTCCTGCTGGACCCGGAACAGTTCCTCAAAGTGGTGACCAACCTGGTCATCAACGCCACCGAAGCCGTTGCCGAAGGCGGCCAAGTGCGCATTGAAACCAGTCAAAGCGACGGCTGGGCAGTGTTGCTGGTGGCCGACAACGGGTGCGGGATGGCGCCCGATTTTTTGAGCCGGGCCTTGTTCCGGCCCTTTCAAACCACCAAGAAAAATGGCTTTGGCATCGGCATGTTTCAGAGCAAGATGATTGTCGAAGCACATGGCGGGCGCATCGAGGTGGAAAGTGAATTGAAGAAAGGCACCACTTTCCGCGTCCTGCTGCCCATCCAGAAACGAGGCAAATGAAACATAAACTGTTGATCGTCGATGACGACGAAGAGATTCGCACACAAATGAAGTGGGGCCTGGCCGCGGACTATGACATTATCCTGGCGGAGGACGGGGCCAGCGCGCTTGAGGTCTTTCAAGCCGAGCGCCCGCTGGTCGTTTTGCTGGATTTGGGCCTGCCCCCCCACCCGGGTGAGCCGGACGAAGGGCTGGCCACCTTGTCCCAGATCACCGCCTTGGAACGCCTGACCAAGGTGATTGTCATCACCGGCCAGGGTGAAAAGAGCATCGCCTTGCGCGCGGTCGGCGCCGGCGCCTACGACTTCCTGGGCAAACCGGTTGATATGGAAGAACTCAAGGTCATGGTCCGGCGCGGATTTCACGTCGCCAGCCTGGAAGTGGAGTTTCGGCAGATGCAGAACTTGATTTCCGGCAATAATTTCGAAGGCATGATGGGCACCAGCCCGGCCATCCGCACGGTGTTTGATTCCATTCGCAAGGTGGCCACGACCGACGCGCCCGTGCTGTTGCTGGGGGAGAGCGGAACGGGCAAGGAAATGGCGGCGCTGGCCATTCACCAAAGCAGCGCGCGCCGGGACGGGCCTTTTATCGCCATCAACTGCAGCGCCATCCCGGAAACGCTTTTGGAGAGCGAGCTTTTTGGCCACGAGAAAGGAGCTTTCACGGGGGCGCACGCCCAGCGCAAGGGCCGTTTTGAGAACGCCAACGGCGGCACGCTTTTCCTGGATGAGATCGGCGAAATCCCGCTCCCGTTGCAGGTCAAACTGCTGCGCTTTCTCCAGGAGCAATTCATCGAACGGGTCGGGGGCCGCCAGTCCATTCAAATCGACGCCCGGGTGGTGACGGCGACCAACGCGGACTTGCGCAAGGGGATGCTGGCGGGCACGTTCCGCGAGGACCTTTTTTATCGGCTGGCGGTGGTGCAGATCACCCTGCCGCCGTTGCGCGAGCGCGAGGGAGACATCCGTTTGCTGGCGCAGTTTTTCCTGCAACGCTTTGCCTCGCAGACGGGCAAGACCGGATTGTCGTTTGATCAAGAGGCCTTGCGGGCCTTGGACCGCTACCATTGGCCGGGCAACGTGCGCCAATTGGAGAACCAGGTGCGCCGCGCCGTTATCATGGCGGAAGGAAAGCGGTTGAACATTCGCGACCTCGAATTAAGCTCGGCCGCGGCCACCGCCGCCAATACGACGCTGAAGGACGCCCGCGAAAACCTCGAACGCGAAATGATTCAAAACGCATTGAAGAAGCACGCCGGGAGAATCGCGCCCGCCGCCGTGGAACTGGGCATCAGCCGCCCCACTCTTTACGATCTGATGGATAAATATGGGATTGCCAAGGAGTAGGTCTGGAGCCGACGTTTTTCGCTCCTTTGGCAGGGCTATTCCCCTAGCCCGGCATGGGTAAAACACCTGATATTTGTAGGAAACTCCGACATTACCGGCTGGAGAGGCCATATTTAGTGTGTAAATAGTTTAGGGACAGGCTGTTATGACCCTATTACCATGAACTTTCGCAAGCAAAACCGTCGGATTCTTTTACAGTTTGATGTCCTGTTTTCATTCATTGGAATCGCATTGCTTGAACCTAAGTGGCTTGTAATAAAGTGCTTAGATGCACTTTTGTTGATTTGTCCAATTTTGGCACAGTATTGGCTCTAACCGCCGAAATGGCACGTCTGAGACAGGTTCAGTCGGTTTTGAGCTGTCAAAAAATAAAGTAAAAATATGAAGAAGCAAATTATCACTCGGTTGTTGGATGGAGCAATTTTCGTGACGCTTTTGGCGGCGTTGACCCAAACCGCCAGCGCAAAGCCTCACCCACTCCCGGATGCCAGTTCCACGTCCGCCCTGTTCGGTTTGGCCTGTGCGGGCCTTGCGGCAATTCGCAGATTCCGCCGCTAATCGCCGCCAATAAACCGTTTCGTGTGCCGATTGGTTGGAAGGCTTGTCGGCAGGTTTTTGCTCGTTCCATATAGAATGAGAGCTTTACCTATTGTTCTGTCCGCTTTCGTGCGTCAATTGCTTATGAAAATCCTTAGACCTGTATTGATGTGTTCGGTAATTTGTCTTGGCACTTTGCTGGGCTTTGAAAGCCCCTTGGTGGCTCAAACATGCGGCCTCACTTTTTCCCCCAATCCTGGCACCGCGTCAGTAACGATTGAAGCCTACTATCAACTAAACAATAGCTACACATCAACCAATAATCTGGCAGCTTTTAAGGATACGGTCACGGTTGGGAACTCGACGGTTCCGGCGGGCGTTTACTTGGGCTGGTGTCTCGATGTCACGGACGACATCGACAACGGGCCCGAGAGCTACAGCGTTCTGATGTATTCAAGTTGCGACCCAAACATTGATACTGAACTGGCAGATCTCGGTGCCACCTACAGTTTTTCGTACCCATCAACGGCTACTAACGACACGATGGCGCAATGGAATCAGGTCAATTACATCCTCAACCACAAACTCAGTGGTGCGTCCTATTGGGATATCCAAGGCGCTATTTGGAATATTATTGGCGGACCGCTTCCGCCCAATTCCTGGTGGCAAACTAATGGATATAAGGGTTTGACATATAACACAAACAATGTGGCCGCGATGGTGAATGACGCCCTCGCCAATGCGGTGAATTGGCGACCGGAATGCGGCAACACAATCGTCGTTGTCCTGGCCATCACCGCGCCGGACAAAGGTTCCCCACCTGATTTCCCAGTGCAATTGACCTGCATTGAAGTTCCCTTCCCCTGCGTCCCGTGCGTCGGTGTGACCAAGGACGTTGCGTGCTTCAGTCCGGGGAACACTTGCGGCACTTTTGGGAAAATCGCGGAAGGGTTCGCGGGCGTCGGCTGCTCGGGCGTTAACGACGCGGCTTTCTGCTACCAAATCACCCTCACCAACTGCGGCACCATCCCGCTCACCAATGTCGTCGTAACGGACAATTTGCTCGGCACCCTTACCGCCAATTACTTCGCCACTCCCACGACAGTCTTCGAGCCGGGCGCTTCGGCCACGGCGTTCTTTTCCATGGCCTTCGGCGCCAACGCGACCAACACGGTTTTGGTGCAAGCCGACGCCGACTTGGCGGCGACTGTCACCAACGGCACGCAGAGGATCACCAACGGAACGCCGGTTTCCGGCGTCGATTCCGCTATTGCGCTGGTGGACAAGGCTTCGGTTACTTGTGCCCTGACACTCTATTCGCCGCTCGATTTGGACGGCAATCCAAATGATAATAATGTGCTTTTGTCCGGGACGAATTACTTCTCCTCGCCCCCGGAAGTGACGTTCAGCGTAAATGTTTGCAACACCGGTTCCTCGGCGTTGACCGGCTTGACCATCACCTCGCCTCAATTGTCCGCGCTGGGTTGCACCTTGCCGGCCCCTTTCAGTCTTGGGCCGGGCGCCTGCCAGAATTTCAGCCTGTGTGTCGAGCCGTTCAGTTGCCCCGGCAATATGACTTTCAACTTGCTGGTCAACGGTTCGGCCGCCCCCGACGCCAATCACTGCTCGGTATATAATCTGGCCGGGAACCCGGTCACGGTTTGCAGTTCCTGTGTGGGCAGCGTCTCCTGGACGCCAGACGTTGCGCCATTGACCTTCAGCAACGTGCCGCCGGGCGGCAACCTGGGCTGCAATCCGACGCCTCCGACCGACTACATGGCAACCAACGGAGTGACGGTGAATGTGACCTGCAGTGCGACCGTGACGAAGTTTGGCGTGACCCATGTTGATGTGCCCAACGGCTGCACCATAACGCGGACTTACACGATTACAGCGACGGACAGTTTTGGCAACACCGGCTCGGCCACGGTGGTTTACACCTGGACGGTGAACACGACTCCGTTGACGTTGAACAAGGTGCCGCCGGGCGGCAACCTGGGCTGCAATCCGACGCCTCCGACCGACAGCATGGCAACCAACAGCGTGACGGTGACTGCGGCTTGCGGAACGGCGCTGGCCAGCTTTGGCGTGACCCATGCGGACGTGACCAGCGGCTGCACCGTGACGCGGACTTACACCATTTCAGCGGCGGACAGTTGCGGC
>JBEKYR010000006.1:0-190510 GCA_049510745.1 Verrucomicrobiota bacterium | reverse complement strand
TTAAAGCGATGCTTTGTCCTAAACCCAAGGAGGCCGGAACGCCAGACGCAGCGCTGCCGCCCGGCCAAAAAATCGGATGTCTGCTCCAACCAGAAATCCCGACCACCTTGCGAAATCGATGCTCTCCCCCCTCTGGTTTGACGGGGCGCAGGCCAACTGTTATACGTTCCCCCAGACTCTTCTCTGTGAAGTCGCGCAATGCCTGGTACGCGGGTTTGATCCTGCTTGTTTTGCTGGCGGTGGCCGTCCGCCTCCGCTTGCTGGCGCTGCCGTTGGAACGCGACGAAGGGGAGTTTGCCTACGCCGGCCAATTGATCCTGCAAGGTATCCCCCCCTACAAATTGGCCTTCAATATGAAGATGCCGGGAACCTACGCGGCCTACGCGCTCCTCATGGCGGTGTTTGACGAAAGTCCCTCCGGCATTCATCTGGGTTTTCTGCTGGTCAACTTGGGAACGCTCGCGCTGCTCTTCCGGCTCGCCCGCCGGTTGCTGGACGCGGCGGCGGTCCCGGTCTGTTGCGCGGCTTATGTGTTGCTCTCGCTCAGCCCGGCGGTTCTGGGCCTGGAAGGGCACGCGACCCACCTCGTGGTGATTAACGCGCTGGGCGGTTTGTTGCTGCTGCTGCGCGCCCGGCAAACCGGCAAACCCCTGACGCTGTTTTTCAGCGGGCTGCTCTTTGGCCTGGCGTTCCTGTGCAAACAACCCGGACTCTTTTTTGGAGTCTTTGGCCTCGCCCTGCTCCTGCGGGACGCGCTGGCGGCGCGGCCGGTGCCCTGGCGGTCGTACGCCCGGAACATTTCCTGGCTCTCCCTGGGCATGGTTGCGCCGCTGGCGCTGACGTGCCTGGCGCTGTGGTGGGCGGGAACTTTTCCGCGCTTTTGGTTTTGGACGGTGCCGTACGCGCGGGTCTATGGCGGTCTGCAATCGCTGCCGGAGGGGCTGGACCGGCTGGCGGCGTTTTTTGCCGCCGGAGGCGACCGCTGGTTTTACTTGACAGGAGCGCTCGGCCTGCTCGGTTTGTTCTGGAGGAAGGCCGGGGCCGAACGGAAGTTCTTTTTCGCCGCCTTCTTTTTCTGCTCATTTTTCGCCACGGCGGCGGGCCTCTATTTTCGCGGGCATTATTTCATCCTCATGCTGCCGGTTCTCTGCCTCCTGATTGGGGACGCCGCCGCCTGGTTGGCGGATGATCTGGGCCGGACGCGGAGGCCGTGGCTGCGCGCGGCGCCAGCAGGGCTGTTCCTGGCCGCCGGCCTCTGGCTGGCCTGGCAGAATCGGGCGGTCTGGTTTGAATTGCCGATGGCCGGGGCGAGCAAGGCGATGTATCCGGCGGAAGCGTTTGTCGAATGCCAGGAGGTCGCAAATTATATCCGGGACCATTCCGCGCCGCGGGACCGGATTGCGGTGATCGGCTCGGAACCGGAGATTTATTTTTACGCGCGCCGCCATTCCGCCAGCGGCTACCTCTACATGTATGATTTGGCGCGGGCGCAACCTTACGCGCGGGAGATGCGGCGCGAATTCATGGACGATGTCGAAACCCTCCAGCCGCGCTTCCTGGTCTTGGTCAACGCGGGGACCTCGTGGATGCCGTGGCCGAAGGAGGCGCAGCCTTTTATAGATTGGATCAACCGGTATCCGGGCCAATTCTACGAGTTGATCGGCCTGGCGGCGGTGTTCCAAACCAACAGCGCCTATTTCTGGGATCCGGACGGCATCGCGAAACACCGGGATGCGGCGACCTCCGTTTTTGTCTTCCGCAGAAAATGACCGCCTGGAATTTGAGCTTTGCAGTTTCGATTTTGAAAGTACTCTGGCGCCAATGAGCGATGCCGACTCCCGTTTGCCGATCTGGCCGTTTCTCGCGGCGGACGCCCTGTTTTTGGCGGTGGCGGGCCTGCTGTTGCGCCTGGGGCACAGGCCCTTGCTGTGGTGGGAAGCCCTGTTCATGGTGGCCTGCGTGGCCGGGGCGGCCTGGAGCATGGTCACCCCGTTCCTGCGCCGCAATCGCGAGGAACAATCCCTGGCCCAGGCGCGCCTGCTGGCCGATTCGATGAGTCAACTGCAAAAACTCGAACCCCTGGCCGCCCACATCACCGGCGCGACGGCCCAATGGCGCGAGTATCAGGAGCAAACCGCCCTGACCGCCGCCAGCGCCAAGGCGGTGGCCGACTCCATGGCCGCCGAAGTCAAAGCCTTCGGCGAATTCCTGCAAAAAATTAATGACACCGAGAAGGCGCACCTGCGTCTGGAGACGGAAAAACTGCGCCGCGCGGAACAGGAATGGCTGCAGGTCACGGTTCATATGTTGGACCATGTCTTCGCGCTTTTTCAGGCGGCGCAACGCTCGGGTCAGCCGGGTTTGATCGAACAAATCGGCCTCTTTCAGAACAGTTGCCGCGACGCCGCCCGGCGCGTCGGATTGGCGCCCACGATGGCGACCGCGGGCGAGCCGTTCGATCCGAAAGCGCATCGACTCAAGGATGATTCCGCGCCGCCCGAAAACGCGGTCGTGGCGGACACTCTGGCGACCGGCTACACTTACCAGGGCCAGCTCCTGCGCCGGCCGATGGTCGCGGTGCAGGAAGCGCCATCCAAAACGGCTCCCTGACAAGCAAACGGCCTCATCCGCATTGCGCGCGCTGGCGCAAGCCGTGATCGACCAGCACCAGCGCGGCCATCGCCTCCACCATCGGCACCGCGCGCGGCAACACGCAGGGATCGTGCCGGCCGCGGGCCTTGAGGGTCGTGTTTTTGAAATGGACATCGACGGTCTGCTGCTCGCGCATGACGGTGGCCACCGGTTTGAAGGCGACCCGGAAAAAAATCGTCTCCCCGTTGGAAATGCCACCCTGGATGCCGCCGGAATTATTCGTGACAGTGCGCACTTTGCCGCCCTTCATGCGAAAGGCGTCGTTGTGTTGCAAGCCGCCCAGCAGGATGCCGCCAAAGCCGGAGCCGATTTCAAACCCCTTGGAAGCGGGCAGGCTGAGCATCGCCTTGCCCAGGTCCGCTTCCAGCCGGTCAAAGACCGGTTCACCCCAGCCCGGCGGTACGCCGCGCGCGGCGCATTCCACAATCCCGCCCACGCTGTCGCCCGCCCGCCGCGTCTTTTCGATCAGGCGGATCATCTTTTGCGCGGCCACGGGGTCCGGGCAGCGCACGATGTTGCTCTCAATCTCCTTGAAGGTAACGCGGTCAAAATCCACCCGCGCCGCGATGCGCTGGACTTGTTTGACGTAGGCCAGGATGGCGACGCCGAATTGTTCGCGCAGAATTTTCTTTGCGACAGCGCCGGCGGCGACGCGCCCGATGGTTTCGCGCGCGCTGGTGCGCCCGCCGCCCTGCCAATTGCGGATGCCGAACTTGGCCTGGTAGGTGTAGTCGGCGTGGGAGGGCCGGAATTTTTCCGCCATTTCGCTGTAGGCTTCGGGGCGGGCGTCTTCGTTTTGCACCCACACGGAAATCGGCGTGCCCAGCGTTTTGCCCTCGAACGTGCCGGAGAGAATCCGCACCCGGTCCGCCTCCTGGCGCGGGCTGACGATGGACGACTGGCCCGGCCGGCGGCGGTCCAAGTCGGGCTGGATGTCGGCCTCGGTCAGGGCCAGGCGCGGCGGGCAGCCGTCGATCACCACGCCGACGCCTCCCCCGTGGGATTCGCCCCAGGTGGTGATGCGAAACAAATGTCCAAATGAATTGCCCATCGGGGAAAAGTCTAAGGTTTAAAGTTTAAGGTTTAAAGTTTGAAATTCGGTTTCCATTATTACCGGCATCTGGCCAACGCGGTGGTTTTGCGCCGACTGGAGAAATTGTTAAAAGAGCGCGGCTTGCAACTGCCGCGTGTTTGCACCCCGGAAGAACTTATGGGAATATAAACCATGAAAGTCGATCCCATTCTCGAGGAGGTCTGGCGCATAAAAGACAAATTGTCGCGCGAAATGGCTGCTGATCCGGACGCTTATTTCGCCAAGCTGGACGAGATGAGAAAAGCATTCCTTACGATTGGCGGTGACGCGGAGAGTTTCGTTTTTGGTCAAATCAACTCAAATTAAGTCAAACGGCCTCGAAAGATTTTAGTGAGTTTTTCGGTTTGCCACTGCGATGCGGTCGGATGTGGTCAAATTTAGCCATCGGCGACTAGTGGATGCCCCCCCTCCCCCCCCTTCTGTTTTGGTTTGATTTAGTCTGATTTACTTTGATTTGGTTTGATTTTTGGCTTGATTTGGCTTGACCGAAATCTGCCGGAGGGGCCGGACCGGCAAAATCTGCCGGTGGAACGCCGGCCCGGATGCAGGCCGACGAGTTGCCAGCGGACCGGCTGGAGCCGAACCGCGCCCTCCCCAACGTGATGATTCTTAGTTTCATCGAATGAGGTATTACCATTTTTATATGGAATATGCAAGGGCTTTTGTCGAAAAATTGTGAAGTTTGATTCATCCGCCTTTGCCGAGGCTTCGGCGGACAGGGTGAATCAGTGAGTGAGGCAATGGAGGGGGAGGATTGCCACGAAAACCAAACACGAAAAGCGGGAGCGGAAGTGGCGCGAAAAGCAAGACCGACGAAACGCAAAGGGCGTAAGGCGCAAAGCCGCAAGGAGTTATGAATTTCCATCGGCGTCTGTATCCGTGCCGGGCAGCCCGCGCGAGACCGGGAAAGAGATGGCAAAGAAAGTGGGCAAAAAGATTGTATTTTTGATTTTCCCGCCGGCCGCCCGCTGGTTTTCCGCCACGAAATGAATGGACGCCAATTTTCCAGGCCCGACCCTTTCAACGACCCTTTCAACAATGGAACCAGAGGCCCGGCGCCTGGGCTGGAAATTGCCGAAGGTTTGCACTCCGGTGGAACTGATGGGAGATTCATCGTATGAAACCTGATCCGATTCTGGAAGAGCTGTGGGCGGTCAAAGACAAACTGGCTCGCGAGGCCGGATATGACGTGGACCGCTTTGTTGAAAACCTGCGGCAGTGGGAAAAGGCCCATCCGCAGACCGGTCGCGTCATTCGCAATGCCGAAGAGTTGCGCCAACTCGTGGCCGAGAAGGAACGCCAGCGCGCCCAAGCATCACCGATGGTGCTCAACGACAAACCACCGCGCCAGGACTGACCTGCTAAAGCCAGCCTCAAACGGGGCCATAGACTCAAGGGAAGGGTGATTGAACGCTGCCAAGGCTTCCGCCGTCGCAAAATGCCATGGCGGACAAGGCGGCATTTCTGCCACCTGTGAAACTCATGCAAAGGGGTTCCGCCACCCCCCCGGCGTCAGCCGGAGGGTATGGGTGGCTCGCTTGACGATGAACTCTGCCCGGATCAAATTGGAGGATGGACGCCGGATGACGCCTCCCTTGCGTTGCTCGCCCCGGAGTGGGGATAACTTCTAGGATTGGGTGGCGGGGGTGCGATGTTATTCGGGCATTGCAATAAACGAAGTGACGGTTGAATATTAAGGACAGGTTGAGATGAAGATTCGAGCGCAGGCCAAAATGGTGAAGGGCAAACGGCGCTGGTACTTGGTTTCAAGCTACCGCGACAACACAGGAAGACCACGCACGCGTTATCGTCTTTACCTGGGACCGGCTCCAAACGATCAGATAAAAGCATCGATCGCCGAAATGAACGAATCATTTGCTAGAAAAGACGAGCACTCTTGGGAAGGCAAATATCTTGAGAGAATTGAACAGATCAAGTGTCGGCTGAGGAAGGATAGAGAATTCGAGCGGGAGAAAATGAAAGAACGCATCCGGGAGAAAAAGGAGAGCAAGCCGCCACCGCTAGGTAAGTTCACCGTTTTTCTGTGTCGGGTCGTGCGGCTCAAGCAGGATTTGCAGAAGTGCATCCGATTAAAGCCGCTCGAAAACCGCACCAGGGAGGAGCTTGAGGCTCTTCTTTCCGACACGCAATGGGTCGAAGAGGTGCGCAAGCTTGCGATGCAATCGTTGAAACGATTCCGCTGAAAGCTTCTGTAGAGCCTACGTAGGGACCTACTTTCGACTTGTTTTTGGATTGGTCTTCCTGCGGCTTTTCCAAGGTGTTTTTCTACTTGCTGCGACGCTCAGAGTTGACTCGGCGCAATATGTATGAGCAAAGAAATGTTACCATCTGGACCGCCGAGCGAGGCTGCGATGATCGTGGAGGCCCAGCGTTTGCGAAGATTCGGTGCTGGGCTTTTACAGCGCGCGCCCCGGGATTTAAAGGCTTCCTCGCAGATTAACCGAAGGTTGCGCCTCGCACGTCCGAAATTCCACAGGCGGCTTTAAGCGAGCAACTTTTTCTTCGCCATGTCGAACTCTTCCTGTGACAGGATGCCCTGTTGTTTAAGTTCGGCGAGCTTCCGAAGCTCATCCCCCAGGGTGGCTGGAGAATTTGAGGCTGTGGCGGATTGTCTTGAATCGCGCATAATTTTTTCGACCTTGGCCTTGAAGGCCGCAACTTGGTCGTTTGATGCCGGGTCAAAAATGAACGCATCAGGGTCTTGTGTGGCTTCGATTACACCACCTAGAAACGGCTTGCTTCCAGCGTACGAAAACAGGATGTAGCCGGGTGAGAACAATCCAGCGGGTTTCATTTGAATAGCGGTCAAAGTCGAAATGAGGATTGTTCGTTCTCCGTTGAGTCCGACTGCGAGGGCGTTTGCCATCCCCCGCCGGCGGATGATGATTCTATCACTGTCCAGTTCCATTTCGTCGTTGCGCCAGCGGATTTTTGCGGTTGTTTCATCCTTTCTCACGCTAGCGGTTAATCTGGTAACCATGTCGTGCATTTCCTTTTGTCGGCATTCCCATGTTCCTTTGTTCGCCTTCGAGTAAGCGCGATAAGCGGCCATTGCTTCAGCGGGAGGCTTAGCCTTCAGGGATTCAAGGAATTCGAGTTCTTCACCGAGGTCGTTGAACACTTTGCCACCAGCGTCCTCAGGAATTGGAAGAGGCCCTTCCCTATCAATAGCAAGTTTGGTATCGAGTCCGCAATGTGGACACGCCACAATGCAGTTTTCTTCCGTAAGGTCGTCCGCTTCAAATTCGATTCTTTCCGCACAATGTTCGCAGGAGCATCGGACTAACATAGAATCCTTTCTGTGCGCCCGTGTTCGCTCCAAAAAAGGGACGTGACGGGGTCTATTTTTGCAGGGCATTGCCCGGAGGGAAAACCCAGAATGTCTGTCCTACAAATTGGGTGACATTTGTTAGGGGTCATTACTAAAAACCGAGGGTTACGACCCGAAGCTGGGACTCAAGGTCGGAGTTTTGCCGTTGAAGATTGGAGATCTGGACACGAGCTTTCGTCTCGAACTTAGAAAACTGCTCTTTGAGTTCCGCGTTCGCCTTTTCGAGTGTGGCGTATGCCTGTTCCTTTTGAACCAAAGCCTCAATCTGTGGAAGAAGCAAAAGTAAATGGGGACGGATTTCTGCTGGCGATGCGCGATTCAGAACCAGCTCCTCGATTACGCCAAGTTCTTGGATGGGTGTCATAATAGTGCTGTCGTTTCGGCCTCAAGTAAACAAATGTGCAACATTGTGGGTTTCACAATATTTACGGAAGAGTCGTAAACCCAACTTAAGTGTTGCGCAAGATAATTTTGTCCCGGTGGTGGCGGCATTGGCCATAGTGGTGCGAGGGCTGGCGGGGCGCAATGCTGGGGATCCACCTTCGCTCCGCAGACGGAGCTACGGCGGGACAGGTCCGCCTTCGCCAAGGCTTCCGCCGTCGCGCTGGGCGCTATGGCGGGACAAGTCGGCGGACAGCCAACACGGGCTTCTTATCCGTGAATTCTGAAATTATGAACCGGCTCTCAATGAAAATCGTGCGAGGCGGCGGCGGCCAGTTTGTTGGGCGGCAGCGCGGCGATGCGGCGGGCCTTGATCACAATCACGTTGTCCGTGTTTTGCACCGGGCCTTCGATTTCCAGGAACGGTTCCTGGGTGATGACCAGGCGCAATTCCTCGAATAGCTTGGGCGTGACGATGGCGTTGCTCACGCCGGTCTCATCTTCCAGGCTGATGAAGACAAATCCCTTGGCCGTGCCGGGCCGCTGCCGGCATATCACGTTGCCGGCGATGCGCACGGTCTGGCCATGCCGCGCCGCCGGGAGGTCGCCCGCCCGCCAGACGCCGGCCAGTTGCGGTCGCGCCAGCGCCATCGGATGCGGCCCGGTCGTCAAACGCAGGCGCTTGTAATCCGCCCGCAGCCGCTCCGTGGCCGCCATCGCCGCCAGCGGGGACGGCTCCTCCGCGGGCGCGGCGGCGCCGGCCCGGCGCGCGGCCCAGGAAAACAAATCGTCGTCAAATATATCTTTCTCCACCTGCCAGAGCGCGTCGCGGCGGTGGCGGGCCAGGCAGTTGAGCGCGCCGATTTCCGCCAGGGCGCGCCACCCGGCCTTGTTCAATCCGCTCCGCCTTTTGAAATCCTCCATCGAAACAAAGGGCCGGCCCCGCCGCTCCTCCAGCAGCCGCAGGACCTGTTCGCGTTGCATTCCTTGCACGAGGCAGAAGCCCAGGCGGACGGCGTCATCCGGCTCGATGACGCACTGCCACTCGGAGCGCGCCACGCAGACGGGCCGTATTTTGACGCCGTGCCGTCTGGCATCGCGGACCAGGGTGGCGGGCGCGTAGAAACCCATCGGCTGATTGTTCAGGAGGGCGGTGTAAAACTCCGGCGCCCGGTGCGCTTTCAACCACGCGCTGCCGTAGGCGAGGATGGCGAAACTGATGGCGTGCGATTCGGGAAAACCGTAGAGCGCGAACGAGGCGACCGCCTTCAAAATCCTGTCAATAATATCCGGCGCGACCCCTCTGGCCTCCATGTTGGCGCGCATTTTGGCCGTGACCTTTTGCATCCGTTCCCCCGAGCGCCAGGAGCTGACGGCGCGGCGCAATTCCTCGGCTTCGGCGCCGGAAAAACCGGCCATGACCATGGCGATTTGCAGGAGCTGCTCCTGGAACAGCGGCACGCCCAGCGTGCGCTCCAGGACGGGCCGCAGCCGCTCGTCGTCATACACCACCGGTTCGCGCCCGGCCCGCCGCGCCAAATAGGGATGCACCATGTCGCCCTGGATGGGGCCGGGGCGGATGATCGCCACCTCGACCACCACGTCGTAAAAACATTTCGGCTTCAGGCGCGGCAAGGTCGCCATTTGCGCGCGGCTCTCGATTTGGAAGACGCCGATCGTGTCCGCCTGGCACATCATTTGAAAGGTGGCGGGGTCGTCGTTGGGAATTTTTGCCAGATCGACGGGCTGGCCGCGCCGGCCGGTCAAGGCGATGGCCTCCTGCAACACCGACATCATGCCCAAGCCGAGCAGATCGACCTTGATGATGCCCAGGTCTTCGCAATCGTCCTTGTCCCATTGAGCGACGACGCGTCCGGGCATGGCGGCGTTTTCCAGGGGGACGACGGAATCCAATTTGCCCTGGCAAATAATCATGCCGCCGGAATGCTGGCCCAGATGGCGGGGCAAGGAATGAATCTGGGCGTAAAGCGCAGCGAACGCGGCGGCGCGCGGATGTTCCCGGGGCAATCCGGCCCGCTCCATTTGCTCGCTCAGGTCCAGGGTGTGCGGATAATCGCCGTGACCGAAGAGATGGGAAAAACGGTCGAGCAAGCTGTCCGGGAAATTCAGCGCCTTGCCGATTTCGCGTGCGGCGCTGCGCCCGCGATAGGTGATGACGTTGGCCGTCATGGCCGCGCCGCACGGGCCGTAGCGCCGATACACTTCCTGGATCACCTTTTCGCGCCGCTCGCCGCTCGGCAGGTCCAGATCAATGTCCGGCCAGCCTTTGCGTCCCTCGCTCAGAAAACGCTCGAAGAGCGTATGGTATTTGAGCGGATCGACCGCCGTGATGCCGAGACAGAAACAGACCGTGCTGTTGGCCGCGCTGCCGCGGCCCTGCGCCATGATGTCGTGCTCGCGGCAGAATCGGACCAGGTCCGCCACGATCAAAAAGTATCCGGCGAACCCGAGCTTTTCGATGACGGCCAGCTCCTGTTCGATTTGCCGGGCCACTTTGGCGGGAATCGCGCCCTCGTAACGGCGCCGTGCCCCGGCCAGCGTCTGCCCGCACAGCACGCCTTCCATTGTTTCGCCCGCGGCCACGGGGTAGCGCGGAAACTCGTAGCCCAAATCCGACAAGGTGAAAGAAAGCCGGTCCGCCAGGCGGCCCGTGTTTTCCACCGCCTCCGGCAGGTCCCGGAACAGGGCCGTCATCTCCGCCGCGCCTTTCAAATAACGCTCGCTGTTGGGCGCCAGCAATTTGCCGGCGGCGTCCAGGTGCGTGTGATGCCGGATGCAGGTGAACACGTCCAGCGCCTGGCGCCCGCCGGGGCGCGCGTAAAGCGGGCCGTTGGCGGCCAGCAGCGGCAGGGAAAAGGCCTCCGCCAGCCGCGCAAGGGTATTATTGACAACTTCCTCCCCGCGCCGGCGGTGGCGGTGGATTTCGACGTGGAGCCGGTCGCGGCCGAAAATCCGCAGAAGTTGTTCCATCATCCGCGCCGCCTTGGGGGCGCCCCGCGCGTTGGCCCGGTCCGCCCGGATTTCCCGGGCCAGCGGGCCTTCCTCGTCGCCGGTCAGCGCGACCAATCCTTCGGCGAATTCCGGCCATTCGCTCCACTCGACCCGGCTTTCGCCCTTGGCGGCGCGCAGATGGGCGCGCGTGAGCAGGCGGCAGAGGTTCTGGTAGCCGGCGCGGTTTTCCACCAGCACCGGCAGCACGGCGCCGTCCTCCATCGTGACTTCCGCGCCCAGGATCGGGCGCAGGCCGTGTTCCCTGGCCGCCTGGCAGAAGCGCGGAGCGCCATAGAGGCCGTCCCGGTCGCACAACGCCAGCGCGCGCAGGCCCAGTTCGGCGGCGGCGGCGGCCAGTTGCTCCGGCGGGGAGGAGGCCCGGAGAAAACTAAAGGCGCTGCGCGCGTGGAGTTCGGCGTACATGGTCAATCAAAAATTCCATCGACAAACCATTGTTCGCCCTGCCGCGCCAGGCGGAACAATTCGCCTTGGTGAGTTTGCGCGTCCCACTCCTCGCGCGCCCACGCCTGGGCGTCCCACCAATGGCCGGACACCCGCCACGGCCCGCGCACCCGCGCGATCGGGCCGGTGAAGGGCGCGCTGCGCAAGAGCGCCGGCTGTTCCGAGCGCATCTCCACGGTCGCGGGCAGGGGAGGCCGGAAGCGGCGCAAGGCTGGGCCGGTGGGCGGTTCATGGCCGGCGTCGGCGGCGGGTTCGTCCGCAGACGGCGCGCTCAACCCCTCCAATTCCATCCGAAAACTGTCCGGCCGGTGCGTTTCCTCCAGGCGCGGCGTGCCGACGCGCTGGCTTCCGAGCAGCGCGCTGAGACGGGCCAGCGTTTCATGGAATTGATTGGGATCGCGCAAGGCGGCTTCGAACAAACCGAATTGATGGCGCGCCGCCCGGCCCGGTTTGGCGCACAGCCGCAACGAGACGATCGGCGCGTCGGTGCGGACATTTTCCAAATGGGTTTGCAGGATGCGGAAGAGCGTCTCCACCTCGCGCGTGGGAGCGGGGATGACGAAAAGGCGCCGGCAGACGGCGCCGGAAGAGAGGCCCAGGCGCAGGTCCAGTTCCGCCGCCACCTGATAAACCATCTCCAGCCGCCGGGCCAATTGCCCGACAAAGCGGCGCAGGACGAAGAGCAGCGGTTCGAGCGTTTCGACCGGCGGCTCAAAATCCATCCCTTCTTCAAACGTCTCCGCCGGGACGGCCAGATGGAGCGGACGCGCCCGGCGGCTGGACGCCCGCTCGAACAGTTCCACCGCTTCCGGGCCGAGGCGTTCGGCCAGGTTCTCCTTGCCCAGGGCCAGGAACCCGCCCACGGTGCGGATGCCCCACATTTCCAGGATTTCCAGCGTCTCCGCGTCCGGCTCCAACGCTTCCAACGGCAGCGCCGCGATGAATTCCTCCGCGTTCCGCGCCAGCAAAAAGGGCCGCGCCCGTTGGGCCGCCAGCCCGGCAAGCTGCGGCGTGGCGGCGGCGCCGACGCGCGCCCGCAATTGCAGCCGGGCCAGCGAGTCAATTATTGTTTGCGCCCACTTTTCCAATTCCCCCGCCACGGGAAGGCCCTTCAAGTCCAGGGTGCAAACGCCTTCCGCCGTCGCCTCGACGGCCGGGGAAAAACACGCGGCGCATTGCAGCAGCAGGGCGGTGACGGTTTGTTCCTGCGCGCGCGCGCGCGTTTTGATCACCACGTCGCGGCAACGGGCCGTCGCCTGGGTGGCCGTCAGGCCGCGGCCCACCCCCGCCTGCCGCGCCGCTTCCGTCATTTGCCAGACCACCGCCTTGGCCGGCGCGTCCTCCAGCAGCGCCACCGGCCGCGGCCACAACTCCGGTTCGGGCCGCAAGGCGGCCTGCAACGCAAAATCGGGAAGGTGGATGACGGCGAACATGCTCAAGTTTTAAAGTTGACTAGCCGGCGGCCTGGGCGGCCTCGGCGGAGCGGGCCAGGTCAAATTCCAACTGGTTGACGAGTTCTTCTTCGCTTTGCGGCCAGGCGGAGAGGGTGAACCGGCTTTCCAGCGTCAGGCGCGTCTCGGCGCCGGCGATCATGGCCCGCGGCGTCAGCGCCACCAACGTCGTCGCGTTTTGCCGCGCGATCCGTTGCAGGCGATACCAGGTGGTGCCGGAGATTTTTCGGAGTTGGGCGGCGGGATTCATCTTCAAATCCAGCGCGATCAGGGGGAAATTGCGGTCGCGCAGGAGAAAATCCGCCGCCTTCAGCGCCTCCTCCGCCGTCTGGCAGCGCACCCAAAAGAGCCGCGACAAAACCGCCGCCTCCAGCCCGGCCAGATCGAAGGAATCCCGGCCGTCGATCAACCCCATCCATCGGCCCGCCCGGTGCGTCTGTCGCAGCAACGCGCGCAGCAGCAGGGCGCTGCCCGTGCCCGGCCCGTGGCTGGCCACCTCGGTGACCGCGCCTTTGAGCCAGCCGCCTTGCAGCAACGCATCCAACTGCGGCAGCCCCGTCGGCAGGAAAGACTGGGTCTTGGGCGGGGCGTTTTCCGCCCACGTTCGCGCGCGGGGAAAGCGTTCCGTCAAGAGCCGTCGCAACTGGATGATGCCGCTGGCGCCGCCCGTATTCATATAAATTCCCGTTTCGCTTTAACATAGCCGGTCCGCCCCGGCCTTGCCATAACTTTGACCTGACTTTGACCCGATTATGGAACAGGCGCATGGACAAAGGCTGTCCAAGCCGCAGCGCGGCCAGCCGCAACCAAAAAGACGTTTTGACAGGATGAACAGGATTTACAGGATAAAGTTTTTCGGGGGTTCCTTTTCCCGATAGGTCCGGTACTTGCGTTTGAACTCCAAACGTTGGGCGCCAAAGTTCAGGAGCAGGCCGATCTCGATGCCGGTCGCCGTCAGGTAATTCACCAACTGGGCTTCATGGGCCGGAGCGAGGGCTTGGATGGCTTTTTCTTCGACCATGACCTTCTCCGCCACGAGCTTATCGGCGGAAAAGTCGCCGACCACCACGCCGTCATATTTGACCGTGATCAGCTTCTCGCATTCGACCTTCAGCCCGGCTTTGCGCAACTCGTGAGCCAACGCCTTTGCGTAAACCGACTCCAAAAAGCCCGGTCCCAGCACCGAATGAACTTTCATCGTGCAGCCAATGATTTTTTCGGTCAATTCTTGTTCTTCCATTTCCGCATCCTGTTCATCCTGTTCATCCTGTCAATTCCTTTCCGAAAGCGAACGATTTTTTGACATAGGCAAAAGCGCAAGAATTGCCCGGCTTCCCCGGAAGGACTGGATTTTTGTGTTTTAATGAACGAACCAACCGTCGCATAATCAAAGTTCGGCGTATGCACGGTAGCCTCGCCAGAGTAATGGGAAGCGTTGGAGTATTTGCCATGAGCATGCTCCTGATGGCATTCGTCTGCGTTTGGGCGTGGGATGCGTTCGTCAACGGCAAGCTCTACTATTGCACTGACGGAGGCACGATGGATTTCATATTTGTTGGCGACTGGGTGCATCATCCAGAATCAGTTGCACATGTCGTTCCGCGGTCGATGAGCGAGCCGGACGAGATCAAGGCAGGTTGGAGTATCACAGGGTTGTGGTGTCTTTGGGGCGCATTTGTCGGTGGTTCAGTCCTTCTCAGCGCGTTGTTTGCTGGTGCGCTTTGGCGCGCCGCCTCGCCGAACAAGACGCTGCACGCAACAACCGCCGCGCCGGGCAGAGGGTCACCAAAGGGTCAGGCCTATGAAATTGGTGTTTTTGGGCGGGTTGCCGGCGTCGGCGCGTTGCGGCGGGTTGTCCCTGCTTCCATAACATCCCCCGATTCCCCGGCACCGGACCGATAAGCCCTGGTCGCCGGACTCGCTGGACCTGATCTTTTTCCTCTTTGCTGACCAGACGAAACGCATAAGGCGCAACGCGGCCAGCCGCAACCAAGAAAGACGTTTTGACAGGATGAACAGGATTTACAGGATAAAATCTAGTTGTTCTTCCATTTCCGCATCCTGTTCATCCTGTTCATCCTGTCAATTCCATTCCGAAAGTGAACGATTTTTTGACATAGGCGAAAGCGCAAGAATTGCCCAGCTTCCCCGGAAGGACTGGATTTTTGTGTTTCAATAAACGAACCGGCCGTCGCATAATCAAAGTTGGCATGAAAGCGCCAAAGCCAGCCATCCCGAAGGGCGCGCCGCCGGGGACCGTTTGGTTCGGTGGCCCGATCGATTGGTTCAGCGTGAGCTTCCGGATCAGTTCCGAAGATCTTGTCCCGGATGAAGTGACCAAGCTCCTGGGTTGTCAGCCTGACGAGGCGCAACAAAAAGGAAAACCTGTATTCCGAGAAGACGGCACGGTGATGCGAATTGCCAGATTCGGAGCGTGGCGGCTCGTCTTGAAGCCGACGGAAACGGACGAGTGGGATTGTGCCGAGGCCATGATGTTGGTGCTTCGCCGTCTGCCGTCTGCCGTTGGGCTTTGGAAGAGGCTCACGAAGAAATACAAGGTTGATTTCTTCGTGGGGCTTTCGATGCCCTCGCGGAACAAAGGTTTCGGACTTCCACCACAGGTCATGAAGTACCTGGGAGATCGCGGCATAGAAGCGGGATTCGATGTTTACTACGACGGCAAAGAAAATGCCGAACCAGACGTTGCGCCGAGCCGCCGCCCGGCACGTCGGCGGGCAATTCGGAAGCATCGGAAGGGCGGCGGCCGGTGAGCTCACCCCGCCAGGCTCGCTCTAACGCCTTCCGTCGTACCACGGCCCGCACGCCTCCCGGTTGGTGATCGTCGCCCGCGGGCTCAAAATCGCTTTTCCAAAAAACCGCAGCCAGTCGCCCCGCGAGTAGAGCCGCGTTTTCCGCGCCGATGTCAGGAGCGGATGCCGGTGCAGAATGACGATTTTCCTCCCGCTTTCCCTGGCCAGCTTCTTCAGTCGCCGGCTCAGTTCAACCTCCTCCGAGGCGAACAGTTCCAGGCTGAAGCCCCCCGCCTTGCGAAACGCCGCCGCCTCGCAAAAAACAAACGACCCCGCCGCCCATTTCATCACCCGGCTGACGAGGTTCCACAGGCCCGTGCCGACGGCCGCCGCCCAGTGCCATTCATCCATCCGCACCGTGCAGCCGCCGGCCAGGCAGGCGCCGCGACAAACCTCTTCGGCCACCTCCGCAAACAACTCCGCCGTCGGCCGCGAGTCGGCATCGACAAAAATGAACCAATCCCCGGTGGCCGCCGCCGCGCCGGCGTTGCGGGCGCGCGCGATTTGATTGACAGGCTCGAAGACCACCCGCGCGCCCGCCGCCCGCGCCAGGTCCCCCGTGGCGTCCGTCGAGTTGTTGTCGCAAACGATGATTTCCGTCTCCCAGCCGCGCCGCGTAAAACTGCGGGCCGCCTCCTGGATGCTGCGCAGAGTCGCGGCCACGAGTTTTTCCTCGTTGAACGCCGGCACAATGACCGAAATCTTCATCCCTCAGAGCGTAACGCCCCCGCGCCCTCAAGACGAAGCTGAAATACTCGTCACATCAGAAGTTTTCGTGGCCGTTGACCCGCTTGTTTCCCACATGGCTGTCAAAAAATAGATAATTGCGCACGGCCACGTGCACCGGCTTCATCGCAATATCAAAGCACCAACACCTTTTCCGTCGCCTTCAAAAACGCCACCGGCGTCACCCTCAAACACTTCCGCGAAACTTCCGCCCGCGGGCGGTGAGGGGACGAGGGAGAAAGGAACCACGCGGGCCGGCGCTCAAGAACCCGCGAAAACCGCGCCGCCGGTTGGCGCCGGCGGCGCGGCTGCATGAATTCAATTTCGCGCCCCTACGGGATCACAACCTGGTAGAAACGGGCGGCGCCGGACGGATTAATGTCCGTGGCGGAGGCCGTCGTATTTGTGGCTGTGACGGGCGGGCCGAGCGGCGTCCAGACCGTGTGGGTTCCCCGGAAAGCGCCGGTGGATTCCACCTGGTAATTCACCCCGGCGTAGGATTGCCAGGTGAGGGTCACGCCCGTGCCGGCCTGATTGGCGATGGCGGTGATGCTGAAGGGCGGAAGCGCCGGGCCGGGCGGCGGGGCATAAGTCAGGGCCGTAATTCCATTGTTGACGTCAAGCCCGAAGATGTAGGGGGCTTTGATGATGGTTACGCCGTTGTCCTGGCTGTTGCCGATGTTGGACGGGAAAAAGGCCTGGTCCACAAGGAGCGGCGGAATGGCCAGGGTCGCCGCCGGCGGGCCGTAGAGTTGGTACACCGCCAGGTCGTTGGGAACGTCGTTGAAGGTGATGCCGGTCAGGATATTGTTGACCGGATCCAGGCAAATGGCGGACATGGAGCTGAAGCTGGAATTGCCGCTGGCGCCGGCGGGCAAGTCCAGCAGAACATTGCAGTTGCCGGTCGCCGGATCGAAGGCGATTTCGCGCAGATCGTAGCCGGGACTCTTGCTCCAGAATGTGTTGCCCACTCCGAAGCAGATGCCCAGACTGCAAAAGCCCGCCGGAACCCCGGCCGCGTTGGTAATGCTCAGAGCCGTCGAGGTGAAAGTGGAACCATCTGTCGTGGTCAAAAGGACGGCGTTGGTGGACGGTCCGCTGAGAAAGCCGTAATAGCTTCCCAGCAGGATCTCCGTATTGACGCCCGCCCCGCGCACGGCCATCGTATCGCCCCATCGATCTTGAATGCCGGGCGCGCTGGGGTCTCCCGGACCGTACGCAAACTGCGGAGTCACAGTATTAGTCACACTGGACCAGCTAAAGATGGCGAACGTGCCGGCACTGCTGCCGGTGTCGTAAAGGTTGCAGGCATAGACCACGCCGTCGTCTCCCACGCCGACCTGGTCCAAGGGAAACTGGTCGCCGCTGACGCCGATGCCGATGGTGTTGAGAGCAAAGAGGTCGCTGCCGTTAGTGGCGCTTATCACAAAAATGCCGGTTTCCGAACCGTTCTTGTCCGCCACCAGCAGGGTCATGGTGTTGGTATCGAAAGCCAGGCCCCGGGTATCGTAAGTGTCGAGTCCCCCCAGGTAAGGCCGCGAGCCGGGGGCCAGATTCCAGAGGTTGGTGAAGGAAGAACTGGCCGAAGGAACATAGACCGTCAATTGCGCCGGAATGCTGGAAGTGACGCCGCCGACATTGGAAACGATCACGTCGTACCATCCCGAGGCATTGGTGGTCAGAGGACTGATGGTGTAGGTGGAATTGGTCGCGCCGGAAATGTCCGCAGCCGTCGCCAGGTTGCTGACCGTGTTGTACTGCCAAAGGTAAGACAGCGGTTGCGTGCCGGTGGCGCCGACGGAGAAAGTGAACGAGCCGACATTGGTGAAGGCCGCGCCACCGACAGGCTCGACGCTGATGGACGGGGAGATGGGAGCGGCGGTGAAAAGGATCACCGACGCCTGAAGCCCGGCGCTGGTGTCCAAAGTATAAACTGCGTTGGAATAGCCCGCGCCGCCCAGCGCGATGTCTCCGGTTTCATTGCCGTTGATGCCTTGGGTGGTGGTGAAGGAAAGATTCGTTGTGGCCAGCAAAGCCATGCCGGAAAAGTTGGTGGCCGGCAAACTGTAGAGATTAATGAAAGAGGGAGAGGCCGCATTGCCATGCGTCGCCAGCAATCCGGCGGACGCGCTGTAGGAAAGGTCCAGCCAATCGCCGCTCAGGCCCGCATTGGTGGCCAGGACGGTCGCCGTCAACGGGCTGGCCGCGGTTTCATAATTCGCCGGAAATTGGACGAGATAAAGATTGCCGCTGCCACCGCTGGCGTTGGGGTTGATGAGAAAGGTGTTGTTGGTATAGAAGCAAAGCCCAAATTGCACGCCGCTGCCGGGGGCGGGAAGTTGGGCAAGAGGGACGGTGATAATAGTGGGTGTGAAATTCACGCCGTCGGTGGTGTAGAAGAGGGCAAAGGCATTTGTGGAGGCCATGCCCGCCAGGATCAAGGTGTTGGTGCCGCCGCCGGTGATGGCCCAGGTGTCACCCAGGCGCTTGGAGGTGCCGGGAGGGAGTGCGGAGAACACCCCGAGCGCGTCGCTTCCCGTGGTGGCGTAGCAGTTGTAGGGCGCCACCGAAAGGTTCGTCCATGAGTATATTTTGTAAGCGGAGCTTGGACTGACGGTGGTGTTCAAGTTGGCGCCGTAGAGGATGCCGTCGCTGGCAAAGCCGAGTTTGTTCAAGGTGAAATTACCGCCGGAAAGGCCGCTGCTATTGACGACGAAGTTGGAGACGCCGGTGCCTCCGTCATAAGCCGTCATGACGTGCGTGCTCTTGTTGTTGACGATGACTTGGTTGCTGGCGATGTTGTAGCATATGCCGCGGTTGTCGTTGGCGGTGTCCAGGTTTTGGGTGGCGCCGGCCAGCGCCCAGGTGTTGGACAGGTTATAGGTTTGGGCCTTTGCCTGGAAGCAACAAGCGGCCAGGCAACAGGCCGCCAGCAGCGGCGGTCCCCACGACTTGAGGGGATTGCGGTGGCGGCGGGGAACGGTTGGGCGTGTCTCGGTGAGTTTCATAGGTTTGCAGGGTTTGACGTTTATGGGATTCGGTAACTGGGGGTTTTGGATTTCAGTAGAGAAGGCTGTGCCGGGAAATGGGATAAAGCGATGGGCGGATCATTGTGCAAAGACGGGTGTTGTCAGCATCAGTTTGCCGAGGTCCCTGTCTGGAGGAACGCCGGGACTGGAAGCGCCCCAGCCGGGACCGATGGTGCTGCCGGCGGTTTCCGGATCGGGAATCGCGTTGTCCTGGACGATCCAGGAGCAGAGCCACTGCCAATGCTCAACATGGGCGTCGGCAAAGGAAAGATTACATCCGTTGTTGTGCCGGCTGGCGGGCAGATTCCAATACGCCTGCACGCCGGTGCCGGACGTTTGAATGGCCGTGTTGTTGTTGATCAGGACCCCGCAATAAATGCCCAAGGCGTTATTGTCGATCGAGTTTTCCGCCTCGTCGAGAAAGACCGAGGCGCGAGCGGGCGGGGGCAGATGCATGGCGGACATTCTGACGTAAGAACCGTTGGTGGTGGAATTGTTCTCATCGGCCCAGGCCATCCCGGTGCTCATGGAGTAGCTCCGATTGCGCGGGAGACCCGGAAAACCATCGCAACTCGAATGGTCCGCGGGACAGACATAAATGCCGGCGCTGGAATTATACGGGTAAAGAAACCCTTTTATGATCGCATAGTTGTTGGTGTCCACCCGCGCATTGCCCGTCCAGGTGGCGACGCCCAGCAGCGAGCCCGAAGTGACCCAGGCCGAGGGGCCGCAATCGGCGTTGCCCGAGGTATGGTTGTTGACCAGAAAATCCCTGAAGTCGCTGGCGTAGCCGGTCCAGGCGATGCCCAGTTGCCGGAGGTTGCTCAAGCACCGGGTCGTTTGGCCGCTGGCCTTGGCTCTGGCCAAAGCCGGCAACAGGAGCGCCGCCAGGATGGCGATGATGGCAATGACCACCAGCAATTCAATCAGCGTGAAGCCGCGGCGGGGACGGGAGACAACGGCCAGGCCAGCCCCCAAACACCCGTCCCTGTATTTGGTTCTGAAAAAATAAGGCATGATTGAAAAAACAACAACAGTGACACCCCTCCCTGAATCCTCATGTCAGGTCACCGAACCGGACAACCTGAACGCACCCGACTTTCCACACGCTACTTGATTCCCGGGTTGTGCGCAACCACTTTTTCCTGCCGTTGAAATTTTATTTGGCCATCCTCAACGGTGGCCTTGATCCGGTCGCCGGTTTTGAATTCGCCGTCGAGCAGTTTCAGGGCCAGCGGGTCCAGCAACAACCGCTGGATGGCGCGCTTGAGCGGGCGGGCGCCGAACTGCGGGTCGAAGCCCTCCCGGGCCAGGTGGCGGGCGGCGGCGGCATCGACCTCCAGGGTGAGTTGCTGGAGGGCCAGGCGGGCGCGCAGCCGCTGTAGTTGTATCTCCACGATTTTGCCCAGTTGCTTCTCGTCCAGGCTGTGAAAAATGATGATGTCATCGACCCGGTTGAGGAATTCGGGCCGGAAACGCTGCTTGAGTTCGGCGCGGACCAGTTCCTCCATCCGGGCTTGGTCTTGGGCCGCCCCGCCGGCGGCGCCTGTCGAGTAGAATTCCTGGATGAGGGGCGAGCCGATGTTGCTGGTCATGATGATGAGCGTGTTTTTGAAATCGACCGTGCGCCCCTGGCCGTCGGTCAGCCGGCCGTCGTCCAGCACTTGCAGCAGCACGTTGAAAACGTCCGGGTGCGCCTTTTCGATTTCGTCCAGCAGCACCACGCTGTAAGGGCGGCGGCGGACGGCTTCGCTCAACTGGCCGCCTTCCTCGTAGCCGACGTACCCCGGCGGCGCCCCCAGCAGGCGCGCCACCGCGTGCCGCTCCATGTATTCGCTCATGTCGATGCGCACCATGGCGTTCTCGTCGTCAAATAAAAATTCCGCCAGGGCGCGGGCCAGCTCGGTTTTGCCCACGCCGGTGGGGCCGAGGAAAATAAACGAGCCGGCGGGCCGGTTGGGGTCCTGCAGGCCGCTGCGGGCGCGGCGCACGGCGTTGGCCACCGCGCTGACGGCCTCGTCCTGGTTGACGACGCGCTCCCGCAGGCGTTCTTCCATATGCACCAGCTTTTCCCGTTCGCCCTCCAGCAGGCGGGTGACGGGGATGCCGGTCCAGGCGGCGACGACCCGGGCGATGTCCTCCCCGGTCACCTCCTCGTTCAGCAGGCGCTTGCCGGGGCGCTGGCTGAATTGTTTCTCCGCCGCGGCCAGTTTCTTCTGCAAGTCCGGGATTCGGCCGTATTGAATCTGGGCGGCGAGGTTCAGGTCGCCGGAACGCTGGGCGGCTTCGTGTTGTTGACGGGCTTCCTCGAGCTGGCCGTTGAGGATGGAAATGGCGTTGATGGCGGCCTTCTCGTTTTGCCACTGGGCCTTGAGCTGGCCGGATTGCTCCCGCAAGTTGGCCAGCTCGCGTTCCAGGACCTTGAGACGCTGGCGGGAGGCCTCGTCCTTTTCCTTGCGCAGGGCGGTTTGCTCGATTTCCAACTGGCGCAGGCGCCGTTCGATCTGGTCGATCTCCGCCGGCATCGAGTCCAATTCCATCCGCAGCCGCGAGGCCGCTTCGTCCATCAAATCGACCGCCTTGTCCGGCAGGAAACGGTCGGCGATGTAGCGGTGCGAGAGCGTCGCGGCGGCGACCAGGGCGGCGTCCTGGATGCGGATGCCGTGATGGACTTCGTAGCGTTCCTTGAGGCCGCGCAAAATGGCGATGGTTTCCTCGACGCTCGGCTCCTCCACATAAACGGGCTGGAACCGGCGTTCGAGGGCGGGGTCCTTTTCGATGTGCTTGCGGAATTCATCCAGGGTGGTGGCGCCGATGCAGCGCAACTCGCCCCGGGCCAGCGGCGGTTTGAGCATGTTCGAGGCGTCGTTGGCGCCCTCGGCCGCTCCCGCGCCGACAATGCTGTGCAGTTCGTCGATAAAGAGCAGGACCCGGCCCTCGCTGGCGGTGATCTCTTTGAGGAAGGCCTTGAGGCGGTCCTCAAATTCGCCGCGGTACTTGGCGCCCGCGATCATGGCCCCGAGGTCCATTGCCACCAGGCGCTTGTCTTTCAGTGATTCGGGCACGTCGCCGCTGACAATCCGGCGGGCCAGGCCCTCGACGATGGCGGTTTTGCCCGTGCCCGGCTCGCCGATGAGAACGGGATTGTTTTTCGTGCGCCGGGTCAGCACTTGCATGACGCGGCGGATTTCCTCGTTGCGGCCGATGACCGGATCGATCTTGCCGGCGCGGGCCAGCGCCGTCAGGTCGCGACCGTATTTATCCAGGGCCTGGAATTTGTCCTCGGGGTTCGGGTCCGTCACGCGCTGGTTGCCGCGCAAGTCCGCCAAGCCTTGCAGGACGGTCTCACGCTTGAGGCCGTGGGCCTGGAAGATTTTTTTGAGCGCGGGGCCGCCCTGGTCCAGCAGGCCCAGCAGCAGGTGTTCGGTGCTGATGTAGTCGTCCCGGAGTTTGGCGGCCTCGGAGGCGGCGGCGGCGAGGGTTTTCTTGAAAGCCGGGCTGGGAAACAAATCGACGGCGGAGTCGCCTTGAACTTTGGCTTTGCGGTCGATTTCCTGCTGGACGACGGCAGCCAGGCCGGCCGGCACCACAGCCAGTTTTTGCAAGAGGGCGGGCACCAGGCTCTCGGGTTGTCCCAGGAGGGCGGCCAGCAAATGTTCGGTGTCCAACTCCTGGTTGGAATGGCGCCGGGCCACTTCCTGGGCTTCCTTGAGCGCCTCCTGCGCTTTGATTGTCAGCTTTTCCAGATCCATACCGGAAAAAGTCTGCCCTTCCGTCCCGGCTGTCAAGCCATGTGAGTGGGCTACTTGGCCTTGGCCGGCAGATTGGTGACAGCGGTGGCGGTGGCGGAGTTGGTCTCCAACGAACCGGGCGGGGCGGCGCTGTTAAGCTCTTTGATCAGAGCTTCGGTCATATCATTCTGGCCGTTGGAATAAAGGACGACCGGCGTCGTGTTGGCGCTGGCGCCGGAAACATCCAGCACCATCGTGTAGCCGGCGGCTTTGGCGTCGGCGGTGAGCACGCCGAGAATCTCCTTGACGATGTCGTCGTGGCGCTGGCGCAGTTTTTCGCGCAGCCGGGTGTTGGCGACGCGGTCGAACTCGTTGATGGATTGTTTGTCGCTCTCCAGCTCGGAGTATTTTTCGCCGGCGGCCTTTTTGCTTTGTTCGCGCGCCTCGGCGGAGACGGCCTGGTCATTGGCTTTGTCGATGAGGCCTCTCCATTCGTCCTCGTGCTTTTTCTCGGCATCGACCATCTGCGCGCGCTCCTTCTCCATGTCGCTGGCTTCCAGTTTGAGGGAGGCGCTGGACTGGATGGTTTTATAGTACTTGTCGAAGACCTTGCCGAGATCGACCGTGGCGATTTTTGGGTCGGCGGCCGGGGCGCTGTGCGGCCAGCACACCAACCCCGCCGCCATCACGAGAGATTGAATCACTTTTTTCATGCGAATTAAAACTGGCGTGTGTAGCCAAAACCAAACTGGAACTTTCC
Organism: Verrucomicrobiota bacterium; assembly: GCA_049510745.1. Taxonomy (GTDB): domain Bacteria; phylum Verrucomicrobiota; class Verrucomicrobiia; order Limisphaerales; family Palsa-1400; genus PLGF01. The sequence continues at coordinate 167,051 of JBEKYR010000006.1, read as the reverse complement.
TGAGTTGCCCAAATTGGGATCATGCGTGATCGGCACGCCGTAGTCCAGCCGAATTGGGGTGCCTCCGCCCAGGGGCAGGATGATGCGCAAACCCAGGCCGGCGTCGTCGGTGTATTCCCGGCGATGGGGGCCGGGATTGAAACTGTAGGAGTCGGAATAAACATTACCGATGTCATAAAACATGGCAAAACGAATCATCTTGATGATGGGGATGCTGTATTCGGCCGAGCCAAAGAAATAGGTGTCGCCTCCCAACGGCTCGCCGAACTGGTCCTCCGGGCCGACCGTCTGGTACTTGTAACCGCGCAGCGAGTAGAGGCCGCCCAAAAACCAACGCTCGAAAATCGGCACGCGGGTCGAATCGCTGTAGGCCGAAACGACGCCGCTGCGGCCATCGAGTTCCAGGATGTGGCCCGGTCGAAAGCCCTTGAAAAACCAGCTCGTGCGCAGCTCCAGTTTGTAAAAATAGGTGTCGCCCGGCGGCGTGGCCACTTCGCTGGTTATTTCCGTCACCTGTCCGGCATCGGGCATGCGGAAATTGTTGCGGGTGTCGTAGGCGAGGGTCAGTCCGACTTTGGAAATGAAGTAACTGCCGCGTTCATCGTAAATGTTGGTGGAAATGTTCGGCACGTTGGTGCCCACGGCATTGGTGCTGAACCCCGAATTGATCGAGACATGCGCCTGCTCCATCGTGTAGCTGACGGTCCCCTTGAGAAACTGGGAGCCTAACGCCTTGGTCAGGCTGACCGTCCCGCCGTCAAACGTTTCGTCATACATGTTGTTCAAGCTGTTGTAATCCAGCAGGCGATGGAACAAATCGACTCCGAGGCTTAATTGCTGGCCCAAAAACCACGGCTCGACGAACGAGATCTCGTAATCCTGCAAATACGTCCCCACCGACGCGCGTATCTGGAACTTCTGCCCCGCCCCCGTGAAAGTCGGCGGATTGAACAGGTCGAAATTCCCCTGTTTGAGTTCGACAAAGCCGACCAGGCTCTCCACCGAGCTGAAGCCGGCGCCAACAGTGACGTTGCCGGTGTTGCGCTCTTCCACCCCGATGACCAGGTCTTTGCGGTTGGGCACGTCGGTCTCTTGCGTCTGCGTGTCCACTTTGTCGAAATACTCCATCTGTTCCAGCTTCTGCTTGCTGATCTTGACCCGCACCATGTCGTACACTTCCCCGGGATAGACGGCCAGCTCCCGCCGCAAGACCTTGTCCTTGGTCTTGACGTTGCCTTTGATTATGATCTTCTCGATGTAGCACTTCTCCCCTTCCTCGATGTTGTAGGAGACATCCATTTTCCCGCTGGCCGGGTTGGCGATCTGGTTGCCCGCGATGACGGTGGTGCCGCCCTGCTGCCGTTCCAAATACCCCTTCGATCCATACATGTCGCTCAATGTCTCCAAGTCCGCGTTGAAATCCGCCGGCGTGAAGGTCGCGCCCGGCGTCAGCTTGAGCTTCATCAACTGCCGGTCGATCTTCACCCCTTTGATGAAATCGTTTGTCGAAAACAGCTTGTTCCCTTTGATGTCCAGCATCCCCACCTTGTACTGCCGCCCTTCTGAAACGATGAACCGGATCACCATGCGGGTCGGGGTCAGGTAATCAAACTTCACGTCCTGGATGGCGAAGTCGATGTAGCCCTTGCCCTGGTAAAACTCGACCAGCTTGTCCTTGTCATCCTCGAACTCATCCTCTTTCAACACCCCCGTGCCCGTCAGCCACGAGAACATCCAATGCCGGCGCGTCTTGAGCACCTTGCGCAATTCCTTTTGGGGAAAGTTCTTCGCGTTGACAAAAACGACGTCCTTGAGCCGCACCTTGGCCGTCTCGTGTATCTCGAAGGTGACCGTTCCCCGCCCCGCCGCCTCGTCGATCACCGGCGGCTGGGCCACAACGATCGTCTTCTGGTAGCCGGATTTCTCGTACAGCTCCTTCATCGCCTGGGAGTCCTCGAAGATTTTCCGCTCATCCAGCGGCTGGCCCACTTTGGAGGTGATCTTCTTCTTGAGCTTCTTCAGGCTCATCTTCTTGTTCCCCACGATCTTGATGTCCGTCAGGATCGGCTTTCCTTGGACGACGTATGTCAAAACCACCCCGTCGGGCGTGTTCTGCAAGTCGGTCTGAACTTTGAAGAAATAGCCGGTGCCCCAGAGCGTCTTGACGTCTTCATCCACCGTGGCCCGCGCATAGACATCCCCCACCTTGGTGCGGATGTTGTCCCGGATGAATTCATCGCTCACGGCCGGCGGCCCGACGTGGCGGATGAGGATTTTGCCCACGCGCGTTTCGGCCAGTTGCGCCGGGGCGGCCGACGGCCAGGCCAGCAGCACCACCCAGAGCAGGAGCGCCAGACGGAACGGGGTCTTCATTCGTTACTGGCCGGCGGGAACATCCTCCGCGCTCACTTTGGCGGCGCTCTCGAAGCGGGTGTAGCTCTTGAGGAACGTCAGATCGACGTCGCCAGTGGGGCCGTTGCGTTGTTTGGCAATAAAGAGTTTCACGGGTATCGCGTCTTGTTCCTGTTCGCCGGGGTCTTCTTCCCCGTCTTTGTTTTTCGTGTCACGGTAGAGCAATCCAACCAGATCGGCGTCCTGCTCGATGGCGCCCGACTCGCGCAAATCCGACAGCCGCGGCCGCTCGCCGGGGCCGCGCTTTTCCAACTCGCGGTTAAGCTGGCTCAACACCAGCACCGGCACTTTCAATTCCTTCGCCAGGGCCTTGATGCCTCCGGAAATCTCCGCGATCTCCTGCTGGCGGTTCTCCGCCCGCCGCGAAGTAGAATGGAGCAGTTGCAAGTAGTCAATGACAAACAATTTGATGCCAAACTGCTGCCACAGCCGCCGCGCCTTGGCCCGCAGTTGCAGAATGGACAGCGCCGAACTGTCATCGACGAAGAGCGGCGCGCCCGCCAGTTTGCCCGCCGCGCCCGTCAGCTTGGGAAAATCGCGCTCGGCCAGGAAACCGTCGCGGATGCTGCGCAAGTTCACGCGGGACCGCGAACAGAGCATGCGCAGCACCAGTTGCTCGGCGGTCATTTCCAGGCTGAACACCCCCACCGGCACCTTCAATTCCAGCGCCACGTGCTCGGCGATGTTCATCGCCAGCGAGGTCTTGCCCACCGAGGGCCGGGCCGCCACGACAATCATTTCCCCTTCGTGCAAGCCGGTGGTCATCCGGTCAAAATCCGTAAAACCGGTCGAGATGCCCGTCAACATGCCCTGGTTGTGGTGATACTCCTCGATTTTGGTGATGGCCCGGTTGACCAGTTCCTTGATCGTCAGGCTGGCGCTGCCCACGCGGTCCTCGCCGATGCGCAGGATGTCCCGTTCCACCTCGTCCATCAACGCCTCCACCTCCCCTTCATAATCAAAAACCCGCCCGACGATGTCCGTGCAAGTCTGCACCATCTTGCGCAAAAGATATTTCTCCAGGACAATGTCCAGATAATACTGGAGATTGGCCGCCGAAGGCACCGCATCGGGCAACGTGGAGAGATACGCCAGGCCGCCCACCCCCTCGAGTTGCTGCTTGTTCTTAAGCCATTGCTGCACAGTGATGAGATCAATGGCCTGTTTTTGGTCATACATCTCCGTCAGGGCCTGGAAAAGGGTCTGATGGCGCAAATCGTAAAACACCAACTCGCCGGGCTTGAGTTTTTCGATGCACTCGCCCATGCAATCGTTGGGCGAGAGCAGAACGCAGCCCAGCACGCCCTGTTCGGCTTCGATGGAATGGGGCGGCAGGCGGTCCAATTTGGGCGCGCCAGCGGTGGCGGACGTTCTGCGGCGCGATTTCTTCGCATCGGCCGGCGCGCCGCCCGTTTCGGGATGAACGGAATCAATCATGGTCAAGCCAGCAGACTCCTTTGCGGAAGCCTTGTCAGCATCGGGTTATTAAACCTTACCGACATACGCTTCACAAGTTCTTCACAACGGACTGGCGAGGCGCCCAAACCCTTGGCGACTTTTAAGGAGCGCGACCGTCTCGGTCGCTCCCGCCGGCGTCCCGTCGGCGGAACCCCTACCCGGCAGGGACGCACTGCCCCGGTCCACTGACCTCTCAGCCGCCGCCGGAAATCGTTCCGTGGCGAATTTCGCCCTTTGGGTGAGGAAAACGAGGACAGCGCTCAGGATTGGGGCGCGGGCTATTGGCCGCCGGCAGCGAGGGCGTCCAGCTTGGCCTTGGCGGCGGTCAGGTATCTTCCCAAATCGTCCAAGACAAAGGGCGCCATTTGATTTCGGCTCGCGGCCGGGTCGCCGGATTTGATGGCGATGGTGTATTTATTGCCGTTGGAAACCTTGAGGATGGATAATCCGCCGCGGGTGCGATAGACGGCCTCGAAATTGTCCATCGGCGCCGTGGAATGATCGGCTTGCGAAATCAGTTGCAGGCCGCGAATGAGGCCGTCGAGTTCGTCGTAATCAATATAATCGACCTGCACCTGGCGGGAAAGGCGGGTGCGCAGGGAAACGGCATAGACGATATTGGAAGTTTGCAGGTTGATCAGCCGTTCGGCCCGGACTTCCACCGGGTAGGTGATCTGGTTGTTCAACAGGCCGATGCTGGACATGCTTTTGAGCAAGGGCGCGTCGCAGGCGGCGTTGTAGAATTCAAAATAAGTGAGCGGAGCGTTGGTCGTTTGCGCTTGCGCCGCGCAGACCGCGCCCAGGGCCAGTAGGAGAATGAGTTTTTTCATAGAATGTGACGCCAACGATGCGGGCAAAAACGGGGAAGATAAAGACCAATCCGTAAACGTAAACCAGTCCCGCACAATCGGCTTGTCGATCAAGGCAGTTGACAATGCGGCACGAATTGCGTACATAGGTCCCCCACAACGAAAGATTCGTTCGGGTTTCGCGCACAAAAATCGGAAATCCCGCGAAGAAACTTCTATGAACACGCTCCGCAAAATCGTGATGCCGGTATTCGGCGCCCTGGCTGCATTGGCGTTTCAAGCCTTTTCCGCCGGGCTCGACAATGCTCCTCGCAGCATCGCGCCTTACTTCACGCCGGCCACAGCGTCCCCCAAGGCGCCGGACACCGACGGCTTCCTCCAGCGCTGGCTGCTTCTCGAGCCGATTAAAAAGTCGATCCGCAGCAACGCCGGGTTTACCGACAGCTACGTCCGGAACGCCATCAATACCGAGTACTTTCCCAACCAGTTCACCGTGGTCCCGCACGACGGCGACAAGGTGACGGTTGCCGGCGAGGAACTCGCGTGGCATGCCCTGGACTCCGCCCATTTCAACGTCAAGCTCTTTCGCTTCGCCTATGGCCTGAACAAGCCGACGTACGGCGTTCTGTTCTGGGCCGTGACCGTCGTCAACAGCCCGCGGGAGATGCAGAACGTTCGCATGGCCGTCGGCTCCAATTCGGCGTCCATGTGGTGGCTCAACGGCAAGGAAGCCGTCAACCTCTTCAGCGATCGGCGCATGGTTATGGATGACTGCGTCTCCAAACGCCTCACGCTCAACAAGGGCCGGAACGTCATTCGCGGCGCCGTCATCAACGGCCCCGGCATGAGCGATTTCTGCGTCCGCTTTATCGATGAGAATGGTGATCCGGTCAAGGAGATCACCCTGAGCTTTGAAAACGCAGGAAATTAAATCCCACCGGATTCCAAGCCGTGGCCTCCCGGCTGCTGCCTGCTGTCTCGGTGTTATGGCCACGTCGCGCGGCGTTGACGTCGGTTTAACGAGGCGTCCTATTCTTGGTCTCTATCGTTTTGGAGGTTTTATGAAATCCCGTATTTTGGCGGCAGCGGTTTCCACCCTGCTCTCTCTGTCTGGTCCGGCCTGGGCTCTGGACGGCGAACCCTACATCCACGATCCCTCGACCGTCGTGCAGTGCGATGGCAAGTTTTACACTTACGGCACCGGCGGCGGAGGCTTGATGTCCGACGACGGCTGGACCTGGCGCAGCGGGGCCGTGCGTCCCGGCGGCGGATTGGCGCCTGACGTCATCCATATCGGGGATCGCTACTACGTGGCCTATGCCTCGGGTGGAGGCGGTTTGGGAGGAGGGCATGCTGGCTCCATCCGCGTGATGTGGACCAAGACGCTGGACCCCCAATCCCCCGACTTCGAATTTAAAGACAACACCGTCGTCGCCTCGTCTGACGGAGTCGAGGACTGCGATGCCATCGATCCGTCGTTCTTACTCGATCCCACCGATGGCCGGCTGTGGCTCACCTACGGGACCTACTTCGGCTTCATCCGGATCGTCGAGCTCGATCCCACAACGGGAAAACGCCTCCCCGAAAACCAGCCCGTTAACATCGCCATCGACTGCGAAGCCACTGACATGATGTATCGCGACGGCTGGTACTACCTTCTGGGCACTCACGGCACGTGCTGCGACGGCGCCAACTCGACCTACAACATCCGCGTGGGCCGCTCCACGAACGTGACGGGCCCCTTCGTTGACAACATGGGCATGGACATGCTCAAAGGCGGCGGCAAGCTCGTTGTGGCCGCCAATGGTCACTGGGTCGGGCCCGCCCACTTCGGCCTGCTGGACCTGGGCGACGGCGTGCAGAAATTCTCCTGTCATTACGAGGCCGACCTGGACCGTGGCGGTCGCAGCGTGCTGGACATTCGCCCGCTGCTCTGGAAAGACGGATGGCCCGTTGCCGGCGACAACTTCAAGGAAGGCGCCTATGAGATCCAGTCCGAACGCAGCGGCTATGCGCTGGAACTGGCTGTGGATTTCGTGCGGATGGGTGGCGGCAGACGCGGCGGATTCGGCGGCGCCCGCGGCGGTGGCGGACCCGTGACCCCGATTCCGCCCCAGGATCTTGCCGTGGTGTCAACGAACTGGCCGGCCGGCAACATCGACATTCGCATCGGCGACTACATGTTGCGGCCCCATCAGAAGTGGACGATCACGCCCGTCACCGGCGTCGGCGGCTATCCCGGCTCGCCCTATTTCAAGATCACGATCACCGGCACGGATCGCGCGCTGGCTGCAACCGAAGACGCCGAGCTTGTGGCGGTTCCCACTTTTACAGGCAAGCCCGAACAACTGTGGCGCATCGACCAGTTGACCGATGGCACTTACCGCATCATGCCCAAGGCTGTGCCCAATTCCAAGGAGCCCCTGGCTCTGACCGCGGCGGGCCTCAGCACGCCGACGCTGACCAAGTTCGACCCCAAGAGCGACAAGGCGCGCTGGAACTTTAAAACGCCGTGAAGAAGATTAGAGTTTCAATGGGATCAAATCCCTTCGCTCGCTCCATTTGCCCCTTTGCGACAGGTTGCGCGCCAAACCCTGAAAATATGAATGGGCGTTTGACATCCGGCGGCGTAAAACGTAGTATTACGGAATGACGAAGACCATTGCAAAAGTGGGCAATTCCAGCGGCATCATCTTCGACGCGGCGCTGATGGACCTGGCCCGTTTGAAGAAGGGGGACCAGGTGAATGTCGAGGTGCATGAAGGGGGCGTGATCACGCTGACGCCTCTGCGCCGGAATATCGAACCGACAAAGGCCGCCGCCACGGCGCGGCGCCTGATTCGCAAGAATTCCGAGTTGTTCCGGCGCCTGGCATGAGCGGTTCGCTGGTTCATCCCACGGTGTCGGCGGTGATCGCCATTCACGCCGAGGTGCTGGCGGCCCACGGCGGTTCGGCCGGCTTGCGCGACCATGCGCTGCTGGAGTCAGCGGTGGCAGCGCCGCAAGCGACCATGATGGGGGCGCCGCTGTTTTCCGACCCGGTGGAGATCGCCGCGGCCTATCTTTTCTATTTGTGCTGCAATCATCCGTTCCTGGATGGCAACAAGCGGACGGCGCTGGCGACGTGTCTGGTATTCCTGAGCGAGAACGGCTTGCTGCCGGAGGAAAAACTGGACGCCGATGCGTGGCAACGGTTGACGCTGGACGTCGCCTCCGGCGCGCTGGATCGGGAGCAGACGACGGCGCGGTTGCGCAAACTTCTCCGCGCCCGGAAATGAATTTCGAGCGCTACTTGAGCTTCCGTTCCAGAATTTCGCCCGCCAGGTTTGGGTTGGCTTTGCCTTTGCTCAGTTTCATCACCTGGCCTTTGAGAAAATTCAGCGCCGCGGCCTTGCCCGATTTGTAATCCGCCACCGGCCCCGGATGAGCGGCGATGACCTGGTCGCAAAGGCTCTCGATCGCGCCGGTGTCGCTGACTTGCGCCAGGCCTTTCTTCTCGACAATCGCGCCCGGCGCCCCGCCGCCGGCGAACATTTCCGCGAAAACGAGCTGCGCGGCGGAGCTGCTGATCTTGCGGCTTTCCACCAGTTCCACAAGGTCAAGTATATATTCAGGCGGGAATTTCAGCCCGGCCAGCGCTCCGCCCGTGGCCGCCAGTTGGGCGCGCAGGTTGTTGATGATCCAGTTGGCGGCCGCCTTGGGGTTCTTCGCCTTGCGCGCCAGCGCCTCGAAGTAATCGCCCAGCGCCCGGTCCCAAACGAAGGTTTGCGCGTCCGAAGCGGGCAATTGATACTTGCGCATGAGCCGTTGCTTCTTGGCCAGCGGCAGTTCGACCACGCGCCGCCGGATTTCCTCCAGCCATGCCGCCGTGGGCTGGAAGGGCATCAGGTCCGGCTCCGGGAAATAGCGGTAATCGTGCGCCATTTCCTTGCTCCGCATGGCTTCGGTGATGCCGCCGGCGTCGTCCCACCGGCGGGTTTCCTGGGTCAACTGGCCCCCCTTTTGCAGGACCCCGATCTGGCGGGGAATTTCATACTCCAACGCCCGCCGCACGCCGCTGAAACTGTTCATGTTTTTGATTTCGATCTTCTTGCCCAGCGCCGTCGTCCCGCAAGGGCGGACGCTGACGTTGACGTCGCAGCGGACCATGCCCTTTTCCATGTCCGCGTCGCTCACGCCGCCGTAGATCAGAACGTCCTTGAGCGCGTTGAGGTATTCATAAGCCATGTCCGCGCCGGTGATTTCCGGCTCGGAAACGATTTCCAGCAGCGGCACGCCGGCGCGGTTGAAATCGACCCCGCTGTTCCTGTCAAAATGAAAACTCTTGGCCACGTCCTCCTCCAGGTGGGCGCGCGTGATGCGGACCCGCGCCACGCCGCCGCCGAACTCGAAGTCGATGTGGCCGTTGACGGTCGAGGGCTTGTCGTATTGGGTGATCTGGTAATTCTTGGGCATGTCCGGATAGAAGTAATTCTTCCGGTCGAATTTCGCGTCCGGGGGCAGGGTGCAATTGAGGAGCAAGCCGGTCAGGGCGGTCAGGCGGAGGGCCTCCTCGTTGGCGACCGGCAGGACGCCGGGCAAGCCGAGGCAAACGGGGCAGACGAGGGTATTGGGCGGCGCGCCGAACTCATTGGCGCAGCCGCACCACATCTTGGATTTCGTTTTGAGCTGGACGTGCGTTTCCAGCCCGATGACAGCCTCGTAATTCACAGGAGACGGACGGTAAAACTTTGGCCCGGCGTCGGCAAACTAATAATCCTGTTTGTTCCCCCGCGTGGGCAATGCGGTTTTCGGCTCCCCGGCCGGAAAAGCGGGGGGGGAAGGGCACCCTGCCTTCTCACGCAGGCGGGTAATATCAAGAGTATAATTACCCCCTCCACACAAGAGGCGCATGGAAGGCAAGACTCCGGGGCTTCGGGGCCGACCCTGTCGAAATAACTTGGCAATATCAGGCAAAGGGTGGAAATTCAAACCAACGAAGTGAACCTATGGCTGCTTTAACTTTAGATCGCGTCCTGACCGAAGCCGCAGCGTTGCCGGCGGACGAGCAGGAAATGCTCGAAAGCCTGTTGCGCCAGCGTCGTATCGAAACGTGGCGGCAAGAAACGGCGGAGGAGGCCAAGAGGGCCATCAAAGCTTTTCGCTCCGGAAAACTGAAAAGCCAGTCGGCTGAAAGCCTCATCGCCAGCTTGCGCAAGAGCAAATGAGTCATGGCCGAGCTTGTTCCCACGACCAAGTTTGCTCGGGCTTTTCGCCGCCTGATCAGGAAGAACCCCATGCTGCACCCGCAAATCGAGACGACTCTGCGGCGCCTGGCGGAAAACCCCAATGATTCCCGCCTGAAGACGCATCATTTGAGCGGCCGACTGGCCGGACTGCACGCGTGTTCCGCCGGTTACGATTGCCGGATTGTTTTTGCGAAAGAGAAACATCCGCAAACCGGCGCGGAAGTTTTTCTCCTAATCAACATCGGCTCGCATAAGGAAGTCTATTGAACCCGAAATTGGTCAGCGCCGTCGAGACGCGGTCGCGCGATTCCTTCACCGCCGCATCCGGCAATCCGACGATGACAATATTATCTTGTATTCTCCCCATCGAAGCGGAACCGATGTAAGTATCATATTTGCAACACTTTACGGTCTTCATAAGTGTCATAATGGCTACGACGGGTCGGCGCGCATGGTGACAAAATGAACCAAAGTGATTCGGCTGAACCCCCCCTGTTTTGGTTTGGTGGTATTTTTAACTGTTCCTTTTTGACCATTTTGGGTTGTTCAGCGGAATCCAAACTTAGGCTTGACCCCTCACACGACCGGGATCTGCTTCCGAGAAAATCTCGCTAAGTCTTTCTTCGAGCCAAGCGTTTGGATTCGGGCCTTCCATCTTCAATTTGAATTCTTCGACAATCAAAACGCAAAGCTCGTCAAAATATTTCGTGCCCTGCACGACAACATCAATGTGCTGGCCGTGCTCTACATTCGCGGGTTGCCAAATATGTTTGTGCAATGGTTCATGGCTGGGCAATGCGTCAAAACGCCCAACATGATTCCACGTCCCATGCGCGGCGTGACTCCATCCCGTGTAGGCAAAATTATACAGGTCGAAACATCCGGCTTCTTTGGCCATATCGCGTGTTGAAATACCTGACCAACTGCCAACATCGACATGCTGAAGGAATGAATAGTGCTGGGCATTGAGCCATGCTTCTTGAGTTTTTATCCTTTCCTGCAAAAGCTCTCGGTCTTCTGGCCGCACCGTCTCAAGCACTGCTTTCAGGTGTTCGATTTGCAATTTTTCCTGCCCCAAACCGAAAAGAATAAATTTCTGCGCTCGGTCAATACGGTCTTTGCAAATCCAAGCTGCTGTAATGTAGCAGTCTGTCATTGCGCGCAAAAATAATGGGCCTGAATGGTAATCCCACAAGGTAGGATTTTGCGCCAGTTTGATGGCCAGATTGCATTGGCGGGCCATGAGAGCGCCGATGACTTCAAAAAATTCGCTCTGATAAATATCAAGGGGAAGTTTTGACCAAATGTCGTCCACCACATTCCAGGCATAACTTTCGTAATCAATCCCAAAACGAATTAGCGGATGGAATTTTTCCTTATCGGCAATTTCACGGTTTGAGTTTTTTGTGACGATAGGGGCAAGTTCCCGGCCTCGGTTCCAGAAATATTTCGCCCACGTATCGCCGAGCCTGTCACGACAGATCATGAAATTTCCGTTCACATGCATCCGAACATGCGCTGAAAGTTCGTCCCCTGGCAGTGAATCGAAATTCCCGAAAATGGTTTTGAAGTCGATAAATGCGTAGTCCGGCAGGACATGATACTTGCCGACTTTAATATCAATCCATAGGGGAACCGATTGCACAAGCGTAGCTTCGGGGCTTCTGCGATCAAATAAACGTGAGACCACTTGGCGAGCCAGCTCAACTTCAGATTCGGCTTGAACCCGAATATTGGGATCAGAGAACAGGTTAACGAAAGGATTGCCGGATGGAAAACAGCAAACAAACGGGGTGAGCGCATCCAAACAATCGGAAAAGATGGCTTTGTCTTTAAGAACCTTTTGAAACTCTTTCCAATCAGGTGGGGTTAGAATTTGATAATTCGATATGAGCGAAAAATCCGGCTTTCGTCCCCAATCTTTAAGCTGAAAGCATGACTCGATGAAGACCCCCAATGTTTCAATGCCTTTTTTGGCACCGAGGTGCTTTATGAAATAATCAAGCCAAGCAATTTCGGGCAGAATTCGTTCTATGTAGTGAATTTCTGTAACCCCTGCCATTGGTGGAATGAATTTCTTTCCATCGCGCCGATGGTCGGACAATAATTGTTTTTTAGCGGACATAGTTTAAGGCCCTTAATGGAAGACGGCTCGCTCTGGAAGTACGCCTACAACACCTGGCCCGGTTTCGCTCCCGGTTCGCGCCGTAAAAGCGAGCGAAACCCCGACCGCGCTCACTATTTTGGCACATAGTATTTGCGGGTGTATTCCTGCACCATGCGCCAGGTGTTGTATTTGGGCACCAGCGTGACCATGGCGCGGCGGATCATGTGCAGCCATTGCCGGGGGATGCCGCGGTCGTCCCGAGTGTAAAAAGTCGGGATGACCTGTTCGGTCAAAACCTGGTAAAGGTTGGCGCTGTCCTGGCGGTCTTGCTCTTCGATCGAGGCGGGATGATTGTCCCCGCCGATGGCAAAGCCGTTGGTGCCGTCGTATCCCTCGCGCCACCAGCCGTCCATGATGCTCAGATTCAAACAGCCATGACAGCCCGCTTTCTGACCGCTGGTGCCGGAGGCTTCCAGCGGACGGCGCGGGTTGTTGAGCCAGATGTCGCAGCCTGAAACCATCTGGCGGGCGACATGGACGTCGTAGTTTTCAATGAAAACCAGGTGGCCCTTCAGCTCGCTGTACTTGCTCAGATGAATAATGCGCTGGATGTACCGTTTGCCGTCGTCGTCGCGCGGATGGGCCTTGCCCGCGAAAATGAACTGCACCGGATGCCGGCGGTCGTGGATCAAGGTGACGATGTTGTCGAATTGATCGAAAATGAGCGGGGCGCGTTTGTAGGTGGCGAAGCGGCGGGCGAAGCCGATGGTCAGGGCGTCGGGCTGGAGCAATTGATCAAAAGCGATGAAGTCCGATTGGGTGAGGCGCTGGCCAAGGCGGCGGCGGGCAAATTCGATCAACTCGCGCCGCAACCTGTAGCGCAAGGCCCACAGTTCTTCATCGGAAAGAAACTCCGGATCGGCCATTTTTTCCCAGAACTCGGTCGAATTGAATTCCTTTTCCAGGGAAGCGCCGCGGCTGTGTTTCCAAAAAGTGGTCGAGTCACTGGCCAGCGGGTCCGGCAGCGCCCCCGCCCCGGAGAGTTTGCGCTGCCAGAATTTGCGCACCGGCCCCTTCATCCAGCCGGTCAGGTGGATGCCGTTGGTGATATGGCCGATGGGCACCTGGTCCACCGGTTTGTCCGGCCACAGCGGGCGCCACATCTGGCGGCTGACCCGCCCATGCAATTCGCTGACGGCGTTGGCGGCGCGGGAAAGTTTCAAGCCCAGGACAGTCATGCAGAAGGACTCCGCTTCATCGCGCGGATTGATCCGGCCCAAACCCATCAGCGTATCGAGGGAGATTTTCAACTGGCCCATCAGGTTTCGCATCGCGTAGCCCATCAAATCGCGGCTGAACCGGTCGTGGCCCGCCTCGACGGGGGTGTGGGTGGTGAAGATGCACTGCTCGCGGGTTTTGGCCAGCGCGTCGGCGAAGGAGAGGCCGGCGGCGAGTTTCTCGCGGACCAATTCCAGGGTCAGAAACGCGGCGTGCCCTTCGTTCATGTGGAAGACCGAGGGCTGGACTCCGAGGGTCCGCAACAGCCGCACGCCCCCCACGCCCAGGAGCACCTCTTGCATAATCCGCATGGTGTTGTCGCCGCCGTATACCCGCCGGCTCAAATCGCGGTGATGCGGCGGGTTTTCCGGGCGGTTGGCGTCCAGCAGATAAACCACCGCGCGGCCGACGTTGACGCGCCAGACCTGGAAGTAAACATCCGTCAACTCGATTTCCACCGCGCACACCAGCGGCTGGCCCTTGGCGTCGAGCACCGGTTCCAGGGGCAGGTTGTCCGGATTAAGCAGCGTGTAGAATTCGGTTTGCCAGTTGTCCTGGTTGATCTGCTGCTGGAAATAACCCTCCCGATAAAAGAGGCTGATGCCGATAAAGCCAATGTCCAGGTCGCTGGCCGATTTGGCGTGGTCGCCCGCCAGGATGCCCAGGCCCCCGGCGGCGATGGGGAGGGTCTCGTGGAAACCGAACTCGGCGGAAAAATAGGCGACCGGATGCTGGGTGAGGGCGGGCACGTTTTGCCGGCCCCAGGTGTCCTTGTCCGTCATGTAGGCATCGAAATCCCGCAACACCTGGCGCACGCGGCAGGCGAACTCCGTGTCCTGCAAGCGCACGCGCAACTCGTAATCGGAAACTTCGCGCAGGACGGCGACGGCATTGTGATAGAGGTTTTGCCAGCAGCGGGGGGAGAGTTCCTGGAAAATCTCCTGCGCCCCCTGGTTCCAGGTCCACCAGAGGTTGTGGGCCAGACGGTTGAGGTCAGCGATGAGTTTGGTTAATTCTTCGGGCGACAACGCTATCGTGCTCATATTATTCGGACGGCCAATTACCAGGCGCAAAAATCAGGCGTAAGAAAGCCACGACCGGCGGCAAAGCGCAACTCATTTGTGCGATGGCGCGGCGGCAATCGGGCAAATTTTCGGCAATTTTCCCGCTTGCAATTCAGGAGGGATGCCTTAATTTTGCGACGTTTACGGAAGCGAGCGTAGCTCAGTCTGGTAGAGCGTCACCTTGCCAAGGTGAATGTCGAGGGTTCGAATCCCTTCGCTCGCTCCAATCTCAAGACTCTAAGAATCAACTGATTACAGTGAATCTGACTGCGGTTTTAGGGCTTTCCTGACAAGTTTGCACGGGTTTCATCACACCTGAAACGAGTCCAAGCCATGAAGCGGGTATTGTTGGCTTCTCCATGCTATTGGAATGACGCTCGACGAGTTCCTAAAACCGATGCAGAACAGCGGGCACGCCTGTGTTGCAGAGCTTGCAGGCAGAAGCTGACGACCATGCTGGCTCGGCACTCAACGCTTGACTTTCCAAGTGTGATCCTGCACCATTCCGCCATGCCGACCCAATTTCATGGCCGGTTGCCTTTTTTTGATTGAGGATGTTTAACTTGGGTTCTCGTTTATGGAAACGCTCGACAAGCTCCTGACCAAATGTCAACAGGCTTGGCTGCGCATAAGGCAATTATATCACATCCTGCAGCCGGCTCGCGCTTGTTTCATCGCTTCCTTGCTCGTGCCGGTGCTCTTCATCTTCAACGATCAAGGCCTCGACATTCTTTGTCGCATCGCGTCAGATCTGCACGAAAAGAAGGATCTGCCTCATGTTATTTGGTTGTTTGCCGGATTGTTCGTGGCCGGTCTGGCAAGCTGGGCTTGGGCGCGGTTCCTGTTGAATTGCGAATTTCCTACTTCTGAGGAAGTGAAACAGATTTCAAGTGAGACGGCCGAGAAGGCCCGGCTCATACTGCGCCGTATCTGCGGTTTCCTGCCGCCGGGCGGGATGGCGATCGCCTTTGTGATGGCGTCCCGCTATTCGCCGCACGAGAAACAATGCTTCATTTTGGCGGGAATTTCGGGCGGGGTCGGTCTAATCCTTTGGCTTCTGCTTGACCAATATCAACGATGGGAACAAAAGTACTCCGATGGGCAGGAAGACGAGCGCCAACTTCTGTTTGACCAATATCAACGATGGGAACAAAAGTCAAACGGAGCCAGTCAAGGCCGCTACATTCCGCGCCGCTTCAACAGCGTTGGAGCGATTTGGGCGAATCCCCAGACACGTGGAGCCATCGGCATCGCATGGACAGTTTCAGTGTTTTGGTTTGTGGGGTTGACTTGCTCGCCGGTGGGCTGGGGGCAATCCCTGGGTTCGCCTGCGGTCGTGTTGTTCGCTATTGCGGCGTGGATCAGCGCCGGCAGCTTGATTCTTTATTGGGCCAATTGCTACCGGGTGCCAATCATAACGTTCCTGCTTTTATGGGTGGTATTTTGCAGTCGCTTCAACGACAACCACGACGTCCGAATTCTGGGCCCCGAACACAGCGGGAAGAAGCCGATGACGATCACCGGTGCTTTGGACGAATGGTATAAGGGCGTCTCGATAGCGTATCCGATGAAGGACACGAACCAATTGCGCCCCCTGTATCTGGTTGCCTCCGCCGGGGGTGGAATCCGCGCTGCCTACTGGACCGCCATTGTGCTCGGCGAGTTGGAAAACCGCGCACGCAGCAACGGGACCAGCTTCGCCGCCCAGACCTTTGCCATGAGCGGCGTGTCTGGCGGTGCGCTCGGCGAAATGACCTTTACCGCACTCCAGGTTCCTTGCCCGAAGCCAACAACCGATTTTCATACATCGGCGCGCCGTCTGTTGGCCAAGGATTTCCTCGCAGCCAATCTGGCCAAGATGGCCTTTGCCGACCTCTTCCAGCAGTTCTGGTTCTGCCCCGTCAAAAAGTGGGACCGCGCCGCGAGTCTTGAAGACGCCTGGGCTGCCGCATGGCAGGAGGAATTCCACACAAACGTGCTTGAACAGAGCCTTGGGGAGTTTTACGACAGGGCATTTGAAACCCATATCTTGGTCCCACACCTGTTTTTCACCGGCACATGTGTTGAAACTGGTGGGCGTGTCATCACCAGCGATCTGGACATCCATTCGAGTGGGATAGGTCACTCCGGTCCCGCTGGCGATTTTCTCGAGGCGGTTGCGGCTGCGGACAAATTGACAAACGCGCCGATTCGATTGAGCACGGCCGTGCATCAGAGCGCGCGGTTCACGTACTTCAGCCCAGCAGGTCGTTTTCCAGCCGACGGGACTCACGTTGTGGATGGGGGCTACTTCGAGAATTCAGGAGCAACAACCTTGGTGGACGTGCTGGCAGCCATCAAGCGTCACATCGACAACCGGAAGTTGAAAATCCAGCCGAGGCTCGTCCTGATTGACAACGACCCGATTCCGCTTGAGCCGAGAATCAATCACCACAGTTTCATGCGCGAATCGCTCTCGCCCGTCCTGGCATTGCTCAACACGCGCACTGCCCGCGGGATTTACGCCTTCGAACAGGCGCGCGATTACGACAGGCGAGAGGATAACGGGAGCGGGGAGGATAAGGTTTTTGTGTTCCATCTTTACGAACGCGGGCCAGGGGAACCCTTGGGTAAACTCACTCGACCCGGAGATCTTCCGCTCGGATGGACGCTTTCACATAGCGCCATTAATGAGATGGAGGCACAATTGATGTTCCCATTCGCACGCGCCACCAATTTAATGAACATCTCTAAAATCATTGAAACGCTCAAACATTGAGGCCTGTAGAATACTCCGATAGCAATGATAATTTCATCTTCGGCAGATGAAGCTTTGGGATGCTGTAAGTTTTCAATTCCATGGCCCGTTTCTAACAGATGAGGCCATTTGGAAAAAACATATGTAAAGCATTGTGGTATAAATAGTTGTTAATGATCGGTTGCATGGCCGCTTTACATCTTTTCCTGGACCGAATCCCTTCGCTCGCTCCATCTCCATCAACGACTTGCGTTGACGCCCCCGGTTTTGCAGCAATTCTACGTCAGGCGCGCCTGTCCTCGGTCTGCCAAAACAACAAGGAACAGTCGCAACATTAGCGCAGTCGTCCGAGTTGAAAGTCCAGGGCGGAGCGTTGGATCTGGTAATTGTAGCGCGCGTCCGCGGCGGCGATTTGCGCCGAGGTCTGGTTCAGTTCCGCCTGGCTCAATTCGATGATGGAACTGGACCCCAGCTTGAAGCGCGCCTGGGAGAGTTCCAGCGCCTGGCTGGCGTTGCGCAGCAGCTCTTCGGTCAAGCCCAGCCGTTGCCAGGCATAATCGAGATTGAGGCTGGTGACCTGCACGTCGCGGGCGACGTTGTCTTCCTGGTCGCGCACCGATTCATCGGCCGCTTTGGCGCGCAACTGCGCTTCCCGCCGAAGCCCGGCGTTGAGTCCGCCCTCGTAGAGAGGCAGCCTCAGATTGATGCCCGCCGCCGCATAATCGGGACCAAGATGAGCGTTGCCGGTGGGGATCTCGCCGGCTGTGCCGACGGCGCTCAGCGTCGGATAATTCAGCTTGCCCTGCGCCCGCGCGAATTCCCAGGCGGCATCGCGCTGATAGCGCAGTTGCGCCAAATCGGGCCGCTGCGCCAGCGCTTCGAGAATGAGGGCGGAGGAATTATTGGTGACATAGGCGGCCAGCGGTTCGTCGGCGAGGCGGTAGGTTTGCGCATGGCGTTCTCCCAGCACGGTCGAAAAGACCGCGAAGCCGGCTTGCAGATCGATTTGCGCCTTGGCCAGGAGAATCTTTGCCTGATCGTAATCGACGCTGGCGAAACTGACATCCAGTTCGGACCGCATCTTGTTGGTCGCCAGCGCCCGCGTTTGTTCCAAGACCAACTGCCGCGCGCGCACGGTTTCCTGCGCGACTTCCAGCACCGACTGCGACTCCAAAGTCGAGAAGTAGGCGTTGTCCACCTCCAGCAGGATTTGGGCGCGGGTGGCCTCGGCGTTCATCTGCTCGGAGCGCTCGCGCAACCGGGCGCTCCTGGTCAAATCCCACGAGCGGCCAAAATCGGTGATAAGCTGGCTGATGATGACGCCTTGGGCCTCGCGCTCGTAGATGAGCGGGTTGTTCAATCCGCCGGCAGCGATGCGCGTGTTGTTTGGGTCCGCGTTGCCGACGGCCGTGGCGTTGGCGAAAATGGCCGGCAGCAACGACGATTGGACCTGTTTGGTGGCCTGGCGGGCCGCCAGCGCCGTCAAATTGGCCACGGAGATTTTGGGATGTTGTCTGAGCGCGATTTCCCGCGCCTGGGCCAGCGTCAACGGGCTTGTTGGCGCGTCGGCGGCCTGCGCCAACCGCGCCGCCATCATGGCCAAAATGAGAGGCCAAACTTTCATGTTTTCTTCCGCTTCCCGTGGATCAACAGATAAGCCGCCGGCACGATAAAGACTGTCAACACGACCGAGACCGTCAGTCCGCCGATGATCGCCTGGGCCAGCGGCGCGTAAGATTCCCCGCCAGTGCCCAACTTGAGCGCCAGCGGAATCAAGCCGATCAGCGTGGCCAGCGAGGTCATCAGCACCGGCCGCAACCGGACCTTGCACGCCAGGGCGACGGCCTCTCGCACGGACTTGCCTTCCTGGCGCAGGCGATTGGTAAACTCGACGATCAAGATGCTGTTGGAAACGACAATGCCCACCATCATGATCAATCCCATGAGCGACATGACGTTGAGGGTCGTGCCGGTGGCTGCGAGAATCACCAACACGCCCGTCAAGCCCGTCGGCACCGCCAATAGAATCAGAAAGGGGTCCACGAAGGAGCGAAACTGCGCGACCAGGATCAGATAGACCAGGATGACCGAGAGAATCAGGCCGACGGCAAAGCTCTTGAACGACTCGCGCATCGCTTGCACCGATCCCCGCACCGTTACCGTCATGTTTGGCGGCAGTGCGGTATGGTCGATGATTTTCCGCGCGTCCGCGTAAAGCCGGCTCAGGTCCTCGCTCTTGGGCGCCACGTACACGTCAATCGTCCGGCGAATTTGATAATGGTCCACTTCCGTCGGGGCCGCAACGTGGGAAATGTGGACGACGGAGTCCAGCCGCGTGGCCTGTTTGAGGCGGGGCGAGCGCAACGGCATGGAGCCGAGGTCGGCCAGATTCCTGACACGGTTTTCCGGGTACTGCACGGTCAGCAGGTAATTATTCCCTGTCGCGGGATCGATCCAATAGCTGGGCGCAATCATGCCGTCGGATGTCAGCGCGGTGATAAGGCTGTCCACCACTTCCTTGGCCGTCAGACCCAATTCGCTGGCGCGCTCGCGGTCGATATTGATTTCCAGCGCCGGATAATCCACGTCCTGCGGGATCAGCACGTCGCTGACTCCGGGCAAGGCGCGCACCTGTTGGGCGATTTGATTGGCCACGGCGGAGGCGCCTTTCATGTCCATGCCGCTGACCTGGATGTCCAGCGGGGCGGGCATGCCCAGGTTGAGGACGGCATCGACCAACCCGCCTGTCTGGAAATAGGCGCTGACCTGCGGCAGATCGCTCTTCAGGCGCGAGCGCACCAGGTCCATGTAGGCGAAGCTGCTCAATTGGTGGCCGTCTTCCAAACCGACTTGGACAAAGGCGGTGCTGGGGCCGGAATTGGGCGACAAGATGGACGAAAAACCCGGCGTGATCCCGATATTGGCCACAAGGATCTTGAGGTCGCGTTTCGGAACCACCTGGCGCACGAGGTCTTCCACGCGAGCGATCAACTGTTCCGTCAACTCGATCCGCGTGCCGGACGGCGCCTTGAGATTGATGACGAATTGGCTTGGGTCGGTCCGTGGAAAGTAGGACTTGCCGATCCAGGGATAGAGCGCCGTGCTGAGCAAGAAAATGCCCGTGATGCCGAGGACCGTCGTGAGCGGCCGCAGCAGGGTGATACTCAGCAGCCCGTCGTAACGGCCCAGCATGTTCTGAAACTTGCGATTGAACCAGAAATTGAAGCGCGCGTCCCATTTTTCGGCGCGCAACGGCGTGGCGCGCGCTTGCCCGAGTTCGTGATCCGCGCACGCCTTTTTGATCAACTTCGCGCAAAAGAGCGGCACCACGGTCATCGCCACAAAGTAGGAGGCGAACAAGGACAAGACGACCGAGATCGCCAGGGCGGAAAACAGATAGCGGCTCACGCCGTAAAGAAAGGTCACGGGAAAAAAGACAATGGCCGTGGTCAGCGTCGCGGCCAACACGGGCAGCGACACCTCCTGGCCGCCCCGCTCGGCGGCGACCTCGGGGCTTTCGCCCAATTCGATGTGCCGGAAGATGTTTTCCAGGACCACCACCGAGTTGTCAATCAGCCGGGAAAAGGCCAGGGCCAGGCCGCCCAGAATCATCGTGTTGACGGTATTGCCGCCCAGGGCCAGCGCGATGAACGCGGCCAGCGCCGAGAGCGGGATGGAGAGGAACACCGCGACGGTGGCGCGCACGCTGCCCAGAAAGACCAGGATCATCACGCCGGTCAGGATCAGCCCGATGGCCCCCTCGTGAATCAGGTTCTCGATGGCGCTGCGCACAAAAACCGACTGGTCGAAGACCACCTCCGGAATCAATGCCTTGGGCACGTCCAGCAGTTTGGAGACGACTCGTTTGACCCCGTTGACCACTGCGATGGTGTTGGCATCGCCACCCTGCTTCATAACCGGCAAATAAACCGACGGCTGGCCGTTGACGCGGACTTTGCAGTACTGGATTTGCGAGGCGTCCAGCGCCTGGCCCACGTCCGCCACGAGCACGGACTTTGTTCCCACCGTCTTGAGCGGCACCAAATCAATGTCCCGCATGGCGTTGATTTGGCTGTTGGCATAGACGTTGTAATCATAAGGCCCGATTTTCACGTCGCCGGCCGGCAGAATGAGATTGGCGTCGTTGACCGTTCGCACCACGTCCATCACGCTCAAACCGTTGGCTTCCAGCTTGAGCGGATCGACATACACCATGATCTGGCGGTAGCGGCCGCCGAACGCCGGCGGCACCGAGGCGCCCGGCACACCCGCCATCTGGTTGCGAATGGTGAATTGCCCCAGGTCCCGCAGTTGCGCTTCCGTCAATCCTTCGCCTTTCAAGGTCACCAGGCAGACCGGCAGGCTGGAGGCGTCAAAGGACATGACAATCGGCGGCAGTGTTCCCGGCGGCAAATAGCGCAGGCTGGCCATGGCCAGATTGGCCACGCTGGTGACATCCGAATCGGGATTGGAGCCGGGCTGGAAATAAACCTTGATCAGACTGATGCCGGTCAGCGAGCGCGATTCCATGTGATCAATGCCGGCGGCCAGGGTGAACATGCGCTCGAATTGGCCGGTGATGTCGTTTTCGATCTGCTCGGGCGGCATGCCGGAATAAAACGTGGCCACGACCACGACAGGAATGTTAATGGCCGGGAACAAATCCACCGGCATTCGCAGCAGGCTGGTGACACCCACCACGCACGTGATCAGGCAGACCACAATGATGAAATACGGATATTTGATGGCAAAACGGGACATGGCGGATTACCCGGCTGGACTTGCCGCAACCGGTTTGGGATCGTTTTTTTGCCGCTTCATGACTCGGCCAGGGCGGGCGCCTGGACGGGCTTTGGCTCCACTTTCTCGCCGGGATGGAACTCGCTTCGGCTGCCGATGACCACCTTGTCTCCCTCCTTTAAACCGGAGAGAATTTCATACCGGGTGGCGGTTTCCATGCCCAGAGTCACGGCCCGCTCCTCGATCTCGTTGTTTCCGTTGAGGAGATAAACGGTCGGCTTGCCGCCGCTGGAAACCGCCTCGATGGGCACGGCCAGGGCGGAGGGACGCTTTTCGACTTTCAACATCACGGCCGCATACATTCCCGGCGTCAGTTCCAGGTCCGGATTGGTGACTTCAATCTCCGTCGTCATCGTCCGGGTTTCCTCGTTGACTTCATGCGTAAAACGGGTGATGACCCCGCTGTACATTTTGCCTCCCAGCGAATCCACCCGCGCCTCCACGCGGTCGCCCTCTTTAATATATTTGACGTATTCCACCGAAACCGGAAAATCCAGCCGCAGGTGGTAGTTGTCCGAAACGCGGACCACCGCTTTGGCCTGGCCCGAGGAGGTGCCCGCCTGAATCAAGACTCCGGGATCGGCGTAACGCCGCGTGATCACTCCGTCAAACGGCGCGGTGATTTGCGTGTAACCAAACAAGGTTTGGTATTTCTCGACATCCGCTTTGGCGGCGCTTACGGCGGCCCTGGCGACATTGTCCTTCGCTTCGGCGGTATCGATGTCCTGTTGCGCCACCAGGTTGGGGTGCTCCTTGTTGACTCTCACCAGCCGTTGGTGGATCAGATGCGCATCCTTGTAATCGGCCTCGGCGCGCTGCTCCGCCGCGATAGCCGAGTCCAATTCATCCTTCAATTCCGGCACCTCCAGCACCGCCAGCAATTGGCCGGCCTTGACCCGGTCGCCAAAATCAACGTTGATCTTCTGCAGGTAGCCGGAAACCTTGGCGTGCAGTTCGACTTCGACGTACGGGCGGAACTCCGCCGGAATCTCCACGTCCCGATGCAAATCCTCGCGCCCGACTGTGGCCACGGCCGCGGTCCGAATTGCCATGCTGGCTGCGCCGGCCAATCCAGAACTTCTCCGCAGCAGGCAGAGGCAAAGAATCACGATGCCTGCAACGGTTATCCCCGCGATCCACGCATTTCTTCTTCGTCGTCCGGGCGGCGCTGGCGGAACGATCAACCGCGGCGGAGGCGCTTCGCCGCTCCGGCCGCCGGACGGAACGGGCGGAATAAGAGGCTCTCCCTTGGGTTCTTCGTTGCTCATGAATTTGATTTCGCGGGGATTGATTGCGCCAGCGGCAACTCCACTTTGAAGCGGCTGCCGTGGCCTTCGCTGCTCTCCACATACACTTGGCCGCCGTGGGCCAGGCAAATCGATTTGACGATGGCCAGCCCCAACCCGGCTCCGCCCGCGTCGCGGGAACGCGCTTTGTCCACGCGAAAGAAGCGCTCGAAAATATGGGGCAAGGCGCTGGCCGGAATGCCGATTCCCGTATCGGCCACTTCGATGACGGCTTTGTCCTCGCGGGCGTACACATCAAGGTTGATCGAGCCGCCCGGCGGCGTGTATTTGATGGCGTTATCCAGCAGATTGACCACCACCTGTTTGATGCGGGCGCGGTCCCCGTCCACGCTGACTTTGCCCTGCGCCTTGCAGGCAACTGAAATTCCCTTATCCTCCGCCAGCAAAGACATCTGCTCGGTCGTGCTCGCGGCCAGCGGGGCCAGATCAAATCGGGTCCACTCTTGTTGCGCCTCCCCGGCGTCGAGCCGGGAAATCGCAAAAAGGGCATCGACTATTTTCACCAAACGATCCACCTCCTCCAAGGCGCTCCCGGCCCGGTCGCTCAACTCCGGCAGGCCGCGGGTTTGTTCGACCACACTTTCCATTTCCCCGCGCCACGCGGCCAGCGGCGTGCGGAGTTCATGCGAGGCGTCCGCCAGAAAGCGGCGGTTTTGCTCGAAGGCCTCGCTCAACCGGACAATCATGCGGTTGAGCGCCAGCGACAAGTGCTCCAGTTCATCTCCCGTGTTCGTTAACGGCAGTCGCCCGTTCAGATTATGCAGGGTGATTTGTTCGGCGCTGCGCGCAATTTGCACCACTGGCGCCAGCGCGCGACCCACCAGAAAAAGGCCGCCGCCCACCGCCACCACCCCAAGCAGGGGCACACCGAGCAGAAGCGAGAAGAGCAGATGAGACAGGATCGTTTCAATCGGCGCCATCGGCCCGCCACTTTCAATAAGGAACCGATGCCCGTCACGGGATTGAAAAACTTTGACTGTGACGAGCAAAAGGCTTCCGTCGCCGAGCCGCACTTTTCGCACGGAGTCGCCCTGGACAGAGTTGACCGCCAAGGGAGGCAATCCGGAGGGATCGAAACCCGTCGTACGGCCCGAGGCGTAAAGCACGCTTCCATCCGGGCGCGTGATGCGAATAAACCGATCGTAGCTTTCCGGCGCATAGCGGGTCTCAATCTGGTCCGCCACATAACGCTCCCCGGTCTTGTCCATGCCGGCCAGAAGCGATACGGCGATTTGTTCGGAGCGGCGAAGCAGCGCCTGTCCCAGGCTGTTCTCCAGATACCCCCGCAGGACCTGGTAGAGAGCCACGCTGAACAGCAGGAAGGCGGCGGTCAGCAGACCGGCGTACCACATGATCAGGCGAAAGCGAATGGATCGGGGATTCATGTCTGGGCCTCGTCGCTGATGGAGTAACCGACACCCCGCACGGTTTGGATGAGTTTCTTCGGGTTCGGATCATCCACCTTGCTGCGCAAATGCCGCACATAAACATCCACGATATTGGTGAGTCCCTGGAAACTTTCGTCCCAAACGTGCTCCACGATCATGGTCCGCGACAAAACCCGTCCGGCATTGCTAACCAGGTATTCAAGCAGGCTGTATTCCTTGGAAGTCAGTTCAATCTTCTTTCCGGCGCGTCTGACCTGCTGGCTGGCGCGGTCAATTTCCAGGTCTCCAACCCGCAGCACGTTCGACGGGTCAACCCCGCCGCGCCGAAACAGGGCTTTGACGCGCACCAATAACTCCTCGAAAGCAAAGGGCTTGGTCAGATAGTCATCAGCGCCGGCTTCGAAATTTGCGACCTTCTCGGCCGTGTCCGCATGCGCGGTCAGAATGAGGATGGGCATTTTGGAGCCATGTTGGCGAATCCGTTTGAGAACCTCAGTGCCGCCGAGTCCGGGCAGCTTCAGGTCGAGAACGATCAGGTCGTAATTGCACGCCTTGGCCATTTCCAAGCCGCTTTGGCCGTCGCTGGAAATATCCACGGCGAAGCGGTGGTCCCTCAAGCCGCGAGCGACAAACTCCGCCACTTTCTTTTCGTCTTCGATCACCAGGATGCGCATAACTGCTCACTCATTTGACCACAGGCACATTAACACCACGTGAAAGATACATTAAAAACCCGTTCATAATCATAGTGTCAACCTGACATGACAATGCGGATTACGCCTGAAACAACCAATACAATGGTCTGGACGTGGTTTCATTGGAGCAAGCGATGGAACCCGCCGACCATTCCGAAACGATTCCGCACCCGGAACTTATCGCAGACTGGCGGCAAACGCCGGGGCAGTTGGCGCAAACGCGCGAGATTGAGCGCCTGTTGGACGAGGCGCTGGCGCGGTTGAACGACAAACATTCAATGCGGTTCCGACGGCGGGCTTTTCACGCGTTTGCCATGAAGCCCGCCCGCCGGCGGAATGTCGCACGTGCTGCCGGCAAAACTCGACCAGCGCCTCCTCCTCAGCTTCGAGCCAATCTCTCAGCGCCGTGCCGCTGCGGCAGCCGGACGAAACCCAAATCGCGTGCGCCCGCTCTTCCGTCCGCTTCTGGACCCACAAGTGATCCTTTATCGTGATGACATGTCCGGCTGCCGCCGTATGGAGTTGCGTTCTCACCGGGCGCCTGCCGTGGCCACGGACCGCCGGATGGGGATCGAGTGCCGTCCGCGGTCGAGCCACAAAATGTTCGTCATCGCCTGAGACGCGGCACGGGAGGTTGAGCCGTCTCCAAGGCGTTGCTGGTTCCCAGACTGGTTGAAAAAGCGTATGACGCAAAGGATGGCCGTGAACGATTCCCAACAATTCCCGCAGGCGCCCTCTTCCTCAACCCAGCCCGGCTGCGCTTTTTGGATCCGCGTGACGATTGGGTGTCTGGCCCCACCCCCTTCTTGTCCCAATTGAATTAGCGCTTTTGGAATCCGCTGCCCGCACAATGGGCAGAAACCTTGCGCTTTCATAGTCTCACCTCGACAACTGAATTTAATGAACCGTAAGGGTTGGGAACCCCGGCGGGCGCGTGAGGATCGGACATCCACTGCCCATCGACGACGAATCTGTATTCATAACGGCCTGGCAGGAGGGTCAGGCGCTTTTCCCAACGCCCAACCCCGTCGCAGCGAATCATGCGCAGGGATTCCTGCGCCCACTGATTAAAATCGCCGCAGAGGAAGACTTCGCGGGCGTCGGGATGATCGAAAAGGAAGGTGACTTCAACAGGCTTCAATCGGCTCGGGAGAGAAGCCGTTGTTTTGTGTTCGCCATTGTCCCCCCTCAAAGCGTTGTTCCTTGCTGGAAACTTACTGATTACGGTTGGCGGCTGTGATGTTTTCATACGAATTTTTCCTTATCAGGGCAGAATCTCACTGCACCGATTTATTTCGACGGAACCAACATTAAAGGCAGATGAAAATAGAATTAAGAATTGCCGGCTCCTCTCATTCCGCAATGGCCATGCATGCGCGGCGTAAACCGGGCGGGCCTCGGGACTGCGAACGACTGCGTTATGCGCAAGCACTTTCATGGCTGGCTTCAACCAAGTCGGCCGGCAACGATTCACCGTTCCCGGAAAACAGGCTGTCGAGAGTGGATTTCAGTTGGGCACGCAGATTCTCGGATTTTGGCACGAACCCGTTGGCGCCCGCCTCTTCGGCTCGGGACCGGCATGCCAAGGTGTCTTCCGAAGTGACAATGACAATCACCGGCGCATAACCGGACTGCCGGCCTGATTGCTTGATGGATCGGGTTGCTTCGAGCCCGTCCATGCACGGCATCTCGAAATCCATCAAAACCAAGTCTGGCTTGAGGTCGGCCACGTACCGGAGCGCCTGATGCCCGTTGGTCGCGGTTCCGACGAGTTCAAAACCACTCTCCTTTACAAGCATGGCCAGATACGCGCGCATGAATTGGGAGTCATCCACCAGCAGCGTGCGGACGCGTCGCTCGCTTTGAAGGCCTGGCTTTGCGGTCTGATTTGGCGGGTTCATAGGTGAATCATTGTTTCCTTTCAAGATCCGGCGGCGCGCGTCATTCAGGCAGCCATCTCTGCCGGTGGCGCCTCGGTTAACTCGGCTTGGGCGGCTTCCCATTCCGCCAGTTTCTGGAGCATGGTGGTGGGGTCTTGTGATTTGTTGACGGCTTCGTCGCGTGAAATAATGCCCTGCGAGTATTTCTCCATCAGGTAACTGTCGAGGGTAACCATCCCGTGTTTGGCGCCGGTTTGGATGTCGGATTGGATGCGGAAGGTCTTGTTGTCGCGAATGAGCGCGGCGATGGCCGGGGTGTTAATCATGATCTCATAGGCGGCGATGCGGCCCGGCTTGTCAATGCGCGGCAGCAACAACTGCGAAATAACCGCTTGCAGAACGGTGGAAAGCTGGATGCGGATGGTTTCCTGCTGGTTGATCGGAAAGGCGTTGACCAGGCGATCAATGGTCTTGGCCGCCCCGGTCGTGTGCAGCGTGCCAAAGACCAGGTGGCCCGTTTCCGCCGCCGTGATGGCCGCTTCCATCGTCTCCAAGTCCCGCAATTCGCCCACCAGAACGACATCCGGGTCCTGCCGCAACGCCCGGCGCAGCGCCTCGGCGAAACTGGGCACATCGACGTGGACTTCGCGCTGCGTGACGACAGCCTTTTTATGCTGATGATAGTATTCAATCGGGTCCTCAATGGTAATGATGTGAGCGTCGTCACGTTCTTCATTGATGATGTTGATCATCGAGGCCAGCGTGGTCGTTTTGCCCGAACCGGTCGGCCCGGTCACCAGCACCAGGCCGCGCGGCTTGTGCAGGAGCGTCATAATGGTGTGCCGCGGCAATCCGATCTGTTCCAACGTCAGCAACTTGGCGGGGATCTGCCGCAAAACCAGGCCGAAGTTGCCCTTTTCCTTGAAAGTGCTGACGCGAAAGCGCGCCATGTCGCCGAACGCAAAGCCGAAGTCCACCCCGCCTTGCTCGCGAACCTGCTGGACATGGTCTTCGGAGGTGATGCTGTGCATTAGTTCTTCGCAGTCTTGCGGCTGCAAGGGCGGCCCCTCGATACGGTGGAGAGTGCCATGGATGCGGATGACAGGCGGCACACCGACACGGACGTGCAAGTCAGAGGATCCCTCGGAAACCATCAACTGTAACAGGTCGGACATAGAATACGTCATGCAATCTTTGACCGCGCGAACATTAATGGCTGATGAATTTCAGATTAAAATTCGTCTGAAACGCCGTTCGCGGCCCTCTTGTGTCGTGCTCACCAGCGCGAAAAGGGGCAAAGGAACATCAACCTCCCCCAAAAAATCCCGATTTTAACGTGATTTTCAGGAGATTTTAATGTTCAGGGCGTACGCTTCATTGTGATACGGATCGTCAGGGCAGCAGGCAAGATCCGTGGCTTTGAACTCAAGATCGTATGAAATGGAATCTCGAAGGCACGTGTCCGATTTGCGGCAAATCCTTTCCCTGCGCCCAACTTCACGCTCACATCGTCGCCGAGAGGCCGGCGAGTCGTCATCAGATCATGCGCTCCATTCAAGCCTGCCATCCACAATGGATCCACGAGCACGGCATCTGTCAAAGTTGCTGGGACTCCTACCGCCAATCGCCGCAAGGCGCCGATGCCCTCTGACTCTTGGCAGCCTCGACCGGGGGGCACGCGTGCAGGAAAGTCAGCAGCGTGACGGCCACACTGACGTGTCTAATGGCCGATTCCTTCTTCTCACACAGGCACGCATCGGTCATTGAAAACCGACTTCGTTTCCGGCGCCGGCGCGCCATCCCACAAAACTGCCGGCGGGCATGCTGACCAATTCATCTCTCCGCGCGCTGGCGGGAGGTTTCCAATAACCGTCAAGGTGAATTCTGCTTATTCGTCCACGCTCAATTTTCACCGGCACCCTGACCCGCAAGGCCCCTTCCGCTTCGGCTGCCACGATGTATCTGCCGGGTGGCAGGGTGACAATGAGAGGCGCCGTTGCGTAATGCCCGACTGTGTTGCCCACGTGTTTGACCCGCTTGCCGTGCAAGTTGTAAATAACGTAGTCAGCGTGTTGTGGCCAGCCGGAAGTGCCATCGCCGCCTTGATTCTGATCATCACTCCGCTCAACCACTCTGGAGAAGACCTGCAGCGCACCCATGGAAGCCACGCTCTCGCGGCCGACAGGATTCGGCCCGACGGGCGCAAGAACGACCGGAGAGGTCGCACAACCGGCAAGCCCCAAAAACATCGCAGCCACCGAAAAGAACCGGATAATTTTCATAATCTCTTCCCTTCATTTTCAGGAGAGGTCGTGGGCGAACGGCGCCTTTCGGCAGGCGCACGCGTATCTGGCATCAGGCATTCGAACAACAGAAGTTGAACCGCGGCTCGTTCCGTCGTTCCGGAGCCTCCGCCCCTCGCCTTCTTCCATGATAACCTTACGCTGCGAACATTAACGGCTGATGAAAATTACATTAAAAAGATCATGCTGGCGGCCTTGGTCCGGACTTCATCCGCACGGTCACCTTGGAGGCCGAGAATGACGGCCTTCATCGCGCCGACGAACCAGTCGCGCGTGCCGAAATCGGTGGTCAACGTGATCGTGCGCATGAAGGAACTCCATCCGGATCAAGGTCCACCACGTGTGCGGCCGGCACTTGGGCGGCGATCACTTGGCGGGCCAGGTTAAACCAGGTTTGGCAGCGGTCCAGAATCACGTGGTCCGAACTGGACACGACCTGGTCTGTGACGGAAAGAACCCGGTCGGGATTTATCACCATCTCAACCTCCCAAGGCCAGCCTGTCCTGGCGGCCACTTCCTGGATGATTCCCTTGAGGCGGCCGCTGTTGTTGACGGGGCTGTCCAGCAGCCAGTGGCACTGGCTGACCGCCCATTGAGCCGCCATTTGGCCGATCGCGTGGAGCGCCGGCAGGGTCTCCTCCACTTTGTGGTACCGAGCATAAACCCCGGCCACGTCCCGGCAGCAATCGTCCCTGCCGATGAGGATCACTCCGCCACCCAAGGCCGTTTCAACCGCCGTCAAGACGTTAAAACCGTCCAGCCAAAGCTCCCGGCCGCGCAACTGGTCCGGCCCGATACAATGGGCCTGACGCCGCTCCTTGGCGGCCTTGGAACAGGCGCATCGGGCGATGGCAATGCGCTGCCGGCGGGCCAAATGATGGCGATCTCCCACCAGTTCTGTGGCGCAGCCGATGCCGTAACCGTGGTCCAACAACCAGCACAAATCACTGGTTGCCTGGCGCAAGGCGGCCAGGCGACCGGCGCCGAACAAACGCTCATCCTCCGGGTCCGCGCCCCTATGCCGGTGGAGTTTTGGCACGGTTTTGAACTCCTTTCAGAGACTGCTCGGCTTTCTTCCGCGTGGCCGGCCGCGAATTCTTGATTTGCTCTCGCACGAACAAGCGTTCATGGCGCGAGGTTACTCCGCGCCGTGCGGAGGGTCAAATGCGCGCGATTGCGGGGCCGGCTCGCCGCAGCACAGGCCGCGGATGGTTGCATTCCCGCGAAGAAGATTGTAGATGTTGGTCATGCCACTATTAAAACTCGAAACTACAGTTGTTCTCTCTGAGGAGAAGCGGCAAGCCCTGCTGGCCTCTCTGTCCAAAACGGTCTCCGAAACCATTGGCAAACCGCAGCAATACGTCATGGTGGCCGCCAGCCAGGCCGCCATGCAGATGTCCGGCAGTCCGGGTGACGCGGCCTTTGTGGACGTGCGGAGCATTGGCGGGCTGACCAGCGACGTGAACCGCAAGCTCTCGCAGAAAGTCTGCCAGTTGCTGCACGATTCTCTCGGAATTCCGCCAAATCGCATTTACCTCAGCTTCACCGAGGTCGAAGCGAGCCACTGGGGTTGGAACGGGAGCACGTTTGGTTGATGGCGATGGACCTGCCCGAGGCCAAAGGAACTTACGTGCTGGTTGCCTTCGTGGCCCAGATGAAACGCCTGGAGATCGGAGGCTTGGGCGCTTGCGACATCGTGCCTGGCTATTACGCCTACGTCGGCAGCGCCTTTGGCGCTGGGGGACTCCGCGCGCGCATCGGCCACCACCTGGAATCCACGGCCACCCCGCACTGGCACATTGATTATTTGCTGGGAGTGGCTGAACCTGTCGAGGTCTGGTACACGAGAGCCGATCAAAAGCTGGAGCATCACTGGGCGGAACTGCTGGAAACGGCGCCGCGATTTCGTGTGCCGATTCGCCGATTCGGTTCGTCGGATTACCACCGAAGCCGGTCGAGCCACCTGTTCTTCTCGAAGAGGAGGCCCTCTTTCCAATGGTTCCGGCAGAAGGTCGCGGAACAGTTCGACGGCGTTGAGGCCGAACTGCATTTATTCGCGACGCCTGGCACTAACCAAACACAAACGGCGCTTGCCGCCAAGGGCAAAGACTGGCTCAATGAGGCGGTCGATTCGGCGTATGGACACTGAATGCATCACGCGCCCTGTGCCAAGGGTTTTGCCGCCCTTGGACCCGTCCTTCCGGCCGGCGGCGCTGGCCCACCGCCTCTTGGCGGCGCGCGTGGCCGCCTCGCCGGAGGCCCTCCCCCTGCGGCTGGCGCTGGAACAGGCCGACGGCTCGGTCTTTCATTTCACGCTGAAACTTGTTCCCCCGCCCGAACCGGAATCCCGCGCCAATTTCTTCTTCCTCGAACGGTTTGTAAAATTCCTGCTCTGGTCGCGCGGCGGATTCCGCGTCTATGTGGACGGCCCGGACGAATTGGGGGCGCGGATGCAACGGCACTTCCAGGAAACAGCCACCGGCCGCTTTGACGCGAACATCATGGGCGAACGCATTTACGAGCATCCCTTTGAAGTCCTCGCCACCCGGGACCTCCCGCCGCCGCGGGCCAATACAAAGCCGCTGGGCCGGCATTGGAACGGGTGCCGCATCGGCTTCGACCTCGGCGCCAGCGACCGGAAAGTGGCGGCGGTGATCGACGGCCAGGCGGTGTTTTCCGAGGAAGCCGTCTGGAACCCCGTGCCGCAATCCGACCCGCAATGGCACTTCGACCAAATCATGCATTCGCTGCGACGGGCCGCCAGGCACTTGCCCCGCGTCGATGCCATCGGCGGCAGTTCGGCGGGCGTCTATGTCAACAATCGCGTGCGGGTCGCCTCGCTTTTTCGCGGCGTGCCGGCGGATTTGTTCCAGCGGCGGGTGCGCAACTTGTTTGTCGAGTTGAAGGAGGCCTGGGGCGGAATCCCCTTTGAAGTGGTCAATGACGGCGAGGTCACGGCGCTGGCGGGGGCGATGGCCCTTGGGAAGAACGCGGTCCTGGGCATCGCTTTGGGTTCCAGCCAGGCCGGCGGATTTGTCACCCCGGAGGGCAATATCACCTCTTGGCTCAATGAATTGGCGTTTGCGCCCATTGACTACAACCCCGCCGCGCCGCTCGATGAATGGTCGGGTGATCGCGGTTGCGGGGTGCAATACTTTTCGCAGCAATGCGTGGCCCGCTTGCTGCCCGCGGCCGGCATCAACGCGCCGGACGGCCTGCCGTTGCCGGAAAAACTGAAACTGGCGCAGCAGTTGATGGAAGCGGGGGACGCCCGCGCCCGTAAAATCTATGAAACCATCGGCGTTTACCTCGGCTACGGCATCGCGCACTACGCGGATTTTTATGACTGCCAACACGTCCTGGTGCTGGGGCGCGTCACCAGCGGCCCGGGCGGGGAAATTATTGTGCGACAGGCCGGAGAGGTGTTAAGGACCGAGTTTCCGGAATTGTCCGGGAAAATCACGTTGCACGTCCCCGATGAAAAAGAGAAACGCCACGGGCAGGCCATCGCCGCCGCCAGTCTTCCGGAGGTCTGACCGCGCCCCGGATCATCCCCTCACATCGTTATGAATCCCTACTTGAATCTGGTCTCCGAGTTCTCCCGCATCGTCACCGAGGGCAGGTCGCTGCCATTGGGCGGAATGCCGCCCGCCTCGCGGCCCGTCCCGGCTCCCGACGCCCTGACCGCGCTGTTTTTCGCGCCGCATCCCGATGACGAAACCATTGCCGGCGGACTGGCGTTGCGCTTGTTGCGCGAGAGCCGATGGCGCGTCATCGACGTTGCGGTCACGCTCGGCAGCCTGCCGAAACGGAAGGGCGGCCGCTGGCAGGAATTGCAAACCGCCTGCAACTTTCTCGGCTTCGGTCTCGAACTCACCGTGCCCGGCGGATTGGACGCTGTTGGCCCCATCACTCGCGCCAAGGACCCCCGGGCGTGGTCGGAAAAAGTCGGGGTGATCGCCGCTCTCTTGAAGAAACACCGGCCAAGAACGATTTTTTTCCCGCATGAACTGGATTGGAACAGCACGCACATCGGCACGCATTTCCTGGTGATGGACGCCTTGCGGGCGGCGGACGCCGGGAGTTGTTATCTGGTCGAAACCGAATTCTGGGGCCAGATGACTTCGCCCAATGTGTTGGTCGAATACACGGACCGGGACGCGGCCGACTTGGTGGCGGCGACTTCCTTCCACGTCGGGGAAGTCAAGCGCAACCCGTATCACCTGCTCATTCCGGCGTGGATGCAGGACAACGTGCGGCGCGGGGCGGAACTGGTTGGCGGCCAGGGAAAGGCCGCCCCGCCGTTTATGTTCGCCCAACTTTACCGGCTGCGCCGCTGGAACGGCAGTCAAGTCGAGGATTGTTTCGCCGGCGGGCGCTTTCTCCCCGCGTCGGAGGACGCGGCGACGCTCTTTGAACCGTCGTTATAATTCACGGCCGTGAGGTCGCCCCCCGTCCCGTAGGTATAGGTTGTATTCGTGCCCTGCGCCCACGTCCTCGACGCCAGCCGTCCCGCCGCCGTGTAGCTGTACGACGGCCCATTGCCGTTCACGTCAACCCAATTGTTGAATGTATGAAGTTGACCCCAATGCTTGCTACCAATGCTTGCTACAGGTCGGCGAGAAGGACACCAGGACTTGCGACAATTGCAAACAGCCGCTATGAATGGGGACTCGGCTTTCGCACTGCCTTAACAAGGTAAAATAGCACTATGCCATAAAAGCCGCAACACAATACATGAATCACTCCACCCATGATCAAAGGGCCGTGGCGAATCATGGTGATGACAACAATTAGCGCCGCTGTCGCGGCATTAGCTAAAAAAACAATCCTCGGTCGCTTCAGCTTAAATGCAAACACTAAGGCGAGAATTACCCAAGCTATCAACATTACCGATTCGAGCGCGTACTTGCCCATAGTCATCATTGGCAACCGATCTTTCCCACTTCAAGTCGTGGAAATGAACGAATTGGGGTCAACTTCATACATTCAACATTTTGCCGATTTTGTTCAGCCGAGCGATGCAGCGTTCCGCGCGTTTTGCTTCAAGAGCATCGGTTTCCACTATGGGAATCGAAATTTGTGGTCAAATCTAAGCATTCTACTGTTTGCTCGTCGTCATCCGCGTCGCGTCGCTTTGCTGGAAGACAATCTGCCCCACCAGCGGCGAATTGGCAAGATACGAATACGCCGCCGAGTTGGCAGGGAAATTCGGGACGTAGTTAAACATTTAAGGGAAATTGGGGACGTAGTTAAACATTTAACAATTGTAGTTTGTCTCGGCTTTGCTTCAGAGCAGCGGAGAGCGCCGGGTCATTCGTTGCCCTCTTGGCGATTCGTCTTGCAGCCATGCTGACGGCAACGTCGTCCACCCCGCCGGCCGCCGCGCCCAGTTCTCGCAGCTTCAAAGCCCAGTCTTTGCGTCCGAGGTGGAACACCACGTCACGGCCCCAATCTCCATGCCGGTCTCGAAAGCTTTCCCATTTCTCCCCTTTCACCGCTTCCACCACGCTGATGATTTGCGCCACCGTTGGCCTGGCCAGCCTTCCCGCCTTGGCCGTTTCTCCTTTCCCAAGGCCGATCCCCCGTGCCAGTTGGCGCGCGAAGTCCACCCCTCCCAGCAGCGTTCGGTCGCGCAGTGCCTGCCACGGGTTGACCGCCAGCCCTTGCCGGACCGCTTCCTCGACGTGCTGGCGATAGCGGACGGCGGCCTCTTGCCCGCGGCCTCCGCCCAACTGGAGAATCCTCTCCCGTTCCAGCCAGAGGGGCGGCGAGGCCAAGCCGATATACGCACGGTACGAACTCCACCGGTAGCCGCGCAATTCAGCCAGGCGGCCTTTGACCGCCTGAGCCGTCGGTTTGGCGCCCCCTCCCGCCCGGTCCGCTTGCCGGTCCGATTTGCTCAACCCATGCCTTCCCACCCGCACCGGGTTCAAATGGATGTAGCGGCTCAACTCCAAGCCCCACCCGGAAGGATCGACCACAATGGATTTGAAGCGTCCCTGCAGCAAGTGTCCCGCCCGCTGATGCCGGCGGTTAAACCAAACACTATAACTGGTGTTAAGCCACTGCATGCCCCGACCGAGATTCGGCTCCGGCGTCTCCACCAGCAGGTGAAAATGATTGTCCATTAAAACGTAAACGTGCAGCCGCCACTGGAAAAGCTCCACCACCTGGCCGAGCAGGTCGCAGAAATGCCGCCGGTCCCGATCATCACGATAAATCGCACGCCGTTCATTGCCGCGGGCGGTGACATGATGCCACGCTCCCGCCCGCTCGATTCGGGGAATCCGCGCCATTTCCAGCCATCTTGATCCCCGCCCGCAACCCGCGTCAAGCGGAATGTTAAATGTTTAACTACGTCCCCAATGTCTTCCAATGTCTGCCTCAATTGTTGAATGTATGAAGTTGACCCCAATGCTTGTTTTGCCCCAATGCTTGTTTTGACCAATGCTTGTTTTTCCAATGCTTGTTTTTGCGGGATTTGGCCAGTCGCTACATTTTAAATTTTAGTTTGATGCCGCAGCAAACGGTGGCGGCGGCGCGTTTGGCCTTTGAAGGCATTTTTCGAAAATATGGACTCCCTCTGGTCATCCGGGCCGATAACGGGTCTCCCTTTGGCTCCATCGGTGCCTTGGGCCTGACGCGGTTGAGCGCTTGGTGGGTCAAATTAGGCATCGGCGTTGAGTTTATCGAGCCAGGCCACCCGGAACAGAACGGAGCCCATGAACAAATGCATCGGGTTTACAAAGCAGAGACTTTGCATCCGGCGGCCCAGCATCTGCGGGGTCAGAAACGAAGGACGCGGCAATGGTGCCGGGAGTATAATTATAAGCGCCCGCACGAAGCTTTGGGCATGGGCCTGCCGGGGGACCATTACCGAAAAAGCAAGCGTCGGCAGCCGGGGCGTTTGAAGCCCTGGGTCTACCCGGCAGAATGGAAAAGCCGGCTCGTCAAAAACAACGGCATGATTTTTCTGCAAGGCCGGAGCCGATTTGTCGGACATGCTTTTGGCCGAGAGCGGATCGGATTAAAACGGATCCAGCCAGCCAAGTGGGAAGTGTATTTTGGACCGTGCCTGGCGGGAGAGCTTCACGATGCGGACGGCGGAGGTATTCGCGCCATCGTTTACCGCACAAAAACGAAGGAATAAGACGCCGTCGCCCGACTCCGCTGCGCGGCTGCGCTACGGCTCGCTACGCTCGCCTCCGCTCCGCCGCGCAGCGGGGCACCTTCCTCAAAGTGTCACCTATGCGGTGAGGACATTCCGACGGTCGCGCTACCGTTATTCAACTACATGGATACGGCTAAGGGCCTGGGCGCAACTTATCGAGGGCCTGGCGGCAGGCGGCGTTGGCCGGGTCCAGGCGGAGCGCGGCCTGGAAATGGGAAAGCGCCTCCGCTTTTCCCCCCGGTTCGCCTGCCAGCAATCGGCCCAGATAGAAATGGGCTTGCGCCTCCATCGCCGGGGGCGGTGGGAGCGCCAGCAACATCCGGAATTGCCGGATGGCCTCGGCCGGATGATGGAGATTGGCCCAGGCGCAGCCCACATTGAAATGCAGCGCCGGTTCGCCTGGGTCCAGCCCCAGCGCCGCCCGGCCGGCTTCGAGTGCCTCCTGGTTCTTCCCCAGGTCCATCGCCAGATCGCAGGCCTGCCGGGCAGCCTGGACATTCTCCGGCTCGAGCGCAAAGGCGCGTTCGGCCAGGGCCAGCGCCTCGTTGGTTTGGCCCAGGTCGCGCATGTACGGCGCGAGGTATTTCGTGATTTCGCCGCTGCACGGGTCTGGTCGCAAAGCCCGCCGCAAACGCTCCGCCGCCGCCCCAGGGCCGTCCCGCCGGCCATGGAGGACGGCATCAATGATCAACCCGGTTTCATTGGCCGGGTCCGTGCGCAACACCCGGTCCACCGCCCGCCGGGTTGCCTGGTCATCATCCCCGTAAGAGAATTCGGCGGCGGCGGCGGACAATTCGGTTTGCAGGGACCCCGGACGGATCCAAAAGGAGGCATAGACGTTGCAGAGCCACAGCAAAAGCGCCACACCCAAAACAGCGCGCGCCCCCCGGCCGCGCCGCCCCCAAGAATCCAGTCCCAGAACGCCGCAAACACAAAGCGGAAGCAACGCCGGCAATCCGTAAAAACATTTGCTTTGGGAATAGAACGCCAATTTCAGGCTCATGAAGAGAATGGCAAAGAGGGCGGAGCCGGCCGCGCCCACCAGCACGAGGAACGCCAGGTCCGGCTCCCGCAAGCATCGCCCCACGGCGGCGGCCAGCCCTGTCAACACCAACGCCGAGGGCACGAGAGCCAGGAGAAAACCGGCCTCCATCAAGGGATAATTCCACGGCGGCAGACTCGCCGTTGTCACCCGGCCCCCAGCCAGGCCGTCCCCCCAGAGAGTGGTGTAGAAGCAATCCCAAAAACTGTGAAACCCGCTGAACAGAGGCGCGGTCAGCGCCTGGCCAAAGGAGAAAAAATAGCCGGCGGTGTGATAGCCCGGCGGCTGCCACCACGGAGAAACGACGCGCGCGTCCCAATTGCCGGCGAGCGGGTTGCCAAAATCCCGCCACACCTCCGCATAGCGCCAGCCCGCCACCAGCAGCAGGCACAAGCCGGCCAGGCCGGCGCTCCGCACCCAGAGGCCCGGAGCGGTCTGGCGCTCCAGAATCAGCTTTACCGCCAGCGCCGCAAAAATAGCCGGCAGGAAAACGACCGCCGAGGCCTTGGCCAGCAGCGCCAGGCCGAGGAGGCAGCCCAATCCGGCATGAAGAGCCGCCGAGGGCGGCGGACGGCGCAGAATGCGCAAACAAAGATAAAACGCCGCGCTCATCAGCGTCGCCGCAAGCGTCTCGTTGGTGGTGTAATGCAGAAGGCAAATTTGCGCCGGCAAAAATGCCGCCAGCAGCGTCCCGGCCATCTGTTTCTTCCATTGCCCGGGAAAGATCAGCCGCAGGCTGGCGAAAATCAGCGCGACATTGACGGCGCCGACGAGCGCGCTCATCCCGCGCAGGAGCAGGATTCCCGCCGGCTGTGAAGCCGGCCAATGGCAAACGCCGAGCAGACAGGCGGACAACACATAATAGAGCGGGGCTTGAAACATTTCCCATCCCTGTTTCGGCGAGGGCAGCGCCCTGTGCTCTTGAATATAGGTGATGTATTTGAGGTGGTCGGAAGCGTCGAAGCCGCTGCGACGCGCCAGCAGGGGCGCGTTGTGCAGGAACAACAGCACCCAGACCGCCGCCAGACCAAGGGCAAGCCCGCGCCAAAAACAGAGTTCGGAGGCGCCCGCGGCCCGTCCCAACCCATACTCCAGACCGGCTGCCAGCAGAATGGCGACAAGAAGAAAGAGACAGAGCCGGGGCCAGCTTTCACGCAGGGCGGGGCCGGTTTCTTCCAGACCGTGAAGCTGGTTGCCCTCGCCAAACTTCGCGGTGGCCGAGGCCAGCCGGGCCGGATGCCACAGAGAGCCTGCCACGGAAACGCTCCAACCTTCGTCCGTTTCCACCGGCGCGCCATCGATCTCCAGGCGGAGGCTTAAAGCGGGAGGGCCGTTGTCGTTCCAGACCGTCGCGGCAACAGTATTGGTTCCGGCGCGGAGATACGGGGCCGCATTGATCCGGGAAACGTCTTTCCAATTCCCGCCCGGTTGCGCGGTCTGCGGCAGGGCGACCCCATTGATGGAAAGCCCGGATCGGCGGAAGGCCCGCCACGAAAGTCCGGCCCGCGCGGGCGGGGCGGCCAGGACGAATTGACGCACGAAATCAGCCGGCACCTCGCGGCACGGATTGATCCCGGCCTGGGGCGGGGACGGATAGACAATCCAAGCGGCCGGACCCCGGGGCAGCAAAGGAATCGCCGGGTCCCGCGCGCCCTTCCAGCAAAGCCAGGCCATCGCCCCGAGCAGGCACAGAGCCAATAGCAGGCGGGAATACTCCCGCCAGCCAAAGGACCGGAGATCAAACGACGCCGGAAACAATCGCATTAACGGTCCTGCAAACTGTGGACCCACTGGATGGCGTGTTGGAGCAATTGGGTGCCGTCCTCCAGCTTGAGTTTTTCTTTGATGCGGGCGCGATAGGATTCGACCGTTTTAATGCCCAGATGCAACTCCGCCGCAATGCGCCGGGTGCCCTGGCCGCGGCCAATGAGTTGAAAGACCTCCAGTTCCCGGTCCGTCAGGCGCTCGATGGGAGACTTCTGGTCCTCGGCGCGGCCCAGGACCATTTTATGCACCATGCGCGAGGCCATCTTCTCGCTGATGTAGATTTGGCCGGCGATGACCTGGCGAATGGCCATGAGAATCTTCTTGGTCGCCTCCTGCTTGGTAATGTAACCCTTGGCCCCCGCGCGCAAGACGCGCTCGGCGTAAAGGGATTCATCGTGCATCGAGAGCACCAGCACCGGCAGGGCCGGATGCCGCGCCTGCAAGTCTTTGACCAACTCCAGTCCATGCGTGCTCTTGAGGGAAATATCCGCAATGACAATGTCCGGCTTGCTTTCTTCTATCCCTTCCAGCGCGTCCTGCGTGTCCTCCGCTTCCCCGCAGACAGTCAAGTCACTTTCGCGCTGGATCAACTGCGTCAGCCATTCGCGCACCAGGGGATGATCATCGACCAGGAAGACTTTGTGCTTTGCCGGTTCAGCTTTAACGTGCGCGGACATGTTTTCTATTTACCAAGTGGCGGCCAATAATGGAACAAATTAATTGCCGTTCAGGAAGCCGAACCCAGCAACGTCGGTTTCGGCGCGGGCAGGGGTTCCGCCCGGGGCGCCGGGCCGGCTCCTTTGCCCGGCACGCGCTCATTATGAAAGGAACAAAGCACGATGGTTCCGCCGCCCGCTCCGCGGCGAATGTCCAGCGACGCGCCGATCATCTTGGCCCGGTAGTTCATGATATGGAGGCCCATGCCGGTGCTGGATTCCGGCACGCCCGCGAACCCCACCCCGTCGTCTTTGACCGTCAGGATCACTTCATCGTCCACCGCGCCCAACCCCACGGAGATGTTGCGGCAATGCCCGTGTTTGATCGCGTTGTTGATGGCTTCCTGCGCGATGCGGTACAAGTTGTTCCCCGCCACTTCGTCGTAAATAAGAACCTGCTCCTCGCCGGAGAAATGGCAGGCGACATTGCCGCGGGCCTGGACCGTTTCGGCCAGTTCCTCCAACGCGGAGGCCAGGCCGTCCAGTTCCAGCCGCACCGGATAAAGCCCGCGGGCCAGATGGCGGGCCTGGGAAATGCCTTCGTTGACCATTTCGGCGATGACTTCCGCCTGGGCCGCCTCGGGCATTTTGTGGCGCTCCAGCTTCTCGCGCAACAATTCCGCCGCAAAGCCGATGCTGACCAGGTGCTGGC
This sequence comes from Verrucomicrobiota bacterium, assembly GCA_049510745.1. GTDB lineage: Bacteria > Verrucomicrobiota > Verrucomicrobiia > Limisphaerales > Palsa-1400 > PLGF01. The sequence continues at coordinate 126,234 of JBEKYR010000006.1, read as the reverse complement.
AGAGGCTGTCATGCAAATCCTGCCCGATGCGGCGCTGTTCCCGGTCGCTGATCTCCGCCACTTGCTTCTCCATCAGCTTGCGCGTGCTCATGTCCGTATAGACCACCACCCCGCCCTGGATGCGCCCGTGCTCATCGACCAGGGGACGGCCCGTCGCGCTCAACCACAACCCTTCCGAGGAATCCGAGCGCCGCAAAAAGATTTCCGCCCCGTCAATGACCTCGCCGCGGATGGCCCGCACCAACGGGTGTTCGTAGGTCGGATACGTCCTCAGGGTGTCGGGCAAATAAGTCTGGAAACGGTCGCTGGTTTCGCCCGGAGCCGTCGTTCCCAGCCCCGCCTGAATGAGCCGCCCGGCGGCGGGATTGAACAGGAGGATTTTCCCTTGGGCGTCGGCCACGATCACGCCGTCACCCATGCTGTTCAAAATGGATTGGAGAATGCTGGTCTGCTGCCGCAACGCGGCCTCGGAGCGGGCCAGTTCTTGCGCGCGCTGCTCGGCGGCGGCGCTGCGCTCGGCCACCCGCTGCTCCAGGGTGTCGTTGAGCAGCCGCGATTGCATTTGCGCCTCGGTGCGTTCCAGCACCTCTTTCTGCAACGTTTCGTTGGCGCGCGCCAGTTCCTGGGTGCGCTCGCGCACGCGCAGTTCCAGACCCTCCTGCGCCCGCCGCAAGGCCTGCTCCACCCGCTTGCGCTCGGCCACTTCGGTGGTCAGGACCGCCGAAAGGGCAAACGCCCCCAGCCGTTGCACCGTATTCCAGAGCAGCAGCGGATGGTTGTCAATTGATCCGGGATCCAGGTATTTGGCCCCGAACCAGATGGCGGCGGCCACCAGGGCGATGAAGAGGCCGGGCCGGCGTCCCGCGAACCAGGCGACAAAGCAAATCGGGATGAGATAAAACACCATCAACGCGACCATCGGCCCCGACACGTAATCCAACTCGCCGATATAGACCACCAGCACCAGGCCGATTAAAACCAGTGTGGTGCGGGACCTTTGATTGAGATACTCAATGATCTTCACGGCATTCGCCTCAAGGCGAGGCACAGCATAAAGCCAATTCATGCCGCAACGCAAGCCCATCCCCTCCGCCCCGTGCGTCTGCGCGTCCGGCAGGCCCGTTGATTTTGCGCCAACGCCGGCGTCCTGCCTCGTGACGATTTCCGGCGGATTGCGCTTCTAAAGCGGCGTTGGACAGGACATACTGCCCGCCTTGCCCGGCAAGAATGAAGAGAACTATTTATATCGTTGACGATCAGCCGGAGGTGCTGGAAACCGCCGTCCTGGTGGTGCGCTCGCTGGCGCCGGGGGCGGAGGTGACCGGCTTCACCCATCCCCGCCCGGCCCTGGCCGCGGTCAAGGCCCGCCCGCCGGATTTGATCCTGTCCGACCATCTCATGCCGGACATGCAGGGCGGCGAATTGCTCGAAGAGGTGCGCCGGGCCGCGCCGGGCACGCTGCGCATCATCATGTCCGGCTTTGTCGCGCTGGACAAACTGACGGTGATCACCTCCGCCCACCAGTACGTGGCCAAGCCATTTGACGCGATAAAACTCAAAGAGTTGTTGCGGCGGACCTTTGCCGCCCAGGAGCGGATGGCCGACAGCGGATTGAAAACGGTCGTGACGGCGCTCCGCTCGCTGCCCTCGCTGCCGCAGGTGCTTCATTCCTTGCTGGCGGAGCTGGAGGACAGCCGCGGCGCCAGCGCGGCCATTGGCCAGATGGTGGCCCAGGACGCCGGCCTCTCGGCCAAAGTGCTGCAATTGGCCAATTCGCCTCTCTTTGGGCGCGATTATCTGGTGACCAGTCCGGCGGAGGCGGTGCTCTGCCTGGGCACCAGCATGATCGCCGCCGTGGTCCTGGCCCAAACGCTCTTCAAACACTTCGACTCCAACACCCATCCGGCCCTGGACCTGCCGCGCCTCTGGAACCATTGCTGGGAAACGGCCGGGCTGGCGCAGGCTTATTGCCGCGAACAAGGGCTGCCGCGCGCCACCGGCGATGAGGCCTTCCTGGCCGGCCTGCTGCACGAGACGGGCCGCCTGATTCTTATTGACAACTTCCCGGACCAATTCCAGGCCGCCTGCGACGCCGCCTGCCGGGCCGAATCGCCCCTGACTCCCTGCCTGCGCCAGGCCTTCCAGGCGACTCCGGCGCAAATCGGCGCCTACCTGCTGGACTTGTGGGGAATGCCCGACAACGTGGTCGCCGCCGTGTCTTTTCTGGATCAGCCGGAAAAGGAAGGCGCGACGGGCTTTTCGCTTGCCTCCGCCCTTTATATTGCCGACCACATCGCCACCCGCAAATGTCCGCCCGACCCGTGTCCGCCGCCGGACTGGAACGGCGCCTATGTGCGCTCGCTGGGCTGCGCCGACGACCTCAAGTTTTGGGAACGGGACGAGCATAGCCAGTTGGGAAATCGGTGAACTATGTGTCGGTGAAACATGTTGCGTTGGCGGGCCAAAGTGGTAAAAGCGTATCAATAAAATCTCTATGGATGCCGAACCCAATCCTCCCCCGCCGCCCGAGGGCGCCCCGTCCGAGCCTTCGTCGCTCACGGACCGGCTCACCAACGTCATCGCCGCGCCCGGCGAAGTCTTTGAGGAAATCAAGAACGCGCCCGTGCGCGCCTCCAACTGGCTGGTGCCGTTGATCCTGGCCTGCATCGCCACGGCTGTCTATATCAGCGTCGCGTTCTCGCAGCCGGCCATTTTGCTCGGCATGCAGGAGCAACGGGCAAAGGCGGTGCAGAAACAAGTTGCGGCGGGCAAACTAACCCAGGCGCAAGCAGACCAGGCTGCGGCCATGACCGAGCGGTTCATGACACCGACGATCATGAAAATCTTCGGGACCGGCGGGGCCATCCTGGGATCCGTGGCCGGCCTTTTTCTGATGGGTTTGGGGATTTGGCTGGCGCTGAAGGCTTGCACGGGGGCCTGGCTTGATTACATGAAAGTGATCGAAGTCTGCGGATTGGCGCTGGTGATTGATGTTCCGCAAAAAATCCTCCGCATCTGGCTCGTCTTGTGGAAAGAGAACCTGCTGGCCACCGCCAGCCCGACCCTCTTTCTCGCCAATCCCAGCACGACCAACAAGGCGCATCTCTTTTTGTCCATGATTGACGTGGTCGATTTTTGGTGGCTGGCCGTGTTGAGCTTCGGCATAAGCAAGGTCGCGTCCATTCGCTATCGGACCGCGGCGTTCATCACTTTTGGCATCTGGTACGGCTTCCGCATTCTTTTCACCGTACTATTCACTCCGTCGCAATCTTAGCGGGACTTTGCCAATTAGAGGCCAGAAAGCGGCTGTATTCCGCCAAGGATGTGAGCGGAGCTTCGCTCATCCTCAGTAGGCTGGTTGCACACGCAGAGTTTCCGCCAAACCCCGCTCCTGGAGTTGTCGCGCATAGGCTTCCTTGCGCCGCAGCCACGTCTCGTAAATTCCCTTCCAACGGCTGAAGTCTGTGCGACTTTCATCGAAAGCATCGTAGCTGGCCAACTGGCCGCCCATGAGGGCAGCGTAGAAATCAGCGCTCAACACCCCGTACTTCTCCTCGTAAAGGGTCAAGCGGCGTTCCAGCAGCTTCATTTCGATGACGAGTTCGTGAATGTCCACGTCTCATGTTTGCCCCAGGTCAGCGGCTTGTCAATCCCACGGGGGCTTGGCCCGCCTGCCCGCCAGCGCCCAGTGTAGGGGTTCCCCTTACAGTTTCAGGCCGACAATAAAAGGTTGCCAAGACCATCAAGACCCCTTAGATTTGGCCCAGTGAAGGTTCGTTCCATCTTCAGGTGCTTGGCTTTGGGGTCGGTCATTGTGTTGATCGGCGCCGGGTGCGCGGGCATCTCCACGTCCCAAAGTATCTCGCCCTTGATGTTCCTCCTGCCGGGTTTCGCTGAAACCAAAACAATTTCCCCTCAACCCATTCAACCGCCGCCGGTTGCGTTCGACCGGGAATTGGCTCTATTAGACTGAAATTATTATGCGATTTCCACTCGCGCTGACGGCGAAGATCGCCGCCCATATTGTTAAACACAAGGTGTTGTTGCGCACGCCGAAGTTTGCCTTGGTGCTCCAACTGGAGCCGCTCCACACCTGCAACCTCACTTGCACCGGCTGCGGGCGCATCCGCGAATACTCCACCAGCCTCAAAGACATGATGCCGCTGGAGGATTGCCTGGGCGCGGCCGAGGAGTGCGACGCGCCGATGGTGTCCGTTTGCGGCGGCGAGCCGTTGATTTATCCCAAGATCGAGGAGTTGACGGCCGGTTTGCTCAAGCAGGGCCGCATTGTCTATATCTGCACCAACGGGATGTTCATGCGCAGAAAAATGCGGGATTATCTGGCCGCCATTTACAACCGGAAACAGGAGCCGGTGCTGAAGCGGTTGCTGGACGAGAAACTGGTCACGGAAAAGGAGGCGGAAACCATCCGCAAAGGCAAATCGGACGCCCGCCCGGTCATTGGCCCCTCGCGCTGGATGTATTGGAATGTCCATATCGACGGGCTGGAATACACCCACGACTTGATCGTGGAACGGGAAGGGGTGTTCAAGGAATGCGTCGAAGCGGTCAAAATGGCGAAAATCCTCGGCTACCAGGTGGCGACCAACACGACGGTCTACAAGGAAACGCAAGTCAAGGAAATCGAGGAGATGTTCGAGTTTTTCTCGTCCCTGGAAGTGGACGCGCACACCATTTCGCCGGGATATGAATATGACGCGGCCAAGAAAGACATGATGAAACGGCTGGGCAAAAAGCCGGAGGATTTCTTCCTGACACGGAAGATGACGACGGAGAAATTCAAGGACATGGAGAAATGGGGCGACCGTTTCACGATCATCGGCACGCGGGTTTACCAGGAATTTCTGGCGGGCAAACGCGAGTTGACCTGCACGGCCTGGGCCATCCCCACGCGCAATGTCCGCGGCTGGAAAGCGCCCTGCTACCTGATGACCGACGGCCATTATCCGCGTTACCAGGAGATGCTGGAGAAGGTGGATTGGAACAAATACGGCGTGGTGGACGGGGTGGCGCGCGACCCGCGCTGCGAGAGTTGCATGGTGCATTGCGGCTACGATCCCAGCGGCGCCCTGAGCAGCAGCCCGCGGGACAATTGGAAGAACATGGCCTACAATTTCAGCGCCAAGCCCAAGCCCTATTACGAAGGCCGCTCGGTCAACGCCTTCAACGGCTTCTCCATCGGCAAGGGCCACCTGGCGGAAGCCAAAGCGGCGATTAACGCCAAGGCCGGCGGCTGCGGCGCGGGCGACAGCGCGCAACGGGATGAATTGCTGACGAAGATAGCCCAGAAGAAAACGCCTTGAGAACCTTATTCCTATCTCCACCGAGTTTCGATGGTTTTGACGGCGGGGCCGGCTCGCGCTACCAGGCGCGGCGCGAGGTCACCTCCTATTGGTACCCGACCTGGCTGGCGCAACCCGCTGCCCTGGTGCCCAACAGCAGGTTGCTCGATTGCCCGCCCCATGACATCGGCGTCAAGCAATGCCTGGAAATCGCGCGCGATTTCGAGCACGTCATCATCAATACCTCGACCCCCTCGCTCAAAAACGACTGCAAAGTAGCCGAGGCGATCAAGAAACAAAATCCGGCCACGACCATCGGGTTTGTCGGCGCCCACGCGGCCGTGCTGCCGGCCGAGACCCTTAAGGCCTCCCCGTCCATCGATTGGGTCGGGCGCAAGGAGTTTGATTTCACCTGCAAGGAAGTCGCCGAAGGACGCCCTTTGTCGAAAATCGACGGCCTTTCCTACCGCGCTCCGGATGGCAAGATCATCCACAATCGCGAGCGCGAGATGATTTCCAACATGGATGTCCTCCCGTGGGTCGTCGATACCTACAAGCGCGATTTGCAGATTGAACGCTATTTCATCGGCTACTTACTGCACCCGTACCTGAGCCTCTACACCGGGCGCGGTTGCCCGGCGCAATGCACCTTCTGTCTCTGGCCGCAGACCATCGGCGGCCACAAATACCGCGTCCGCTCCCCGGAAAACGTGGCCGCCGAAATGGCCTACGCCCGGAAGCTGTTCCCGCAGGTGCGCGAGTTTTTCTTTGACGACGACACCTTCACCGCCAATTTGCCGCGCGCGCGCGAAATCGCCAGGAAGCTCGCCCCGCTCGGCCTGACATGGTCGTGCAACAGCCGGGCCAATCTGGATTACGACACGATTAAATCGTTCAAGGATTCCGGCCTGCGGCTGTTGCTGGTCGGCTACGAAAGCGGGAACCAGGAAATCCTGAACCGGATCAAAAAAGGTATTCAATTGGACGAAGCGCGGCGTTTCACCAAAGCCTGTCACGAAGCGGGCGTCGTCATCCACGGTACTTTCATTCTCGGCTTGCCGGTGGAAACGGCCCAGACCATCGAGGAGACCATTCGGTTCGCCATGGAGCTGGATGTTTTCAGCATCCAGGTTTCCCTGGCCGCTCCGTATCCGGGCACCGAACTATTTGAAATGGCCCGGCAAAACGGCTGGTTTGCCAAAAAGGACAAGACCGACATCGTGCATGACGACGGCTTCCAGCAAAGCTCGTTGGAGTACCCGAACCTGGGGAAGGACGAGATTTTCGCGGCGGTGGACCGCTTCTACCGCGCCTATTATCTGCGCCCCAAGCCGATTCTGCGCATCATCAAGACGATGCTCGAGGACAAGGACGTGTTTGTCCGCCGTTGCCGCGAAGGCTACGAATTCTTCAGAAGCCTGCGCCAGCGGAAAGTCGATCTGGCGGCTTCGCGCGCCGTTTCGTCGGCGTCTCCCGTGGCCGCCTAGAAGAGGCGCCGTCCCCTGCCTGCAAGCTTAAGCAATTCAAAGCAACGACGGGCCGCCGTGGCATCATGGCTCGTCTGGGGAAGCAAGGCGCGGGCTTCGGCGGCTATCTTGGCGGAGGCGGGCGGCCGCGTCCCCGGATTGGCTTCATCTCCAATTTCGGCCAGCCAGCGCGACAGGGTCCAATAAGGACGAAGACGCAAGCGCACGCGCAACAGCAGTTCGCGCGCGGTCACTGGCTTTACTTGCGGTCCGAGTCGAGCGACCGCCCACACTACGGGTTCGTATGCGCGCGCGGTGTCTGGAGCTGCCTTGTCTTGCGCCACGCCCGTTTCTTCGGCGTCGAGGGGCGCCTCCTTTCCGGCACGGCGAAAACGCGACCAGGCATGCGCGATCACCCACGAGAAGGAATCATCGGTTGCCTTTTCACCGGCCGTGGGCAGCCGATTCAGGTGCGCGGCAACGGCGGCGGGGGTTGTGTCGCGAGGCCGTCCGGTTTGCGCCCAGATCGTCAGCCGGCAGGAGACGATTGGGACTTCGTCGCCCCCGACACCTTTGACCCAACGGATGGCACCTTGGCCCGCCGAATAGGGATAATACTGGAACGCGAGAATACCGAGCAGTCCGGGTAACTTTGACGCGAAAATTTCACAGGCTGCATGCGCCGCGGCCCCGTCCCAGTCCTGGAAGTTAAACGCGATAATGCGAATGTTGGTCAGGTCCATGTAAGCGCGCAGGCGCTCGGCGTGAAGCTCAAGCGCACGGGTTGTGCCGCGCGCTTGCCCATACATGTCAGGATAGAAGTAACCGCCGGCGTGGAACTGTACGAAGTCGTCGTTCGCCGTTGCTTTGGCCAGGATTTCAGCCAGTGTGCGCGGCGACAGTTGATAGAGCGACGGCACCGGAAGGCCCCACGTGAAAGGAATGCTGCCCCGTTTCGGGTTCCCGTAGTAGCTGGGCGCTTCGTTGCCGCCGGTGAAGTTGCCCATGATCCACTGGACGTTGTCGCCGTCGCTCAACGTGAAGTTCACGTGATGAAAGCCATCGCCCCAGTCGAGGGTTGACCAGGGCGGAGCAAATCGGACGCGCAACTGGTCCGCGGGAATGGATTTGTCCACGACATCACTGGCGAACACTGGAAGATTGTGGCACCAGTTCGTCGCCGTCTGAAAGAGTCCCCAGCGCGAGGACGACAGGGTCTGCCGGTCTTCCGCGTCACACCCCCAGCCCAGCACCGGCACATCCTCCTCACAGCGGGCGAGTCCTTTTTGATACGCGTCGCCCGTGCCGGAGCAGACGAAGGCGTTGAGCGCGATCATGAGCGAGCGGGCCTGGCGCGTTTTCGGGTCGGCGGTTCCCAGCACGCTGCGGGAGAATTCCTGTTGCGACAGGCACCACAGTTCGCTGCGTTCGCGCACGTCGAGCAATCGTTTAAGGCCGAGCTTTTCGACATGCCCGGCCAAGCGCTCGGAAACCGCCAAGGACTTCCAAGCTGAAACCAGCGAGGTCGCCACGTTGGCGCTTTGGTCAAGTTTGCCCGCCGAATGCAAGGGTCTGTCGGATTGCTCGAACCGGAACAAAATGTAGCCCCGCACGACCCCCGCAAGCAGCAAGCGCGCGACGGCCTCGTCGAGACTCATCCGCGTCAGTTTCGGCGAATTTGCGCCGCAATAGGCCGCAAACCATCGCTGGTAACCGTCATTCTGCACGTCTTCGAAAATCAAGGTGTCACCGTGGCCCTGCAAAACTCCGAGCGCGGTCAGGCCGGCGATGGATTCCAGAATCATCCCCTCCTCGGCGTCGCCGGCATAGGGCACGATCCAAAGCTGGCGGGGAGCGGGGAATTGCGGAAACCAACGATGAAAACCGAAGGCCGCAGGCTCTTCCGCTTCAGCCGAGGCGGGCCAACCGAACACGGGCGCCGCCCCAGCCGCGAGGGCGGTCGATTGCAGGAAGCGCCTCCGGCTGATGGTCACGGCGGTTTGGTGTGGCGCGCTCATCCGCCACTGTCGTTACACAATTGCCAAAGAAGCGTCAAATACAAAAGAGGAAACCCCTGAAAAACCAGGGGTTTCAAAAAATTGGCGGAAGGGGTCCTTTCTGCGCCCCTTTTGCCATCTGTTGATCAAGGCCATAAGACAGGATTCGCCCCCTTTCGATAGTCAGCAAGGGCCACTGAGCAAGTTGCTGCTGGATAAGCGATTGGCTGTCGGTGCGACGCAAAAAGTGGTTGCAGCGAGGTTTGACGTCAGCGCGAGAACGCTCAAAAACTGGGAACACGACCGCAACAAGCCCGCCAAGTCTCTCTGGCCTCAAATCCATCAATTTCTCGGAGGCGCATGATCGGGTTCCGCCCGAATCATCCGGCTTGATCGAGTCGAATCTTTCCAAGCCTGAGACGAGGGTTCGATTCCCTTCACCCGCTCCAACATAACTCAGTACGTTGATATTCAATTACTTACGCAATTCACACATTCCCAAATCTCACAGAATGAGAATAAAAGTGAGAATAACAGCCACGGAATTCATGGGGTAATGTGCATTGAAACCCTTTGTTTTCAGTAGGTTCCAGTGTTTGTCTTGACCAATGAAGGTGAGAATAAGAGGCTCGGTTGCACCGGGATGAATGTGGAGCGCGGATTTCCGCGAGAGTCTGGTCCTTGCGGACCGCACGTCGTGTGGCCACGCAAAGAATGCGCGTCAACGCTCGCGTTCTTGGAGAGCAGAATTGGCTTGTGCAATGAGCACAATTTGTGATACCGGGTAGTTATCGCGCGAAGCCAAGCGCACATTGGCGAGGTGGACTTGCCTTTTCAAGAACGTCTGTGGACGTTCCCAAGATCGACGTGTGGGATGATTGGAGCCAGACTGGCACGTGAATATGAGCGACACGAATTTCTGGAAACGCAAGCTCGCCGCCTACCTGCATGACCCGCCCAGCAAAGCGCTGGACATCAAAACCCATGGGGAACGGTCCGACACTGCTTTTCACCGCGCGGGGTTCATTGACACCGAAATCGGAGATTACTTCAAACTGGCTGACCACACCGGTGCTGCTGCTGACCGGCTGCCGTTTCCGGCATCTCAGGCCAGTGGCCTTCACTGCGCGTTTGACGGAATTCGCAATGGATTTCTTCATCCGCTTGACGGCATCAAACTGCCTTTCCATGCGGAATTCAAATCCGCCGAGCAAGGCATCGAAGGCGAGGAATCCGTCCAGCCGCTGCTCACCGCCGAATCGCTCGCCAGCCTGCCGGAGGAGAGTCTTCGATGGCGTGCGCGGTTCTTTGCCCACTGGCGTCTCTGGTCGAAGCACGCCGTGGAAAAGGACTATCGCCTCGCTTGGTTGCCAGCAGACACCCGTATCCCTGATCACTCCATCTGGACACACATGCAGGTGGTTTCGGCGCTTGATGGATGCGGCGATGACAAAGTCTGGCGTCCGGCCTTTCTCAAGTTCCAGATCGGCCCTGTACAGGACTTCATCGCCGCTGCCCGAAGTATTCGTGACCTTTGGAGCGGCAGCTACCTCCTCTCGTGGCTCATGGCCGCTGGAATTAAGGCGCTTGCCGCCGAAGTCGGTCCCGATGCGGTGATCTTTCCGAACCTGCGCGGACAACCGCTCTTCGACCTCCAGTGGCGCGACGAGCTTTGGAGTAAGGTGAAAATCGGCGATGAGACCGTATGGGAGTCGCTCAACTGGCAGCCCCGTGATCTGCTCACGCCCAACCTTCCGCATGTTTTCCTCGCCGTGGTGTCGGCAGAACGTGCAGCCGAACTTGGTGAGACGGTTAAGAAGGCCATCGAGGATGAATGGAAGCGCATCGCCGGAGCCGTTTGGTCCGCCTGCCAGGAGGCCGGTCTGACTAATGACGAAATTGGCATCACCGCGCTTGACCGCAAGGCCCGCTTCGACGCCCAGATCGCCCGGTTCCTCTCGCTCACCTGGCAGGCTACGCCCTGGCCGAACTCCTTGGAAGATGCCTTGAAACTCGCCGATGGCTTCGATCCCGATATGCCGATTCAAAAGGCTCGCGACCGTGTTCAGACCATTGTGGACATGGCGACTCGGCAGATGCCAGTCGAACATCGGGATGGACGTTACTACGTTGGCGGTAAAGACGGCCCCAAGGACAAGCTCAACAACATCGGCCTTGCCTGGTCCGTCATTCTTGCCTTCAACAGTTGGGCGCTCGATGCTGTTCGACAAACGCGCCACTTCGGCGCCGCGAGTACAGGCGGTTGGCAAACCGGCACGTTCAACAACAAAGACGCCCTGACCGGACGGGATGAAACCGTGGGTGGCGGACAGGTTTGGACGAAGCGTGCCGAGGATCACGCCAGGACTCATCGTGGCCCCTGGAAGTCTTTTTTCAAGCACGACGATTGGCTGGGCGCAGCCACGTTGGTGAAGCGATTGTGGCACTTCGCCTATCTCGCCAAGTATCCATGGAGTTTGGAGACCGGCTCCGACCACTTCCCGATGCCGAACACCCGCAGTTTGGCGGCACACGATCCGTTTGGCAGAGATGATGATGCCGAGAACGAGCTGGCAGAAGAAATGGACTCGTCGGAAAAATATTTTGCCGTGCTTACCTGCGATGGCGATGAGATTGGCAAGTGGGTGAGCGGCGAGAAGACACCACCGTTTGCGAGCCAATTGGCAGATTATCACGACGGGTCCCACACCCAGCGATTTGGATCGAAGCCCTATTTTGAGAAATCTGAATTCGGGAACTTCCTCAATGCCCCTCGTCCGCTTTCGCCCAGCTACCACCTCCAATTCAGCGAAGCCCTGAGCAACTTTGCGTTGCTCTGCGCCCGGCCCATTGTCGAAGCCTTCGACGGACGCCTTATCTACGCCGGCGGAGATGATGTGGTTGCGCTCCTGCCTGCCGACAACGCGTTGGCGTGTTCAGAGGCTTTGAGGTTGGCTTTCACCGGACGCAAGGTGAAGGCAATGAAAGGGGAAGCGCTGTTCCTTAGCCCACAACCAGGATTCCTCTCATCAGACCGGTGGCGGGATGATCATGGCCGTGGACGATCCATTCCCTTCCTTGTCCCCGGCCCAGCAGCGGATTGTTCCGTCGGCATTGCCATCGCGCACTTCAAGGCACCGCTACAGGACGTCGTCCGCGCCGCTCATGCCGCCGAGAAACGCGGGAAGAAGCAACTTGGTCGCAGCGCCTTGGCGGCTACCCTTTTCAAACGCTCAGGCGAGACCATCGAGTGGGGTTGCAAATGGGATAGCGGGGGATTGGACCTCTATCGTGCCATCGCCGCAGCGCTGGCATTGGATCAACTCAGCAGCAAGTTTCCGTATCGCGTAATTGAGTTGCTCGACCCTTATTTGACGCAGCATACAGGTCTGGCGACAACGACGCCGACGCCCGAATTTGAAGCTGTCTCGGACGTAATCATCCAGCGGGAATTTGCTGTTGTCTGCGGTCGCCAGCGTGGCCCGGCCTGGTCGCATGAAGTGACGGACCAACTGCTCAGCCTGTTAGCTGATTACGTCGGCCGACTGGATAAAGCGGAGAAGAAACTCCGTGATGTCATCGGCCTCTGCCAGACCGTTGCCTTCGCCCATCGCACCCGCGACACCGATTCTCAATCCGCGTCAGTCGCAGTCACGCCTGCCGCTGCAAAGCAAACCCAGCCATGAACACCATTCTGCTTCAACCCACAGACATAATGTTCTTCCGCGATGGCCGGCCCATGACAGGCTCGCTCGCCGGCCACGGCGCCGCCTGGCCGATGCCCAATGTCATCAACGGTGCGTTCCATGCCGCGTTGCACCGGGCAAAACTTGATGCAGATGGTTCCAATAAGCTCCACGCCCATCGTCGCGGCGCACATGGCGTTTACGCTGAAGACGCGCACCGCGACCGCAAGTTCGGCTCGCTCATCACTGCTGGTCCCTTTCCGGTGAAGAACGGCGCAACCTGGTTTTTCCCCCGCCCCCACGACCTTCAAGACGCGACACTCCAACCGGCGCTCCTGCCTACGGATTCATTTGACCCCGTTCAATCCAGTCTTCCCGACCCGCTCGAATACGCCGTTGCGAACCGCCTGCCGCCCGACAAGGAATCTCCCGCGAAACCCTGGTTGTCGAGGGAGGCATTCCAAACTTATCTCGGCGCCGCCAACTCCAGCGTGACATCCACACAGATGGCCGAACACGCTGTCGCCGACGACGACCTCTTCGACTGCGAGCATACCATCGGCATCGCAATTGATCCTGACACCGGCACTGCGGGCCAGCGCGAAGCGACCGGCAAAATTTACTCGGCCCATTATCTCCGTCTCCGTGAAGCCTGGCAACTCGGCGTTTGCGCTTCTGCGGAGGACAAGGAATTCAGACATCCGCAGCATGGGAGCGACCTCGTCAAAACCCTTCTCAACGGCGGCCATCACCAGATCATTGTTGGCGGTCAGCAACGAATCTGCTCTGCATTGCGAATGCCGGACTCAGCACCACCCCTGCCACGCGGACTAGTCGATGGCTTCCAACGACGAGACGGCAAATCTTCTGTGAAGTGGGTTCTCCTGAGTCCCGCAGTGTGGCCAGCAATCGAAGCAGATGCGACGCGCCACATCACCGCTCATCCCGGAGGTTGGTTGCCCAACTGGATTTGCCCTCAAACTGGTGAAGTTCTTCTTAAGTTTGGAGATGCTGCACGCGAAAAAAGGGAGGGGCGAGAGACTTGGCGGCGGCGCGTCCGTCAACAAAAGAGCATTTCCGCCAAGCTCGTCGCCGCCATCATTCCGAAACCTCTCGTCGTTACCGGTTGGGCGTTGCCCGATGAAGCCGCGGGCGAGTCGGGCGGCGCACAGAGCACCCATGTCGCCGTTCCTGCCGGCGCGGTTTACTATTTCGAGGCCGACTCGGCTGATGAAGCTCGCAAACTCGCCGCTGTTCTCAACTGGCACGGCTGTGAGTCGAACCCCACCGCCATCAAAAACCGTCGCAGTACGCTTCTGGGTGAAAAAGGCTTCGGCCTCGGCGTTTGCGGCACTTGGCAATTTTACAAGAACGTCGCCGGACGTTTGGGGAAGTGACTTTGAACAATGAACAATTCATAAAGGAATCATGAGCAAATCAAAAATTCTATATCTGTTCACCCGTACGCCGCTCCATGTTGGCGCGGGGGCAAGCGTGGGTGCCATTGATCAACCCATCGTCCGCGAACGTCACACGGGCTTCCCAATTATTCCAGGGACCAGCCTAAAGGGCGTGCTCCGCGATGCGGCTTCACGCGATAATGAAACCAAACAGCATGTCAATGATATGTTCGGCGAAGGCTTCGGAAGCGGGTCGGACAACTTTAGCGCCGGCAAGATCTCCTTTGGCGAGGCGAAACTGCTTGCATTTCCGGTTCGTTCCGCGAAGGGAAGCTTCGCGTTTGCCACGTGCCCTTTGGCCCGTGTTGATTGCCGGGCCCGAAGCGGGTTGGTGAGACAGTATGAGTCCGCTCCGATTTTGGGCGATTTGCACAAGCCGCCGGTGCCTTCGACCCGCCCTGAGCAGAAGGCTTGAAGGGCATGAGCGGGGCACACGAACAATTCTCCGAACAATTTTACAAATGGGAGCGGCGCGGTCGTGGCTGGCAGGTCTTCGACGAACCGATCTGCCCGGAGCCGCCCTTCCGCCCATTTTACGGCCATCACCTGTCCGACACCCCCGCTGTGGACGACGGTCGCAAGCCGACGCTTCTCAGTTCCTTCGTTCAGAAATTGAGCCGAAAGCTCTCAACCGCGCCGCCGGAACCTGCACTGGCGCCGGCCGAGGAGGAGGAACCCGAACCGGAACCGCTCTACCGTGACCCGCTCATCGAACTTCAAACCTCCCTGCCCGCCAAGCTCGACGTCTCCAAGGAGACATTCGAGCAGTTCCTTTTGAATCTGTCGCTCTGCCGTGAGCCGATTGCCTTTGAATTGCTCGGTATTCCCAACCGTGTCGTCGCCCAATTCGCGGCCCATGAGGATGATGCTCCGCTCGTGCGGCGGCAATTGCAGGCATACTTCCCCGAAGTCCTGTTTCAACAGCGCCAGGGCACGCTGGAGAACGCGTGGCGCCATTTTGAAGGGCCGGCAGAATTCGCTGCTGAATTCGGCTTGGAGCATGAATTCATGCTTCCGCTGGCCAGCGGCAAAATTGACCCATTCATCGGCATCATCGGCGCATTGAGCGAATTACGGATGGGCGAGCTTGCCTTGTTCCAGGTTCTCTTTCAACCAGCGCACAATCCCTGGGCGGAAAGTATCACCAATTCCGTGACGGGTGCAGACGGAAGGCCATTCTTTGTCGATGTGCCCGAACTGGCCGACGCGGCCAAAACCAAAGTCGCCCGTCCGTTGTTCGCCGCCGTTGTGCGTATCGCGATCAAGACCCAACGGCGTGAACGAATGCTTCAACTGGGGCGCGACCTTGCGGGCTCATTGCGGGTGTTCACCCATCCGCAGGGCAATGCGCTCATTCCCCTTCACAATGATGACTACCCCACCCCAGAAGACCACATCGAAGACGTATTGCTCCGGCAAACGCGGCGCACGGGGATGCTTCTCAACAGCGATGAATTGATCGGCTTTGTCCACCTGCCGTCGAGCGCCGTCCGCTCACCCGTGTTGGAGCGCGACGCCGGCAGGACGAAGGCCGCTCCGGCCTCCGTTCGACACGCGCACGGCCTCTTGCTCGGTGACAATGTTCACGTCGGCGAATCCGTTGAAGTCCGACTGACGCCCGACCAACGGGTGCAGCACACCCACATCATCGGAGCCACAGACACCGGAAAGTCAACACTATTATTTAATCTCATCCGCCAGGACATCGAAAACGGCGATGGCGTGGGTGTCCTTGATCCGCACGGCGATTTGATTGACCGCATCCTCGGTGTCGTCCCCGAATCCAGGATTGACGACGTGGTTTTGGTTGATCCATCCGATGCGAATTTCCCCGTCGGCTTCAATATTCTCTTCGGAGTCAAACAATTCAATCTGGCCGACAATTGTTCCATCGTCCTGGATGGCCGCACGGACGCCCCGTTCATCAAGCTGCGGCTCGGCCAGCGCCTGACCATCAATTACGATGATGTCAACGGCGTCAATGTGGCCAACCGGATCGGACCCGCCGAAGCCGCGCGCGAGGCCGCCACGGCGCAAGCCAACCCGTAGCCGCGCAAAACTCGCGACTCGGCAATTCCCCTAGGCTCGGTCGGGGTTCGCGCCTGATTTACAATGTTCCCGAGCCTGCGAAATTGCCTGTAAGAGGAAAGGAATCCAATGAATACACTTTTGCGTGAATCAGGGACGATCAAGGCCGTTTGTATCCATTACTTCGGCGGCCCGGAATCGCTTTGTTTCGAGGATGTGCTGGCGCCGGAACCGGCGCCGGGTGAGGTTCTGGTTCGCGTTCACGCCGCCGGCGTCAATCCCTTCGACTGGCAAGTGCGCGAAGGACTGCTCGGACCGTTGCCGATGCCCCACACCTTGGGCTGTGATTTTTCCGGCATGGTGGAGGCCCTGGGGCCGGACGTGACCGATTTCTTTGTCGGTCAATCGGTCTTCGGACATTCCGGTTACGGCGGTGCCTTTGCCGAATTGATCGCGGCGCCGGTCGGCGGCCTGGCGGCAAAGCCCCCGTCGGTGGACGACATCGACGCCGCCGCCACGCCCTTGTGCGCCCTGACGGCCTGGCAGGCACTGTTCGACGCGGCGGACATTCGGCCCGGCCAGAAGATTCTTATTCATGGCGCCGCAGGGGGAGTCGGCTCGTTTGCCGTGCAATTGGCCCTCCGCCACGGCGCCTGGGTCATCGCCACCGCCTCCAGCCGCAACCTTTCTTTTCTGCGCCGGCTCGGCGCCCAACAAGTCATCGACCACACCGCGACCCGCTTTGAAGACGTGGTCAAGCGCGTGGATGTGGTTTTGGACTTGGTTGGCGGCCAGACGCAGGATCGTTCCTGGAAGGTCCTCAGAACTGACGGCCGCCTGGTTTCGACCGTTTCGGTACCGTCGCAGACTAAGGCCCTGCTGTGCGGAGTGCGGGCGCGCAAGATGCAGACGCGAACGCGCGCCGATGAATTGACCCTGATGGGTGACCTGATTGCCAACGGTGAGATCAAAGCCATGGTGGACAAGGTCCTCCCGTTGGTCCGCGCGCCCGAGGCCCTGGAAATGAGCCGGCGCGGCCACGTCCGAGGCAAGATCGTCTTGACTATTGATCCTGACACCGGCCATCCAGATGGCCCTCAATGGGCTGTGGAGAAAGATCCGTCACAATCGGCTTCCGCCTGAGTGGCGAAACAGGGTTTCCACCGATTGGCATTGCCCTCCAACGTGTGTAATTTTATATCATGCAAACGAATGATCCACTGCCCAGCAAGCTTTTGGTGCGGCACGTTTCTCTCAACAAGTTCTTGAGTCCCGCCGGTCGTTGGGTCAAGCGGGCTGAGGCGGCGTCTAATTTTCCCAATCTATTGAACGCCATCAACACCTGCCTCGGCCGCGGCCTCAAAGACGTCGAGTTGATTCTGCGTTTTGAGGGCCACAAGCCGGACCACCGCATTCCGCTGGATGCCATTGAGTGATGCGAGCCGGGGATTCATGTTCCAATGAATGAAGAGCGCCGCCCCGTTCCGCCTCACAGCGGCTCAAGAGTATAATCTCCCGGCGCCGCCCCGACGGAGGGATCACGGGCGTAACGCAAGTGGGCCGCTATCGTCGCTTCTTCCGTTGCGAAATCATTTTGATCAAGGCGGCATATTCTTCAAAACACCGGGCGTCTGCCGGCAGTGATCGCATTTTTGGGTTGATTTGCTTAATCGTAATCGTAATCTCGCTCTTAATCCGAATGCAGGAAGGCGAAGAGATTGACATTAGGAGCAAGATCAGGAGGGGAACCTAAAAATCTGAAATGCACCCCACTGGGTTGGCGGGTTAGACTGCTCCTTGCTTTTTCCTGGCGGTTACTGGCAGAAAGCCAAATTGGAAATCTCCGTTTAGAGAATCGCATAGATATGAAAACGAAAATCGGTCTTGTGATAATACTCGCACTGGCGCTTACGCTGCCTGTAGCCACGATGTTTATGGCCAAAGCGGCCGGGGCGGGACGCAATTTTCCTCCGCCCAGGCCAGAAGGCCCATGTGACATCTACGCCGCCGGCGGCACCCCTTGCGTGGCCGCCCACAGTTCCACGCGCGCGCTGTACGCCTCTTACAACGGCCCGCTCTACCAGGTCATGCGCCAGTCGGACGGCAAGACCTTGGACATCGGCGTCGTCCGGCCCTCCGCGACGGATGCGGGCGGATACGCCAACGCGGCCGCGCAGGACGCCTTCTGCGCCAACACTTACTGCTGGATCACCACCCTCTACGACCAGTCCGGCAAGGGCAACCACCTCGTCCAGGCGCCCCGCGGCGGATTCAGCGGCCATGCCTTGGGTGGGTTTAACAACGTCCCGGTCGCCGACTGGGCGCCGATTACAGTCATGGGCCACAAGGCCTACGGCGTCTTCATCGCTCCGGGCATGGGCCTCCGCTGGGACGACGCGAAGGGCACCGCAGTGGACGACCAGGCGGAGGGGCAGTACTGGGTCGTGAACGGCCATCACTACAACGGCGGCTGCTGCTTCGACTACGGCAACGCCGAGACGGACAGCCGCGACGACGGGAACGGCACCATGGAAACTACCTACTTCGGAAACGCCACCCCTTGGTATCATGGCCCGCCTCCCGGCCCGTGGATCATGACCGACCAGGAGAACAACCTGGTGGGTTGTGTCAACCCGGATGGATCCAAACTCTGCGGAGACCTGCCGAACATCACCTGGCGATTCGTGACGGCGATGGCCAAGGGCGAACCGCACCACTGGACTACCTTGGGCGGCGACTCGCAGAGCGGCGAACTGAAAATCATGTTCAACGGACCCCGCGTCAACAGATCCTATGACCCGATGCGCAAGCAGGGAGCCATCCTCCTGGGCAACGGCGGGGACAACAGCAACGGCTCGCAGGGCACCTTTTATGAAGGCGCGATGACGGCTGGAGGAACCTTCCCAACAGACGCCACCGACCAGAAGGTGCAGGCCAACGTTGTGGCGGCCAAATACGACGTGCAGACGTTGGGCCTGGCGCCGGCGTCGGCCACGGCCGCGCCGCCGGGACTCCAGACGTTCTCACCGGGGTCCTCGCAGGACACCACCGTGACATTCATGAATACCACAGGGGCGCCCGCCGTGGGAGTCAAGTTGAGCATTGCCGCGCCCAAGGGGTGGACCTCCGTGGTCTCCGGCGCCTCCGGGACCTCAAAGACGTTCACGGATCCGGTCGCGCCGGGTGCGAGCGTGAGCGCGACCTTCAAGATCACCTCGGGGCGGGTGGCCTTCAATGGCGACCTGGTCGCCAACGCCTCGTGGACGAACCCGACAAGCGGCCAGACGCAATCCGAGAAAATGGTCGAGAAGGTGCGGAACGTCAGCCCGATCAAGATCAACGAGTTCGCTGTTGACCCGGCGAACTCCTTCATCGAGCTCTACAACGCTGACGCCAGTTCCGTGGACATCTCCGGCTGGACACTGATCGAGCACGCCGCCCAGCAGGCCATCTTTTCGTCGGTCAAGATTCCGGCTGGAACGAAACTCGCGGCCAAAAGCTTCTACCTGCTCGGCCTCGCCAACTCCGGGCTGGCGGTTCCCGCGCACAAGGGTGATACCACCATCCACGTCAGGAGCACGAACGGCATGTCGGCCGGTGATACGATTGAAATTGACACCGGCTCCGGCGTGGAAACCCGCAAGATCGCCAGCCTCGGGACGGCGGCAGGCAACAGCACGACGCTGTGGCAGCCCCTCCCCGACGGACCGGTGATCACGATTCCAGCCGGCTCGACCAACGTGCCTTTCACTGGCGCGGGTGGTGGTTTCGGCGGGGGCGGCTTCGGCGGCGGTGGCGGCTTCGCGGTCGAGGTTGGCGAGAAGATCGGCATCGGTTACGGTGCCACCTATCCCGCTGTCGGGAGGGACGTGGAAAAGTACGAGGTGGTCACGGTTACTGAGGTCGGCAAGCCGGGCACGCAAACCTACCTGGCGGCGGGCGCGAAAGCCGGCGACACCTCTATCAGGGTGCGGAACGCCGCCAACATTTCGGTTGGTGACAAGATCAGGTTGGACATCGACAGCAAGGACCACGGGATTGAGGCCGTCACGGTCAAGAGCATCGGCGCGGTGGCGGGAGCCCCCGCGGGCGGTGGTCGCCGCGGCGGCGGCGCTGAAATCGAACTGTCCGCCCCGCTGAAGTTCAACCATGCGAGCAACCTCCCCTTCAGCGTCAGGGGAACGGGGATCAGCTTCCAGCCGGCGACGGCCTTTGCCCACTCGAGCAACGAGCCCCTCCAGCCGCTCGGCGCCGGCATCACGCTTGACAGTCCCCTGGCCAAAGACCACGCGATCAACGCGGTGGTGCGTGACGCCGCGGTTACGACCGCAGGTTACCAAGGGCCACCGGCGCCAAACCAGTGGTTCGGCGGACCCGCTCTCTCCCCAAGCGCCGGCAGCATGGTGCTGCGTGACGCCGCTGGCCTGGTCGCCGACAGCCTCAACTACGGCGGCGTCGTTGACCCGTGGGCGGCTGAGGGTTACCAAGCCGCCTCCGGAGGAGGGGCGAGTGGCAACTTCGTGGCCACGCCCGGCGCCGGCCGTGGCGGTTTCGGCGGGCCGGCCGCTCCGGTCGCCAGCGCGCCCCATAGGAGCGCGGGACGCTTTCCGGACGGCCTCGACACCGGCAACAACCACAATGATTTCCTGTTGCAGACCGCCACCACCCTATCGACCGAATCGGTCGCGGGCGCGAGCAATATAAAAGTCGCCAGCGTGGCAGACTTCGGCGCCGGCAAGACGATTATTGTTGATGCGGGCGCGAACCTCGAGACCGCCGTCATCGCGACGGTTGGCACGGCGGGAGGCAGCACGGTAGGCACTGCCACCGAGGTGAGCGCGACCGTTATCCCTGTCGCCAGCGCGGCGGGTTTTGGCGCGGGCCAGACCATCACCATTGACAGTGGCACGAACCTCGAGACGGCGGTTGTGGCCTCCGTCACCGGCGGTGGCAGAGGTGGCAGAGGCGGCGCTGGTGGCGCCTCAATCACCGTTGCCGCGCCGCTCACAATTGCGCACGCGGTGGGTGCCCAGGTCTCCGGCACCGGCATCACCCTCACCACTGCATTGACCCGGGCGCATGACAGGGGGGCGCAGGTCGCCGGCAGCGTTCCCACACCCGGTGCGCCCAACCAGTATTAGCGGAGAAATGTCTCGATTTCGCCGGTCCTGGCCTTGGTGGCGCTGGGTGTTGACGGGTTTGAGCGGGCTGGCTTTGGCGTTGAGCGCCTACCTGGGCTGGCATTATCTGGTGGGCGGGTCGGTAATCGGCTGCGGCGGCGGAAGCCCGTGTGACCAGGTGCTCAACAGCCGGTGGTCCACGGTGGGAGGGGTGTTGCCCGTCAGCGGTCTGGCGGCGGGGGCGTACCTGGCGATGCTGGCAGCCGGTCTTTTCGTTGGTCCGGCCACGGCGGCACCGATCCGACGGCTGGCCTGGCGCGCGATGCTGGTTCTGGTCGGGGCGGCCGCCGGAAGTGCCGTGTGGTTCACCATCGTGCAGAAATCGTTCATTGGGGCCTTTTGCCCCTATTGCATGGCCACGCACATCACCGGCCTGCTGCTGGCGGCTTTGGTCCTCTGGCGGGCGCCCATGCAACTCGACGACGATTCAATCGATGTCGCGCTGTCGAATCCCGCGCCGAATGCCACCACGGGCGCCGCGCCAGGGCGCGTTATTCGCCCTTTGCCCGCGATCGGCCTGACCTTGGTCGGTCTGGCCCTGGCTGGCATTCTGGCGGTCTGCCAGGTCCGCTTTACTCCTCCAGCCGTCTATCGCGGCGGCGAGTCGCAGCAGAACCTGCCCGCCATTGATCCCCATGCCGCGCCACTGGTCGGTTCGCCGGATGCCCTCTACGTCGTTACCCTGCTCTTTGATTATAAGTGCCCCCATTGCCAGCAACTGCATTTCATGCTCGATGAGGCAGTCCGCCGCTACCGCGGCAAGCTGGCCTTTGCCCTTTGTCCGACGCCCTTGAACAGCCAATGCAACCCCTACATCCCCCGGGACGTGGATGAATTCAAGGACTCCTGCGAACTGGCCAAAGTTGGCCTGGCGGTTTGGGTGGCCAAGCGCGAGGCGTTTCCTTTCTTTGACCGCTGGATGTTCTTGCTTGAGTCCGGTGACCGCTGGCGCCCGCGAAGCCTTGACGCCGCCAGGGCCAAAGCGGTCGAATTGGTCGGCCAGGCGAAGTTCGATGCCGCCCAGGCCGACCCCTGGATCGGCCGGTATCTGCAAACCTCCATTCGGATTTACGGCGACACCCTCCGGAGCGGCAACGCCGTCCCCAAACTGGTTTTCGGCTCGCGTTGGGTCATCCCCGAACCGTATGACGCAGACGGCCTTGTTTTGATTCTGCATTCCAGCCTGGCCGTGCCCAGGCCCTGACGCGGCGGTGTATGCTGGCGCCACGATGGTCAACGCCCCGGCCCAATTCAACACGCGACTGATGGTGGGGATCACCCGCGCAGCGTCCATAAACCGGCGACCCTGTGAAAAGCAATTTCCTGTCATTGCCGCCGCGGTTTTACCGGCTCCGCTGAGAGCGCGCGAAACAGTTGCGGGAGAGTGACGAAAGCGCGATTCCATTCACCCGCTCAAATGTCAAGAAACACCGATAGAATCGACGGTTTCCATGAATTTGGCACATGCAATCAGACACGATTTTTAAAGTAGTTCTGATGATGATTGCGATTAGAGAAAATTGGCGGAAGGGGTGGGATTCGAACCCACGTTAGGGTTTCCCCTAAGCCTGATTTCGAGTCAGGTGCCTTCAACCACTCAGCCACCCTTCCGCGCGCGTTGATTTTATTGGCGAAATCGCACTTTTTGCTCCCGCCACTCTGACTTTTCCGACTGCTGGCCAATCCACTATGCCAGATTCAGCCTGCCGGGCAAGTTGATTTGTCGCTGGGCAAAAGAGTCCCTAACCAAATTGAAGATGAACTATGACCCGATGGAATTGAACGATGGATAGTCCGAGACGCCGCCCCTGCGGTGTTCGCCCCACTACGTGGTAAGCGCGCTAGAGGTTTGACTTTGGGTGCTGGCGGTGACATCTTCGGCGGCAAATGAAACGTGAATCTTTTGAGATCGTCGGAATATCGCCTGAGTTATGCTCCAATGGCTCTCAATCTTCTTGACCAACGCTGTGCCGTCGATAGTTGTCGGCGTCTGCACGGCGATTATTTCCGTGAGGCTGGCGCTGAGGCGTTACCGCGCAGAGCGTTGGTGGGAGAGGAAGGCGGAAGCGTACTCCCGAATTGTGGATGCCTTGCACGCACTTGTGGAGTACTGCTCCACGATGGCCGATGTTGAGCAGGGGGTGCGGTACAGCGAGGAACGCCAGAAGGAGTTGGGCGACGAATGTCATAGGGCGTACCTAGAATTGCGGAAAGCTACAGGCATTGGGGCCTACATTGTTTCGGACGAGGTGGCCGCTGTTCTGGCGACGCTCGAAGCGCGCCCCAGGCTTGACCCGGACGGCGGGAGGACCTCGATGTTCGAGATAATGTATTCGGACTTTGAGGCATACAAGCGGGCCCTTCTCGAGATTCGGTCACTAGCAAAGAAGGACTTGGGCGTGAAATAACGGGTAATTGAGGCGATGGACGCGCATCCCACATTACTTGAAGTCGGCTTGTTCGCTTGCCTCCTCCATTGTCTGGTCCAGGGCGTGCGTTGGTATCGTGCTGGCGATGTTTGCGCGATTGGCGTTTACTCGCTGGTTTTTCCAAACCTGCCAAATCCCGAAGACCCTGCCTGCGTGCAACTCGTCCGGGAAGTGGCACGGACCGATGCGGAAGGAAGCGCATGACAACCGAGGAAGCCAAGACCCTCTGTGCAAAGCATGGTTCAGTCTTACGCCATTACGAGACCGGGCGTGTTGCCACTCTCGTAATTCCCTCTGGCGAAGTCTTGGTTGTCAGCGTCGGGACTGCCACCGCCAAGATATTCGTCAAACGCGCTGTTGTTGGCTGGCTCTTGCCCAAAACGATAGGCGACAAAAATCTTGCTGACTGGATTCCTGAGTTTAGAACGCTCTCAGATATCCAAAGGTTCGCCATGTGCGCTATGGTCCTGGATGGTTTAGTCAGTTTGGCAGCCCGTGCAAAATTCGCAAGTGAGCTTTCCCTAGCGTGGACGGTTTTAAAAAATCCCTTGGAAGTTGCTTTTGAGGAATGCGGCTGGGGCTTCAAACAGGTGGAAGGAAAGGCAGCGGCAGATGAACAAGGCCAAACCAAGGTTCCAATCCAAGTTGAGGAAAAGGCACCAAGATCAGGCAGCGTTTTGGAGGCCGCTCTCGATTCGGGGGGCACTGTTATCATCAGCGGCTTCCGTAGGATTGCAGCCGCACAAGGCTGCGCTCCTTCGATGACGATGTCCGACGAAAAGATCATTGAAGTTTACTCCCGTGTTTGCAAAGCATTCCGTGACGCATCCGAGCGACGAGGTGAGAGGATTCCGGCTCTCTTATTAAACCGCATCGTTCTGTATTTCCTCCAGTGCCATGAGAAGTTCCCGGAGCAGTTCTTTGACGAACATCTTCGATATGAGGTTGAGAAGTATTCGGCAGAGGGTTTGCGTCCCGAATACCAGAAAGAGTTGTCCCTGTTTCCGGCTGATGCCCCAGGCGCCAAAATGAGCATTAGCATAGACCCGTTGGCGCGTCCGGGTGCCCTCCTTAGCGGCAAAGTCAGTTTCAGCGATGGTAGATTGGCTGAATGGATTTTGGATGAAGCGGGCCGTTTGGGCTTGGTGCCCCCAAAGGGATACAAACCTCCTGCTGCCGATTTGCAGGAATTTCAAGCTGCACTGGAAGTTGAGCTGCGAAAACTGGGACTTTAGTCGGGTGCAAAGGCCGCAATAGGGGAATCCAATGCTTCAATCCACCAACGAGCCAGTTTCCCCAAGAGAATGACAGCTTATCTTAACTCATCGACGTAAGCATACAGTCAAAGATTTCGCCGTTGCGAACGAGCGCAATTCCTGCCCGGCCAGCCAAGTGCTCCCATGAAAATTCTGAACTGCAAAACTCCCACAGTTCATCGCCTTCTTGCATGGAAGCAAGAAATTCGTGCCATTGACGATTCCCAAGCCCGAAAGGAACCGGTTTCCCGTCCAAGCGAAGCCCTCCGGCGCGGGCTAGTTGCAACCGGCGTGCGTGCAGCCGTTGCGCGGCTTCGCTTGCGTCGTCTCCCAAACTAAAATCGACCAGGTGCTTGGCTTCGGCCTGCTCCACGGTGATTCGATTTCGGAGCCAGCCCTTGCCTATGCTTTCGATACGCGACTTTCTGTTGGCTTCGCGGGTGTCGTCATCCATACGCTGAGTCGGTCGGTAACATCACCAAATCACTGCGTCAATCAATTTGCCCTTGATTGTCAACAGGCTTTCCACGGCGAAAGGCTCATCGTTGTCTTTGCTTGGGATCAAGTCTTGGCTGTTTTCACCAGCATCAAACACGAAGCACCATCCCTCCCTTTGGACGGACGTTAATGTTGCAACCAAATTCGTTGGACATTCAAGCCTTGCAATGCACTTGTTGCCTACGCCTGCCATAATGGGAAGATCAAACACGGCTTCCACACTGCCATGCGACTCAGCCACGTCTAACAACCATCCCTCTGCTACAAAACGATTGCTCGTGGCCAGCATTTGCTGAATTTGAATTGAATAACAGTCAGATTTCGGACATCCCAGCACGGGGCAACCGTAACGTTGAGCTAATGCTTTCTCAGAATCGTTTTGGTTCACGCCGGAAACAATTGGCTTTGGCAACGCTTGCCTCGAACATCCGGCGAGCGCCATAAGTGAGCACGAGACAGCGACGCCGAAAATAATCGTTTTTACCACTCGAAGTGAAATGGAGACCGATTTTGCTTCCACAGCGTCACAGCTTGGCAAATTCCAAGCCAATTCGCAATACTTTATTTGCGACAACCGTGTTGTGTGACTGGTTGGGTTTCTGGCACGGATGCCCATAATGGAGCGAAGCGGAATGATTCCAATGGCGCAAGCCCTCCCTGGTGGTGGCGGCATTGGCCCCAGGGTTGCGAGGGCAGCCGGGGCGCAATTCTGGGGATCCGCCTTCGTCAAGACTTCCGCCTCTGTTAAAACTTCGGCGGACAAGACGGCGGGAAAGGTCCGCCTTCGCCAAGGCTTCCGCCGTCGCGCTGGGCGCTATGGCGGGACAAGTCGGAGGACAGGCAACACCGGAACGCGTAGCGGGAAAACCTGTGCCGATAAAAAGAGCGTCAAATCTCTTGCGGTTCAAACGGTCTGAAACTATCCTGAATCCATGTCTGTGGTCACTTTGAAAGCGCATTTTAACGGAATTTTGCGTATAGTATTCAAAGGCATGAGCGCACAGGAAATCATTGAACAGATTAAATCGCTGCCTCCGATGGAGCGGGCTGCGGTGGCCAAATTCGTTGTCGAACAGGATGATTCCTGGATTCCAGATGAATTCAAGGAAGCAATGAAGGATGCCGAAGCGGGGCGTTGCGTGGACATGGAAACAGCCTTATTCGAGACGCCGCCCGCGCGCTTGCAATGAAGTATCGCTACCGCGCGGCAGAGAAATAATTCTGGGCATGTGCGGGGCAAATGAGGAGGTGACGCGCCGCGCCGGTTGGAGATAATCGCGTTAAAGGCTTGATTTTGGGTGCTGACGGCGACAGATATTAATCAGGCATTTGGGGCGGCGAATGACGAGGTCAATTGTTCTCGAAACGCAGAACCAACATGGCTAAGAAATCCTTTCCTCTGTCCAAGGTCTATGGCTTGCTCGAGCCGGGGCCGGTCGTCATGGTCACGACGGCGCGCGCCGGGCGCCCCAACATCATGACCATGTCGTGGCACACCATGATCGAGTTTGAGCCGCCGCTGGTGGGTTGCGTCATCAGCAATCGCAACTATTCCTTCGGCCTGTTGCAGGCAACCAATGAATGTGTCATTAACATCCCCACAGTGGAGATAGCGGAAAAGGTCGTGGGCTGCGGCAATACGTCGGGCGCGAACACGGACAAGTTCAAGACGTTTGGCCTCACGCCCAAGCCGGCCGCGCGAGTTGGCGCGCCTCTCATCGAGGAATGCTATGCCAATCTCGAATGCCGGGTGGCCGACACAAGGATGGTGGCCAGCTATTGCTTGTTTGTTCTTGAAGTCGTCAAAGCATGGATCGACCCCGCCGTGAAAAACCCGCGGACGATTCATCATCTTGGACGCGGCAATTTCATGATTGCCGGTGAAAAGATCAAGCTCAGGTCAAAGATGAAGTAGTGTCCGGCAACCAAGACCCCCAACAATAATCCAGCCTTTATGAGCGAAACATCCAACCGCCGATCAGATGAATTTCTCAAAATCAGCGATCAATTTCAGCTCGGCGTCCTGACGACCGAGTCCTCCCACCCTGTCACCGCCAACCTGAGCGAAACAGCCAGGGGCGACGTGAGCGCGGCACTGGGGCTGCTGTTCGAGGCGGATGGCGACGTGGTGCGCAAGTATAAGGAGTTCGCCGAATCGGGCCGGGCGGCAGGCATCAAGGAAGCGATGCTGCGGTCGTTGCGCCGCGGGGGGAAGCTGTTTTTCACCGGGTGCGGCTCGACCGGGCGCCTGAGCATCCAATTGGTTTCCATCTGGCGCGATTTCTGGCAGCAGCAGCGGGCGCGGGGACTGGCCAGTTCGCCCAAGCCGGAGGAGTTCGAGCACCGCGCGTTCAGCGTCATGGCGGGCGGGGATTTCGCGCTCGTCAAGTCAGTGGAAGGGTTTGAGGACTTCACAGAGTTTGGCAAGAAGCAGATTGGGGATTTGGGAGTGGGAGCCAGAGACGTGGTGTTTGCCATCACCGAGGGCGGGGAGACGTCGTTTGTCATCGGCACGGCCTGGAAAGGTCTGGAAGCGGGGGCGAAAGTCTATTTCGTGTATAACAACCCGGATGACATTTTGTGCCGACACGTCCAGCGAAGCCGGGAGGTGATCCAGGAGGCGCGCATCGGGAAGATCAACCTGACGACCGGGCCGATGTCGATCACCGGCTCGACGCGGATGCAAGCGACGACGATCCAACTGTGTGTGCTGCTGACGGTGTTGGAGATGGTGTTGCGCGATCTGATGAAGGAGCTTGATCCCAAAGGCCCCGGCTCATTGGACTCGGCGACGGTGCCGGCGGAGTTTCTGCAGCGGTTGACGGAGATGCATGGCAGCCTGAGGTCGCAAGAATTTCGCGCGCAGCTTGCGAAAGCGGTTTCGCTGGAGGAATCCGTTTACCGGTCCGGGCACAAGAACAGTTACTTTGCCGACCGGTTTGGGATAGATGTGCTGACGGACACGACCGAGCGCTCGCCCACGTATTGCTCGCCGCCGTTCCGCAAGTTCGACGACCCGGCGGCCACGGAGTCATGGTCGTTTTTGTTCATGCCTTGCGCGCAGACGCCGAAGGCGTGGGTGCGGATCCTCAAGCGCCAACCCAAGTGCGTGGAATGGAGCGAGCCTGAAGTGCGCGCGCTGGTGAGCGAGGACAAAGTGGCGCGCACCAACGAGATTGTGCGTAAAATCAGCGCGGCGGAGTTGATGCGCTTCAAGGTGGGGCTGGATGGACTGAAGCACCGGCCGCTGGGCAAGGGTGACAGCGCGGTGGGAATTGTTTCAGAGACCGAGCAGGAATCGTTGCTCTCGGCGAAGGGATTTGTCCGGAAGCAACTGGAGGCCGCGCAAAGGGCCGGCGCCCAAGCCGGGGTGATCTACGTTGGGCAAAAGGATACATTCAAGAAGATCAATGATTTTTTGGCCAGGTGGAATCCGAAGTGCGTGGCCGTGCTGGCGCCCGTGCCGAAGACAGACTTCCTGCTGGATGGGGTCACGAGGGCGGGGCTGAAGATGATGCTCAACGCGCTCTCAACCTGCACGATGGTGCGGTTGGGCAGAGTGATGGGCAATTACATGATCTGGGTTGTGCCGAGCAACCTCAAGCTCATCGACCGCTCGACACGCTACATCCAGCGGCTCACAGGCCTGGATTACACGTCGGCCAATAAACTTCTCTTTGAAGTGATCGAATACGTGGAGCCGCGGATGAAAGCCGACCAAGCCTATCCGCCGGTGGTCGGGGTTTCCGTGATGCGGGTGCGCCACAAGCTGGGGAACGAGGAAGCGGAAAAGCGGCTGATGGCGGAGACAGCTTGATTTCCTATAATAGCCGTAAACCGCCGGAGCAACAGCTTATTCACAACTCATTTCAATCATCAAGTCTTGGTTCACCTCCCTAAATCGTTGCAAGCCAATGGATTCGAGTTTTTCGACCGCATGACTTCCACCAGGGCGGACCGCAAGTCGTCAA
Organism: Verrucomicrobiota bacterium; assembly: GCA_049510745.1. Classification (GTDB taxonomy): domain Bacteria; phylum Verrucomicrobiota; class Verrucomicrobiia; order Limisphaerales; family Palsa-1400; genus PLGF01. The sequence goes on along the minus strand of JBEKYR010000006.1, from coordinate 96,960 downwards.
GGTCGAACGGTTTTCGCAATATCCTCTCGACGGGATTGTGCCGGCTGGGCCTCAGTTCGTATCCCGTGATCATGAGGATCGGCTGGTCGGGCACCAACCGCTTGATGCGAGCGGCCAGTTCGCTGCCAGTGATGAAGGGCATGACGTAGTCGGTCAGCACTACATCAAATCGATTTTGAGTAAACAGGCCCAAAGCTTCGGCCCCGTTGTTGGCCTCGATGACAGTATGATTGTCGCAACGCAAGAGTCGCTGGAGGGTGTCCCGGACGGATCGTTCGTCCTCCACCAACAGGATGCGCTTGCCGCGGAGCGGTTCAGGTTGAGCTTCCATGTTGCAGCCCTTTGAAGCAGGTGCCTTGCCATCGCAGAATTGAGACAACCCTCCAACGCCCGGATTCCCGGTATTCTTGAGTTCACATCAGCCCCCCCAAAAAAACACCCTGCCGTAATGCCGTGTACCAACGGTGCTTTTGAACGTTTTTAGGAACAGGCAGAGCCGAGTCGATTGCTTTCGACTTCCAGTCAAGGTCTGTCGGCCACAACCGAGGTTAAGGCTCCCTTGGGACTAATTTCCGGTTCAAGGACTAGGTTAATAATCACGAACATGGCAGGGTAAAATTCCGTGTCTTTTCCAAAGAACAATCGCACAAGGGCCGGTGCGTCTTCCACAATGGGTATCGGTTGTTCGCGCAAAATCTTGAAGACAAATCCACCAACATTTTCGCGCGCCAGGACAATTTCAGTTTCCTGGGTGTCTAATGAAAACCGGGCGCTCCAGCCTGATTCTCCTCCGGGAACAAACAATTCGGCGCGGGCATCGCACCCGCGCCTTCATAACGCCACGACGACTCGCGAGATGCCTCGCAGACTGGGAAAGTCCGCTGAAAGCCTGCGGCCATGGTGACCTGCCTGAATATCCTCTATCTCGCTTTCAATTGCAATCTGAAACTTTTCACGGAACCAAAATGTCAAAGAATTGCTGCTGGGCCGCGGGGTCCAAGGCGTTGGTAAGCGGCTGGCCGTTTCCGTTGGCGTCAAACGAGTTGGTCCAGACCGGGGTCCAGTTCGTCAGCGGCAGGGTCAAATTGGTGGATGTGACCACCCGATAGGGCGAACCGGGCGGGCCGCCGGTCACACTCAGGATAAAATTGGTTCCCGAGAGGCCGAAGCTGCCAAAGTCCGGCGGCCCCGCCGCCATGACCCGCAACGTGCCGTCGGCGGCGAGCGTGCCGGTGTTCCAAATCAGCCCCGGACCGGGCGTGGCCGGAGAAAGGCCGGCAAACGAACCGGTGTAGCTCCCGGCGTTGAACAACGGGAAGCTGTCCCCCGCCACCAACGTGCCGGCCAGGTTGGTCACCACAAGGCTTCCGCCGTAACCGAGCGCGCCGGCGACGGCCAATTGATCGTTCGTCTGCAAGGATTTGTTGATTTTCATAACATTCGTGCCGCCCGCCGCCAGGGTCAGACCGGCATTGAATGTGAAGGTTCCAATGGCGGCCGGGCTGGTGATGAGCGTTCCGCCGGATTGGACGAAGACCGGACCGTTGATGACACCAACACCGCCGAGCATCCCGCCGTTGACCGTCACGGTGTTGGTCCCAAGCGAGCCGTTCACCAGCAAACTCCCGCCCGAGATGGTGGTCGGGCCGCAATAACCGCTGGCGCCGGCCAGGACCTGCGTGGAGTTGCCGGACAGGGAGAGACTGATGGCGTTGGCGGGAGAGGCGTCGTTAATGTGCCCGCTGAAAGTGGCGGTGGCGGCGGTATTGTTGGAAATGACGAGCGCGGCCGTTGTGCCGGAACTGTTGGTCACCAGTCCGCCGCCGCTGAGGTCAGAGAGTGAAGCGATATTCTGGGAAGTGCCGGCAAGGTCCAGCGTCGCAGCCGCAGCGAGGCTCACCGGCGAGGCCGCGGGCAATTGGCCGGTGTGGTTGGTAATGGAGTCCACGTTCTGGTTGGCCATGAGATTTGTTATTTCGGTCTGGCTCAACGCGCGATTGAACATATAGACCTCGTCAATCAGTCCGTTGAACTTCGCCTCTCCGTCGCCGGAGTCGGCCGAACCGCCGATCCACACCTGGTTGGCCCCGCTGGCGAGGGGATTGTTCATGGTGGCGGTCACAGCATCCACTTTCCCATCCACGTAGATGGACTCCGTGCCGGCAGTGTCCACCAGCGTGATGAAATGCCAGGCGTTATTATTGAGCGCCGTCGTTCCGGTCAGCCAGAGGCCGGCATAGCGGACCGCGCCGGCCCGGGTTCCGCCCGAAGCGGTGGAACCCGAGTTGAGATAGTACATGGTATCGCCTGAATCCCAGCCGCCGTCGCCCTGATACAGGTAGGCGGCTCCGGCCTCGCTCGTTTTGATCCATAGCGCCACCGTCCAGGAACCACCGGCGTCGGTCTGAACGACCTTGTTGCTGACCACCACCAGGTTCTGGAAGGAGGAACCGCCGACGCCGTTAATGCTCAAGGCGTTTCCGTATCGTCCGTTGCCGACAATGGTGGCGCCCGAGCCGATGATTGTGCCATTCATCGCCGCCCCGCCGGTCCCAAGATTCGTCACCACGCCGCCTCCAACTTGATCGAAGTTGAGCCAGAGAACGGGCTGGAGCAAAGCCACATAGTTGCTGTTGTTGCTCTGGCCAAAACTCACCGTCCCGGCGTTGATGGCGGTCGGTCCGGTAAAAGTGTTCACGCCGGAAACCGTGATCGCGCCGGCGCCGTTCTTTGTGACCGAACCGTTTCCACTGATTGTCCCGGCAAAAGTCGTGTTGGAGGAATTGCCGAAGGTCAGCGCGCTGCTGTTGGTCCCGCCGGCCAAGAGAACGCTGCTGCCGCTGGCGCCGGAAAGCGAACCGATCGTCTGTGACAAACTGCTCATATCCAGCGTTGCGCCCGCGGCCAGGGTGAGGGCCGTCGCCTGCGGGAGCACTTGGTGGTTCCCCAGCTTGTTGGACGACATCAACGACTGCACTTCAGCCAGGCTGATCGCGCGGGCGAACACATAGACTTCGTCAATCAGGCCGTTCATATAAGTGTCGCCGTCGCCGGTGTCCGGACTTCCGCCGATCCAGAACTGGTTGGCGGAGGTCGAGCCGGCGGCCACCCAGCCTGTGCTCCCGGTTTTGGCATCTACGGCTCCATCGACATAAATAGTCTTGGTCCCGGAGTTGACGGTGATGACGACAAAATGCCAGTTGTTGTCGTTGAGCGCCTTGGTGCCCGTCAGCCAATTGTCCGCATAACGAACACCGCCGGCCTTGGTCCCGCCCGCGCTGGCGCCGTTGTTATTCAAATAGAAGGTGGTCTGTTCGCCGGAGTTCCAGCTCCCGTTTCCCTGGTACCCATAGGTGGCGCCTCCGGTCGCGGTCTTGATCCAAACGGCATAAGTCCAACTGGCCCCTCCGGCGTTGCAGTCCAACGCCGTCACTTTGTTGCTGACAACGACATAGGAGGCCGCGCCATTGAGGCTGAGCGCCTTGCCGTAGCGGCCGCCGCTGACAATGGCCGCTCCCGCGCCGGTCAAGACGCCGTTCATCGCCGCCCCGCCGGTGCCGTCATTGAGCACCGTGCCGCCGCTGACGTTGTCAAATGAAAGGTGCAGCACCGGATCGGGACTCACCCTGAGCGTGCCGAGGTTGACGGTGGTGGCGCCCGTGTAGGTGTTGCTGGCCGTGAGCGTCAGGGTGCCGCTGCCGTTCTTGATGAGTCCCCCCCCGCCGCCGCCATTGAGAAGAACCTGATTGACGACAATGGCGTTGCCGCCGTCGTCGAGCACGACATTGCCGGCTTGCACGCTGGCCTGGTCAACGGCCAGGAAGTTTGGCTGGTTGGCGGTGGCTTGCAAGGTGCCTCCGTTGAGATTGAGAATGGCGCTAAGCCCCGGCGAAGGGGCGCGGGTGACCTGGGTCGCCTGCACCAGTCCGCCGTTCAAGTTGAGCGTTCCCTTCCCGGTGGAATTCTCTCCCAGATAGATGGCGGAGGTGTTGGAAACGCTCCCGCCGTTGACCGTCATCGTGCCGGTGCCGCCCAGCGAACCCAGGATGATGTTGCCGTTGGTGCTGAATTTCTGGATCGAGCCGGAATTGAGTGTGAGCGTGCCCGAGGCGGTGGAACTGTTCCTTCCGACCGCAATCCAATTGCTGACAATCAGTGTCCCGCCGTTGATGGTGCTGGTGGCCGTCGAATTCTCCCCCACCCAGTATTCCCCGCCACAAACCAGCATCCCCGGTGTATTAAGAAGAAGCGTGCCGCCATTGACCTGCGCCGCTCCGCCGCTGGTGGCCAGGAAGGCGTTGGTGGACAGCAGGGTCACGGTGTCAGAATTCGTTTTAATAAAGGCGCCGCTGTTTCCAGGATCGGTGACCGGGGTGGTCCAGGAGAAATTATCGCTGCGGTTAAACTGAAGCAACCCGGTGTTGACCACCGGACCGGGGCCGACCCCGCCGCCGGCCCCGCCGTTGCCGAGTTGCAGCGTTCCGCCGGTGATTGTGGTCGTGCCGGTGTAGGTGTTGTTGGCGCTGGCCATGATCATTTTGCCGGGTCCCGCGAAATTCAAACCGCCGCCGCCGATCATCGTTCCTGTGAAGGTGAGGGTAGCGGCGCCGTTGACATAAAAAGTCGAGTTTGCCGCCATTGTGATATTTTGCGCCCCAAGGGTCGTGTTGGCCGTGACGAAACAATCGCCGTTCAAATTGTAGCCGCCGTTGCCGGAAACGGTCCCCCCGTTCAGGGTGAGGCTCCCAATGGCTTGGTTGAGTCCCGCATCGCTCAAAGCGCCCCCGTTGAGGGTAATGTTCCGCGGAACACCGCTCGCCCCGGAAATATCGTTGTTGTCGAGCAAAGTCAGCGTGGCTCCGGAACTGATGGTAATGCCGGCCACGTTCCCCAAAACGCCGTAGAGGCTGCCGCCACCGTCCAACGACAACGTGCCGGAACTGACGGTCACAGTGCCAGCCATGCCGCTGGCGGGGCTGGCGTTGTTCTGCCCCGTCAAATTTACGGCGCCGGGTCCGATCACAGTCAGGTTGTTGCCGCCCGCGCCGGACAACAGTCCGCTGACCGCCAGCGTTTGTCCGCTGGCGGCGGAGAAGGTCGCGGGCAGGCCCAAGGTCACAGGCGCGCTGATGGCGGCCGATGTATTGGCGGCAATGTTGCCGTTCAGCGTCAGCGTGTATCCACCGCCCGCGATGGTGTAAGTGCCACTGCCGGGAGTGGCGAAGGTAATGCCTGCGGCGGTGACAGCGCTGCCCAGCGTCACCGTGCCCGCCGCACCGGAATTTGCCCCGAAAACCGCCAAGTCCGGATTGCCGTTGGTCCAGAAGGAATCGGCCACACCGTTGTACCAGTTGGTAGCGCCGTTGGCGGAGCTTTCGTCGGCCCAAACCCCGCCGCCATCCTGCGGCGCGCCACCGCCCGCGCTGCTGTCCCAAGTCAGCCCCAACCCCACCACGATGGTGAGCGGGCGGCTCAACACCGCCGAATTGGTTTTGTTGGTGAAGAGGAGATTTGCGGCATAATACCCGGGGGTCAAACTATTGGCGGCGGCGGCGACCGTCACGGTCACATTGGCCGTGGCGCCTGAGGCCAGGGAGCCGCTAGCGGGCGAAACTGTGAACCACGATGAAGTATTGGCCAGGGACCAACCCAGCGAGCTGCCCCCGTAATTGGCCAGTGTAAAAGTGCCGGAGGTCGGAGCCAATGGACCTCCTTGCGGTCCGGCTACGGTGAGTCCGTTGGTCGGCGTGACGACCAACGGGTTGAAGGCAGAAAGCGCCAGGGTGTTGAGCAGCTTCGAGCCTGACGGCGTGCCCCAACCGGTGCAGAGATCATAACCCGCGACGGCGTAGTACTTGTTGGGGCAGGTGCTGAGGGTGTTGTTCCCGACCGTTATATCGTGAAAGGCCGCGGAATAGCCCGCGCTTTTGCCGAGAGCATAAATGGTGGGATTGATAAACCCAATGGGCCGCTGACCGTTTGCGGCGGCCTGCTGGTTGACCAGCGCAATGAACCCCGCCCACAACGGCGTGGCGCAACTGGTGCCCCCATAAGCGCCGCTGCTCCCGTTGTTGTAGAGAACCCAGACGTTTTCCGCCACCATCGCGACATCCGGGATGTTCCGCATGAAGGCCGAGCCTTGGTTGGCATCCATGCTCAGTCCCTGCTGCCAGAGCGGGATGCTGTAGGTCAAACTGATCCCGCCGCTGCTCCCGGTGCCGTTCCCCCGGTTCCAGACCGTTTCCGACACCCATGTCCCGCCCGGCCCGGTCGTTGACAAAAAGGTACCGCCCACACTGGTGATGTAAGGGGCATCGGTCGGCGTGGGAACGGAAGTGGTATAGGCATCGGCATCTCCGGAAGCGTTGAAATAAGATTGTCCCTGCGCGGCAAACTGCTGATAGATCTGCAAGGTGGTGGCGTCGATGCCGAAGGTCCACGAGGCGCTCAACTGTTTGGCCACATTGGCCGTCGCCATGCTGTTGAGAATGTCGTCCGCCACCGAGCCGTAGTACACGATCACCTGCGTGATTCCGGGCGCCATCGAGATCGCCATCTCGATGTCCAGCGGCACCTCCGCCCCGCCATCGTCGCTGGTAATGCTGGCAATGCCGTCCAACAACACGTTGTTCAGCGGCACGTTCGGCAGCGAGTAATTGGTTTCGTAATTTAGAATGTCGCTCGCCGCGTACCCCTGATATTCCAGCAGGCCCACCGACTGCCCCACGCCCGTATTGGTCACTCCCGGAGCGTAAGCGGCGCGAAAATCCCTTCCGGCATAATTGCCTGACGGCCCCGAACCCGCCGCCGGCATTGCCTGGGCGGCCCGCATGGGCGCGGTTACTTCATGGCACAAGGCGCGCGGCGCCGCGTAATTATCCAGCCCGCTGATGTGCAGCACCGGCACGGCCAGGTCCAGTTGCGGCTCCCCGTCCGGCGCATAAAACTCACGGGACTCCGTCGGGTGCGCATAAACCTGCATCTTCAAGTGGAACGCTCTTTCGATGTCCGCCACCGATCCCACCACGTCCACCAACATCCGGTTCGGGTGTTGCGCGGTCACGGTGAGATGGTTCGAACCCGCGAACGCCAGGACTGCCTGGTAATCCTGTGGCGTCGGCCCAAAGCGGCCGGCAAACTCGTCCGCCTCCAGGTAGCGCCGGAAATTCGGGCTGGCCGGGTCGTAGAGGTCCTGGAGCAACTGGTCCAATTTCGCCTGATTCCGCAGGGGCAGCCCGATGGCCAGCCGCAGCACATTTGTCTCCTCCAGACGGCGGACCGCCCGCGACTGCGCCGCCGCCCGCGGCACATGCCCGCGCAAAACCTGCCGTTCCCCGGCCCGCGCGAACGGAACTGCCAGGAGGAGCAACAGAGCGGAGAGGGCGGTCCAAACTTCGCGTCCGGCCGAAGCGGCGGCGATTCTTCCACGAGGACGGCAATCAAAGTCAAACATAATTACTTGCGGCAGTCCAAACGGTTTTTTGATGCCGGGCCAATTGGCCGGTCCTTGTCATCCGACGGGCCTGAATATCAGCAAAACAGCCGCGCCATCATGGAAATTAAATCATCCCCGCCCCGCTTGGCAAATCCATTTCGCGAAACGGTCTTTTTGAGCAGCCCCTCCTAATCGTAATTGTAATCGTAATCCCGGTCTTGCCGAAAGGTGGAGCAGGATTATGATTAAGATTAAGATTAGGAATCAAAAACCGCCAGCCAAAAAAGCGAAATGTGCCCTCTTTTTGGCGGCGGGCTTTGACTATCCCGCCACGAGGATGGGTTCCTGGATGCCGCTGAGGGCGGCGAAGTTCCGCAGCTTGGCCAGCAGAACTGAAGTCACCGGCGCTCCCGCCATGATTATTTTCATGCCGTCCCGGGTCAGCACGTCGGACATCAGCACCTGACCGGCGCGCAGGTCTTTGAACAGGACAGGCCGGCCCGCGGCGGTTTCTTTGGAGGGCGCGGGAACAAAAACATCGAAAGCCGCGGCGACGAAGTTCAGGACATTGGGATCGTAACGGCCCGGACACTGCTGCATTTTGGCCAAGGCTTTGACTTTGGCCACGTGGTGGTCCTCGAGCAGAATCAAATCGGAGAGCACGCGCAAAATCCGCGCGCCAATGGGAATGTTCTCCCCGGCCACGGCATCGGCCGGGAAACCGGAGCCGTCAAAGTTTTTGGCTTGATAGCGGACGATGTTGGCGACCGCTTCCAGGCGCGGGATATTGGACAGCAGATTAGAGCCGATTTCCGGCACGTGGGCCAGCAGGTCGCTTTCCAGGCCGGACAAATCTTGATTGGAGTGGGTTTTTTTCAGCACGTCCGCCGGAATGGTGACGAAGCCGATTTGGGAAAGCATGGCGGCCATTTCCAGTTCCCACGGCTGGGAAATGTCGAACGCCCGGGCACACGCGCTCATGTAATTGCGCAAGCGTTGCGCCCGGCTGAACGATTGGGGGTCGAGCATGGAGAGAATGTCAGTGAGCACTTTAACGCTGCCGTGCAGGGTTTTTTCCAGCAACTCGCGTTCGGCGGTGATCAGCCCGTATTGCTTGAGACCCGCCTTGAGCATTCCCGCCAGCAACTCCGGTTCGCACGGCTTGCTCATGAAACGGAAGATATGTCCCCGGTTGACCGCGTCCACGGCGGTTTTTTGATCGGCATTGCCCGTGAGCATCATGCGGACGGTGTCCGGCGCGCTGGCTTCGACTTTGGCGAGAAGCTCCAGTCCGTTCATTCCGGGCATCTGCATGTCGGACACGATGATCGCGTAAGGCCCCTGCTCCTGCATCATGGCCAGGGCCTGCTCGCCGCTCAGGGCAATGTCCAACGGGAAGTCTTTGCGCAGTTTGCGCTGGAATCCGCTCAGCACGTTGGGTTCGTCGTCAACGAAAAGAATTTTTGTGTTCATGCGTGTGCGTGGTCTCCCGTGGTTTCGGCGGTCTGGCCGGTTTGACGCCACGCCGCCAGGCGGTGCGTCAGGCCGAGCGCGGCAAGGTACAGGCCATCCAGCTCATTATCCGCGGCGGGGTGGGAACCGGCGGCGCGCTCGTGCTCGAACACGTTGGCGGCGTGGACCGCCGTGAGCGCGCCAAAAGCGGGACTGGTGGTTTGGCGCGGGCAATGGTGCAACGCGATGGCTTCAACCACCGGGACGGGCAATCCCCACAGGCCCAGCAGGTAGCCGCCCACGCTGGCGTGATTGACCCCAAAGATTTCTTTTTCAGCGGCGCAGTGCGAGAGTCCTTCCTTGCCGACAAGCCGCGTCACCTGGTCGTAATCCTTGGGAAAATTGGCGGCCATCAGCAACTTGCCGATGTCATGCAACATGCCGCCGACGAAACATTCGTTGACGATTTTTGGGGTGGAGCCTTCCAGCTTGGCGATCCGCCCGGCGCGCCCGGCCGTCCTCAGGCTGTGGTGCATGAGCGCCTCCAGGTTGAATCCGCAACTAATGAGATCCTCAAACTGGGAGAAGGTGTGGATGGAAAGGACCAGAGCCTTGATGGTATCAATGCCCAAATACAGCGCCGCTTCGGATGGGTTGCTCACCGGGCGGGAAAGGCCGAAATACACCGAATTGACCAGCTTCAAAAACTGCGCGGTCATGGCCATATCCTGGCTGACGATCTCGCCGATGTGTTCGATGGTCGCGGACGAATCGTTCAATTCTTCCACCATTTGCACGTAGAGCGAGGGCAGGCTGGGCAGGCGCGCCATCTGCCCGACCAATTGTTTGAGCCTTTCGTTCTCCGCCGCGTTTTCCAGGCCGCACGCCCGTTGCACGGTGGCTTTGATGGCCTGGGAATCGCACGGTTTGGAGAGGTATTGATGGGTGGAGTTGACGCACGTGAGAAGGAGGTCCGTGTCCGCGTGGCCAGATAAGACAATGCGAATGGTCTTGGGATGACGGCGCATCACTTCGTCGAGCAACTCCGCGCCGTTCATGCCGGGCATCCGCATGTCGGTCACCACCACATCAAACGGCGCCCGCGCCATCCGCTCCAAAGCCTGCGCGCCGCCGGCGACGAATTCCATGTCCCATTCCCCGCGCTGGCCGTGCAGCATGCGTTGCAACGCCGCCAACACAAAGGGGTCGTCATCCACGAAAAGAATTCTTTTTTTCATGTCTTCTTTCCCGCCACGGCGCTGCCGGTCGCCGGCAGGCGAATAATGAAAGTTGTGCCGCGGCCCACTTCACTTTCAAAGGTGAGGGCGCCGCCGTGTTTGTCCACGATCACCGAGCGCGCGATGGTCAGCCCCTGGCCGGTCCCCTTGCCCACTTCTTTGGTGGTGAAAAACGGGTCGAAAATCCGGTCGCGGATCTCCTCGGGAATACCCGTGCCGGTGTCTGAGATTCTGATTTCCACCCAGGCGCCGTCCAGCCGGGTGCTGATGCGGATGGTTCCCTTGCTCCCATTGACCGGCTTGACCACCTCGCCAATGGCGTGAGCGGCGTTGATGATGAGATTGAGGATGACTTGGTTGAATTCACCGGGCAGACACGGGACCGGCGGCAACCCCGGGGCAAAATCGGTCACCATCTCGGCGACGTATTTCCATTCGCCGCGCGCGACCGTGACGGTCATTTCGATGGCGTGATTGAGGTCCAACGCCACCTTTTCCCGGCTGCCGGGATGCGAGAACTCTTTCATGGCGTTGACAATGTGGGAAACGTGGCTGACCCCTTGGAGGGATTGCTCGACGGCCAGCGGAATTTCCTTGCTCAAATAATCAAGATCGGTCTTCTGGATGGAGGATTCCACCGCCGAGAGCACTGCGGGCGTGACCGTGTTGGTTCGAACCGCGGCGGCCAGTTTCTGGTACTCCTGGAGCAACCCGCTCAGCGCGGCGAAAGATTCCTCGATGAAATGGATGTTATCCCCGATATATTGGATGGGCGTGTTGATTTCATGCGCAATCCCGGCGGCCAGTTGGCCGACCGATTCGAGCTTTTGCGCCTGGCGCAACTGCGTCTCGATCAAATCCCGCTCTTTTTGCGCGCTTTTTTGCGCGGTGATGTCCACCACGAACCCCTGATAATGCAAAAGCGACCCATCCAGCTTGGTGACTTCGCAAGCCGTTTCACTGATCCATTTCCTGGAGCCATCCTTGCATTTTATTTCCGATTGAAATTCCCGCACGATCTTTTCCCGCTGCAGGCGCGTTTGAAATTCCGCCAGCCGCCCCGCGTCCACATAGAGCTGCCGATGCATGTCGGTCAGTTGCTCCATCAGTTCTTTGGGCGAGGCATAACCGAATATCCCGGCCAGGGCGGGGTTGGCGGTCAGGATGCGGCCCTCGAGGGTGGTCTGAAAGATGCCCTCCGGCGAGTTTTCGAAAATGGCCTTGAACTTTTCCTGCTCCTGCACCATTTGCGCCGTGCGGGCCACGACCATCTCCTCCAGCCCGGTCATTTTTCCTTTTGACTCCTGCAGCAACTGCCATTTACGGGTGAGGCTGTTGGCCAGTTGCAGGACTTCGACGTTGTCGAAGGGCTTTCGGAGAATGACCAGCCGGTCGGATCTGCCCAGCCTTTCCAGCATCTCGCCCCAGGAACAGTCCGAATAGGCGGTGCAGATGACGACCTGAAGATCGGGATCAATCTCCCAGATTCTGGCGGTGGTTTCCACGCCGTCCCAACCGGGCGGCATCCGCACATCCACAAAGGCCATGGCATAGGGCCGGCCTTGCTGCAAGGCTTCCTGGACCAGACGCAGCCCGTCCTTGCCCTGATAGGCTGAGTCCAGTTGGAAAGAGCCTGTGCAGGCGGATCCATTGCCTGCAACCTCCCCAAACAACACCGCTTCCGCTTTCTCAATCTGGCCGGACAACGGTTCATGCCGGCTCAGAATCTTGCGGAAGTCGTCATGGATCGCGTGGTTGTCGTCAACAATCAACAGGCGGGAATTTCTCGCAGTGGCGGGATTGTTCATCCGTTCTTAATGTTCGTAAGATTCCTTACACGGTGCAAATGCGATCTCAGTCTATGTGCAGACCTCATACCATTTCATCGGCAGGTTTGGGGACGGGCTTTAGATCAGCGCGGCTTTTGCCCTCAAGTGACAGAAAATGGTCAAGTTTTGGCCTAAACGGAATGAGCCATGCTTCCGATAACCTTTTAAGGCCGCAAAAGGGCCAAATCGCACCGTATGAATGTAGAAACGATTTTCGCCCAGCGCCGAAAAGCGCCGGCCAGGTCATTCGCCGCATTGCGGCGCCTGCTGCCTCTGCAAGCGTTCCCATTTATTGTCGCGGCGATGATGAACGGTCCCGCCGGCAGCGAGGCCAGGGCCGGCGACGTTTCCACCAATGCGGCCAAGGATTCGACGGAACTGAGCCTGGACCAATTGATTAACATCAAAGTGACTTCCGTGGCCAAAAAGGAGACCACCTTGGAAGATTCTCCGGCCGCAGTGACGGTCGTGACGCCGGATGACCTCGATCAGTTCGGCATTACGACACTGCCGGAGGCTCTGCGCCTGGTTCCCGGCATGGATGTGGCGCGCATCAACTCGCATGATTGGGCGATCAGCGCGCGCGGTTTCAACTCTGAGTTTGCCAACAAGATGTTAGTCCTGATTGACGGTCGCTCCGTCTATACGACCGGCTTCGGTGGAGTGATCTGGAGCACGGAAGACGTCGTGATGGAAGACCTGGACCGGATCGAAGTGATTCGGGGGCCTGGCGGCACACTCTGGGGCGCCAACGCCGTCGATGGGGTGATTAACATCATCAGCAAGAGCGCCAAGGAGACTCAAGGCCTGCTGGTTTCCACTTCCTTTGGCACCGAAGACCAGCCTTCCACCGTGGTGCGGTATGGCGGCCTGCTCGCCACCAATCTTTACTATCGGGTTTACATAAAGTACTTCAACCGGGATGATCTGGTGAAAACAAACGGCGCCGACGCGCCGGACACGTGGAGCGGCGTTCAGGGAGGGATGCGCCTGGATTGGGAACCGTCCGTGCAGAACAAACTGACTTTGCAGGGGGACTTCTACAGCCACCAAATGGGCGAGAGCCAGTCGATCCCAAGCCTTCTGCCTCCGTTCGCGCAGAACAGCGATGTGCTCAACCACGACTCCGGCGGGAACCTGCTGGGCCGCTGGACGCGCGACTTTTCGGAAGACGCAGGGCTTATCGTCCAGGCATATTATGACCACTTCAGCCCCGAACAAATCGGGGTTGCCTATACCTCTGACACCATCGACCTCGACGCGCAACACCGGTTTGCCCTCGGCTCCCGCAATGACGTTGTTTGGGGCGCGGGCTATCGCTATATCAATTCCAAACTCATCCCCAGCTATTTCCTGGCTTTCAACCCGGCGGAACTGCACGAACAACTGGCCAGTTTTTTCGTGCAAGATGAAGTCACGCTGGCGCCGGACCGGCTCAAGCTGACGCTCGGCTCGAAATTCGAGCACAACGATTTCACCGGCTTTGAAGTTCAGCCCAGTGCCCGGCTGCTTTGGACGCCAACGGACCGGCAAACCCTCTGGGCCTCAGTCTCGCGCGCCGTGAGAACCCCCTCGATCTACGAGTCGGATGAGCGCGTCAATTTCCAGGTCCTTCCCCCCTCGCAAACAACCCCTCTGCCCGTCCTGCTGGCGACGCTCGGCAACCCGCACCTGGAGTCCGAGGAACTGCTTGCCTACGAACTGGGGTACCGGGTCGAGCCGACCAAACGGTGCTCGTTTGACCTGGCCGGATTCTACAACCAATACAACCGGCTGATCGAAGCCGTCCCCGGCACACCGCAGTTTGAAGCGGGACCGCCGTTGCCGTATTTCCTGGTTCCCAGCACGACTGAGAACGTCGGCCCTGCCCAAACCTACGGGCTTGAGCTGTCTGGCCGCTGGGACGTGTGCGATTGCTGGAAGCTGGCGGCAAGCTGGACCTGGTTCGAAGCCCACACCCCCGAGGCATCTGTTTCGCTGGGAAGTTCGCCGGAGCAGCAATTCCAGGTGCGCTCCGTATTGAGCCTTCCAGGCAACCTTCAATTCAATGCGGCGGTCTATTACGTCGATCAAATCCAGTCGCCCTACGGAACCGGCCAGATGACCATCCCCTCCTATGTGGACCTGGACCTCGGTCTGGTTTGGCACCCGTGGAAGTCGCTGGAACTGGGGATTTGGGGGCAGAACCTGGTTGATGGCCGACACGCCGAGTTTACCAGTTACAAGACTTCTCTGATTACCGACGTGCCCCGCGGCGTGATGGGCAAAATCACCTGGCGATTTTAGAACTGGAATCCATGAACGCCTCCAAGCATAGACGCTGCCGGCTGGGAAGAAGGCGCCGATTGGCGAAGGTCATCGCGGCGAGCGTGTTCCTGGGCCTTTGGTGGGGGGACTGTCGGGTCGGGCGTGCTGATGAGTCCCTGTCGGAGTATCAGGTCAAGGCCCTGTGCCTCTACAACTTTGCCAAGTATGTGGAATGGCCGGCGGACGCCTTCCCGGAGGCGAAGACGCCGATCTGCATCGGCGTGATTGGGAACAATGAATTTGTCGATACCCTCAAGACTGTGGTGAAGAGCAAAGCCATCAACGGACACCCCATCTCCATCCAGCCGCTCAAAGCGGAGGAAGACGGCCGCAAGTGCCACGTTCTCTTTGTCAGTTCCTCGGAAAACAAGCGCCTGGAGGAAATTCTCCAGCCGGTTAAATCAAGCCCCGTCTTGACCGTTGGAGAAGACGGGTCGTTCGCCCAGGCAGGGGGGATCATCTGCTTCGCTGTCCGGAGCAACAAGGTCCGGTTTGACATTGATCTGGCCGCCGCCAGCCAGGCGCGGCTGCAAATCAGTTCCAAATTGTTGAGTCTGGCCGACGCCGTGCGGGGCAAACCGCGATGAGCCTATGAATTTTTTCCGGAAAGCCTCCATCAAACGCAAGCAGGTGCTGATCATCATGGTCATCACCACTGTGGCGCTGCTGCTGGCCTGCGCCGGTTTCACCGCCTACGAGGTCGTGACGTTTCGCTCGGCCATGGTGAGAAACCTCTCCACCCTGGCCGAGATCATCGGCAACAACACCGCCGGCGCCCTGGACTTTAATGACTCCAAAGCCGCCCAGGAAACCCTTTCCGCCCTCAAGGCCGAATCCCACATCGTTGGGGCGTGCGTTTATACGGCGGATCGCAAGGTGTTTGCCACTTATCGGCGTCCCACCGCCGACGCTGCCTTCACACCCCCGGCGCAACCTCCGGCCCAGGACCATTCTTTTCGCAACGGCGACCTGACCCTCTCGCGTCCCATCGTCTCCAAAGGCGACGACGTCGGCACCGTTTACCTTGTCTCGGACATGCGCGAGTTGTATTCGCGGCTGGGCCAATATGCGGCCATCATCGCGGCCGTATTGGCGTTGACACTCTTCGTCGCGCTGGCACTATCCAGTAAATTGCAGCACTTCATCTCCCAACCGATCCAGCAGCTCGCCCGCGCGACCAGGGCCGTCGGACAAAATCAGGATTACTCCATCCGTGTCGAAAAGCACAATCCGGACGAAATCGGCGTGTTGATTGACGGCTTCAACGGGATGCTGGCGCAAATCCAGCATCGGGACATGGAACTACAGGAAGCCAAAGACGTCCTGGAAATGCGTGTGCAGGAACGAACGGCCGAACTTGCCGATGCGAACGCCGCCCTCCAGAAAGAGAATCTCGAACGCAAGCAGGCCGAGGAGACGCTTCGCTCCCAGGAGGAACGCACCCGGATGATCATTGACCAGGCCTTCGACGCCGTCATCACGACAGACCAGGACTTCAGGATCATCGGCTGGAACCGGCAGGCGGAAGAAAAGCTGGGATGGTCCCGCGCGGACATCCTGGGCTGCCTTCTCCTTGAGACGGTCATCCCGCCCAGGCGCCGGCAGGCGCGCCGCGCCGATCTGGTGCGATTCCGCGCCACGGGGGAATGGCCTGATCTCAACCGGCTGGTCGAAACCACTGCGGTACGCCGCGATGGCCGGGAACTGCCGGTCGAAGTGACGCTGACGCCCATCCGCGTTGGCGAAAGCTCCATCTTCACCATCTTCCTGCGAGATATCACCGAACGCAGGAAAGCTGAGGCTGACCTGGAGGCCGCGCACCAAGAGTTGGTCACCATCTCCCGCCAGGCTGGCATGGCGGAAGTGGCGACCAGCGTCCTGCACAACGTCGGCAACGTCTTGAACAGCATCAATGTCGCCGCCACCTTGGTGGACGAGCGAGTCAGGAAGTCGCGAGTGGCCGATCTGCGCCGGCTGGCCCAATTGCTGGAGGAACATGCCGGGGACCGCACCGCCTTTTTGACCAGCGATCCGAAGGGACGAAAGGTGCCGGACTTTCTCGGCCATCTGGCGGAAAGACTCGGCGCCGAACAAGCGGCGGTCCTGGAGGAATTGGCGTCCCTCCGCCGGAACGTGGAGCACATCAAGGAAATCGTCGCCATGCAGCAAAGCTACGCCCGGGTCGCCGGCGTGTTCGAAGACATCGAAGTGACCGAACTGCTGGAAGACACCTTGCGCATGAACGCGGCGTCGTTCGCGCGCCACGAAGTCACCGTGGTGCGCGAGTACAGCGTTCTGCCCCGCATCTGCACCGACAAGCACAAGGTGCTGCAGATTCTCATCAACTTGGTGCGCAACGCCAAGTATGCCTGTGATGAATCGGGCCGGAGCGACAAACAGGTTATCCTGCGCGCGACCAACGGCGAAGGCCGGGTGAGCATCGCCGTGATTGATAACGGCGTTGGCATCCCGCCGGAAAACCTCACCCGGATTTTCAATCATGGGTTTACGACCCGAAAGAACGGACATGGCTTCGGACTGCACAGCGGCGCCCTGGCCGCCAAGGAATTGGGCGGGTCTCTCAGCGCCCACAGCGAAGGCCGGGGTCTCGGCGCTGTTTTCACCCTGGAACTGCCCTGTCAGCCCCCCGCTGACCGTCAAACCGTCATCGCTCAAGACCGGCAGCGGAACCGCCCTGCCACTCCCCAAGCAACCAAATGCGCGACAACTTAAACCGGCGAATCCTGGTCATTGACGACAACCGGGCCATCCACGAGGACTTTCGCAAGATTCTCTCGGCCGAGGCCGAGGGGAGCGCCTATGGAGAGATGAGCGCCGATCTTTTTGGCGAAAGCCCGGCCAAACGCACCTTCGCCGGGTTCGAGCTTGACTCGGCCTTTCAGGGCCAGGAAGGCCTGGAGATGGTCAAAGAGGCTCTCGCCGCCGGCCGACCCTATGGCGTCGCCTTCATCGATGTCCGCATGCCGCCCGGCTGGGACGGGATTGAGACCACGGCCAGGCTTTGGGAAGTTTGTCCCGAACTCCAGGTGGTCATCTGCACCGCTTATTCTGATTATAGCTGGGACGACATGGCCCGAAGACTCGGCCAGAATGACGGATTGCTCATCCTCAAGAAGCCTTTCGACATGGTGGAGGTGTTGCAACTGGCCGAAACCTTGGCCCGGAAATGGACTTTGGCCCGGCAGGCCAAGCTGCGCCTGGCGGATTTGGATGCGATGGTGAACCAACGCACGCAGGAACTGCGCGCCTCCAATGAGAAACTGGCGCAAGAAATCGCCGAGCGCTCCCGGACGCAAGTTCTCCTTTCCGCGTTTTCGACCTTGGGCTCGCTCCTGAGCACGGCGCGGACGGTGCGGGAGGCGGGCCAGATCATTGTCGATGTGGCCGACCGGTTGCTCGGCTGGGACGCCTGCCAGGTGGACCTCTATTCGCCGGACACCGACATGCTCACGCATGTTCTGAATGCGGATTTGATTGGCGGCCAGCGGAAAGAATGCATTCCGAATTACCAGCACCGGCTGCCTTCGCCATTGGCGCGAAAAGCATTCCAGGAGGGCGGCCAGTTGGTGTTGAAAAGCAACCCCAGGGAGATGCAGCCCGGGGAACTGCCCTTCGGAGATACCACGCGCCCGTCTGCGTCGCTCATGTTCGTTCCCATCCGCAACGGCAAAGCCGTGACCGGCGTCGTTTCGCTCCAAAGCTATGCGCTCAACGCCTACAACCAGCAAAGCCTGGAGACGTTGCAGGCCCTGGCCGATCATTGCGGCGGCGCGCTGGACCGTATTCGCACCGAGGAAGCCTTGCGCAAGGCGCAGGAAGACCTCAGACAATCTCAGAAGCTGGAGGCCATCGGTCAACTGGCCGGCGGGATTGCCCATGACTTTAATAATCTCCTGGCGGTCATTCGTGGCAACACCGATTTGGTGCGCATGGAAGCCAAGGGATTCTCCAGCGAAGTCAGCGAATGCCTCAGTCAAGTCAGCGCCGCCAGTGAACGGGCCGCCAACCTGACCCGGCAGTTGCTCGCCTTCAGTCGAAAACAGATGATGCAGTCGCAGCCGGTGGATCTGGATCGTGTCATCATGAACCTGAGCAAAATGCTCGAGCGAATCATTGGCGAAGATATTGAGTTGCGTTGCCATTATACCTCCACCTTGCCCCTGGTGCAGGCGGACATCGGCATGCTCGAACAGGTCCTCGTCAATCTCATCGTCAACGCCCGCGACGCCATGCCGGACGGAGGACAACTGCTCATCACCACCGAACAGCTCACCTTTGGAGCGGGACGCGATCCCTCTCATCCGGAAGCCCGCCCCGGCCTTTTTGTGTGCCTGACGGTGAAGGACACCGGCACCGGCATTTCTCCTGAAAACCTCTCCCGCATCTTCGACCCCTTCTTTACCACAAAAGAAGTCGGCAAAGGCACCGGTTTGGGCCTCGCCACAGTCTATGGCATTGTCAAGCAGCACCAGGGGTGGATCGAGGTGTCCAGTCAGGTGGGCGCCGGCGCCACCTTCAAGATTTACCTCCCGGCCCTGGAAAGCGCCCGCCCGGCTTCGAGCCAACGGACGCCGGAAGGCAAGCTGCCCCGCGGCAACGAAACAGTCCTGCTGGTCGAAGATGAAGAAGCCGTGCGCTCGGTCACTCGCCTCCTCCTCGAACGCTTTGGCTACCATGTCCTGGAGGCGGCTTCCGGCCCTGAAGCTCTCAAAATCTGGGAGTCTGCCGCGCCCGAAGTGGATTTGCTTTTGACTGATGTCGTCATGCCGGAAGGAATCACCGGCCGCAAGCTGGCGGAAGATCTGCGCGAAAAAAAGGCCTCCCTCAAAGTCATCTTCCAGAGCGGATATGGCGGAGAGATCATGGGCGAGAGCGGCGAGTTCCTTCGCCGGACCAACAGTTACTTCCTGCAAAAACCCTGCACTCCGCGAGACCTGCTCTGCGCCGTGCGGCGCTGCCTGGATGGATTGCCCGCCCAGCGGGAGCAGTTTCCTTTGGAGCCGTAAAGCGGCGCCCGCTTCTCCTTGCGAAAGCAGCGGCGGCGTGATTCTCCAGGAACAACGATCCGCCTCCTGAAACTGCGGTTTAGCAAAAAATGTTCGTTCAATGCCAAGAAACGGCTTTTGCGGGATTCAAGCCGTGCGCTACCTTCTGCCCGTCATTGCATTCAATTCAAATCCAATGGTGAAAACAGAATGTCATTTTGCCGGGCCGCGGGCGGCCACCAGCCATGATTGATCGCTTCGTCCATTTCTTCAGTTCGCTGCGGCTCACCATCGTGTGCCTCAGCCTGGCGCTGGTGTTGGTCTTCGCCGGCACCCTGGCACAAGTCCGGTTGGGGCTTTACGTGGTGCAATTGGAATTCTTCCGCAGTTTCTTCGTGTTTTGGACGCCCAGCGGAAGCCATTGGAAGATTCCCGTTTTCCCCGGCGGCTGGTCGATTGGGCTGGTCCTGCTGGTCAATCTCCTGGCCGCTCACATTAAACGCTTTCAATTCCAGCGCCGCAAAGCCGGCCTTTTGTTCGTGCATGCGGGCCTGATTCTCTTATTGGCCGGTTTTTTTCTCTCCGACGTTTTGCAGATTGAAAGCCAATTGCGGATTGAAGTCGGCGAATCCAAAAACTACGCGGAAGACAGCCGGCGCAATGAATTGGCCGTCATTGACGTCACCCATCCGGACCGCGACGAGGTGGCCGCGATTCCGGAATCGGCCCTGGAACAGGGCGGGGACATCCGCCCTCCGGGATGGCCTCTTGCAGTGCGGGTCAAACGGTATCTGCCCAACTCTTTGCCGGCGGGTCCGATGTCTGGCGCGGGCGAAAAGCTCAAGGCAGGCAACGGAATCGGCCGGCGCTTGCTCTTTGCGGCCGCGCCCCCGGTGGCACGGATGGACGACGAAAACAAGCCGGCGGCGCTGATCGAGGTCGTTTCCGACAAGGGATCGATCGGCGAGTGGACCGTTTCGACATGGCTGACGAAGCGGCCGTGGTCTGCGGCATTACAGGAACAGTTTGGGGCGCTCTTGGGGGTTCCGCTTGATGGCCCGCAGGGATTCAGTTATGGCGGACACAATTACGAAATCGCGCTACGGCCGGTCCGTTATTACAAACCTTACACCCTCACGCTGTTGGAGTTTAAGCACGATGTCTATGCGGGCACCGATATTCCCAGCAATTTTTCCAGCCGGATTCATCTGAGCGATCCGGCGCGCGGCGAAGACCGCGATGTGGTGATTCGCATGAACAGTCCGTTGCGCTACGGCGGTGAATCTTATTATCAGGCCAGCTTCGAGCCGGGAGACCGGGTATCTGTTTTGCAGGTGGTTCGCAATCCGGCGGCCTTCACGCCCTATGTTGCCTGCACGCTCATCGCCGCCGGTTTGGTCATGCAATTCCTCATGCACTTGTCTGGCTTTGCCGGAAGACGCGCGCGAACCTCCGCTTCCAGGCGGGGGCCGGTGGAGAGCCGTGAACCTTTTGGCGAGCCTGTTCTCGCCGCTACAAGGAGTGACGCATGAGAAAGTGGTTCCCCTGGATCGTTGCCGGCTGTTTTGCGCTCTGGTTCCTCTCCGGCGCGCAATCCCCCAAGCGTGTGGATGGATTCGATGTGGCCGCCTTCGGACGGTTGCCGGTGCTTCTCAATGGACGCATCCAGCCCTTCGATTCAGTGGCGCGCAACACGTTGCTCAGTATCAGCGGGCGTTCCACCGTGCGGCTGGCCGGCGGCCATTCCCTGTCCGCCACCCAATGGCTGCTGGAGACCATGGCTCATCCCGCCCTGGCCGATGGAAGGAAGATTTTCCGTGTGCAACATCCCGACCTGCAAGGTTTGCTCGGAACGGAAAAGCAGGGGCTTCATTATTACTCGCTCAACGATCTGAGCAATCAAATCGATCACCTCGAAACACAGGTGCTCAAACTTGAGGAGGCGGAAAGCGGCCGGGGAGAGGATGCCGATAAAACGCGCGATCCTTTCCAGAAGGACCTGATGCATTTGTATGAGAGCCTTGTGCTCTACGACCGTCTCAAGCACAACCTCGGTCCCGCCGGCGCCGATGATTTCCAAAAGGAGCTGGAGGTCTTTCAGCAAACCGCGACCGAGGCGGGCGACGCGGTGAAAAAAGCCGGAGAGACAAACTCTCCCGGCGCGGACAAGAGGCACCTGCTCGAAGGATTCCATCGGCGCTACGCGCGCGCGGGTGAGTTGGCCTACGTCAGGGCGGTGCCGCCGCTGCCCGGAGCGCCTCGCAATTCGTGGACGAGTGTTGGATCCAGCCTGACCAATTCCGGCGGTCTGCATCCGGCCGTTGAGTTTCTCGCGGCCATTTCGACCGCTTACCAGCAGGGGAATCCGGCCGGCTTTAACCGGGCGGTGGCGGGGTATCGGGTCTGGCTGCGGGAGAACAATCTTTCTTCCGAAGTGGCGAAGGGCGGCGAGGAGTATTTCTTCAATCAAATCGAGCCGTTTTACAAGAGCATGGTGATCTATATTGCGGCCGTGATCCTCGGCTGCGCGTTCTGGATCAACCTGTCGGAGCCGGTGCGGCGGACCGGGTTCGCGCTCCTGGCGCTGGCTTTTATCATTCATACCGTTGGCCTCGGATTGCGCATGTGGCTGGAAGGCCGGCCACCGGTGACCAACCTGTATTCATCGGCCATCTTCATTGGCTGGGGCGCGGTGGCGCTGGGCATGATTCTGGAGCGCATCTTCAAAGGCGGCATCGGCTTGGTTTCATCCGGCCTGATCGGATTTGTCACCCTGATCATTGCGCACCATCTGGCCTTGAGCGGCGACACGATGGAAATGTTGCGCGCGGTGTTGGATACCAATCTGTGGCTGTCCACCCACGTGGTGGTCATCACCATCGGCTATTCCTCAATGTTCGTCGCCGGCTTGCTGGCCGTGATCTACATCGCGCGGGGTTTCTTCACCCGCTCGCTCTCGCCGGAAACCGCCCGCGCCTTGTCGCGGATGGTCTATGGGATTATTTGTTTCGCCACGCTGACCAGTTTCACTGGAACCATTTTGGGGGGAATCTGGGCCGACCAATCGTGGGGCCGCTTCTGGGGATGGGACCCCAAGGAGAATGGCGCCTTGTTGATCGTTCTGTGGAACGCCATCATCCTGCACGCTCGCTGGGGCGGCCTGATCAAGGAACGCGGCTTGATGGCCATGGCCGTGTTCGGCAACATCGTGACGAGCTTTTCCTGGTTCGGAGTCAACATGCTGGGGGTTGGTCTGCATTCCTATGGCTTCATGGACAAGGCCTTTTTCTGGCTGATGGTGTTTGATGCCAGCCAGGCGGCGCTGATTCTCCTGGCGTTTCTGCCCTCTCGTTTCTGGGCCAGCTTCAAGTCCGGCGCTCCGTCGCCAGCGCCGGTTTTGATTGCCGTGGCGAGGCAGGCAAGCAACGGAAATGTATGAATTGGAATCGGTTCCCAAGACTTTGCGCCCATCTTCTCTGCGGCTGTGTCGTTGCCGGCGCGGCAAAGCCGGACGTTGCGCCGGCCGCCGAAACCAACGTGCCCGCGCAATGGCGGCAACCCGGACAAAGAAGCGAAATCCAGTTCGGCGACGCGGATCTCCCCCTCACTCTCCATGCGATGATGGAGGGGACGACCGAGACCCCCTGTTTGACCGTGCGCCTGCCCGATGATTACACTCCAACGAATACCTATCCGCTGCTGGTCTATGTCCCCGGCAACGATGGCGGGCCGAAAGGCAACATCTCCAACGCCGAGACGATCGCCGGGCCGCGCGGTTGGATTGCCGCCTCACTGCCCTTGTTCAAAAAGTCCATCGACCGGAGCGAGCCGGCCGGCGGGGTGATCGTCAGTTTTGAGGATTACGCGGTCCTCTCCAAAGCCTATCGGGTGATGCTGGGCCGTTTGTTCGAGCGGGTTCCCAACATCGACCGCGAGAAAAGCGCCTTGGTCGGCTTCTCCAACGGCGCGATCACCATCGGCGTCCTGGTGTCCAGTCACGACGAGTTCATCCTCACCCATTTCCGCAACTTCTGTCTCGTGGATCACGGGATGTTTCATCTGGCCGATCTGCACAAAAGCTGGGCGCGGGATTGCCGGTTTCTCATTCTCGTCGGAGACCAGGAGGAGTTCGGGCGGGAATTAAAGATCCGGCAAAGCCAGTTGCAGCAGGACGCCTGGAAGCTGCTCAATGTCAATGTGTCCTGCCGCATCCTGAAAGACACCGGACACGAATTCAACGAACCCCAAATGGCCGTGGTCAGGGAGTGGCTGCAAAACGATGTGATGAACCGGCAGAATTCACAGAGCAATACGAACAACCTTCCTCGTTAAACCGGGAGGAAGTCCCGGCCGGCGCCGGCATCCGCGTCGCGTGAATTGGATTAGATGACGAAAGGGACGAGGGCCTTTACCCGGGTTTGGTACGAAGGATACGCGTCGGGGAAATGCCGCAGCAGGAGCGATTCTTCCTGGCTGAGTTTGATCCAAAAGCCAAGGCACAAGATCAGGAATCCGACCCAGCAGTGAAGCAGTCCGCGCGCGACGGCCGTTCCCAAGCACATCAGGAGAATGCCCGTATAGATGGGATGCCGCGCGAAGCGGTACGGCCCGGCTTGAATAAGTTCGTGTCCCTGCTTGAACGTGACCGAGCTGCTCCAATTGCCGGCCAGGGTCCGGCGCGACCATATCGCCACAAACAATCCAAACGCGCAAACGGCGGCCCCGGCGGCTCGCACAAAGTTCGGATGCGGGGTGAGGGCCAGGCTCAGCGGATAGGGCAAGTGCGGGAACCAAAGCAGCATGCCGCCCAGACCGAGGGGTCCCCGGTACGCCAGAGAGGACAGCCAGCTTTGACGTTCCGCCGCCGGCTTTGCCCCGAGCGCGCTGACGCCCCAATAGCCCATGTAAATTATCCAACAGGCGATGATCAATGGAATTGAAACTGTCGTCATGATGAATCCACTGGCACGATACGCGTTGGAAACTTTACGACCAAGGAAATTGGAATCCCCTGCAAGCTCAACCTCACTGGTCCGAGAGGAGGAAACGTTCCAGAACGTCGCTGGCCTCCAGATCCGTCATCCGAAACGAAGACGAGGTGATTTTGAACGTGTGGGCAAAAGACCAGGTGTCATCGGCCGAAACCGCCACCCGGTAGCGCCGCCCAGGCTCGATTTTCGCCGGGTCCAGAGACGGGTACAACGGGCAGGGCCACTCCTCCTTCGCGTCCGCTTTCCGGCGCTGTTCGGCTTCCAGCAATTCGGTTCCCGACATATCCAGCAGGCCAATGGGTTGGTAAAAACAAAAAGGAATGGCGTCCGAAAGACGTGTCGTGCCCAAAACAAAGGTCGGAGACAAGTTCGTGGCAATTCGCGCGAACACAAAATCCGCGCCGGTTGCCCGCCGCAACGCCCTGGCGACGGCCACATCGGCCTCGTGCCGGCTGAGCAGCGTGGCCGGAACCAGGGGCGAGGTTGCCCGGCTGGCGTCCCAATGCCAGCGGCTGTCAAAGCTCCGGGCCACGACCAGCCTGTCCTGCGTCAAGTCGAAGACCAGCAAGTCGGCGCCCGTCACGATGGAAGCCCCTCGGGCACCGTGGTAAAAAGCGGCCAGATCCGACGCCACCCAATAAAGCAGACGCTGGGGCGCCAACGGATTGAAATGCACCAGGCTGATCGCTTGATTGGTGCCGCCCAACTCCAATCCGTCGCTGCATGAGATTTTGCCGTCGGCCCATCGCACAGGCAACTGCCCCGCCAGGCGGGCCACCAGGCTGTTCTGTTGCACGGTGCCGATGAGCACCAAGTGGCATTTTTGCATATCGGCATCGGTCACGTCCCGATCAGCCTTCACGTTCAACCGTCCATAGAGATTCTGATCATTGGGCACCGCCTCAGGTCCGACCGGTGCGCCCTCGGACGCCCAGCCCGGATTCGGGCTTTTGCCGGCCGCCTCGGCCGCTTGGCGCATCTCCTGGCAGAGATTGGTGTCGCCATCCGTGCCATACACGATGAGCAACGGCGAGCCGTCGTACAGCAGCATCGGGCCTCCGGGAGTATGCAGGCGGAAGGACGGCAACTCCGGTTTCATTTCAGCCTGCCAGCCGCGCGGCGTGCTGGCTACCACCAGGCTCTCAGGCAACGGGGCTGGCACTTCCAGCGCCACGCCTCCATTGACGGAGACCCGCAAGGGCTGTCCCCGGTCAAAGGGCGACTCCGCCACCCGCAGCCGCAGCCGGGTGATGTTGGAGAGTTCGGCGTAGAGCGTGTTTTCGACGCCGGCCACGAGTGAAAAACGGGCCGGTTTTGGGGCCGGTCCCCATTCCAGGATTTCGGCCCACCAGTCCCGCGCGGCGGTCCCGGATAGCGCGGTGAATTTCAGCCGCCGCACCGTCCTCGAATCCGGCCGCACCTGGTGTTCGATCCACGCATCGGCACGCTTGTTCCCTTCGGCGTTTCCACCAACGCCATGCCCGAAACCGTTCGTTTCATCGAAAATGACCTGTCCGCCCAGTTCGCGCAACCGCGCCAGGGGAGCGCGCGAAATAAGAATCGGCGCCAGCCAATCGTCGGCGCTGTGCATGGCGTAGATCGGAACGGTCAGCAGATTCTCCACCGGAAGGGCGTCCTCGCCCGACCACATGGCGTAACCACACACCACCCGGGCGGAGGCGAAAAGATGCGGATGGTGCGCCGCCACGTTCAAAATCCCACCCCCACCCATGCTGGCGCCGGAAAGCCGGATGCGGTTCGTATCCACACGCCAGTGGTTTTCAACGTAGTTCATGGCTTGCAGAACGTCGGCCTCCGACAACGCCGTATAGCCCCCGCCCCGCGCCCGGCCCAGCACGGCAAGATCGAACATTCCCTCATGCGGGTGCATCCACCCCGATTGTTCGACGTGGTTCCCCCCGTTCCCGTGCAAAACCACCGAAAGCCCGGCTGGGCGTTTCGGGTCGTAATCCGTGGGAATACTCAATCTGAAGGGCTGGCCACTGTCGTCAGCGGGTGATTCGTAGGCCCACTCCTGAACCCCGCGCAGGGTGCCGAGGATATCCGGGTTGGCTTGGATGCGCTGCAGCCAGTCGGCCAGACGGGAAAGGTTCGTGCGCGACAGCTCGCTGGCCGGGCCGGTTCTTGCGACGGCGCTTTCCGCCTCGAAACGCAGGAACTTAATCCAGCCTCGATAGGCGGAAAGGTCCGCGCGCGCCAGGGCCTCCTCAGCCTGGCGCTTGGTTTGTTCGAGCAGTTTGCCGCCGTCCCAGGTTTCTGCCGGCCGGGGAGTCTGCGGAGCGGGTGGAGCATCGTTTGCGGCGAAAAGGCGGCCAGAGGCAAAGCACACGGCGACTGTCGTCGGAACGCTCAGGAGAAAATGCCGGCCCCGGAACAGGCGGAATGATTCCATAAGGGGGCCACTTCTATTTCGGAGGCGCGCCCCGTGTCAATTCAAAATGCCGCAACCCAGCCGGCACAAGCCAGGCTGTTGGTGGCCGGCTGATCGCTGGCGGACGGGAGGCGTCCCTCCTACTCCTTGGCTCCGCCGCCTTGCTTCTGGTCGTCGCCGACGGTTTCCATCAGTTGGATCAGCGGCAGGAACATGGCGATAACGATGCTGCCCACCACGACCGCCAGAAAGACGATCATGATCGGTTCGAGCAGGGAAGTCATGGCGGCGACGGCGTTATCGACTTCTTCGTCGTAGTTGTCGGCAATCTTCATCAACATTTCGGGCAAGGCGCCGGTTTGTTCGCCGACATCGACCATGCTGACGACCATGGGAGGAAAGATGCCGGCGGATTCCAAGGGAGCGGTGATGGTTTCGCCTTCTTTGACGCTTTCGTGGACGGCGCCGACGGCGTTGCTGATGATGACGTTGCCGGAAGTTTCCTTGACGATGGTCAGGGCTTGCAGGATGGGCACGCCGCTGCTGACCAAGGTGCCCAAGGTGCGGGTGAAGCGCGAGATGGCCACTTTATTGACGACGGGTCCGATGACGGGCACCGTCAGTTTGAATTTGTCCCAGAGCTTGTGTCCTATCTTGGTGCGAATGACGACGTTAAAAGCTATGACTGCGGCAAGGAGATAGAGCATGGTGCGTCCGAAATGGTCTTTGATGGTGGCACTGACGCCCAGGACGAAGCTGGTGAAGGGGGGCAGTTGCTGTCCGTTGCCGAGGGTGCCTTCAAAGATTTCGCGAAACTTCGGAATGACGACGACCATCAAAACGCCCATGATGGCGGTGGCGACGCACATGACGGCGCAGGGATAGAACATGGCGGCGACGATCTTGCCTTTGATCTTTTGCGCCTTTTCCATGAACTCGGAGAGGCGCTTGAGGACGACTTCGAGCACACCGCCGATTTCGCCGGCCTTGACCATGTTGACGAAGAGCCGGTTGAAGACTTTGGGATGCTGGGCCAGGGCCTCCGAGAAGGTGCTCCCCCCTTCGATGGCGGTGGCCAAGTCACCCAGGATGCTCTTGAGATTGGCGTTTCTCTCCTGCTTCTGCAACACCCGCAAGCCGCGCAACAACGGCAGCCCCGCTTGCACCAGCGTGGCCAGTTGGCGGGTGAAGGTGGTCAGGACCTTCGACTTGACGCGGCCGCTAAGGCCGGGGATTTTGATCTGGAAATTCAGGTCGATGCCGCCTTTTTTGGCGCCCTTGGCCGCGGCTTTCTTGGCGGCCGCGCCGGGGGCGGGACCGCCCTTGTCCTCGACCACTTTGGTGGGGAAGAAGCCCATTTCCTTGATGCGCCCGATGGCTTCGTTTTGGCTGGCAACCTCGAGGGTGCCCTTGGTTTCCTTGCCCCTCGAGTCCATGGCGACATAGTTGAATTTTGGCATAAGACTCAGGTGTATTTGACGACTTCCTCAATAGTTGTATCACCGTCGAAAATTCCGCGCAAGCCGTCCTCGCGCAGGGTGACCATGCCCAGTTCGACCGCCTTTTGGCGGACGACCACCGTTGGGGATTTATCGTTGATCAGGGCGCGAATCTGCTCCGAGACGACCAACAACTCGAAGATGCCGCGGCGGCCCCTGTAACCGGTGTCGTTGCAGCCCGCGCAACCCCGGCCATAATAGAACACCTTGTCGCCCACGTCGTGCGGGGAGAGATTGAGCAGGGAGAGCTGGCTTTCGGTCGGCTCGAAGGGCGTGCGGCACTTCTTGCACATCGTGCGCACCAACCGTTGCCCCAGCACCGCCATCAAGGTCGAGGAAATCAAAAACGGCTCCACCCCCATGTCGATCAGGCGCGTGACCGCGCCGGGGGCGTCATTGGTGTGCAGCGTGCTCAAGACCAGGTGGCCGGTGAGCGAGGCCTGGATGGCGATTTGCGAGGTCTCCAAATCGCGCATTTCCCCCAGCATGATAATGTCCGGGTCCTGGCGCAGGAAGGCGCGCAGCGCCTTGCTGAAGGTCATGCCCACCGCCTCGTTGACCGCCACCTGCATGATGCCCTCGATGTCGTATTCCACCGGGTCCTCGACCGTCAGCAGCTTGGAGTCCATGTTGTTGACGGCGCGCAGGCACGAGTAGAGGGTGGTCGTCTTGCCGCAGCCGGTCGGGCCGGTCACG
Source organism: Verrucomicrobiota bacterium (assembly GCA_049510745.1). Classification (GTDB taxonomy): domain Bacteria; phylum Verrucomicrobiota; class Verrucomicrobiia; order Limisphaerales; family Palsa-1400; genus PLGF01. The sequence goes on along the minus strand of JBEKYR010000006.1, from coordinate 68,115 downwards.
ACAAAGATGCCGTTGGGCTGCGTGATGGCTTCGGCCACGTAATCCAGCACCGGTTTGGGAAAACCCAGGCTCTTGATATCAAGGTTCACGGCCGCCCGGTCCAGCACGCGCAACACGACCGATTCGCCGAATTGCGTCGGCAGGGTCGAGACGCGCAGGTCGATGGTGCGCCCGGCGATCTGGATGGCGATGCGCCCGTCTTGCGGCAGGCGCCGCTCGGATATGTCCAGGCTGGACATGACTTTCAACCGGGAAATGACCGGCAGGGCCAGGTGCTTGGGCGGCGGGGACATTTCGTAAAGGGCGCCGTCCACGCGGTAACGGATTTTGAATTCATCCTCGAACGGCTCGAAATGGATGTCGCTGGCGCGGTCCTGGACGGCTTGAAAGAGGACCAGGTTGACGAACCGGATGATGGGGGCTTCGTTGGCCAGGTTTTCCAGGTCCGCGGCCGCGCCGGTGGCGGCGGCTTCGGCCGTCTCGCGGGCGATTTCGTTGTCCTGGCCCAGTTCCTTGAGGATGTCGGCGACGTTGGACTGGGAATCGCCATAGTACCGGTTGACGGCACTTTCAATTTCGGCCGGATCGGCCACCACCGGGATGATCTCCTTGCGGATGACGTAGGCGAGTTCATCGACCATGGTCGGGTTCAGCGGGTCGGCCAGGGCCAGTTTCACGGTTGTATCATAGACGGCCACCGGCAAACATTTATACATGCGCGCCGTCTCGGCCGGGACGATGGAAAGGATTTCGGGGGTGATTTCCCGCTGGCTCAGTTGGATGACCTCGGTGCCCAGATGGTTGGCAATGACCTGGAGCTGGGCGTCCATGTCCAGGAAGCCAAAGTCCTGGAGGATTTCGGAGATGGGTTTGCCACTGCGGTTGTGCTCTTCCTTGACTTCTTCAAGTTGGAGGTCGTCCAGCAAGTTTTGAGACTTGATCAACTCCAAAAGAGGACTGGAAACGGATGTGGGCATGGGTTATTGGGTTATTTCAGGCCCCCCGCCGCCCGACTCGGCCTGGGACGCCTCCCATTCCGCCAGTTTCTGGAGCATGGTGGTGGGGTCTTGGGATTTGTTGGCCGCTTCCTCGCGGGAAATGATGCCGGCTTGATATTTTTCCATGAGGTTGCTGTCCAGGGTGACCATCCCCCATTTGCCTCCGGTTTGAATATCGGATTGGATGCGGAAGGTTTTGTTGTCGCGAATGAGCGCGGCAATGGCCGGGGTGTTGATCATGATTTCAAAGGCGGCAATGCGGCCCGGCTTGTCGATCCGCGGCAGCAACAATTGCGAAATGACCGCCTGCAGGACCGTCGAGAGCTGGATGCGGATGGTTTCCTGCTGGTTGATCGGGAAGGCGTTGACCAGACGGTCAATCGTCTTGGCCGCCCCGGTGGTGTGCAGGGTGCCAAAGACCAGGTGGCCCGTTTCCGCGGCCGTCACGGCCGCTTCCATCGTTTCCAAGTCGCGCAATTCGCCCACCAGAACGACATCCGGGTCCTGCCGCAAGGCCCGGCGCAGCGCCTCGGCAAAACTGGGCACATCCACGTGGACTTCGCGCTGGGTGACGATGGCCTTTTTGTGTTTGTGATAATACTCGATGGGGTCTTCGACCGTGATGATATGAGCGTCGTCGCGCTCTTCATTGATGATGTTGATCATCGAGGCCAGCGTGGTCGTCTTGCCCGACCCGGTCGGCCCGGTCACCAGCACCAGGCCGCGCGGCTTGTGCAGGAGGGTCATGATCGTCGGCCGCGGCATCCCGATTTCCTCCAGGGTCAGGAGCTTGCTGGGAATCTGCCGCAAGACCACTCCGAAGTTCCCTCTTTCCTTGAACACACTGACACGGAATCGGGCCAATTCGCCAAACGCAAACCCGAAGTCCGTCCCCCCATTCTCGCGCACGTGCTGAACGCTGTCTTCGGAGGTGATGCTCCGCATCAGTTCCTCAGTGTCTTCCATCCGCAAGATCGGCCCATCGACTCGATGGAGCGTGCCGTGGACACGAATGACGGGGGGAACGCCGACGCGAATGTGCAGGTCGGAGGCCCCTTCCGAGACGACCAACTGCAAGAGGTCTGACATGGAGTAGGACATAAGCTACGCAAATGGAATGTTCTGTTTCATCAATCAGCGTCGCCCACTGTGGCGCGAATCACTTCGTCCGCCGTGGTCAGGCCGGCCAGCACTTTGCGCGCGCCGTCCTCGCGCAACGTGCGCATGCCCATTTCCCGCGCCCGCGCCCGCAGGACCGACGTTGGCACCCGGTCATAAATCAATTTACGCGCTTCGTCGTCGATGACAAATATCTCGAAGATGCCGAAGCGCCCGCGATAGCCCGTTTTATTGCAGTCGTTGCAGCCTTTGCCGCGCAAAAACGTCGCCCCGGTGACCTTGGCCGGGTCGAGGTTCAGCGAGCACAGTTCGGTCTCGGTGGGCTGGTACGAGGCGGCGCACTTTTTGCACACTTTTCGCACCAGCCGCTGCGCCATCAACGCCCGCGTGGAGGAGGCGACCAGGAACGGCTTGACGCCGATGTCGATCAACCGCGTGACCGCTCCGGGAGCGTCATTGGTGTGCAGGGTTGAAAACACCAAATGGCCCGTGAGCGAGGCGTTAATGGCGATGGTGGCCGTTTCCACGTCGCGGATTTCTCCCAGCATGATGACGTTGGGCGCCTGGCGGAGCATGGCGCGTAGCGCGCCGGCAAAGGTCAGCCCCACCGCCTCGTTGACCTGCACCTGGTTGATGCCCGACAGCAGATACTCCACCGGGTCCTCGACCGTGATGATCTTGCGGTCCGGGCGGTTGATGAAATTGAGGCACGAGTAAAGCGTGGTCGTCTTGCCCGACCCGGTTGGCCCGGTCACCAGCAAGATGCCGTCGGGCAAACCGATCAACCGCTCGAACGTCTGCTGGTCGTCGGTGAAAAAGCCCAATTCCGGCAGGCCCAGCCGCAATCCTTCCTTGTCCAGAATACGCATGACGATGCTTTCCCCGTGATTGGTCGGGATGCACGAGACGCGCAAATCGATCAGCTTGCCCACCACCTGGGTCTGGATGCGGCCGTCCTGCGGAATCCGCCGCTCGGCGATGGACATGTTGGACTGGATTTTCAGACGGCTGATGATCGCGGCCTGCAATCGTTTGGGCGGGCTTTTCATCTCGTGCAACAGGCCGTCAATGCGGTAGCGGACGCGAAACTTCTTGGAGAGCGGCTCCAGGTGAATGTCCGAGGCCCGAGCCTTGAATGCTTCCACAATCAGGGTGTTGACCAGCTTGATGATCGGCGCATCGGCTTCGACCACCGAGTGATCGTCCGCCTCCACTTCCTTGTTCGGCAGGCCCACTTCCACTTCATGCTCGGTGATGTCCTGGATCATCCTGTTGACCGAGTCGTCCGCCGCACGGTAATACTTGTTCAGCGCCGCGTCGATGTCGTCGTCCGTCGCCACGCGCAATTCGACGTCCGCGTTTAGCATCCGCTGCAGCGTGTCCACCACGTCCAGGTCCGAGGGGTCGGCCAGGGCGACGGCCACAGTATGATCGTGTTTGGCCACCGGGATGGCCCGATACCGCTTGGCCACGGGCGGCGGGATCGCCGCAATGACATCGTCGGACAAGCGGAGCTCGCCCAAATTGATGAATTCGTAACCGAAATGCGCCGCTTTGGCTTGGGCGACATCGACCGAACGGATGACTTTCTTGGCGAGCAGAATGTCAACCAGGCGCTCCCCGTTGACGGCGGATTCCTCCCGCGCGGAGGCCAGTTGCTCTTGGCTCACCAGCCCCATCTCCACCAGCCAATCAATCAGATAATCATCGTTCGCAGCCACAATCAACCTTCATTCAAATGCTCGCTCTAGCATTAGTGTATAAGCCCGCAGGGCGCAATGTCAAACGCGGACGACGAGGAATAATCCCAGACCGTCCCCGTCACTTTGCTCCAGGCGGCTACTGCTCAAACGACGGCGCCGGTTTCAGTCTCGACGGAGAGGAAGTTTGGGCCAGGAGCGTTAAACGGACCTATCCGGGAAAGGATCCCCACCTCACCTCGCGAGCGAACCCACACCCGGAACCTCTCGCCTGCAAACAACCTCTCCGTCAACCCATTTCCACAGCCAATTCCATGCCACCATCCCGGCCGGTTTTTTGTCAAGAAACATCCCGCGTTTTTCCTTGAAAAAAAGCCCGCCGCGAGTCTTTTGGCCGATAAATACCGCCCCGATCAAAGATTTTTTCACGCATCCGCGTGGTTTTCACGCAGGCTGGGCCGGAAGGAAAGCGGGGCCAATTTCTCCAAAAACCGGCGTCTCGACGCCCCCAAGGCCTGGTTCCGGGCAAAAAAGCAGAGGGGCCGCGATGGGAGAAAGCGGTTCGACGGACGTTCTCAGAACGGGGGCCCCCAAGCCACCTCCAGCTTTCCCCCGTTCTAAGAAATTTCTCCCAAGCAGCCCCTCTACGACCCTCTTATCAGCCTGTTTCGTGCCAACACCGGGAATAAAGAGGAAGGCGGAAGGAAGATTGCGCCGGCGAAATCTTATTTGGTTTGCGTGACGGTCAACCTCAACAATTTCAAATCCGCCGCGTTCAGATTGGTCGCCAGGATTTCGATTTTCTCATCGGCCCCGGCCGCCAGCGCCGTGCCGGTCTTGGAAGCCGTCCCTACTTTGCCCCCCCTGGTATCGCACACCAGAAACTGCACCGAGGGAGTCACCGGCAGGGAGCCGACGTTGGTCACGTAAAGAGTCCCCTTGATCCCGTCGATCGTCCCCAACACGCTCAGTTTCGACGCCTTCAGGCAGGCATCCACCTTGGCCGTGGCGGCGGCGGGCGGGGCCGGTTGAGTCGGTCCCGGCGGCGGCGCGGGAGTGGGGCCTGGGCCGAGGTCGGACTCATTGACGCTGGACGGCGCATTGCGCTGATTAGGGTCCTTCATAATCGGATGCAAGGCGCGGTACGGCGAGACGGCGGTCTGGCCGCGCAACGGAAGGCCCGCCAGCAGAACAACCAACATCGCCGCGAAAATTGTCATTTGGAAGGGACGTCTCACATTGTTTCCGTTCCTCCAATTCTAATCGAAAAGATTGGCTCTGTAAATCCACAATTGCGTGCTTGCGCCGGAGGGGCGTCCCGTGTAATTTTGACGGCGATTCGGGAAACTTTGGTTGCGCCCGCGTGGCGGAATTGGCAGACGCGCTAGATTCAGGTTCTAGTGAGTAACATCGTACAGGTTCAAGTCCTGTCGCGGGCACCATTTTTACCGGGGAAATTGGGGGGTTGTGTTTCCCGCACAGATTCCGCACAGAATCCGGGCTTGAACCCAAAATGGAAACAACACGAGACTATAGAGAAACGGTCATGGCGCGGATAAAACGCGACCGCAAGTTTGCGCGGCTATTCTATGCTGGCGCGGTTGAAATGCTTTTGGAAGGCGACACAGCCGGGGCGCTTTCCAGACTGCGCGATCTCGTCAACGCCGACATTAGTTTCAAAGAACTGGCGCGCCAAACCGGCCTGGGCGAAAAATCCCTTCATCGGATGCTCCACCGCAACGGCAACCCCACCGCGCGGAACCTGAGCGTTATCATCAAGAGCATCGCCGAAGACATGGGCATCAAACCCCGCGTGGAGTTCGCCTGAGAGTCGGCGTTGTTTTACACGCATTTCAAAAGGCTCGCAACCAAAGCGGAAGAGGAAAAGTAATTTGCAGTAAAAATCCCCGCCCAAAGGACGGGGCTTTTCACTCCGTCACCACCCGGTAAAACCGCCCCCCATTCGTCGCCGACGTGTCGGTCACGGTGGTCTGGACGCCGAGGCCGGGGATGTTGGTGAGGGTTTGCCAGACGGGGTCGGTCAGACGGTCTTTGAATTGCACGCGGTTGGTGTGCGCGCCCGGAGCTTGAAAACCAAACGCAAATCCCGCTCCCTGCCAGATCGGATTCACCATCTGCACGGGCGCCAGTTGATAGGCCGGGATCGCGCCCGCATCGGCCGGGTCGTTGATCAGGCTGGCTTCCCCGCTCGCGCGGTTGATCGAATACCATTGCAGGACGGAGTCGGCCCCGGCTTGGTAATAGAGCAGGCAAAAGGGATACATCCCGGCTTGTGACACGACAAAGTCCTGGACGCTCGGATTGGAGGGGTCGCTGATGCCCCGCCCGCCGTTGTAGCTCATAATAACCGGCGTGGACTGCGGCGTCGCGCCGATGCCGAGTTGAAAACCGTCGTCGCTCAAGACAGCGAAACGATAGACGCCGTTGGTCAGCGGCAGATAGGTGACGGCCGCCAGCGCGAAGTATTCCGGAAAATTGGTGTAGGACCCGGCCAGCGTCGCGGCCACGCCGGGGAAGGGCGCGACGTTGTTGGTGAACAGGCCCACCGGCGGCAGATTGGTTCCCGCCCCGCGAAAGTTGAGCACGTTGGTCACCGCAAAAAATCCGGTGCCGCTCGGGCCGGAGGCTTCGTTGGTGAAGGGTTTGCCGGTGGCGGGATTGATGATCTGGCCGGCCAATTGTTTCTCGGCGTTGGCCGCCGAAGGCGGAAATAAGGAGGACGACGCGCCGTTGGTGGCCTTGGCCATTTGCACGATGAACCCGCGCTCGACCGCGCCGCCAAAGGGCAGGGCGTCTCCCGCGGGCAGGACCGGCAGATTGGCGGCGGTGAATTGCCATTGATTGGTCTGCCAGACGGAGCCGTCGGAAAAAACCGCCTGCAAGGTGTTGGCCGAGCCGGAGGGCAGCAGCGCGGCCACTGGATAGGTGGCCGTGGTTCCGGCGGCGTTATTCGACAAGGCCGTCGCGCCGGTGACTTCGACGCCATTTAGAAACAGCCGGATGCTGGAGGGCACGACGGCGTTGGTGCGGTTGGCGATGGTAAAAGTGACGGTCACGTCCGGGGCGACGCCGGTCGCTCCGGGATACGGATAGCCCGCAGCGAGGTAGGGAGGCAGGGGCGCGGTGTTCGTGGCCGGGAAAAAAAGCAGGTAGTTCAAGTCGTAGCCGCCACTCAGGCAGGTGACGCGCAGAGTGTTGATTCCATTGAGTCGCAGGACGACGGGGTTGCCGAAAAAATCGGTCAGCGGCACGTTGGTGTAGGAGGCCGGGCTGGCCGCATTGGCCGGGCAAACAAAGGCGCCCAGCGCGGCGCGGGGCTGGCAGGAATTGGTGGCGGCGGGCGCGGCCAATTCTTCCAGCAGCATCGCGCCCGCGCCGGCAACCGGCGACATCCGGGCATAGACGACGCAAGCCACATTGCTGAAGGCGCGCGTGTAATTCTCCCATTCGTTGGCCTGGACGGAGACCAGGCTGTAATCGGGCAGATCTTGTTCCGCGTAAACGGGGCGGGGCGCGTCTGAATTAGTGTTGACATCAACGCGGCCGGTGTCTTGCGGACGATAGACGTTGGTCCCGCCATCGGGCGCCGACGGTTTGAAAGCGTCCACGCCCGCAAAGGCGATGGCGTTGGTGGAAAGGGCGCCGAGGCCGTCTTCCGCTCCGCCGTATTCGTCGGGCACGGCGTTGGCAATGAAGTTGCCGCCGTAGAAATTGTAATCTTCCGCCTCGATGAATTGCAGGCCCTGCGACCAGGTGTTGAACGAGAGCGTCTGGCTGGCGGTATTCCCGTTCAGATCGGTCACGTGGATCGCGCCGATGTAGGTGATATTCGCTTGCAGGGGAATCGTCGTGCTGACAAACCAGTTGGTGGCCGACCCGGCAAAGGCCAGCCCGTTGCTGTGCGCGACGCCGTTGAGCGTGAGCGTGATTCCGTTGATGGCCACGCCGGAAAACGGCGAAAAGACCTCGAAGGACACGCCGGCGATCGTTGGGTCCACAAAGGCCGCGCCGCCGGCCGGCGTCACGTTCAACAGCGCCGGCGGCAGAACGGCGGCGGAAGCGACTTCGATCTGGTTGAAAAAAACATTGCCGTTCGCGCCGGGATTCAGGGCGTAACAGGCGAAACCAGCCGCCGGCCCGGCGTTCAGGAACCGGTCGTTGACGAAGAGCGCCTGCAACGACGCGCCGTCGGCGCTGCGGAGCATCAGGACATAATTTGTGTTTGACAGCGGTGCGATCTCCAGCAGCATCCCGTTTTCATTCCAGGCGATTCCCGTGTCGGTCACCCCGTTGCCGTCGGCCAGGAGGTAATCGGCGCCGCCGCCCTCGAAATAGACGCTCAGGCAGGCGTTGCTGGTGATGCCGGAAAGCGTGTTGGTGGAGGCGGCGCCGGTGGTGGGCAGCAGGCTGACGCCGGCGGCGCCGCCGGGGGCGACCGAGTTGTTCTTGAACTTCACCTCGAAGACCTGCCCCACGGCCACGGCGGCCCGCAGGCCGCGCCAGGCGACGGCTTCGTTGTAGTCGGGGCCGTTGGCGTAAAGGCCGAAGGATTCGTTGCCGGTATCCAGGGCGGCGGTGCCGGAGGTGTAAAGAAAGAAACCGGAATAATCGTCGGAAGCGGGCGTGTTGTTGTTGTCCTGGAGAATCCAGGCGAGAAAGCCGGAGCCGCCATTGGCGCCATTGTTCCAGCCGGAGGTGTAATTGGAGGCCTTGTCCTGGGCGGCGATTTGCGCCCGCCCCCAGCCGGGCCGGGCCAGCGCGAGCACGACGATGAGGAACCAGCGAAAAACGTTGCTCATGGAAAGACCTGGATCAGATAAAACTTATCCGGCCCGTTGGTGTAGTTGCTATCGTAGAAGAAACTGTTTGTGCCCGTGGCGCTGAGAACCGGGCTGACCGGTTGGAAACCGGCATTCAAATTGCCGCTGGCCAGCACTTGGTAGGTCTTGCCGGGAACGCTGTTCCAGGTGATGAGTCCGCCGGCGATGCCGGTGATTTGCAGCCAGGTGGCGGGATTGGTGGGATTGGCGCCAGCGACGAAGGAATCATAACCCGGCAGCCCGTAAGTCGGAGAACTGCTCCGCGGATCGAAGACCAGCACGGTTCGTTGCGCGCTCAACACTTCTCCGCCGTCGAAGGTGACATTGATGACATTTCTGCCGGGAGGGGGCGCGACCCACGTGTAGTTGAACGTCCGCAGCGCCGGTTCACAGGCCGTGCCGCCAATATAGTAGAGCGGCTCGTAGTTCGCGCCGGAGCGCGGCTGGGGCGCGCCGTTGACCGTCACCGTAAACTTCTCGATGTCGTTCGTGTCCAGGCTGGGAGTGAAACAGGCCTGCACCGTATAAACCGAGTTCGATCCCAGGAGCAGCGCCAGGCCGTCCACGGGCGGACTGCTGATTTGCAGCGTGGCGCCGGGCGCAACGGTGGCGCAGGCGTTGGTCAGGGTGGTCACGCGATTGCTCAAAACCTGGGTCGTGATTTCGCTCAACAGCACCGTGACCGTCGCGCTCCCGTTGGTCGGCACGCCGGCGTAGGTGAAATGGTATTCTTGCGGCAAACTCGGATACAACGCATCCAGGGCCGGCGTCGTCACGGCGACAGCCGGGGCGCTGACGAACACGGGAGCGCCATTGCGCGAGCCGTTCCCGTAATTGTAGCCCGTGACCACGTCGTCATTTCCCGGGTTGCTGTCCGCGATGTTGACCGCCGCGCCTGTCGCGGTGCTGTCGGCGCGGACGATGATGGTGTAGGTCGAGTTGGTGATTTTCGCGCCGGGCGCGGGCGAAACGATCAGGCCGGACGGCGTGGCGGCGTCGTAGTAGAAGGTTTCCAGGAACGTGTTATAGACACTGGACTTGCCGGTGCGCGGCAAAAAGGAGCGCGCGCGGACAATATGCAGGCCGGCCTGCAAACCGACTGTCAGACTGTTGGTGTTCAAATCGTTGGCCGTCCAGACCAGCGCCGTGGTGGGATTGAAGTTTGTAATTGACGCTTCATTAAGCCCGTAGAGCTTGTCCGTGGTCGCGTCGGAAATGGGTTGGATGCTATTGTTGAAGACGGCCACGGCATAGCGGACGGTCGCGCCGCCGGTGTTCGCGCCGGCCGGAATGGTCGCTTTCCACCAGTCGATTGTTGAGTCGGTTTGATCGTGAGCCACCCAGGCTCCCGCCACCGTTTGGGTCGTTCCCGCGCCCGCGCCGTAGGAGCCTTGGGGATTGCTGCCGTCGGTGGTGTAATAGACGGTGCATTGGTTGATTTGCGATTGGTAGCCGATCTTGACCCAGACATCCGCCGGCTGGCCGGCGGCCGGGCCGAGGGGATTCAACTGGCTGGGCGGCGCGCTGCCGGCGATGTTCACGATGTCCGACGGATTGTGATAAACCCACTGCACCGTGCTGTTGGTGATGCCCAGGCCGTTGCCTTCGCCAAAGGCGACACCGTTGGAACCACCCACCGTGTAGGAGTATGTTTCCGCGCCGAGGGCGGTGACATTGTCGCGCGCGATGTTTTCGGCGGCGAATTTTTCCGGGCCATAGCGAAAATCAAGGGCGGTCTGTTCGTAACCGAGAAAGACATCATCGGCGTAGCCGGGTTTGTTGTCGCGCAAGTCCAGGACCCGCGCCGTGTAGGTATTGGTCACGCCCAGGCCCATCTGGCTGTTGAGATCGATGCCGCCGTCCAGCTTGACCAGAGTATTGACAGAGGAGGCGTCATTGCGGACGAGGATGTCGAAGGGCGCGTTGGTGAGAATGGGAACGTCGATGGCGTAAGTCCGGTTGCTGACGTTGCGACCGCCGATGACAGTGCCGTTCGGGTCGATGCGGCCGCGCATTTTGAAGGGATAAAGGGGATTGAAATTGGGGTCTCCGTTGGTGCCGTCGTGCCGGTAAAGGGCCAGGCTTGGAACCGCCGCGCCGCCCTGGCGGAAAATAATCGCGTCGCTCAAGGCCGAGCGGCTTGGCTCCGGCCACTGGTAGCCGTAGCAGACATAGCTGCCGGCCGGAATTTTGAATTCGATCGCGCCGCCGCCCGGCGCCAGCGTCTGGCCGCCGACATAGACGGCGCGGTTGGCCGGGTTGGGATCGTTGGCGGTCGCCTGGGCTTCGGCCAGGCTGGCGGTGGCCGCGCGCACAAGCAATTTCGAGCACGCCCCGCTGTTGTCGAACGCCCACGCCTGGTTGGTGCTGCCGAGCGGGCCGGTGGCCAATTGGGACAGCACCGATCCGGGCGGAAAACCGACCACCAGCCCGACGCCGCGCGAATTAACCACCGGAAAGCATTCGTAATAGGTGCCGTCGGTCAGTTGCGCAACGCCGTCGTCGAAGGAGGCGTCGCCCTGCCCCGCCACCATGTAATCGTTCATGGCGAAGAGCACAGTCACCTGGTCCGCCGGGTCGCCCGGGCTGCCCTCGCGGTTGTCGTAACGCTCGAAGCAGACGACGTTGCCATCGCTCCAACGCGGGGTCTGCAAGCCGCGCGCCAGTTGATGTTGCAGATAGGCGATGTCCGGCATGGTGTTGTCGCCGAATTCCCCAAGGTAATTGGCCTGCGGCACGCCCGGAAACGGCGACGCGCCCTGCGTCTCGTTGTAGCCGTCGCTGTAAATCTCCGGCAGGCCGGCGCGCATGAAATTGTAGGCGTTCTGAAGGGCGCGCACCGCGTAGGATATGCCGCAATAGGTGTTGTCGGCGCTTTGGGAGAATTGCACGCCCTGGAAGCCGATGATCGAATCCCCGTCCTGCGGCGCCGGCCCCCAGTTGGGGGAATCCATCCCGCTCATCGTCGCCCCCGGAATGCCCAGCGTGCTGTTGAGCGTGTTCTGGCCCGGCGCGTTCAAGAGCCGCATGCCGCGCGTGATGTATTCGCTGAAGCTGGGCGGCTCGCCCAGGTGCTCGCCAAAAATCATGGCGTCATTGCGCGGCGCTTCAGTGTCAAATACACTGTTCCGGTTGTCATCCGCCTCCATATAGCCGTTGCCCGTCACGTTGCTCCCGTAGCCGTGGACGTAATCGAACATGGTCTGAATCGCGCCGCAATACCCGTTGGGGGAATCCGTCGTGTCGCCAAAAAAACCGGAGGGCACGTGCTTGACCGCGTCCAGCCGGAAGCCGTCGCACTTGGTTTGGTTGAGCATCCAGACCACGGCCCGGCACAGATAGCCGCCGACGTTCTCGGAGGACGGTTCGCCGTTGGCGCCGTTGAACGGGTGCCACGGGCCGCCGATGGAGGGCAGGTTGGTGTCCATGTAATAATCGGGATGCGTGGGCTGCCGGACAAAAAAGATTTTCGGGATGGTATCGCCCTCCGCCGCTCCGAAGTTGAGATTGGTCCCGCCAGGTTCCTGGGCCAGATCAATCAGTCCGAGCAACGACTCGTTTTGCACGTTCCAGATCGTGTTATAGTCGGAGATCGACGGGACATTCTTGTAAAAGCCGCCCGCCACGGTCAGCAAATGAAAATCCTGGGGCAACAGCCCCGGATAAAAATTGGTTGGGGTCGAACTGTTGTAGCCGGGGACGACATAGCCCCGATGATTGACAATGTTGTCGAAATAAACGCGGAGGCCGAAGCGGTGGGCCATTTGCACGGCTTGCAACAATTGCGCCTTGGTGCCGTAGCGGGTGGCGACCGTGCCGCTCTGGTTCTGGTCGCCGAGGTCGAAGGGATCAAACTGGTCGTAGCCGGCGGAAAAGCTGCTGCTGGCCTTGGCGGGAGGCGGCAGCCACAGGCTGTCGTAACCTGCCTCGGCGATCTCAGGCATTTTTTGGGCCAATTCGCTCCAGCTCACGTTAAACAACTGCAGCATGGCCTCGCCCCGGGCGCCCTGGAGGACCAGAAACGCGAGCAGAAAAATCACACCTTGCTGGACGCGACGCGGCATTATTCCACTATACAAAATCCCCGTGCCGGGGAAATGACATGTTCATGCGGGCAAGGGCGCAATTCACTGTTGGGCAGCCCCTCCTTCGTAATCGTAATCGTCATCCCGGTCTGGCCATCCGAAAAATGGAGCAGGATTATGATTAAGAGGATTACGATTACGACTAAAAGGAGGGGAGACCCAAGAAAGAAACGCACTCCCTCATCTCATTTTTTCGCGCCCTTGGGGTCCAGGTTCGCTTTCAAGTCATCCTCCGTAACGGTGCTGGCCACGCCGTTCGGCGGCACGTCGGCTTTGGCAATCCACAGGAGGCCGTTCAAGACCGTCTTGCGGAAATTGGCGTCGCCCCAGTTCTTGTGATAATGCGCGCCGGTGACGGCAAAGCCGCGCCCGCCATCGGGCCGCTCAAAGGCCCAGGCCAGAATCTGCGGTTCACCGTTCTTGACCGCCTCCCGCACGGCCGGATTTCCCGAATGCGGGCCGTCCGGCCGGTCCATCGTGCTGGCGGGTGGAACCGCCGTCAGAATTGGCGTGAGGCCCTTCATGCCCTCCGGGAAGCGCAGGTGAAAATACCACTCGTCGCGGAGTTCAAACGGCTTGACGCCGCGCGTGATGGGATGGTCCGGCAGCGCGGCAAAATTAGCCGTCCAGATCGGATTGACCGACCAATTGATTTCATAGGCACCGCCCAGCCAGTCAAGAAACTCCTTCTCGCCCTTGTCTTTGGTCACCTCGACCGTCCAATGAATGGCGCCCAAGCCCACGCCTTTTTTCATGAGCGCGCCGATCTGTTGCAAGTGGTCGCCAGCCAGCAGGGCGTGTTGCGCGCCGCCATCCATGGACAGGACAATGGCGTCGGCCCCGTCAAAAGCGGCGGCGTCTTTGGGCCAGCCGTTTGAAGAGACGACCGTCTGAACACCGGGCACGCCGCGCAGGCACTTTTGCAGGAGCAAACAGCCGGCGCGGTACTCGTGTTCGCCCGGCCCGTGACTGGGCGTGCCGGCAATGAACAGGATTTTTTTTCCGGCGGCATTAGCGGCCAATGCAAGGCAGCCGCAGAGGAGGGTGGCGGCAATCTTTTTCATATTTTTGGAATGGAAGGTGTGCCCAAGGCGCCGCGCAGAAAGCGCAAGCCATTGACCGCGATGCCGTCGCGCGCCGGCTCAATGCGCCGCCAGATGGCCGAGGCCCGCGCGAGCACTTTGATATCCGTGGTAAAGGCTTCGATGACGACGTCCTGGTCATACCCGACATCCCGGAAGGCGGCGGCAATGCCCGCCCAATCAATGTGGTCGCCGCCAGGCGTGCCGCGGTCGCAGCCGCAGGCATGGATATGGCCGAGGCGCCGGCCCGCCTTGCGAATGGCCGCCGCCTGGTGCTTCTCCTCGATGTTCATGTGGAAGGTATCCAAGTGAACCAGCAACGCCGGGCTGTTGACATCCGCCACCATTTGCAACGCCTGGTCGCAAGTGTTGATGAAGTCGGTCTCAAAGCGGTTGAGAGGTTCCAGGCAAACTTTCTTCCCCTTGTCGGCGGCCTCCTGGCAGAGAGTCTTCAAATTCCGCACGACGGTGCGCCATTGCTGGCGGCGCTCGCGCGGCGGGACGGCGTCGGCGCGTCCGACCGACGAATAGACCGGCCCGATCAACGAGGGGCAATCGAGCGCCACCATCTGATCGAGGAGCGCGCGCATGTATTTGAGCGAGGTCTGTTGCTGGCGGGTGGTGCCGCGAAGGTCCCGCTCCGGACCGAAGCAGGCGCAAGCCGAGCCGCACGGCAACCCCGCCTTGTCCAACTCGTCCTTGACCCGTTTGGGATCGATATGGGCGGGGTCTTCGATGGCGATCTCGACGGTGTCGAACCCCCATTTTTTTAATTGGGCAAAGAGCGCGGTGCTCTTGTTGGTAAAGGGCGAAGTGAACAGAAAGGTATTGATTCCGATTCTCATGGCGGCGGTGAGGCTACAAGGGTGCTCCAAGAAACTCAAACGCGAAGCGCATGCCCGGTCAACCCGCCCCCGGCCAACGAGCGACTAATGCATCTTCCACCAAAGCGCCACCAGGCACACACCCGTCACTCCGCCCAACGGAATCCAAATGTAATCCAAGGCGTGCCATCGCCGCCGCCGCCCGTTCTTGTCCGTCCGAAACATCAGGACGATACAGACGGAGTACACGACAAGATAAAAGAACATCGCGCACAGCGCCGGAACTGAGTTGAACACCATGGGCAATTTCATAGGAGGACAAGCCTCTCATGCGGCGTCAACGCGCATCTCAATCCGCTGCGCCTGTCCGGACAAATAGTTCTAACTTCCGCGCGATTCTAACTCGTTGGCGCGGAGTTGTCTGCAAGGCGAGTCTGGATTTGGGTGTAGGGTGAAACCTCACACCGCGCCCCACCCGCAAAGTCCGCCTCCGGTTCGGCTTGGCCGGCTCGCGGGCGGCACAGTGCCAACGCCAGCGCCACCTGTTGCAGCAGCTCGCTCGAATTCATCGGGCTGGCCCCCAAACAACCCGGTTGCGGCTGGCTCTGCGCCGCGCCCAAGCGCGGTTTGAAGAGCATGGTCGGTAAAGTTGCGGTCGATGGCAGGCGCCCGAGGAATTCGATGATGGTCGAGCCATCCATGTCCGGCAAAGCCGCATCCACCAAAATCAAATCGGGCAGCAAACTGCGCGCCCGCTTGATGGCATCCAGACCGCAGCCGGCCAGGATCACGCGGTGGCCGGCCAGCCGCAAAGTGACCGGAACGGATTTCACAACGTCGGCTTCATGGGCCACCACGAGGATTCGCTTTCTCATGGTCCGGGATTATCAAACCAGCCGGCCCAAAGGCAATGACGGCAAGGCTAAAATCAGGTTACGATTGGGAGTCAACCGCCACCCGCCTCGGCCGGCTTAGTCCTCCTATTTCGCTTTGACTGGGGCTTTCTTTTTGTAGGGGGAATGAAGATTGAAATAAATGCCGCAGAGCGGGCGCTCGTTCTCCGTCTGGCTCAGGATGATCGTGACTTGTTTGTCCAAAGCGATGCCGTGGCGCAAATGCGGGCCGCGGCTGACATAAGCGCGAATGGCCTTGTCCATCAACGACTCCAGCGCGTCCTTGCACTCCTCGGGAATCTTGTCGATGCAAACAATATGCTTGTCGTAAGCCGTCAGGGCTTCGGCGATCTCGGCCTGAAATGTCTCGACAGTCAAATCCATAGTTTATGCGTCGCCGGCGGCCGCCTTTGGCGCGGCCCGCGGGCCTAAAACAGCGCTGCCAAGCCGTATGATAGTCGCTCCTTCTTCCACCGCCACTTCAAAATCACCGCTCATTCCCATGCTCAATTGGGCCAGCGGAACGCCCAGGATGTCCTCGCACTGCCCTTTTAATTGGCGCAGGCGGCGGAAGACGGGCCGGACCTTCTCCGGGTCTGGCGCGAACGGGGCCACGGTCATCAGCCCATGCACTTCTATTCTCGGCAGGGCGTTGAGTTCCTTTAATTCGACCAGGACCTTTTCCGGGGCGTAGCCAAATTTGCTCGATTCGCCCGCGACGTTCACCTCGATCAGCACCGGCATCGTCTTTGCGGATTTCTCGGCCCATTTGTTAATCTCGCGCGCCAGCGCCAGGCTATCGACGCTCTGGATCATGCTGAAGAAATGGACGGCGTCGCGGCACTTGTTGGACTGCAAATGGCCGATCAAATGCCATTGCAGGCGGCCGGGGCACTGGCCGATTTTCGCGCGCGCTTCCTGCACGCGGTTCTCGCCAAAGAGCGTCAGGCCCTCCGCCGCCGCCGCGCAAACCGTTTCCGCCGGGTGCCCCTTCGAAACGGTCAGCAGCGCGACGGACGCGGCCTGGCGCCCCGCGCGGGCGCAAGCGGCGGCGAGGCGCTGGCGCACGGTGTTCAGGTTGGCCGAGATGTCCGCAGATGTGATGTTCCTGGCTTCCACGGAACCAAGACTAATCACGGACGGGAAATCCCGCAATAGCCGGCGGAGGCGGATTGAACCGCTCCAGCTTCAAAGGGCGGTTTAATCGCGGAGAACGCGAATGTTGCCGTTTTGGTTGCGCAAGGTGGCGCGCGGTGTGCCGGGGGCAACATCGGCAAAAGCGTCCGCGCCGCCCGGTTTCATGAGGACCGGGAAGTCGGATTGGATGTCGCCAAAAGTGGTTCGGGCCTGGATGGCCGGTTTCAGTTCGGCCGGCAGATGCAATTCCAGGGTGTCGAAAGAGGTGCTGGCTTCAATGTGGGTGAGGGCGGTGGAAGTGGCGCGGAGGCGGATGGCGCCCATTTGGTTGTGGCAGACAAACTCCGAACCGGCGCCCTTGATTTCCAAGGCGGCAAAGGAAGTGTCGGCCTTGACGGAGCCGGTGACGCCGCTGGCCGCCACCCCGCCGTTCTGGTTCATCAGGACCGCATCGCCTTCGATTCCTTCGACGCTCAATCTGTCGAAGGAAGTTTTGATGTCGGCGTCGCCCCTGGCCTGGACGACATCGACGCTTCCGTTTTGATCGCGCAAGTGAACGGGGCCGCCGATGTCGTGCGCGACGAGGGAGGCAAAGCTGGTCTTGGCTTTCAAGGCCCCGGCGATAGCGGTGGCTTCGATCTTTCCGTTTTGATTGGTCAGCGACGCCGGGCCGTGAATGTCGCGGGCGACGAGGGAGGCAAAGCTGGTTTTGGCGTCCAACAAACCGCCGATGGCAGTGGCCTTGATGTCGCCGTTCTGGTTGGCCAGCGAAGCCGGCCCGCGGATGTCCTGGGCGATCAGCGAGGCAAAACTGGTTTCAGCCTCCAATGGGCCGCCGATGCGGGTGGCTTGGATGTCGCCGTTCTGGTTTTTCAAAGTGGCTGGGCCGGTGTCGCTGACGGCGAGGCTGGCGAAAGAGGTTTGAGCGCGGACGTGGCCGCCAACGTGGTGGATTTCCATGTCGCCGTTTTGGTCCGCGGCTTCGACATCGCCTCCGAGGTCGGCAAGATCGGTCTTGCCAAAGTGGGTTTGGGTGCGGACGGCCGCAAATTTCGGCGCGCTGATTTCAAAATCGGATTGGATGCTGTGCGGCTCCCTGGATTCGGGCACTGAGACCGCCAGCTTGAGACGGCCGCCATCCAGTTCCGTGTCGCAGCGGACGCCGGCCGCGATCTGTTGGGCGATGGCATCGGTGCGAGCGCGGACGGCGACCTTCCAGGTCCAGCGGGCAGGCCCGTTTTCCGTGCCGGTGATGTGGATGGCTCCGTTGCGGTTGTCCACTTGCAGGTTTTTGAGGCTGGCCGGTATTTCGGCGTTTTGGATGAAGTTGGTGACGGCCTTCAAATCGGCGTCCGACCAATTGCCGGAAGAGGTGAAAAGGTGAACTTTGCAGCCGGTCAAGGCGGCCCAAACGGTCGCCGCGAGGGTGAGAGCGAGAAGTTTTTTCATAAAGGCGCCAGTGTCGTTTGGACAAGCATTGGTCATAGTGAGCCGGCGTCGCGCGCTGTTGGGCCGACGCGGTTCAATCTTTCAGACACCGGCGGGTGGAGGTTTGTTTCAAAAAACTCCGGGAGTATTACGCTGTGTTTCGGTCGTGGTTCTGATGGTTGATTGCGAAACGGGCACGATTTGGCACGATTGAGCGGAGGAAAGGCTGAAGGCTAAACGCTAAAAGGGCGGACGAATAGTGCCGAAGGCCCGAAAACGGATTTTCGTTTATAGTCTGGTTTATCAATCGTGGTTGAGATTTTTCTTTTTTTGGCACGATTTGGCACGATTTGGCACGATTTGGCACGATTCGGCACGATTCAGCACGATTCGGCACGATTTGGCACGATTCAGCCCGATTTGGCACGATTGGCCATGCGGCGGTCGTGAATGACGCCATTGCTGGCGGCCGGGGTCCGTCCTGCGGCGGGGGACCAGGAGGTTTTCCGGCGACTTGGCTTTATGTCAAAGAGCGGGTCCTCGCACGGCGGAAATATGACACAGGTTTATGAATATGCAAGCAGATTTGTGTTTTTTGGTTTTTGGAAAGAACACGGACGAAAAGAGGATTACGGTTAACCAATGCCCGCAAGAAAGTGGATTATGCACAAGTTCTCTTCCAGCTTGGAAATGTGCTTTCGTGCCTCTTTCTCAGGGAGTCCAAGTTCTTTCATCGTATTCTGTATCCTCAGATCCAGGGGGGCTACGAGGCACAGGCCGATCTTCCTTTCGGGGGGAAGGAAGAAATTGCAGCCCCTGCCCACAATCGCCGTGCTCGATGGACGCAAAAATGCGGGTAACGTCGCTCAACCAGCGAGTATTATCAGATTCTCCGGCGTTGGGATAGAAAACATGCAATCCTTACGGAGAGAGCACCAGTCGGTAAAACCGTTGCGGAGCGTTCGTGACGGAGTCGGTGGTGTCGAGCGTCGCCCCGGTGGCGGTAACGGGGTTGTCCAGGTTGGTCCAGTTGCCCGAGTTCAAGTCGGAACTGTACTGCAACTGATACGTGCCTCCAGCCTCCGTGCTCCAGGTCAAACTCAACGTGCTGCTGGCCAGGGTTACCGCCTGGAATTCCGGCACAATGGTCATCCGGAAAACGGTCCCGTATCCGCTGCCGCCGCCTTGGGATGTCGTGCCATAGAAACGGCCGTCACCGCC
Source organism: Verrucomicrobiota bacterium (assembly GCA_049510745.1). GTDB lineage: Bacteria > Verrucomicrobiota > Verrucomicrobiia > Limisphaerales > Palsa-1400 > PLGF01. The sequence continues at coordinate 48,787 of JBEKYR010000006.1, read as the reverse complement.
CTGCACCAGCCCGGCTCGGGGATACTCGCCATCATAGACTTGGAATAAATACAAACTGGTGAACACCCCGTTGGTGCTGATTTGGAACACGGTGCCCACGCCGGGAGTACCGGATATGGGGCTGGATTTTGCTGTGCCGCCGCGGTATGTCGTGCCATAGAAATTGCCGTCGCTGCCCTGCACCAGCCCGGTAGCGGGATGTGCAATGTAATAGGGCCCATGATGTAGCGTGAAGCCAGTGGGGAATGAATACAAGCTGGTCAAGGCCCCGTTGGAGCTGATTTTGAACACCGTGCCAGCGTAGTTCGTGCCCCCGCCTTCAGTCGTGCCATAGAAATTGCCGTCGCTCCCCTGCACCAGCCCGGCATAGGGATTTGCGCCATCATTGTCGTCGGAGAAGGAATACAAAGTGGTTAGCGCCCCAGCAGGGCTGATCTTGAATACCGTCCCCCAGTTGTTGATGCCGCCTTGCCAAGTCGTGCCATAGAAACTGCCGTCGCTGCCTTGCGCCAGCCCGGCATAAGGAATCGCACCATCCGTAGTGCCGGTGAAGGAATACAAACTGGTCAGCGCTCCATTGGTGCTGAATTTGAACACGGTGCCGGCATCGTTCGTGCCGCCGCCTTCGGTCGTGCCATAGAAATTGCCGTCGCCGCCCTGCACCAGCCCATTGGGAACGGCGCCATCAATGCCGCCGGAGAAAGAATACAAAACGGTTTCCAACCCATTGGTACTGATTTTGAACACGGTGCCAGCGTCGTTCGTTGAGCCGCCTGCTTCAGTCGTGCCATAGAAATTGCCGTCGCTGCCCTGTAGCAGGCCGGCAGTGGGATTCTCGCCATCATTGCCGCCCGTGAAGGAATACAAATTGGTGTACGCCCCATCGGCGCTGATTTTGAACACAGAGCCATTCCCATAGGGGCCGTAACCTGGAAGGAGGCCGGAAGTGGTGCCATAGAAATTGCCGCCGTTGCCCTGCGCCAGCACGGCTTGGGGATATGAACCGTCATAGCCGCCGGGGAATGAGTATAAGCTGGTCAGCACCCCATTCGTGGTGACTTGGAACACGCTGCCCAACCCACTCGTGCCACCATCTTCAGTCGTGCCATAGAAATTGCCGTCGCTGCCCTGCACCAGACCGGCCTCGGGATACTCGCCGTCATTTCCGTTGGTGAAAGAATACAAAGTGTTCAGCACTCCGTTGGTGCTCATTTGGAACACAAAGCCATAGCCTTCCCCGTCGTTCAGATTGGTGTCACCTCCATAAGAAGTCGTGCCATACAAATAACCACCGCTGTCCTGCACCAGTCCACCGCTTCCAAAAAACTGGTAGGGAAATGAATACAAAATCGTGAAAACCCCATTGGTGCTGAATTGGAACACGAAACCCGGATTAACCACGCCGTAGGTAGCCTTGCCATAGAAATTGCCGTCGCTGCCCTGCACCAGCCCGCCATAAAAATAGATATTTTCGCCCCAACTGAAGTCGTACAATTCCGTTTGCACCCCATTGGTGCTGATTTTGAACACGATACCGGTGCCGTCATGGGAGTCGGAACTCGTGCCGTACAAACAGCCGTCACTGCCCTGCACCAGCGCGCCGTCTGAGGGGCTCCCACCGGGCCACCAGAATGAAAACAAACTGCGGTAAGACCCATTGCTGCTGATTTGGAACACCGTGCCCTCGCTCCCCGAGCCGCCTTGCGAAGTCGTGCCATAGAGATTGCCGTCGCTGCCCTGCACCAGCCCGGCTTCGGGATAGGTGCCATCATAGGGGATCTCGCCGAACGAATACAAACTGGTGAACACCCCATTGCTGCTGATTTTGAAAACGGTGCCATAATTGTGAAGGCCGGCCCCGTAAGTTGTGCCATAGAAATTGTCGTCGCTGCCCTGCACCAGCCCGGCCCCGGGACCCGCGCCATCATGGCCTCCGGTGAAGGAATACAAACTGCTCAGCGCCCCATTGGTGCTGATTTTGAACACGGTGCCATGACCGTAAAGGCCGCCGACTTCGGTCGTGCCATAGAGATTGCCGTCGCTGCCCTGCACCAGCGCGGAATGGGGATTTGCCCCATTGGTGGCAGCCGAGAATGAATGAAGGGTGGTTACGATCACGCCGGCCTGGGCGCTGACCGCTAGCAAACCAGCCAGCAGGAGCAGGTTAAGGAAATAACCGGCGCGCGGACGCGCCGCCAGATTCTTGAAATGGTTCGGATGAATCATAATGGGCCTTTTCTGCTAAATTTTCATTTTCAGTGCGTGAGCAGTTTGGCTCACCGTTAACCAATGCAAGATTCCAGGGACAAAAGGGCAAATTAATTTGATCGAATCAAAATCGGGCCGGCAAAGGGAATGCCAACTACCTGATGGTCAGGTGTCTTACAACTGGAAAGTTTACACCGTCACTGTCGGCTCTCGAACCGCTTTGTGGGCGAAATCTCGGGTTCGTTGAGGGCTCCGTTCGTGTTGGTCACACCTTTTGGGAGCGCCAAGGCCGCCCGTCGCCGCGGAGTTGAAGCCGGCAGAGTACCGCCAATCGCCGAAACCTCACTTCGCGGATGGGCCGGGCTTTTCAGGTATTGTCAGAGTCAAGTTCACCGGCCCGTCGCCGATGGACCCTCGATGAGCGCCTTGGTTTCTGTCATCAGCGCACGAGCGATGATCCAGTCTCCCCAGTTGTCGCCGAGATCGCCATTCTCGAGTTTTGGCAGTTTGGTTTCAGCGATTTCGAGGCCTTTGGCCAAAGCGGCGCTGGCCTCATTGACTTCTCCCAACTGTTGTTTGGACATCGCCAGAACCATCCATGACTCCACATCGCGTTCGTTGACGCCTGGAGTGGCCAGCGCTTTCACCGCCCATTCCGCGGCGGTGGCGAAGTGGCCTTGCCGATACGCCAGCAGGGATTCGGCGAATTGAGACGAGGCTGTCGAGGAACTATTCGTGCCTGCTCGCAATGCAGTGTCGCTCATTTTATCATCGCATGCGCCGCAGCGACAACGTGCTGCTGATCCGCCAAGGCTGGCAACAGTTGGACCGCCTTTGGCCGGTGGTGGTGATCGACGAGGCGCAAAACCTCAGCGCCCCCGCGTTGGAGGAAGTGCGTCTGTTGAGTTGCGACCGCCGCGACACCCAGCCGCCCTTTAGCTTGCTGCTGGTCGGCGACGAACAACTCCTGCCCCGCTTGCAAATGGGCATCAACGCGCCCTTGTTGGCCCGTCTGAGCTTTTGCCTCCGACTCCAACCCTGGTCAGCGGAGGAGTTGACCGAATGAACGGGAATGTCGAGGCCATGAGGCCAGATTCGCTTGAAGATTCTGAAAATCGATTGGCGTGTGGCGATGGTCTTCGGCGTATACTGGCCGAGTCTTTCCTCGTAGAGGCGCAGCAGTTCCTCCAACGACATCTTGCCGGCTTTCCGGTCAATGGCGGCGGCTTTCTTGATTTCCTCCTCAAGCCGTCGCTTCGCAAGCACCCGGTCAGTGGTGTGCAAACTGAAACGAATTCTCTGAAACGAATTCTCTTGCCTTTGCTCCTGAAGCGGGCATAGTACACTCCGTTTGATGAATACCGATACAGATTCTCGCCGACGCGAAGGAATTCGTTGTTCCGTGAATGCATTTCGCTCATGCATTCCACCATACTGCGTACAAAATGCGTGCAAGCGAAAAATCGCAGGCGGGTGTTACTGTTGTAAGTAGTTCATCGTAAACTGGTTGGGGTCGTAGCTCAGTTGGCAGAGCGTCTCGTTCGCAATGAGAAGGTCAGGGGTTCGACTCCCCTCGGCTCCACCATCCTAATTATAAACAACTTATGTAAATCAGTGCGTAAGTAACAACGCTTGGTAACAACAAGTTCAAGGATGTTCCGGTATGTCTTTGGTGTTCATAAACGTCCAAACACTCGAACTTTAAAGCTGCGAATTCCGGATTGAGCGGTTTACTCCCCTCAGTCAGCCCCATCTCCGTCCTGCCCGAACCAGCCTTTGCCCAGTCCTCGGATCCGCAAGTAAATCCCTGACTTGGACAGCCTTTGTCCAGGTCGCCGGATAAAATGCCGGCATGAAAATGAATTGCATCATCCAACCAGCCAGAATCCTCATCACCTTCGGCCATGCTCGGCTCATTCAACGGGCGGACGGGAAACATGATTTGGTAGGAGGAAGCGACCAAGATTACACCGAAGCCAAGGAGTGGGTTTCGCTGTTCGCCCATGAAACCGTCTTGAGCCAGCCAATGAAAGGACGGCCGCCCCTGAATTTTGCCTTGGCGCCCAGCTCGGTTTAAGTGCTTGGCAGCTCCCTTGGCCAGAATGTTCATTGAAGGGATGCTGAAAAACAAGCCGGTGGACTTCATTTACATCGGCGGATCAAAACCAGGCAGCCCCCGAACCGTGAACGTCTCCCTCGTCTTCCAGCTTGAGGAGGAGGGGCGGGTTTACGTTGCCGGATATTGCAAGAACGGTGGATTGACAAATCGAAGATGGAGATCTAGTCTGGTTTTGGAGCAGAGTTGGGCGGCAAAGGCCCGGGGTAATGGAACAACCAATTGTGATTAGAATGACGAACACAAGTCTGCAACGATTCTACTGAGTGATCATTGCGCAAGAGTGATGACATAAAAGGGGCATAAGCGAAAGGTGGGCAGCACAAGGAGTTTTCCATTGCCGTTGAGCGTTTGCTTGGGCGTCGGACTCGGTTTGCGCGATCGTGCGAGGGAGTGTGACCGCCGGCAAGCCGCCGGCCTGAATTAACAAAAGAAGAGGTGGTTTTTGAACATGAAAACAATGAACATGAAAACAATTGGCTTGGTCAGTTCAATCGTGGTGATGGCAAGCGCTCTGTTTGCCCCCGCCGCCAAGGCGCAAGTGCCGGCGAATTTTCCCGGCTTTACCGTGACGACGTACAACAGCAATGCCGTGGCGCCCGGTTCCATCTTCCTGTCGGTCACTGATCCGGGAACGAACGGAGCCTTCTATATGATGGTCCTGACCAACGACGCCTCAGCTTTATGGTATCAGGCGGCGACGAACGAGGTGTATGACTTCAAGCCGCTGACCGACGGTTACCTGCATTATGGCGAATTATTTCACACCTATTCCTACACTGGCGGCGGCGATGTCACCCACAACTTGCTCGATAACAACGACAATCCCGCGGGGACGGTCACGGCCGGCAATGGTTATGTGGCCGATTGCCACGATTTCCAGTTGCTGCCCAACGGCCATGTTCTTTTGATCGGCTACTACAAGACGCGGATGAATCTCAGCCTGCTCGTTCCCGGCGCCTATCCCAACGCGCTGCTGGCCGGGGCGGTCATTCAGGAACTCGACGACCAGCAGAACGTCGTCTTCCAATGGCGCACCTGGGACCATTTCACCGTCAACAGTTACTACGGCCCTTATGGCTACGCGACCAACGCGTTGGCGCTGAATCCGGTGATTGACGGTTTTCATCTGAACTCGGTTTTCATGGATACCGATGGGAATCTGCTCGTGTCCAACTTTGGAATGGATGTCTGGAAAATCAACCGGCAAACCGGCCAGATCATGTGGCGCATCGGGGGATTGGCCAACCAGTTTACTTTTGTGGGCGTGAATCCCAGGCAGGCCTTGACGGAGTTTTCCGACCATACCGTGACGCGGCTGGCCAACGGCGACATCCTGGTTTTCTGCAACGCCAATCAACAGGCCACCTACTCCTCGGCGGTTTACGAATACCGGCTCGATGAAACCAACAAAATCGCCACGCTGGTCTGGTCTTACAAGCCCGCCACCAATGTGTATTCCTGGCATTACGGCAGCGCCCAGCGCCTGCCTAACGGCAATACGTTCATCGGCTGGGGCAGCGCCCAGATCGTCCCCGGCGTCGGTGGTTCTATTGACCAGTACATCCCCGCCTGCACGGAGGTCACACCGGCAGGCAGCGTCGTTTTCGAAATGCGCTTCAATGATCCGACCGCAGATAGTTACCGCGCCTTCCGGTTTCCTTATCCGCCGCAGTCCCAGGCCGTCACGGCTTCCGCCTTCGATCTGGCCGTTAGCGACAAATACACCTTCACTAACTTTCCTGGCACTGGTTTGTCCCTCACGGTCAATAGCGGCGGCGGCGGTTATGACCGGTTCGACGTCACTTATGCGCCCTACGCCCCGGTGAACCCCCAGTTCAACGCAGCCGCCCCGTGCGTCCTGCCCATCCGGGTGAACTTTTCGGAAGACGACCTGCCCAGTCTGAACGCCGACTTCACATTTAGCACCAGCAGTCTCGGCTATGCCAATCCCACCAACCTCACCGTCTATTACCGGCCTCAAACCGGTTCGGGCGTGTTTGCGCCCCAGCCGACGACCTATAACCCGGTTCTCGGCCAACTGACCACGACGCTGTCACTTACCGCCCAGGGCAGCGATTGCGGCGAGGTGATCTTCGGCTATCCTGATGTGGCGCAGGTGGCGTATCCGCCGATTCTGAATACTGTCGAAACCTACCCTGGGGTTCAACCGAACGAGGTCATCGCTCCCGGAATGGCCGTCAGCAACGTGACGGTTACGGTCAACCAGCAGTTACCCATCTGGCTGTCCTGGTCGCCCGTGGGCTTCGCCGGCTGGTATTACCTCCAGATCGCCACCACCCCGGACTTTGCCAGTCCCGTGGTGGACATTCCCTATCAGACGGACGCCTATTTTGTCTGGAGCGGCGCCGCCACGAACACCACCTACTATTGGCGCGTCAACACCTCCAATGACGGCGGGGAAAGCGGCTGGGCGACGAACTCCTTCGCCACCGTTCCCCCCATGATCCAAATGACCTCGCCCAACGGCGGCGAGGTGTGGCTGCGGGGCACGCCTCACTTCATCCAATGGAACGCTGACCTGGCTGAGAATCTGGTGGTCAACCTGTACAAAAGTGGCACGCTGGTCGAATCCATCAACACCAACACCCCCAGCACCGGCGCCATCAAGTGGACCCCCGGTTTCAATCTGGTTCCCGGCAGCGATTATTCCATCCAAGTGGAGAGTACGACGAATTCGGCCATGTCTGCGTTCAGCGCCGCCAACTTCAGCATCATTGATTTGCCGACGATCAGCCCGGGCGCGGTCACGGTGTTGCCGAACGGGGAGGTGCAGATTGCGCTGACGGTGCCCGGCGCGAGTCAGGCCACGGTGCTGTGCTCCACCAATCTCACCACATGGCAGACGCTCCAGGCGGTGGCACTGGTCAACGGCAACGCGGTGGTCACGGATGACGCGGCCGCCAGTTTCTCCGCCCGCTTTTACCGTCTGGAAGTGCCCTAGCAGCCCTTAGAAAACTACGGACATTGCTGCCAGCGCCCTGTCCAGAGCCAAATATCATGAGGAGTCTGAATCTAGTTTTAGTGGCGGCTGGGTTGATACTGGGTGCCGTCGGTGCTCAAGCTCAGACCGACGGCGGCTCGTACCGGGCGTTGGGATACGCCTACCTCTCCCCGGAGCCTGGTTCGCAGTATGCCCCGAATCAAACTACTCTTTTCCTGATGCGGTTTATGACGCTGCCGCCCACCGCGGTCACGAACCTGGCGCAGTGCATTCGGGTGACCGGCGCCAGCAGCGGGTTCCACCCCGGCGCCACCAAAATTGCCGGTGACAACCAGACGGTGATCTTCCAGACGGCCTTGAGTTTTAGTCAGAACGAACTGGTGACGGTGAGCCTTGCGCCCCAGGTTGACCTCACCACCAACACCACCATCCCGCCGTACCAATACCAGTTCATGATCTCGGGGCCTATGCCCGATGGGGCTACGATCACGGCGAGCGCCAGTTCGACAAATACCACTGCGGCGATGGCCTTTGACAATAACCTCAGCACCGCATGGCAGGATCCAACTGTCCCCAACGGAAGCACCAACTTCGCTTGGATTCAGTATCTCTATCCCGGCAGCGCCATGCATGTGGTGAACCGTTACGCTCTCACCTCGGCCCTTGGCGCCCCGGCGGACGATCCCGGCGCATGGCAATTCTATGGCGTGGACGCGTCCAGCAACCTGTTGCTGCTGGACACCCAAACCGGCCAGACCTTCAGCAACCGACTGCAACCCCGGTCCTACGCCATCACCAACACGACCGCCTACCGCGGCTATCGTTTGGTGATTACCCGCGTGAATAATCCCGCTACTGCCACGGGTGTCCACTTGGCCGAACTGGAACTCACCCCCGCCACCGGCTCGGCACTGTGGGAATGCTGGCTCGGCATCGCCGGCACTGCCGTCAGCAATCTCACGAACAACCCGGCTTATCCCGCCTCTCCCAGCCTCAGCGATCAGCTGCCCAGTTTCAACGGGCCGGTCAACTGGGCGCTGAACTATGGCACACGGGTCCGCGGATTTATTACCGCTCCCCTCACCGGCGCCTATCGGTTCTGGATCTCCAGCGACGACAACAGCGAACTGTGGTTCAGCACCAACGCCAATCCCACCAACGCGAGTCTGATCGCCTCGGTGCCAGGGTGGACCAATCCCCAGATCTGGACCAACTACAGCTCCCAACATTCGGTGCCGATCAACCTGCAAGCCGGGCAGCGATACTACATCGAAGCGCGGCACAAACAGGGCGGCGGCGGCGACAATCTGGCAGTCGGCTGGGCCATGCCCGGTCAAGCTGCCGCGGCGCCTTCGGAAATCATCCCCGGAGAGGTGCTGTCCCCCTGGTCGAACGGAACTCCGGGAATCCCGGCTGTGATTGCGCTCGGCTCCAGCGCCCCCGCCGCCAAAGGCCAATCCAATCTCACCCAGACCTCATCGGCGACCACGGCCGCCAAGCTCTCCACCCCGACCCACTCTCCCCACCCGCTCCCAAGCGATGTGACGCCGGCGGCGCCGGCGGCCACGCCGATGTACACGCCCCTGGGCGTAACCCCTGGACAGGATGGAATCATGCCCAACGGGGTCTCGGTCCCCACTGACTTTCCCTACATTAACATCACCACCAGTAACAATCCCGATCCGGAATATATCTTCATTGATAACCGCGGCGGCGGGGGCGACCCTTGGAACGTTATATTTGACAATTCTGGCCAGCCGGTGTGGTACTCGAAGTATCCCGACGAGCGCCGCGACATGAAGGTCCAGCACAACGGCGTGATGACCATGCTGGCCCGCGACGAAGGGGGCGACCATTTCAACGGTTTTAACACCAACTACCAACAAATCGCCCAATACTGGACCACCAACGGTTTCTACGGGGACGAGCATGAACTCCAGGTGCTGGCCGATGGAACTTATTTTGTCACCGCGCTCAATACGGAAACAGTGGACATGAGCCGCTACATCGCCGGCGGCCTGACCAACGCTTCCGTTATCGAATCGGCGATCCAGGAGTTCACGGCGGCAGGGGACTTGATCTTTCAATGGCGGGCCTGGGATCACATCAATATTCTCGATGAGCAACAGTTCATTGACCTCAGGTCCAGCTACTTTGATTTTCCCCACATGAACGCCATTGACGTGGATACCGACGGCAACATCCTGCTGTCCAGCCGCAACACCAGTGAAATTACCAAGATCGACCGGAACACGGGCCTCGTCATCTGGCGGCTGGGCGGGGTGGAGAGCGACTTCACTTTTCCGAATGATCCGCTGAATGGCCCGGCCAACCTGCACGCCATCCGCGTGGTGGCCACCAACCAGTACACGCTGTTCGATGATGGGAACTTGCACAACCCTCCCGTGTCGCGCGGGGTGGAGTACCAGGTGGACACCAACAGCATGACCGCCACCGTGGTCTGGCAGTATCCTCCGATCACGACGACCTCCCTCTACGCATACTACATGGGCAACACCCAGCGTTTGACCAATGGCAACACGCTGATCGACTGGGCCGTGACTAATTTGCCCAAGCTCACCGAGGTCACACCCAACGGCACCAAGGCGTTCGAGATGAACTGGGTCAACCATTGGGAGGCCTACCGCGTTTGGCGCTGCTCCTGGCAGGCCGTGGCCCTCCAGCCCTACCTGCTCATCGAGTCCTATCCCGACAACGTGACCCTCATCTTCAATCAATTCGGCGACACGAATATAGCTTATTATCGCATTTACGGCGGCACGGCATCCCACTCGACCAACCTCCTGGCCACCTCGACGACGACCCTCGCGCGGTTGACGTTCCTGCAAAACGGCGCTGTGTATTACTTCCGGGTCACCGCCGTGCATCGTGACGGCACGGAAGGCGGGTTTTCCAACGAACAAAGCGTCACGGTCAACCTCATCCGGCCGGGGCAGAATATGGTCACTAACGGGAATTTCTCCCAAGGCACGAATGGTTGGATTTTCGCGCTGGCCAACAGCGGGTCGGCGGGTTGGACCGTCACCAACGGCGTCATCCATTTCTCCATCACCAATGGCGGCACCTACGCGACGGACATTCAGTTGTACCAAACCGGCTTCCGCCTGCTGCAGGGGCTGCAATACACTCTTGCATTTGACGCCTGGTCGGCCCGGCCACGCTTCATCCAAGCTGAGGTTGGGCAAGCTGCCGCTCCTTATCTCAACTACAGCGGCATCGGATCCACGGCGCTCACCCCGGTCCCGAACCAATATCAATATACCTTCACCATGCAGCAAACGTCGGATTTCAACGCCAACCTCATGTTCGACCTGGGCACTTCCACGGCCGGCGTCTCGCTGTCCAATGTTTCTTTGTCCATCGCGCCGCCGACGACGGCGACGGCGTTGAGTTGGGTGAAATCGCCTTCGACCAGCGTAGCGGGCAGCGTGATCTCGCCGGAGATTCAAGTCGGCGCCTCTAACGAAGCCTACGCTGTTGTCGGCATCCCCATCACGCTCTTTCTCTCCAGCGGTGTCGGCGTCCTGACCGGCATCCAAACCGCCAATACCGACTCAAACGGCATCGCCCACTTTTCGAATCTGAGCGTCAGCCAGGCCGGCCTCAAACAAATCGTAGCGAGCAATTCCTCGCTGGTGATCACCAGCGCGGCCTTCCATGTCCTTCCGCCGCCGCTCACGGCTACCGCATTGAGTTGGGCGCAGGAGCCTTCCAATGCCTTGGCTGGCGCGGTGATCTCGCCGGAAATTCAAGTCGCGGCCTGGAGCAATGCCGCCCCGGTTACGAACATCCTGCTCACCCTTTCCCTGACCAACGGCACTGGGACTCTCGCCGGAATTCAGGCCACCAATACCGATGCCAATGGCATCGCGCACTTCCCCAATCTGAGCATCAACGCCGCCGGCCTCAAACAGCTTGCCGTCGGCGACGCCACCACGACGCTGGCCACCAATAGCGCCACCTTCACCATCAGCCCTGTTGCTGCGAACCAACTGGTGATTGCGCAGCAGCCTCCCGCCACAGCCACTGCGGGCGTGGTGATGACACCGGCGCTCGCGGTTCAAGTGACTGACCAATACGGCAACGTGATTTCGAACGCCACAGATACGATCAGCGCCGCTCAAGCTGCCGGCACGGGCGGATACTTGAACGCCAGCACTGCAAGCCAGATGGTGACCGCCAGCAATGGCACGGCGGTCTTCGCCAACCTCTATATCACTAATGCGGCCAACAACGTCACCCTCACGTTCACCGATTCCAGCCTGCCCAGTCCCGCCGTGACATCCAGCGCCATCAATGTCAGCGCCAACACCGCCACCGGGCTGAAGGTAACCCAGCAGCCTTCCAGCACGGCCATGGCAGGCGCCTCCTTCGCGCAACAACCCAGCGTGACGGTCCTCGACAATTATGGCAATATCGTGACCAGCTACACCAGTGCGGTCATGGCGGCCGAGGTGGCCGGCGGCAATTTGAATGGCAGCCTTGCCGCGCCAGCGGCGATGCCCGTCAGCGGCGTTGCCCTTTTCACCGGTCTTTTTGTAACCAATGCCGGCCCGGCGGTCACTCTGGAATTCACCTCCGGCGGCCTGGCGCCGGTCAATTCCACCGCCATCAATGTGGGCGTGGGTCCAGCCTCCGAGTTGATCTGGACCATCCAGCCCGGCAATGCCACCAGCGGGCTGCCCTTCGGCACGCAACCCGTCTTGCAAACGGCGGACGCTTTCGGCAATCCCTCCACCAGTGGATTGGCCGCGACCCAGAACGTGCAGGTGTGCCTGAGCGTTGGCACCGGGCCTTTGCTGGGCGCCACGAATTACAACATTGGCTCCGCCGGCGGCGACGGCATGGTGGCCTTCACCAACCTCGAACTCAATGTGCCAGGCGCTGGCTGCATCCTGACCGCCACAAACACCACCCCGGTTGGCTACATCCCGCCGCTGCACAATGAACTGGGCTTGTGGCTGGACTCTTCGGATTTGAATAGTCTGACGCTCATCGCAGGTTACGTGACGGCGTGGAATGACCGGAGCGGCAATGGGCGCAACGCGGCCGCAGGCGTCCCCCCGATCCTTGCTACCAACTCAACTTTGGCGTCGGGTGCGTCGGGGCAGGCTCGGACGGTGCGTTTTGACGGATCGAGCACGTTTTTTGACGTGGACTTGACGTTCCTGAACAATACGCCCTATACGATTGCGGTCATCGAAGTGGCCTCGAACAAGGGTGGGAATACCAGCTACTTCCTGGGCGATACAGGCAGCGGAGGCAATAGCACCGACAAGGCCTTGCACACCGGCTATCGCAGCTCGGGCGACTTCACCTTTGCGCACTACGCTGACGACTTGGATTACGTTCCCGGCAGCTTTACGTATCCGGCGGCCCGCGTCTGGATGGATACGATTGATAGCAACCGCTACAAAACGATTTACCTGAACGGCACGGCAGTGGCAGCGGGGACGGCGGCCGGTTTTCTGAACGCGGCGGGTTGTCAGGGGCACGTCGGTTCCGGTTTTGACACGAGCAGCACTATCTTCCAGGGAGACGTTGCGGAGATTCTGGTTTACAGCAACTCCCTCAGCGCCGCGGCCTCCATCAGTGTCCTGAACTATTTGAGCAACAAGTGGCTTTGCGCAAGTTGCGTCGCCCCGGCGTCGCTGGCCAACGCCGTTAGCGCGCCGTTCACCGTCCATACCGCGACCCCGCCGCCGCAGAATATCCTCGGGGCAACGGTCAATCCCGGCGGTTTGGTCGTCCTCACCTACGCCACCACTGCCGGATTCCAGTATGAGGTTCAGGTCAAGACCAACCTGGCGGTGGGTTCGTGGACCACCTTGCCGGCGAGTGCGACCAACGCAACGGGTGCCACAGTGATTTTTACCGATACCAATTCGCCCGGCAGCACCCAGCGATTCTACCGTGTTGTTTCGCCCTAAACCCTGCTGGCCGCTTGCTCCGGCAAGCTTTGTAAAAAATGGTCGGGGCGGTGAGATTTGAACTCACGACCTTCTGAACCCCATTCAGATGTGATTCCCTATGAAAACATAGGTCAGATCTGCCAATCCGTCAGGTTCCGTCTCCGACACAATACTGTGCATGATACCCCGCAAGGTTAATCGGCGCAATCTCTTCTGATTGGTGTTCAGAACAGCTGCCAAGCTACGGAGCCTTTGAGTTTCGTAGGCACCCAACTCCTCAAGCGATTGGACGGCAGGCTTGAGATCCGGCGCGGCATGGATGATGACCGTTGCAAGGGCCGGGAATGGATGGAGACGTCTATAAAACGAAAGGCGGTTGTCGAGCTTGGGAAGAGGTTTTGAGGCCAATCATCGCATTCTCACGACGCCCTTTTGTTCCACTTTGGCTGGGTCCACAAAAATGCCAACCCCATTAACAAGAGTGCGTAATCCCGAAAATGTTTTGTGGATGTCGTTGACCTCCAATTCCTGATTTATCTGCTGAATCCGTGCCTGCCGCTCCTGGCTGAACTCCCGATTCTGCTGCTGGGAAAGATTAGCCAATTCCCCCCTCAAATCGTCCTCCTCATTCCGGCTCTTCGCATACTCCTCTGCCGATTTGACGGTCTCGCTCGTGGAATGCGATTTTGCTTTGCGGTTGAGTCTGTCAACGAAACGAGTGCTTAAAAGATTCACTGCTTCAATCGCGACAGCTTGGTTGTCGCCTTCAAAACAAACCTGATACAGCGCACGATTGTTGGTCGTCCCGGCAGGGATTACCCTCAAGTATTTCCGCAACTGTGCTTCGAGTGAGGCTGATTTGGCGCTGGGAAGTTTACCGTGGTCGCATAACAGCGAGATAAATTTTTTGCTGACCTTAAATTTGGAGAGGCTGGCGTTGAATTCTTGATGTGCCTGTTGTGGATCTTGGTCTGGTTGGTTGGGCGGCATCTGGTTCCAATTGACCGAGAATGCTGCATTCGCTGTGTAACGAGGGGCTGCATTGCACGCACTTGCTAAAATTATGAAAAGCGCCGCTCCAACAGCGAACAGCAGGCCGAACGCAATTTTCATCACACTCGTTTGCATCTATCGAAAATCCTTTCTGGACCGGCACTTGTCAAATCTCGAAAGCCGTTCAATACCCGTGATTTCCAAGTGCCTATCAACATAAAACATCAAACTCCAATACGGGGCTGGGGCGAGAATCTTGCAGTTTTGGCTCACTGATTTCCACGTATGGCTGGCCAGATTGTCGATCAAAAACCAGTTCACGGCTCGGCTTTCCTCCCCCTGCGACCCGTAACCCGCAGCAGAGCCTTTATTACCGCAAAAACCGCCTCCTGATCCTTGACCGACAGTTTTCGCAAGCCCTCGATTATCTCCCGCTCCCTCGGACTCAACTGCGCGGCATTGAATTTGGCTCCTGTCCCTGCATCCTTCACTTCCCTTGTCTGGCCCTCAATCAGGTCAGGGCGTTCTTGGGCGATGATGAGCCTGAGCAGTTCCATCATGGTCCCGGTCGGCTTGTTGGGGTGAGCATGGACGAAATCGCTCCGACCTCCTGGACACTAACCACCAGTCCACCGAGATTTGACCGCTGGTTCAAGGGAACACGGCAGCCAAGACAAAGCAGGAGTCTGCCTAACGGAGTACGTCAGGCTTCAGGTGACAGATACGTGGCTTCCAGTGTTTTAAGGATGCAAAAGACGGAAGAATAAACTGCCAGGTGTCGGTGGCATGGTGAGGCTCTTGTTCGTTCCGTCATCGGTAATGCCATAGCCGTCATAACCGCTGGGCAGCCAGTTCGGCTTCGTTAAATCTGGATTCTCCTGCAATTCCCAACCGGGCGAAGGATACGGCCACGCTACGCAAATATTCCTGCTCTGTTGTTTCACGGTCAGCGTTGGAGTCAAAGTCGGAGTTTGGAAAAGAGAAGTATTCATCAGCACCGTTACCGTCCCATCAAGGTAATTCGCGACGAGCAAATCCATTTTGCCATCACCGCTGAGATCCGCCCCAACAGGGTTCGGCTTATTGCCCGCGGAAAGGGTGGTATTGTAGCCAAAAGCACCGCTGCCATTGTTGGTAAATACTATCAGGTAATTATCTCCTCCACTGCAACCGGGGCCGGAAGTCCCGCAGATCAAATCCACGTAGCCATCGCCGTTGAAATCCCCCACCGCGAAGGCACTCGGAAAAAAGCCCCCGATAGGGTCATTGAGCGTGGCATTGATGCCAAAGCCACCGCTGCCATCGTTGGTCAGCACCGTCCATGAGTTGCCCGAAAAATTGGCACAGATCAAGTCCGGTTTGCCATGGCCATTCACATCCGCCGCCACGACCCATAAGGGTCCTTGGCCCACGGTCAGGGTGGCATTGTATCCAAACCCACCGCTGCCATTGTTCGTCAGCACCGTTAATGAGTTGCCGCTACCGCCGCCATAATTTGCACTGATCAAATCCACGTAGCCATCGCCGTTAACATCTGCAGCCGCCAAACAGTAAGGCCCCGTGCCTACGGTGAGCGTGGCATTAGTGACAAAGCCCCCGCGGCCGTTGTTAAACCACACTGTCAGCGTGTTGCTGTGGGAATTTGCGCTAATCAAATCCAAGCAGCCATCACCGTTCACATCAGCCGCCACGACACATGATGGTCCAGCGCCCACGGAAAGCGTCGCGCTCAAACCAAAACCACCGGTGCCATTGTTCGTTAGCACCGTCAGGGTGCTGTCAGTGATATTTGCGCTGATCAAATCCACGTAGCCATCGCCGTTGAGATCTGCAGCCGCGACATCAATCGGCCCCGTGCCTACGGTCAGGGTGGCATTGGAGCCAAACCCACCGCTGCCGTTGTTCGTCAGCACCACCAGGGTGGTGCCCGATGAGTTATGAGTAGGATCTGCACAACTAAAAACGGAAATCGGGATAATCAAATCCAGTTTGCCATCGCCATTGATATCTGCCACCGCAGGTATTACCGGCCCACTTCCCACAGGATAAGTGCTGGAGTTGAAGGTCAGGTCCTGCGCTTTGCCAGTGACCGCTTGCAGCATGGCCGCACACAGCAGCCAAATTTGAATCAAGTTTCGTTTGGCATTCATTATTTTCCTTTTGATCTGTTGGAGGCGCTCGGGAACAGCCGTGTTGGATTTAAGGCCAGAAAAGTTGTGATCCTGGGAATCCTCGTTTGCTGCCGGGGCTGCGCTTTGCAAACCAGATTGGTTGAAGACTTCCATCTCACTTTGAATTTTGTTCCCAATTTCAAAATCCCGTCAACCCACCATTTTTGTCCGCCAGTTGGCCAATATACGGTGAGTCTGAGAGACGGTGCCAAAGCACCTACTGAGTAAACCGTTCGGGCATTTATGAAGCCGTCTCAAGAACCGTTCCCACCTTTCCAAAACAGCCCCTGACAGCTAAAGAAAAGGATCCCGCCCAAAGGCGAACTCCCTCTTTCCCAGATCAAGCCGCGATCCTTTTCAAACCACCACCCTCCTCCCTCAAAGACGTGGCCATTCTCGCCCTTCCCTTTGCCCAATTCCTCAAACCGGTAATCTGTTCAGCCATCAGTTTGGACAACGGCACAAATTTGGTCAAAATCTGTGCCACGTCCAAATCTGTAGGCTCCCGATCAAGATCAAAGGCCAAAAACAACGAATCGGTGAACACGCTCTCGATCTCGCTTCCCGTCAACCCATCCGTGACCTTGGCTAATTGGACCAGGTCGAAGTCCGAAGGATTGCGGCCATATTTCCGAATCTGAATGCCCCAGATCGCCTCCCTTTCTCACTGCTTTTCATGCCCAAACAACTTTTGGAGAGCGGAAACGAGTCGGCTATCAACTGACGGCTGGCCACTCTTGGAGAATAGAGCAGGATAACTTGGATGACGGGAAAAGCTTACGTTGGTGGCCAAATTGGTGCTTATGAACATCTGGTCGGGAAGCATGACTGGTACGGAGTAAGAATCGGAAGAGGTGAGGGGGCTGAACATACCATTGCAGATCGTCGCGCCAGAAACTTGGAGCACAAATGGAACGGGCATCGGGACTATGTCGTAAGTGCCGTTCCAATAGACGTAGGGAGAAGCTGACCATCCAGGGGCATATTTTTCCCCAACGACCAAATCGCGCCGGCCAGTCGCTTTGCAGCTTCAGGGGTGATTGTAAAGGTCTGGTTCGCTGTGTCAACGGCCACAAAATCCTTATCGGCCAGCACAGACGGGTAGATGATTTTCATGTCGCTGGCATTGGTTGTCTTGACCGGCATCCGTGAGAGAAACACCTTGTCATCCACCAGGGAGATGGACAACAGATTGGTTGATGTTTCTGCTGCGTTGAGATTGAAACACGCCGAAAGGGCTAGTAATAGTATATGCCTTTTCATTGCAAGATGACTTTGGTGTTAACTCAGCCACGGTATACAGACGAAGTCAACCCCTGAAGCATTCGACCTTTGTTCCTTGGATCGGTCTGCAAGTTGATCTCCGAATCAGCAATTGAGACCATGAGACCCTTGAAAACCCTTGAAAACCCTCGAAACCAGTTGAAACCACTGAAAACCCTTGAAACCATATCAGACCTGTAAAAAACAGGTGAGACCTTGAGACTTTGAGACTAAATCAATCAGGTTCACCAAGGTCAGATGCCGGTAACGATAACGGCTGCTGGGAGTCTTCAACGGAGTTTTTGGTTGGAAGGGGCGTGGGGACTGCTTTTTTGAGCAGGACGCATTCACACCAAGGAAGCTGGAGGTGGTAGCATATATGGTGTTCTCCTCGTTTTCTCGCACCAATCGCCAGCAATTATATGATTAAAGGTGTGTAAATGCTTGGTTATCATATATTTGTCGGGTCAGAATTGGTCAAAAGCCGTGATCTCATCAGACTTTGGCCGGGATGGCCGGGAACCAGCATAAATCTTCGCTTTTCAACGCTGCCAATAGGCCAGAATCGAACAAAAGCGCAAGGGCAAACGTTTAAACGAGGGGTGACGGCGAACATGTCAAGCTTTCTTGACCGGGCTGGACTTGCCGCGAATTTGCCTTGCCTTTGCGCGCCACTGCGCCATTGGCCGCCTGCGTCCGTTTGGGCGGTTGTCTGCGCGTGAGGTGGAAGAGCGTGTGAAAAGGCACAAGTGTCAACGAAACGGTCCTTTCGCCAAAGAAAACCGGGGTCGGATTGGAAAAAAGATTGGGAAAAAGACTTGTAAATGGGAAATATCTATTCAATAGTCGTTGTTATGGAAAGCTTCTTTCCTGAGAAAGTGGTCCGTTTAGCGCCAGTTTGCCCTTCGACAAATCACTCCGCCTTATGGTACGGAACGCTGCTCATCATCGTGGGGTTGCTTACGATTACTCCCGCCCATGCTCAGAATGCCTCCTACACCCTTGGCCAGACGAACCTGGTGGAAGGGCCAAGTGCGGGCGCCGATAGCGTGATAGTGGCGGTGACGCCCTCAACCGCGTCCTGGACGGCTGCTACAAACGCAACCTGGCTGCATCTGACTGTCGCGTATCAAAGCGGCACTGGGAGCGCGAACATTGTTTTCAGCTTCGATGCAAACTCGGGTGCGACGCGGTCTTCCACCCTAACCATCGGAGGACAGACACTTACCATCACTCAAGCAGGTTCAACGTATAGTCTCGATAATGTTCTCAGCACCGTGGTATCTTCAGGCCTCTCTCAACCGCACGGCCTCGCCCTCGACGGACAAGGCAATCTTTACATTGCTGATACCGCAAACAACGCAATTAAAGAATGTACGGCGACCAATCACCTCGTCCGCACTTTGGCTTCTACGGGATTGAATAATCCCTTGGGTGTGGCGGTCGATGCCGCCGGCAATGTTTATATCGCTGACACCGACAACAATGCGATCAAGGAGTGGGTCGCAATGACCTCGAACGTTATAACGCTCGTCTCTTCGGGTTTGCTGACCCCGACTGATGTGGCGTTGGATTGTGAGGGCAACGTTTACATAAGCGACAGCGGCCACGCAGCTATCGACGAATGGACCGTCGCCAACAGCAACCTTGTTGTGCTGGCGCAAGGAGAATACGTTTGTTCGGCGCCGGCATTGGCGGTGGATATTGCCGGCAACATCTACTTCAACGACACATGCAACGACACTTTTAAGGTGTGGACAGGAACAAATACGGACTTATCGATGCCTGGTACAAGTACGTTTTACGATCCGGAATCGGTTGCAGTGGATGGGTCCGGCAACGCCTATATCGCAGATGGTAGCGGGATATACGAATTGTGCCCTTCCGGAGGAAGTTTTGCGGATGCTCTCAACCCGCCGTTGACTGGGTTAGGTGGGCCTGCAGGATTGGCGGTGGACCAACAGCGTAATCTGTTTGTCGCCGAAAGTACAATCAACGTTGTCGAAGAGTTTTTGCCTTTTCTGGCGGATTGGACCCCTAAGGTTGAAGGTTTGGCCGCGGGTGTAGACTCGCTGCCTGCTGTCTTGCCTGCGCCCACTTCAGCGCAGAGCTTGCCCGGTCCCATTAGCAACGAGCCGTGGCTTACAATTAGCGGCGTAACAAATGGTATCGTTTACTTTGCCTTTACGGCCGCTACATCCACTCGCACGGGGTTGATCAGTTGGCTCGGGAAGAACTTTCCGGTTACCCAGCGCGCTCCGAGCCAAACGATCGGAACAACCTCCTTGTTGGAAGGCCCAGGCGCGGGTGCCGACAGCGTCATCCTGTCCGTATACCCCTATTCCAGCACTTGGACCGCCACTGCAAACTCTTCCTGGTTGCATTTAACTCCGGCAAACCAGGCCGGGATCGGCTGCACCAATGTGGTTTTCACTTTCGATGCGAACCCGGGCAGCACGCGCTCGGGAAGCCTTACTATCGTTGGCCAAACAGTTACAGTTACTCAAGCCGGGGCGAATTATGTTGCGGCGCAGCCCGCGGCACTGATACCGGTGGTGAATTCTGAACTAACTTCTCCGGGCGCCCTCGCGGTCGATTCTTCGGGCGACCTATTTATCCTCGACAGTGGCCAAGTTAAGGTCTGGTCGCCAGCAACCAATACGGTCACTACATTGATCTCTTCTGGCCTAAACAATCCGAGTGACCTGGCGCTGGACAGCGCGGGCAACATCTACATTACCGACAACGGCACTACCTATAATGGGAGCTCCGGTAGCAATGTAATCCGGAAATACAGTGCGGCCACTGGAAGCCTGAGCCCGTTGGCCATCTTGGCCCCGGATGCCACGCCGGGCTACATCGCGCTCGATCAATCGGGCACAATCTATTTCAACGACGCCTCGATCGAAGAACTCGACCCAGCCAGCGGGAACATCACGACGCTGTTGTCAGATGCAGAGCCCGGTGAGGGTCTCGCCGTGGATGGAGCCGGCAATAATTTTTACTTCACCATTCCCTATTCGCTGGCCCAGTTGAATCTGCCAAGCGATGCAGTAACGACTTTGGCGACCCCGAGTCCATACGGCTTTGATGAGCCCAGTGGGCTGGCTTTGGACGGTTCCGGTAATGTTTACGTGTCCGATGCCTGGTTCAATGACGTCTTGGAGTGGTCCTTAGCGAACAATGCGCTAACGACCCTTTGGTATTGGCCGGGGGGCAGTCCGCGCGGCACAGCCGTGGACTTGGCTGGCAACGTTTATTTCAGCGCCTCGGAAAATGGCACAATAATGGAGATCCCACACGCCTTCGTGGACCCAACTTCAAGGTTTGAGCCTCTGACTGCCGGCACAGATTCGTTACTGGCAGTCGTGCCTGCGACGCAAAACCTTCTTCCTCCTCTGGCGCCATCCAGCGACCAGCAGTGGCTGACAATTACGGGCGTTTCCAATGGTGTGGTAATGTTCTCTTTTAGCACAAATTTTACAAGCCCCACCCGCACGGGTCATATCAGTTTGCTCGGACAGTCCATTACAATCGTTCAGAGCGGCCCTGTTTTTTCCCTTGGTAGATCATTGGCATTGGAAGGCCCAGGTGCGGGCAGTGCTAGTGTGGTCCTGTCGGTAGTTCCCAACTTCGGCGTTTGGACCGCTACCAACAACGCAACGTGGTTGCACATGAGTCCTGGAGACCAGGGCGGGACGGGCAGCACGAACGTTGTTTTCAGTTTCGACGCCAACACGGGACCGACTCGTTCCGGCACCCTTACGATTGGCGGTCAGAGCCTTACTGTAACTCAGGCGGGATCAAATTACGTAGCAGCCCAACCGTTGATTACCTTGGTATCTCCGGGGCTTTCCGGTCCTTCTGCCGTGGCAACGGATACCAACGGGAATGTCTTTTTCGCCGACACCGGAAATAACGCGATCAAAGAGTGGGTGGCGGCCAGCAACAGCGTGGCCACCCTCGTCTCTTCCGGCTTGAGCCAGCCTCGTGGGCTTGCGGTTGACAGTTTCGACAATCTTTACATTGCGGACACAGGTGACAACGCGATCAAGGAATGGACCCCGTCAAATTCAACGCTGAATATAGTGGTCTCTTCGGGTCTGATCCAGCCTGGGAGCGTGGCAGTGGATGGCGCGGGCAATGTTTACATTGCAGACACTTTCAACAACGCGATTAAGAAGTGGATGGCGGCCGGCAGCAACGTGATCATTTTGGCACAGGGTTTGAGCGGCCCTTCGGGCGTGGCGGTGGACGTGGCGGAAAATGTCTATATCGCCGACAGCAGCAACAACGTCATTAGGAAATGGGTGGCGGCGAGCAGCAACTTGACTACCTTGGCATCGGGGTTAAACGGCCCTTCGGGTGTGGCCGTGGATGGCGCGGGCAATGTCTATATTGCCAACACCGCTAGCAACACGATCTTAAAGTGGACCGCGGCCAGCAACACCCTGACTGAGATCGGATCAGGCTTCAACAGCCCTTCTGGCGTGGCGGTGGACGGGGCGGGAAATGTCTATCTCGCCGACACTGGCAACAACGTCATCAAAGAAATGCCCTATGCGTTCGTGAATCCCAGCCCCAAATTAGAAAGTGCGAACGCCGGCAACGATACGTTAATAGTATTGCCTGCCACCGAAAATCTGCTCGCCCCGTTCACTCCCACCAGTGACCAACCTTGGCTGACGATTAGCGATGTCACCAACGGCGTCGTGGATTTTTCGTTTGCCGCCAATCTCGGTTCCAGCCGCATCGCACACATTGCTTTGCTCGGCCAAACCATTCCCGTCACGCAGGGCGGTTTAAGCTATTCCCTTGGCACAACCGCGCTTTTGGAGGGGCCGGCTGCCGGAAGCAATAGCGTCGTTCTGGCTGTGGCACCAAAAATCGCCGCCTGGATGGCCACAACCAATGCCGCCTGGTTGCATCTTAGCCAAGCGATGCAAAGCGGCACAGGCAGCACGAATGTCGTTTTCAGTTACGATGCCAATCCGGGCGCGACGCGCTCCGGCACCCTCACCATCGCCGGCCAGACGCTCACTGTCACCCAAGCCGGTTCAACTTATGTCGCGGCTGGGCCAGTGACCCCATTGGTGTCCTCGGGACTGGCCCAAGCCCAAGGTTTGGCAGTGGATGGTGCGGGCAATGTTTACATCGCGGACACCGGCCACAACGCGATCAAGAGATGGACTGTTGCCAACAACACCGTGACCCCATTGGTGTCCTCAAACCTGAGCCTCCCCCAAAGCGTGGCGGTGGACGGCGCGGGCAATGTTTACATCGCGGACAGCGGGAACAACGCGATCAAAGAGTGGATGGCGGCTAACAGCAATGTGACCACATTGGTATCCTCGGGGTTGTCTGAGCCCGCTGGCGTGGCCGTAGATGGCGCGGGCAATGTCTATATCGCCGACACCTACCACAATGCGATCAAGCAGTGGACGGCGGCTAAGAACGCTGTGACGACATTGGTATCCTCGGGGTTGTCTGATCCCTCTGGTGCGGCGGTGGACGGCGCGGGCAATGTCTATATCGCCGACACCTACCACAACGCGATCAAGCAGTGGACGGCGGCTAAGAACACTGTAGCTACATTGGTGTCCTCAGGGTTGAGCCGTCCCTTTGACGTGGCCGTAGATGGCGCGGGCAATGTTTACATCGCTGACACCTACGACAGCGCGATCAAAGAGTGGATGGCGGCTAACAGCAATGTGACCACATTGGTGTCCTCGGGGTTGAGCAGACCCTATGGCGTGGCGGTGGACGGCGCGGGCAATGTCTATATCGCCGACAGCAACCACAACGCGATCAAAGAACTTCCTTATGCCTTTGTGGACCCGACCCCCAAGTTGGAACCTCTGGCCGCCGGCAACGATGCTTTGCCAGTGGTATTGCCCACGACGGAGAATTTGCTGCCCCCGTTTGCTCCCACTAGTTCGCAATCGTGGCTGACCATCGGCGCCATCACCAACGGCGTGGTGCGCTTTTCCTTCACCGCCAATAGTGGCCCGGCCCGCACGGCCAATATCACCTTACTTGGCCAAAGCATTCCTATTACCCAAGGAGTGATCGGCACGCCGCCGACGCTAACCGTCGCGCAGGAGTTGGGCAACGGCGTTTTGCAGTTTTCCTTCACCAACAATCCGAGCGGGATCTTCACCGTTCTCTCCGCCACCAACCTCTCATTGCCGCTCAACAACTGGAGAGTGGTCGGTTCAGCCTCGAACATGGGCGCTGGCCAGTTCCAGTTCACTGTGCAACCACCCTTCAACGCTCCGCAAAGTTTCTACACGGTCCGCTCGCCTTAGCCGCTCGAGAGAAAGGCAACTTCGCCACAGTCGCCGCCAACTACCCCAGCACACTCGTTCGCCGCCGTTCATTAAAAAATCAGACTTTCCCCATTCCCCAGTACTATAACCACCAGGAAACGGAAACGGGAAACACGCCCTGTGCTTCCAATGAACCTCCGTGTCAATCGTTGTGATTATGGTGGTTATGCAATCCGGAAAAAGGGCTGTTTTGCGTGTGAAAAAGCGAAAGGTTCATTGGCACAATGCACCACCCTCGGTGGTTGATGTCTCCAGCGGAGGGTGCGACAATGCAGGGAAGAGATCCGAGTGCCAGCAAACTCATGCGGGGGCGAGCTCAAAGGGATAAATCCACCCCCTCATTTAGCACGATTCGTCAGCCATCAAATATCATGAACGGTCTCATTTGGCCACTGCTTTGACCAAGCTCAAGTTGCGGCCAGAGATGCTCTCGTCCAGCCAGTAGAATCCATTTAAATGAAGCCAGGCAAAATGGGCCTGTTCGAAACGGCGGATCGCTTCGCTGACAAAATAATCCACCTTATCGCGTCGCGTTTCAGTTGGATCGGTCTCAGCAGGATAGGGGATGCTCAAGATATGGTAAGCTGGTTGCCGTGAATCTCCCATTTACCGGAGGCTGTGTTTGTGGAGAAGTCCGCTACGAGTGTGGTGCCGAGCCGTTGATGATGTTCAAATGCCATTGCCGCGATTGCCAGCAAGTGAGCGGCGGGCCTTATGCGCCAGTAGTGGCCGTGTCGCTGAAAGCCTTCAAGATTACCAAAGGCGCGCTGCAACATCATGCCGCGACCAGGCTGAACGGCCGCCACAATCTTCGTGGCTTCTGCGTTAAGTGCGGCTCACGCTTGACCGGCGCTGAGAACCCGGAGCGCGATTTCATTGGCATTACGGCCTCCAGTCTGCACGACCCAAGCTGGTTCACACCCACGGTGGACATCTTCGTATGCAATGCACAGCCCTGGGACATCATGGATCCAAGCCTGCCCAAACATCACCGTTAGCCTGACAAACGCCACAATTTGTAGCGGCGTCACCAGCATCGGGCCAGACGCCTTTGATGCCTGTACCAGCCTGACCAGCATTACAATTCCCAGCAGCGTGAACAATATCGGGAGATATGCGTTCGAGGGATGCCCCGAGTTGGCCAGCATTTATTTCACCGGTAATGCCCCCACCACAAATTTAAACGTGTTTGAAGACGACAACGCAACAGTCTATTATCTCCCTGGGGCTACAGGTTGGAGTGGGTCTTTTGATGGCCGCCCAGCCATGCTATGGAATCCAGCAATCCAAACTGCAGATGGGAGCTTTGGAGTCAGCAATAATCACTTTGGATTCAACGTCACTGGAACCACCAATATCCCTATCGTCGTTGAAGCCTGTACTAATCTCGCAAATTCCGTTTGGACCTCGCTCCGAACTCTCACTCTTACAAATGGCTCGATATACTTCAGTGATTTTAAGTGGACGAATTATCCTTGCCGATACTACCGCATCGCAGCGCCGTAAAACCATGCCAAAACCCTCCGTGCCCATCTTTTACAATCGGTCGTTCCTGATCACTTTGGGCGGGCTGACGTTGCTGTTGCCGGTTTTGATTTGGGTGAAACAGGGGGGCCGCTCTTCACATTGGCCATCCTCATCCGTTTAGGCAACATCTGCACCGCGGCGACGATCAAGCCTGGCACCATCTCTCTCCAAGCCCGCCAGCACCAGCCTGACCTGCATCGAGATGGTGGCAAAAAACCCGTCCACGCCTCTGCCAGCGCTTCCAGACACCCACCCGCTACCCCAGCCCAGTCCAGCCCAACCAGCCGCCGCCCGCGCCGCCGCCGGTGCCAGCGTTGCCGCGCGCGCCCGCCCTTGGCCGTCTCAGTCTCAAATTCTCACGCTGAGACAGCCCCAACCTCATGCGCCAAGCTCCACGCCAAGCTCGATAGGAAGGTGGTTGGGGAAGGTTGAAAAGAAGGGTTGATGGAAGTGCTTGGGGAGGCGGAGGGAGAGCGATATCCATTTTGTCTTGCCACCAAACTTGAAGACGGCGTAGTATTTGCGCGTGCCTGAGTATCGGTAAAGATGCTGGGCAACTCGTGAAAACGAGCCTAACTTGTAATGTGCCTTTTGCATGGGAGCATTATACAGGTTAGGAGGCGGGTTAGAAGGAAAATTTGTGAGATAAATAAAAATCTCGTAAAGTGTTGAAAATCAGTTTGATGGGGTCGTAGCTCAGTTGGTAGAGCGTCTCGTTCGCAATGAGAAGGTCAGGGGTTCGACTCCCCTCGGCTCCACCATCTTCATTACCAATGACTTGCGTAACTTATTGCATAGTCATTTCGGGCCAAAATGGTGGCAAAAAATGCGTTGTTTTCGGCAAGGAATCGAATTGTAATTCTCTCATAAAACATGAGAGGTTCAGCCTTCGCCTATGAATTTTTGGCATTTGAAGGCATTTGTTTGACACGAATCAGTGTGCGCGATCTGGTCGGCTATCCCGGCGCGGAGCTTCATTGAAGTTTTGTGGCCAGACCATGCGATTGTCAATTGTTCCAATTTCGCGACTTGTCGCGCAAGTGCGAGGCATCGGAGGAGATGTGCGCCACCATTTGTTCAAGTGTCTCCAATTCCTTGTTTGCATACTCCTCGGTTTGCCGGCGGAGCCCCTCAATGACCATTCCAACGCGCTCGCACCAGTCGGCGGCCAGACGGACTAGGTTGTTTTCAACCTCATAGCGCGCTTTTCGCAACAGCACTCTCTCAACGGGCTTCCGGAACAGGGTCAGCGGAATAAGCCAACCCAGGGTGGGGAACGCCACATCGAAGGCAAAAGCGACGTCCACGGGCGGTGCAAGGGGCTCACCTGCGCTTTGGCAACCGGCCCATGAGCCGGTTCGCATTTGGCTAGCCAGTCTTTTGCGCTCATCGCGTTCATGGCATGGAAGAAAACACCTGAGACGTCGCGCAGGAACAAGGGCCGCGGGCAGGGCAGACCAATGGCTCACCATGTGCGGCTTACATTGAAGGTATGACGTTTGTCATAGTGCTATTTCGTCGCGTTGCAATACAATAAATAGCAAAGGCCTGAATATCAGCATTGGCAATCTGACCTTGGGTTTCCAAGCAGATGACAAGATTATTTGGCGGCGGCATGAAGAAAAATTATGAAGCGGTGTGAAAAGCGCTTCCGTCCTGAAAAACCCGGTGGCTTTACTTTAATTGAATTGCTGGTGGTTATCGCGATCATCGCCATTCTAGCAGCGTTACTTTTGCCTGTACTGGCCAGAGCGAAGCAAAAGGCCTTGCAAACCACTTGCCTCTCCAATCTCCATCAAGTGGGCGTGGTCATGTCTATGTATGCGAACGACAATCGGAATAAATTTCCTGCTAATGGAGAGGGTTGGGCGGAAATGCCGCTGGTGGGTCTGCCAACGTTGGAAAATGCCTACGTCAGCACGAACAACCGGTCTTTCTTCCGCTGTCCGGCGGATGGCCCCCAGGGTTGGAATTTTCAATTTGTAATCGATTATAAACCGCTTGGAGTGGGCAACACTAACCAACTATTATTTCCATGTTCCTATTATTATTACGAAGATTTCTACGCTGACTCACCAAAAGTGTCGGACGTAACTCATCCGGTACAGAAGACCATCATCCCGTGCTTTGCCTACATCGGCTCAAAATTTTGGAACGCCGATGCAAATCCAATATTACCCAGCGCTCACGGCAAAGGATTGGACTTTTTGTTTGTGGACGGTCATTCCCAATTTGCCCAGTTCCTCCTATTGGCTTTTACAGACGGCGGTCCACCTCCCAAGTACGGGTATAATTATGATAATGTGGGATTGACCCATATAGATCTGCTGCACTGACGCTCGCACGGCAACACTTTAACCACTGGCCGCGCCATGACTATGGGGTGTTCTCCCCATGAGTCTCCGGCGTTTCCCTGCCCCCGCTGCCCCGAGAA
This sequence comes from Verrucomicrobiota bacterium, assembly GCA_049510745.1. Classification (GTDB taxonomy): domain Bacteria; phylum Verrucomicrobiota; class Verrucomicrobiia; order Limisphaerales; family Palsa-1400; genus PLGF01. The sequence goes on along the minus strand of JBEKYR010000006.1, from coordinate 20,848 downwards.
TAAGTGCCGGTTCGCGTTGCGCATGCAGCCGCTGAAGCTGGGAGGTTTCCTTCCTGCGACCTACGAAAGGAAGTGAGTCTCATTTTATAGCCGCCTTAAACGCGGCTCCTCCGTAACGCGCTTTCTTCCCCAACTCTCGTTCGATGGCCAACAGGGGGGTTGTATTTGGCAATGCGCTCGGAACGGCAAAGCGAGCCGGTCTTAATTTGGCCTGCGCCCGTTCCCACAGCGAAGTCCGCGATAAACGCATCTTCCGTTTCGCCGGAGCGGTGTGAAATCACCGCGCCATAACCAGCCTTCTGCGCCAAAAGGAGCTTTGCCACCGTGCAGCTTTCGGATGTGGGCATAAAGCGGAGTTTTCGAATCAAGCGCGGCGGCGCGGCCATCAGGAAAGTGAGTTGGCCCAGGGCAGTTATCAATGAGAGGCGATAAACGGCGACGAAGGCAAAAATCTGAAAACTACGAGGGAGAACTCCACATTCGCAATGAGAAGGTCAGGGGTTCGACTCCCCTCGGCTCCACCAGCCTCTTAATCATTTCGACTGCCGGGAAGTTGCATGACTTCCTCGAAAACGCGGGCTTAATGCACCTGGTAAAATCGCTGGATGTGGTTGGTTGACGTGCTGTCGGTGAAGCGGTACACGCCGCCGCCGGGCGATTGGCGCGCGGCCAGGGTCTGCCAATCCACGCGCTGGAACGGAGTCATTTCAAGCGTCTGGCTCATCCGCGCAAGAGGCCGCTCACGGGAGGGTTTGTCAACAACGGCAACCCGCATTCGGCCCGAAAAGCTCGCTTTCTTCAGCCCCTTCCGTTTTACTGCGCGCCGATGGACGACGGCGAAAAATCGTGGCTCGAATTGCTTAAGCGTTATTTCGGCTTCACTTCCTTTCGGCCTCTGCAACGGGAGATCATCCGCGATGCCCTGGCGGGCAAGGATGTCTTCGCGCTCCTGCCCACCGGCGGGGGCAAATCGCTCTGCTTCCAATTGCCGGCCCTGCTGCGGCCCGGATTGACCGTCGTCGTTTCGCCCTTGATCGCGCTCATGAAGGATCAGGTGGACGCGCTCCAGGCCGCCGGCATCGGGGCGACCTTTCTCAATTCCACTCTGAACACCGCCGACGCCCGCCAACGCCTGCGCGGCCTGCACCGGCACGAGTTTCGCCTTCTCTACGCCGCGCCGGAGCGCTTGATGCTGTCGGGCTTTTTGAGCGATTTGCAAAATTGGAACGTGAATCTGATCGCGGTCGATGAGGCGCACTGCATCAGCGAATGGGGCCACGATTTTCGCCCTGAATACCGCCAGCTTTCCCAATTGCGCGCCCTTTTTCCAAATGTCCCGATGATGGCCTTGACCGCCACCGCCACCACGCGCGTGCGGGAAGACATCGTCACCCTGCTGCAATTGCGCGATCCCAGCCGTTTCGTCGCCAGCTTCAACCGCCCCAATCTCACCTATCGCGTCGTCGCCAAAGCCAAGCCCTTCGCGCAGGTGCTGGCCTTTTTGCGGGAGCGCCCGCGCGACAGCGGCATCGTTTATTGCCACAGCCGCAATAGCGCGGACCGGCTCGCCGCCCACCTCTCGAAAAACGGGATTCCCGCCAAGCCGTATCACGCCGGGCTGACGGCCAGGGAACGGACCGACCACCAGGAACTTTTCCTGCGCGATGAAGTGCGGGTGATTTGTGCGACCATCGCCTTCGGCATGGGCATCAACAAACCCAATGTCCGCTTCGTCCTCCACGCCGATCTCCCCAAGAATATCGAGGGCTATTACCAGGAAACCGGGCGCGCCGGACGCGACGGGTTGCCCGGCGAATGCGTCCTTCTTTTCAGCGCGGGCGACACCGTCAAGCAGCAGCGATTCATCGAGGAGAAACCGCCGGAAGAACAGCAGATCGCCCGCGAACAACTCCGTCAAATTGTGCATTACGCCGAGTCCGGCGGCTGCCGGCGCGCCGAGTTGCTGCGCTATTTCGGGGAAGTTTTCCAGGGCGCCAATTGCGGCGGCTGCGACAATTGCCTCTCGCCCCGCGCCACGTTCGACGGCACGGTGGCCGCGCAAAAACTCCTCTCCTGCGTCTTTCGCATCCGCCAACGGAGCCAGTTCGGCGTCGGCCTGAACCACGTCGTTGAAGTCCTGACCGGCGCGGAGACGGAAAAAATCCAGCGTTGGGGGCACCAGGCGCTTTCCACCTACGGGATCGGCCGCGAGCGCACCCGCCCGGAATGGCAGGCCATCGGCCGCGAGCTCATCCGCCTGGGCCTCCTGCGCCAGGACGCGGGCAAATTCAGCACCCTCGAACTGACCGACGACGGTTTCAGCGCCCTGCGCGAGCGGAAAAAGATCATCTTGACCGAGCCGATGGCCGCCCCGCCGCCGCGCGAGAAAATCCGGCGCTCCGGCGAAATCGCCTGCGACGAGGAACTCTTCGACCGCCTGCGCCGCCTGCGCAAGACGCTGGCCGATGAGCGCAACGTGCCGGCCTACATTGTTTTTTCCGACGTGTCGCTGCGGCAGATGGCGCGGTATTACCCGGCCGACGACGAACAAATGGCGGGCATCAGCGGCGTTGGGGAGAAGAAACTGCGCGAATTCGGCGCGGTCTTTTTGGCCGAGATTGCCGGCCATTTGGGCACGCATCCCCGCCAAATCTTCGCCGAGGATTCCTTCCAGCCGCGCCGCGCCTAAATCCTTTCGTGACGAACGCGCAGTAAGACAACGCTTGCCGCTGGGCAAGAAAAGCGGTAGTTTACACAAGATGAGCGTGGCCGAGATTATTGAAGAGCTGCCGAAGTTGACGGCGAAGGAGCGTTCCGCCGTGCTGCGGCGGCTGCGAGAAATCGACGAGCGGGATGGCCTTCTCTTCCTGCACGAGGCGGCCAACGCGATGTTCGAGGATACCGACCGGGAGGAGAAGTCTGATGCGCGCCGCCAAACCCGGTGAGGTTTGGATGGTGGATTTGGGAATGACAGCCAAGGTGCGCCCTTGCCTTGTTCTTACGCGCCCGCCCGCAGACAACGAACTCGATGTTTTCACAGTGATCGCGCATACAACATCCCGGCGAGGCAATCGCTGGGAAGTTCCATTTCACAAGTTCTTTCTTGATCAGGATGGGGCGTTTGACGTGCAACGCGTCGCGACAGTTGCCAGCGTGAAGCTCGAACGCAAACTCGGCGAGTTAACACGGGCCGAATTTGACGCGGTCCTCGACAGACTGGCGGAGCGTTTGGGCCTATAACGCGAAAGGCGCCAAGGATGTTAAATGTCCTTCCCGCCAACGGCCATCATGGCGCGATGCGGTGCGTCTTGAGCAATACCGCAGCGGGCAGCTACCAGGCGACCTTCCACGCCGTCTATTGCGGCGCCTTGCGCGTCTGTTACACCGTCCCGCTTCACGGCTGGATGAGCGGCCGAAAACTGCAGTTGGAAGGAGACGCAGACCTGGGGCGGCTGGCGGGCGGGGTTTACAGTTACAAGGGCGAGGCCGGCGAAGAGGAATTCAATTGCGCCTACCGCTGCCAATACGACCACGGCACGTTCCATCTGAAACCCGCGCGGTAGAATCAAACTGTTTCCCCCTTAAATCTCGGGGAATTTTACCGCCACCTCGTCTTCCATCTCCACGTTTGCCAGCTTGGCTATGGGCCGGGTGGGGGCGAGCCGGGCCACGCGCTGGTCGCCCTCCTGGATTTGCGCCGGCGACATTTCCCTTTTCCATTCGTCCCGCAGTTCAGCGGCGTTGGGGATGGCGCGCCGCGCGGACAGGCTCATCCAGGTGTAAGCTTCCACCAAATCCGCCGGCATCCCGCGTCCGTAAAAACAGCAGAGCGCCAATTCAAATTCCGCCTGCGGCAGGCCCCTCTCCGCCGCCAAGCGGAACCATTTGCAGGCTTCGGTTTCGTCGGTCTTGACGCCTCTTCCGTCCTGGTAACACTTGCCCAGGTTGAACTCCGCCTCGCCCAAACCTTCCGCGGCCGCTTTGCGGAACCATTCCACCGCCTCGGCGTCGTTCTTCTGGATGCCGCGGCCGGTTTGCAGGCACGATGCCAGGCTGACTTGGCCGGCGGCATCTCCGCTCTCGGCGGCGCGCCGAAACCACTGCGCGGCTTCCTCGTCACTTTGAAAAACGCCCAGCCCCTTTTGCAGGCAGAGGCCCAGGCTGACCTGCGCGCCCGTGTTGCCTTGCTCGGCAGCGTGACGAAACCATTCCGCCCCCTCTTCGTAATCCTGCCCCACGCCTTGTCCATTGGCGTAACAGATGCCGAAACTGAATTGCGCGGCCTGGTCCCCGCTCCGGGCGGCTTCGCCGAACCAGTGGGCGGCTTCGGTGTAATCCTGTTCAACGCCGTCGCCTTCGGAATAGCAGGTGGCCAACTGGCGCTGGGCCTCGATGTTGCCCCGGCGGGCCGCCGTGAGCATTTGCGCGTGCCGGCCTTTGAGGACCATATTGGGGCTTCGCACGGGCGCCTTGTTCTTGGCCGTCCACAAGTTCTTGACGCCAAAGACAACGCTCCAGACGCCCATCCAGAACGCTTTGAGAAATTTCATCCGGGCGCCTCCGTTTCTTAAATGCCCATATTGGCCAGCATGCTGGCCAGGCGGTTGACCAGGCCGGCCAAATGCGGATGGCTGGTTTCAAATTCCTGCACCGACGATTTCAGCCCGCCGATGGAATGTTCGACCAACCGGGGGTTCCTGTCTTGGCGCGTCGCCTCGCGCGTGGACACTTCGGCAAAGGACGCAATGCTCTCGGCCTGTTCCTGGTGAGTCTTGGAGAACTGCCCAATCTCCGTTTTCAACTGGCCGAGCAATTTGAGCAACTCGGCCCGCTGGCTCTCGTTGAGCGCGGTGGAGGTCTGGAGGCGCCCCTCAATTTTTGCAATCGTGTCTTGCAGCATGTTCTTGGAGTCAAGGTAGCCGCAAATGGCCCCTCAGGCAAGCCTCCGGCTACCGCAGCAGTTTGTGATGCAGGAAGGTGTGCGCGGCGCCGATGAACCCTTTGAAAAGCGGGTGCGGCTGGTCGGGTTTGCTCTGAAATTCCGGATGAAACTGGCAGGCCATGAAATAGGGATGGCCGGGCAATTCGATCATCTCGACCAGCTTGCCGTCCGGCGACCAGCCGCTGAAACAGAACCCCGCCTTTTCAAAAGCTTCGCGGTAATGGTTGTTGAATTCATAGCGATGGCGGTGGCGCTCGTTGATGATGAAGGCGCCGTAGAGCCGGTTGGCCTGGCTGCCCACCACCAATTGGCACGGCTGGCGTCCCAGGCGCATGGTGCCGCCCTTGGCCGTGACTTGCTTCTGTTCGTCCAGCAGCGCGATGATCGGATAAGGGGTGTTGGGGTTGAATTCGGTCGAGTGGGCGTTTTCGAGTTTGAGCACGTTGCGGGCGAATTCAATGGTGGCTATCTGCATGCCCAGGCAAAGGCCCAGATACGGAACCTTGTTTTCCCGCGCGTAGCGCGCGGCCTGGATTTTCCCCTCGATGCCCCGCTCGCCGAAGCCGCCCGGAACGAGGATGCCGCCCAGCCCTTTCAACATCTTCTCCGGCCCGAATTTCTCGATCGTTTCCGCTTCGACCTTTTCAATTTCCACCCCGCAATCGTTGGCCACCCCGCCGTGGGTGATGGCTTCATAGACCGACTTGTAGGCGTCGTGCAGTTCGATGTATTTGCCGACCACGCCGATGCGCACGCGGTGCTGCGGGGCCAGGAGTTTGCGGACGATCTCCTGCCAATGCGACATGTCGGCCGGCGGCGCGTCCAGGTGGAGCAACCGGCACACCAGGTCATCGACCCGCTCCCGCTGCAGCATGAGCGGCAATTCGTAAATGGTGTGCTCGACGTCGGTTTCCTCGATCACCGCCTCGTAAGGGACGTTGCAAAAAATGGAAATCTTTTCGCGCAATTCGCGCCCCAACGGCATCTCGCAGCGGCAGACCAGGATGTGCGGCGTGATGCCGATTTCCCGCAGTTTGGCCACCGATTGCTGCGTCGGCTTGGTCTTCAACTCGCCCGCCGCCTTGATGAACGGGACGTAGGTGACGTGCATGAAGATGGCGTTGTTGTAGCCGACGCGCAGGGCGAATTCGCGGATGGCTTCCAGAAACGGCAGACCCTCGATGTCCCCGGTCGTGCCGCCAATTTCCGTGATGACCACGTCGCACTTGGTTTGCTCGGCGATGAGATGGATGCGGTGTTGAATCTCATCGGTGATGTGCGGGATGACTTGGACGGTTTTGCCCAGGTAATCGCCCCGCCGCTCCTTGTCGAGCACCGACTGGTACACCTGGCCGCTGGTCAGGTTGTTCATCCGGCCGAGCTTGACGTGGGTGAATCGTTCGTAATGGCCAAGGTCCAGGTCCGTTTCGGCCCCGTCGTCCAGCACATACACCTCGCCGTGTTGGTAGGGGTTCATGGTGCCCGGATCGACGTTGAGGTACGGATCGAACTTTTGCAGCGTGATCTTGAGGCCGCGGTTCTCCAGCAGGGTGCCCAGGGCGGCAGCCGTGAGGCCTTTGCCCAGCGAACTGACCACCCCGCCCGTGACAAATATAAATTTCATTCTTCCTCAAGCCCGCCGTCTTCTCAACAGTTGCTCGACCCGTTTGACATCCGCCGGCACGTCCACGCCCACGCTGTCGTAATTGACCCGCACGACGGCGATCTGGATGCCGTTCTCCAAGGCCCGCAACTGTTCGAGCTTCTCGGCCCTTTCCAGCGGAGAAACCGGAAATTTCACCAGGCGCAACAACGTCTGGCGCCGGTAACCGTAGATCCCGATATGCTTCAAAAACGGAAACGCCGCCAACTGCTCTGTGCCGGTGGCGGCGTCACGGACATACGGAATGGCCCGGCGGGAAAAATATAAGGCCCGGCCCGCGCCGTTGACAACGACTTTTACAACATCCGGGCTTTCCCACTCGCGCACCTCCGCCAGCGGCGCGGCGGCGGTGGACATTTCCGCCGCGGCCAGCGCTCCCGCCACCGCGTCAATCACTCCCGGCTCGATCAGCGCTTCGTCCCCCTGGATGTTCACCACGCCGTCGCAGGCGAGGTTCTGCGCCACTTCGGCGATGCGGTCGGTGCCGCTGGGATGATCGGGGCCGGTCATTTCCGCGCGGCAAAAACTCTGCGCCACCTCCCAGATGCGCGTGTCATCGGTGGCGACAATGACCTCCTGCAACGATTTGGCCTCCTGGCACCGTTCCACCACGTGTTGCACCAGGGGCTTGCCCGCGATCAGGGCCAGCGGTTTGCCGGGAAACCGGCTCGAATCGTGCCGGGCCGGGATGATTCCAATGATTTTCATGTTGCGCCAAGTATCCACTCCGCCGCCGCGGCCAGATCATCGACCACCAAAGCCGCGCCCAGCCGGTCCCTGTTTTCCTGTTCCACTTTTTTCCCATAGCCGGTTCGGACCAGAATGCACCTTTTCGCGCCCGCGTTCCAGCCGCATTCCAAGTCGCTCCACTTGTCGCCGACGACGTAGCTGGCGGCGAGGTCCAGACCAAACTCATCGCGGGCGTCGAGCAGGAATTGCGGCGAAGGTTTGCGTCCGCGGCTGGGTTGGCCGGGCGCTTCCGGCGCAACATAAATCTTTTCAAAGCGCACCCCCTGTCGCCCGAAGACCTCGACCAACCGCGCCTGAACGCGGGCCGCATCGGCCATCGTAAAATAACCGCGCCCGACGCCGGACTGATTGGAAACGACAAACAATTTAAAGCCGGCGTTCTGGAGCGAGCGCAAGGCCGGGCCGGCGCCCGGAAGAGGCGCGACCTGTTCGGGACGGGACAGATACTCCCGCTCCTCGATCAGCGTCCCGTCACGATCCAAAAAAACAGCGCGGCACAAATTCACCGGGCCGGATTAAAGCGCATCGGCCGCCGGAGTTCAAATTGCAAAAGCGAGAGTCTGGAAATCAGGCTGTTTTCGCTTTGGCGCGGTCAGTTTTCCGCTTTTGAAGGTTCACGACCGGATGACCGGAGAGTTTTTGCCGTTTGCGGGCGTCGGCGAAAAGACGATCCACATCGTGTCCGTAAGAGGCCGAGAGCGTGTCTTTGATGCGCCAGATTTCCTGGAGCACCAAGTCAGTGCTCTGCTTTGGCTTCAGTTCTTTTGCCGAATTACTCATAAAGTTCTCCAGTCAGTGCGTCCGGCGTGCAAAGCACGGGCAGTGCAAAACCCGATTCTTCCGCTAACCGCCGCAGGCGCGCTTGAATCGCTGCGTTGGCGATATGGCGGCAGTTCCAACTCAAAAGTATATCCATTTCGTGGACCGTCGCAAGGGCGATATGAGCGGCGTCGCGATCGGCGCCAGCGGGCAGCAAACCGGAACCGAGGATCTCCTTCGTGAGCTTATTTGCCTCGTCTGTCAGATCCAACAGCTTGATTTGCGCCATAGCATCCAGTCGCTGTTGTGCCATCGTCGCCTCGCCGCTCGCTATTTCGTCGAGAACGACCTGTGAGGTGAACAACTCGTACTGGGTGCGCTTCAAGTCCCACCAATCTTTGGTCGTTTGCTGGCGCGCCGCTTGCAGCAGGTCGCGGGCCGGACGGGCCACAACGTAGCTGGGAATCGTGCTCTCGATGTAAATGCGCATGGCGGGAGATTACGCCCTGCCGTCTCAGAGGGCGATTCATTTTTCAGTTTTGCAGTTTTTCACAACTGGCGTTGCCAAGCGACCCATGTTACCTTTTGGGAGCGCATTCAACCTATTGCAAACGGGGGCGGAGTTCCGCCCTTGATGACAGGTGCCTATTTTGGTTTAATGGAACCATGACGCGCCGCAGCCGAGACGAAATAATTGAATTGTTCAGAGCTTGCCAGGCAAAACTTGGGGAAACACCGGGCCACAGGGTGTTTACCAAAGAAACGGGTGTGAAAATGTCCGACGTGGAATATTATTGGCCGAAGTTTGGTAAACTTGTGGAAGAGGTGGGCGGCCAGACAAATAAGTTTAAGGCCCGGCTGGCAGATGATGATGTTTTCCGTGAATACGCGCAAGTGTGTTTACATTTGGGCCATATCCCAACGGAAAGAGAGCTTCGTATTGCACAGCGGGAACTCAAAACTCGCACGCATACTGTCAGCACTCGCGATGGCTCTATTGGGGCCTTTCGGGAAAAGTTCCGCTCGTGGCTTCCCGCCGCCGCCGACAAATTCAAGGCCATTCTGAATTTCGATGGCTGGGGCGACCGACCCCAAATTGCAGCGATTGAAACGACGCCTGCCAAAGATGTTCTCCAGCCGCAGCTTCATCCATTCCTGCCTGGATGCCTTCAATACCTTGAAGTTCTCGCTCGCGGAGAGATGCCGCCGTTTGAGCCGTCTGATCTTTCGACAAGTACACTCTTTGAGCGGAGGGTTTCAGATGCGTTTAGGTGTCTGGGATTTGAAATGAGCCAACTTGGTCAAGGGACGGGGCGTAATGCAGATTCCATCGCCGCTGCGCCGAAGGAACGATTCGCTCTCATCATTGATGCAAAGCTGCGCGCCAGCGGCTACAAGCTTGGCACCGAGGACCGAAAATTTTTAGAGTATGCTGTCAAACATGGAAAAGCACTTCAAAGCAAGGGCTTCGACAAAATATATCTTGTTGTCGTGGCACCATCTTTCCGCGAGTCAGATTTAAAGCAGTTGGCCGAATATCTTTCCGATAGTCCGCTCCGCAGTGTTTCCATGATTACCGCCCGCGCACTCATGAGAATGGTCGAGGAGAGCATCCGAAACCGAAGCCAATTCTCACTGTCCGACTTCGGCAAGCAGATATTCGGGAATAAAATCATTGCGAACTGACGATTGAGTTGGTGCTCGTCAATCAAGAGGCCGCCGTGGGCGCAGCCGTGATTTCGGCTGTAAGCCGCTCGATTTCGGCCTGCAACCGGCGGATTTCCTCCAGCGGCCCTTCCGCCAGGATGGCGAACGTTTTGGGTTGGGCCGGGAGATGCTCGCGCCGCAACGCCGCCAAGGCGTTGCTCATCAACTCCAATTGTTCCACCGTTTGGTCCAAGATGGCTTCCGTACTGGTCATAAACGCAGCCGCAACAGGCCCTTCCGCCGATGCGGTGCTTCCCGCACCCGGCCAAAGAACTCAATGTAAGTATCATACAGCGGCGAATCTCTCTTGGCAAGAACCACATCCAAGCCGAAACGCCCCTTGAGCAAAGAGCGTGAAACCAAGGCGTATTCCGACGCAGTCAATTCCCGCTCGAAGTTATGACTGGCCGGCAGTACCGCGATCAAGTCAATGTCGTTGGGGGCCGCCTTTGTCGTGACGAAGCTCCCGTCGAGCAAGACCGCCTCAAATAAACCGCTCCGCTCCATTGCGGCCACCAATTCCGCCAAACGCGCAAATAAACGAGGCCGCTGGTCACTCCCCTGAAAAACGCCAAATCGTTGACGAACCTCCCCAAGCGTACAGTCGAATACGCCCGGGGGCACAACTCCATCCGCACTGAGGTCGGGTATGGCCATACATTATATGCGGGAGATTACCTCCCGCTCCCGGCGCTGGCCATGAGAATGTCTGATTCGAGTCTTGCCGCGCGCGGCGGGTCGTGGCACTGATGGCCCGCTGGCAGCAACCATGAAAGAATATGCGGTTTTGACGGTGATTGGGCGCGACCGGACAGGGGTGGTCGCGCGCATTACCAATTTTCTCTTCGAACAACGCGCCAATATCGAGGAACTCGAGGAACAGGTCACTCGCGGCCAGTTCAGCATGACGCTCCAGGCCTCCTGGCCCGGCCGCACGGCCAACAAGGCCGCCCTCGCCTCCGGCCTCGCCGCCCTCGCCCGGGACCTGGACATGGAAATCAAAGTGCGCTGGAACGATCCCCGCCGCCGTCAGCGCCTGGCGGTGATGGCGACGGGCGAAACGCACTGCGCCCAGGCGTTGCTGGAGGCGTGGAACGCCGGCCGGCTCCAGGCTGACCCGGCGGTGATGATTTCCAACCGGCGCGACTTGGCGGGCCTGGCGCGGCAGTTCAAGCTGCCGTTTGTGTTCATCCCCTGGGAGGACCGGGCGGCGGCGGAAAAGCAGTCCCTGCAATTGCTGGAAAAGTTCGAGGTGGATTTCGTCGTGCTGGCCCGCTTCATGAAAATCCTCTCGCCCAATTTCGTCTGGCGCTACAAAAACAAAATCATCAACATCCATCCCTCGCTCCTGCCCAGTTTTCCCGGCCCGCAGGCCTATCGCCAGGCTTACGAATACGGGGTCAAAATCATCGGGGTCACCGCCCACTTCGTGAGCATGCGCCTGGATGAAGGGCCGATCATCGCCCAGGCCAGCGCGGCCATTCCTTCCAACGCCACCCTCAGGCAGATCGTCGCCGCCGGCCAAAAGCTCGAAGCCAGGACCCTGCTCAAAGCCGTCCGCCTCTATCTTTCCAAACGGCTCGATGTCTATTGGGGCGTGGTCAAGCAGGTTTGAATTTGCCCCTTGCGCGCGCCGCCGCCGGATTTACCTTCAAGCCGTGAGTGATCTATTAGCCGGCCTCCTCAGCGCCGTCCTTTCGACCAATCCGCCTCAGGCCGCGAGCAACCTCGTGGCCGAGAAGACCGGCCTTTCCATTCCCATCGTCAACACCAATGATCCGGTCGAAGTCGAATACCACAAAATCGTCCTGGCGGACGATGCCGCGGAGCAGGACATCCTCAAGTGGACGGACGACGCCCAGGCCTTTGCCCAGGCCGGCGGCGGAGAGGCCAGACTCACCCTGCACATGCGCATCCGCCAGCGCCTGGACGGCGTCCGCCGGCAATACGAAGACTTCCTCCAACGCCATCCCCAACACGTCAAAGCCCGGCTCGCCTTCGGCAGTTTTCTTAATGACACCGGGGACGAGGACGGCGCCGTCGCGCAGTGGGACGCCGCGCGCGAGCTGGCGCCCACCAATCCCGCGCCGTGGAACAACCTGGCCAACATTTACGGCCACCACGGCCCGGTCAAAAAGGCCCTGGAATACTACGGCAAAGCCATCGAACTCGATCCGAACGAATCGGTCTATTACCACAATCTGGCCGTCACGGTTTATTTGTTCCGCCCTGACGCCCGCGAATACTACCACCTGACCGAACAGGAGGTTTTTGACAAGGCGCTGGCGCTCTATCGCCAGGCCATCAAGCTGGCCCCGGATGATTTTGTGCTTTTCAGCGATTACGCCGAGTCCTTTTACGGAACCAATCCGCCCCGCTGGAAGGACGGCCTGGAGGCCTGGACCGAGGCGCTCAAGATCGCCCATGACGACGCCGAGCGCGAGGGCGTCTTTGTTCATTTGGCGCGGATCAACATCAAACTGGGGAATTACGACGCGGCCCGCGAGCGTCTCAACGCCGTCACCAACGACCTCTACGCGGGCCTTAAACGAACGCTCATGCGCAACTTGAACGAGGCGCTCGCCAAACCCGCCACCAACACGCCCCCGCCCGCTCCCGCGGCAAAATAACCCCTCAAAAATGGCTCGGAAAATATCCGATGACGCGGTCCAGTTCGCTCGGGCCGCCCGGATGCCGCGCCCCCAAATTGATCTGGCACAAAATCCCGACGCTTTGTCCGCCCCGTCCGTCCGAACGGACCGCCTGGAATCCATAGCCGTAAGTGGCCACAACCTGCCACACGCCGTTGTGCGAACGGTAGCCCGCCTGCAATCCGGCGCCCGAATTCAGATGCCCCGGCTGCCCCAGTCCCGCCAGATAATCCAACGCCGCGACCGACGCCACGGGGCAGAGAGTCCAGGTCTTGGCCGCGTCCAGCGGCATGGTGTAATGCGTGGTCAGCGAGACAAAACTGCTCGCGCTCAGTTCCTGGTAAAAATATCCCGGAATGGCCAGCGGAAACTCCGATGCCAGCGGCAGGTCGCCCCCCAAACGATAGGCGCTGAACCGATCCGCGTGGACGCTCGCGCCCCCGCTCAACGACAAGTCAATACTTTGTTTCGACTTCGGCAGCGTGTAAATGAACAGCGTCCGCCCCCAGAACAACTCCGTGCGCGCCTCCAGCGCCCGGTCCCCGTCGAACCCGTAACTGCCCGAATCGGTCCGATACTGTCCTTCGTACCAAGCCGACACCTCCATCGCCAGGTCCGGCGTCAGCAACGGATCCCGTCCCCCCAGCCGCAAGCCCGCCCGCCACTCGAAAGTCCAGTGGTCCCGCGGCAGGACAAACCCCGGATCCAGCTCGTCGCTCCCTTCATAGACGGACAGATGCTCCTTGACTCGCAGCACCCCATACAGCGGGATGAGCTGTCCCGGATTGAACAGGTGGTAGATCGAAATCGAGCCTTCCGCCCCGTGGCCGGTGAACGATTCTCCGGGCTGATACTTCCCGTCGTGATACTCGTAATAGTTGTCCGCAAAACCGCCTCCGGCCAGACCCACTGCCAGGTCCGTGTGCGGCCCCAGCAGGTGGGTAAATCCCACTTCCGAATCCAGGTAAACCGGCGCCAGCGCCAGGCGCAAGGTGATGTTTGTGCCGAAAAAATCCGGCTCGTTCACGTAGTAAAAGGCGTAGGCGCCGACCGGCGAGGCCCCCTCCATTGCCTGAGTGAACCCTATTTGGACAAGTTCCCGTTTCTCGGGATCGACTTGTCCCAGCGCGACGCCGGTCATCACAAAAAAAGCAAGGGCCAGCAACAGCCCGCGTTCCTTCTGCATAAGCCCTTGTATGTCAAAGGCTGCCGTTGCGCAAGTCCCCTTTCGCATCCGGCGATCGGGCGTTGCCTTCTGCCGCCGCCACGTTAGGATGGCGCCATGAAAGCGAAAAAGCTCAATCATACACGCTACCGCGTCAACGATTTGGAACGAACCGTCAGGTTTTACAAGGAAGTCCTCGGATTGGAGGAATTGCGCCGCCACAAATCGCCCCGAGGTTCCGAATTGGCCTTCCTCAAGGCCCCCGAAAGCGAGGAACTGATCGAGATTTGTTACTTCCCGTCCAGCGGCCCGGTCCAGGTTCAGCCCGACCTGACTCATCTGGGTTTTGAGGTGGACAGCCTGGAGGCCTTCGGCCAGCACCTGGCCTCTCTGGGCTTGAAATACTCCGATGGTCCGACCCCCCGCCCGGGCGGCGGCGGCTTTGCCTTCATCGACGCTCCGGAAGGCTACGAAATCGAACTGATCGAACAGCCCAAAACCAAGGAACTGGCCTAGCCCGAATCAAATCTTGGCGGGAAACCGTGGTGTGAGCGCGGGCTTTGTCGAGCAGGTGGTTAAAAGCGTCCCGGTATTTGTCTTTTTCGGCAGGGTGACAGCCTTCGAAATCGTGCCAGGCTTGCAGCAGGCGTTCCAACTCAGCCTGTCGTGACACCGAAGACCTCCTGAAGAATCTCCGCCCTGCGTTCCGCGGTCATGTCCCCGTACTGTTCCGTATCGTCAATCTTCGGAAATGAGGTTTGGAACAGGGGCTTTTCAAGTCAGGCGTCCGTTTTTTTGCGTTTCAATAAACGAACCAGCGGTTGTATATTAGGGGCAGGTTTTATTGATTATGAACAACTTGCGACTTTCAGATTCGGTCAGAAGACCGGTTTCAATAAACGAACAGGCCGTCGCATAATAAAAGTTCGGCGTAACCTTCGCGCTACTTATGAAAACATCGGACATTTCAGACACACCGTTGGTTCGGAGATATGGGGTCCGCGGGGCTAAACTCTTCGCGCGCCTCTGGTTTTCGTTGATGTATGTTTTTCTCATCGCGGTCGCCGCGGCCTTATGGGTTGTCGCCCCGGAGTTCACAACGGAGTTCGCAACGGGATGGTGTCGGATTTTCTTTGGTTGCCTTATTGGAGGACTCATTGTTCTTGCCGCGTCGCTCTTGACCCGGATGCATATGGAGTATTTCGCAGCCATTGCGCTATTGGAAACCCGAGGAAAGACAGCATGAGAGACCTCACATCGCCGAACGAGACGTTGGACCGAATGATGAGGATCGCAGTCGAGCGCATATTCCAAAGCGCGGCATTATTGCCGCGCTCCTCGTCATTAGTCAGCTTTGCGTCAGGCCACTTCACACGCCACTAGCCATGCCCGACCAACCACAAACCGGAAACGACGAGTGGCGGAAGATTTGGGACGCTCGCATCGCTGCCCTCACACCGATTCTCGGCAAACCAGCCGACACGGTTTTGCACGCAATCATCCCGTTCCAGCTTGGTGGTTCTGCCGACGTGCTGCCCTTTCCCGACTACGTGCCGGGCATCACTTACGTCACTGCGGAGATGACCGGCGAGGATGTTGGCCAGCGTCCGACTACTCTCGGAAACTATGAGTTGATGATTTGTGCAAGGCAGGAGTTGCAAAAGGCAGGCGACCTCATTTCCAGGCTGGCTCGCTACACATGTGACTCCGAGCTTGAGCCGGGAGAGACAATGGACATGGGGACATTCTTTGGCGACTCGACCATTCGTGCCTTACTGTTCACCCATCCGGCTGAGCATCCGGTTCACTTCGAGTTTCACGGCGTGCGTTACGGTTTGCTGTTGTGCATTGGCATCACGGCAGAGGAGCTCGCCTTCAAGCAGGCAAGCGGGTCAGAGAGGTTGCTCGCCCTTCTGAAGGAGCACGGCGTTTTTCCTTACACGACACCTGACCGTCCGTCCGCGCCGTTGCCTCGCGGCGGCTCATTTCTCGGACGGATGTTTGGACGATGACTTAAATCCTGATCTGTCTGATTCACCAGACAAACTATCTCCTGGACCAGCAACTTCGGCAGTTGGAGAAGGCGTTCGTGCAAGAGGGCGGCCTGCGCGAACGCATGACCTGCGCCCGGCTCACGGAAAGGTCCAAAATCAAGGAGTGATGAAACTTCCCGCCGGCAAAAAAGGGGCGGCCAGGGAATTCATCACGGAGCCGGAAAGGTCCGGCCCGCTCTGGCCGCCATGAATAGAACAGTGTTTATTTGCCCTCGCCGGTGATGTCGCGGAGCGAAATCTCCGAGCCGGCCTTGTGGCCGGATAGGTCTTGCGCCAGCCGGACGGTGGGCGGTTGGCCGACGGGATGGATCAGATACTTCTCACCCACCACCTGTTCGATGCCCTTCCCGCCCAGGTACGGCGCCAAATCGTCCATCGTGACGGAGTCGCCCGGCTTCTTTCCCTTTTCAAGGACCCATTGCTCTTTGGCGGAATCCAACCGACGCAGGTTGTCCAGGATGGCATTGGACTGGCTGGTTTGGCGGGCTTTGATGAAATTGGGGATGGCGATGCCAGCGGCCAGACCGGCCGCAGCCGTCACGGGAAGGAGGACCGATTGCAGGCTGTGGTTGCCGTTGGCGAAACCTTCCCATCCCTCGGCGCCGTTGACGCCGACGCTGTAGGAATAGGTATTGGTCCCGGTGTTGAGAAGCTGCTTCAACGACTGGGCGCCCTGGGCGCCGCCCTGCTGGCTGGAGAGGGCCTGTTGCTGGACCTGGGAAATGGTGTTGCCGAAGGCGCCGGTGACCAGCGCAAAATTGTTGCCGGCATTCGGGATGCCTTGCGAAAGTTTCTTGAACTCGTCGGTCGCTTTGTAACCTTTCTTCTCCCCCGACTTCACCGCCAGGAGGTCGCGCACTAGCGTGTCGGAGGTGGCCAGGAAGAGGTAATCGCCGCTGCGGGCGATGCTTGGCCGAAGGTCCAACGGCAGCGGAATGGGCAGCGTGACGGTGCGCATCTTCAATTCGCCGTCCTCGACCTTGCCGACGAGCTTGCTGACAACCGGATTGGCATTGAGGGCCTCATCGACGCGATTGAAAATGACATCGGAATTGACTTTGACCACGATGGCCAGACCGGGGTTGGGAATTTCCAGGGGACTGCCCGGAATGGGCAGCGTGATTTTTTTGTGTTCGTCCAGGGTGAAGATCAGGCCGTATTCGCCGCCCAGGGAGCGCAGCACGTCATCCAACTGCAAGCCGGTCTGCTGGTGAAACTGGGCGGGAACCTGGTCCAGCGCCTTGGCCACTCCGGCGATGTCCAGCTTGGCCAGTTGCAGTTCGATGTTGGTCCAGGCCAGGGGCAGATCGAAGTCGGAGAAGATGGCCAGGGCCGTGCTTTCCGGGAGCAAATCCAGTCCGCGGAGCGGATGGGGGGCCTTGCCGAAGAGCGACCAGATGAGGCCGGCGTTTTGGCCGGGGTGATGGAAGACGACGACTTTGCCGTAATAAAACCCCTTCTCGCGCGCGATGGAACTCATGCCCAGGCCGCTGATCTGGCCCAGGCCGCTGTCGTGGACGAAGTCGTTGAGGAACTCCGACACGCGGCCGAGGTTGGCCCGTCCCTCTCCCGGAATGTTGGGCAGGGAGGACATCAGGTTGCTGAAGGCCGCCAGACGGTTGGACAGGCCGCTCATGGTCCCTTCGGTGTCGAGAAAGACGTAAAGGTTGCCGCCGCGGTTAAGTTTGGCGGTGACCGGGTCGAAGCAGGTCTTTTCGGCGGAGACGATGGACTCGGTCGGAGCGGAGGGCGCCGGCGGCGCGATTTCCTGTTGCTTTTGGCAGCCGCCGAGCAGAACCAGGCTCGCCAGTAGCGCGGCGGCGGATTGGTTGCGAGAATTCTTTGTGTTCATAGTCGTTTGTATTGCGGGTTTAAGACAACTCCCTTTCCGGGGCGGGCGCCAGAATAAACTCCGGCATTTTTTGTAATTGACTTTTTGGGGCGCGGACGGGCTGTGCGCCCAAACGCACAGGGGTGTGCCTGGAAACGCGCATTGCCTCCTGCCCGGCCAGTGATAAGAATGGAAGCGTCTCAAAGGATTTATGATGACCAAACATACGACTCTCTTTTCCACCGCCGGACTTTGCCTTGCGCTCGCGCTTCCGGCGCGGGCGGCCGTTTTTACGACCGACACCAGCATCGGCCCGGATGACACCAATTATGACGGCCAGGATATTATCGTCGATGGCTGCACGTTGACCATTGACGGCAGTCACGGATTTTCCGAACTGGTCATCATTGATAACGGAACGGTGACGCATTCGCCCATCACCAACCTTTCCGGCGGGGGCCTCAATCTGACCGTGACCGACAGCGTGTACATCGACTCGAGCAGCGCGATCAATGCCAACGGGCTGGGATTCGGGCCGGGGCTGGGTGCCGGGGCCGGTTCCAGTCTCTCGAGCGATCTCCAATTTGGCTTCTATTACACCAGCGGGGGCGGCGGCGGTTTCGGGGGCTGCGGCGGGTCGAGCTTTGGCGGGGCGGCGGGCGGCGGTTCTTACGGTTCTCTGGTGGCTTCGACCAACGCGGGCAGCGGCGGCGGGACCGGGTTTGGCGACGGCGGGGCCGGCGGCGGCCTGGTGAATCTGACCATCGGCAGGGAACTGAAGGTGTACGGACAGATCAGCGCCAACGGCGGCAACGGCGTCAACCTGGCCTCCGGCGGTGGGTCGGGCGGCGGCATTTTCATTTCCGCGTCGTCGGTGTCCGGGGCCGGTTCCATCACGGCCAGCGGCGGGGTGGGCGAATCTTTTGACGGCGGCGGCGGCGGCGGCGGACGCATCGCGCTGCTCTTCACAACAAACGACTTTACCGGCACGGTCAGCGCGCCTGGCGGACAGGGATCGGTGGCGGGCGGAGCGGGGACGGTCGATTTGCAGCCCGTGAGCGGCTTCGGGGAGCAAGTTCTGGTGGACAACGGGGGGGCGTCGGGGACGAATACGCCGTTGGCTGTCCCCTACGGCTGCAACCTGACGATCAGCGGCGGGGCAATCGCGTTTTTTTCGGCTCCCAGTGACACAATTTCAAATTTGGTGGTGGGGTCGAACAGTTGGCTGGTCGCAGGGCCTGCTCCGGTGCCGTTGCGGTTGACCGTGCAGAGCAACGCCATCATTCAGGCTGGCGGCGGGATCAGCATGGACGCGGTTGTCACCGCGCGCGGGGGCGATGCCGGGGGAATCTATCAGAGCAATGGTTATACCTTTGGCGGCGGGGGCGGGGGCGGGGGAAACGGCGGCGGTGGTTTCCGAGCAGCGGGGGGTGCGGCCAATAACGGGTCGGTCTTGCAACCGGTCAACTTGGGCGGCGTGGGCGGATTGGGCACCGGCGCCAGTCCCTACAACGCGGGCGGGGCCGGGGGTGGGGCAATTGAAATGAACGTCGTGGGAATCATGACCTTGAACGGCAGCATTACCGCCAACGGCGGCGCAGGCATCGGCGACGGAAGCGGGGGCGGGTCGGGAGGGAGTGTTTATTTGACTGTGGGCGCGCTGGCGGGCGGGGGCGCCATTTCGGCCAACGGCGGCGCGGCCGGCTCCGCGGAGGGCGGCGGTGGCGGGGGCGGGCGGATTGCCGTCTATGCAACCTCCGGGAATTTGGCCACCAATCAATTTGGCGGATCGGCGTCCGCCGCTGGCGGCGCCGGGCTGGTCAACGGCGGAGCCGGCACCATTTACCTTGCCCTGAGCAGCAGCGCGACGCCGCAACTGGTGCTGGATAACGGCGGGGCCTCAGGCGCCAGCACGCCGATTGAAAGCGTGGGAGGGAGAGTGTTCGACCTGACGGTGACCAATGGGGCGACGCTGGTGGCAAGCTCGGAACAAATCGGCGTGATCGGCAACCTGGGGGTGGGTTCCAACAGCTTTATAATTGAAAGCAATGGGGTGGCGAATCTGGAGGTTTCCAACGCGACGGTGGCAGCCGGCGGCGGCATTAGCGTTGCGAGTTACTTCTACGGTTCCAGTCCCCTTGAAGCTGGCGGGGGCTATGGCGGTAATGGCGGGGCCGGCGCGCTGGGGTATTCCTCCGCCGCGCACGGCTCGCTGACAACACCGAGCGATTCTGGGACGCCTGGCGGCTCCGGCCCCAGCAGAGCACTCGGAGGCGCCGGCGGGGGCGTGTTGAGGGTGACGATGAGCGGGACGCTGCTCCTGAACGGAACTTTGTCCGCCAACGGACTGTCCGCCCCTCTGGGCAGCAGCGCGGGCGGCGGATCCGGCGGCACCATTTACGTGACCACGGGAGCTTTGGCCGGAAACGGCAGCATTTCGGCCAACGGCGGCGCGGGCGATCTTCCCAACGGGGGCGGCGGAGCGGGCGGGCGCATCGCCGTTTATGCGTCTTCAAATAATTATACGGGCGGCTTCTCCGCCTGCGGAGCGCCGGGGTACGTGGGCGGGGGCGCCGGCACGATTTACTTTACGATCCACACCAGCAGCATCGGGCAGGTCATTGTGAATAACGGCGGAGTAATTGGGACCAATACGCCGATTACCTCGTTGCCCAGTTGTGACTTAACGGTGGGCTACGGCGCGGTGGCGGCTCTCAACTCCTCATCTGTGTCTATCCGCAACTTGTTGGTGACCTCCAACAGTTTCATCGTCCCTCCGCAAACGGGGATCACGCTGTATTTGACGGTGACCAGCAACGCCACCATTCAAACGGGTGGCGGCATCATCCTGGATGGCAAAGGATCGACAGAGGGATACAGTTCGGCGGGAAGCACTTTGACCGTCAGCAACATCACCAGCGGCGGCGGCGGGGGCTATGCCGGTTACGGGGGGAACAGCGCCTTTGGCGCCAAGGGAGGCAGTGTGACGTCTTCGCCGTGGAATTCCAGTTATCCGGTTGGGTACGCCGGCGGCGGCGGTTTGGGCAACGGCCTCAGCCCGTATAACTTGGGCGGCGTCGGGGGCGGCAACCTGCAATTGATCGTGACCGGCACGCTCGCGCTGGGCGGCAAAATCAGCGCCAACGGCACCACCGGTCCGGGCGAGGGCAGCGGCGGCGGGGCCGGCGGCGGAATCTGGATACAGGCGGGAGCGCTTACGGGAAGCGGGATTCTTTCGGCCAACGGCGGGGCGGGACAACTCCCGTACGGGGGCGGCGGCGGCGGCGGCGTGGTGCGGGTGACCAGCACGACCAATCAGTTCACCG
>JBEKYR010000005.1:0-190898 GCA_049510745.1 Verrucomicrobiota bacterium | reverse complement strand
GGACTGGACGGGGTGCTCAACAAGATAGATCCGGGCGAGCCGATGGACAAAAACATGTATGAACTGCCGCCGGAAGAACTGGCCAAGGTGCCGCAGGTGCCCTCCAGTTTGGGAGAGGCGCTGGATTACCTGGAGAAGGACCACGCGTTCCTGTTGAAAGGGAGCGTGTTCACGCAGGATTTCCTGGAGATGTGGGTCAGCCACAAGCGCAAGGAGGTTGACGCCCTGCGTTTGCGTCCTCATCCCTACGAATTCCACCTCTATTACGACGTATAGAGCGGGCTTTGGGAAGACAAGCTAGGGATTGCGGCGTGGACGTGTAATCCACGCCGCTTTCATCTCAAAGCCATTCAAGGCTCCTCTTCCGCCGAAGGGTTTTCCCATTCCGGATAGACCTCGGTGCTGAGTTGGCCGCGGCGGATCAATTCCTGAAGGTCGCGGATAATGGTGCGGCGGGCGACGCCGAATTGGCGGGCGAGCATCGAAATGTTGGGCCGCGAGCGCGAGGCGCCGATCTGTTCGCGGATGCGGTTCTGGCGGCTGAGGCGGTCGGTCGAGCGGCTCAACAGTTCAAGCGCATCGACTCGTTTGGAGCGTTCGAGCGCTTCGAATTGGCGCACGGCCTCGCGCTGGCCGCATTCGGCCAGGGCGACTTCGACGGTGCGTTTCAATTCGTGAATGTCCACCGGCTTGGGCAGGCAATAATGGGCGCGGCGCGGCCCTTGCAGGGCCTGCATTTGCTGGTGAACTTCCAGCGCGCCGGAGACGATGATGATCGGGACAAACGGAAGCACCTCCTTGAATTCCGGCAGAAAATCCAATCCCAATTCGCCCTCCGACAACACATGGTCCAGAATCAGCAGGTCCGGCGGCTGGCGCTGGATTTGGCCGAGCGCTTCCGTGCCGTTCTTGACGCGGGCCAGCTTGTATTGGGCGAGGGCTTCCTCGTAAATCTCGAATTGCAGATCGTCGTCTTCGACAATCAGAATAATAAACTCTTTCATGACGCCACCTCTGACCGGTTCATCCCGCCTTCTCGGCCGGCAGGACCAGGCTGAAAACGGTGCCCTGGCCCACCGTCGATTCCACCGCCAATCCCGCCCCCATCTTCTTGGCCAATTCATAAACAATGGAAAGGCCCAACCCGGTGCCGCGCCGGGTCGAGAAGGATTTGGTCGTAAAAAACGGCTCGAAAACGCGCCCGATATTCTCAGGCGGTATCCCGCAGCCGAAATCCCGCACCGAGACCGACACATAGGCCCCCGCCGCGCCGGGGGGCAGCGCCATCCCGGCGGGCAACGGGCCGGGCCGCGCGGTCGTAATGACGATGCGCTTGCGACCGGTCATGGATTCCGCCGCGTTGAAAATGAAGTTGAGCAGAATTTGCTGGACCAGGCTTTGCGAAGCCCGCACGCCCGGCAGATCGGCACCCCGCTCGAAACGCATTTCCACCTCCCGCAAAAACCGGTCGCCAAGCAATTTGAGGGTGTTATCGACCACTGGATTTATCTCGCAGCATTCCATGACCTCGTCCGATCCGCGGCTGAAGCCCAGCAGGGCCTGCACCACGGCCGAACCTTGATCGACGACCGTCTTGATGCGATCGGCGCGGGTGCGGATTTTTTCCGGGTTGCCCAGGTTGTCTTCGATGATCTGGGTGGAGCCTTTGATAATGGAGAGGATGTTGTTGAAGTCGTGCGCAATGCCGGCGGCCAGGGTGCCGAGGGCGCGCATTTTCTGGCTTTGCACCAGTTCCTGGCTGGCCAGCCCGAGTTCCCGCGTCCGTTCGGCCACCTGTTTCTCGACCTCGGCATAGCTGAGCACCAGTTGGCGGTGGCGTTTATAGGCCAGCCCGGCGAAAAACAGCGCCGCCGCCGTTCCGGCCGAGGCAATCAAAACCAGCCGGCTCTCCTTAAACCATGGCAGCACCACGGCGAACTCCAGATGGGCCGGGTCCGGGTCCACATTGCCGGCGCGGTCCATGGCCCGCGCTTGAAAGTAATGTTTGCCCGGCGCCAGATCGCTGAACGTCACGCTGGCGGCGTCCGCGAACGGCGACCACTCCCCTTCGTCGAGCCGATGGGAATAAAGCAAACGGCCTGGCGCGGTGATGTGCCATTTGTCCGCCCCGCCGAAGCTCACAACGATCACGCCGTCTTCCGGAATGTTTTTTTCTTTGTCACTCATCGGGTGAAGGAGCGTTCGCGGCGGGTCGGAATCCGCTTCCGGGTGAAACCGTTCCAAACCCATGGCGCCCACCGCCCAAATTCCACCGCGCTGATCCTCGCACAGCGCGCGGATTCCGCCACCGGCCAGTCCTTCGTCGGCGCCGTTCTCGATCCAATTGCCTCGAAAGAACCGCGCCACGCCGCTCTCGGCGCCCACCCACACGCTGCCGTCGCGGGCCGGGATCATCGCGTTGATGTGATTCAAGCCGCTGCGAACGAGGGCCCAGTTCTTGCCGTCAAAGCCCCAGATTTTTTCCCGCGACGCGCTCCAAATCCGGCCATTGGGCAACTCCACCAGATGGCAAACCCCTTGCGGCGCGGTGCTGTCGGAAGCGGAAAAGACCGTCCACCGGTCATGCAGCCAGGCGGTGCCAAAAGTTCCCCCCAGCCAGATGTCGCCCGTCTGCGTCTCCAGCAGGCAGGAAACTTCCCCCTCCTTCCCGGTGTCCGGCGGCGAGAAGGGAAGAGGCTGAAAATTGGTTCCATCGCCAGTCTCAAGCCGCCGGCCGGGGCGCGCGCCGTCGAGCGGGATGTTCTCGAAACACACGCGCCCATCTCTCAACAATCCCAGGGGCCTGGAGCGCACCCGGCCCTGCGCGGTCACAAGCACGGCGGCCGGCGCGGGATCGCTGTCAAAACTAAGGATTTGCCCCGCCACGTCCGTCAGCCGCCCGCCTTCGGCCAGGCGTCGCACGGTCGCATTGACCGTTGCGCCCGGCTCCGGCCCCCGCCAGAGCGACGGGGTGAATCGGACCAGTCCGTCGGAGGTCGCCAGCCAGAATGTTCCGCGCCAATCGACTTCCACATCCAGATACATCCGGGGGGACAGTTCCGCCACCACGGCCAGTTCCCCGCCGCGCCACTGGTACAAGGCGTTGGAAGCGGCGGCCCAGGTGGTGTTGTCCGGGCCGCGCCAGGCGAATTGGATATTCGTCGCGCCCAAGGCGCGCGCCTGCCAATTCGCTCCGTCAAACCGGACCTGTGTTTTCTCTCCTTCCTCCGCGGCATCCGCCACCAAAGTGAGGCCGTTCTCATCCGGCTCCGGCCGTTGCAGGTGGTGAATCCGCAGCGAGGGCGGCGGGATGAATTCGCGCCATTCACTGGCGGCGCTCAGGCTGCGCTGCGGGCCGGACACCTGGGCCAGACCCGTCTCCCCAACCACCCACAGTTCATCGCCCGCCCCAACGGTCATCGCCGAGAATTCTCCGATTCCCGTCCGGCTGGCTTCACGCAGTGTCTGCAGCCGCGCGTCGCCGGGAGCTTCGGCGTTGACCTCGACCAACCGGTCCGGCAGCAGGCAAAGGACAACGTTTTGGCGGATGGGACAGAGTGGAATTTCCCGCCCGGGCGCGCTGCGGCAGGCGGCCACCAGTTCCGGCACCGGATAGAGCCGCCAGGCCCCCTCTTTCATGGCCCAGAGACCTTTGGGCGAGAGTGTCCAAAGCTGGCCCGCCGGGCTTTGATAGACCCGGCCGGCGGCGGCATCCGGCAGCGGAATGGATTTCGCTTCATACCCATCGAACTGGCAAACCGCCGAGGAGAAAGAATTGACCGCCAGAATGGCGCCGTTCTCCGCAATGGTTACGGAACGGAAGGACGATTCGGGGAAACCCGTCGCCGCCGTATAAACCCGCCAGGGTGCGGCCTGCTCGGCGCAGCCCCTGCCCGCCGAGGCAAGAAACAGGGCCGGAACCAGAACGCATCCTGTCAGCGTGGCGCGGCACATGACGCAAGTTATTATCCTTTACTCCCCAGGCAGTGCAATAAAAAGCGCGGGTGTGCGTCCAAACGCACACTTCCGCACCCTCCCGCGCCGGGGTATTAAAGGGGAGAACTATTAACTTCTAAACTGGAATGAAGTGCCCGTGAAGACGGTTCGACATCGCGGACGCGAAGCCGCCGGCTGCTCTCAACGCGCCATGACGTTGATCGAGTTGTTGGTGGTCATCGCGATCATTTCCTTGCTGGCGGCCCTGCTCTTGCCCGTCTTGTCCGGCGCCAAGGCCAGGAGCAAGCAAATCTCCTGCCTGCAAAACCTCAAACAATTGGAAGCGGCCTTTCAGATGTACGCGGCGGATAACGGCGGCAAACTCGTCCAGAATGTCAGTTTGATCAGCGGCGCCAACTACGTGCTCGGCACCAACGCCTGGGTTTTTGGGAATATGAAGCTTCTGGAGGATGCCACCAACCTGTCCACCATCACCAGGGGGGAGCTCTTCCCCTATGTTTCCCAGCCCAAGACCTATCATTGCCCGGCCGACCTTATTGAGGCCGGCAACTTTCCGCGAATCCGGAGTTATTCCATGAATTCCTGGATCGGCAGCACCGAAATGGAGACCGTCGAGCAGGAAAAAGATTACAGGACTTTCATCAAGGAAAGCGACCTCGCCGCCTCCGCCCCCGCTTCCATCTGGGTTTTCATCGACGAACATCCCCTCACCCTGGAGGACGGCTGGTTCATCGTCACCATGACTGACACCATGCCCTTCGAGAGATTCCCCGCCACCCGCCATCAAGGCGCCTACGGTTTGGACTTCGCCGACGGCCACGCTGAGGTTTACCACTTGCGCACCGCCGTCACCCAGGTGGCCGAGAGCCAGAACCAGGCTTTTGTCACGGGATACGGCTTGGCAATCCCCCGCGGAAATCCCGACTGGATCAAATTAAAACAGGTGACGACCTCGTATTGATCCCTTCCGGTATCAGGGCGCGTCTTTTTTGGAGAGCCGTTCCTGCTCATAATCCTGACGAAAAACCAAAGGCGCCGCTTTTGCCCATCCCGCCCCCTCCTGCCTGTTTCTTTACTCCGCCCGCGGGATGCTCTACTATGGCCGTCATGGCGGACAGTTTCTCCACAGCGGAGATTTCGGACGGCCCTCCGGCGCCGTTGCCCCGGGCCTCGATGCAACGCGCGGGGCGCGAAATAATAGGCTTGACCGACGACATTCGCGGAATGGGGGCGTTTCTGCTCATCACTCTGAGCGTCGCGCTGGCAAAATTCAACACCGCCAGGACCGTCGTCCGCCCCGCGATCCGCGCCCAAATCGTCCGGGCGGGCCTCTCTCTCCTGCCGATGATGGCGTTTCTGGCCGGCGCCTTGGGGTTGGTGGTCATTGGGCAGACGGTGTTTCTCCTCAACCGTTACGGCGCCGAGAAATACGCCGGCACGGTCATGGTTACCGTGGTGGTGCGCGAGTTGGGACCCATCCTGGCCGCGTTGCTCGTCATGGCCCGCGTCGGCGCCGCCAATGTCGTCGAACTCGGCACCGCCCGGGCTCTCGGCGAGGTCGAAGCCCTTGAAGCCCTCGGCATCGATCCGATTCATTATCTGGTCGTGCCGCGGGTCATCGGTCTGGCTCTGGCCGTCTTCTCGCTCACCGTCTATTTGATCCTTTTCGCGCTGCTCAGCGGCTATCTGTTTGCCTTTATCGAACAAGTGCCGCTGCTGCCCGGTCAATACTTCTCGCAATTGGCCGCCGCTTTGCTCTGGCAGGACTTCGTTTTGCTGGCCTTGAAGACCCTTTGTTTCGGCCTGTTGATTGCCATCGTGACTTGCTACGAAGGCTTGGCCGCGCCCTTGCGCCTGGACGACGTCAGCCGCGCCACCACCAATGCCATCACCAAATGCGTCGTCGGCATGGTCCTGCTCGACGCCGTCTTCATCCTGGTGTATCTGGTCATCTAATCATCTCATGGCGGAACAAACTTCTCAATCCCAAGGGCCTTTGCTCGAAGCCATCGGCGCCAGCGTCCAACGGACGCCCTCGCAGGGCGTTCTCATTGCGGACATCAACTGGCAGGTTGCCGCCGGCGAGTATTGGGTGGTCGGAGGACCGCACGGCTGCGGCAAGAGCGCTTTTCTCGCCACCATGGCCGGGTTGCTTCCGCCCGCCGCCGGGGTGATCCGCCATTTTGGCCGGGACCTTTCCTGCTTCCCGGAGGCGGAATCCATCGCGCAACGCACCCGCGTCGGCTTCGTCTTCAAGGGCGGCGGCCGCATGTTCCCCCAATTGACCGTCGCCGAGAATGTCGCCCTCCCCTTGCGCTACCATCACGATTGGACCGGCGAAGAAGCGGCCGAGCCGGTCCAAGCCCTGCTCGAAATCACCGGCTTGACTCCCCTGGCCGCCAGCGCCGCGCAAACCTTGACCACGGGCTGGCAACAACGCGTCGGTCTGGCCCGCGCTCTGGCCCTTGAGCCGGAGGTTTTGTTCCTGGACGAGCCGATGGCCGGTTTGGAAGCGGCCCATCGCTTGTGGTGGCGCAACTTCCTGGACCAATTGTCCCGGGGCGCTCCTTGGACCCGGGAACGCAAAATAACCCTCATCGCCGCGACCAGCGATTTCTCCCTGTGGAGCGGCGCGCGCCGTCATTTCGCGCTGCTCAATCACGGACGCTGGCAACTCTTGGGCGAGCGCGCGGACATTCCGGAAATGAATTAACCTGTCAATCCTTATCTTTTCACACCATGCCCCTGCAAGACCTCACTCCCCAATTGCGCACCCGCCTGCGCCGCGTCGAAAAAATCGTCGGCTGGTTCGTCGCCTTCGCCGTCCTCATTCTGCTGGGCGGATTTTCCTTTTACCTTTATTCGACCGCGCAAACCCGCGGCTGGTTTGTCACCAAACTCAATTACGCCACCGGCCTTAATGACTCCTCAGGCTTCAGCCTGGGCGATCCCATTCGCCTCATGGGCTTCAACGTCGGCGAAATCACAAAAATTGAACTTAACGAACCCTCGTCCCAACGCGGCGTGACCATTTTCTTCAACATCCGGGAGCCTTACTTCGGCTACATCTGGTGGGACTCGAAGGTGCGGGTCGGTTCCGATTTTCTGGGGCATCGTTTTCTCGAAGTGGAGAAAGGCAGGATGGGCCGGCCCAGCGTTTACCCCGACCCCAAGACAGGAGATTGGTTGATGATGAATCGGCGTCTGGGCCGGGAGAAATACAAGCAACTGGACCAGCAATTCCGATCCCTCCCTGAAAACAAGGGCTTGCCGGAAGAGGTCATCGCCGACCGCGTCACCACCAACCTCATGGCCCTCATCAAGGCGGCGCCGGAGGTCTATTACACCAACGCCTTTCGGGCCAGATTCAACCGCCCGGTGGACCCCGCCGCCGGCAACTATTACTGGATTCCGCCCATCGACGCGCCCGGGTTGTCGGATCGTTTGGAAGCTGTGGCCGGCTCGGTCGAAGCGGCCCTGCCCAACATCCTGGGTCTCACCAACCAGGTGGCGGCGATGTTGAGCAACGCCAACGCGGCCATTGCCCAATTAAACGCCACCCTGGCCCAGGCCCATCCCACGCTGACCAATCTGGCCCTCATCACCGCCAACCTGCGCGATCCCAACGGCTCGTTGGGGGATTGGCTTCTGCCCACCAACATCGCCGCCCAATTGGACCTGACCTTGCGCGGCGCGCGCGACACCCTCCAATCCGCCCACACGACCTTGGACGACACCGACACCAACATCACGAGGCTGGCGACGGACCTCGATGACACCTTGATCCATCTGTCCGATTTGACCAGCAATCTGGCCTGGCAAGCGCGAATCAACACCAACCTCGTCACCGAGATTTCCACCACCATCATTCATGCCGACGATTTGATTGAGGGATTGAAGCGGGAGTGGTTTTTGCGCTCCGCCTTTAAGAAGAAACCCGCCAAACCCGCCCAAACCGGGGCCGGCCTCAACCCATAGGAAATTCTTGACGGCGGGCGGAAGTTCGCATAGATGTCTCATCAGAGCCTTTGAGGCCGCGATGAAAGCCGCGTTTTTTGCCGTTCCAGACTGGGGTCGCCGGGCCGCATTGGCCGCGGCGCTTGTTCTGGCCGGGTTGGGTCGGCTCCAGGCGCAGGACGCCGTCAATCTCCTCCAGCGGTATCCCACGAAATTGACCTCTGGCGACACCGCGCCAGCGCGGGCCAGGCCCTGGGAATTTTCCGCGTCGGACATCTTCCAGGTGTCGCGCTTCACGCTCGACGTGGCCACGAATTTGCATATCCAGGCCGGCGCGTCGGATGTGGGCATCGGTCACTGCGCCGATGGCGCCGTCTGGGCGGCCATCCTGCCGCGCGACGAGGGAAGGCTTGCCAGCCCGGCGGTCAGCAATCAGGAAACCATCGCGCACGTCTGGCTGAGATTTCATCCCGCCCAAGTCAACTTGCTTTTCCCGCCGGAAACCGTCTCCGCCGCCGGAGCGACCAACCTCCTCTCCTTCATGCGCGCCATCGCCCGGCACAAATTCCAATCCAGCTTCGAGGCCGGCGGCGATGCC
This sequence comes from Verrucomicrobiota bacterium, assembly GCA_049510745.1. Taxonomy (GTDB): domain Bacteria; phylum Verrucomicrobiota; class Verrucomicrobiia; order Limisphaerales; family Palsa-1400; genus PLGF01. The sequence goes on along the minus strand of JBEKYR010000005.1, from coordinate 182,386 downwards.
CTCATTCCCGATCCCAATGACCTTATCGTTGACGTTGACATCCGGGACGGCCCGCGCCGCTTTTTCATCGTGGACAGACGCGCCCGCGCGGCGGCCTACGCCGCCGCCTTTGAGCGTCAGAACTTCAAGCCGCATCCGGCCCTGACGCCCGAATTGGCCGAGGCCGCCTTCGATCAACTTTGGGGCGCCTTTGACGACGGCTACGCCATGTTCATTCTGCGGCCGGAAATCGATTGGGCCAGGCTGCGCGACCAATTCCGCCCAAAAGCTCTGGCCAGCAAATCCTCCGATGATTTCGCCGACGTTTGCGCCGACATGTTGAAACCGCTCCGCGACCTGCACGTCTGCCTGTCGCTGGCCGGGACCTCCGTGCCTGTCTATGACCGCCCGCGCCCGTCCAATTCCAACCCCTCCGCCCACAAAGCCATTCTGGGCAGCCTCAACAAAGTGGGCCGTCTCCAATGGGCCGTCACTTCGGACAAGATCGGTTTCATCGCCATCTACGGATGGGACGACGACGCGGTTCCGGAGCAGTTTCAGAAGGCGCTCGAACAAATGCGCGACACCCGCGGTCTGATTCTGGACGTGCGCTGGAACGGCGGCGGCAACGAGGGCCTGGCCCAACAGGTCGCGGGCCGGTTCCTGAAGAAGGAGACGGTGTATGGCTACGACCAATTCCGCGACGGGCCGGCCTACACCAACCTCACCAAAAAATTCCCGCGCAAAGTCCAGCCGGCCGGCCCCTGGCGCTACGACCGCCCGGTCATCCTGTTGATGGGGCAGAAGTGCATGAGCAGCGGCGAATCCTTCATCGGCATGATGACCGGCGCCCCCAACGTCACCACCATGGGCGAGCGCACCTGCGGTTCCAGCGGCAATCCGCAGGTGATCGAGCTTCCCCTGAGCCTGACCGTGACCGTGCCGCGTTGGATCGATTACAAGCCGGACGGCAAACCGTTGGACGAGCACGGGTTCGAACCGCAAATCCCCTTCAAACCGGGACCGGGCGCATTCGGAGAAAATCGCGACGACCTCCTGACCGCCGCGCTGGAGCGCCTGCGCCACGGGCGGTAGCCGCCCGAAAAGGGATTGAGCGGCTTCCGGCGGAATTGATAGATACGGTCGGATTACGCTTTTAGACGTTCGTACGACTTGAGGAACTTGAAATGTAGAATGTTTAGATGTGACCCCAATGACTGCACCAATGACCCCAATACACGGAACCCGCGTCAAGCGGAATGTTAAATGTTTAACTACGTCCCCAGGGTTATTACGTCCCCAGGGTTATTCAACGTCCGTCCCCAGGGTTATTCAACGTCCCCAGGGTTATTCAACGTCCCCAGGGTTATCCACAGGGTTATCCAGGTTGAATTGTCCTGAAAGAAAGAAGTTGAATCGACCCACTTTCGGTGCGAATTTTCCCCCAATGACCGCGAATGCAACCAAGCTTGGTAGATTGGGCCTGTGGATTATCCGGTTGCTCTTCGTAGTCGCCTGGGGGGTGGTGGGCTTCGTCGCAACCTGGCTTTTCGCTTTTGGCTTTTACAATGTCCCATTCACAACTTCCGGCGTACACGAAGTCACTATGGGGGCAGCTCCTTTCGGTGTCCTTTGCGGAAGCCTGCTTGGTGCATTGATTGCCTATCATTGGCGACGCGAACGGTGATCCCTGCAATGGCAATCCATCTCCGAAAGGACGACCATTTTTCATCGCTCCCCTTGTCCACCGACCCCCCAGCGGTCTGCCGGCCAATAAGGGGCCTTGTTAACGGCTCAACCCGGCGGCTGGCGTCACTTTCACCAGGACGACGCCATGCCGCGGCACCGAGGCTTGGAATGGGCCGTCGCTCGCGCCGAGGTCTTGCTGGCGCCAAAGGTCGCGGACGGCTTGTTTGCCTGTCAGGCCGAGGTCGGACCACTTGGCGGTCACGGTGGTTTCCTCGTCGCCGCGGTTGAACAAACCGACGGCCTTGGAGCCGTCTTCAAGGTCTTTGGCCCAAATCTCCAACTGGCCGTCTTGCGCCACGCGGGCGGCCTGGCGGCCGAGCGGGTCCTGGTTGACTTCAAGCACTTCGTCGTTGGTGAGCAGGTTCAGCGTGAATTCGTCCAGCTTGGTCATGTCGCAGCCGATCAGCAGGGGCGAGCAGAGCAGGCACCAGAGGCTGATATGCGTGTATTGCTCATTGGGGGTGAGGCGAGTCGGGCGAACCCGGGCGCTCCAGCCGACGTAGCCGACGACCAGCATGTCCGGGTCGTTCCAATGGCCCGGCTCGGCAAATTTTTCGTGGCCGGCCTGGCCGAAGCCGATGCGGGTCATGCTCGACCAGGTGTCGGTGATGTCGCCGGTCGTGCGCCAGCAGTTGCCGCCGACTTGCGCGCCCCACGCCCAAACGCCGCCCCTGCCGTATTGGCAGAGGCTGAAGACGATGTCGCGGGGGACCTTGTCCAGGGCGGCGCGCATGACCTGGTAGGGCTTGAGCAAATCCTCGTGGGTGGGACGCGGCGCGATCCGGCCATAGCTGCACCAATCGTATTTCAAGTAATCGAAGCCCCACTCGGCGTATTGCCGGGCGTCCTGTTCCTCGTGCTCGTAACTCCCCTCGTGGCCGGCGCAGGTCTTGGGGCCGGGCGAGGAGTAAAGGCCGATCTTCAAGCCTTTGCCGTGGACATAATCGGTCAGCGCTTTCATGTCCGGAAATTTTTCGTTGCAAAGGATGTTGCCGTTGGTCGCGCGCCCGGCTTCCCAGCAGTCGTCGATGTTGATGTAAGTCCAGCCGTGGTCGATGAGTCCGCTGGCGGCCATGGCGTCGGCGGCGGCGCGGACGTTGGCTTCAGTCACATCACAGCCGAAGCCATTCCAACTGTTCCATCCCAGCGGCGGGGTCAGTGCGATGGTGTCGCCGCAGACGATTTTGAGCGGCCGTTCCGCCGTGCCGAGGGCGTTCTGCGCGCGCAAGTTCAACCGAAACACGCCTTTGTCCTTCAGCGCGCCGGTGAGGCGGCCGGTCTGGGTGTCGATTTGCAGGCCGGCCGGCAGAGGGCTGGCGGAGAAGACCATAGGCCGCTGGCCGCTGGCCGCGATCGTAAACAGAACCGGCGCGCCAGGGCGAACGCCAAAGACTTTGGCGCCGTTGAGGCGCGGTTTGGGCGAGGACTTGGGGGTGAGAACCACCGCCGGCTCGCGCGCAATCGCCACGGCCAGCGGTTTGCCTTCGGTCATTGTGATCTGCGCGTCGGCCCAGTCCGCGTGGTCAAAATCGATGCCTTCCCCGGCATCGTTGACGGCGAGAACCAACGATTTGACGCCGCGCAAATCGACCGAGACCTCTTTGGGGGGATCGCCACCGCGCAGCACCCCGCTCTCCCAGAGAGTTTTGCCGTCGCCAACGACGCGAAACGTGACACTGCCCTTTTGGCCGACTTCGTCGTCCACGCCGACGGTGGCGGTGAAGCGCTCGCCGTTGCCGTTCAGGGCGACGCGCAAGGTGCTGGCGGCGTGCGTGCCGAGGCCGTGCTCGAAGCGTTTGCCGCCCAGCAACAACGGGTGTTGATCGACGGACTTGTCCGCCTGCGGTTCGCCCCAGCTTTGCTCGACTTGCCGGAGATCCAGCGTTTGGAGGCCGAAGGTTTCCGCCCGGGCCGCGGCGGCCAAAGCAACAAAGACCGAGAGAATTGCAGCACTACTCGCTTTCATAAAACTGATCTTACTGTAAAATCGCATCTGTTTGCAATTCAATGTTTCCCATGCGCGAGTTTGGTCCGGCGCTTGAAAATCATCAGGCCGGTGAAGCGGCGATGCTTGTCGAATTGCATCATGACCGGGAATTTCTTCAATAACTTGCGCGGCAATTCCCAGACAAAATGGCTGTAAGGCGGCATCTCGCCTTTCTTGTGCTTCCGCAACGCCACCGTAATCAGGTGCGTGTCGAAGCGGACTTCAACTCCGCTTTCCTCCAGCCGCACCAGCCGATCCGCCGCGATGGTCCAGTCGTTCTTGCGAAACCAGCGTGAGCTGGAGCGATGTGGGTTCAAGACCTCGACGTTCAGCTTCGCGCCGTGAAAATCGATCACGTCGTTGACGACGGTCGCCGCTTTTCGATTGGGAAAGGTGCGTTTGGAGTTCGGCATCGCCCGGCGCCCAATGGTTTTCTTTCCTTTGCGCGGGAGCAACAGCCAGGGCTCCTTCGCCCCGCGAATGAGGCCACAGATATTGCAGGCAAACTTTGCGTCACGACGTTTGCGCCAGCCGCTGCGATGGCGGCATTGCAGCGCCAGAAACTCCCAGGCCATCCCAAGTTGCTGATAAATCCTGGCGAACCGCTCCGCCTCCGGGCCGTCGCGCTTGAGCGCCGGATGCTGCGACACGAAATCCATGCTGCGCAAGAGCCGGCGCAGATCGCGTTTGAGACTGGATTCTGTGGACCTGCCATTCATGTGATAACATTATCCGTTGCCGGCCCAATCCTTCCAGCCTGTTCTTGCGCGCTCTGCTGCCTTGTTGGGCGCGAACGCGGCAGGCACGGTTTCCGGGTTCCCAGGATCGAATTCTTTTTCCTTTCCACGCGCGGGCGGGTTTGGCAGTGTCCGGTCTGAAACTTGGAAACCACCGAACACGATCTTGATTATGCCTGAGAAACCCGCGCCGACAAAAAAACTTTCGGACAAGAACACCAAACAAGAAATGCTTGAGGCCTATCAGACTCTGGCCAGGCAACTCGAAGAAAAACGCGCCGCCGATCTTGCGCCGGAGCGCCGCGTCGAGGAGAAACGCACCGAGGAAGCCCTCAGGGTGGCGATGGCGATTGATCCCGAAGGCATTGATCGGGACATCGGCGCGCTGAAGTCGGAAATCGGCAAGATGCTGGCCGACGTTTCTGACCGGCTCGCGGCCGAGTCGAGCAAGTTCCGCGGCATCCAAAAGGCAGTTGCCAGCAAAGAACGGGAACTGCAAGAGCTCTACGGCATTGAAAAAGCCGCCGTCAGCCTGGCCGCTTTGATTGAAGCGCAAAACCAGAAACAATCTGAATTTGAAAACCAGATGGCGCGGAAGCGCGAAGAGCTGGAAGGCGAGATTGACGCCCGGCGCGCGGCCTGGGAACAGGAGAAAAAAGCGCGCGAAGCGGAGTTGAAGGAGCGTGACGCCACGGAGAAGAAGGCGCGCGATCGCGAGCGGGAGGATTTTACTTACGGCTTCAAGCGCGATCAACAGGCCATCAAAGACAAACTCAACGACGAAAAAGCGGCGCTGGAAAAGGAGATCAAAATCAAAAGGGAAACCGCCGACAAGGAACTGGCCGAACGGGAAAAGGCGATTGCGGAAAGAGAGCGCGAACTGGCCGAGTTGCGGGCCAAAGCGGCGGCGTTTCCAAAGGAACTGGAGAATGCCGTCAACCAAGCGGTCAAGGAAATCAGCGACAAGCTCAAGTTGGAGGCCAAGAATCGCGAAGATCTCGCGCGCAAAGAGTTCGAGGGGGAGCGCAATGTGCTGGCGGCCAGGAACGAGTCGCTGGAAAAGGCCGCCAAAGACTTGAGCGCGGCCAATGCGAAATTGGCGCAGCAACTTGAGGCCGCCTATCAGAAAGTGCAGGACATTGCCGAGAAGACCGTGGAAGGAACCTCTCAGTCAAAGTCGCTGGCGGACTTGCAGAAACTGTTGATTGAGCAAGGCCGAAAGGCCGGGGAAAAAGCGTGACGGCAGCCTCTATCCTTAATCCATTGTCATACGATTCTTTCTTTTTGAAGGTGGCGCGTCATTGAGTTGGATTGGCCTGTGACGGGGGCGGCGGCAAGGGCGCCCAGTTGCCCACCTTGGCGTGGTCGCGCGCGGACCACTTTTTCCACACCGCAGGGTCGGCGAGCATTTTGATGAATAGGCCGCCGACCACCGGGCGGGCATGCATCCCGGTGCTGTCGGCTTTGTCCGTGACATAGGAATCGGCCAGCGGCTCGCGCCGGGGGGTTTGGTCGAGGTAATCGTAAATGGGCGAAATCAACGCCGCGAAATCCGCCGGGTTCTCCGCCAGGGTCGCGCTCCAGACCGACCAATCGGTCTTGGTTAACTTGGTCCGCGAATCCAGCGGGACTCCGAAGGGTTGGAGGACTTTTTTGTAGAAGGCGACTTCCGTGCGCGCCACTTGGGGCGGGAAAACATTGAGGCCGAGGATGCGGTCCCAAACGAGATTGTATTTCTGGCTCCAGGTATCCGGTTTGTCGAAGGCGAGCCGGTAATGATCGCCTTCCCCGGCGGCGGTCATCCAATGGGCGGCGTCGGTCCTGGCCAGGGCGGCGTATTTGGCGGCGTTGGCCGTGTCGCCGCGCAACCGGCAGAGGTCGCCGTAAGCGGCCAGGCCGAGGATGGCTTTGATTGACAGGTTGGCGTTGTGCGCCAGGTGGCCCATGAAATCGTCGGTGCAAAGCTGGTTCTCCGGGTCCAGGCCGAATTTCTCCAGGTACTGCGCCCATTGCGTCAACTGCGGCCACCACGGCGCGACGAAGCCGGCGCCGGCCTCCTCCTGGCATACGGCGTCGCACAGGATCAACATGTTGCCGCTTTCCTCCACCGGCATGCCTTCGCCGCCGTCGTCGCGTCCGGGAGCGAGCGGGTAGGTGCCCAGATCATGGGGCGCATTGGGAAATTTCCAGTGCCACGACGCCGCGTAACTGAGGATCGGCACGAGCGAACATTTGGCCAGCGTCGGGCTGAGCAAAATCCAGACCGGGTCCATCGGGAAAATGACATCGACCGTGGCGATGTCGCTGTTGCTGGTGTTTTCCTTGGTGAAAAAGAGCGGCTGTTTGTTGTCGTCCGCCGCCAGCCCGCAAGCGGCCAGGCATTGGCGGTAGGCCAGGGCGGCGAGGCGGGCGTAGCGGACGCCGCCGAGGCGGGTCAGGTCGTCGGTCAGTTGCCGGTCAAATTCTTCGCACCGCCTGGCCAGCCGCGCATAATCCTTCTCCGCCTGGCGCAGGAGAGTGTCGGGCGTGGCGCCGTTGCGCCGCCAGTAAGGCTGGAGGTTTTTTCCGAAATACTTGATCGAAAAAATCTCGTCGTAGGCGATGAGCACCTGGCAGGTGGCGGGCTTGGCGGCGACCTGGCCGAGGTGAAAGACAAACGCCATCACCGGCTGGTCGTCGGTGACGGGGCGCGGCATGCGGGAATCGTCCTGGGCCGGCAATTCGCCGTCGCGCACAAAGGATTGGAGCAGGGCGTCGTTGCCGCCGAGGGCGGCGGTGGCGATGTCCTGCTTCGTGCGGGCCGCGGCATAGGCGAAGCCCCAATCGATGCGATGATCGTCGCCGGACGAGCCGAGGACGGGCTGTTTCTCCGTCCCGATGCGCAGCAAGGTGAGATTTCCGGCCTTTTCCCGGCCCCACCGCACCTTTTCGTCCGTGGTATTGACAGCGAGTTCCGAACTGGCGCTCGCATAAATGGACACATCGTGCGCCGCCCCATCGGCCGAGCGCGCGCTCCAGGTGAGGTACGTGACCGGCCGGGAGAGAACCTCCAAGTCATCCGGCAGCGCGGGGGTCATGAAAGTCAAAGTGACGTGGACTTTGGCATCGTCGAACTGGCAAATGGTGCGTGTCGGAGTGACCTCCAAGCCGGTCTGCGGCAGGGCGGGAACGGTGGCCGGTTCCCGGCCCATCAGGCGGCTGACGTTTCCATCCACGCGGATGAGGCTGATCAAAGAATGGGGGCGATGCGTCCAATGGCGCGTGACATCGTCGGTCAAATGGTCCGCTTCGGACCAGATGCTCAGAAAGGGATCGCTGGCCACCAGCGGAACCGCCGGAGGCCGGAAAGGCGGCTCCGCCGCCGGGGCGGCGCAAGCGCCCGCGCAGGAGAGCAGGACAGCGGCCGGGAAAAAGCGCAACAATCTGGTTAGTTTCATCGAACTAGGCATTACCACGTTGTTATGAAATACGCAAGGGTTTTTCAGGAGAAGAGGATTTAGCCGCACAGAGCGCAAAGATCACATAGAAAAGGGCTTATGAGTGTTTTGAGGCCCGCGGAACACGCAGAAGCCCCTGAAAAAAGAGCTTTCTCAAAATTGCAGGGAAGTTTGAGAAGTTTCATGTCTCGCCACAACAGCGAAGCGATGGCGGTTAATGGCGCTTAATGCCCTTAGAATCTGAGTTTTTACTCAAACGGCACTCCGATGTGCGCTTTCAATTGATTATCTAAATCACGAACCCACCCCGCATGCCGTTGGCGCCTCGCCGACTCATCCTCCCTGGTAGAAAGTATGCCAAGCCTTTTATCTGTTAGCCACATTTTCGAACGGACTTCAACAACGCCGTCAGCGGGTTGTGAGACCATTAGTAATCCAAAACCAGCGGAAAAAAGCAGGCCTTTAGCCTCAAGCTGCAGAATGCTCGTCTTATCGTCTGGCAGATCCTCGCTTTTGATTGTCCAAGTGCTGGAGAGATCCTTCAGTGCTTGCAATGTGCCATCATGCGCTGCCGGAAAACCTATTCTAAATTTCCAAAGATAAGATTTAAACGACAACGGATCATTGATGTCGTTAAGCAATCTTTTCCATTCCTCGATTCGGGCTCTCCTATACTGTGCCGCTTGAATTTTCCCACGCAACTCGATGACTCGTTGATCGGCCGGGTGGATTTGTGTCGCTTCCCCTAAATCCCGACTGGCATCATCCAACCTACCGTTAGCAAGTGACATCTCCCCATTACGAACAAGATAATCAAGGCGTCCCTCCATTTTTTGACTGATTCTATTCCTAAGCGTGATTACTTCCGCATTATCTGGAATCAATTTATTCGCCTCATCCAATTCCTTCAGAGCCTCGTCAAACTGATCACGCGCAAAATAGTTGGCGGCATTGCTGTAATGTATATTGAAAAAGATTTCACTCCTAAGGGCGGCCGCCAGTTCGTCCGCCGGCTTGATTTCCAAAGCAAACTCGACTCCTTTCAGCGCGTCAGTGAAGTTAGCAGATCTCAGATAATCTCTGGCGTTCTGCATCGCTTGGGTATATTTCAAGCTGACCAGATTTGTTTCGACTACTCGTGTTTCATTGCCGACAACAACGGCGGAAACGCTTGCGTCTGCGTAATCATTCAATGTAAGACGATAGCTATACGTGCCTGGTCTTAAATCGCTCAATACAAGGGGCGTCCGACCCATTTCACGATTCCCCTCAAACACCGTCGCGCCAGCAGGATTCGACTGAATCTCCATTTTGCCATATTCAAATAGAAGTTTCGCCCGCGTAATGGCAAAAGAATGAACAACAATATTTGTGCTCTTTTCGTAGTCGCCGCGTTTCATGCTTAAAAGGTAGGATCCGGTTGAAAGCCCCTTTAGCGTTGCCGGGGTTCGTCCGCTCCATGTTTTACCCGTGCCCGAAATCAACGAATAATCAGCCTCGCCCGGCTCAGCTTCCATCGCGATGTCTCCCAATTCAGCTTTGATATCTAACCTTGTGGTTTCATTCCGGCGAATCTTCACAACCCGATCAGCCGAAAAGTTTTTTCCGATCGTACAGATGAGACTGTAATCGCCGACTATGAGCTTATCCTGGTTCAGAGGAGAATCGCTTTCGCGAACAACCTCCCCTTTTCGCTGTAAGATGAGCTTGGCGGAGGATGGATTCACCGTTACCGACAGGGCCCCCTTGCTGGATTCAAGCGGTAATGCTCCCAAGTCTTTGTTTCCGTGGAAAACCCAAAAATGCTTCTCATTTGGTTCAACGTTTTCCACGCTAATGGATATCTGATGTCTACCTGGCTTAAGATGGTTTCCGCTCTCAAAAAGTTGACCGTCCACTTTCACCTCCGGTGTCTCGCCTTTAGGAATCTCTTTTCCGTCCAGAGAAAATCCGTAAGTCAATGTCGTCATTGCCGCGACTGACTTGTAAAGAACTGATCCTGCGTAGATAACCGCGCCGATGATCGAGAGAATGACCAAAGCAGGCGGGAGCGAGCTTTTTCCTGTACGGGCACTGGCCGGTGGAGGTGCGGAAGGAGCGGAAACCGCCACTACTTCGCGACATGGCACCCACTTTTCTGAATTGGCGATACGCACCGGCGTTTCAGCGTCTAACACGCCGGCAGATCGCAACTGTGCTAAAGTCGTTAAAGGGATCGGGCCAATCTCTTTGCCGGATTTATCACGGTAAAAATAGTCTTCCATAAAATGAGCGAAAACTTTAAGGCAAGACGTGCCCTGGAATTGAGCACGTTGGAGGTGTTTCGACGGGGCCGATTGTGTAAACCCCCCCTTGTGGACAAGTCGGCAGATTTCCTGGCGCGCCGCGCTCAAGGTAAGCTCGCAGGTCATCCCAGGTCGGCGTGTCAGTCCCTCGTTTTCGGTTTTCTAAAGCCCATTGTTGTTTGGCCGAATCAAGTAGCCTAAGATTGTTGATACAGGCGTTCCTCATTGATGTGTCGTCAGCCGCCTTCGAACTCGCCTTCAACTTTGAAAAAAGAGGCGAATCCGAAGCACCCACAACCCGCAACTCGCTGGTGTCGACATTCCACGGATCCTGATGCCTTAAAGTTTTCTCTTTCGTGGCGAGCATCGTTCCAGACAACTTTACGCGGTGGCCGCCAAGATCCAGCCTTTCGCCTCGTAAATCGCCCGGCAAAGATTTATCTTTGCCAAATTCGACTTCCGCCTCAAACTTCAGTTCATAACGCTCAAAGTTCGATTTTGGTTCAGACAACCAGTGTTCGTCCGTCACTCTAAAGCTTACTAGTTTGGCTTGCGGTTCAACTTCTTGGCGGAACGCCCGTTCGGCCGCCACCGCATATCGGTGGTCAAAGCGCCACGTAATAACAACAATCCCAGCGGCAATCAACAATCCTACCCTCATCCAATTAAATGATTTCTTGGCGATTTGCTGTGGAGGCTGCGGCGCGGATAGTGGTGGAATCGCTTCTCGCAAAAGTTCCCATCCGGAGGAAGTTTCAGAGCGCACCAAAGTATTATTATCCAATATGCCGGCCTGTCGCAGTTTGGCCAGTGCATCTCTTTCCAGTGGACCGATCTCTCGCCCGGAGCTGTCACGATAAAAGTAAGCGCTCATTGTCTTAGTATTTACGTGGAGACAGCTACGAAAATTACTTTGGTGAGCCATACTTCAACGACCAGCACCACGGGCACAGCAACAGTCGCTCTCGCTTCGTTAAGCTCAGAAATCCGGGTCAACCCCACAAAAATTTGCAGGACGGTGATGCAGATCGCGCTCAGGACGAGGATTCCCCAAACCTCAAAATTTTTCCAGCCAACAAAAGTTGCTAATAATAACTCCAATGCCCACACCAAAGAAACCGCACCAGCAATGAAAGCGTCTCCTTCCCAGCGTCCTCCGCGCTGATTAACCAATCGCGCTAAAGCCAATGCACAGAACCAAGCGACGGCGCTCGCTGTTGCTACCAACAGCAGCTTGGTAAAACTTACCGTGTCTATGCTCGCGTTCACCATGCCATAACTTATGGAAGTCAAGGCACCGATTTGATGATTTACAAAAGATGCACCCACCAGTCCAAAAACGGCCATAAAAAAAATTCCGACGGCACCGGCCCGCTGGGGTCCCAGCTTCTGATAAGCCGGGGCCAAACCGCCAACGGGATCGCTTGCCAAAAGAGCGAGCGCTGCTTTGGCGCCAGCAAATGTAGCTGACATTACCTTCGCCGCCTCCGCCTGCAGCTTCGCAGTGTCAGGCGCCTCAATGGTGCCTACCACCGCCACACACGGCGTCCAAGGGCCGCCGCTTTCAGGACGCACCAAAGTATGATCTTTGATCACATCGCTGGCGCGGAATGCTTTTAGGTTCTCCAACGAAACCGGCCCAATTTCCCGATTCTGTTCATCTAGGTAAAAATAGTTCATAAGAATCTAATTCCTTGTTTCATTTCGACGCTGAGGTTCTGTGGGGTTTCGGCAATTGAACGCGACAGGTACTGGCGGAAAAGTGTTGAGCCGGAGTTCATCGGGCGTGTTGACGCAGGCCATTTCTTGCCGAGAAATCCGGCGCGGGAACCCAGTTTCATTGGCATGCATAAGGTTCTAATTGCGCATGGCATACTGCTTTCTGATGAGTTTGACAAGCAAATAATCAGTGTGATTTGTCACCAAAATAATCGAAAGGGCGGCGCGATTGCTGCTTCGTTAAGGCCAAAACTGCGCTTGCGGCGCATTCGGAAATCCGGCTTTTGGTCCAATTTCGGGGTGCGAGGCGAGAAGATCCAGCGCGGATTCAACCGCGTCACAAAAGCGATCCGCAGCCAGAACATTGATTTCCGCGATCTGCAGGATGATTGCGCGGTAATCATCCAGGAAGCGGCTGCGCTTAAGAAGTTCGTGCGGCACGCGGTTGCCTGATCAAACGACGGACGGATTGCAGATCTTCCTGGGTGAGCGGAGACAGATCAGTCTGTTCGGCTTCGAGGACTTTTTGCTCCATCCATGTATCCGCTTCCATTTTGGACCGGACGGCTTCCTGGATTAGCTCGCTGGCGGAAGTGAACGCGCCCCGGCGCACGCGTTGCTCGACATACGCTTCAAGGTCGGGCGGCAATGTGATGTCCATAACAGAAAGGATTATACAGTCTTCAGCCGCTGCCGCAACTTTCTTTACCCTCGGAAATGGTGCAACACCGTTGCCGGGGAGACGGTCACTTCGCAGTCGGGGAATTTTTTCTTGAGGAATTGCGGCAAGGCGCGCTCGATCTGGTCGAGGACTTTTTTCTTTTGGTCTTCTTCGGATTGCGGCTCGGCGGATTGGAGGTTGCCGGTGGCCAGACGCAGGACGCTGTTGGGCAGGAAACCCGCGATTTCGACGTGCCCGGAGATGCGCGCCCGGCCCCATAAACGCAGGTGCGGCTTGACGGCCAGGTTGCGGGCGTGCGGCTTGAGCAAGCCTTCGCCACAGAGCGCCTCGAAACCCTCGAACGACAACACCAGGTCTTCCACGGGCGCCAACGCGTTTTCCTCCAGGCCGTAGATGGCGGCGTTCAAGGGCGAAACCGAGGGGCGCATCATGGGGAAAAAGATCACGTCGTCTATATTTTCCTGGCCGGTGAAAATCATGACCATGCGCTCGACGCCGGGGCCGATGCCGGTCGTCGGCGGCATGCCGTATTCGAGCGCCTCGATGAAATCGAAATCGAGGGTGTGGAATTTGCCGGCGTCGCGCTCCTCGGGGCGGTAGGCTTTGCGCCACGTTTCGAGAAGATGCGCCGGGTCGTTTTGCTCGGACCAATTGTCGCCGCATTCCATGCCGGCGATGAAAATCTCGAAGCGCTCGACATAGCGCGGGTCCTCGGCCATCGGTTTGGCCAGGGGCGAAATCTCGACGGGATGGCCGAAGACCAGCGTCGGCTGGATCAGGTCTTTTTCGACGGCGACTTCAAAGGCCTTGACCAGGGCCTCGCCCACGCTCGGTTGCGGTTCGTTGATGCCGAGGGCGGCGAGGCGGGCGTTGGCGTCTTCGACGGCGGTGATGGCGGCGAAGTCGATGCCGGTTTTTTCCCGGACGGCGTCGGTCATGCTGACGCGGCGCCAGGGCTGGCCGAAGTCGATGGCGTGGCCGCGGACGTTGAACTGGGTTTTTCCGAAAACATGGAGCGCGATGTGGCGGAACATGTCCTCGATGAGGTTCATGTTGTATTGGTAGTTTTCGTAGGCGGTCATGGTTTCGACCATCGAAAACTCCGGGTGATGGCTGCGGTCGATGCCTTCGTTGCGGAAATAACGGCCAATGGTATAGACCTTGTCGTAACCGGCGACGATGAGGCGCTTGAGATACAATTCGTGGGAGATGGCCAGATACATGTCGCAGCCCAGGGCGTTGACGTGGGTTTTGAAGGGCTTGGCCGTGCCGCCGCCGTATTGGGGCTGGATGACCGGGGTCTGAAATTCCAAAAAGCCCCGCTCGTTGAGGAACGCGCGGATGGCGGCGACCATTTTGCAGGCGGCGCCAAAACGGTCGAAGGAGGCCGGTTCCAGGGTGGTGTCGAGGTAGCGTTTGCGCAGGACCTGCTCGCGGTCCTTGAGGCCGGACCATTGATCGGGCAGGGGGCGGAGCGCCTTGGTCAACAAGCGCAGACGTTCGACCAGCACGGAAATTTCCCCCCGCTCGGTCCGGATCACCTTGCCGGTCGCTTCGATAATGTCGCCGATGTCGAGCATATTGGTGTCGGCGTAGCCGAGGGCGCCGGTGATTTTGTCGGTGGGCTGGACGAGGTTGCGGCGCAGGAACAATTGCAGGCGGCCAGTCTGGTCCTGGATGTGGGCGAAGGCCAGGGCGCCCTGTTTGCGCCACGACATGAGGCGTCCGGCCACTGTGGCCTGCTGTCCTTCGAGTTGGGCGAAGTCGTCGAGGATCGATTTGGTGTAATGGGTGCGCCGGCTTTTGGAAGGATAAGGGTTGAGGCCAAGGGAACGGAGCGCGGCGGCCTTGGCGAGGCGTCCGTTGCGGATGTCGATTAGTGGATTGGTTGCCACAGCGTGTTCTCGAATAAATCGAAGCTTCCTTCTATGATGGAATGGGGTTTGTGGCGAGTGAAAAGTTCCTTGTCTTAATACGCGCTGAACAGGCGCAAATGCAATTCATCGAGTAATTCCGGCGGCAGTTCCGCCAAAAAGCGCGAGGGCTGCTGCATCATTTCGCCGGCGGATGACGTGCTCCGGATCAGCGGATAGCTCAAGTGCAATTCGTCGCGCGCCCGCGTGATGGCCACATAAAACAAGCGGCGCTCTTCCTCTTCGCCATCCTCGGTCTCAAGCGAACGGGCCGACGGAAACAGGCCGTCGCAAAGCATGATGACGAAGACGACGTCGAACTCCAAACCCTTGGCCTGATGAACGGTCGAAAGGCGGAGTTCCTCGTCGTCGCGCCGCGCCGGCTCGGAATCTTCGGCCTCGATATTGGTCAGCAGCGCCAGTTGGGTGAGGAACTCCTGGACGGTTTCAAACTGCATGGCAAAGGCGGCCAATTGTTCGAGGTCTTCCAAGCGGGCGCGGTAGTTGGCGAATTCCTCCTTCAGGTAATCCTCGTAGCCGGCTTCGACGACGTGCCGGATGACCAGGGCGGCGCTCTGGCGGATTTTCGGGGCCTCCAGTTGGGAAACGGTGGCGGTCAGTTGCGCCCACGACACGGCGGTCTTTTTTGGAACGGCGGCGGAAATTTTTTGCAGGGCGGCGGCCAGGGCGGGTGTTGCGGCGGCGTCGAACTGGGCGCGGAAGGCGTCCCAGAGGCGATCGGCGGTTTTGCCGCCAACGCCGTCCAGGAGGCGGACGATGCGTTTGAAGGCCAGTTCGTCGCGGGGATTGGTGATGAACTTCAAATAGGCGGCAACGTCCTTGATGTGGGCCTGTTCAAAAAAGCGGATGCCGCTGGTGATGCTGAAGGGGATGTTGCGGCGGGTCAGTTCCAGTTGCAGTTCGAGCGCGTGAAAATGGGAGCGGTAGAGCACGGCCATCCTGTTCAAGGCGCGCCCTTCCTCGCGCAGTTCCAAAACGCGCTGGGCGACGAAGGCCGCCTGCTCGGCGCTGGTGGCGCAGGGCGCCAGCACCGGCTTGACGCCGGAGCGGCGGGAGGCCGTCAACTCCTTGGCGAACTGATGGACGTTGGCGGCGATGGCGGCGTTGGCCAGGCGGAGGATTTCCGGCGTGCTCCGGTAATTGGTTTCGATGCGATAGACGGCGGCCTGGGGATAGCGTTGGGGGAATTTAAGAATGTTCTGAAAATGGGCGCCGCGCCAGGAATAGATGCTTTGCGAATCGTCGCCCACCACCATGATGTTGTGATGGCGCCGGCCGAGCAAATCGATCAGCTCGCCCTGGATTTTATTGGTGTCCTGGTATTCATCGACGAGGATGAACTGGAAGCGGCGCTGCTGGTCTTCGAGCACCGCGGCGTTTTCGCGCAGCAACTTGAGCCAGAGCACCAGCAGATCGTCGAAGTCCATGCTGTTGCCGGCCTTTTTGCGGGCGGCGTAGTGTTGCTGCACTTGCGCGATTTGGGGGGCCAGGGCGGAAAAGTAGTCGAATTGCTTGCGCAGAACGGCCTCGACCGACTCGTCCTTGTTGGCGGCCAGCGAAAAAATATCCGAGAGCACGCGGGCTTTTGGGAAACGGGTGGCCTGGAGGTCGATTTCCATTTCTCCGAGGCAGGCGGCGAGCAAATCCTCGGCGTCTTCGCGGTCCAGGATCGAGAAATCGGGCTGGAAGCCGATCTGGCGCGCGTGGCGGCGCAAGACCCGCGCGCCGATGGCATGGAAGGTGCCGCCCCACAAGGCGGACAATTCCCCGCCGAGGAGGTCGGTGACGCGGCGCATCATTTCGCGGGCGGCCTTGTTCGTAAATGTCAACAAGAGGATGCATTCCGGGGGGATGCCCTGTTCCAGCAGAAAGGCGGCGCGGTAGGTCAGGGTGCGGGTCTTGCCCGAACCGGCGCCGGCGATGACCAGGGCGGGGCCGGGCGGGGCGGTGACGGCCGCGTGCTGCTGGGGGTTCAGTTCCTTTGCGTAATCAATCCGCAAATGGATCGCCGGGCGGAAAGGCTGCAAGACATACTCGCGCGACATGCGATAAAACGGCGGCCAAGGGGCCGGGCGCCCCGGGGCCTCAGGCCTTGGCCCGGCTGGCAAGCTCCCGGCGGAGGCGCGCCATGTTGGCTTCAACGCGCTCGAGGTAGGGATTGGGGCCGTCGGGATAGGGGTTGTTGAGGGCGCGGTAGAGGCCGAGGAATTCGCGGTTGATCTTTTGGCGCACGTAATTGTCCCAAAACAGGGGCGTCTTCTGAATCAAGTCCTCCGCGCTGGCGAAGAAGCCGCCGGCTTTCATCCTGCCGTCGGGATTGTAGCGGGCCGCCTCGGCGAACTCCAAATAAAGGATCGGCAGTTTGTCCACGTAATCGGGCGCGGCCATTTGCCCGAGCAGATCGGAGGTGCCCAAGGCAAAGCCGGCCACCCGCTCCATCTCACCCTGGAATTGGATGGTGTCCAGCTTGACGTTGACGCCGGTGCATCGAATCATGTTCTGCACGGCGAGGATTTCTTCGACCGGAAAATCGTGGCCGAGCATGAGTTCGCCGGCGAATTCAATGCTGCGATCGACGTGGATCAAGGTGTACTTGGCGCCGGTGCCGCCGGTGTCGCCGCGTCTTTTGAGGTAGCCGGTGTCGTGCATGAGCATGGCCAGCAGACCCAATTCGAGCATCCGCTGGGTGAGGCGCGGTTGGAGTTCGAGAACATGGCGGCGGTGGAGCAGGCGCGCCATGCAGGTGATCCCCTGGAGGGTGTGTTCGAGGTCGTGATAATGGGCGTCAATCGGCTGGTAATCGCGGTAATGGCCGGAGAACCAAGCGACCGCCCAACGAAAAATCATCGGAATAAACTCCGGGTTTCCGTGCGGGAACATCTCGGTGTACGCCCTCTGCACTTCCGCCTCGACAGCGGAAGGCTCGCGCGTATTGATTGTATCCTGCATTGCACCAGAATTAACCTCAATTCCCGCCGAATTGCACGCCTTTTTTTACCCGGTCCTCCTTCTTTTTTGGACCTTTCTTGCGTCATCCAGATCATGCGGGCGCCCGCTGGCGAGCTTGTTGCGGACCAGAAGTTCCTTATCGATGACCCAGAGCCGAAGCCCGTCCACCTCGATTTCAACCCGGCTGGACCATGCCTCGTCAAATTCCACCGCCGAGATCGACGTGATAACGTCAATCCTGTTGGGTGGATGGCCTATTTGAAAAACCATTTGAGGAACCGTCAATTCGCCGGTTTTAAACGGGAGTTTGCCGAAACCAAATTCTTTGAAGACCTCAGCCAAACGCCGGGCATTCTCCGCAGTGACGTCAACAAAGAAATCAATATCTCCCGTGTAGCGCGGGTGCCCATGAAAGCCCACGGCATGGCCGCCCACCAAGACGTACTTAACGCCTTTTGAGTTTAACAACTCGACAAATTCTTTTTGATCGACGCTTAATTTCATCGGGATGAGCTTGGGCCACGAGTTCAAACACCATCGCCAGGCGCGCGTTTGGGGCGAGCGCGGCGTAGTAGGCGTCCTCCGCCGCCTCGGCCTCGGCAAAAGACTTGAAGACGCGAAGGGTCTTTTCCATCCCTTCATTGTGCCGCAAGCGCCGCCAGACGGCACGAAAAAAGACACTCTTTTCGGCATCCCTTCCTCATCGTAATCGTAATCCGGGAAGAGATTAAGATTAGGATTATGATTAAGATTAGAAGGGATTACAGGCCGATCACTTTCAAGACCGCCTCTTTTTGCGCGGGCACGACGATGGGGGCAAAACCGGCCGTGGCAATGGCGGTGTCGGGGTCTTTGAGGCCGTGGCCGGTCATGGTGGCGGCAAGGACGCTGCCTTCGGGAATTTTCCCGGCTTTGACGCATTGAATCAGCCCCGCCAGACAGGCGGCGGAGGCGGGTTCGACAAAGATGCCGTCGGCGCGGGCCGCCAGTTTGTAGGCGGCCAGGATTTCGTCGTCGGTCACTTTGTCAATAAACCCGTTGGAGTCGCGCAGGGCCTGGAGGGCGGCCTGCCAACTGGCGGGGTTGCCGATGCGGATGGCGGTGGCGACGGTCTGCGGGCTGGCGACGGGGTGGCCCAGAACAATGGGGGCGGCGCCGGCGGCCTGGAAACCAAACATGCGGGGGAGGGCGGCGGCCTTTTTGGCGGCGTGATATTCGCGGTAGCCTTTCCAATAGGCGGTGATGTTGCCGGCGTTGCCGACGGGCAGGAAATGGAAATCGGGGGCGCGGCCCAGTTGGTCGCAGATTTCAAAGGCGGCGGTCTTCTGGCCTTCGATGCGGGCGGGGTTGATGCTGTTGACCACTTCGACCTTTCCGGTTTCCCCCAGTTCTCGCACGATGCGGAGGGCCTCGTCAAAATTGCCCTCGATGGAAATGGTGACGGCGCCGTACATGAGGGCCTGGGCCAGTTTGCCGAGGGCGATTTTGCCGTGGGGCAGGAGCACGACGCATTTCATGCCGGCGCGGGCGGCGTAAGCGGCGGCGGAGGCGGAGGTGTTGCCGGTGCTGGCGCAGATGACGACGCCGGCGCCGCGTTCCTTGGCCTTGGACACGGCCAGAGTCATGCCCCGGTCCTTGAAGGAGCAGGTGGGGTTGACGCCCTCGTATTTGAGCCACAATTGAAAATTTCCCCCAATGGCGCGGACAAAGTTGTCCGCCCGCACCAGGGGCGTGTTTCCTTCGTTGAGGGAAATAACAGGAGTGGCGTCCGAGACGGGCAAATAAGCGCGATAGGCGTGAATGACGCCGCGCCAGCGCTGGCCTTCTGGGGGGAGAATGGAGTTCATAAAGGGGATAAAGGGAAGCGGGGTCAGCCGAAATCCTCGACGCGGATCATGACCGGCGGGCTTTTGACGACGGGCAGTTGGGCGATTTTCGCCAGGGCCTTCTGCATGGCCGAGTTCGGGGCGTCGTGGCACATCAGGATCAGCGGCACGCTCTCGCCTTCGTGCCCTTCGGGCTGAATGACGGAGGAGATGCCGATGCGGGCGGCGGCGAGGATGGAGGAGATTTTGGCGAGCGTGCCCGGTTTATCGACGACGTCCAGGCGCAGATAATAGCGCGAGACCACGTCCCGGATGGGCAGGACCAGTCCCGGCGGGCCATGCGGCACAAAAGGCGGGATGCGGCCGGGGGTGCCGTGCTTCAAATCCAGGGCGGCGTCGGCGATGTCGCTCAAGACGGCGCTGGCGGTGGCGTCCTGGCCCGCCCCGCGCCCATAAAAGAGCGTGTCGCCGACGACGTCGCCGCGGACGAAGACGGCGTTAAAAACATGATTGACACTGGCCAGGACGTGGGCGTTGGGGACGAGGGCGGGATAGACGGAAACCTGGATGGCCTGGCGTTTGCCCGGCTTGGCGGCGGGGACGATCTTGACCACGCCCAGCAGTTTGATGGTGTAGCCGAGTTTTCCGGCAAATTCGATGTCGGCGCGGGAGACGGAGCGAATGCCCTCGACGTGGATGTCCCTGGGCGCGACCCAAAAGCCGTGGGCGAGGGAGGCGAGGATGCCGATTTTGTGCTGGGAATCGAAGCCGTCGATGTCGAGTGAGGGATCGGCTTCGGCGTAACCCAGGCGCTGGGCCTCGCGGAGGGTCGGGGCAAAGTCGGAGCCTTCCAGCTTCATGCGCGTGAGGATATAATTGCAGGTGCCGTTGACGATGCCATAGAGGTGGGTGATGCGGTTGCCGACGAACCCCTCGCGCAGGGCCTTGATGATGGGGATGCCGCCGGCGACGCTGGCCTCGTAATAGAGATTGGTCCCGAATTGGCGGGCGGCGGCGAAGAGTTCCTCGCCGTGAGCGGAAAGGAGGGCCTTGTTGGCGGTGATGACCGGTTTGCCCAACTTCAGCGCCGTCAGAATCATCGTCCTGGCGATGGTGGTGCCGCCAACCAATTCGATGACCACCTGAATTTGCGGGTCGTTGACGACGGCGGCCCAATCGGTGGTCATGAGGGCATGGGGGATGGGATAAGGGCGCGGTTCGTCGAGGGCCTTGACGGCGATGCGAGGCAGATTGATCTTGACGCCGAGGCGCGATTCGAGGAGGGCGCGGTTGTTTTGCCAGTGGTGGAACACACCGCTGCCGACGGTGCCGCCCCCAATCATGCCGATGTTGACCCGAAACATAAGAGACAAACTGTGGCGAAAATTGTCCGGCAAAACAACCGAAAAGAGACGGGATGGGACTAACCAGGCTCGACCCCTCTGACGGTGGTGGCAGTTGTGAAATTTTTTGTCACCGGTCGCTGTCGCTGGATCCGGGTATTTGATGGATTTTCATTTTTTGGCCCGATTCAGCCGGATTTACCCGGATTTGTCCGGATTTTTCCGGATTTGTCCGGGTTTTGGAGTTTATTTTCCGGGTTGAATCCGGCATTTTTTGCCGCTTTTCGGAGTGGTTCCCGGTGCTGTCGGTGCATGGCGTCTGCGTTTGAACCGGTGCAGGACTGAGGATTAACGTCAAGTCTGTCACCTGCAAATGACGGCATAGGTCGCCCAGGAGGGCGAACGTTCAAGGTTTGACTGGCTTGATTGGTGAGGCAATGGGACCAAGGGGACGAATGCGACGAATGGCTGATGCGATGGGAGAGGTCTCCAATCCACGGGCCGGTGTTGACCGGGCCGCACTGAGCACTTTGCCTCTTGCATGTATCATTCATGCTGGCTCGATTAGAACACAGGTCTATCAAGTCGAAAAACCTACGGAAGGAAAAACGCAAAAATATTTTCTGGGCGCGAAGGAACGGATCCGCCGTCGCAACGCTATGGCGGACAGGAAGATAGACAACGACTTGCGAACACAGAATCCAAAAGACCGATAAAATGCGAAACGAAAGGTAAAAAAACTTCCGCGCCTACGGGCTTTTTTGCCAAAGACAGCCGTTTTCAAGAGACTCAATTCGTAAGTTGCTTTCGTTGTGGGGATTAGTCGCGTGCCGCTGTCAGGTTGTATTACAGGATGGTTATTGGTGGCAGAGCGTTTATCACTTTGAGGGTCTCCAAGCTCACTGTGATGACTTGGCCGATGAGGCGGACGATGTATTGCTCATCGTCCGGGCGGTTCGGGTCGCTGATGATGTTGTTTTGGTCGTCGCGGGTTACGCGGTATTGGTCAATTACCCAATCCAGCGCGCTGCGGTTGCCGAGTTTGTAGTCGAACACTTCGGGCGGGATGCCGCTCAACGTCAAAAAATCGTTATAGAATAGCGACGCCTTGTCCTTGGTCAGCTTCATTGCCTCCACACGCCAGTCCAACTTAACTTCTTTATTTTCCCGCCGCTGAAGCGGAAACTCTTGAACGGATTCGTAGTTCACGTGCAGGTTGGCGAGTTTCTTGCCGGCGTCGGCGAAGGCGTGGAACAGTTTGGCGCTGGCCTTGGGATTGTGATCGGGTTTGGCGCTGCCTTGCATCTTTTCAACGGCGACGAGGGGGAAGAAGCCGGCGTATTTCTCACCAGATGCAAGACCAACGAACGGTATGCGCGGCAGATCACGTTTCAAATTCTCGGCGAAGCGGGCGCGGTAGGCGGGATGATGCAGCAGCGCAAGGACATAATGGAAGATTTCTTCCCGCGTGATGTCGTCATCGTAGAAAATCTGAAACAACGTGCGCGCTGTGAGCGTGACGTTGTCCTGCCTGTGTTTGCCATCCGCGGAATAGGTGAAAAGTGGGAAGCATTGTGTCTTATCTATAAAATCCATACTGACGAGGCCACGAGCGGCAACAATATGAAATGGCCGAAAAGCTCCAAAACCTGGGACGCAAACAGCCCAATTCTCTTTCTCTGTCTTCTTTGTCGGAAAGAAGCCGCGAAATTTTCCTGGTCTATCGACAAACAGAGCATCGTAATATAGCAACATTTTTGTAAACGGGCGATATAAGGCTCCCCTAATGTTTTCTTGCGAGTATTCGGCCAGATCTTTCTCTAACAGATGCCGTTTCAAGGTTTCACTCCATTTGATTTTTTCGTAGCTAACGAAATTATCAACATAACCAGGCAACAGTTTCTCGTCCTTTGGAGGTTTCGCCTTTGTTTTCCACCGGTATAGTTCCGCGTTATAATCCTCTGCGAATTGTTCAGCCCGCTTTTTTAGTTTCTCCTCATCAAAGTCATAAACCACGGCGTCGCGGTTGGTTGAAACGCCGAGTGAGTAGGTGCGGAAAATGGTGGGCACGCTCGTACCCGCCTTCGCATCCTTGCTGCCGATGGGCAGGAACGAGGCAAATTCATCGTCGGTGTCGTTCGTAAGCCAGTTGCCTTTGGCGTCAGGCGAAAGTTTCTGCCATTTGACGCCACCAACGTGCGCTTTCGTTTCCAGAAACGAGTATTTCTGTTCCTTCCGCCAATCGCCACCGACCGCGTGATAATAAATTTTCGCTTTACGCTTCGCGCTCTGGTTCTTTTGCAGACGGACAAAAAGATTAATGCTCACGCCTACTTGAATGCCGAAGACGTTGTGCGTCGTGCCGGAAAGTTTGGGGTTCTTACGCACGTTGCCGCCCAAATCGAGCCCATAAATCTCATCGAAGTCTTTTGCCAGTTCCTTTCGCATCCCGTCGAAAGTTCTTTCCGTAAAGAAACTGTTGTTGTTCACAAAACAAACAATGCCGCTGTCGCCGATTCGGTCGCTGGCAAAACGGATGGCCTTGACGTAAGGATCGGAGAGTTTTCGGAGCAATGTTGCGTCTGAGGCTTCGCCGTAGGTGGCGCTCACGCGACGTTCAAGTTCCGGATACTTTCGGTTCTTGTTGTTGTCATTTTCGTTGATCTGTCCGGCGTTGTAAGGCGGATTGGCGATCACAACCCGGATGGGCGCGTCCTTTTGGCGGTTGATGCGCTTCGTGTTCTCGGGGTTGAATCCGATGGCCATGTCCTGTTGCTCGTGCTTTTCGCCATTGGCGAAGTAGGACATCTTGCCGTTGATGGTTTGAAAGGTGTCCACGAGACAGATGCCCTCGAAAGGCTCGTATTTGCCGGTGGCGTCGTAGTAGGCGTGCTCGATGTTCATCGAGGCCACGTAGTAAGGCAGGAGCATGATCTCGTTGCAGTGGAGTTCCTGCCGGTATTTGTGCGGCAACGCGGACGGTGTGATGTGCCGCATGATGTTGACGATGAAATTGCCCGTGCCGGTGAACGGGTCCAGAATGTGAACGTTGCGGTCGGCAAGCGTCTTGCCAAACTCCTTCTTCAACACGTGCTCGACGCTGGCAACCATGAAGTTCACCAGAGGCTGCGGGGTGTAAACGATGCCGTGCGTGTCGGCCACCTTGACGCAGAAGCCCTGAAAGAAGCGTTCATAAACGGTGTTGAGGAACGTTTGCTTCTCGTGGAAATCGGTCATCGTGGCGGCGGCGTTTTCAATCGCGCCGTAGAAATGTTCCAGACTTTTGCTGAAATCGTCGCGGCTGAAGACGCGGGAATTGAGGGCGGTGATGACTTTCTCGATTTCCTGGGCGATGACGTTGCGGGAGATGAAATCGGCCACGTCGAAGATTTTGCGGAAGATGCGCTCGGTGAGGATGTGCTGAATGATCATTTCCTCGACGGCCTCGATGGAAATGTTGGGATTCAGCGAGCCGCGGCAGAGCGAGCAGAAGGCTTCAAAGGCGGCGGTGAATTTCTCGTTGTTCTGTCGCTCCTTTTCGATGAGGGCTTTCAGGCTCGCGCCAATCTGCGGGACTTTGCCTTGGAATTCCTCGACGGCCTTTTCCCATTCCGCGATGGCGGGCGGGGCGAATTCGAGGAAGAGCTTGAGGACGTGAACGAGGTCGTCGGGCTTTTTCAGGTCGGCCTCGTAAAACCGTTCGCCGTTCTGGTAAAGGACGGCGCGGTCGGGTTGCCAGAAAAGGATGTTCTGTCTCGGGTAGCCGATGGAGAACTTGTGCTTGATTTGCTTGTCGAGGTCGGCGGCGGAGTCCTTGGCTTCCCAGAGGCCGTGATTGAGGCCGTAGTTGTCGAGGAGGGCGCCGTCGGCTTTGGCGGCGGCCTGGCCCTTGCGCTGGATGGGGTATTCGGGAACGAGGGTCCAATCGAACTGCCGGGCGCAGTGTTCGAGCAGTTCCTGAAAGGCGGATCGGACGGCGGATTCGTGGGTGACGCCCAACTCGGCAAATTTGGCGAGCGAGTCGTAATAGGCGCTCACGGCCCTTTGCGCTGGCTTGAGATTCAGGCTCGGCATGGATTGTTTGTAAATCGAGACGCTGCGTGAGGGAAGAAAAATAGGAGGCTCCGGGGGCGGCAGGGCATGGTCTCGGATTTCATCCTTCTTCGCTGAAGCTTCGGAGGATAGCCAGGACGGGATTAGGATTAGGATTATGATTAAGATTAGGATTGGGAATGAAGATGCCCCCCAAAAAGGCGGGAAAGGCCATCGGAAAAACATCCAGTTGCGCGGCGGCGGCATTAGGGTATGTTAAGAGCATGGATTGGCAGCAGATTGCAGCTCTGAGCGTGGTCGCCGCGACCGCCGGGGTTTTTTTATGGACGAAAATGCGGCGGCGCAAATTCAGCTTCGAGCACGACACGCATTGCGGTTGTGCTTCGCCCTCCCAATCCGAATCGAGAAGCTCGATTGTTTTCAGCGCGCGCAAAGGTCAGCGGCCCAAAATCATACTGAAAGAAAACTAACCCTGCCGGACGGCCCTCGTTGCCGCTTGCATAATGCTCCTTAATCAAATAATGTCCACCGTCGCCATGCAAAAGATAAGCACCGTAGTGCATCTGGCCAAACGCCGGGTTGCCGCTACCAAAGATCACGAAACCCATTGGGCCCCCAACACCGATGTCTATGAGACCGATTCGGGGGTTGTCATCAAAGTGGAACTGGCCGGGATGCAACGGGAGAACCTGGAGTTGACCGTCGAGGGGAGCCAGTTGCGGATCAGCGGGCAGCGGCCCGACGGCTGCCGTTCGCCGCATTGCAAGTTTCTGGCCATGGAGATCAATTACGGCGCCTTTGAGAGCGTGATCGAGGTGCCCGAGGGCTGCGATTTAAGCCGCGGCAAGGCCGTTTATCAAAACGGGTTCTTGCGCGTGGATGTTCCCTTTGCCTCCTCCAGCCCGCATTCGATCTCGGTGACTGACGATTAGACCAGGGCATGACCCCGGAAACCGAATTCATCAGCATTCTTGGCACCGGCGGAACGTCCGACTCTTCCGGGACCAAAGTATGGTCCAAGGCGCTGCCCGAAGCGCTGCCCATCCTGGGCTTGTCGGACATCGTAATTTTCCCCGGAACGGTGACGCCGTTGCTGGTCGAAACGCCGCAAAGCATCCGGCTGATCGACGACGTGGTGGCGGGGGACCGGTTTTTGGGGCTGGTGTTGCAGCGGCACCCGGAGGTGGAGAATCCGACTCCGGCGGATTTGTATGAGCACGGGTGCGCGGGGCGGGTGGCGAGGATGCTCAAGCTTCCTGACGGGGCGGTGCAGGTGCAGGTGGAGGGGTTGCGCCGGTTTCGGATCGTGGATTATGCGTCGCAAAGCCCCTACCTTGTGGCGCGGACCGAGAAGCTCAAGGACGTGGCGGACGATTCGCTGGAATTGACGGCGCTGGCGCGCAACGCGGAGCGGGAGTTTCAGGAAGTCATCAAGTTCTCTCCCACGCTGGCCGAGCCGGTGAAGATCATGGCGCTGAACACGGTGGACCCGGGCAAACTGTCCGATTTGATCGCGACCAATTTGAACCTGAGCCTGGAGGAGCGGCAGCATCTTCTGGAGATGCCCCTGGTCAAGGACCGGTTGACGCGGCTGCTGCCGTTGTTGAGCCGGGAACTGGAGGTGCTCAAGCTCGGCTCGAAAATCCAGAACGAGGTCGTGACCTCGATGTCCAAGAGCCAGCGGGACTATTTCCTGCGGGAACAAATCCGGGCCATCCAGCGGGAGTTGGGGGAAGTCGATCCCGGCGCGGCCGAAGCCAAGGAACTGCGCGACCAGATTGAGCAGAACAACCTGCCCGAGGAGCCGAAAAAGATCGCGCTCAAGGAGCTGGACCGGTTGCAGCAAATGCCGCCGGCGGTGGCGGAGTACACCATGGCGCGCAATTACCTGGATTGGCTGATCAACCTGCCGTGGTCGAAATTCACGGAGGACAAACTGGACCTGGCCGCCGCCGCCCGGTTGCTGGACGAGCAGCATTTTGGGTTGCGCAAAGTCAAGGACCGCCTGCTGGAATTCCTGGCGGTGATCAAGCTCAAGCAGCGTTTGAAAGGCCCGATCCTTTGCCTGGTCGGCCCGCCCGGGGTGGGCAAGACCTCGCTGGGCAAAAGCGTGGCCGACGCGCTGGGACGGAAGTTTGGGCGGATTTCGCTGGGAGGCATGCGGGATGAGGCGGAGATCCGCGGGCATCGGCGCACCTATGTGGGGGCGCTGCCGGGGCGCATCATTCAGACGTTGCGCCGCCTGGAATCGAACAACCCGGTCATTCTTTTGGACGAGTTGGACAAGGTGGGGTCGGATTTCCGGGGGGATCCGGCGGCGGCCCTGCTGGAGGTGCTGGACCCGACGCAGAACAACGCGTTTGTGGACCACTACCTGGACGTGCCGTGGGACCTGTCGAGCGTCTTATTCTTGACAACGGCCAACTGGCTGGAGCCGGTGCATCCGGCGCTGCGGGACCGGCTGGAAGTGATCGAGCTGCCCAGCTATACGGCGGCGGAGAAGGTGCAGATCGCCAAACGGCATTTGGTGCCGCGGCAATTGGAAGAGCACGGGCTGAAGAAGAAGCTGGTGCGTTTTCCCGAGGCGACCTTGCGGCGGGTCATCCAGGATTACACGCGGGAAGCGGGGGTGCGGCAGCTCGAGCGGGAAATCGCCGCGCTGACCCGGAAAGCGGCCCGGAATATTGTGGGACGCAACGACAGTCAAACGCCCCTGACCATCACGCCCGGAATGCTGGTCGATTACCTCGGCTCGGCCGTGTTCACCTCCGAGGCGGCCGAACGCATCCTGGACTATGGCATCGCCATCGGCCTGGCCTGGACGCCGGTGGGGGGCGAGATACTATTCGTCGAGGCCACGCGCATGCCTGGGAAAGGGGCGTTGATCCTGACCGGTTCGCTGGGCGAAGTGATGAAAGAAAGCGCGCAGACGGCCTGGAGCTTCCTGCGCAATCGGGCGGCGGCGATGAAGCTGGACCTGAGCGATTACGACAAGAAAGACATCCACATCCACGTGCCCGCCGGGGCGACGCCCAAGGACGGTCCCAGCGCGGGCCTGACGATAGTGGCGGCGCTGGCGTCGCTGTTGGTGCAGCGCAAGGTGCGGTCGAACGTGGCGATGACCGGCGAAATCAGCTTGCGGGGACGTGTCCTGCGGGTCGGCGGGATCAAGGAGAAAGTGCTGGCGGCGGCGCGGTCCGGGTTGAAAGACATCATCCTGCCGGAAGATAATCGCAACGATTGGCAGGAAGTGCCGGCCGAGGTGCGGAACAAATTAAAGGCCCATTTCGTGACCAACATCGCGCAAATGTTGCCGCTGGCGCTGACCCCGAAATGAGGCTCCGCATTGTCGCTGCAATCGCCCTGGCGGCGGCGGGCGCCAACGGGTGGGCGGCGCGCGAAGCGCCCCCGGTTGGAGACCCGGCGGCCGGCGCGGCCCTGGCCCAACAATTGCGCTCGGCGGCGCCCGAGGAAAACACCGAGACTCACGGCACGCTGATCATCCGCTCCGGCAAACAAACGCGACAAGTGCCTGTGGTCTGCCGAGTCGTGGTCAAAGAGGGGGTTTGGGAAACCGATTACGAGACGGCGGCCGGGACCAACGGCGCCGGCCCGGAGCGGTTGGTGATTATTCACAGCACCAACGGGCCGAATCAGTATCTTTACGCGCGGGCGGCGGGGGCGGAAAGCGGGGCGGGGCCATTGAAGCCGGTGGCGCCGGCGGAGGCGGGGATAGCCCTGGCGGGGTCGGATTTTACGCTGGCCGACTTGGGGCTGGAATTCCTGCATTGGCCGGAGCAGTGGCGATACCGGGATGAAACGCGGCTGGACCGGTCGTGTTATGTGCTGGAAAGCCGCAATCCGCAAGGGGGCGGGATCACGCGGGTGAAATCGTATTTTGACAAGGAGAGCGGCGGGCCGCTGATGGCCGACGGTTACGACGCCGAGGGGCACTGGGTCAAGGAATACTCGCTGCACGGCAGCAGCTTCAAGAAGGTCAACGGACATTGGCGGCTGGAGAAGATGGAGATTCGGAACCGGAAAACGCGCTCGCAAACGGAATTGAGATTTGCTATAGAGCCGTGAGTGATCGCGTTCCTCTCGAGCGGCGCCTTTGACGCGCTCTGCTGGCTGATCGTTCTGCCAGTGCTGGGCGTTCTGGGTTATCGCAAACTGGAACAGAGCGACGACCGGCCGAAATTGATTGTCAAATGGAGCGTGTCAGCGGCGCTGCTGGTGCTCATGCGCTGGATGATCGCCGACCGCTATGGCGGACCGTTCCTGGTCTTGCGCATTCTGATTCCAGCCGTCATCCTCGCCGCCCTGTGGGCGCCGACCATGGGCCGTTTGCTGACCAAACCATTGACGGACAGCATCACCGGCGGAGACGAGGAAGTCGAGTTGAAGCCGTTTTATTACGCCGCCGAAGGCAAACGGCGGCAGGGCCTTTTCGACGAAGCCATAGCCGAAGTGCGCGGACAACTGGAGCGGTTTCCGGGTGACGCCGCCGGCTACATGATGCTGGCGACGATCCAGGCCGAAGACAAGCACGATGTGCGGGCGGCGGAGGCGACGCTAGAGGAACTGCTGGCGCAACCGGGCCTGAAGCCCCACGCGGCCGTGAGCGCCCTGCACGCGCTGGCCGACTGGCAATTGCAATTCGGACGTGATACGGCGGCGGCGCGGGCCGCGCTGGAACGGGTGGTGAAACTCTTTCCCGATTCGCAATTCGCCCACGCGGCCGAGCAGCGCCTGGCCCACCTTGGGGGCGTTGACGAAACGCGCCGGCAGCGCGAGAACGCCAAGTTCGAGGTGCAAACGAGCCTGCGGAAGATCGGCCTGGAGAAGGGCGGCCCGACGGAGCCGGCAAAAGTCGATGCCGATGCCCTGGCGGCGGAGTGCGTCAAACAACTCGAGCAATATCCCGCGGACACCGAGGTGCGGGAGAAGCTGGCGATTTTGTACGCCGAGCATTTTCAGCGGCTGGATTTGGCGGCGGCTCAACTGGAACAGATGATTGCGTTGCCGGAGGAGACGCCCAAACACGTCGCGCGCTGGCTCAATCTCCTGGCGACGTTCCACATCCGTTGCGCCAAAGACCGACCGGGCGCGGAGCAGGCGTTGCGCCGCATCATCGAGCGATTTCCCAAGACCGCGATGGCCGAAGTGGCCGCCACGCGCCTGGGATTGCTGCCCTTGGAACTGAAGGCGGGCCAGCCGACCCCGCCCAAGCGGATGGGCACTTACGAGAAAGACCTCGGCCTGAAGAAACCGAAGATCTGAAAACGTCTCACGGGGTTACTGTGGCGGAGAGACGGTAGAAGGCGCTGGCGGCGGCCGGTTGGGTGACGGTGAAGAAGCCGTTGCCATTGGTGTCAACCGAGGCCGCATTGGTGAGGGTTGTCCAGGCGATCAAATCGGTGCTGGCCAGGAGTTGATAGAGGCGGCCACCCTGGAAGGGCGTGAAGTTGACCGTGACGGTGCCACCGGCCAGAGAGGTCACCGAGAAATTCAGGTGGGAGGCGGGATCGGTGGGGTCGGTGCCAAAAACATATTCCGCATAGTTGGAATAGCCGTCGCCGTCGGCATCGGCCGAACCGCTGACGGTGTGGCCGAAATAGACAGCAGACCACCAGGCGGGAACGGCCCCGGCCGGAGCGTCCTGGGCCGGGTCATAAACCCAGCGCATGGCGTTGGCGGCCACGCCGCGGTTGGTTTCCCCGGTGTTGTTGTAGATGGCGACGTTGCCGCCCGCGCCGTTGGTGAAAAAAATGTCGCCGGCCAGGGGTTGCCAGCTACCGCCGTTGGTGGTTTGGTTGACGTTGGTGACGACTTCATTGGTTGCGCCGGAGACATAGACCTGGGCGTTGGATGAGAAGATGGAACTTTCCGGGTACCAGATCGAGATGTTGTAATTGCCCTGGACGGGAATGACCGGGGTGTAGGTGGCCGAGGCGGTGAAACTACTGCTCTGGGTTGTGTTGGCCGACTGATAGTAGGCGCCGTAAATGCCGATGCCGGTGCTGCTGGCCGTCCAGAGACCGGTGTAGGAGGCATCCTGAGTATTGAGAATAAGAGAGTTGGTGGTGCCGAAGGAGCCGTTGGTGGAGTAGAGGGTTCCGTTCTCCCAGGACCAGGCGTTGAAGTAGTAATTGGTGTCCCGAAGCAAGCCGGTGAGCAGGATGATGTGATGGGTCGAGGGTCCGTTGCTGGAGGAAATGCTGCCATAGCCGGGGGTCAGCCCATAAGCGGCCTGGGCCGTCGCGCTGACGGGGGTATCCCAGACCAGAAAGGCGCCGCTGCCCCCCGGGATGACGACGAAATTTTCAATGGGCGGCGGCGGCGGTTGAGCGGCGATGACCATGTAACTGGCGACGTTCGGGGCGTAATCAAACGAAGAAGCAACGGCCGTGTTCGTAACCGTCCCGGCGATTTGCGGGACGGCGGTGAAGACCAGAGTGGCTGCCGTGTTGCTGGCAAGCACTCCGACCGGGAACGAGATGGTGTTGCCCTGAACGGTGGCGGGATTGGGAGATTGGACGACCGTAATCGAATTAAAGCCGGCCGGCACCGTGTCTGTGACCGTCACGAATCCATAGGAGGAAGGGCCGAAGTTGGTCACATTGATCGTAAATGTCAGGGGCATACCGGTGACGGAGTTGGTGGGCGAGGTTGAAACGCCGATGCCGAGCGACTCGGCCGTCATGGCGGTGGTGATGCTGGCGGCGTTGTTGGCCAGGTTGGGGTCGTAATCCAGACTGAACACAGAGACGAGGTCGAAGGCGGTGGGAGTGGTCGCCAAAGCCAGGGCGGACACCATGATGTTGGTGGTTTGGTTTGAGGACAAGGTCCCCAGGTTCAAGACCAGGAGGTTGTTGCTGATCGAGTAGGTGCCGGGGGAAGTTGCGCTCAGGGCCTGAGTCCAGCCGCCCGAGAGCACGGCGATCTGGCCCCAATTGGCGGAGAAAAGATTCGAGACCAGAACCTGCTGGTTGGCGGCCGGGCCGAGATTGGACACCGTGATGGTGTTGGTGATGGTTTGCCCGCCGAAGACGTTGCTGGAGGAAGAGGCCATGCTCACCCCCAAGTCTTCGCCGGCGAACAAGACGACCAGCGTGTTGACGTTGTTGGAGGGCACCGTGTCGGGCAGCGGCCCTGAGACAATGGCGAAATTGGTGCCGTAGCCTGAAGAGGTGGCGGTCACGCGAATCAAATTGGTGAGAGAGGTCTTGGCGCTAATGCTGGGGAACGTCAGGACCACGGTCTGTCCGTTGACGCTATAGGAGGCTCCCACGGCCGGCACGACCGACTCAAAGGTGACGTTGGCCGGGAGGGTGTCGGTGACGACGCAAGTGGAGGCGTTGGGGCCATTGTTGATGACGACCAGCGAGAAAACGACCACGCCGGCGGACAAGACCGGGTTGGGGGAATTGGTGACAAAGAGCGCCAGATCGGCGCTGGGCACCACCACCGTGGATGAGGTCAGATCGAAATTGCTTAACACCCCATTGGGATTTTTGAGGAAGAAATCCGAATTGTCGGCCCACACCGGATAGAAATTTCCCCCGGAAAAGGCCAGCCCGGTGTAGTTGCCGAAGCCGAGGGCGCTTCCGGAGCCAACGTCTTTTGAAGCGAACCCAAGGACGGGCGGGTTGATGGGCGCATCGGGACTAATCAACAAACTGGTCGATAGAACGGATTTGTTGGCCATGAAAGAGACGCCGCCATTGGTGCTGATGGTGGCGTACATCATAGGCTCCTGGTTGGCCATGTTTCCCGCGGTAAAGGCGTTGGGAAACAAGTCCATCAACGTGAGGGTGACCGACGAGTTGATGCCTTGCGCATTGGTGCTGGTGTCGCCGGAGAGTTCCAAGTCCATGTAAGTTGCAAGAGTGGACTTAAGAAAGATGTTTTGCACTCCATCCGAAGCGACAATATCGCCCGGGAGGTTAGTGGCGGTAACAACGACCGTAAAAACATCGACTGCCGGACTGTTGGTCACGACGCTGAGGGTCGCATTGTAAATGCCGTTGGTGATGACCACAATGTTCGAACCATTGATGTTGGGAAAAACATAACTGACAGTCCCGGTTTCGATGGGCATTTGCGACTCCGCCCCCAAGTCGTTGCGGCAGTCATACCAGGAGCACCCCACGATGCCGGTGGCCGGATCGACCGCCACGCGCGGGAAAAAGTGGCTGTTCCCGGTGGCGTCGTCGTTGACCGTCGTTTCCGCGCTCCATCTGGCGCCATTGTTGATGGAGTAGCGCAAACCAATGAACATATTTCCCTGGGAGCCGAGGGCGGAATAGACCAGGTAAGCGCGTCCGTAGAATAAACTGTAAGGGTCCAGATCGAAGGCCAGGCCGGGAGTCGCGCTGACGCCGATGCCGTTGGGTTGGGCGGGAATATAAGTCAGGCCGCCGACGGCGTCGCCGGTCGCGATGACAGGGGTGGAAAAGGCGTTGGTCCCGAAGGCATTGGTATTGACGCTGACGAAAATCCTGGAGGCGGCGGAGCCGGTGAGATTAGTCTGGTAGGCGACCATGACCTGGCCCGCCGGGCCAATGGCGATATCGGGAAACCCGCCGTTGGCGGAGCCGGGAATCGTCAGGGGCGGGCCAAAGGAAACATTGGTTCCGAGGTTGGTCGCCAGGAGGCCTTCCACCACCAGGGGCATTCCGGGCAAAGTATAGTCCTTATAGACCACCCAAACCGAAGCGTTGGAGCCGTTGGGGCCTGTGGCAATGCGGGGGGTGTCGGTCGCATCGGCCGCCGCCAAGTTGGTGAGGGCGGAAAAGTTTTTGCCGTTGTTGGTGCTGATGGCCACCGCCACCCCTTCATAGGTTGCCGGCAGGTACGCCACATACAAATTGCCGTAAGCATCCCAGGCGACCGACGGCTCGCCGTAAGCCTGCACCAACTTGTCCTTGCCGTTGGCGATGATGGCCTTGGTCCAGGACTGGCCCTGGTTGGCGCTGATGGCGGCAAACAAGCCGTTGGACGTATCGGACATGGCGGCGACAAACACATTGGCGGTGTTGAGCGGACTGATGGCCACCGCCGGGTCCACCTCATTGCCCGCATACTGGCTGATATCCACCGGGGTGCCGGGATTGAAACCCTGGCCGGTGACCTCCCGGCCCAGCACCAGGAAGAGGGCCGCCGGCAGAACCGCGCGGGCCATCCACCGGAATGTAACTGGAACGCTATGGATTTTCGGGAACAACATTAATCCTTTTCTCATTTGGCAAGCGCGGATGGTGTATCAGGTTGGCGGGAGATTTACAACTGGAAACTGCAACAAAGTGACGGCAGCCCCGCGTCGCGCCTGCCGGTGGACGGCTTCCCGCACGAGCGCATCTGGTTTGATTTGAAGTGGATAGAGCAAGTGTTCGGCGTCCGCCCCGTCACCCCGCCAGCGTGATGTGGGCGAAAGAATTCGCGGGGCGCGGCGCGGCATTACTGCCCAGCCAGTCGGCCAGGGCATCGAGCTTCTCCGCCGAGTACTGGCCCATGAGGCAGATTTGAATCCAATTGCGATGCCGGAGATAATCGCTGTTGTAGCTGAGCAGAAAGCCCGTGTCGTGCAGTTTCTGGCCAAGCTCGACCGAGTCCTGGCCGGAAGGCAGGGCGATGGTCAACACGCCGGGAGTGGCGTCGGCGTCCGGGGTGACCAGTTGAAACCCCAGCGCGCGCAAGCGGGGGCGCAGGCGGGCGGAGGCCGCCGCCACGTCGCCCAGTTTCCTGGGCCAATCGGTTTGCCGCACGGCGGCGTCCAGGGCCGCGACCAAATTGGAGGAATGGGTGAAGGCGACGCCTTGATGGGCGGCGTACCAGCCCAAATCCAAATAGCGCGGCAAGACGGGCGAGGAGGCGATGGCGTGATTGTGAAAGACCAGGCACAGACCCGGATAGCCGGCCAAGCCCTTGCCGCTGGCGCCCGAGGCCAGATAAACCCCTTCGAGGTTGACCGGGGCCAGGCCGATGGAACTGATGCAATCGACGCACAACTTGACGTCGCTGCGCCCGCAGAGGGATTGCAGGGCGGAAAGCGGGTTCAACATGCCGGTGGAGGTCTCGGAGTGGACGCACCAGAGCCAGCCGATCGGGGGCGTCCGCGAGAGGAAGTGCTCGATGGCCAGAATGTTGAACGGCTCGCCCCAGCGGAGTTTCAAACTGTCAAAGGTCAGGCCGAAACGGGAGGCATGATCGATGAGGCGCTCGCCAAATTCGCCGTTGCTCACAATCAGCCCCGGTTTTTTCTCCAGACTCAGTTGGGCGCCGACGGCATCGTTGGCCAGCGTGCCCGAGCCGAGCAGGATCTGGACATCGCGGGCGCGCACCAGTTGGCAGAGGCGCCGGCGCACCTTCTGAAACTCGGCGAGGAATAAATCCGACCGATGGGATTCGGGCGGACGCTCGAAGGCGCGCCGCACCGAGTCGGCAATGGCGACGGGTCCCGGCAGAAAACTGGCCGCCCCCCTGGCCCGCATCGGCTGGCGCAGGAAATCCTCGGCCTGCTTTTCAAAATTCTCCAACGTCAGATACATGGGCTGGAAGAGCGCCTCGCCCGTCCCTACCTGGGGTCCGAACGGCACAAACCCCAGGTGCCGGTAAAGTTTCTGCTGTCGAGTGGTGCCGGAAATGACGCCCAGATCGTAGCCGTGCTCCAGGCCGTACTGCCACATCAAGGCCGCCAGGCCGCGGAAGACCTGGGTGTTGCGGAACTCTTTCTCGACCGAGAGCAGACGGATTTCGCAGATGCGCCGGCCGGGGGGCAGATAGGAATCGAGGTTGGGCAATTTTTGATCGAGCGAAAAGGGGCGCTCCCCCCGCGCCGCGATCATGCCGGCCACGCGGTCGCCGCACAAACAGATGAGGTAGGTGTTCCCGCTGTGGAATTTATCGACCAGCCGCGGGGTGCCCGGCGAGGGGTGCTGGGGGATTTCCTCCACAAAGGTGCGGTAATTGAGTTGATGAATCTGTTCAAACTCCCAATCTTCGGTGGCAACTTTGAATCGCAGGGATCGTGTGCTCATAGACGGGCATTAATCACGCAATCGACGGAAACCGGCAACGGGTTGCGGCCTGGAAACTCATGTCCAGCAGGCTGCACCAAGCGGCCCGGTCTGTCAAACCAAACCGCGCGGTGGCCGGAGGGCTTGCTTCTCCGGCGGCCGCGTCCTGTTGGGGCTGCTCCGCTTGACTCTTCATCTTTGTCGAGTATTCCGGGCCTCTTCATACATGGGACGCCGCCCGATTTAAAGTCAAAAATTACCCGGTTCGAGACGCCGGTTTGCGGCCGCGCGCGGGGCGCCTCTCAGTTTTTGGACAATCCCCAGGCCGGGACGCTGCCGCCGCGCGCAGGCGGGCTCGGTTCCTCCCGCCGGCTGGTCCGCCAAAGCCTTGGCGGCGGCGGACATCTCCCCGGCGGAAATCAGGGCGCGGCGACAGGCACCATTTGGTGAACAGAGTGAGGGCATCGCCATGGATTTAGGCGAATTTAAAGTTGAGACTCCCCGCATTGAAAGCCGCAATGCGGGGAGTCTAACTTCAAGTTTCCCCTCTGTCGAGAAAAATCTGGAATCCGGGCGGGCCGACGGGCGGATCTCGGTTTTTGGACCTCCTGTGACCATGTCCGTTCCCTGCCAAAAACGGAGATGCGCACCCGCGGGCGGAATTGGCTTGCCGGCGCGCGGGTTCCGGGGCATTGGTGGGGAAGCCTTAATGATGTTTCCTGCAATATGAATACTGCCGCGCCTGCATGTTTGTTGTCCGTCGTCCGACGTCCCTTGTTTTTTTCGCTGGCCGCGCTGGCGCTGGGCGGTTGCCTGGCGGGCAACGCCGCCGCCTTGGCGGACCCGGCCGCGGAACAGTTTTGGCCGCAGTGGAGGGGGCCGCTCGGCACGGGTGAAGCACCGCAGGCGGACCCGCCGGTGACTTGGAGCGAAACCAATAACGTCAAGTGGAAAACCACGATCCCCGGCGAGGGCGACTCCACGCCCATCGTGTGGGGCGGCCGCGTTTTTCTTCTGACGGCCATTGCGAGCGGGACGAACGCCGCCGCGCCCGCCGCGCCGCAGGCCCCGACTGAGGTTTACCAGTTCGTCGTCCTCTGCCTGGACCGCGCCAGCGGCAAAATCCTCTGGCAACGAGTCGCCCGCCAGGAGGCGCCGCACGAGGGGCATCAGGAAAACAACACCTTCGCCTCCGCCTCGCCGGTGACCGACGGCCGCCAGTTGCTGGCATTCTTTGGCTCGCGCGGGCTGCACTGTTATGACGTTGAGGGAAACCTGAAGTGGGAAAAGGATTTCGGCAAAATGAAGACCAAGATGGGTTTCGGCGAAGGCGCCTCACCGGCTCTGTGGGGCGGGCGGGTCGTCGTCAATTGGGATCAGGAAGGCGAGGGATTCATCGCCGCGCTGGACACCGCCTCCGGCCAGGAACTGTGGCGGACCCCGCGCGACGAAGCGACCGGCTGGTCCACGCCGCTGATTGTCGAATGCAACGGCCAGCGGCAGATCATCGTCAACGCCTCGAAGAAAGTGCGCGCCTACGATCTGGCCACCGGCAAGGAGCTTTGGTCGTGTTCGGGACAAACGGCCAACGCCATTCCCAGCCCCGTGGCCGCGCGCGGCGTGGTCTATTTGACCAGCGGCTTCAGGGGCAGCGCCTTGCAGGCCATCCGCCTGGGCCGGGAGGGCGATTTGACCGGCACCGACGCCCTTGTCTGGAGCCACGGGAAAAACACCCCTTACGTGCCGTCGCCATTATTGACGGATAATTTTCTTTACGTGATTTCCGGCAACGACGCCATTGTGTCGTGCTTCGACGCCGCGAGCGGGCGGGTTTATTTCGAGCATGAGCGGCTGGAAGGGGTGAGGGGGGTGTTCGCGTCGCCGGTGGCGGCGCGGGACCGGGTTTACATCCTGAGCCGGGAAGGGGCGTGCGTCGTGCTCAAGAAAGGCCCGGAGCCGGTGGTGCTGGCGGTCAACAAAGTGGGGGAGGACCACTCCGACGCCTCCCTGGCGCTGGTGGACAAGGACCTATTCCTCCGCGCGCGGCGGAGTCTTTATTGCCTGTCGCGGCCGTAATGGGCCATCCGAAAAATTTGTCCTGCACCCGGATGTTTTGGCTCGCCGCATTGTTGCTTGACAGAGCGGGCGGGAGGGGGCAGGCTTCGAGCATGGCTCGAGATCTCCATCTGCAATATGCGGACGCGATTTATCCTTTGATGAGCCGGGGCGAGCGTCGGGAAGCGGTCTTATCCGGCGATGCGGCGGGAACCGGCCATGCCCCTCAAATGGGTTTGCGGCCGGCTGGAAATGGGGTCCTGGAAATCCGCCCATCGGAGGCTCCATGAACAGGGACACACAAAATGTTGACATGCCAGCAACTTACAGAATGTTATTTCGAATTCCGGGCGCCCCCTGCTATGACCTCTTTAACCCCTTTAGTTTTTCTATAAATGGAAAGGTTAGCTATGAGCCATGACCAAATCAGCGCCCTTACACCGATTATCTGTGGGTCGATTCTGCTGTTGTTTGCCTTCTCAAAGCTTCCAGAGGCCAAACCGTTGAAACCCACACTAGGAATAGTGGCGGTCAGCGCACTAGTCGCTGGTGTGCTGGCGTTTTTGCTTGACGATCAACGTTTCTGTGCCTACGTCGGAAATCGGATTGCCGTCTATCTCTATCGCCTTCAATTTGTTTTTGGCGGGATCGCCATCGGAGCCGCGCTTTCGTCCGCGTTCTACGGACACTGGACCTCTGCTTTGCTGGCGGCGAGACAAAGGCAGCAATCGAGCGCGGCACAGAACAAATAAATAAGATAGTGGAGAAGGAGGTCAAGCCCGGAAAACGGAACATGGGTTTAAGCCCCGCAAATTCCACCCCTTGTTTTAATTGACCTGCCTGGGGGCATGGCCTACACTGCGCTTCCATTTTATGAATGTTTTGGTCTGTGACCCGATTTCGCCGAAAGGCATCGCGCTGCTGCAGAAGCGGCCTGAATTTAAAGTGACCGTGCTGAAGCAGAAGACGCCCGAAGCCGATCTGCTGCCCCTGGTCAAGGATGTCCAGGCCATGGTCGTCCGCTCAGAAACGAAGATCACCAAAAAGGTGATCGACGCCGCGCCCCACCTCCGGGTCGTCGGCCGCGCCGGCGTGGGGGTGGACAATGTCGATGTCGATGCCGCCACGCAGCGGGGCATCGTGGTGATGAACACCCCCGGCGGCAACACGATCTCGACGGCCGAGTTGACTTTCTCGATGCTGATGGCTTTGGCGCGCAAGATTCCCCAGGCCCACATGTCGATGAAAGAGGGGAAATGGAGCCGGAAAGAATTCCAGGGCACCGAGCTTTACAACAAGACCCTCGGCATCCTCGGCATGGGCCGCATCGGCAGCGAAGTGGCCAAACGCGCGATGGCCTTTGGGATGAAGGTGCTGGCCTACGATCCTTACCTCTCGCTGGCCCGCGCCAAGGCGCTGCAGGTGGATTTGAAGGAACAGGTCGAGGAGGTTTACCGCCAGGCCGATTTTATCACCGTTCACATGCCGATGACCGACGAAACCAAGGGGATGGTCAACGCCGCCGCCTTTGCCAAGATGAAGAAGGGGGTGCGCATTCTCAATTGCGCCCGGGGCGGCATCGTCAACGAAGCCGATTTGCAGGCCGCCCTCCTCAACGGGACGGTGGGCGGGGCCGCGCTGGACGTCTATGAAACCGAACCGCCTCCGGCCGATTTCCCCTTGCGCGCCCTGCCGCAGGTGGTGATGACGCCGCACCTGGGCGCCAGCACGGAAGAGGCGCAGGAAAACGTCGGCATCGAGGTGGCCGAAGCCATCACCGATTTTCTCTTGACAGGGGCGGTGCGCAACGCGGTCAACCTGCCGAACCTGGACGCGCAGACCTTCGAGATGGTCAAGCCGTTCCTGACCCTGGGGGAAAAGCTGGGCCGTTTGGTGGCGCAACTGGCGCCCAAACGCAACGACCGCATCGACATCACTTACGGCGGCAAGGCCCAGCAATGGCCGACCGATCCGATCACGCGGGCGGTGCTGAAAGGTTTTCTCGAAATGGCCGGCGGCAAAGAGGTCAACCAGGTCAACGTGCGGGCGCTGGCCGCGTCCCTGGGCCTGGAGGTGCAGGAAATCAAATCGAGCGAAGAGACCGATTTCAACGAGTGGCTGCACGTGGCGGTGTTTTCCGGCGGGCAAAGGATTTCCGCCGGCGGGAGCGTCTTTGGGGCCAGGAGCCTGCCGCGCATCGTGCGCCTGAACGGCCAGCCGGTGGAGATCGTGCCGGAAGGGGTCTTGTTCCTGATGAATAATAAAGACCGGCCCGGGATTGTGGGTTACATTGGCACGTTGATGGGCAAACACAATCTCAACATTGCCAGCATGAGCCTGGGGCGGGACAAGGCCGGAGGGCGGGCGCTGACGGTGTTGAACCTGGACAGCGTGCCCCCGCGGGAATTGCTGGAGGAAATCGAGAAAGACCCCGACATCAGCCACGTGCGGGTCGTAAAATTGTGACGACAAACAACAGAAACAAATAAAAATGAACTCCTTTGTAAAAGGGCCGGCGCTGCCGGCCACGCTGGCGTTGAGCCTGCTGGCGCTTGTTTTCCACGCCCGGGCCGCCGCGCCCGATAACACCAACGGGCTTTTTGCCGACGCGATTGTCGCGACCGGCAAGGGCTTCGAGATCAAGCGCAGCCAGCTCAACGAGGCCTATCTCAATTACAGCGCCAACATCGCCGCCCGCGGCGGGACGGTGGAGGAGTCGGAGCGGGCGACCATCCGCTCCAATCTGCTCGATCATCTGATTATCAACCAAATACTCCTGCAAAAGGCCACCGACGAGGACCGAAGCAAGACGCAAGTGATGGTCGATCAGGCCATCGCCGACGCCCGCTCCAACGCCCCCAGCCCGGCGGCCTTTGAAGCGCAGATCAAGGCCAGCGGCATGACGCTGGAGAAAATGCGCAAGCAGGCGCTGGACGAGCAGGTTTGCCGCCAGGTCATCCTGCGCGAAACGACCAACGACATCACCATCTCGGAGGCCGACATCAAGAAGTTTTATGACGACCACCCGTCGGAATTCGAGGTGCCCGAACGGGTGCATGCGGCCC
Organism: Verrucomicrobiota bacterium; assembly: GCA_049510745.1. GTDB lineage: Bacteria > Verrucomicrobiota > Verrucomicrobiia > Limisphaerales > Palsa-1400 > PLGF01. The sequence continues at coordinate 141,565 of JBEKYR010000005.1, read as the reverse complement.
ACATTTTGGTGTCCACGCTCGATCCGGCGACCCACAGCCTGTTGCCGCCGGAGCAGAAGAAGGAAAAGGAGAAACTGGCCAACGAGTTGAGAGGACGGGCCGAGAAAGGCGAGGATTTTTCCGCCCTGGTCAAGCAGTATTCGGACGATCCCGGCTCAAAGAACAAAGGGGGCGAATACACCTTTGCGCGCGGCAAAATGGTGCCGGAATTCGAGGCGGCCGCGTTCTCGCTCAAGACCAACCAAATCAGCGACCTGGTGGAGACCCAGTACGGCTACCACATCATCAAACTGCTGGAAAAACTTCCCGCCTCGAAGGTGACTCTGGCCGAGGCTTCCCCGCGCATCCGCGATTACCTGATCGGCCAGGGGGTGAAAAAAGGTCTGCCCGCCTACATGGCCAAGCTCAAGGCCGCCGCCGACGTCAAAATCCTGGACGAAGGCGGGTCGCAGCCGCCGGCGGATAAGAAGTGAGCGGCCGCGGGAACGGCTCGCTTGACGGGCGTGTTATTGCGGGGGCGCGTTGGTGGCCGCTTGAGCGCCGTCGTCGGGGTGGCTGAGGGATTGGAGTTGGGCGCGCGCCTGAGCGACGAACTTGCCGCGGGGATATTGATCCAGGTAATCCTTGTAACTCTCGGGGGTGTTGGCGATGGCCGCCTGCTTCCAGAAAAAAACCTCGCGCCGGAGTCGTTGTTCCCTGCGATAGGCGGCGTCGGCGCCGGGAGCGGTGTTGGTATGGGCGGCCTGCTGGTAGGCTTGACGGATGAGGGCTCTTTTGGTGGCGGCCCACTGGCGTTGAGCGTAGCGGTTTCTGGCCTCGATCACGTGGCGTCCTTTGGGCCATTCGGTGAAGTAATTCATGTAATTGGGCGCCTCATCCTGCGATTGCGCCCAGCGCCAGGCCAGTTCGTCCCGGGTGGCCGGCAGCAGGAGGGCCGCCGCGGCCACCGCCAGAATGGAAGCCAGCAATATGATTCGAGCGCGCGTCATGGCCGTTTTTCATATCAAGCCGCCGCCGGGAAATCAACTGATTAGTGCGTTCCGAACGGCAAGCGGCAAAACGGCCCGGCGCAGATGTCAATAATCGTAGAGTCCGCTGTCGTGGGTGTAACCGCCGCCGCCACCGGCGCCCCCGCCCTCTTCGCCGCCCATGAAATCCCCCAGGAGATCGCCCATGTCCGCCTCGATTTTTTCCGGGTCTTCGCCCGCTTCGAGCCGTTTGATGGCGACGTCCAGCTCTTTGGGAACCGCGCCCGCGGGCATGAGGTCCTTCATCTTCTTCATCAGATGCGCCATCTGCCGGGGGTTGTTCTCGTCCATCTGCTCCATGTCGCGTTCCATCTCGGACATGGCCCGGGCGACGCGCGGATCGTCCGGGTTGGGCATCGGGCCGGTGTCCGGCCCGTCGTCCGTCGCGGTCGCAGGCTCAGCCCGGCCGCGCGGGGTGGCGAAGGCGCTGACTTGTTTGATCATCTTTCGATGGCCGCACTTGGGGCAGACGGGCGCGCGCCCGGACTGCAACCTTTTGGAAAGAAAGTTGAAAATTCTCCGGCAGTGAGGACAGGCAAATTCGTAAATCGGCATAACGGGCTCCGTCAGATTACGTCACTGAGAAAAATGCCGCCAACCCGCCGGGGGCGCAAGCTGGAATGCGGCGGCCATTTTCCTATCGCTGATTGCCCTTGAGACCGCCAGCCTGGCGCTGGCGCTCCAGTTCGGCCGCCGGATAACTCCAAATCTCCGCCAGGGTCGGATGATAATGCGGCATGGCCGCCAGTTGGCCCGCCGTCATGCGCTGGTGCATGGCGGCGACGATCTCGTGGATCAGTTCGCCGCCCAGCGGCCCGACGCAGGCGCCGCCCAGGATTTCGCCCGAAACCGGATCGGCCAGCAACTTCACAAACCCGTCCGTGGCCGCCATGATGAGCGATTTGCCGTGATCGGCGAAGGGGTGGCTGGCGGCCAGGTAAGAAATGTTGCGCCGCCGCGCTTCCTTCTCGGTCAGCCCCACCGCCGCCACTTGGGGATCGGTAAACACGACGCTTGTCAACAATCGGTAGTCCATCGCCCGTTTCCGGCGCGGCCGGGCGATGTTGTGGGCCGCGATCTCCCCCTGCTCGATGGCGATATGGACAATCTCGTGCGGCCCGGTGCAATCGCCCGCCGCGTAGATGTGGGGCGCGCTGGTTTGCATTTCGGCGTTGGTGCGGATGCGTCCGCCGTCGGTTTCCACGCCGGCCTTATCCAGGCCCAGGCCCGCCGTGGCTGGCGCGCGCCCCAGCGCCAGCAGGATTCGCCGCGCCAGGACCCGTCCGCGTCGGCCCTGGCGCGACAGCGCGATGCCCCTCTGCCGGCCCAGTTGAAATGCGCCCAGCAATTTCGTGCCGGTCCAGAGTTGGACGCCCTCGCGCCGCAACACCTTTTCCAGGACGACCGCCGCATCCGCGTCAAAGCCGCGCAACACATGCTCGCTCCGCTGAAGCAACGTGACCTCGACATCGAACCGGCAGAAGAACTGCGCCAACTCGACCGCGACCGGCCCGCCGCCCAAAACGATCAGCGACGGCGGCAGCCGCCGCAATGACAGCGCGTCATCGCTGGTCAGAAACCCGATGCCGTTCAAGGCCGGCAGGGGCGGCGGCGCCACGACCGAGCCGGTGCAGAGGATGAAATGTTTGGCCGTGACGGTGGGCGGGGCGGCTTCCCGCGCGTTGCTCAGCGCCAGCGTGTGCGGATCGACGAACCGGGCCAGCGCCCGGATGAATTTGAATTTTCCCGCGGCCAATTCCTCGCGTCGAGACCGCGCGAAATCGGCGATCATGGCCTTCTTGCGCGCCATGACCGCCCGGAAATCAAAGCCCGCCCGGCGAACGGACAACCCCCAGGTCCCCGCCGAACGCGCCAGGTGCAAGACGTCGGCAGCGTAGAGCAAAGCCTTGCTCGGCATGCACCCGCGCAGAATGCACAATCCGCCCACCTCATCGCCGCCCTCGATCACCACCGTGCGCAAGCCCTCCGCCGCGGCGGCGCGCGCCGCCGCATACCCGGCGCTGCCGCCGCCCACAATGGCGAGGTCCCACGCCGGCGAGTTGCGTTTTGAGGACGTTTTTTTCATTCCGATGACAACATTTACCACAAGCCGGCGAGGGAAGCGAAATACAAAGAATTCGTTCCGCTGATTGAATTGCGGCGCGCCTCTCAGTTTTTGGCAGGGATCGGACACGGTCGCAGCAGGTCCAAAAACCGAGATACGCCCTCGGCCCGCCCGGATTCCACATTTTTCTCGACAGAGGGGAAATTTGAATTTAGACTCCCCGCATTCCGGCTTCAATGCGGGGAGTCTCAATTTTGAATTCGCCTAAATCCATGGCGATACCCTCAATCTGTTGACCAAATGGTGCCTGTTGCCGCGGCCTGATTTCCGCCGGTGAGATGCCGGCGGGAGGGACCGATCCCGCCTGCGCGCGGCGGCGGCGTCCCGGCCTGGGGATTGTTCAAAAACTGGTTTGATATGCCCAAACTTCCCGGGGTCCGCCACCAAGAATTGAAACTATTTTTCCGCCGAGGGGCCGAAGGCGGCGAGGACGGCTGAGGCGGGCAACGGCGCCGCCGCATACCAGGTGATGCTCCTTTCGTTCCAGCGGGCGAGAAGGAAGTCGGAACCCATCGGGCCGATAAAACCGTAGAAGACATCGCCGGGTTTGAGGCCGCCCGGCACCGGGGCCTCGGACTGGAGGATGGCGCAGCGGAAAAGTTCGGTCACACGCGCGGTGCGTCCGTCCAGATTGACTGCCTGGCCGCGGCCGAGGTTGCCGGCCTGTTGCGGTGTCAGCGTGTGCTCCGGATGCAGCGGCGCGCAGAGAAACCAATTCGTCGTCGGTCTTGGATCGTCCAGCAGCAGGACTTCGGCGCCGTCGTCGTCGCGCAGGCTGAATTGGTGGCGCTGGAGGCGCAGGCCCACCTCGGAGAATTCCACCAGCGCCCGGCCGGTGATTTGATAATGCGCTCCCTGCAAGACGCCGGTCGCGCCGAGCGGCAACGGAAACGCCGGCGCGTTGAAAACGGCCGCGGCGGGCGGGCGCCTTGGAGGCCGCGCGTTGGAAAAAATCCTGGTCAACACGAAACCGAAACAGGCCAGGACAAACACAGGGACCAGGAAAACCCGGTTGAATCCACGCCTGCCGTTCAAGAGCACAAAACTGGACGAACTCCATCCTTGAAGATTGAACGCGCCGGCCAGCAGACGGCTCCTGATCCTCTCGCCCGAATAACATTCCACCTCGTCGCCGGTCCAACTGACCACGATCATTCTGTCGCCGGCTTCGGCGTTGAAGTACTTCGCCAGTTGCCCGACTTTGACCCCTTCGGGCATCTTGCCTTCGGTGAAAAAGACGCGGGATTGATCGACGCGCGTCACGAACAGAGGCGTGCCGTCGAGGTTCAGAGGGTCGCCCGGGCGTTTGGTGGCGGCGTCCTCGGCGGTGATCGGGTTCTCCGGATCGAACATCGTGAAAAAGCGCCACACGCCGCCGCGCGCGGTTTCTTCAAAAACGAGCGTGGCCTCGTCGCCGCCGGCGGTTTCCAGGTAATACTCGTTCCAATAATAATTGGAGCCTGACTCGGTCACCCCGAGCACCGCGCGGCCCACGACCCGATAAGCGCGCGCGAAAATAGTCGCGGCCATGCCCGCTCGGATTCGCGTTGGATTGCCAAAGTTCATGTCACCGGAAAAAATGCGGGACAAAGCGGCTGAGATTGCCGGTGATGCGGCAATTGTCCTCGCGAATGCCGAGTCCGGCCGCCTCGTGGTCAACCACCCAGACGCCAAAGACCGGGTGCTTGCCGTCGAAATCGGGCAGGGAGGCCGGCGCCTGGTAGATGTGGCCTTCCTCGCCGTAATCGCCGCCGGTCTCCTCGACGACCACGCCGCCCTCGACCCAGAGGACGTTGTTGCCTTCCCGGCTCAGAATCGGTTTGCGCACATAACGGCCCTCCAGCGGGCCGGCAAACTCGTAGGCCGGCAGCAGATTGGGATGATCGGGGAAGAGCCGCCACAAAATCGGCAGCAGACCCTTGTTGCTCAGAGCCATTTTCCAGGCCGGTTCGATGAACTGCACAGCGTCCTTGTCCAGGTGGACGCCAAACTCCTCGTGCCACAGCCATTCCCACGGATACAGCTTGAAGCACTGCTCGATGCGCTGGAGGTCCAGGTCAACAAAAATTTCCCGGCGGGCGTCCCAGCCGATGTCCTCGATGCAGACCGGCTTGGTCGGCGCGCCGGCCTGCTCGCATGTGTCCCGCAGATAGAGCACCGTCATCTCGTCCTCGGCGTTCTCCCGGATGCTGGTGAAATGAACGGTTTTCCCCCGCCAGCGGCGCCAGGCGGCGATGAGGCGCTCGTGGATCGAATTGAACTGATCGGCGTCGGGATGCGTGTCGCGCAGCCAGAACCACTGGGCCACCGCCGCTTCGACCAGCGCGGTGGGCGTGTCGGCGTTGTATTCCAGCAATTTGGGCGGCGTCACCCCGTCGAAGCTCAAATCGAACCGTCCATAGAGGCTGAAATCATCGCGTTCCCACGAGCGCAACAGGGTGGGAACGGCGGCGGCGGGAATGCCCAGGCGCGGCCACCAATTATTTTTGATGACCGCTTCGGCGGCTTCGATGCAGAGGAAATGCAGCGTGTTGGCGGCCGCTTCGAGAACATCGACTTCGCGGGCGGTCAGTTCGTAGCAGGCCGATTCGTCCCAATAAGGGCCGGTCTCGTGCGAGTGATACGTCAGGCCGATGCTCTCGACCTTGGCGGGCCAATCGGGTCTGGGTTGGCAGCAATGGCGTTGCATCATCAGGCGTGGATCGAATGACCGCCGCCCACGCAGCCGAAGCCGCCCCGTGTGATGTCCGTGCGCATGGCGTCGGCGGAGGCGGCAGTTTGGGGTGAGGGCGAAGAAACATTGGTAATGCTCTCGAATGGCGCCGGCACCCAGCGCCCGCCGGCATAGTAGCGTTGGGTCCTGGCATCGAAATGGTTGTAGGGAAACGGATACCAGGCGCGGAAGGGCGCGTGGTAGTATCCGACGCCGGGAACGTAATAATTATTGGTATAGACGTTGTCCGTGCTGAGAGGCGCTTTCCCGGCGGGGGCGCATCCGGCCAGGGCGCCAGCCGACAACCCGCCGATGAGCAAGAGACGAATGCGTTTGCTGCGCTTGGTCCGTTTCATGGCGTCATGTCAAGCGAGGCTATCGTGCCCGCAGGGCAGGATCAATTACAACCAAGCGCGGCATTTGTAAGGGGGCGCATCCCGGCTGGCAACCCTTCTGAAAGGCGCTTGAAAATTGGTCATTGAAAATCGGGAACGGTCATTGAAGATTGGGCGCATGACGCCCCGCGACGCCGATCCCCAAGCAGCGCCTTTCCCGGATACCCGCGCTCCCTCCGTGCGCCTGGACAAATGGCTGTGGGCGGTGCGCGTTTTCAAGACCCGCAGCCTGGCCGCGGCGGCCTGCCGCCAGGGCCGCGTCACCATTTCCGGCCAGCCGGCCAAGCCGGCGCGCGAGGTCAGAATCAACGACCTCATCGTCGTGCTCAAAGACAACCTGACGCGCACGTTCAAAGTGCTGCAATTGCTCGATCACCGGGTCGGCGCGCCCAAGGCGCGCGAGTTTGTCCAGGACCAGACGCCGGCCTCCGAATTTGAGAAGGCGCGCGCGCCCGCTTTCCGTCCGATTGGGTATCGCCCGAAAGGCGCGGGCCGACCGACGAAAAAGGAACGCCGGATCCTGGACCGCTGGGCAGAGTCGTAATCTGGCGCAAGGAGCGGCCGCCGTTTGATGGGGGTTGAATCTCGCCACCGGCCCCGCTACGCTGGCGCCATGCAAATGAGGACCCTCTTTGGCGCCGGCTTCTTGCTGGCATCGGCCGTCGCCGCGCTCCCGGCGGGGATGGATGTGCCCCGGTTTTCCGTCAATAATATGGATCAAACGGTTGATCCGGGCGCCGACTTCTTCCGCTATGCCTGCGGGACATGGCTGAAGAATAACCCGGTGCCGGCCGACAAGGCGCGCTGGGCGGGCTTCGATGAATTGCAGCAGCGCAACTGGAATTTGCTGCGCGGCCTCCTGGAATCCGCCGCCGCCGCCGAGGCCGCCCCCGCCCATTCGCCCGTCCGCGAAGCGGGCGATTTTTTTGCGTCGGCCATGAACACCAATCGCATTGAACAACTGGGCCTGGGGCCATTGCGCGACGATTTGGCCCGGATTGACGCGCTGTCGTCGCCGGCGGAAATGATGCGGTTTTTGGCCGAGCTACAAACGCGGGACGTGAGCGCCATGTTTCGGTCGTCTGTGGCGGCGGATGACAGAAACAGCGCGGTCTATGCGCTTTATTTCGGCCAGGGCGGGCTGGGAATGCCCGACCGCGACTACTATCTGACGGAGGCTTTCGCCAAACAACGCGCGGCCTACGCGGCGCACGTGGCCAAAATGCTGGCCCTGGCCGGCGCGGCGGAGGAGGCGGCCCAGGCGGCGGCGGCGAAAATCCTCGATTTGGAAACCGCCCTGGCCAAAGCGAGCAAACCCCGGGCCGATCTGCGCGACCCCGTCGCCAACTATCATAAATTCACCGCGACCGAGGCCGAGGCCAAATACCCCGGCCTCAACCTGGAAACATTCTTTACAGCCGCCGGCATTCCCGCCCTGCCGGAGCTGGTCATCCGGCAGCCGGAATTCTTCGCCGCGCTGGACGGCCTGGTGCGGGAGCGTCCGCTGGAGGATTGGAAGATTTATTTGCGCTGGCACGTGCTGCGCGCCGCCGCCCCGCGGCTGCCGGCGGCGTTCGAGGAGGAGTCCTTCGCGTTTAACGGGCGCGTCCTGCGCGGCCAGCCGGCCCAGGAACCGCGCTGGCAGCGCGCCGCCCGCATCATCGACGCTTCCATTGGCGAAGCGCTCGGCCAGCTCTATGTCGAGAAGTATTTCCCGCCCGACGCCCGCGCGCGGATGAACGATTTGATTGACAATCTCAAGGGAGTCTTTCGCGCGCGCCTGGCGAAAGTGCCGTGGATGACCGGGGCGACCCGCGCCAAAGCTCTGGCGAAATTCGACCGCTTCTCCCAAAAAGTCGGCTACCCCGCCAACTTCCGCGATTATTCCAGCGTGGAAATCCGGCGCGACGATTACCTGGGCAACGTCCGCCGCGCCGCGATTTTTGAGTCCAAACGCGAGCTGGCCCGCATCGGCAAGCCGGTCGATAAAAGCGAGTGGGAAATGACCCCGCAAACCGTCAACGCCTACTTCAATCCCCCGCAAAACGAGATCGTTTTCCCGGCCGGCATTTTGCAGCCGCCGTTTTTCGACATCACAATGGACGACGCGGTCAACTACGGGGCGATCGGCGCGGTCATCGGACACGAAATGACGCACGGCTACGACGACGAGGGGCGCAAATTCGACGCCGACGGCAATCTTAACGACTGGTGGACGAAAGAGGACGCGGAGGCCTTTGACGCGCGCGCGCAAAAATTGGTCGATCAATACAGCGGTTACGAGGCCCTGCCCGGTCTGCATGTCAACGGCCGGCTGACGTTGGGCGAAAACATCGCCGACCTGGGAGGGGTCAGTCTTTCCTACGAGGCCCTGGAACGCGACCTGGCCAATCACCCGGAAAAGCGCAAGAAGATCGACGGCTTCACGCCTGAGCAGCGGTTTTTCCTGTCGTTCGCGCAGATTTGGCGGGTGAACTGGCGCGAAGCCGAGCAACGGCGGCTGATCACGGTGGATCCGCATTCGCCGGGCCAATTTCGCGGCATCGGGCCGGAGTCGAATTTGCAGGAATTCTACGATGCCTTTGGCATCAAGGAAGGCGCCCCGATGTGGCGCCCGCCCGCCGTGCGCGCCGTTATATGGTGAGCCATAGGATTTTCCGGGCTCGGTTGTAAGTTCAACCAGTGTTTTTCTGGCGGCGCGCAGGTCAAGCGGCCGATCGTCTGAACTTGACTTTTCATCCAATCTGATGGGATAATCCCATTATGACATTAACTGCAGATTCAAGGGGCCGCATCGCCAGCCTGGAATTGTTTCCACCGGGCACGAGCTTTGAACCGGAGGTGGATGGCACGCGGATAATTTTGAAGCGATTGGTGCCGGAGGAGCCCAAACGTGTCCTGGGCAAACTAGTCCGGCGCAACGGCCGCCTTATGCTGGATGTTCCTGGGGAAATCACCCCTGAGGCCATCGCCAAGGCGGTCCGCGAAGAACGAGATTCGCGGGCATGAAATACGGCATGGCCACGCTCTGGCGGCGGTCAAAGCCGGCGCGGACGTGGTTCTGACTCGGAATCGGTCAGATTTCGAGGGCTTGACAGGAACAGCGGTGATTGAACACCCGTAGGCGAAAGCGCATTGCGCCATTGACAGAGAGGTCGTGAAAGGGTCGGGCCTGGGAAATTGGTGTCCATTCATTTCGTGGAGGAGAACCAACCAGCGGCCGGCGGGAAAATCGGAAACACCCGGTCAATCGGTTCGGGCAATTTCAAACTTGCCGAACACATCGCCAGGGATCGGGCCGGCAAAACAATTCCCCACAACTCGCTTGCTTTGCGCCCGCGCCATTTTATTTTCGCCCCATGTCTGAAGTATCGACTGTTCCGGCGGCGCGCGGGCCACAAACCTTCGAGCCGGCCGATGGGTTTGTTCACCGCCATATCGGCCCCGGCGCCGGCGAGAGGGCGCGGATGTTGCAGCAACAGGGCTTTGCCAGCCTTGAGGAATTCATCGACGCGGTCGTGCCGGCGGGGATCCGGCTGAAAACACCTTTGCGGCTTCCAACGGGCAAGGACGAACACGCCGCGCTCAACGAGTTGCGCGCCATCGCGGGGAAAAACCAGGTCTTCCGCTCGTTTATCGGCATGGGCTATTCGGATTGCATCACCCCGCCGGTCCTCCAGCGGAATATCCTGGAGAATCCCGGTTGGTACACCCCATACACGCCCTATCAGGCGGAGATTTCCCAGGGGCGGCTGGAGGCGCTGCTCAATTTCCAAACCATGACGAGCGATCTGACCGGCCTGCCCATCGCCAACGCTTCCCTGCTCGATGAGGCGACCGCCGCCGCCGAAGCGATGCACCTTTGCCAGAACGCCCGGCCTGAACGCCGTGTCTTCTTTGTCTCGCAATTGTGCCATCCGCAAACGATCGAAGTGGTACGGACCCGCGCGCGGCCGCTGGGCATCGAAGTGATCGTGGGGGACCACCAAAGTTTCCAGTGCAACGACTCTGTTTGCGGCGCGCTCGTGCAATACCCGGCGACCGACGGTGCCATCTTCGATTACGAGCCGTTCGCCGAACAGGCGCATGCCGCCGGCGCCTTGCTGGTGGTGGCGGCGGATTTGCTGGCGTTGACGCTGCTGCGTCCGCCGGGAGAGTTCGGCGCGGACGTGGCGGTGGGCAGCGCGCAACGCTTCGGCGTGCCGCTCGGTTATGGCGGGCCGCACGCCGCCTTCTTCGCCACAAGCGACGCTTTCAAGCGGCTGCTTCCGGGCCGGCTGGTCGGCGTTTCCAAGGATGCGGCCGGGAACCCCGCCTTCCGCCTGGCGCTGCAAACGCGCGAACAGCACATCCGCCGCGAGAAGGCCACCAGCAATATCTGCACGGCGCAGGCCCTGCCCGCCAACCTGGCCGCCATGTACGCCGTTTATCACGGGCCGGAAGGACTGCAAAGGATCGCCCGCCGCGTGCGATTGTTGACAGCGATGCTGGCGGAGGGACTCAAGCAGGCGGGCTTCGCGCCGGCGGCGGCCACGCCGTTTTTCGACACGCTGAAAATCGATTTGGGGCCGAAGCGCGCCGAGATTCTCAAGGCGGCGGAGGCCCACCGCATGAATTTCCGCGTCTTCGATGCCCGGAACATCGGCATCTCGCTGGACGAAACGACGGGAGAGACGGACGTGGCCGATATTCTGTCCGTTTTTAACGGCGGCAATGCGCCCGCGGTATCACCGGCGGAACTGGCGGCAAAAGTCTCGCCGGACTATCCGCCGCCGCTGGCCCGCGCCAGCGGGTTCCTTCAGCAGGCGGTGTTTAACCGCTGCCATTCCGAGACGGAGATGCTGCGCTATTTGCGGCGGCTGGAAAGCCGGGATTTATCGTTGACGACCTCGATGATCCCGCTCGGCTCCTGCACGATGAAGCTCAACGGGACGGCGGAAATGCTCCCCATCACCTGGCCGGAATTCGCCCGCCTCCATCCCTTCGCGCCCCTCTCCCAGACGCGCGGGTTTCAAATCCTTTTCCGGCAACTGGAGGAGTGGCTGGCGGAGATCACCGGTCTGGCCGGATGTTCCCTCCAACCCAATTCCGGCGCGCAAGGGGAATACGCCGGCCTGCTTGTCATACAGAAATTTCACCAAACGCGCGTCCAGCCGCGCCGCCGTGTCTGTCTGATTCCGACATCCGCCCACGGCACCAATCCCGCCAGCGCCGCCCTGGCCGGCTGGCAAATTGTCCCGGTGGCGTGCGACGCGGGCGGGAACATTGACCTGGGCGACCTCCGCGCCAAAGCCGAAGCGCACAAAGACGATCTGGCCGCGCTCATGGTGACGTATCCCTCCACCCACGGGGTGTTCGAGGAAGGCATCCGGGACATCTGCCGGATCGTCCACGAACACGGCGGGCTGGTCTATATGGATGGCGCAAACATGAACGCGCAAGTCGGACTTTGCCGTCCCGGCGACATCGGCGCGGACGTTTGCCACATCAATTTGCACAAGACCTTTTGCATTCCGCACGGCGGGGGCGGGCCGGGCATGGGGCCGATCTGCGTGGCGGAACACTTGGTGGAATTCCTGCCCGGCCATCCCGTCGTCAACCTCGGCGGCGAGGACCCGATTGGCGCCGTGTCCGCCGCGCCGTGGGGCAGCGCGAGCATTTTGGCCGTGCCGTGGGTTTACATTTCGCTCATGGGCGGCGCGGGGCTGGCCGAGGCCACGCGCATGGCCATTCTCAACGCCAATTACATCGCGCGCCGGCTTGACCCTTATTTTCCGGTGCTGTTCAAGGGCAGGAGCGGTTTCGTTGCCCACGAGTGCATCGTCGATCTGCGCCCCTTCAAGAGCGTCACCGTCGAGGACGTGGCCAAGCGGCTGATGGACTACGGATTTCACGCGCCGACCATTTCGTTCCCCGTGCCCGGAACGATGATGATCGAGCCGACGGAAAGCGAATCGGCCGGGGAACTGGACCGATTCTGCGATGCCCTGGTGGCGATTCACGGTGAAATTCAGGAAATCGAATCGGGCAAAGTCCCGCCGCAAAACAACCTGCTGAAAAACGCCCCGCACACCGCACTGGCCCTGGCGCGGGAGCCGTGGGAGCGTCCCTACAGCCGCGAACGCGCCGCCTTCCCGGCTCCGTGGACGCGCGAGCATAAATTCTGGCCGGGCGTCGGGCGGATCGACAACGTGTGGGGCGACCGGAATCTGGTTTGCACCTGCGGGTGAGGGCGGATTTCCAAAAAATCTCTCGACGCCAACCTGAAAACAGCCTATGATTAGCCTATGAAAGTTGCGAATCATTCGCCGCGAAGACGGAAGGTCAATTTGCAGTCGGACAGTTTCAGCCTCAGCCACGCGAAGACTTACTTGGGGCGGCTGCTGGAAAAAGTCAGGAAGGGCGAAACCGTGTACATCGCGCGTGGAGAACACCGCTTCCTATTGCAGGAAGTTCCCCCGATTGACCCCATTCCCATCCGGCCGGCGGGCTATTTCGCCAACTGCTACAGCAGAGAAGAAATCCAGGAACAAAACCGGCTCGCCAAAGCGTCCGTTATCCGCGCACCCGCGGACCTTGATGTAGCTCTTGCCCAAAGCGCAATTTGCTGACCGCAAGGGCAGCGTGACCGAAGAACGGCGTTATTTGATCGCCCGCAAGATCGTGGAAGTCTTGCGATTGCCCATCCATCGCAGATAAACCGAATACCGAGGCACAAACGCTTTCAAGGCCCGGGTGGGAAGAACATGCGGATTTTTCAATCGGGCGCGACTTGAATTCCCGGATTTTTCTGCCAAGTTGTAACGTGTAAAATGGGCGAAAGGGACGATACTTAATACGTTGTATGCCAGACCAAGCTCAAAAAAACAGACCGATCGCGCCGCCCGGCGGCGGCGGCGGCGAGGGGCCGAGCGCGCCGAAAGTCGATAAACCCAACACGGAGGAATTGCTCAAACGCATGCGCAAGGTCGATCCCGACCAGGCCCGGCGTTATCGCCAGCGCACCGGCCAATGAGCCAGCCGCTCCCGATTGCAGGCGATTTCCTTTCGCTTTTGGCGGAGCGTCGCCTCGCCCCGGCGCCCGCGGCGTCGTCGCCCGGCGCCCCGGTGCAAACGCAGGCCACCACCGTTTTCGCGTTTCAATTCGCCGGGGGCGTTCTGATGGCCGGGGACCGCCGCGCCACGGCGGGCAACGTCATCGTCACGGACCGCGTCGAGAAGATTATCGAAATTGATTCGACTTCCCTGCTGGCCATCGCGGGGGTGCCGGCGACGGCTTTTGAAATGGCCCGGGTGCTGCAAACCTCCTTTGAATACTACCGGCGCAGCCAGCTCCAGCCGTTGAGCCTGCCCGCGCGGGTGCGCGCCCTGGCGCGGTTGCTGCGCGACAACCTGACCCTGACGATGCAGGGCATTGGGATCGTCGTGCCGCTCTTCGCGGGGGTGGACCATTCGGTCGCGCCGCCCAAACCGCAGATTTTCTTTTACGATCCGCTCGGCGCGCAATTCCAGGCGGTCGGCTACGCCGCCTCCGGCTCCGGGTCGGCGACCATTCGCAGCGTCCTGAGTTTTCAGGAGCGGTACGGACAACCCGCGCCGTCGCAAATGAATTTGCGCGAGGCCGTGCGGTTTGGGTCGCGTTTGCTCTCGACCGCCTCGGAGTTTGATTCCGCCACCGGGGGCGTCAATCCCTCGACCCAAACTTACGCCACCATCAAGGTGTTGCGGCCGGCCGGGGTCGAGACCATCACCGACGAGCAGCAGCGGGAGTTTTTGCATGACTGAGGAACCCTATCGCTGGCTGGAGGCGGTGGCCAACCGCCGCGAATACGTGCGCGAGCAGCTCAAGGGCGGCTCGCCGGTGTTCGCCGCCAGCCTTCCCGAGGGCATCCTTCTGCTGGGCGTGGGCGGGGGCCAATCGAAGGTGTTCGAGTTGTTTGACCGCCACGCGCTGGCCGGGCTGGGACATCCGGCGGACATCGAGAAGATACGCCAGGCGGCCATCGACGCCGCGCATATCGAGGCCTTTACACGGGCGCCGGAGGACGTGAGTTTGCGGCGGCTGGTCGGTTTCGGGTTGGGGCCGCAGTTGAAAACCAATTTCGAGCAGATTTTCAGCGCCCCGTTCCTGGTCGAGGCGCTCCTGGCCGAGCTGGGGGCGGACCCGGCGCACGACCTGTTTTTCCGCCTCCATTTTGACGGGGCGTACCAGACGCAGTTCGGCGGCGCGATGATCGCGGCGCCCGACCCGGAAGCCGAAGCCGCCGCCCAAAAGTGGCTCAACGAGGCCGTCAAGAACAAAACCAGCCGCGCGGAGGCGGCGGAGGTTCTCTTGCAGGCCTGGTGGCGGATGTCGGAGCAAAAGTCGTGGACCGAACCGGGGCCGGACGAGGCGGCGCGGCGGGCCGGCTGGCGGGAAAGCGTCCGGGGCAAGACGGTCGAGATCGGGTGGCTGGCGCGGCAAAGCCCGCGCCCGGCGCGCTACCAGGCGCCAACGATTTCGGAACTGGGACTTTGACGTTTTTTGGGCAAGGCGCGTTTATGAACCGGATCGTTGGCCTGGAAACAGAATATGGTTGTTTGACCCCCGAATTTCCCGGCTCGGCCACCGCCGTCACGCGGGTGCGCGACTGGATTTTCAAGGAGCAGCGCTTCGGCCTCATTGACGTGCATCAGCGGGATTGGGACGAACCGGCGGGCAACGGCGGTTTCCTCTTCAACGGCGGCCGGTGCTACATCGACATGGGCCACCTGGAATACTGCACGCCCGAATGCCTGAGCCTGCTGGATGTCTTGCGCTACGACCAAGCCGGCGACGCCATCCTGCTGCAAGCTGTCAAGTCGATGCGGGCCGAGCGTGAAATCCATTTCATCCGCAACAACATCGATCATTATTTCGGCACGACCTTCGGGTGCCACGAGAATTACCTGGTGCGCCGCACCGCGCCCCTGACGGAGGCGAACGTGCAGTCGCTGCTGGCATTCCTGACGTTGCGCATGTTGTACGTAAGCACGGGGCGGGTGGGCGCCAGCCTGGCGGCGGAGGCGCGCGGCGAACCGGCGCGGCCCGGCGTGGAAGACAGTTTCCAAATAAGCCAGCGGGCCGATTACATCAACAACGACCTTTTCGAGTGGGTGCAGTTCAATCGCGCCATCATCAACACCCGCGACGAGCCGCTGGCCGATGCCCGCAAATACCGCCGCCTCCACCTCCTGCACGGCGACACCAACGTTTTGCCCGCCAGCCTCCTTTTGAAGGCGGGCACCACGGCGCTGGCGCTGGATTTGCTGGAAATAAATTGCCTGCCCAGAACGGCGCTGGCCGACGCCGTGGCCGCGTTTCGCAACCTCTCCCACCAACCCGACGGCCCGTGGCTGGTGCGCTTGGCCGACGGCCGGTGCGCCGATGCCGTGAGCCTGTTGTTCGATTACCAGCAAGCCGCGAAGGCGGAATTGCAGGGACGCGACGCCGAAACGGACCTGCTCCTGTCCATTTGGGCCGACACGCTCCAGGCGCTGGCAACAGACCCCGAGGCCTTGGTTGGCAAGGTGGATTGGATCACCAAGCGGTGGCTCTTGCGGCAATTCTGCGAGCAGGAGAACATTCCCTGGAGCCATCCGTGGCTCAAGTCGCAGGACCTGGAGTATCACCAGATTGACCCCGCGCGCGGCCTGGGCGCCGCCCTGGCGCAAAACCCGCCGGGGTGGGAATTGCCCCACAAGGAAATCACGCAAGCCGCCAGCCAGCCCCCGAACAACACCCGCGCCGCCGTCCGTTCCCGGGCGATGCGCCTGCTCAAAGACGAGGGCTGCGCCTCCTATTACATCGACTGGGAAGTCATCGGGGCCGAAGGCGGCAGCTCGCTGCACATGCTCGACCCGTTCGACGCCGGAGGCAACGGCGCCGATCACTGGATGAATCTCCCCGGCGGCTCCGCCGGGAAAAACCCCCGGCGCGGCGGGCCGGCGGGCGGCCCGGGATTCAATTTGTAATTGACAACTCCGCCCGGCGGCTGCCTACGGCTGAATGGCCCGGTAGAACGTGGCCGGGCTGGAGCCGGCGTTGGTGTCGGTATAAAGAACGGTCCCGCCGGGGTTTCCCAGCGTCGCCAGCGCGGACCAACGGATCAAGTCCGTTGAGGAGTCAATTGTAAAATTCCTGCCGGTCAAGCCTTCCAGATTCAGGGTCCAATTCCCGCCGGCCACTGGTGTCAAGCCGAGGAATTGCGGCGCCTGAACCAGCCCGGAAGCCCCGGCGCTGTAGATCGACTGAATTTGGGCGGCCGTCAGCGCCCGGTTGAAAATCATGACCTCATCCATCGCGCCCTCCAGGTAATCCACGTAATCGGTGGAACTGACATAAGTGGCGCCCAGGGTGGTTCGGCCCAGGGGAATGGTCGTGTTCAGGATGCCTTCTTGCGCGCCGTTCACGTAGAGCGTCGTCAGGCCGCCGGCGCCGCTGCCGCTGGCGACAAAGGCGAGGTGCGTCCAGGTTTGCAGCGGAACGGTGTAGTTTGAGTTGGTGAAAATCCAATCCGCCACGCTTGACTGCGTCATGCCGACTTGGTGCGTTTTACTCCATTGCTCCAGCTTGAGTGTATAAGTGCCGTCGGAAAGCAGAGCGGCCGAAGTTTGCGGCGTTTGTTGCCGGTACACCCACAGGCAGGCCGTCCACGGCACGGGAACGTCCGCCGGAGAGTTCGTCAGCGAAAGGTAACCCGTCGAGCCGTCAAAGTGAAAGGCCAGGCCCGTCTCGCCCGGAGCGT
This sequence comes from Verrucomicrobiota bacterium, assembly GCA_049510745.1. Classification (GTDB taxonomy): domain Bacteria; phylum Verrucomicrobiota; class Verrucomicrobiia; order Limisphaerales; family Palsa-1400; genus PLGF01. Next base: position 124,538 of record JBEKYR010000005.1, on the reverse strand, counting down.
AAAAGAACCCGTTGGCGGCGAGGCCATTGCAGCCGCTGACGATGTCGATGGCGTTCCCGTTCGCCGGCCACCAATTCACCAGCCCGGCGGGGGCAATGACAGCTCCGGCCGCGTTTGACAGTGGCGCCGTCACCGAGAGAAAAGCCGGCGCGCTGCTCGCCGTCCCGTAGGCGTTGCTGATCTGCGCCGCGTAGTTCCCGGCATTGGCCAACTGGACGTTGGCAATGGCGTACTGCACGGTGTTGGTGTTGAAATTGGTCACCGCGGCCACATTCGTTCCGTCGAACTGCCAATGATAGTACAACGGCGTCGCGCCGGATACGGACACCGACAAAGTGGCATTCGATCCTTGAGCCACCGTCATGCTGGGGGGATTCGTCGTGATGCGCGGCCCGTTGACGCCGCCGACGAGGAAGAGTTGCCAGAACTGGTTTGTTGTGCCGTTGAACACATCCGCATCGCCGCCCGACCAGTTGGTGTCGGCGTACTGCCAGATGTTCCAGGAAGTCCACGGGAAGAAAGGGTCGCTCGAACCATCGCTGGGAGCGCCCGTCTGGGGATTGGGATGACTGGGGTAATCGGCGATCCACGATGCCCAATTTGTCACCGCGGTGGTCAATCCCGGATAGCCGCCCGGCTTGGAATACCAGGTGCCCGTGTACACCACCGGCCGCACCGTCACGCCGTTGGCGCGGGCGTAATTGGACACGTCATTGCACCACTGGTTGACCCACTGCGACAGGGCCGCCGCGGTGAAATTGAGGCCGGCATTGGTGACATACACGTCCTCCCAATCCAGCATCGGCATGAGATAGGCGCCGCCCCCGGTCACGTAGTTGCTGGCCTTGCTCCAAAAATACGCCGCCTCGCTCTCCGCGCTGTTCGCGCCCGTCAAGTTGGTGTCGTCGCTCGGACGGGCGTAATGATACGCTCCGATCATCACCCCGGCGGCCCTGGCATTGGCTTCGTTCAGGGTGAAATCCGCATCGAAGTAATACGTCCCCTCGGTCGCCTTGGCCCACGCAAACGAGACGCCGTCATTCTTGACGTTCGTCCAGTTGATGCCCGCGCCTTGATAGTGGGAAACGTCGGTCCCCAGCGGGCGTTGAGCCGAGGCAGGCTTCGCCATCAAAAAAAACAAGGCGGGCAGGAAGAGCCGGAGCGGGACGGGCGCGCAACGGCGCCTGCGACGAGCGTTGGCAGCGGCAGTCTTCATGGCATGATCTGACAGGGATACTGTCTCACTTTCCCGGAATTTTTCCACGGAATTCCATCGGGAACGGCCTTCGGCCCTGGGCGCGCGTCTCACTCTTTGGACACTCGTTGCTGCCGCTGGAGGGGAAGCCGCAATCGCCCGGGGAAAATGACGAATACGGAACCGGAAGCACCCTCGTCATTCGGGCTTCGTCATTGTTTCGTCATTAGAGCTTAGACATTCGTCATTCTTGCGGGCCTGTTTGCCGCGGGCCATGATCTCCTGTGGACAATGGGGTTGCCGGAAACGGGTGTGCGCCCTTGTCCCCAGTACTGGTGACTGGCGGGTTTTTCGGGATGAGGTAAGCTGTGGATAGTTGACGGGGCGAAATGCGGTTTCCGTGTGTGTGTGTCAGCGTAATGTTCCGCGGCGCTGCCTTGGTCTGCTAAACGATTTTTAAGCGTTTGTTCTGTTCTCAGTCGGAGAGGCCGGGCCAAAAACCCGGCCTCTTTGATTTTTTGCCGCAGGCGCCGAGGGCCTCTTAACCGGACTTTTGACATACATTGCCGACGGATTATTTTGACGGCATGAAAGCCGTGACCATAAGCATTTCGTTGAACCCGGAGCTGGCGGAGTTCGCGCGGGTCGGATTCGGAAGCGCACGCCTTTGATTCCATGAGCGAATACATGCGTGAGATGATCCGCCACCGGCGGCAGGAACAAATCAATCAGGATATATTCTGCAAATGCAGATTGCATTGACCATATTGAAGCAGGAGACTATATTTTGACAGAAATTATGGCAGAAGAAGCAACATCAGCCGATGCCCCCGGCGTTCCGTCTTGGCTTGAGTTCGAGTTGGAACATGAGTTCAGAGAGCTTGCCGAACAATGGTATCGCGAAACAAGAATGATGTCCTTTATCCGCCAAAAGGCGGTCCATCCGGCTTACCAGAAAATCATCGGGATGGGCAGGGGCGCGTTGCCATTGATCCTGCGAGAATTAAGAGATCGCGGCGGAGATTGGCTCTGGGCGCTTGAGGCAATTTCCAGAAGAAATCCAGCCAATGGGATCGCCAATTTTAAGGAGGCGGTAGCGGCTTGGTTGGCCTGGGGCAGGGAGAATTCTCTCATTGATTAAAACCAGATGTCGCTCCAGGCAATTGAGGCAGAGTGGCCGCAACTTCTCGTCGATGGCTATTCCAAAACCAGCGATGAGACCGACGATTACAACTGCATCGCTTGGACCGGAGACGATACCACCAGAAAGTGGGACCCAGACCCAACGTCTGGAAGGTATTGGCCTAGCGGCATTCCCCGCAGTTTGGATGTCGAAAGCTTCATAAAGCTATACGAGGCTGAGTGCGGATATATCGTCTGCGATAATGACTCGCTGGAGGAGGGAATCGAAAAAATCGCAATTTTTCGGGACCTGTTCAACCAAGTCACGCACGCGGCCCGCCAATTGAAGTCTGGCGCATGGACCAGCAAACTCGGAGACTTGGAAGACATCGAACATAATAAGCTTTCGAGCCTGCAAGGGGCGTTTTATGGTCAAGTGGCCCAAATCATGAAGCGCCCGCGAAAGCCTTAACCGGAAGTATCTGTGGGGCGTGGCTGGCCGGCGGGACATCAGAACAAATTGTTGGGCTGACGCTTGCGCGTGGGCTTGCGCGTGGGCCGGCCAGAGCGACCGAGACAGTCGCGCTCCCATTTCAATTGAATGGCGACATCTACTCCGCCGCAATCAATTCCACATAGACGCGGTGATGCTCGGGGGAGAAGCAGCAGAAAATGATTTCCTGGAGCGGATTCGGATCGGGGCGGAAGTTTCGCACCGTTTCGAGGGCGGTCTGGGCGGCGGCGCGAAACGGATAGCCGTAAGCGCCCGTGCTGATGGACGGGAAGGCGATGCTCTTCAATCCATGTTCGGCGGCGATTTCAAGGGAGCGCCGGTAGCATGAGGCCAGCAATTGCGCTTCGCCCCGCTTCCCGCCGGACCAGACCGGGCCGACGGCGTGAATGACGAATTGGGCCGGGAGATCGAAACCGGGAGTGATCTTGGCGTCGCCTGTTTTGCAGCCGTTGAGCCGGCGGCAGGCCTCCAGAAGGCGCTGGCCGGCGGCCCGGTGGATGGCGCCATCGACTCCCCCGCCGCCCAACAAAGTGGTATTGGCCGCGTTCACCACCGCATCGACGGCCAGTCTGGTGATGTCCGACTGGACGACCTCTAAAGCGGGCATGGAGTTCATGGCGGAAGCATCTTTCTGTTTATTATTTTGAAACGAAAGATTTTTCTTGCCTAAAGGCGGGGACAACGGTTGGCTCCTCATCCGATTGACTTTAAGAAAAGTTCCGCGGAATGAATCGTGAATTGCTCGCCAAGGCGAAATCCCTCGGATTCTCCGATCGTCAAATTGGCTGTTTGACCGGAAAATCCGAGGAGGACGTCCGCGCCTTGCGCAAGGAACTGGGCCTGGTCCCCAGTTACAGGCTGGTCGATACCTGCGCGGCGGAATTCGAGGCTTACACACCCTACTATTATTCCACCTACGATTGCGGGGACGACGAAATCCGGCCGGGCGGCAAGCGGAAAATCATGATCCTGGGCGGCGGCCCCAACCGCATCGGACAGGGGATTGAATTTGATTATTGCTGTGTCCACGCCGCCTTTGCGCTGAAGGAGGACGGTTTTGAAACGTTGATGGTCAATTCCAATCCCGAAACCGTTTCGACCGATTACGACACCAGCGACAAGCTCTTTTTCGAGCCGCTGACGCTGGAGGATGTCCTGCACATTTACGAGCGGGAAAAATGCCGGGGGGCGATCGCGCAGTTTGGCGGGCAGACGCCGCTGAATCTGGCGCTGGGCCTGCAAAAGAACGGCGTCAACATCATCGGCACCTCTCCGCAAAGCATCGAGATCGCCGAAGACCGCAAACTCTTTGCCGCCATGCTCAATAAACTGGCCATTCCGCAACCGCCCAACGGCCTGGCCACCAACGAAGCGGAGGCGCTGGAGGCGGCGCGCGGCCTGGGCTACCCGGTTTTGGTGCGTCCGTCCTTTGTGCTGGGCGGACGGGCCATGCAGATCGTCTATTCCGACGCGGAGTTGAACCATTACATGCGCGTCGCGGTGGAGGCTTCTCCCGAGCGGCCCGTGCTGGTGGACAAATTCCTGGAAGACGCCACCGAGGTGGACGTGGATTGCATTGCCGACGTGGGACATTTCGCGGACGCGGCGGAAGGCACGATTGTGATTGGGGGATTTATGGAGCACATCGAGTTTGCCGGGGTGCATTCGGGCGACGCGGCCATGGTGTTGCCGCCGCACACCCTTTCGGCCAAAGTCATTGAAACGATGCGCCAGTACACGCACGCCATGGCGCGGGAATTGCGCGTCATCGGCTTGATGAACGTGCAATACGCCGTCAAGGGAGAAACGGTGTATGTGTTGGAAGTCAATCCGCGGGCCTCGCGCACGGTGCCCTTCGTCAGCAAAGCGATCGGCGTGCCCCTGGCCAAGCTGGCCGCCAAAGTCATGACGGGAAAGAAACTGGCCGAACTGGGTTTCACCAGGGAGATTTGGACCCGGTACTGGGCCGTCAAGGAATCGGTCTTTCCCTTCAACCGCTTTCAGGGCCAGGACATTTTGCTCTCGCCGGAAATGCGTTCGACGGGCGAGGTGATGGGGTTGGACGCCGATTTGGGCATCGCCTACGCCAAATCGCAGATGGCCGCCGGGGCGCCGCTGCCCTTGAGCGGGCGCGTCTTCATCAGCGTGAGCGACGCGCACAAGAAACAAGTCGCCGCCATTGCCCGGCAATTCGCCGACCTGGGCTTCGAGCTGATTTCAACGGTGGGCACGGCCAAAGTCCTGGAGGAAGCCGGCCTGAAGGTTTCGCGCGTTTTCAAACTGGCCGAAGGCCGCCCCAACACGCTGGACCTGCTGAAGAACCGTGAAATTCACCTGGTCATCAACACCCCCGCCGGCCAGACGCCGCGGGCCGACGAAGTGAAAATCCGCACCACCGCCGTCTATACGGGCACGCCGATTATGACCACGCTCGGCGGCGCCCGCGCCGCCGCCCTGGGCATCGCCGCCCTCAAAAAAAGCGGCTACGGCGTCAAGACGGTGCAGGAATATCATTGAAACATTTCATGGGCTTCATAATCGAGAATCTGCGGCTGCAAGATTTGGTGGCCATCGTCCGCCAGAATCAAAAATACTATGAGGACTTCTGCGTGTATTTAAAGCAGCACGGCTATCAAAACATTTACGTTTTCATAAACGAGCCGTCGGATGCGAAAGCGACGAAGGTCATTGGAAATTATTTGGCGAGGCGGAGCGGTGTTCAATTGCTTGATGGTTTGGCCAGACCTTACAAAGACGCGACGGCAAAATGGTATTTCCTCGCGTGGATTCTACGGGACGCGCCTGCTCAACGGCTGCGACCGCTCCTGACTTCAGTGCAAGGCGAATCCCTGGATGAAAAGCGCGCAAACCTCTTGAATCAGTTGCGCAAATTCGTCGGACCATTGTTTCCGCAGGCCGAAAGTTGGTCGTGGCCGGCGTTGTCCGAAGTGATGCTGGCAAGGCTTGAGGGAAGTCGCCGGGCGCTCAAAGGAACGAGATTTGAGGAGCTTGTTCGCGGGGCTTTCCGAACAGTTTTTGAGAGACGCTCCGTTCGGCTTGAAATCGGAGATGGCGAAAAGCGAATCAAAGAAGAAACATTCGATGTGCAGATCATCGGCAAGAAGCGAACGATTCTTGTGCCAGTCAAAACGCGCGAAACGATGGGCGGCGGCCATGCCAATCTGTTCACACGAGATATTTTCAAGGCAATTTCAGTGGCGCATGAGAACGGATACGAATGCGTGCCTGTCATCATTGCGGAGTCTTGGGGCGGAGATCTGAAATCCCTCCGGTGCGAGCATTGGATTTATCTTCGCGCCAATCCAAACCAGACCGAGGCCATCGGACCGATGCTCGAAAATGAAGTGGAAAAGTTGATTCCATTTTTCAAGCGGTTTGCCTGATTCAGGCCAGGCCAAATGCCAGTTGGCTTTTTTCGAGACGCTTTTTGGCCAGAGCGCAGTATTTCTCGCTGCAATCAATCCCGACGAAGTGACGCCCCAACTGCTGGGCTACAATTGCAACAGTGCCGCTGCCAGCGAACGGGTCGAGGACCAAACCGTTTGGCTTCGTCGCAGCCATAACACAGGTTTCAACCAACTTTTCCGGGAACACCGCGAAGTGAGCCTCCGGGAATTTTGACAGAGGAATCTGCCAAACGGTTCTTTTGTTTCTGCCCAACGGATGAAACGCCTGGTCCCAGCGCCCATTGTGGAGATTGGGATTTCCGCCGTTCTTGCCTTGCTCCGGCGTTCCTCCCCGTTTTCCGAAATGCCCGCGCCCGCCCCTCATCCTGCTTTTTTCCGTGAACGTGACGTGCGGTTCACGAATGGCGTCGGCGTTGTAGAAATAATCCGGCGACCTGGAAAACATAAAGACGTATTCGTGATCCGTCGTCGGGCGGTTCTTCACCGAAGCGGGCATGGCGTTGGTTTTATGCCAAATGATGTCAGACCTGAGAATCCAGCCGAGGCTTTCCAAGGCGAACACGACGCGCCACGGCATTCCCAACAACCGCCCCTCCTTGTATTTGTCTCCGAGGTTCAACCACAACGTGCCATCCTTCGCCAGCACTCGGAAACATTCGCGGAAAACGCCCGCCAACTTTTGCGCGTAAGCTTCCGGCGAAGATTCGTTTCCAATTTGCAACCCCGCGCCGTAATCCCGCTGTTGGTAATAAGGCGGACTCGTGATAATCGCGTTGACGGATTCGGATGGCAGGGCGCGCACCGTGGACTCTGCATCGCCGCAAATGATCGCATCGGTGTAATCGCCAATCGTCATCGAGTGGACGCTGTTCGACTGCGCTTCCTCGCGAAGAATGTGGACTAAATGATGGCGGGTGAGTTGATACGCGGTTTCTTTTGTTTTGCGCACGAAGCAAGTTTACAACGCTCGACAAATTCATCAAGTTGATTTCAAATCGAAATCTCTTCCTGTCCATGCAGTGGGCAATTTTTGCCGCTCTTTTTAAGGCGCTGCCTCAGTTGTTCCCTGACCCGAAATTTAACAAAATGCCGGAACCTGCCGATGAATTGTTGTCACGCTCGGGTGGGAATGCTTTCGGATCGGCAGCGGGAATCTGGATTTTAACCCACCGACGCCAGGAGCGCGGCGTGACAGGCAGGCGAGACATGAACTCAGAACATGTTGGAGACATTGCGGCGCCCTTGCCGCCCATCGAACCTTTGCGTAACTTCCGAGTGGGGGGAGGGGCGCGAAGCGCGGCAAGGGCGCCAGACTTCTTGACGCCATGAGCACCGTTCCCCAACCCGATGCCGCCGCCCAGCCTATCGTGCTCCTGGGCGTGCCGTTCGACAACGTCACCGCCGCCCAAACCGTCGAGTTGATCGAGCAAATGGTCGCCTCCCGCCAACCGCATCATTTGGTCGCCGCCAACGTCGGCTTTTTGGTGCAGGCGCTCTCCGACATCGAATTGCACCGCATCTTGACCGACGCGCATCTGGTGCTGGCCGATGAGCGGCCGTTGGTTTGGGCCTCGCGCCTGCTGGGCAATCCCCTGCCCAGGCCCGTCGCAGGGGCTGACCTTGTTCCGTTGCTGCTCCAGGTCGCGGCGCGCAGGAAATACCGCGTCTTTTTCCTGGGCGGCACGCCCGAATCCACCGCCGACGCCTGCGCGAAACTGCGCGCCCGGCATCCGGATTTGATCGTCGCCGGCTCGTACGCGCCGCCCGGCGCGCCTTTGCTGGAAATGGACCACGAAGACATTTGCCGGCGAATCAAGCAGGCCGGCCCCGACCTGTTGTTCGTCTCCTTTGGCTGTCCCAAAGAGGAAAAGTGGATCGCAATGCACTATCGTTCGCTCGGTGTGCCGATCGCGGTGGGCGTCGGCGCGGCGATGGAGGCGGTGAGGGGCCGCGTCCGGGGCGAGCCTGGGCGCCACTGGGGCCGCGCGGCGCGGAACCTGGCCGTCTTCGCCCTGGCCATCGCCCAGCAATGGTGGCGGATACAGCTTCGACAAGTCCACGCGCCCGCCGGCGCGGTTACGCAGGCGGCGCTCCGGCCCCGCAATAATTGGCAGCGGATCAGGATGCCCGCGCGGCTGGACGGCGCGGCGGCGCGGCGCGACCGGGCGTCGTGCGAAGCAGCCCTGGCGGACGGGCGTTATTGCCTGCTGGACCTGTCGAACGTGGTTTATATTGACAGCACTGGCGCCGGGCTGCTGCTGGCTTTGCGGCAGCGGGCGCGGTTGTCCCATCGCAAAGTGATCCTCCTCTCGCCCAGCCCAGCGGCGCGCGCCGCGCTGCGGTGGATGCGCCTGGAGGGCCTCTTCACCGTGGCGGCGGACATGGCGGCGGCGGCCGAACTGATGGAGAATCCCGCCCCCGCGCGGCCGGTCCTGGCGCGGCCCAATTATTTTCCGTGGCGCCCCTCGGTCTTCTGGCAGGGGGAAATCACCGCGGCCAACGTGGAGCAGGTGTGGCGTTCGACGCAAAGCCAGATCGCGGCGCGGGCCAAGGCCGGCAGCCGTTTTTTGATTGACCTCTCCGCCCTGAAATTCATTGACAGCGCCGGCGCCTGGCTGATGCTGCGGGCCAGGGAGAGCGGCCTGCAACAGGGGCTGGAAATCGTTTTCACCGGCGTCCAGCCCGAGGTGAGCAATGTGCTCCACTTCGCGCGGGCGGAGTCGGTCCTCCCGCAGCCAGGGGGAATCCCAGGTTTGGGCAGGCGTCGCCGCCACAGGAGGGCAAGCGTTGATTGACCGGGGGAAATGACGAAGGACGAATCAGCGAACCGCGGGTTCGCCATTGACTGGGGGCGAAGGATTGGTTAGGTTTTGGGTTCCTGAGCGGGGGTGTAGCTCAATTGGTTAGAGCGCTGCCCTGTCACGGCAGAGGTTACGGGTTCGAGCCCCGCCACTCCCGCCATTCCCCGCATTATGACCCGTTGTGCCAGGCAGTGCCAAAACGTGACAATCGCCAATGTTTACAAGGGTTTTTGCCACTTCCGGCCCGGCACTCGTTGTGACAGGCAATGACACGTTTTGACCCGTTGCGACTAAAATCTGTGAGGCTATTTGTGAGGCTCGCTCCCCATAATTGGGCAGACTGTCGAACGCCGCCCAGGTGCCGAGCAGGTTTTCATCAGTGTAAATCTGATCCGTCAATCTTCGGTCACTGTGCCGCATCAGAGCCATTGCAACCCGGCTTGCCACTCCACCCCGCGCCAGATTAGTCCCGAATGTATGCCGCAGGGAATGAAAGACGGCCTTGCGTCCAAATGCGTCCTTGAGCGCAATCCCGGCTTTTTTCAAGTCCCTGTAAAACCTCTCAATCCGGGGAATCCGCTTGAAAACAAGGTCATCGCCATTTGTCCCGTTGGTTTTAAGTTCAGCCAGTGCTGCCACCAATTCAGGAAGCAATCGCATATCCGCAGCCTTGCCGTTCTTAGTTGTCGATGCCCGGACGTTGACAAACGGTGTCACCGCATCCAGATGCAAGTCTCCCCACTTGAGCGCCGCCAATTCCCCTCTCCGCAAGCCCGTATGGACCGCCATCAGGTAAACCGCCTTGCGCTCGCCAGCAACAGCCAGCAAACGCACCATTTCGTCATCACTAAACGCCCGGCGCCCCTGTGCTTTGCCGCCTTTCGTTTTTGCCTTTTCCACCGACAGCAGAGGATTAGACCCCGCCCGACCGAGTTTCACCAGCCAGTTAAAAAAACACCGCGCAGCTTCTAAATAATCATTCGCCGTCTTGTCCTTCAATTCCTGTCGCCTACGCAACCAGGCTTGGAATGAATCAGCCGAAACGTCGCTTGCTGTGTTCCAAGCGCAATCCGAAATCAGTCTGCCAACACGGAATTCAAGGTTTGCCAGATACTTTTCCGACTTCCCCCGCCGGCGCATATCGCCCAGGAAGTCTTGCAAATGGTCCGACAGCTTGCGGTGTGACGCATCACGTATAGCCTTTGGAGGAATGAACCCCCCTCTTTCAAGCTCCTTTTCTCGCCGCCGCTCACCCTGCCGTTTTTCCGCCACCTGTTTCTCAGATGTCCCAAGCGATACATCTTCAATTTTGCCATCGGCAGGGACCTGCCGGAATCTCCAGCGCCATATCCGCGACCCCTTGGGTTTGTAAATGCTGTTAATCATAAATTTTCCTTCGTTTGCTTTTTTCCACGTAAGCGCTCAAGTCGCCTTCTTTCAAACACGAACACCCTCGAATATGCACCAAGGGCAAGCCCCCTTCCGCAATGATGCGGTACAATGTCCGCACACTGACACCAAGCCGAGCCGCCGCCCCTTTCAGCCGCACCAGTTTCGATTCCGCATTGCCCTCGCTCGCCCTTTCGACAACGTCAGACATATCACAACTCCTCGATCATTTGCTTTTCCCGTTCTTCCAGGTCCGATTCTATTGCAGTCTGCTCGGCGGTCATATGATTGGAGTACACCCGATAAACGGCGTTGTGGTCCGCCTCAACGTTGCGCTCCGAAAGCCACAGTGCAATATCACGAAACGTGAAGCCCTTTTCGCGCAGCTTAAAAATCACCCGCCAGTATTCCGCCAAGTCCACATGATCAGGCTCTCGTTCGGCTTCGTGCAGAAGGCTCTCTGGAAACGGACGGATTCTCAGCACCCCATCCGAGGATTCTGTGAGATGCCCGGGCGGCCATTGGTTCTCTGATTTTTGTTCCGCTCGCACGGGGGCCTTTTGCGTTGCCTTCCCGGCTATCACTTTCGCGCCTGTTCGTTTTCTTTTCATGGCATCAAACTAAACGAACAAAACGAACATAGCAATCAAATAAAAACGTTTTTAGTAATTCTAATTGCAATCATTATCACATTAGAAACCATGAGCATTTCCCCGCTGCGCGTTCCCGTGTTGGCATCCGGCTTGCTGCGAACACAAAGGCCAAGCCAAATGCCAACACGCGAACGCTCCGCCCCGACAAGTGCCTGGTCGTGTCGTCCTTGTCCCCAGGATTGCGCCCTTTCTGCCACCGCAACACTGCGGCCAATGCCGTCACCACCAGGCGCATTCTCACATTATTGACGGACAGCTATCGGGCGTGATACTATCCAAACAATGAGAATCGTTCTGTCAGTCATTCTTGTCGCAATCGCGGGATGTGGGTCTCCCATCCCCCCTCAATATGGACAACCCCCTGCCGACACGGCCACAGAGCACTATAAATCCGCAGCGCAATTTACGCTCGACGAACTCGACCAACGTCTCCCGTCTGCAATTTCCGAGAGAGCGCGAGCATACATGGAAGCACATCCAAATGCCGACCCCAGATTGCTGGACAACTTCAAGAACGGACGGATTTCAATCGGTATGGACGAAGAGCAAGTCCGCGTGGTCATGGGCCGCCCGTGGCATATTGAAACAAGTCAAGGAATTGGCGGTTCATTTGATTTATGGTCATATTTAGATCCCGACCCTGTCACTCTCGAAACTGCCGAACCGGACATTTTCCTCTATTTCAGCGATGGAATATTGGTCCGGTGGCAAAACCTCAAGTAAATTTGCTGCCACATGTGATACTGCACTAAGCCGCACGCAGTCCTCAAAACAGGAACAGTGTCTTCAAGAAACAAATCCTGGTTATCGCCAGTAAAAACCGACTTGGATACCTGGCTTACTCATTGTACTTCCTCCGGCGATTCGTCCCATTCGTTCTGATAATCAGCCTCCACACCTTGAATCATCGCTATAATTTGCTTGTTTCTATCTTTCCTGCATTTAAAATCAACGTCTGTAAGTCTCCTTGCAATATCGCTGATTCTATTTTGATCAAGAACACGAGCACTGCTATACGGTAATGTCAATCCTTTTGAACGGCGGACTTTCGCGGTATAATCATCATCCGAATCAGGGACGTTATGAACAACTCCAACGCATGTCGATCCCCCGCATCCCTCAACGTTTTGTTTGACCTTTTCCACAACGTAGATTGCACGCGCCATGCAGTTCGTAAATGGCATCCCTAGTTCCACAATCTCGCTTAAAAGGTAATACGCTAAAGTGTCACCGCATCCCATTGCCACATAATCCGATTTCAGATGGACCGGCAGACAGTCATAACTATCAATCGTGAAAATGAAAGGCTGGTCGTTAAGATAGTAAGCGACCATCAATTTAAAGTAGTAGTCACATCTAAAAAATTGCTCCCGTCTATCTTCTGAAAACGCTGCTCCCCCTTGTCCTTCAATTAGGCAATGTTTCACTTCTAATACAGAGTCACGAGCGGCCTTAATAAACGATTCGGAATCAGTAACGCGAAGGCTTTTTGCCTTCCGTTCAAAAAGTTGCACTGCGCGAGACGCCGGATACGCCGCGCCAGCTTGTGCAACAAGTGCCGTTCCATTTTCAAATGCGACGACGCCTATTTTTCTTGCGTTCAGTAACTTTGCCACTCCATAGGTTGACTGGCTGTCACTCGCTAAAACGATTGATTCCTTGCCTATTAGTCCAACAACGATTGTCATGCGTGTTTTAAATTTCGGCCACCATTGCGCTTTTTGATGGCCCTAGCAAGACAAATCGCATTGAGATGCCCCTTGCCCAGGATGGTTTTTTCCAATGCCAGGTTCTCCCTATTGCCCAGGGTGGCAAGGGTGGTCCTGTTTGGTTGTGTTGGTTACGCTCCGCGCAGTTCCGAGGTTACACGGTGTAATTGACAGTGCGGACTCACAGCTTGTCGATGTCTTTGCAAAGACGAACTTTCAAAAGCAAACACTCCCTGGCGCTCTTGCGCTCCGACTCGTCCAACCCCAGAGCCAACGACGGAAACACCGTGCCAGGAGGCAAATCCGTGTGAAGAATCGCGTCTTGAAAAAAGTAGCACCAACGAGGCCCGCAAATCTTCGTGAAATGCTCCATGTCAAAAATGCGATTTTGGCGGGTGAACTTTTCTACCTTCTGCCGCCACAGCCAGGCATGCTCCGAATTGAACATCATGTGTGGGTGGAACGACCGCTCCCCAGGGCGATAACCGATGTAGCGAACCAACCTCGCGCCTTTGTCCTTTTCGACCCGGCAGTCGATGTGCTTGGCGATGTATTTCCCAACGTATTTCGAGATGCCCTCGGCGGTTGACTTAACCGGCAGCAACTCAGTCCGACCGAAGCCATACTTGGGCGCAGTCTCGCGCCAAAACTTCCACTCGGACTTAAGAACCGCCGATGCCGACCGGTAATCCCCTTTCTTGAAAGCCTCAAAATCGCAGCCAGTGCGGATATCAACGTCTAACACGCACAGGCAGTGGAAATGCAGCCTCTGAATCTTCGTCCGCTCTGGCACCGCCACCAGGCGCTTGTAACGGGCCTTCAATACGCGCCGGTTGAGATTGTTAAACCGCCGAGACGCTTCCCTGATGTCAACGACATGATCAGCAAAAGTGAGGGTTAAAAATCCAAGATGCTCAATACCGAAGTCCTCAACCAAAGCGAGAATTTCTCCTTGCAGACAGAAGGCCACCTTGCGATGCGAACCCGTCAGGAGATTCCACGGACTCGCTTCCGCGTTGTCTGAATTGTTACTATTTAGACAAGGAAGGCCGGGTGCGGGCGGCGCTTCGCGCCGCTCCGCCCCCGGCCCTTCCGTGCCCCCACTGGCTTGCGTGTCCACAGGTAGCCGCTTTCCTATTTCCCGGCGGCCTCGATAATGGCGAGGATTGCAGCCTTGAGAGGCGGAGGAAGATCAGCCCATGCAGTGACTACGCGTGACAGGTCCTGCCCCAACACGCCAGAGATTTGTGAGGCTCCTTGTGATGGCAGCCCACCTAAGTCCTTGATTTGCAATGATTCGTAGCGGGTTCGAGCCCCGCCACTCCCGCCATTCCCCGCATTACGAACAGAGCGAACAAAGCAAGCGAAAAATTAACGCATTAGTTATATTCATGTATCATATCAGCGCAACTGGCATAAGGCTGACTGACTCGAAAGTGACAATACTATTTACTCACCAATCCTCACACGTTGCAAGGCGTTATCGTTAGGGCGCTTCCGAAATCGCGCGCTCCTCACGAATCCTCAGAAATCCGCTAAAAAATCCCAAACAGTATCATATTCTGCTTCTTTTCCGAACCGCGCTGATTACAAATGGTGCGGCAAGCAAACACAAGCACCATGTCTTGGGCTCCGGTACAGCTTCCACAAGCCAGCTTCCGAAACCGCCCCCGTACCACTCTCCTTGCCTGGACCCCTGCACACCATAAGAAAAGACGCCGTTGTAACCTGCAACAAAAAGGCCCCACGTCGGTATGATAAGCTCGCCACCAATAATACCAGGTGGTCCGTTTAGCACTTCACCCATGGAGTAAGGGTATCCGTTCTGCTCTCCGGTGCTTCCAACCAAATCAATGAATGTCGCAATTGCAGGACTCGTGGGCGAATAATTTGCGTTCCCTGGCGTACCATCCGCAAAAAGTGTAGTCACCTGGGCAGAGCTAGCATACGTAAATCCCGCGAAGAGCTCTCCCGGCGCCATCTCCCCAATGACCTGGTCATAACTCAAGCCATCTGTGTATTTTAGGTTTAGCCAGTTCAGACCTGTTGCCGTGTCAACAATTAGTGAGTTTGGCCCGAATGTCGGATCAGTCGCCATCGTTAATGTCCCCTGAGCTTCCAACCGTTGTAAAGAGAACATGGCCATTGTCGTGAAAGCGGCAATGATAATCCCTTCCTTAGTCATGATCGCTCCTTTATCACGAATCGTACTGCTTGTCAATCGCTTAATACCCGGCGCTTGCTCAGTCCTTTCCGTCGGCGTATGTTCAGGACATGACACAAGCAGTCACTCAAATTCTTGGCGAGTTCGAGCAGCTTTCGGAAAAGGAGCGTCAACAGCTTCGACGCGCCATCGTCGAACGTGCTCCCATGTCTGATGATTTGACGGATGACGATTTCGCGGCTCTGGCGGCGGCATCTTTCCGCGCGCTGGATGAGGAGGAGAACACTCCGCGTGCCTGAACGTGGAGACGGTAATCCACGACTATGAAGGCGACAATGCCAGAACCTGAAATCGTGACGCGCAACGGCAAACCCGTCTCGGTCATCATCCCCATCAAGAATTATGAAGAACTCTTGGAGCGCGTGGAGGACGCCGAGGATGTGGCTTGGCTCAAACGCGCCCGCCGCAGGCCACTGCATTACCGCCCGTTGGAAGACTGCCGACTTGTTCCTGTCGTGAAGGCGTTGGCCTCGCGCTGCCGCAAGTCTTGACCAAGGCCCCGCTCTCCAAAAACACACGATTACGCGGGTGCCGCGGAATGCAAAGTGATTCTCCAGATTCCTCCGAGCCGGCGGCCAGGGCCGGCAACCGCTCCGGCGAACTGCGGGCGGTGCTCGGTGTCTGGCTGGCGCTGGCCGCGATTCTGTTTTGCTTGGGCGGAGAGAACGCGTTCCAGCCGGGCCTGTATTATGACGAGGCCATTTTTGGGGGGTTGGCCAGGGATTTTGTGGCCGGCCCGGCGCGCGGCCAGCACATGCCCAATACCGGGGTGGTCGAGGTCTTTGGCCGTCCGTTTCCTGTCTTTGTCCAATCCTACCTGGGAGCCGTCAAGAGCTGGATGCTGATTCCTTCGGTGGCGCTCTTTGGACCGAACGTGCCGGCGCTGCGCCTGACCAACCTGGCCTGGAGCGCGGCCGGGTTGCTCTTGTTCATGCTCTGGACCTGGCGCATGGCGGGGCTGAAAGTGGCGCTGGCCGCCGGCCCGCTGCTGGCGCTGGACCCGGCGTTCTTTTTCACAGGTGTGCTTGACTGGGGCTCCGCCGCGCCGGGTTTGCTCTTCCGGTTCGCCGGTTTCCTTTTCGCGGTGCGCGCGTGGGAGAAAGGAAAGGCCCGCGACGCGTTCCTGGCGGGCTTCTGCCTCGGGCTGGGATTGTTCAATAAGATCGACTTCGCGGTCCTGTTGCTGGGCGCGGGGTTGGGCGCTGCGGGGGCGTTTGGCCGCCCGCTTGCCGCGTTTGTGGTCCGCCGCCGCCTGTTGGCGGAGATGGGCGGCCTGGGCTTTTTGCTCGGCGGCGGGCTGATGCTCTCGCAAGTGGCTGAAATCCATGCCCATCATCATGGCTTTGCCCCCCCGGGCGAGTTGAACGAGAAACTCCACACTCTGCAAATGATGGGCGACGGATCGTATTTTTACCGGCTGATGGCGGCCGGCGGGCGATTTGACACCATGTGCCAAGTCCCGTCGGCGGCGTGGACGCCTTTTTCGGTGGTGTTGGCGGCGGCCGCAGTGGCGCTGGCGGCCGGAGTGCTCCGGCGGGACGGCGAGGAAAAAGCCAGACGCCTGTCCCTATTTCTCCTCTTGACAACCGTTTTTGTGACGGCGGGCGTCCTGCTGCTGCCGGGGGCGGTGCGGCTGCATCACGCTCTCCTGGTTCTGCCCTTTCCGCATTTGATCATCGCCGCCGCGCTGGTGGGCGGGTGGCAACGGTGGAGCGACGGGCGGCGCGCCGCGCGAACCGGGCGCGCTCTGCTCGCGGCCGGCTTTGTCGTCCTGCTCGGCTGGCAGACCGTGGCGATTGCCCGAACCCAGCGGTTGATTCGGGAAACGGGCGGACGGGGTTGGTGGAGCGAGGCGTTGGTCCAATTCTGCCAGAAGGTCAAAGGCCGCACCGACCTCGTCATCATCAGCCTGGATTGGGGATTTAACGAGCCACTGCTATTCCTGGCCGACGGCCCGCGCATGGAGGAACCGATCTGGCAATGGAATGCGAACCCCGGCGTGGACCTGTCAAGTCCACCCGATGGGGACAATTTGGTTTACCTTTTTCACCCGGATCAATACAGCCTGTTCACGTTCGGTCACAACTTCGCCCGGCTCGTCCCGCCTGCCGGCAAGCGCCTATCCATCCAAACCTGGTGTGATGCGCAGGGGCAGCCGGCGTTTTATTCGGCCCGCTTCGTCACAAACCCCGATTCTCAGCGATGATGTCGCTCTGTTCACCAGACCGGCACACCAGCGCGCCAGCGTTGCAGCCAGCCGGAAATGAATACTGTCATATGACAGGATGACATTGCATGCGGGAGCGCCAAGTAATTTTTAGAGACAATCGCATGGCCGCACTCCCACAAAGTCGCCAAGGATTCGAGCACGCCCAACAATCCATACTGTCATATGACAGTATGACATTTCATGCGGGAGTGCGAAGTGTTTTTGGAGTCATTTTTTGAGACGATTGCGCTCCCAAAAAGGCGCTACGGATTCGGACAGGAAAGAGACGGAGGCGCGGCCGGTTTTCTCGGGGCAGTTTTGCCCAGCCGCAGGGCGTTGCCAATCACCACCAAATCCGAAAGGCCCATCGCCGCCGCGCAAAGGATCGGACTCAAGAAGCCCAGCGCCGCCAGGGGCACGGCGGCGGCGTTGTAAAAAAAGGCCCAAAACAAATTCTGCCGGATGGTCCGCAACGTGGCCCGCGCCAACGCCAGCGCCTCCGGTATCGCCTCTATCTCCGTCTTCAGCAAAATGATGTCCGCCGCCGCTCCGGCGACATCGCTGGCTTCGCTGACGGCGATGCCCAAATCGGCCTGTTCCAGCGCCGGCGCGTCGTTGATGCCGTCGCCGACAAAGGCCACGCGCTCGCCTTTGGCCTGCAATTGGCTGACCAACTCCGCTTTGCGCTCGGGCCGGATTTGCGCGAAAACATTTTCCGCCGCGATGCCCGCCTGGCGGGCGATGGCATGGGCCGTGCGCGGATTATCACCCGTGACCATAAACACTTTCAAACCGCTTTGCGTCAACTCGCGCACCACTTCGGCGGCGGCCGGTTTGACGGTGTCCCGCAACGCGATGAGGGTTGATAAGTTCGACCCCGCCGCCAGGCCAAGAATCGTGGCGCCATCGGCGCTCCATTTTTCCGCGAATCCATTTCGGTCCGGCGTGTCGATGCCGCAACTCTTCAACCACGCCAGTGAACCCAGACGCGCCACGACCGCGCCTTCCAAGACCGCCTCCACCCCCGACCCGCGAATTTCCCGCCAGTCCCGGAACGAAGTCCTTTCCGTGGCCAGTTTCGCCACCGCCTGGCTCAGGGGATGTTTGGAACCCGCCGCCAATGACGCGGCCAGTGGCAAGTCGTTGCCCTCGGTGGCCACGACAGTGGGTTTGCCCCAGGTCAATGTGCCGGTTTTGTCAGCCAGCAGCACCGTGATGCCGCCCGCCTTTTCCAATGCGATGCCGTCTCGAATTAGAATGCCGCGCCGGGCGGCCACGTTGGCGCCCGCCATGATCGCCACCGGCGTGGCCAAACCCATCGCGCACGGACAGGCCACAATCAACACCGCTACCGCGCTGAGAATCGCCGCGGCCAGGGGCGTCGATGGCATGTGCGGAGGCCACAGATAGCGGCCCAGCAACGCGCTGAACCGATGGGCCTGGCCGGGCGCCAAGCCCCACCAAAGGGCGGCCCCGATGGCGATCGCCACCACGATGGGCACAAAGACATTGCTGACCCGGTCTGCCAGACGTTGAATATCCGCCCGGCTGTTCTGCGCGCGCTCGACGGCGGCGACGATCTGGGCCAGGGCCGTGGCGTCGCCGACCGCCGTCACCTCCATCACAACCTGCCCGTTCAGGTTCACTGTCCCGCCATAAACGCGTCCGCCCGCCGCCTTCTCCACCGGCATCGATTCGCCGGTCAACATCGCTTCATCCATGCTGCACTGGCCTTCGAGCAACTGGCCGTCCGTTGGGACCCGGTCGCCCGGCCGCAAAACGACCTTGTCGCCAGGCTGAAGCTCGGCGGCGGGCACGGGCGTTTCGGTGCCATCGACGTTGCGGCGGCGGGCTGTAGGCGGAGCCAATTGGAACAAGGCGCGCAGGGATTTTTCCGCATGGCTGGTCGCGCGCGCCTCCAGCCAGTGGCCCACGCTGATCAACGTGATGATGGCGGCCGCTTCCATGAAATAGAGATGTCCGCCCGCGCCGGAAAAGAGCGCCCACACGCTGTAGCCGAAGGCGGCCGTCGATCCCAGCGCCACCAGCGTGTCCATATTTGACCCGCCCGATTTGAGTTGTTGCCAGGCGCCCCTGTAAAATCGCGCGCCGCAAAAAACCTGCACGGGAAGCGCCAGCGCAAACGCCAGCCAATGGAACCAAGTCCTCATTCCCAGCCCAAAGACCCATTCGCCCGCCATTAGCGGCGCGGTGCAGAGAAGGCCGACGGCCACGTTCAAACGCCAGCCATCCAAGGGCGCGGCCCGTTTCGGCTGGTTTTCCGCCGAAAGCGGTTCTGCCTCATAACCCGCCGCGCGCACCGCCGCGGCAAGAGCGGAAACGTCCGGGGTCGCGCCGGATTGCCAGCGGACCCGCGCCCGCGCTTCCTGCAACGAGACAACGGCGCTCGCCACGCCCGCCACGGCCTGCAAGGCATCCGTGACGTGACGGACGCAGTTGGCGCAGTTCATTCCCGCGATGCGCAATTCACTTCGAGGCCCGGCTTGAATCGGAGACGCCATGACATGAGACTATCGGCCCGGAAGGCGTGAGCAACAAGTATTACCAACCGGGAGAACAAAGGGCCGCCCGCGTCGGAGACCTCTTCGACGCCATCGCGCCGCGTTACGACCTGATCAACGACCTGCAAAGCTTCTGGCTGCATCGCCGCTGGAAAAAGCTCCTGGTCGAAATGGCCGCCGTGCAACCGGGCGAAAAAGCGCTGGACCTCTGCTGTGGAACGGGCGACATCGCGTTCGCCTTGCGCGCCGCCGGCGCGGAAGTTGTCGGCCTGGATTTCAGCCCCGCGATGCTGGCGGTGGCGGAGAAACGGGCCAAAAACCCGCCCGCCGCGCCGTCCGCCCCTCCGTTGCGGTTTATGAGCGGCGACGCCATGCGCCTCCCCTTCGGCGACGCTTCTTTCGACATTGTCACCATCGGCTACGGACTGAGGAATCTGGAAAGTTGGGAACGCGGCCTGGCAGAGATGGCGCGCGTGGCCCGGCCCGGCGGAAGGCTCCTGGCGCTGGATTTCGGCAAGCCTGAAGGCTGGCTCTGGCGGCGGCTTTATTTTAGCTGGCTGCGATGGGCCGTTCCGCTGTTTGGAAGGATTTTTTGCCGTGACTCCGCCACGCACGCTTACATATATGAATCACTGCAAGACTATCCCGCGCAGCGCGGCGTGGCGGAAAAAATGGCGGCCTTGGGTTGCCGGGACATCCGGGTACGCAACCTGCTTGGCGGCGCGATGAGCATCCATTTCGCGCGAAAAACCTGAAGGTGCTTCAGCGGCTCAGTGACGGGCGTTTTTCTTTTCCTCGGCCCCGGCGCGGATTTCATCGCGCAGCCAGACCAGAAGGGGGACGCCAAAGCAAATGGCCAAACCCACCGGCACGGCAATAAGCCCCCACAAATTCAAGTCGGTATCCGTCATAAAAACGCCCAAACATGCCGCGCGCGGCGCAATTGTAAAGCGGTTTTTAACCCGCCCAAGTCCGTCGATGTCACTGGAGCCTCAAACAGGGCGGTCCGGCCACCTGCCCCGGCCTGGAATTCAGCTCCCGCGCGCAGGGCGGTTTATCCGGCCGTAGTTTTTCCTTCCCCTTTCCCGTTGCGCTTCCTAGTATCTGGGTCCCGGAGACGTGGAAACCCGCACGTTGCCCGCATAAAGATCAAAGATTATGCCACTGACACATACTAAGGATCTGTTCGCCAAAGCGCTCAAAGGCAAATACGCCCTTGGGGCCTTTAACGTCAATAACATGGAGCTGCTCCAGGCCATCGTCGAGGCTTGCGAGGAGGAAAAGGCCCCTGTCATGCTCCAAATCTCCAAAGGCGCCCGCCAATATGCCAGCCCCGTTTATCTCAAGAAACTCATCGAGGCCGCCGTCAGCACCTCCAACATCCCCATTGCCGTCCACTTGGATCATGGCGATTCGTTCGATCTCTGCAAGGAATGCATCGACGAGGGCTTTACTAGCGTGATGATCGACGGCAGCCACGAGCCATTTGAGAAAAACGCCGAAATCTGCAGGCGCGTCGTCGATTACGCCCACAAGCATAACTGCGTGGTGGAAGGCGAATTGGGCATGCTCGTCGGCGCGCAACACGACGACGGCGAAGAGGGCGGCGGCTATTCAAAAGGGGGCGTCTATACGCACCCGGAGGAAGCCGTGGCGTTTGTCCGCCAGACGGGCGTTGATTCCCTGGCCGTCGCCATCGGCAACTCGCATGGCGCCTACAAGTTCAAGGGAGAACAACGGCTGGATTTGGACCGCCTGCGCGCGATCAAAAAGGCGCTG
Organism: Verrucomicrobiota bacterium; assembly: GCA_049510745.1. Classification (GTDB taxonomy): domain Bacteria; phylum Verrucomicrobiota; class Verrucomicrobiia; order Limisphaerales; family Palsa-1400; genus PLGF01. The sequence continues at coordinate 102,993 of JBEKYR010000005.1, read as the reverse complement.
ATGGATGCCGGCCTGGGCGATTATCCGCTGGTTTTGCACGGCGCTTCCAGCGTCCCCAAGGACCTGGTCCAGGAGATCAATAAATACGGCGGCAAATTGGGCGAAGACACCGCAGGCGTGCCGGAAGCCGACATCGAAATCGCCCGCCGGGTCGGCTGCACCAAAGTCAACATTGACACTGACCTGCGCCTGGCGATGACAGCCGCCATTCGCAAATGTTTCGCCGAAAACCCCAAAGAGTTCGACCCCCGCAAGTACCTCGGCCCGGCCCGAACCGGCGTCAAAGAGCTTGTCCGCCATAAGATTCGGGATGTCCTCTGCTGCGCGGGGCACGCCTTTGATTAATACTGAGTGAAGCTTCGCCGCCCTCGGAAGGCGGCGTTTTTGCGGTCATTGTGGGACATAATGACACTTCAATCAACTCTCAATATGAGTCACTTTGTCTCTTTATGAAACTGGGTTTATAATATTGTAAGTCGTATATTATTGTGCAGTAGCATCTTATGACTTTTGAATGTTTTGGCACAGGAAACGCTATTCAGAACATCGAAGAACTGAAACAGTCTTAACAAACAACATTTTGAGATAGAGAAAGGAAGACCTATGACGTTAACAAGATGGCAAAAGCCTAACTTATCGAGCGTGGCCCCGGTTCGTCGCATCGCGACCTTGCGGGACGAAGTGGATAATCTGTTCAACCTGACCCTTGGACGGTTCTTGGGATCGCCCCAGGATTCCGAGCAGAGCACACAATTGCTCGAAGGCTGGTTTCCGGCGGTGGATTTGTACGAGGACAAAGACAGCCTGGTCGTCAGGGCGGAAGTGCCGGGCATGAAAAAGGAAGACATCGAAATCTCGCTGCACGACGGCTATCTGACCCTCTCCGGCGAACGGAAACAGGAGGAGAAGTACGAGACGGCGGAGACCTACCGCTCGGAACGCTGGCTGGGCCGTTTTCATCGCACCATCAGCCTGCCTTGCAGGGTCGATGCGGAAAAAATCAAGGCCACCTACACCGACGGTGTCCTGACGGTCACTCTGCCCAAAGCGGAGGAAGCGAAGCCGAAACAAATCCCCATTACGGTCAAATAACAACCCCCACTGCCGGGCGAGCGCAGCTTGCCCGGGAAACGAAAGGAACTTATGAACGCAGTTGCTCAACAGCAGGAAAAACCCGTTTGCCCGCAACCGGCGGACACCGAGCGTGAGTTTCTCACGCCGAAAGTCAACATCGTCGAGAACCAGGACGGCTACGTCCTGGAAGCGGAATTGCCGGGAGTGAACAAGGAAGGCCTGGATATCAGCTTGGACAACAACGAGTTAACAATTGTTGGCCGAAGGCAGGCCGAGTTTGGCGCAAGCCTTCTCTACCGCGAATCGGAAAACGCCGATTACCGCCGGGTCTTTGAATTGGACCCGACCATCGACACGGCGAAAATCGCCGCCAAGATCGAGCAGGGCATCCTGACCCTCACCCTGCCCAAGACCGAGCAGGTCAAGCCCCGCAGAATCAAGGTGAGCTAAACAAGGGCGGTTTCATTTGACAACAGGCCGGGAGAGCGAGAAGTCTCCCGGCCTTCGTCTTATTGGCCCAAAACCGGCCCGCAGAGGTGTCAAACAAAGACTTGCCTTTTATTACAGATATGTGACAATAACGGTGCCACCATGAAAACGGTTTTGGTCGTGGAAAGTGAGCAGTCTGTTCGCAGCCGGCTGATGCCCTGGCTGAACGAACGGGGCTGGCGTGTCCTGGACGCGCCAGACCGCCAGCGCGCCCTCGCCCTGGCCCGCGAGCACCTGCCCGCCCTGATCCTCTGCGACTGGCCCTCCGTCTCGAATAATGGCCTGGGCTTTTGCCGCGAATTGGAGGCGCAATCGGACACGGCCGGCCCGCGGCCTGTCATCATCGCCACCGGCGCCGGGAATGGCGCCGAAAAATTCAGCGCCTTGGAATGCGGCGCGGACGAGTATCTCCCCAAACCCCTCAATTACCCTCTGCTGGATCAGTTCCTGGCGCGCGTCGCCGGGGCGGGAACAGGCCAATCCGGCTGCCAGTTCAATGGCGCTCCGGAACAGGGAGGCGTCACACGCTTGAAATTCTGGGGCGTGCGCGGCTCCATTCCCGCTCCCGGAACGGACACCGTGCATTATGGGGGTAATACTTCGTGCGTCGAAATTCGCGTCAATGATGTGTTGATCGTGCTGGACGCGGGCACCGGCCTGCGCAAACTGGGCCTGGCCCTGATCCGCGAGTTCCGAGACCGGCCCATTAACTTGAACCTGCTCATCACCCACACGCATTGGGACCATATCCAGGGCTTCCCCTTTTTCCTTCCGGCCTATGATCCCAAGAACATCGTGGCCATCTACGGCTTCGAAGGCGCCAGCCAGGGATTGCGCAGCACCCTTTGCAGTCAAATGGAAAGCCCCTATTTCCCCATCAGCATGCAGCAGATGCCCGGCTACATCACCATTCACGAACTCAAAGAGATGAGCTTCGAAGTCAGCGGCGTGCCCGTCAAGGCCCACTTCCTCAACCATCCCGGCATCTGCACCGGCTACCGCCTCTTCACCCCGGGCGGCTCCATCGCTTATTTGCCCGATGTCGAACTTTTCCGGCGCCTGCGCGAGCGCTGGAAAGCCGACACCAAGGTGGTCCCGCGCGAAGAGCGTCAGACGGCTCCCGAAGAGGACCGCAGTCTGGTCGATTTCATCCGCGGCTCTGACCTGCTCATTCTGGATTCCCAATACGACGCCGCCGAATACGACCAGCACGTCGGCTGGGGCCACAGTTGCGTGGAAGATTCCGTCGCCTTCGCCCTCCACGCCGGCGTCAAGCGCCTCTATCTCTTTCACCACGACCCGGACCACACCGACGAGCAGATTTCGCGCATGGTGGCGCGCGCCCGTCAAATGGCTGCCAACCGCCACTCCGATCTCATCGTCGAAGCCGCCCGCGAAGGCAGCGAAGTGCTTTTGCCCGCGGCACGCAAAGCGTAGCCGCCCGCGTCAGGGCTGAACGTCAAGACCGGTCCATAGTTCCGGATGCGGCTGGTGGTCGTAGTTCCACAGCGCGGCTGTATTGGTGGGATTGAACAAAATGCGGGGATCCATTGACGCAACGTGTCCATCGCAGAAGAGCTGATTGTAGTTCTTTCCGTGCCGCTCCGGGAGCGGGGGGTTGCCGTAATAATTTTCCGGGACATGCCTTCCCCAAATGTTGCCGCAAAACATAATGAAGACGCAGGAGTCATTGGACACCTCCCGTTCGCCTCTGTGCCTGGATTCGCCAATGGCAAGCATCTCGCTCGGCGCTTTTACCTGGGACTCGGAAATGGGAGGCGCTTTTCGCCCCCTGCCAGCAAGGCCGAGACTCACAAGACCATGCAGATAGGATGGAGACAGGGAGTCACAGCTCCCAACGCCCCAGGCGTTGTAAGCATAGCTGCCAAGCGGGTCGTGCGGCAGCCTCCCCGCGAAGAGCGAGAGGGCTCCTTTGTATCCCGGGCAATGGTACGCTCGGTCGGTCCATTTGACTGGGTAGTAAGGCGAAAGGCTGTCGAACCATATCGCCGTACTGGAAACCAGGTAAGGATATTCGTGTCGGTTTTCGTGGACATACATTTCCAGCGCGAGGCCCATTTGGTGCAGGTGGTTTTTGCAGGTGGTGGAGTATCCCTGGGCTTTGGCCTTGGCCAGCGCCGGCAAGAGGAGCGCCGCCAAGATCGAGATGATGGCCATCACCACCAGCAGTTCGACCAGCGTGAATGCTCTTGCGGCCGAAGACCGAATCGGCCTCCGGCGTCTGAGCCTTTTCGTGTTCACATGCAATTGGACAGGGAGGCAGGCCGTTCATCACGCCTGATCCTGCCGCGTTTTTCCCCGCAAGAACTTTGATCGCCGATCAGCGCGCAATCCCTGCGCGACGCCAGCCTGTTTTTGAGCATCTGTTGCGCGGCCCACGGGCCTTTTGCGCCGGGCTGCGCCGGGACGGCAGTTGGCACACGACTTGCCTCAGGTGGTTTCGCACATCGTGCCATAAAATGAATACAAGAAACTTCCTTGCGATACTATCAGCCGCCTTCGCGGTCGTCCGGCTCGGCTCGGCCGCGGAAGACAACGCCGCCCTGCCCGCGGAGCCGACGCCCGGCGCCGGCCTTTTCCTGAACTTCCACGACGCACCTTTGAGCGCGGTGGTCAATTACCTCAGCGCCAAGGCGGGGTTGATTGTCGATTCGGAGGTGGATTTGACGGGCAAAGTCAGCGTGGCTGCGCGGCAACCGGTCACCGCCAGCGAGGCGGTCGATTTGCTCAGCGACCAACTGAGCCGGAACAATTACGCCGCCCTGCGCCGGGGCCGGACTCTGACCATTATGGATGCCAGCCGCGCCCGGACCAGCGCGCTGACGCCGCTGGTCGTCGCCAACGATCCGGCGAAGATTCCAGTCAACAATGAAATCGTGACCGGAATCCTGCCGGTGCATGCCTTGAACCCCGGTCAACTGGCCAAAGACCTTGAGCCGTTGATTCCGGCCGCCGACACGGTCACCGCCAACGAGGCGGGAAACGCCCTCCTCATGACCGCTCCGCAAAAAGACGTTCGCCGCATCGCCGCGATTATCGCCGCTTTGGACAGCACCGCCATTTCCGAGATTGAGGTCTTTGTTCTCACTTACGCCGATGCCAGGTCCGTCGCGGCGGAGTTGAAGGAGGCTTTCCAAAGCGCCGATGCGGAGGTCATCCGCGCCAACCCGCGGAGGTTTGGGCGCGGCGTGGCGGCCGGCTTCAACCCCGCTGACGGCGGCGCCGGCGCCGATCCCAACTCAAAAAACGCGCAGACTCATGCCGTCTTCGTGTCCGACGAGCAAATGAACGCGGTCATCGCCAGCGCGCCACCCGGCGCGATGCCGATGATCACGAACGTCATCGCGCAATTGGACAAACCAAGCCAGGACATCACCGAGATCGAGATCTTCCCCCTCCAGCACGCTGACCCAACGGAGATCGCCGACCAAATCTCCGCGCTGTTCGCCGCCCCCGCCGGAACTTCGGACCAGAACAGCCGGACGGCGGGTTTTCAGTTCGGCCCGCCTGGGATGGCATCGCCGTCATCCGGCCGCGCGAATGAAAGCAACCGCCTGAAACGCCAAGCCAGCGTCTGCGCTGTGGCCGACCGGCGCACCCAATCCGTTGCCATCACCGCCTCGAGGACTTCCATGACGACCATTCGCGGTTTGATCGCCAAATGGGATGAGGGCGACAAGGACATGCGCTTTGTCTCCATCTTTCCAATTGACAGCGCCGACCCGGCCGTCATGCAGGCAGCCGTTGGCGCCCTTTTTGGCGGCTCCCAAAATCAGCCCGCGCTGCAAACGCCGTTGAGTTTGCGCCCGGGGAACACCGCCGGCAGCCAGTCCCCCGCGACCGGCCCGGCCGGCGGGTTGGGCTTCGGCAGCGGCAGCGGGGCCGGCGCGCGCTGATCCGGGAGACACACTACGGCGCTTCTTCACGGAGCGTCCGATCCATCTCGTTTGCCATTCCCTGCCACAAATCCAGCGCCGGGCGAGCGCGAAAAAAACGAAACAAGCCAATTCCCTGCTTGACCCGCTGCCGCCACTCCACTATTCTGGTCGCATGTCAGGCAATGTGCCGCAAGTCAATCTGTCGGGCGTAGTCGTCGTCGCAGGCGGCCACGCCGCGGGGACTTGTCGCGTTTAGCGCAGGTTGATAACTACCCACGGCTGGTCACGGTCGTGGGCTTTTTTTTTGGCCCCGGCCCCCCCCAGCCAAATGAAGATATGAGCACGAAAATCCGAACAAAGAAAACAGCAGCGCCCAAAGCCGGCATCGGCGAGCCGATGTTGGGGCGCGATATCCTCGTCCGGGCCTTGGAACGCGAGGGAGTCGAATGCCTCTTCGCCTATCCCGGCGGGGCCAGCATGGAAATCCATCAGTCGCTGACCCGCTCGGCCATTCGCACCATCCTGCCCCGCCACGAGCAAGGCGGCTCCTTCGCCGCCGGCGGCTACGCGCGCGCCACCGGCAGGCCGGGCGTTTGCATGGCCACCAGCGGCCCGGGCGCCACCAACCTCGTCACCCCCATCGCCGACGCTTACATGGATTCGGTCCCCTTGATCGCCATCACCGGCCAGGTGCCGCAGTCGATGATCGGCAAGGGGGCCTTCCAGGAAACGGATTTCTTCGGCCTGACCCTGCCCATTGTCAAACATAGCTATCTCATCACCGACGTCAACGACATCGCCCGCATTGTCAAAGAGGCCTTTTACATCGCCTCCACCGGCCGGCCCGGCCCGGTGGTGATCGATTTCCCCAAGAACCTCCAGCAGGCCAAAACCCAGCCCGTCTGGCCCGCGGGGGTCACCTTGCCCGGATACAATCCGGACAAAAGGGCCGATGACCTGGCGCTCAACGAAATCATCGGCTTGCTGGAAAAGGCCGAGCGGCCCGTGCTCTATTGCGGCGGCGGCATCATCACGGGAGAAGCCGCGGCCGAGTTGCGGCAATTTGTCGAAGCCACGCAGATTCCTGTCACCACCACCCTCATGGGCTGCGGCGCGTTTCCGGAAACACACCCGCTGTCCCTCCGCTGGCTGGGCATGCATGGCGCCGCCTACGCCAATTGGGCCGTCAGCGGCGAATACAAACAGCGCAAGAGCGTGGACGAACCCCTGGTCAAGATCAAACCGGGCGCCGATTTGCTGCTGGCCTTTGGCGTGCGCTTCGATGACCGCGTCACCGGCAAGGTGGATGAATTCTGCAAATCCGGCACGATTGTGCATATCGACATCGACCAGTCCGAGCACAACAAGAACCGCAAGGTGCAGTTGGCCATCGAAAGCGACATCAAATACGCCCTGCACCGGCTCAACGAAATGATCCGCCAGCGGCCCATCGCCAAGAAATTCACCGCCTGGCACCAGCAAATCGCCGAATGGAAAGCCCGCGCCCCGTTTCACTACGGCGTGACCGAGGAAGTCTCCCGTTCCGAACACACGCGGGAGCACCTGCAAGGGCGCGAGAGCGAAGTCATCCTGCCGCAGATGGCCATCGAGATGCTCTACGAATTGACCAAGGGCGAGGCGATCATCACCACCGGCGTCGGCCAGCATCAAATGTGGACGGGGCAGTATTACAAATTCACTTCCCCGCGCCAGTTCCTGACCAGCGCCGGCCTGGGCGCGATGGGCTTTGGCTACCCCGCCGCCCTGGGGGCGAAAGTCGCCCGGCCGGACAAGCAGGTGGTCGATATCGACGGCGACGGCTCCTTCCTGATGAACGTCCAGGAACTGGCCACCGCCCACATCGAAAACATCGCGGCCAAGGCCATGATTCTCAACAACCAGCATCTGGGCATGGTGATGCAATGGGAGGACGACTTTTATCAGGGCAACCGCGGGCACACTTATCTGGGCGACCCGGAGAAACGCCGCCAGATTTATCCCGACTACGTCGCCATGGCCCACAGCTTCAACGTCCCGGCCCAGCGCGTCATGTATAAAAAAGACCTGCGCCGCGCCTTGCAGGAAATGCTCGACTCCGACCAGCCCTATGTGCTGGACGTGGCCTGCCCCTACACCGAACACGTCATCCCATTCATCCCCGCCAACCGCACCGTGGCGGACATGATTTACTGAGAGGGTTGACTTGGCGTCGGCGGCTGCGATACGATGCGGGCGATGAATCGGCCGTTCGCGCGCATTGTTTTGATCCTGTTGCTTTGGGTGGCGCTGCCCTATCGCTCGCCCGCTCCCCTGGTTTACCGGCCCGGCGAAGGGTGGACTTACGAGACGCCCGGAACCAAGGGAGATTGGCACCGGCAACGGGCCAAGGATCAACTGGCCGTTGCCCAGCAGGCCTTCGACCAGAAAAAATTTAAGCTCTCCCAAAAGGCGGCCGAGCGGGTCATAAAAGTCTGGCCCCTCTCCGACTACGCCCCCCAGGCGCAATACCTTTTGGGCCGTTGTTTCGAGGAACGCAAACAGGATGAAAAGGCCTTCAATGCCTACGAAACGTTGCTGGTCAAATACCCCAAATCGGCCAACGCCAGTGACGTCCAGCACCGCCAGTTTGTCATCGCCCTGCGCTTCCTCCACGGCCAATGGTTCAAGCTCTTCGGCTACATTCCTTTCTTCCCGTCGATGGATAAAACAGCGGATATGTTCGAGAAAATCGTCCGCTTCGGCCCCTATGGCGAGTTGGGCCCGGCCTCGCAGATGAACATCGGCGCCGCCCGCGAAAAGGAAAAGGATTATCCCCTGGCCGTCAAAGCCTACGAGCTGGCGGCCGACCGTTACAGCGAGCAGAAACAAGTCGCGGCCGACGCTCTCTACAAAGCCGCTTTGGCTTACAATAAACAAGCCCGCAAGGCCGATTACGACCAAAGCATCGCGGGCCAGGCCATTTCGGCCTTCACTGATTTCATGGCGCTCTATCCCGATGACCCGCGCGTGGCCGACGCCACCCGCATCATCAGCGCGCTCAAGTCCGAGGAGGCGCGGGGCAATTTCCGCGTCGCCCAGTTTTACGAGAAGAACAAGAAGTGGGATGGGGCCTTGGTGTATTACAACGAGGTGCTGATCAAGGATGCCGGTTCGCCCCTGGCCAACCAGGCCCGCCAGCGCATCGATCTCCTCAAGAAGCGCGCCGCCGCCAAATAGGAGGAACATGCGCCGGCTGCTCTTGTCCATCCTGGCCCTCGCGCTGGCGGGGTGCGCCGGCTACAAACTCGGGCCGACCAACGGCCTGCCCGCCGGCAGCCGTTCAGTGCAGGTGAACCCTTTCGTCAATCGCACCCGCGAACCGCGCGTGAGCGAATACCTGGCCGCCTCCCTCCGCCGCCAACTCCAGCAGGACGGCACCTTCCGCCTCGCCACCGCGGGCGGGGCGGACATTCTGATGACGGGCGAAATCATCCGGTTTGACCGCACGGGACTGTCCTACCAGACCAACGACGTGCTCACGCCGCAGGAATACACCCTCACGCTGGTGGCCCACCTGGTGGCCAGGGAGGCGCACAGCGGCAAGATCAACTTCGAGCGCAACGTGTCGGGCCGCACCTACATCCGCCTCGGCTACGATCAAAGCAGCGCCGAGCGCCAAGCCATCCCGATGCTGACCGACGACCTGGCGCGAAACGCCGTCTCCCTTCTGGTGGACGGGACGTGGTAACCGCGCGGCTTCACGCGAAGTGATAGTTGAAGGGCTTGCGCATTTCGCGGGTGAGGAAGGCGCGGGCTTCCCTGGCGCCTTCGCCGGTGAATTCTTCGCGCGCGGGGTCCCATTGCAGTTTGCGGCCCAGGCGCAGGGAAATCACCCCAAGATGGCAGATCGACGCCGAGCGATGGCCCGCTTCCACGTCCGCCACAGGCAATTGGCGGGAACGGATGCACTCGAAGAAATTCCTCATGTGATCGTCGCTCTTGTAGAGCCGCAGCGCTCCGGCCGGCAGCGGCGTGGAAAGCAGGGATTCGTCGCCGGCTTCGAGTTCCTCGCGGTTGACCCATATCCAGCCGTTGTCGCCCTCGAACTTGATCCCGTTGCGCTGGCCGGTTTCGTTGACAATGGCGCCGTAAATGGTGTCGTCGCGCGTGCTCTTGACCGTGTGGCGCACGCCGTTGGCGTAGGTGAAATGGACCTCGTAATCGCTGTAAGCGGTGTAACCGCCGGGAATCGGCTCGCTCGAGTGCGTCGCCTCCACCGTCACCGGTCCAGGCAGGCCCAAGGCCCAGAGGACGATGTCGTTGTGGTGCGGCCCCCAATCGGTCATGGTTCCGCCGGCATAATCGTACCAATACCGGAAAGTCGAATGGCAGCGTTGCGGCACGTACTCGACTTTGGGCGCCTGGCCGAGCCAGAAATCCCAGTTCAATCCCGCCGGCACCGGTTTGGCGGAAAACGGACCGCCGCGCAAGCCGGCGGGCAGCCAGACGGTGATTTGCCTGAGCCGGCCAATCCGCCCGTTGCGCACCAGTTCGCACGCCAGACGGAACCGCGCGCTGCTGCGCTGCTGCGTGCCGGTTTGAAAAACGATCCTGCTCTTGCGCACGGCGCGCACGAGGCGCTGTCCTTCTCCGATGGTCAGGGTCAGCGGTTTCTCGCCGTAAGCGTCCTTGCCCGCCTTGGCGGCCGCCAGGTTGATCAGCGTGTGCCAATGGTCGGGCGTGGCGTTGATAATGGCGTGGATGTCGCGCCGCGCCATGACCTTGCGGAAATCATTGTATATGACAGGCTTTTTGCCGTCGGCGGAGAATTGTTCGGCGGCGGCGGCGGCGTGGCTGTCATCGACGTCGCACACGGCGACCAGATCGCCGAAGCGCCGGGCGTTGCCGGCGTCGGCGCGGCCCATGCCGCCGCACCCGATAAGGGCGATGGCGGGACGGTCGTTAGGCCCAAGTTTGGGCGCCGGGGCGGCCTCGGCCAGGTCGCGTTCGACGAACCAGGCGGGCAGGCCCGTGGCGGCGGCCGCCAGCGAACAGCGTTTCAGGAAGGAACGGCGCGAAATGAAAAAAACTTTCGTAGTCACGGCTCCATTTAAGAAGGAGTCGAAGGAACTATCAAGGCCATTCCCGACGGGGAATGACCTGTGCCGGTCACGCAACCAGCGCGCGCAGCTTTTCGTTGGCCCTGGCGATGACGGCCCGGGTGGTCGCATCTGTGTCAAATACAGAATTCAGCCCTTGCGGCTCGCAGAACGGGTCGCCGGTGAAGGCGGCGGCGGCGGCTTCGGGCTGGCCCGCCCGGGAGCGGCCCTCGCCGCCCCAGGCCCAGAAGTTGGCCCCTTGCAGCGCGCGCTCCGCCCGCGCCGAATCGGCCACTTGGTCGAACAGGCGCCGGTAATAATCGTCCCGCGCCAGGGCGGGGCTTTCGGGGGTGTATTTCTCGTGGTCGCGGGGCAGCCCGAATTCTTCGAGCACCAGCGGTTTGTGCAGCGTCCCGGTGGCCAGCACGGTGTGTTGTTCGACGTGGTCTTTGGCCCTGTTGGCCGCCGTTTCATATTCGGGTGACAAATACGGATCCTTCAACCAGCCCCAGTTCTTGAGCCACATGTGGACGGTCACGTAATCGATGGCCGGCGTCTGGTGCGCCTGCACGAATATTTCGGGCTTTTGCAGGCAGCCAACAATTCCTTCCGATCCGGTGCAAACCAAATGATTGGGGTCCTGGTCGTGAATAAACCGCGCGGTCTCATCGACCCACCGGCAAAAAACCGGGACATCCGCCGCCACGTTGGTGCCGGGGCGCGGTTCGTTGGCCAGTTCCCACGTCATGATGGCCGGGTCGTCGCGATAAATGCGGCCGTTGACGGTGTTGCGCCGATGGATCAGGCGGGTGACATATTCGCGATAGAGATGGTTGGCCGCGGGAATCGAGTAGAACCTGGCCGAAAACCGCATGAACCCGCCCCAATCCCCGGCGGCCATCATGGGGAGGTCCGGGTCGGGGATGTTCTCCCCGGTGATCCACCGCACATACTGGGCAAAACTGCCCGACCATTGCCAATAGTTGGAAACAAATAGAACGCCCCGCATGTCGCGTTTGGCCATTTCCGCCAGGCAGAAATCCAGCCCGCGCAGCAGGTCCTCGTCCCACTCCAGCGGCGCCTTGGTGATGCCGCGCCGAATCGCCCCCGCCAGCGGCGAACTCTCCGATCCTGCCAGCAGCCGGAGGTTGTCCACGCCCATTTCCCGCAACCGGTCCAATTCGCGCGTCATCCGCGCGCGCCCGCCGGCCAGGGCCGGATCGCTCAGATAACATCCGTACCAAAGACTGGCGCCGACAAAAAAATAGGGGCGGCCGCGCAGTTCGAATCGGCCGTTGCGGACGGAGGCAAAGTCCTTGCGTCCGCCCGTTGCACGCGGCGCGACGTTGCAGCCGGCAATGGCCAGGGGCATCGCCAGCGCCGCGGTTTTGATGAAGCTCCGGCGCGATTTGAGTCTTGTGTTCATCGAGTCTGTTCCGGGGAGGGTAGCATCATCCGATCAGTCGTCACGTCCTTAATCTCCCTCGCCACGACCCTAAGCCCTGATGGAAAGAGGGGACATTTCACTCGAGGCCGACCGGGCCGCAGAAATGGACCTCGAGGCCCAGTTCGGCCAGCATGGCGGCTTTGACCCGGCAGGCGCGACGGGCCTTTTTCTCGTCGGGCGCATAAACGACTTGGATGTGGTTGGATTTATGGCGGGCCATCATCTGATCGCGCGAGATGCCGTCGAAGCAGGCGTGCATGATGGGCCATTGCGCGGTGGTTTCCAGCCAGCGCCGCTCCGTTTCCTGACGCGGCAGTTTGACCACCCGGGCCACGCCCAGGTCGCAATGGAGCTTGCCGCCCATGATGAAAATGCGGCTCCAAACGATGTGGCCGGGCTTGCTGATGCCTTTGAGCGTGCCGCCGCCGAGGCGAAAATACATGGGCGGCTGGCGTTCGCTGGAGGCGCCTTTCCAGCCGCCGATGAAATGCGCGGGCGGGGCGGCGCCGGAAATGAGGAGCACCCAGACAAATTCATTGAATCCGTTCTCCTGGAACTGCTGGCCCCAGCGCAAGTCGTGCAGCGTGTTTTCGGGCGGATAGCCCAGCTCGCGCCAGAGGCGGTAGGTGGCCAGCCCGTCCAGGCCGGCGCATTCATCGACTTCGTTGAAGTGCGGCAACGCTTCCCCGGGGTAGAGCAGGCGTCCGGTGCGGGCGGACTTGACGGGCGGACGATCCACGTTGTTGAGGGTGCCTTCGGCCAGATCGCTGGCCGGGGCCAGGTCCTTCAACCCTTGCTGATACTGAATGCCGATGGTGGCGCAGCCGAATTCATCGGCCAGGCGCATCGCGGCAATGTACATTTTGCATTGCTGCAGGGTTTGGGCCTTGGTCAATTCGGTTTGTTCGTTCTTGCCCCAATGGAAAGTCACCCCTTTCTTCACGTACCAGGCCAGCACCGCCCGCGCCTCGGCGTCGGTTACCTCCCGCATGGCGGCGAAGAGGCTGGACTGGCTGAGGCGCTCTTTGAAGACGCCGGTGGGGTGAAGCAGTTCGTCCGGGATGATGGCGTTGAACATACCCATGCAGCCTTCGTCGAAAACCCCCAGGATGGCTTTGTTCTCCTTGAACTGGCGGCCCACCCGGCGGCCCAGTTCCTCGTCCGCCTGGGGCAGTCTGACGTTTTGCAGATCGCGTACATGGCTTTGATCGTGGGTCAGGACGCCGGCGTTGAGCCATTGGCGCAGGCCCTTTTCAAAAAAACCGTCCGCAAAATCCTCGCTCCAGAGCGAGCTGTAGGCGATGCCCGCCTTGGTCATGGAACCGTTGAGATTCAACATGCCGACCAACCCCGGCCAGGTCCCGCTCCAATTGGCCACCGTGAGAATGGGGCCTCGATGCGTGTAAAGCCCATGCAACAGGTGATGGCTGTATTGCCAGACTGTTTCCGCCACGATCAACGGCGCGGTGCGATCCAGTTTGCGGAAGACCTCCATGCCCATTTTTTGGGAATCGATGAAGCCGTGGTTTTTGGCCCGGTCGAACGGATGGGCGCGGACGCACGTCCAACCTTCGGCTTGGAGGGATTTGGCCAGGAGGGCCTCCATTTTGGCCTGGACGGGCCAGCATTTCTGGTTGGCGCTGAGGCGAAGGTCGCCGTTGGCCATCAGATAAACATGTCGGAGGGGCAATGATTTCGTCTGCATGTTGAAAAAAGGTCTTAATAATCGTTTCAGCGACTCCAGTCCAGCGACGGCTCTGGCATCGACATGAATCGAACCTACCGCTTTCGGTCGTGGCAACACAATGGACTTTTGCGGCAAAGTTTTGAGATTTTTCGTCACCCGCCCCGCCGTGGTTTCCCCATCCCCCCAATCCCTGGCGACTTTTCCGGAACCCCTATCCGGTAGGGACGCCGGTGCCCCGCGTCCACTGACCTTCCAGCCGCCGGCGGAATTGGTCCCGCAGCGAATTTCACCCTGCCGTGGAAAGCCAAAGGGTCAGGCCTAGGAACTTGGCGTTTTGGGGTGGGTTGCCGGCGTCGGCGCATTGCGCCGGTTTGTCCCTCTTTCCTTAACATCCCCCCGATTCCCCAGCACCGGACCGGTAAGCCCTGGTCGCCAGACTTGCCGGACCCGATCTTTTTCCTCTTTGCTGACCAGACGAAATGCAGGGCATAAGGCGTAGCGCGGCCAGCCGCAACCAAAAAAGACGTTTTGACAGGATGAACAGGATTTACAGGATAAAGTCCGGTTGTTCTTCCATTTCCGCATCCTGTTCATCCTGTTCATCCTGTCAATTCGTTTCCGAAAGTGAACGATTTTTGGACAGCAGGGCGAAAGCGCAAGATTTGCCCGGCTTCCCGCCGCCGCCGTTTTTTTCATTCTGGAATTGACCTGCCGCGCCGCCGTGCCTTCACTAGAGGCTATTTATGACCGATCAAACGCTGGCCAATCGCCCCCGTCCCGCTGCCGCCGCCCCCGCGCCTGCCGCCCTGTCCAACGACGATGTGACCGCGATTGATCAGTTGCGGGAGACTTACAAGAACCTCCGCGCCGAACTGGCCAGGGTCATCATCGGCCAGGACATTGTGATCGAACGCTTGCTCATCTGCGTCCTGGCGCGCGGACACGGCCTGTTGATGGGCGTGCCCGGCCTGGCCAAAACCACCATCGTCAATTCCCTCGCCCAGGCGATGTCGCTCCAATTCAACCGCATCCAGTTCACCCCCGACCTGATGCCCTCGGACATTACCGGCACGGACATTCTCCAGGAAACCGACCAGCCCGGACGCCGCGCCTTTGTCTTCGTCAAGGGGCCGCTCTTTGCCAACATCATCCTGGCCGACGAAATCAATCGCACGCCGCCGAAAACGCAGTCGGCGCTGCTGGAGGCGATGCAGGAGCATCGGGTGACGGTGGCGGGCCGCTTTTTTTCGCTGCCCTCGCCTTTCTTTGTCCTGGCCACGCAAAACCCCATCGAGCAGGAGGGGACCTATCCGCTGCCGGAGGCGCAGTTGGATCGCTTCATGTTTTTTATCCAGGTCGATTATCCCAATCGCGAGGAGGAGCGACGGATTGCGCGGGAGACGACCGGCGCCGCTCCGCCGCAATTGTCCAAACGAATCGACGGCGGGCAGGTCATGGCTTTCCAGGAAGTGATGCAGCGGGTGCCGGTGCCCGATCACATCTACGATCTGGCGGTCGATCTGGTGCGGCGGACGCGCCCGCGGGAGGAGGCGGCGGCGGAGTGGATCAAGAAATGGGTGACGTGGGGAGCGGGGCCGCGCGCGGTGCAGTATTTAATTCGCGGCGCCAAGGCCCGCGCCGTCCTGCACGGCAGTTACCTGGTGCGCATGGAGGATTTGGAAGCGGTCGCCGCGCCCGTGCTGACGCATCGCATCCTGACCAATTTCCAGGCCCAGTCCGAAGGGGTCAGCAGCATCGAAATCATCGCCCGGCTGCTGGAGGAGATTGGCGGAGACAAGCATCGTGGCTGAGGCGCCCCAGTTTCTGGATTCGCAGGTGCTCAATCGCTTGATGCACCTCTCGCTCCAGGCCCGCTCGCCCATGGAAGGCTCCGTTTCCGGCCTGCACAAAAGCCCCCATCGCGGCTCCAGCGTCGAGTTTGCCGAATACCGCAATTACGTGCCGGGCGACGACATCCGGCGGCTGGATTGGCGCGTGTTCGCGCGCACCGACCGCTTTTTTCTCAAGGAGTTCGAGGCCGAAACCAATTTGCGCTGCTATTTCGTCCTCGATTGCAGCGGGTCGATGAAGTTTGGCAACGGGCTGTTCACCAAACTCGATTACGCCAAGCGCCTGGTCGCGACCCTGGCCTACATCACCGCCCACCAGGGGGACGCCGTCGGCTTGCTGTGCGCGGCGGGCAAGACCTTCCTCGAAGTGCCGCCCCGGCGCAATCCCGCCCATTTGCGCACGATTTTTGAGGCGCTGGAAACGGCCCAGCCGCGCGGTCCGACCGGCTTGATCGCCGCCCTGCATGATGTCGCGGAAAAGGTGCGGCGGCGGGCGCTGGTCATCGTGCTCTCGGATTTTTTTTGCGAGCTGGACGCGCTTTTGAATTGTTTTCAGCATTTGCGCTTTCAAAAACACGATTTGGCGGTCTTTCAATTGCTGGACCGTTCGGAGTTGGAATTTCAATTCGACCGCCCGGTGCGCTTTGTCGATCTGGAGAGTTCCTCCAGCATCGTGACCGAGCCGGCCAGCATCCGGGACGAATACCTGCGGCAAATCGGGATGTTCCTGGAGCGGCTGCGCGCCGGTTGCCACGAATTCGGCGCCGATTACCGCCGGGTCGTCACCGACCAGGGTTACGAGAAGGTCCTGGCGGATTTCCTGGTCGAGCGCGCCGCCCTGGCCGCGGCGTCGCCTTAGCCCCGCAGCCCTCATGGCCGTGCGCGATTAGCCAATGACGTTTCTGCAACCATTCGTCCTGCTGGGTTTGCCGCTGGTGCTGGTGCCCGTCGTCATCCACCTGCTCAACCGCATGCGCCACCGGCCCAAGCCCTGGGCCGCCATGCGTTTCCTTGTCTCGGCCACGCGCAGTTCGACCGCCCATGCCAAGCTGCGCCAGTTCCTCATCCTCGCCTGCCGCGTGCTGGCGGTGGCCGCGCTGATCCTCTTCCTGGCCCGGCCCCTGGCGGGCGGCTGGCTCGGCTGGGCGCTCTCGCCCGCGCCGGACGCCATCCTCATCCTGCTGGACCGCTCCGCCAGCATGGAAACGCAAACCGGCGGGACCAGCAAACGGCAGCAGGCAATCCAAGTGTTGACTAACGCGGCCAAAGAATTCGAGGAAACCAGCCACCTCGTTCTCATTGACAGCGCCACCCGTTCCCCCCAGGAAATCGCCCGGGCCGCCAACCTGGCCCAATTGCCCGTCGCCGGCCCGAGCGACACCGCCGCCGACCTGCCCGCGATGCTCCGCGCCGCCTTCGACTGGCTGGTGGAAAACCGCGCCGGCGCGGCGGAAATCTGGATCGCTTCCGACAACCAGCGGAGCAATTGGATGCCGGAGGACGCGCGCTGGAAGAACGTCCTCGCCCAACTCGGGGGATTGTCGCAAAAGGTCCGCGTCCGCCTGCTTGAACTCAAGCAGGCGCCGGAAGCCAACGCCTCCATTTCCATCCAGGAACTGCTGCGCCGCCCGCGCGGCGAGGCCTCCGAGCTGCAGGTGGTTCTGGACGTTCAGCGCAATCGCGCCGCCCCGGCCACCTTGCCCGTCACCCTCACGCTCGACGGCGCCCGCTCGGAGACGGAGGTCGCGCTGGACGGGCCGGCCCTGCGCTGGCGCCGCAAGATCGATCTGGGCGCGCGGCGCGAGGGCGGCTGGGGGAGCTTCGCCCTGCCGGCGGACGCCAACTTGCGCGATAACACGGCCTATTTTGTCTATGGCCCGGACACACCGTTGCGGGCCGTGGCGGTGAGCGCGGAGAAGGACGCGGCGCGCGCCTTGCGCTTTGCCGCCGCCGCCCGCAACGCCGAGCCGGCGGAGTGGATTCCGACGGCGGAATTTCCCAACGCCCCCCTCGACGGCGTCTCGCTGTTGCTCTGGCAGGCGCCCTTGCCCGCCGGGGCCGACGCCGACCGCGTGCGGGCCTTCGTGGAGGAGGGCGGAGTCGTCATTTTCTTTCCGCCGGGCCAGGCGGACGGGCGACAGTTCAACGGCCTGGGATGGGGCGAGGCGCAAAATGCCGCGGGGCCGGAGGGTTTTCACATTTTGCGCTGGAACGAGGACGAAGGGCCGCTGGCCCGCAGCGATGAACATTTCAGCCTGCCGCTCTCGCAAACCTCATTCGCGCGCCGACAGGCCATAACCGGCCGGAAGAATGTCCTGGCCGCGTTCGAGGATGGCGCGGCGTTCCTGGCGCGGCAAAGCGCCGGCAGGGGAGAGGTCTATTTCTGTTCCTCCCTGCCGCATCCCGATTGGTCCAGTCTGGGGGACGGGCCGGTGCTCGTGCCGATGTTGCAGCGGCTGCTTTTGGCCGGCGGCCGCCGCTTGCAGCAGGTTTCCACCGTCGCTTGCGGCGAGCTGGGCGCGGTCGATCAGACCCGCCAGTGGGTCTCGCTCGATTCCACCACGCCCAAGGACATCCGCTGGCAGGCGGGGGTGTATCGCGCGGGGGACCGGCTCATCGCGGTCAACCGCCCGGCGGCGGAGGACGATCCGGAAATTATTGACAGCGACGAAGCCCGGAAACTTTTTGGCGATCTGCCCGTGCAAACCTGGCAGGAGCACCCCTTCGGCGCCGGCCAATTGCAGGGCGAAATCTGGCGGCTCTTTGCCTTTGCCATGCTTCTGCTTTTGATTGCCGAAGCGATTCTGATCCTGCCGGCCAAGCCGCCCCCGCCGGACCCAATCCGTCCGGCCCCCAAAACCGCGCGCCGCGAGGAGCAACCGGCATGACCCATCTCTCCCTGGCCGCTCCCGTTTCCGTCCTTATTCCCGCCGCGCTGGTCTGGGCGGCGGCGGCGTGGCTGTGCTACGCCAATTGGCGCCGCGCCGCCAACCGCCGCGTCGCCGCGCGGCTCGAAGCGTTGCGCCTGCTGTTGATTTCCCTCCTGGCCCTGACCCTGCTGCGCCCGGAATACGTGGAGAATTTGCGGCGCGCCTTGATGCCGGAAATCGCCATTCTGGCCGACGCTTCCGACAGCATGAAAACGCGCGACATCGCCGCCGGCAACGGTGTCATCAGCCGCCGGCAATGGCTGGCCCAGCAGTTGGGGCGGCAGTTCTGGCTGCCGCTACAGGCCGGCGCGAAGGTTTCCGTCGAGTCCTTTGCCGCGCCTTCGACCAATGAAAACGCCCTCAACGGCACCGACCTCAATCTCGCGCTGGAAGGCGCGCTGCACCGCTACAAAAATCTCAAGGCCGTCCTGCTCCTGAGCGATGGCGATTGGAACCTCGGCAAATCGCCCCTGGGCGTCGCCACGCAGTATCGTGAACAGAACATCCCCGTCTTCGCCGTGCCGGTCGGACGCGAGACGCCGGTGCCGGATTTGGTTTTGGAAACGGTTTCGGCCCCGGCTTACGGCCTCTTTGGCGAGGAGATCGCCGTCTCCTTCAAGGTGTCCAGCCATCTCCCGCGCCAGGTGAGCACCGCCGTCTCGATTTCGGACGATTTCGGAGAGTCCGCCGTCAAACCGATCACCATCCCGCCCAACGGCCAGGTCGAGGACTCGATCCTTTGGTCGCCCCGCCAGATGGGCGATGTCAACGCCATCGTCAAACTCCCCGTCGAGCCGGATGAGGCCATTGCCGAGAACAACGAGGCCCGCTTTCACATGTCGGTGCGGGTCGAGAAACTCAAGGTGCTGGTGGTCGATTCGCTGCCCCGCTGGGAATACCGCTACTTGCGCAACGCCCTGGCGCGCGATCCGGGCGTTGAGATGCATTGTCTGCTCTGGCATCCCGAATTGGGGCCGGGCGAAGGTGCCCATTATATCTCCGCTTTCCCCGGCAGCAAGGAGGCTCTGGCCCCTTACGATGTCGTCTTTCTCGGCGACGTCGGCCTGGGGGAGGGCGAACTGACGGCGGCCAACGCGGAGTTGCTCAAGGGCCTGGTCGAGCAGCAGGGCAGCGGTTTGGTTTTTGTGCCGGGCCGGCGCGGACGCCAAGCCACCCTCTTGAACGGTCCGCTCAAGGATTTGTATCCGGTCGAATTGGACGGCGCCAAGCCGGGCGGCCTCGGCTTGGAAAACGAATCGCAATTGACGCTGACCAGCACCGGCAAACGGCATTGGCTGACGCGGTTCGATTCCGATGAATCGAAAAACGAGGAGCTATGGAAACAACTGCCCGGCTTCTTTTGGTCCGCCGCAGTCCAGAAGAGCCGGCCCGGCTCGGAGGTCCTGGCGGTGCATTCGGCCATGCGCAACGAGTGGGGCCGCATGCCCCTGCTCGTCACCCGCGCCGCCGGCAACGGCAAGGTGCTCTTTTTGGGCACCGACAGCGCCTGGCGCTGGCGCCGCGGCGTCGAGGACAAATTTCATTACCGCTTTTGGGGCCAGGTCGTCCGCTGGATGGCCCATCAGCGGCACCTTTCGGAAAAGGAGGGCATCCGCCTGGCCTACAGCCCGGAGACGCCCGCGGCGGGCGACACCGTTTTCCTGCAAAGCACCGTCCTCGACCCGTCCGGCTTTCCTATTGACAAAGGCCCGGTCACCGGCAAAGTGACCGCCCCGTCCGGAAGGACGGAACGACTGGACTTCGCGCAAGTCGAGGGCGGGTGGGGTGTTTTCAAGTCAGGCTTCACCGCCCAGGAAACGGGCAAATACAAAATCGACGTGGCTTCGGAGCCGAATGGCCGGCAATTGACGACCCAACTGCTGGTCGCCAAGCCCTTGATCGAAAAGCAAGGCCAGCCCGTCAACGCGCCGGTCCTGGACGAAATCGCCGCCCTGACCCGCGGCGCGGTCTTCCCGACGACTGATCTCGACAAGCTGGTGCGGCAGATTTCGCTTTTGCCCGAGCCGAAGCCGGCGCAGAAGCGGCTCCGTCTCTGGAGCGAACCGGCCTGGGGCGGCATCCTTCTCGCCCTGCTGACCGTCTATTGGGCCGGACGCAAGTGGGCGGGATTGGTTTAGACCCGCGGATTATGCAGCCTTCAGGGGACCAGTTGGCAGCACACCAGCGCGTCGGCATTGGCGCGTCGGCATTGAAGTGAACGCGGTAATGCATACTGTCATATGACAGCATGACATATCATACAGGAATGCCAGGCGCGGCCGAGACAGTCGCTCCAAAAAAGGCGCTCAGGATTCGGAGGGCGCGGGGGCGCGTCTCACCGGCGGATTTTGTGTCGCGGCGGATTCTGTTTGCGCGCGGCGCCGTTTTTGTTTCAGAATGAGGCATCGTGGCGAAGATGATTTCCAAGCGCTTTCGATACGAACTCGAATTGCTGGAACGGGGCCTGACGCGGATCGCGGGTGTCGATGAAGCCGGGCGCGGTCCGCTGGCGGGACCGGTCTTCGCCGCCGCGGTGGTCCTTCCCGCCGAGTGGATGCGCTACGGTCTGCCCGAGCCGCTGCAGAAGCTCAACGATTCCAAACAGTTGACGCCCGCCACGCGCGAGCGCCTCTTCGCCGAACTGACCTCGCGCCCGGAAATCCATTGGGCCATCGGGCAGGTCGATGCTCCCCTCATCGATCAGATCAATATCCTGCGCGCGACTCATCGCGCGATGAATCTCGCCCTGGCGCAGTTGTGGCCGCCGCCGGAACACGTGCTGGTCGATGGCCTGCCGTTCAACTCGATGCAACTGCCGCAGACGGCGCTGGTCTCCGGCGACGCTTTGAGCTATTCGATTGGCGCCGCCAGCATCCTGGCCAAAGTGAGCCGCGACCGGGTGATGATTCAATTGGACCAGGCCTATCCTGGCTATGGTTTTGCCGCGCACAAAGGCTACGGCACCCGCGGCCATATTGCCGCCCTCAAGACGCTGGGGGCCTGTCCCATCCACCGCCGCTCGTTTGCGCCGTGCCGGCCGCCGGCCCAGACGGAATTGTTTCCCTGAAGACGGGGCCTCCTTTGCGCGCGCCTGGGCGATGTCGCGAACGCACCGCCAGATCATGGCCAAAACACGGGCGCATTTCTTCATCATTGAAGCGTCAACCGTTTCCTGCTCCAATTGAGCCTCATGAACCCGTCATCAGGACAACTGAGCGCCCTCGAAATCTCCCGAAAAACCAAGCTGCAGCCGATTGAAGCCGTCGCCGCCAAGGTCGGCGTCAAGGAAGAGGACCTGGAGTTGTACGGCAAGACCAAGGCCAAGATCAGCCTTGACCTTTACCGGCGGCTGCAAGACGCCCCGACAGGCAAGCTGATCCTGGTGACTGCCGTCCACCCGACTCCCGCCGGCGAAGGCAAGACCACCACGAGCATCGGATTGACCGACGCCCTCAATCGGCTGGGCAGGAAGACCATCCTTTGCCTGCGGGAACCGGCCGTCGGACCGTGCTTTGGCGTCAAGGGCGGCGGCACCGGCGGCGGCTACGCCCAGGTCGCGCCGATGGAGGAGATCAACCTGCATTTCAACGGGGATTTCCACGTCGTCACTTCCGCCCACAACCTGCTGGCGGCCATGCTGGACAACCATCTGCACTTCGGCAACGCCCTCGGCATCGACCAGCACCAAATTGTCTGGCGGCGGGTCATGGACATGAACGAACGGGCGCTGCGCGAGATCGTCATTGGACTCGGGGGCGCCAGCAACTCAATCCCGCGGCAGTCGGGCTTCGATATTACGCCGGCGTCCGAGGTCATGGCCACCCTGTGCTTCTCCGAGTCGCTGGCCGAGCTGAAGGCGCGGCTGGGCCGGATCATCGTGGCCTGCTCGCGCGGCGGCAAACTCATCACCGCCCGCGACATCAAGGCGGATGGCGCGATGACCGTCTTGATGCGCTACGGCGTGCAGCCGAACCTGGTGCAGACGCTGGAAGGCAACCCGGCCCTGATCCACGGCGGGCCGTTCGGCAACATCGCCCACGGCTGCAACAGCGTCGTCGCGACCAAGCTGGGCTTGCGCCTGGCCGAGTTCACGATCACCGAAGCCGGCTTTGGCGCGGACCTCGGGGCGGAGAAGTTCGTCAACATCAAGTGCCGCAAAGCCGGTTTGCGCCCGGACTTGGCCGTGCTGGTCGCCACCGTGCGGGCGTTAAAGTATCATGGGGGCGCCAAGGTGGCGGAACTGGGCAAGCCGAACCTCGGGGCCTTGGAAGCGGGTTTGGCCAACCTCCTCAAGCATATCGAGAATCTCCAGGCCTTCGGCTTGCCGGTCATCGTCTGCATCAATGTCTTTGCCGGCGACACCCCCGACGAATGGCAGGTCATCCGCGAAGCCTGCGCCAAAGTCCGGGTGAAGGTTGCGCTCTCGGAGCATTTTGCCCGCGGCGGCGCCGGAGCGGAAGACCTCGCCCGGCTGGTGCTCGACGCCACCGCCCGCCCTGCCAACGGCGCGCTCAACTTCACTTATCCCGACAAGCTGTCGTTGCTCGAAAAGGTGCGCCGGATTGCGCGGAAAATTTACGGCGCCGACGACGTGGTGGCCGAAGGCAAGACCGCCGAGAAGCTCCGCGCCTTCGAGGATGCCGGCTTCGGCGATCTGCCGATCTGCATGGCCAAGACCCAGTATTCCTTCTCCGCGGATCCGAACCTGAGAGGCTGTCCGCGAGGTTTCGTGGTGCCGCTGTACAACGCCCGTCTCAGCGCCGGTCCGGGCTTTGTGGTGGTTTTCACGGGCGACATCATGACTATGCCCGGCCTGCCCAGAGTCCCCGCCGCCGAAGCGATGGACGTGGATGCCAACGGCAACACCGTCGGTTTGTTCTGATCCATTGGCGGGAAAATTTGTTTCATTTGCCAGAAACATATTGCTGTGCTGATTTTGGTCCGTCATGAAACAGAAGTTGGCAATCAGCTATGTTCGGTTCAGCACGATGGGGCAATCCGATGGCGACTCGATTCGCCGTCAGACAGAGGCGACAGAAGCGTATGAATTATCCATGGAATATGGATCCATTCAATTTCATCCGCTATGAGAGGCGCGCGAAAACCGAAAAAAAAGTATAGCTAGTCACCGTTGGTCTGCTACATTGTCTGCTGACGAGGGAGAAAGGACATTTGCTAAATCCGTTAATAATCGTCTTAGCTGCCCTTGATCCACCTCCCTCATCTTACGACGAATACAGGAAAAAGAGTCGGAATCGAAACTCCGTCGGAAGGTCAACATTTCCCGCCTAATGTAATCAGCCGTAGACTTAAGAATTCCAGGATTAGGAGCATGTGGTTGAGTGAGATATTTGCGAAACTGCTCCTTAAGAGACAGTGGACTCAACCATGAGTTAGGAAGCAAGGCAATGGTTGCTAGACCGTAAAGCCAGTCAATTAGTATCAGACGACGAGCGCGGTATTGTCCTGCTTTAAATCCCCAATCAAATAGCAACTTGCCGATATCAGCCGCAAACTCACAGTCGCCAGTCGAGTATGCATCTAACGCAGCCTGGAATATGGTTTCTGAAACACAATAATTCTCGACGTGGGCAATTGCTTCGGCATCATCTGGAATAAACGAGAGCACATAAATAAGCCACCTGGCGTTCTTTCGCAGATTTGTCTTTGTATCATCATCACAAGTTGGCGCTTTTGATAGGACAATAAGCACCTTCGTCACGTATCCAATCCAAGCGATAATATCAAATGTAAAATGCGACCGCCTCTCGACTGCTTTAAGCAGCAGCTCTTTTGCTGTGGAATCTAATTGATCCGACCATTCTTCAATATTTGCCAATGTGTTTTTGGCATCTTGATCTTCCGCCGGTCGTGCGACAATAGCATTGGTCAAAGCTGTCAGGAAGCCCAAAAAAGTCTGGTCCCTCGTGCCGGAGTAATACGCGGCTAAGGTGCTGCTGTGGACGCTTGCTGGGAAATTGTCGGGAACAACATCCAACACAAAGGTCGAAAGTGTGTTTAAATTATTCTTAACTTGTTTGACGGCGAAGCTAATATCCTTCGATTTCGTCTGTAGAAGATGCGCCGTCAACTTCGCCAGTTGTTCGACTGCCACTGACGTTACTGGCCGGGAGTCGTTTGGCGCTGCAAATGTACAGGCGATAATAGCTAGTTTCTCTGCAAGTGAAGTAATATCCATCGGCTTAGCGTATTTCAAAAGCGCTTCGGCAGCACCTCCAATCAATCTCACGCCCTCCATCATGACCTCAGTCATATTATGTGGCATTACGCTCTGGACGCCCTCCGAGAGGTAGAGTGCCGCAAGTTGTGCATGAGGCTTGTCCAAAAACGCGTTTGAATAATCTATACGGGCATACAACTTCACAAGCCCACACAATGCCCTGAGAGTTTGTTCTAATTGCTGCTCGTCGTGGCGGGAAATTCCAACCTGTATATTTTGCCGCAGATGCTCTAAAGTGTTATTTATGAAGCCATCGGTTTCTAATCCAGTCGAAAGAAAGGCGTTGCCGCTAAAGAATGTCTTGCCCTTCGCTTGAATGTAGGCCTCGTTTATGATAACAATCGCATTCAGTGCAATAACTGATACCTCATAGTCTCCGCGTTCAGCATAGCGACGGGCAAAGGAGATCGCATAGTGAACCGCCTTTACTGCTTCCGTCGTCCAGTGTGGATTAAATTGGAAGTATGCGATGCGAGGCAAGTCATGGGAGGAATCAAATTCTGTTGGAACTGTAGTCACTGGATCTTCATGCTGTATGAACAGGGGTGTTGCACGCGTTGCACGTTTGCCCCACAACTTCAATGCAACTGTAGCGTCGTCAACGATGATTTTAAGTTGTTCCGCAGGACTGATTAGTGCAATTGCGCGACGATATGCGTATAGCAGAATGACAAACAGAAAAAATGTGGAGTGAGTGGCAATCAGTATGGCAGCCGCTAAATGTGACGTATCGGGGACTAGAGAAGTGCATAAGATCAAGAGTGCGAGAATGAACACTGCACAAAACGCGCCGATCAGGCGTTTATCTTCGTTCAATTTACGAAATAAACCGTGAGGCATCCTATCGACGTTCACCTGCAATGCAAACATGATTAAGGAAAAGGCAATTGCAGCCGCTCCGATCAATGCGCCTCCAAGCGCCAATAACATTGCCTTTATGTCGGCAAGCCGTTGTGCATTCGTAAGATAAGGGCTTAAGAGGCTTCGGAAAAACGGATACAGGTAAAAGCCTGACCCTATTATTAGGATAGCAGCGAAACCTGCTAGATAACGACCGTTCTGCGAGTTCCAAAGGTTAATGCGATACTTTATCCAGGTGTAGCGATGCCAACTCAATGCATAAGAATAGTTTAAGGCTTTTTTAGCCTTTCCATAATATCGTGCGGGCACCGGCCAGATCACCCTCCACCTTTCTTCAAAGAATTTCAGGCCGCTCGTCAGCGATTTAATAAATCTCCAACCCTGTGCCCGCTTGGCCGTTTCTGCTGTGCCTTGCGTCTCGCCTGACCCGTCGTCAACAGTTTGCACCGGCTTATCAGACTCGACGGGCGTTGCCTGGTCGCTCCCTTTGGCAGGCGCTTCTTGTCTTGGATTTTCGCTATTATCCATCGTTTAGCATGATCCCCCAAAGGGACTTCTAGGGCAATTACAAAATGGACGCGGCATTTATAGTCGATGGAGAGCCATGTGGTCAGGTGGAAGTTGGGGGAGTCTGGATGAGTGGCGCGGGCTTTCTGAAAATAGTTGTTTCCGCGTCCAATTCGGGTTCAATCGGTGGCTGGTGAATCTCATTGCAAAGCTCAAATCACGTTTCGCCGGTAAGGCGGAGCCGGAAAATTTGAGGCGTGGCAGGCTGGGAGAGCTGGCGGCGAAGAAGTTTTTGCAAAAGCGCGGGCTGAAATTTTTGACCGCCAATTTCCGCTCCGACCGGGGGGAAATCGACCTAATCTTCCGGGACGACGACTGCCTGGTGTTTGTCGAGGTGAAAGCGCGCTCTTCCGGGGGCTGGTTGCGTCCGGCGGCGGCGGTCAACGCCCACAAACGGCTCCGGCTGACCCGCTGCGCCTTTGATTATCTGCGGCTGATAAAGAATCCGCCCATTAAAATCCGGTTTGACGTTGTCGAAGTGCTGCTGGAAGACGGGGAGGTGGGCGAGGTGCGGCACCTGCCGAACACCTTCACGCTGACGGCGCCGTATCGTTACGGGTGAAGGACGGTTAAATGATCAGGTAATCGGCTGCGAGTCCGTTGCGCGGGGGGTTCAATTGAGCCGCTTCAATCCATTTCTCGCGGGTGGCTTGCAAGCGCGTGACGAGGATATGGGACATCCGCTTGAACAACTCGTAGCCAAGGTCATGGTCCCGGTCGCATTCCTGGCGCAAACGGCTGCCGTAGAAGAAGATCGACTCGGTGGGCACTTCGGCGATGGCGTTGAAATGCCAGTAATACGGTGAGAAAAGCCACGACCAGCCCAGAATATCGCCCGGACCAATGGTTTGAACGCGCAAGGGTGAAGGCGCCCCGAGGGATTCCAAGCCGATCAGCCCGCTGATCACCAAGTAAAAGCAATTGGCCGGTTCCCCCAGTTCGACGATTATTTCCCCCGGCTCGAAGCTGGCGGGCATTGAGCATTCGGCCAGGGTATGCCGATGCCGCCCCGTCAAGCCGTGGAACAGCGGGTGGTCGGGCAGCGATTCGGCGGTAAATGCGGTTTTCGCGCCGGGCGCCATCAGGTTTACGTTCATTTTCTAATCCTTACGAATCCGCTTATAGAGCTAGAGCAGTGCCATCTCACTGTGTTGCGAAAGACACGCCGCACCGCCAAGCGGTCCATCCCAGATAAAGTTTGGCTAAAAGGCGCGTCCGAGGGGCCTGCCAAAACGAGTTTCTCTTTCTGTTGTATCCCGTTACGGGAACGGGACTTCGGCAGGCCAAAATCGCGCTTGCAAACCGGGGCGGAAGATGGGAGAATCCCCGAAACCAAACGCCCGCATGAAAAGACGCAAATCCGCCCGTCGTGACCCGGCTTCGCCCGGATCGATCTTTGTCGTCGATGACAACGCCACGCTGGTCGAATTCGCCGCCAGGGTGCTCGAGTCGGCCGGCTATCAAGTGCGGTATTTTTGCGATCCGAAGGCCGTTTTGCAGGCGCTGCAAAAGGCGGACCCGAAGCCGGAAGTCCTGGTGACGGATTATGACATGGAAGGGATGAACGGGCTGGAGTTGATCATCTCTTCACACCGAATCCATCCCAGGCTCAAAACCGTCATTTTGAGCGGGACGGTGGACTTCTCGATGACTTCGACGCACCCGGCCAGGGTGCATCGTTTTTTGGGCAAGCCCTATGAGCCGGCGCAGTTGAAGAATGTGGTGGCGGAACTTCTGACGGCGTCAAGTTGAAGATTTTCCGCGGGCCGCGGACCGCGGACCATGGCGGGAGGCGGCGAGAGGAAACTTGACGTTCCGCCCGGCGGAAATTACCTTAACGGCGGACGGTGGCTATAGCTCAATGGTAGAGTCCAAGCTTGTGGAGCTTGTTGTTGCGGGTTCGAGTCCCGTTGGCCACCCCACCCCTCTCTAATCTGTATTGTGCGTGGAATTGACCAACCCGGAGGCGTCAGTCCAGTCCGGTTTGCCTAAAAGTTGGAAGGCGAGCCGTCTTGCTTTCCGGTGGGAAACACGGATTCTCAGGCCGGTGTGCAGCAATCGCCAGTGTTTGCGGTCCAAGTCCCTGAAATCCAGCGCGTCCACTTTGGCTTGGCGCACGTCCACAGCATTACCCAGGTAGCGAATGAATTCGAAATCATCAGCGAAGAAGTCCGGCTTGAGGGTTCGGACCACAGGCGCGAGAAAACGGGCGTGCCAGAACAGAAACTTGCGGAAAGCCCGCTCCTCGTAATCTTCGGGCGGGCATCCAAATCTCTCGCAGAACAAGGACTTGAACGGCAAGCTTGCCATGCTGGCATGTTAAGGCCAACCCGAAGGCCGTCAACGGAAATCAGCAATCGCGGTTCCGGGCGCAAAAGGGTCGTCTCAATTCTGGGGATGGCAAGCCTCCTGCTTACAGGGATGCAGAATATAATCGTATAATGAAAGTTGAGCCAATCTCGCAAATGAAAGCCCGTCCCGGGAGAAAGCCGTTGACCTTCGGCGATTTCGTGGCGGGAGTTTACGACACTTGGGGCAAACGCAGGGCCAAAGGAATCATTCAGCTCGCCGTGGCGGTGCATCTGATTGAGTTTCACGGCCCGAAGCGGATTGTGATTTTTTGAAGCCTTTACCCTGCCATGTTCGTGATTATCAACCTGATCCTTGAACCGGAAATTAGTCCATAAAGAGCCTTAACGTCGGTTGTGGCCGACAAACCTTGATTGGAAGTCGAAAGCGATCGATTCGGCTCTCCCTGTCCTAAGTTTGTTCAACGGAACTGTTGATACACGGCATTACGGCGGGGTGTTTTTTTGGCGGGGCTGATGTGAACCCAAGGATCCCGGCGATCTCCCGAATCCTCCCAGTTCTTTTGGACTGGGACAGCCAATGTCCAACCCCCACCGTTACGCTCATGACCCCGATGCGCGTTCAACAAGGGCAAAATGAAAGTTTTGACAATCGGGATGCCGCCCCAACAATGAGCGCAGTTTATGGGTTCATGCGAACACCGATGGTTGTGCTTTGGGGTTGGGCTGTCGCTGCTGGCAGGCAGTTCTCTTTCGACCGGTTGTCGGACGGCGGCAAACGATTCGTTGTTCACCGCTTCCGGTCCGGGTTGGCACGTGCAGCAAGGACAGGCCCTTTGGCGTCCGGGCCGCAATTATCCGGAACTTGGCGGCGAAGTGGTTGTGGCCAGTCATCCGGACGGGCGATGCTCGGTTGAGTTTGTCAAAACGCCGATTCCGCTCGTGCTGGCGCAAACCAGCTCAACCCATTGGCTCGTTGAGTTTCCACCCAGGCAAATGAGTTTTGCCGGAAAAGGCAATCCTCCGCCCCGCTTTCTCTGGCTCTGCCTGCGCGCGGCTTTGGCTGGCGAATCCCTGCCGGACGATTTGCATTTTTCCCGGAAGCCGGACGGCGGCTGGAAGTTGGAAAACACCAAATCAGGCGAAACCCTGGAAGGGTACCTCGAGCCATGAAAGGCCGGTGGAACCGCTTGGGGTGGCTGTTGTTGTTCGTGCCATTGGCATTCGGTTTGAGCCGGCTTCGAATTGACACGGAGGTCCTTGACTTGTTGCCGCCGGATGAGGCGGCGGTGCGGGGTTTGAAAATTTATCAACAGCACTTCGCCAACGCGCGCGAACTGATCATCACGCTGCGGGCCGCGGATGCCGACAGGGCTGAACGTCTGGCTGAAGTTCTGGCAACCCGTCTGCGCGGGGAATCCAATCTGGTCGCCGCCGTCTCCTGGCAGCCGCCGTGGATGGAAAATGCGTCGCAGGCGGCGGAAATTGTGGGCTATCTGTGGTTCAACCAGCCTCCCTTGATTTTTGGCGAGCTGACCAATCGGTTGTCCGCCGGCCGCCTTCACTCCGTGCTGGCCGAAACCCGGGAAGTCCTCGCCACATCGCTCTCTCCGATGGACATCGCCGTGCGGTCATTTGATCCCTACAATTTGATGAGTGTGCCCGTGCTGACAAATTTCAGCGGAGCTTCGGCTGAACAAGGACAAAGAATGTTTGCCTCGGCGGATGGCACACTTCGCGTTTTGTATGTGGCGGCGCGGCCTGACCTGACCACTTACACCGCCAACTCGGCCTGGCTGCAAGCGCTCCGGAAAACGGTCGCGGATGTCAGGTCAAATCAGACCGATTGGGCGGGTGTGGCCGTGCGTTATACAGGGCGGCCGGCATTTGTGACGGAAATATCCGGAAGCATGCGGCGCGATTTAAGCGGTTCCGTCACTGGCACGGCGCTGATCATTGCGGCGCTGTTCTGGCTCATGCATCGGCGCTGGCTGCCCATGCTGTGGCTGTTGGCGTTGCTGGCTGTGATTCTGATTGCGACCGTGGCGGTGGGAAGCCTCATTTTGGGAACGATCAGCGTCATCAGCCTGGGGTTTGCCGCCGTGCTGCTGGGGTTGGCGGTGGACTATGCCGTGGTCCATTATCAGGAAGCGTTGTCCCACCCGCAACTGAGCATTTCGGAGATCCGGCGCGCCATCTCCCCCAGCATTCTTTGGGCTGCCATCACCACCATCAGCGCCTTTCTGGTTCTGAATTTAGGCGGGCTGCCGGGACTGGCCCAACTGGGCACGCTGGTGGCCATCGGCGTTGCGCTGGCCGCTTTGGTCATGGTGCTGGTTTATCTGCCGCCGCTTTTTCCGGCGCGCTGGAAGTCCGGCGCAAATCAGCCTCGTCAGCCCTGGTGGTCTTATCTGATGCCGCCCCGTGAAAACACCCTTGTGGCAGGCAGCCATGCCGATCATTCCTACAGCCGCCGGGCGGTGATCGTCACCCTCGTTCTGGCGGCTTGTGCCAGCCTGGCTTTATCGTTTCATCTTCCTCCGCTGGACAGATCGGCCAACGCGCTTAAGCCGCAGCACAGCGAAGCCGAAGCCGCATTGGAGGAAATGACGGCGGCCATCGGCATTCCCCAGGATCCGCTTTGGGTGATCATTTCCGGCCATCAGGAGCGGGAAGTGTTTGAAATCCTTTCGCGGACCGAGGGCCTTTTGCAGCGGGCGGTTTCAAACCGGACCATCAGCGGGTATTTGCTGCCGACAGTGATGTGGCCGCGGGTGGAATATCAGCAGGCCAACCGTGCCGCCGCCGCCGCTCTCGGAGTCCAAGGTCCGGCGTTGCGCGCCGCCGCCGTGCGGGAAGGCTTCGAAACCAACGCGCTGTTCCTAACCGATGAGTTGCTGCAAACATGGACGCGGGCGGGCGGTTGCCGGGAGGTGTTTTGGCCGACAAACGACATGAGCCGGTGGTTGTTAAAAAGATTTGTCGCCCGTTCCGGCAATGAGTGGTTTGTCATGGGTTTGGTCTATCCGGCAAGCCATGGAGCCTCCGCGGGCGCGCTGGCTGAACTTTCCAGGCAGTTGGAGGAGAAAAATGTTTTGCTGTCCAGTTGGGGATTGCTGGGAGGCGTCACACTTGAGCGTGTGCAGAGCCGTTTGTGGCTGGTGGTGACACCGATGATTGCGCTGGTCCTGGGTTCGTTGTGGCTGACTTTTCGCCGGCTGGCGGAAGTGCTGCTGGGGCTGGGGGTCTTGCTGTTGAGCAGTCTTTGCCTGCTGGTCACGATGTCTTTGGCAGGCTGGTCGTGGAATCTGCTCAACCTGATGGCTGTGCCCCTGGTATTGGGCACGGGTGTGGACTACAGCATTTTCATGCAACTGGCTTTGCGGCGGCACGGCGGCGACCTCGGAGCGGTTCGTCGTTCCATTGGACGCGCCCTGCTGCTGTGCGGCGGAACGGCGATTGCCGGGTTTGGGTCTTTGGCGTGGTCAGGCAACGCGGGCATGGCCAGCTTGGGCAAGGTCTGTGCGGCCGGTATCGCCGCCAATATGTTGATTGCCGTCGGTCTGCTTCCGGCATGGTGGAGTTGTCTGCAAAGGAAAAAGCAACCAGACTCCACGAGCCATCCGGCTGCTCCCTCAAGATTTTATTCGGCCGCAGTGTGGCGGTTGGGTTTGAGGGTCGTGAGGATTTTGCCCGGCGCAGCGCTGGAGCAAACTTGCTTGTGGGTGGCGGAGATTTATTACCGCCTTCACACCCGAAGGAGGGAGGTCGTGATTCACAATCTGCTCCCCGTGTTGAATTACAATCAGAGGGCGGCGGAAAAGGCGGCTCACCAGCTTTTCCGTCAGTTCGCCATCAAGATGAAGGACCTGTGGCGTTATGAAGGCGGCATCGGAGTGAACACATGGCTCACAAAAGATTCCGACTGGGCCATCTATGAAAAGGCCCGGCAGCGCGGGCGCGGCGTGCTGCTGATTACTCCGCATTTGGGCAACTGGGAAATTGGGGGACCGCTGCTGGTGCAACGCGGAGTCAAGCTCATCACCGTCACGCAAGCCGAACCCGGCCAAGGATTCACTGAAATGCGCCGCCAGTCGCGAGCGCGCTGGGGAATCGAGACCATTGTGGTGGGCGACGAACCGTTTGCCTTTGTGGAGATACTCAAGCGATTGCAGGACGGCGCCACCGTCGCGCTGTTGATTGACCGGCCGCCGAGCGTTAAGTCGGTAACGGTCACGCTGTTTGGGCGGCCCTTTCAAGCCTCGTTGGCGGTATCGGAAGTCGCCCGGGCAACCGGTTGCGCCCTCGTGGGCGTGACCATCGTGCGGACCAACCAGGGATATGAAGCCCGTCTGCTGGCCGAATTTGAATACGACCGCCAGTCGTTGGGCAATCGAGAGGGGCGCGGCAAGCTCACGCAGGAAATCATGCGTGCATTTGAACCGGGAATTCAACAACATGCCGACCAATGGTTTCATTTTGTTCCCATCTGGCCGGAGCCGTCCGCAGGGAATTCTTCCGGTGTTCGACCGACCCCATGAAACCTCAACCCAGTTTCCCAGTTGCCTGGTTTTGCCTCGCGTTCAGCTTGGTTGCCATGACCGCAGGAGCCCAATCCGACAAGCTTTTAGACCAGTGGATTGCCGCCCAGACGAACCTCCTCACCTGGTCGGCGGATGTTGTCGAGACCCGCGCTCTGAAAACACTTTCGCAACCGCTGGTTTCCACCGGCAAAGTCTGGGTGGCCATGCCGAACCGGTTCCGTTGGGAATTGGGACAACCGGCGCAGACCATTGCGCTGCGGCAGCCGGACCAATTATTCATCATTTATCCGAGGCTCAAGCGGGTGGAAAAATATCCGCTCAACGGCAATCAATCCGGCCCCTGGCGCGATGCGCTGGCCTTGTTGGACGCCAGTTTCCCGCGCAACCGGGCGGAGTTGGATTCACACTTCCGGTTGCTGTCGGTCATCCAGACCAACGCCATTGTTCAGGTGAACCTGCAGCCCAGGAGCCAGGCCGCCCGCAAGTTCATGAGTGAAATCTCAGTCACGGTTCACACCAACGATTTTTCGCCCGCTTCGACCGAATTAAGATTCAGTGATGGCTCAATCATGCGCAACGAGTTTACCAACGGGATCATTAACCCGCCTCTCAAGGCGAGCCTGTTTGAATCCAAGTTCGATACGAATTTCACCGTCGTAGAACCGCTCCGGCAATGAACCCTCCTGCCGACATGCTCGAAACCGCGTTGCAGACGTTGCCTCACGGCCCGGAGTTCCGTTTTATTGACCGGCTGATCAGCCTGACGCCCGGCAAGGAAGGCGTTGGCGAATACCGGGTGCGCGGCGACGAACCGTTTCTTCGAGGGCACTTTCCCGGCGATCCGATTTTCCCTGGTGTTCTCCTTGTTGAAGCCGCGGCACAACTCGCGGGAATCGTCGCCCAGAGCGATCCGTCCATCCCCCCCTTGGGAAAATTGAAACTGGCTGCCTTGAGCGCGGTGAAAATCCTTGGGACATTGTGTCCGGGCGAAACGATGAGGGTCCAAGCCCTTATCGTTGGCCGGCTGGCCGGCTTGGTTCAGGCCCGGGCGCAAATCCACGTCCGGGACCGTTTAGTATTGACCGCCGGGCTGACCTTGGGCGGTTCCGAGCCTAAATAAACAATTCACGGCAGAATGCCTTTCTGATCAGAATGGGAACTGACCGATTCCTTCCGTTTGAGAAAATCCTGCCGCCATTGCGCGCGGGAAATTTTGCCGAGGTGGTTGCAGTCCAGCGAATCCACAAACCACCATTCGCGCGGAATTTGCCAGGCCGGAATTTTTCTCAACAAAAATTGCTTCAACTCTTCTCCTGTGAGAGGTGACTTTGCCACGATGCAGGCCACGATTACTTCAGCGCGGTCCGCATCGGCACTGGGCACGCCGAAGGCCAGGCAGTCGGCAACCTGGTCGTGCTCCAGCAACGCTCGTTCGATGGCGGCAGGGGATACCTTCCGGCCAGCCACATTGATCTGGTCGGCGAGCCGGCCACGAAGATAAACCTCGCCGTTGATGATCTCGGCCAGGTCACTTGTCTGAAAACAGCCCGCCTTCAAAACACTGGACGGCGTTGGCCAGTAAGTTTCTCCAACCGCCTTGCCGCGCACTTCAAGGCAGCCGGCGTCTCCAATCTGCAAATCAACATTTCGCATCGGCTTCCCGGTGCAGCTTTCCTCCGTGCGGGGAACCGGAGTTGCATCATAGGCGATGCCGCCGCATTCGGAAGAGCCGTAAAAATTATGGATCTTGATTCCAGTGGCGGAAAAAACATGCGTTTCCAACGCCAGCGGCAAGGGAGCTCCCGCAGATATGGCCAGGCGAACCTGGGCCGGGATGACCCCGGCGGCATGCCAGGCCCGCCACAAGGCCGGCACGGCTGGCAGGGTCAGATCCGAAACTATCGCGCGTTTTATCGCTTGGCGAAAGATTTCCGGCAAAGGCGATGGCGCGATAAACAGTGGAATGCCATGCAACAGGAGCGGCAAAACCAGATTGGAGAAGCCGTAAGAATGCGCCAGGGAGATGGCAGCCACGTTGGGCCAATCCGGACGCAATCCCATTGTGGACACGATATTTTCCGCGTCCGCCGCCAGTTGTTCCGGCGTAAAGGCGACGAAGCGGGGAGCGCCCGTCGTGGCGGAGGTGGTTTTGAGATGGAGGCAGTGTGCCGGTGGCAGGCCCATCACTTGCGCGGTTGTTTGGTCGGCCTCCATGGGACAGACGACGGAATTGGAACGCCACGCCTGCAAGACGGCAAATACGAACCCGGCGTCGTGGCCGCGGGGAAAAATTACCTTCCGGGAGGCTGCGGGCGTGCCTTCCACAAGCCGCGCTATTTCGGCAAAAGTCCACTGACGGTCCGAAGAAAGGTCACGCAAGGCGCATTGCCCGCTTCGTTCCCGGACGATCTGCCGCCAGCGCTCGTAAAGCATTTACAGTTTCGTATCGCAAGGCTACCTTGCGGCGCAAGCATGTTTTTACCGCCCGCCGAGCCAGCGCGACAGTTTGATTTTGAACGGGACACTTTTTCGTTCGCCAACGAACTGGTCTGGGAATACCGGCTCGATTCGGCCACCGGTTCCATGACGACGCTGAAGAATAATCCCCCGCCGCAATTCGCCCATCGTTGTTTCGTCATGGTTCGAAGCGCGCGCCAGTTCTTTTACCACGCCCGGTTTGAGGGCCATCAACCTCCGGTCGCGGCGGATTCGTATCGCCGGCTCATCCGGCAAGTGGTTAGCCGCAGCCCCCGGCAACCCAGCAGGGAACCAGACAAGATCGTCTTCCCGGGCTACGATGGCTTGCGCGCCTTCAGCCGGGCTGAGGAAACGCTGGTCAAAGCGGAGTGCGGGGGGGCGTGGCAGTCCTACGCATTGCGCAGCCATTGGCGGATGGTCTTTCCGATTTCGCGGCGGAATCAAAAAAACGTCTCGGGGCAGTTGCTCGAATCTTTTGGCCGGAGAGCCATTCCCATTGTCCACCTGGTGCGCTTTCCCCGGTTGACGATCAATCATGGGGTCGTGTTGTTTGGCCATCAGGAAACTGAAACGGAGATCCTCTTTGCCGCTTATGATCCCAATCAGCCTGGCCAGCCAACACAGTTGATTTATCGCCGCGCGGAACAGACTTTTCAATTTCCGCGCAATCATTACTGGGCGGGCGGCCGGGTGGACGTGATCGAAGTTTTCCGAGGCTGGATATATTGAGGTGATGATCCATTCGGCGCGGGATTCTCCTCCTTTTTGGGACGGAAGGCCATGCCAAAGAAAATCAAGCCGCAAAGATTGATGCCCGCGATATAACCGAGCTTGTAATTGCGGCCCGTGTTATTGGCGGCAAAGATCGGCACGTCCTCTCCCGCCAGCAGATTGGGCAGCGCCACGGGCATCAAAAAGCCATGAACGGTGCCCAGCCAGAATCCGGCTTTGGTTTCGGGGCGATAAAGTCTGGGGACAGCCTCCTTGTAACAACAACCAAGCAAAATGCCGGCCAGCACCAGCCAGATCAGCTTGATGCCCCAGGTCCGCATACGACGGGAGCAACTACTCGCTGGATTGGATCTGCCGGGGATGGGGTTCATGCAATTTGAAACTGTTGCTCTCCAGGCCGCGGCGAGAAGAAAATGAATCCAAAATCCTTCTGCCGGCGGGCAGACTGCGCCACCACTTGCACCATCGCCACGTATCGGTCAACGGATTTATGTGACTGTGCGCGGCCCGGCCAATGACCTGGATCGGAACAAACTCAACACGGCAACCGGCGTCAAGAAAGGTGATCAGCATCTCCGATTCAATTTCGAAACGACGGGCGTGGCAGGGCAACGCCGCCCAGATTCTCAAATCCACAAGACGGAAGCCGCACTGGGTGTCGGGCAAATATTTTCCGGCCCGGCGCGAAATTTGCCGGCTCATCCAACGGTTGACCCGCCGGCGCAACCAGGGAATGGACAGGGCCTCATGCATGCGGTTGCCGATCACCAAGGCAGCCTGGGTCGCTTCCGCCTTCTGGACAAACGCGGGAATGTCGCCAGGTTGGTGCTGTCCGTCGCCGTCCATGAGCAAGGCCCGGTCGAATCCTGTCCGCATCGCCGTGGTCAAACCCGTTGTCACGGCCGCGCCCTTCCCCAAATTTTGGGGATGGGAAACAACCCAGGCGCCGGCCTCGGTCGCCAGTTTGGCGGTGTTGTCTCTTGAACCGTCGTCCACGACCACCACGTTGGGGATGTGGCGGCGAACCGAGTGAACCAATAAAGCGATGGTTTGCGCCTCGTTCAAACAAGGAATAACGGCGACGTGATTTTCAAGCCGATCCACAACATCAGCCTAACGGACGACCGGGGAAAACCCAAGAGAAATGCCCGTTGCGCTTGCAACGCGGACGCTTCGCTGGCTACCATTGGCGCGCATGGGTTATTTCCCAACAGCGATGGATTTGACCGCCTCCGGGGCAGACCAAACCGCCTTTCATGAACAGGCGGCCTGTGGCGCCAGAGAACTTTTCGGCCGGCGAGTGTTTGTCCGCGCGATGGTGGAGGCAGGATTCTCATGGGCGGCAATGTTCTCCTGATCAGCAACAATCGCTGCACCACGCCCGACCCGGTGTTTCCGCTGGGGCTGGCCTATTTGAACTCCGCCCTGCGCCGGGCCGGCCACCGCACCCTCTGGGCCGACAGTCTGGCCGGCGGGGAAAGCCTCGAGGCTGTTTTAGCCCGTTACCAACCCGATGTCGTCGGCATTTCCGTCCGCAACATTGACGATGTCATCATCCGCAAACGGGAAACCTTTTTTGACAACCTCTCCTGGCTGGGTCAAACCCTGCGGCGGAAAATCAAGTGCCCGGTGGTGGTGGGCGGCAGCGGGTTCAGCATTTTTCCCCGACAGTTGCTGGAAATGTCCGGAGCGGATTATGGCATCTATGGCGAAGGCGAGGCGGGTTTTGTTTCCCTGCTCGCCGCCCTGAACAACGGACACAGCTTTTCCGGCGTCCCCGGCCTGGTTTACCGTGAAAACGGGAATGTTGTCCTCAACCCGCGGGCCGGCAGCCCGGGCGGGCCAACGTTGGAAGAAGCCGACCGCCCGGCCTCCATCGCGGAATACTACCTGCGCGCGAGCGGAATGCTCAACCTTCAGACGCAGCGCGGATGCGCCTGCCACTGTTGTTATTGCACCTATCCGGTCATTGAAGGCAAACATCACCGCCATCACTGCGCTGAAGCCGTGGCCGGCGAGTTCGAGCAACTGCAGAGGCTGGGCGCCCGCTATGCTTTCATTGTGGATTCTGTCTTCAACTCTTCCAAACAGCACGTCACGGAAATCTGCGAGGCCGTTCTGCGCCGCAACGCGAAGCTGGCCTGGGGCTGTTTTCTGCGCCCGCAAGGACTGACGCCGGAGTTGATGAAGCTGATGAAGCGGGCCGGGCTGGCGCACATTGAGTTTGGTTCGGACAGTTTCTGCAATGAGGTTCTGGCGGCTTATCAAAAGGGGTTCATCTTCGACGACATCCTGCATTCCAGCGAGCTGGCCAACCGGGAAAACATTGATTTCTGCCATTTCCTCATCAGCGGCGGCCCCGGCGAAACCATGGAAACCCTGCGGCTTGGGTTCGAAGCGTCCTTGCGGATCAAGAACGCGGTGATAATGGCGGTGGTGGGGATGCGGATATATCCGGGCACGCCCCTGAGTCAGCAGGCTTTGGCCGAAGGCTGCATCGGCCGGGACAGCGATTTGCTCCGCCCCACGTATTATCTCGCGCCCGGTCTTTCGGTTGACGGGGTCTTTGCCCGGCTCACGGAATTTGCCCGGCTGGCACCCAACTGGATTGTGGGCGACCCGGCGCCTGCCTACACAAGCCTGATCGAGCGGTTGCGCAAAAAGGGCGCCGTCGGCCCGTTATGGAGCTATTTTTCAACCCTTCAACGCCTCTGGCCGCGGGGCGTGAACGGAAATGGAAAGTAATGCCATGAAGAAATTGTTGCTCATCTCCCCGCTCTCAAAGAAAAGCCTGATGGGCGACAAATTCTTTTTTCGCATGCCGTGCCTCGGCCTGCTGAAAGTGGCGGCGCTGACGGCACCCGGCTGGCAGATCACGATTGTGGACGAAAAGGTCGAGCGGTTGGGCCTGAACGAGGAGGCCGATCTGGTGGGCATCACCGCGATGACCACCACCGTCCAGCGCGCCTATGAAATTGCCGATCATTTCCGGCGGCGCGGCATCAAGGTGGTGATGGGCGGGATGCACGTCTCCTGCCTGCCCGCAGAGGCCCAGGCTCACTGCGATAGTGTGGTAGTGGGGGAAGCCGAAGGGCTGTGGCCGGAATTGCTGCGGGATTTCGATCTCCAGCGGCTCAAGCCCCTCTACTTTCATCGGGACGGCCTGCCTGCGCTGGCGGGGCTGCCGCAGCCCAACTGGAAGCTATACGAAAACAAAAAATATCTGCCGGTTCATTTTGTCGAAACCACCCGGGGTTGCCCAATTGACTGCGAATTTTGCGCCGTGACCAGCGCCTTTGGCGGCACATATCGCAACCGGCCGCAGGAGGAAGTCCTGGCGGAACTGCGGGGGCTGACTCCTTTCAATCGGGGCGCTTTCTCGCTCAAAAACTGCGTGTTTTTCATTGATGACAACATCATCAGCAACCGCGCCTACGCCCGGGAGTTTTTGATCCGCATCGCCGATTTGAAGCTCAATTGGTTTGGCCAAGCCTCGGTCAACATTGCCAGCGATCCGGAAATCCTGAGACTTTGCCGGCAAAGCGGGTGCAAGGGACTCTTCATGGGCTTCGAATCACTCTCCCCGGAAACCATTGCCGCGATGGGCAAGCGCGTGAACCGCCCGAATCAGTATTCCGAGATCGTTCAAAAAATCCACGACCACGGCATCGGCATTGACGGCTCATTCGTGTTTGGTTTTGACACCGATGACGAGGGGGTTTTCGACCGCACGCTTGAATTTGTCTTGGAGGCAAAAATCGAAGTGACCTACTTTTCCATTCTCACGCCTTATCCCGGCACACGGCTGCACAAACGGCTGGTCCAGGAAGATCGGATTCTGACCCGCGACTGGTCGCTTTACGATGCCAACCATGTGGTTTTCAAACCCAAGACCCTGAACGCCGACCAACTGGCGGAGGGGTATTTTCGTGTGTTCAAGGAGGTCTATTCCATTCCCTCCATTTTCAAACGTCTGTGGGGAACCACTTCCTGGAAGAATTTGTTTTACCCGATGAACCTCGGTTTCCGGCAAGGCGTTTACCGGCTCGCGCAAACCTTGCCGGCGTAATTTCTGAACGACTATGCTGTTTCCAAGAAAGCCATTCCCATCCCCTCCGCCCCGCGTGGTGATCACCGGCGCCGGAATTGTCACGTCGCTGGGACTGGGATGGAAACAGAATGCCGCGGCGTTCCGCTCCGGGAAAACGGGATTCCGTCCCGTCACCCTCTTCGATGTCAGCCGCCAGCGGGTTAAAACCGCGGCGGAAGTGGATTTGCCGTCACTGCTGCCGCCGATGCACTTGACCAAACGGCAACAACAACGGTTGGATCGGGCCGGCCTCCTGTTGCTGCTGGCGGCTCAGGAAGCCTGGCAGCGGTCCGGTTGGGAATCTTCCGATAATTTGCCCGTGGTTTTGGGCACCACTGCCGGCGGCATAACGCTCGGGGAAGATTATTTCCGCCAAGCGGTCGATAGGCCCTGCCGGCAAAAAATGCAGCCAACGCGGGCTTTGCATTATCAGGCCCAGACTCAGGCCACCATGGTGGCGGACTGGCTTGGTTTTGCCGGGCCGGTCACCATCGTATCCAATGCCTGCGCTTCCGGAACCAACGCCCTTGGCCAAGCATGGGAACTGATCCGGCATGGACAAACCGACCGTGTATTGACCGGCGGTTACGATGCCCTCAGCCAAATGGGATTCGCCGGCTTTGACTCATTGCAAGTCATGTCGCCAACGAGTTGCCGGCCTTTTGACGCGCATCGAGACGGATTGGCCCTTGGCGAAGGCGCCGCTGTATTTGCACTCGAAACCTATGAATCGGCCCGGAAGCGCGGCGCCGGGATTCTGGGAGAAATCATTGGCTACGGCACCAGCATGGATCGCCACCATCTGACACAACCGCACCCGGACGGAGGCGCGGCTTGCCAGGCGATGCAACTGGCCTGCGCGAGCGCGCAAATCACGGCCCAAGAAGTTGACTACATCAACGCACACGGAACGGGAACGCCTTTGAATGACCAGGCCGAGGCCAAAGCCATCAGCCGCTGGGCAGGCAACCGTGCAGGCAGACTGCCAGTCAGCTCCACGAAAGCCGGCATCGGACATCTGCTGGGTGGCGCGGGTTCGGTGGAGGCCGTGGTTTGCCTGATGTGTTTGCGCGAACAATGGCTGCCGCCGGAAATGGCATTCGAGACCCCCGATCCGGCCTGTTCTTTTCGGATTGTCGCCCGGCCGGAAGAGGCTCCGGTCAAAGTGGTGCTTTCAAACTCGTTTGGCTTCGGCGGCGTCAATGCCACCTTGATTATGCGGAGGTGGTCATGAACCGGGTATTCGTATGCGGCTTGGGCAGCGTCAGCCCGGCAGGTTGGACTGTGGAAGCTCTGCGCGATGCCTTGGCAAAAAACGAGCCTCTGCCGACCCAGCCGCTGACGCGTCCCGGATGGCAAAAGCCATTGCGAATGCGACCCGTTCCCAATCCCGCAGTCCGGCCTTCATTTCTGGCCCATCCCCGTTTGCGGCGCACCAGTCCCATCACCCATTACGCGGCCGCGGCGGCGCTGGAGGCCGTAAAGTCAGTTCAGCAGGGCAATGAGGTTCATTGCCGAATCGGAATTATTGTCTGCCTGCAGTCCGGCTGCGTGCAATTTTCCTTCCGTTTTTTCCAGGAGGCGCTGCAGGACGCGGCCACCGCCAGTCCCCTCTTGTTTCCCGAGACGGTTTTTGCCGCGCCGGCAAGCCATGTGGCAGCCCTGTTGGAAAAGACACCGTTGGTTTGCACGCTGGCCGGAGACCCTTCCTCCTATTCGCAAGGACTGGCCTTGGGGATTGACTGGTTGCTGGAGGGGCGGGTGGATGCCTGCCTCGTCCTGGGCGCGGAGGAAATCAACTGGCTGCTGGCCGACGCCCTCTGGCATTTTGATCACCGCGCCGTCATCAGCGGCGGCGCGGGAGCGCTCTGCTTGAGTCTGAATCCAGAATGGTCGCCGGGGGTTGAGCTTGAATTGATCACCGACGCGCATCCTTACACCGCGCTTGTGAACCGCAAGCTGGCCGCAATAAAAATGCGGGCGCAGATGCCGCCTGAAAACCAGGCTGAAATCTTGTGTGACGGCCTCAATGAGAGTCCGCGTGCCGATGCGGCTGAAGCCAACGCCTGGGCTGATTGGAGAGGACCGCGCATCAGTCCAAAATTGGTATTGGGCGAAGGCTTGATGGCTGCGGCGGCCTGGCAATGCGTGGCCGCTTGCGATTTGATCGCCCGCGGAAAATTCAGGGCCGCCAATGTCAGCTTGGTGGGCGCAAACCAACAGGCAATCGGTATTCGATTCCAGAGTGTTGCCCAAACGATTTCCGATTTGTCGTTGCCGGCGAAAACAGGCAGCCTTGCCTTATGAATCCGCGCGTCATTTTAGTCACCGGCGCCAATGGCGGCATTGGGCAAGCCATTGCACGGTCGTTCCTCCAGGAATCCCCGGAAAATCAAATCTGGCTGGGCATTCACGCGCGCCTTGATCAGGCCGAAAAACTTGCCGGGGAAAGTCCGGATCGCTGCCGCACGATTGCGTTGGATGTCACCCGGCCTGACTCATGGAAGGCGGCCGTGGCAGAGATTCTCGCCCGCCATCAGCGACTGGATGTGCTGGTCAACAATGCCGGCGATCACCAGGATGCCTTGCTGGCCACCATGTCTTTGGACTCGTGGCAAAAAATTCTCGCCCTTAATTTGGAGGGAGTCTTTCACGGCTGTCAGGCCGTTCTTCCCACGATGATTGGCCAGCGCCATGGCCGCATCATCAATATCGCCTCGCTCAGCGCGTTGCTGGCGCCCGCCGGCCAGGCAAACTACGCTGCCGCCAAGGCTGGAGTGCTGGCGCTGACCCGATCACTGGCCAAGGAAGTTGCCCGAATTGGCATCACGGTTAACGCCGTCTGCCCGGGTTACGTGGATACCGCCACGCTGGCGATGGACGAGATGGAACGTAAACGGGCCATCGAGAGGATTCCCATGAGACGGTTCGGCCAACCAGGCGAAGTGGCGGCCGCCGTCCGTTTTTTGGCTTGCGGCGAAGCTGGCTACATCACAGGCTCCACACTCAAAATTGACGGCGGCATATTCTAATGAACAACCCGGAACTAAAACTGCACATCAAACGCTTGCTGGTTGAAAACCTCATGCTTCAAACCACCGCCGAAGAGATCGCCGACGACATTTCGATGTTCGGCCCGGGCGGACTCGGGCTGGATTCGGTGGACGCGCTGCAACTGGTCGTGGCCCTGGACAAGAATTACGGGCTGAAGATTTCTGATGCGGAGGCGGCCAAAGTAATCCTGCGGAATGTCAACACCATCGCCGCGGCAATCGAACAAAAAACCCAGGCCGCCGGATGATTTCCGAAGTGCCGGCACAATGAAGAGTGCCGAGGCTGGGTTGCGTATTGCGGGTTCGAGGCCCGTTGGCCACCCCACCCTCTTTCGCCCCGCTCTTAAACCGCGCTCTCCCCTTCCTCCTGCGTGCGAATGCGGATGGCGTTGTCAACGGGAAGCACGAAAATCTTTCCATCGCCGATCTTTCCCGTCAGAGCCGCCCGCTGGATCGCGTCCGTCGCGGCCTTGACCGACGCGTCCGGGAGGATGATTTCGATTTTCATCTTGGGAAGAAAATCAATCGTGTACTCGCTGCCCCGGTAGATTTCCGTGTGGCCTTTCTGCCGGCCAAATCCCTTGACTTCCGAGACGGTCATTCCCCGCAACCCGATTTCGTTCAACGCTTCCTTGACATCGTTCAATTTGAACGGTTTGACGATGGCTTCAATTTTCTTCATGACATTCCAGTGTTAATCGTTGTACGCGCTCTCGCCGTGCTGCGTCAGGTCCAGTCCCGAATCCTCCTCCTCCGGCGTCACACGCAGGCCGGCCAGCGCGCCGACCACCTTGAGGATCACATACGTTCCCGCGGCGGCGAGAACCACCGTGAAGATCAGCCCGCGGAATTGATTGCCCAATTGCGCCGGGCTTCCGGCCAGCGAGATCACCTTGCCGCCGGCGGTGAAGGTGTTCCCGATGGCCGCGTTGACGTCCGCGCTGGCGAATATCCCCGTCATCAGCAGGCCCGTCGCACTGCCAACCGCATGCACGCCGAA
This sequence comes from Verrucomicrobiota bacterium, assembly GCA_049510745.1. GTDB lineage: Bacteria > Verrucomicrobiota > Verrucomicrobiia > Limisphaerales > Palsa-1400 > PLGF01. Next base: position 58,664 of record JBEKYR010000005.1, on the reverse strand, counting down.
GACATCGAGCGAGTCGTCGTAGCGCAACGCGTGTTTGAGCTTGCTGACCGCCATGTAGCAAAACACCCCGCCTGTCAACCCGATTAAGAACGCCGCCGGGATCGTCACAAAACCGGAGGCGGGCGTGATCGTGGCCAGGCCCGCGACCATCCCGGAGGCGACCCCCAGAACGCTGGGCCTGCCCTTGAGGCGCCATTCGGTCACGCCCCATCCCAGCGCGGCCGCGGCCGCCGAGAAATGCGTCGCCGCAAACGCGCTGCTGGCCAGAGCGCCGGCGTTGACCGCGCTGCCGGCGTTGAACCCAAACCAGCCCACCCACAAAAGGCCCGTGCCGATCAGGCTCAAGACGACGTTGTGCGGGGGCATCGGCTCGGCCGGGAAACCGATCCGCTTTCCGAGCACCAGCGCGCAGACCAGCGCCGAGACGCCCGAGCTGACATGCACCACCGTGCCGCCGGCGAAATCGAGCACGGGATACCGGCCGCCCAGGCTCCAATTAAACAAACCGCCCTGGCCCCAAACCATGTGGCACAACGGGAAATAAATGAACGTCACCCACAGCGTCATGAACAGGACGTAAGCCTTGAACTTCATCCGCTCGGCAATCGCGCCGCTGATGAGCGCCGGCGTGATGATGGCGAACATCATTTGAAAGAGCATGAAGCTCTCTTGCGGGACCGTCGGCGCATAGGCCGGATTTGGCGCGGCCCCCACGCCTTTGAGCATGAAATACTGAAAGGGATTTCCGAAAAACGGGTTCCCTTCCCCGAAGGCCATGCTGTAGCCGTACACCATCCACAACGCCGAAACCAGCGCCATCAAGATGAGGCTTTGCATCATCGTGCCCAGGACGTTCTTGCGCCGCACCAACCCGCCGTAGAAGAGAATCAAACCCGGCGCCGTCATCATCAGCACCAGCGCGGCGCTGGCCAGCACCCAGGCGTTATCGCCCGCGTTGATGACCGGAGCCTGGCGGCTGGCTGCCTCCAATCGGGCGACGCGCTCCTCGATCGTTCCGGCGCCTTGCGCATAAACCGGGTTGAGAAATACGGGCAGGAGCCAGCAGACCAGAGCGGCGGCCACCCGTCGCGGAACAGCAATGGATTTCATTTCTCCTCAAATCTTTACCCAGTCCATCCCCTGCCGGTCAAATTAAAATTAGCTTCAATGATTATATTTAACGCGCGCGTCTGCCATTCTAATCCGAAAAACCGGGTTGGCGCGGGTTTCTGATCCGATTTTCAAGCGGGCCGCGAGGCGGAATTTACCGGAATTCCTCCCATTCGGGTTCGTTGGCGAAAATCCAGCGGTAATAATCGGCCGCCTGCAATTTGCCTGCCGCCGCTTCGTCCACGACCACCGTGCAGCGGGCGTGCAGTTGCAGGGCCGTGGCGGAAATCATCGAGGTGATCGGGCCTTCCACTGCCTGGGCGATGACGCCGGCCTTGCTTTCGCCGGTGGCCAGAAGCAGGCAGCGCCGGCATTCCAGGATCGTTCCCACGCCCATCGTGATCGCCCGCCGCGGCACGTTGGCGGCGCCGCCAAAAAACCCGGCGTTTTGCTCGACGGTGGCGGGAGTCAGCGCCTTGACCCGCGTCCGCGAGCGCAAGGCGGACAACGGCTCGTTGAAACCGATGTGCCCGTCCTTGCCGATGCCCAGCAATTGCAGGTCGATCCCGTCGCAGCGCCTGATCTCTTCTTCGTATTGATGGCATTCGGCGTCCAGGTCCGCCGCCAGGCCGTTGGGCAGATGGGTGTTGCGCGGGTCGATGTTGACGCGGCGGAAGAGGTGCTCGTTCATGTAATAGCGGTAGGAGTGCGGGTCCGCGGGGGCCAGGCCGACGTATTCATCCAGATTGAAGGTCCGGCAAAGGGAAAAATCCAAGCGCTCCTCGCGGCGCATCCGCGCCAGCACGTCGTAAACCGATTCCATGGTGCGGCCCGTCGCCAGGCCCAGCACCAGCGAGGGCTGCGCTCTCAATTCCTTGGCGATGAGGCGCGCGACCAAAAGCGCCGCGCTCTCGTGATTGGGACGGATGATCGCTTCCACGGTGGCGGGCGCCGGGTTTAGCCCGGATATTCCTTGGCGTTTTCGGGCATGGAAAAGAGGACTTTGCGCTGCGGCAACTTCTCTTTGAAGGCCGCGATTTCATCCATGCCGGAAGTCAGCGGCAACGCAATTTGTCCGCCCTCGATGGCCGAGCGGCACAGCGCCATCATGATTTCAAACCCCTGCCAGGCCGTCCCAAAATTGCAGGCATGGATTTTCTTGTCGTCATCCAGCCAATCGGCCATTTCCTGGACGTAGGGCGGCATGTCCAGGTCGTAGTTCATCGACCCTGCCCCGCTGAAAGCGCCGCCTTTGGTCACCGCCCGCCAGCCGCCGCCGGTCATGACCTCGGCAAACCCTTCGGCGCCTTGCGCGCCGATGCGGCACTTGCGCCACCAATAAGGAACTTCGGGCACGTCGGGCGCGCCCGCCCCGCACTCAATGATCCCATGCACCCCGTTGGAAAAATGAATAAATCCGGCGATGTAATCGGGCGACGGATGGGAATCGGCCAGCTTGCCCCGCCCGCCGGCTTGCGCCATGACCCATTGCGCCTGGCCGCCGGGATTATACCAGAGCGCGTAATCAACCAGATGGCTCAGCATGTGCATCATCCAGCCGGTGGCCGTCCCATAAACCGTGTTCAGCCGCCCCAGCGCGCCGCTGGTGATGAGGTCATGCACCTTCCGGTAATGTTCCCCATAACGATGCTGATGGCTCACGACCGCTTTAACTTTCGCGGCCTCGAGCATCTGCTTGATCTTGAATCCCTCCGCGCTGGTCAGCGCGACCGGTTTCTCGAAGGCGATCAGTTTCGCGCCGGATTCAATGCCGGCCCGGATCAGGTCCGAGCGCAGATGGGGCAGCGTGCAAAAGCAAAAAATGTCCGGCTTGACGCTGCGGGCCAGGGCGCGCGCGTCCGTGCTGATTTCCGGCTGCCCCAATTTCGGCGCGGCGGCGTCCAGGCGGGCTTTGTCGATGTCGCAAATCCCGGCCACCTGGAAGCGGCTGTTGGCGTGAAAGGCGGTGGCGTGATGCAGCCCGCGTTTGCCCATGCCGACGACGATGACTTTGTAGCGGTTCATGGCAAATCAAGAGGTCTGCGCCTGGTCCCATTGCAGCGCCTTGGCGATGACGTAATCGACCTCGTTCTCCGTCAATTCCGGGAACATGGGCAGCGAAATGCAGGCGGCGGCGTTGGCCTCCGCGTTGGCCAGCGAGCCAACCGTGCGCGCCGCCTTGCCCCACGGAAAGCCGGCCTGCTGGTGAATGGCGATGGAATAGTGGGTCTTGGCGTCCACCCCGGAGTCATTCAGGAATTTCAGGAAGCCGTCCCGTTTGGACGGGTTCCTGGTTTCGATGACGTAAAGATGAAAAACGTGCCGGGCGCCGGGAACCTCGTAAGGCAGCGTGAAATGTCTGGCCCCTTTCAATCCGGCGGTGTAGCGCGCCGCGTTCTGCCGGCGCCGGTCGTTCCATGGGTCAATGTGTTTGAGCTTCGCGCTCAGGATGGCGGCGTGGAGGTCGTCCAGCCGGCTGTTGAATCCGAAACTGTGAACGTTGCGGGCGTTGGAACCGTGGTTGCGCAGTTGGCGCACGCGCGCGTCGATGTCGGAGTTGTTCGTCACCAGCGCGCCGCCGTCGCCGAAGGTGCCGAGGTTCTTTTGAATGATGAAACTGGTGGCGGTGGCGTCGCTCAACTCGCCGATCGTGAAGCCGTCGCCCCGCGCGCCGATGGCCTGGGCGTTGTCCTCGATGACGAACAGTTTGTGTTGGTCGGCGATTTTGCGGATTGCCGTCATGTCGGCGCATTGGCCGTAAAGATGCACGGGGATGATGGCCTTGGTCCTGGGCGAGATGGCCGCCCGGATTTTCGCCGGATCAATGCACTTGGTTTTGGGGTCGCAATCGACCAGCACGGCCCCCGCCCCGGCGATCCAGATGGCTTCGGCGGTGGCGAAGAAGGTGTTGGGGTGAGTGATGCATTCGTCGCCCGGACCGATGCCCAGGGCCATCAGCGCCAGCCAAATGGCGTCGGTGCCGTTGCCGACCCCGATGGCGTGTTTGGCGCCGCAGTAGGCGGCAAACTCGCCTTCAAACCGCTTGAGCATGGGGCCGAGAACAAACTGGCCGCTTTGGATGACTTGCTGGAGATTGGCGTCGATTTCGGCCTTGATGTTGTTGTATTGCCGAACATGTCCGTAGAATTCAACTTTCATCGTGAAATTCTGGGGAGCCGGCGCAACGTTGACAAGGCAATTCGAGGTTGGAAGGGCAGTGAACAGGGCGGGGCAAGAATCGAGACTTGAATATCTGGCGCAAATCAGGCATGTTTTCTACATGTCAATCGTGACCATCGAATTGGAATCAGACGCCGTGAAAAAGCTCGAATCGGCCAGACTAAGTCCACACGAGACTTTCTCGGATGTGGTTCGCCGCGCTGAATTTCCCTTGAAACCCTCGCTGGCTCGCGACCTGCTGGTAGATTTCAAACAGCGCGCCGGTTCGTCACTTCTGACCGAAGACGCCCTCGATCGCCTGTCCGAAGCGCAATCCAATCCATCCCGCAGCCCGTCGCATTGGGGTTGAGCGTTGATGCTTTTCGACACGACATTTCTGATTGACTACGAGCGGGAAATCAGACGCAACCGGCCTGGCGCCGTTCATTCGTTTCTAACCCAACACCCAAATGCGCCCCTGTATATCAGTGTCATAAGCGCGGGCGAGTTTGCGGAGGGATTCAACGCAGGCCAGGAGCAGGACTGCTGGCTTTGTCTGCGCCGCTACAGCATCCTGTCCGTTGACCGCGAGATCGCTTGGCTTGCGGGTCAACTCTCGCGGCAACTGCGCGCCGTCGGCCAAACCATGGGCGATAACGACCTCTGGATTGCAGCGACAGCCTTGCATCATAAATTGGCCGTTGTCACAGCCAACATTCAGCACTTTCAGAGGATTGACAGGCTACAGGTGATTTCCTATTGATGGGCGATTCTGTGCGCCATTACAGTCCTCCCATGAGCGTTCAGCCCACAGAGAAACCTGAAGAAAAGAACTCTGTTGCCCTGTTCAAATGAATTCTCACGGCAAGGGATTGAAGGGCAGGTCCACGATTTGCGCCGGGATTCTTCCGCCGGGAGTTTGCGCGAATAAGGCCGCGCCCGCATGGCTGGCTTCGCGCCGGACGTAGCCCAGGGCAATCACCGCGTTGAGTCGAGGCGAGCGGACCGCGCTGGTGATATGGCCCACTTCCTTGTCCCCGGCAAAAAGTTTCGCGCCTCTGGCCGGCAATTCCTTTGCCTCCCCGCCCAAGCGCAAGCCGCGCAACGCCCTGGCCACCTGGCCGTATGTGCGGATGCGCGCGATGACTTCCTGGCCGATGTAGCACCCCTTGGAATAACTGATGGCGCGCGCGTCCAGCGCTTCCGGCGCCAGGTTGGTCTCGTCCATGTCCACGCCGAAACGGGGCAGGCCCGCCTCGACGCGGGCCGTCTCCAGCGCCGCCCAACCGCACCAACGCCCGCCGCGCGCCAGCAATTGCGCGGCCGTCTCCTTCATGGCGGCGGCGGGAACAAAGAGATCGAAACCCGGCTGGCCGGCCCTTGCCTGGTTGGTCACGTATATTTCGCCCGCGACGGCGCCGGCCAATTTCGCCGCGGCCATCGCCTCTTGCGGCACGGCCAGGCCCGGCGCCCAACGGGCGAGCACCGCCGCCGCCTTCGGACCTTGCACGCTCAAAAGCCCGTAGTCCGGCGCGACATCGATCACTTGCGCGTCCTCGGCGATGATGAATTTCTCCAGCCGTTGCGTCACGCGGGCGGACAGGCCCGGCTCGAAATCGAGCAGCATCTCGTTTTCCAGCCGGTAAATGTTAAGATCGCTTTCCATTCTGCCCTTGGCGGAAACCAGCGCGGCGTAGCAGCCGGCGCCCGGCTTCAAGTCCTTCACGTTGTTGGTCACCTGGCCGTTGAGAAATTTTTGGGCGTCGGCCCCCACCACGCACAAGCGCCCGCGAAAGCTCAAGTCGAGCACCGCCGCCGCCTGGCGGAGGGCTTCGTATTCGGCCAGCCAATCGCCATAATGGGCGGCCGCCTCGAGGCCGTTGACCTCGACAAAGGCGGCCCCGGCGGCCCGGTGAAGGTCATGCAGGAGAAGCGGCGTCATAATAAAAGCGGCGGCCATTCTACAAACGCGCGAATGACATTGCAAATCCGCGCCCCTTGCGCGTAAATCGGAGGCCAACGATGAAATCAATGACCGGATACGGACGCGGCGAGTGCTCGCAACGCGGCTTCAAAGTCACGGTGGAGGTCAGTTCCGTCAACCGCAAACAGACCGAAATCGCCGTCAATTTGCCCCGCGATCTCGAAGTGCTCGAAGCGCAAATCCGCGACGAGATTAACCGGCGGGTGGCGCGCGGACGGCTGTTGGTGCGGCTGTCCGTCCACGCCGCCAAGGGCGCCGCCGGCCACATGCGCCTGGACGTGCCGCTGGCCAGGAGCTACGCCAAAGAACTTCGCGCCCTGGCCAAGTCCCTCCGTCTGTCCGACCCCGTCACACTCGACATGCTGGCCCGCGCCCCCGGCGTGCTGGAGCCGGAGGAGGAGATCGCCGAGGCGGAGGCGCTTTGGCCGGCGACGAAAAAGGCCCTGGACGCCGCGCTGGACGTCCTGCTGAAGATGCGGGAGCGCGAAGGGGCCTTTCTGGCCAGGGATTTGAAGGCGCGCATGGCCGTGATGCGCGCCGGGGTGTCGCGCGTGCAGGGCCTGGCGCCCAAAGTGGCCGAGCGCTACCGCGAACAATTATTGACCCGCATCAAGGCCGCCGGCCTGGAAGCGCCGGGCCTGGACGATGAGCGGCTTGTCAAGGAGATTTTTTATTTCGCCGACCGCTCGGACATCTCCGAGGAGCTGACCCGGCTGCAAAGCCACTTCCAACAGTTTGACGACTGCGTCAAATCCGGCGAGCCGATCGGGCGGACGCTGGATTTTCTGGCGCAGGAAATCAACCGCGAAATCAACACCCTCGGCTCGAAGGCCAACGACAGCGTCATTTCGCGCGAAGTCGTGTTGCTCAAGGCCGAGTTGGAAAAATTCCGCGAACAAGTCCAGAACGTCGAATGAGCGCGCCACCGCCCCAACCCCAGGCCGGCGGGGCGACCCCGTTGCTGATCGTGCTCTCCGCGCCCTCCGGCGGCGGCAAAACCACCCTCTGCCAGCACCTGCTGGCCGCGCACCCGGAGATGACCCGCGCCATCACCTGCACCACGCGCCCGCCGCGCCCCGGGGAAATCGACGGACGGGACTATTTTTTCCTGGACGACAGGGAATTTTCCAGGCGCGTCGAGTCGGGAGCGTTCCTGGAACACGCCCGCGTGCATGACCGCAGCTACGGCACGCCCAAAGCCGGGCTGCTCGACCTGCTGCGCGGCGGCAAGGACGTGCTGCTCAACATCGACGTGCAGGGCGCCGCCACCATCTGCTCGCGCGCGGCGGCCGACGCCGAGCTGCGGCACGCGCTGGTCACGGTCTTCCTGACGCCGGCCAGCGTGGCGCAATTGGAGGCGCGCTTGCGCGGGCGCGGCACCGATCCCCCGGCGCAACTGGAGAAGCGGCTGGGGGTGGCCCGCCACGAAATCGCGCAATGGCGGCATTTTAGGTATCTGATCATCAGCACGACCATCGCCGAGGACGTGCGCCGGATGGAAGCGATCATCGAGGCCGAGCGCATGCGCGCCTCCCGCTCCAAATTCACGGTCAAGGACTGAGGCCCGGCAGCAGCCATCCTCGACCGGTTCCTGCATCACGCCCAGGTCATCGCCATTACCGGGAAAAGTTATCGTGTCAAAGAGGCGCCGGTGGTGAGCCAGGAAAACAAGAAGCAGCGGAAGTCAAACGAACCTTCGACCGCCGGGGCCGCGAGCTAAGACTCCCAGCTCGGCCCCGGCTCGTTTTACTCCGCTGCTGACGATTATGGAAAGCACTCGACTTTCGCTACGAATCGGTCACACTGCCCGCAAGGCAAGGTTTAGTTGATTAGGCGACTTCGAGCACAACAGAATATGATGGCGTTATCGATCAATTTGGGTTCGCGCATGACGCCGTGGTATGGCTGGATGTTTCTCGGATTTGCTGTTGTGATTATGTTCCCAGATGAGGCGCTGGAAAACGTTCGTTTGGGTTTTACTTCGCGGAATCTGATCTGGCTCGAGGTTATTTTCATTGGCATCAGTCTTGTCGCCATGATTGTCCTGAAACGATATTACCCGAATTTGCGATGGTTTTTTCCGCTGATTCCGCTTGGTTTTGTCGCGGTGATTCGTGGCATTATTTGGTTTATCAATCGGTCAGATGATGATTTATGAGCCAGCCGCCTAATAAATCGCCGGAGCCAACTGCCGTTGGCGCTGTCAGTCCCGCTGTCGCGGAGGAGATAATCCATTGCTTGCATCAAGAAATCTGATATGAATAAAGCACCTTGGAGTGGCCGGTTTTGAAGTGCCCGCAAGTGACCGGTTTTCAACCGCCCGGTGACACGGTGAATAAGGGCCACGCTTTCATCCTACGGGTCGCGGATTGACTTTGGGTCGCCACAGGTGTTTAGTTTCAGCGGCACGAGCGACAGCAGTCGGATACAGATCCGAGTGAATGGGTCGTTGAGTCGATTGGCTCCTGAATCGCCCGGCCAATGAAGCGATATGAGCATCATGATCCAACTGGATTTGCCGGACGCTGTGGCTGCCGAGGCCAAGGCCAAGGGTCTGCTTGATCCGCGAAAGCTGACGCAGTTGGTTGAGCGGGAGGTCGAGCTCGACAAGCCGATGCGGGACTTCCGCGAGATGGTGGAACAGATGCGGGCGCACCCTGACGAACCGATGACGATGGACGAAATCCAGGCCGTCGTAAATGAAGTGCGCGCCGAGCGCCGCGCCCCACGTGAGAATAGTCGCTGACACCAATGTGCTGGTGTCTGGTTTGATCTGGCCCGGACCCCCGGCCACTTTTCTTGACGCGGCGTTGCGGCGGAGCTTTCACCTGCTCACGAGTGAGGAATTGCTGGCTGAATTAGAGGAAGTTTTGTCCCGTTCGCATCTGGAGCCGCGCCTGCGCGTTCGTGGGTGGACGGTGGCGGAAGTGATGGCCAAACAGCGGGTGCTGTCCACGGTCGTTCAGCCGGCGGACCTTCAACCTCCTGCCGAGTTGCGCGATTTGAAAGACCTTCCTGTGCTCCGGTGCGCTGTTGGCGGCCAAGCCCAAGCGATTGTCACGGGAGACAAAGACCTGCTCACCCTCAAGGGATTCCGGGGCGTCCTGATCGTAACGCCTAGAGTTTTTCTTGCGACGATTGGTCTTTAGTCACGCAACCGCGGTGCTTGGCGGCGCAGGGGCGCTTTTAAGGTTTGAACTTCGAGGCTGGACTCTTAAAGTTTGGCCTGCCGCCATGTTGAGCACGTTGCGCATTAAGAATCTGGCCCTGGTTTCCGATCTCACGCTGTCTCTCCAGGCCGGGTTCAACGTCATCACCGGCGAAACAGGCGCGGGCAAATCCATCATCATCGGCGCCCTCAACCTCCTGCTGGGCGAACGGGCCGACCGCACCCTGCTGCGCGCCGGATGCGACAGTTGCTCGGTCGAGGCGGTCTTTGAACTCGAGCCGGGACGCGGCGTGGTGGAAAAACTGCTTGAACAAAACGGCCTGGAGCCGTGCGCGGAAAATCAATTGATTCTCAAGCGCGTCTTTACCGCCGCCGGCGCCAACCGCCAGTTCGTCAACGGTTCGCCCACCACCCTCCAGGTCCTCGCCGCCATCGGGCTGGAACTGGTCGATATGCACGGCCCGCACGAGCATCAATCCCTGCTCCACCCCGCGCGGCAGTTGAGCATCCTGGACGCGTTCGCCGGCCTCCAGCCGGCGCGCGAGAAGTTCGCCGCGCTTTTCCGCCAAACGCACGAGTTGGAGGCGCAGAAGGCCGCCCTCATCGTCGATGAACGCGCTTACGCGCAACAACTGGACCTGTTGCGCTTCCAGGCAGACGAGATTTCCGCCGCGAAGTTGCAACCGGAGGAGGAGGAGCGGGTCGGACAGGATTTCGCGCGGGCCAGCAACGCCGCCCGCTTGCTCGAATTGTGCCAGGCCGCGCTCACTCTTCTGGCCGAGCAGGACGATTCGCTCCTGCGCCAGGCCGGCGAATTGGGCCGCACCCTGCAAGCGCTGCAACGCCTCGACCCCGGCGCCGCCCCCTTGCTGGCCGCCCACGAACAGGCCGCCGCCGCCTGGGCCGAGTTGCAATCCGCCTTGCGCCGTTACGCCGACACCGTCGAGGTCGATCCGGCGCGCTTGCGGCAGTTGGAAGAGCGGGTCAATCTGCTCCAGGCCCTCCGGCGCAAATACGGCGCGACGCTGGCCGAAGTGATCGCGTTTGGCGCCGGGGCGCAAACCAAATTGCGCCAACTGGAAGGCCGGGACGCCGAACTGGCCCGCCTCAACGGGGAACTGGAAAAACGGCGCCAGGAACTGCTGCGTTCCGGGCAGGAACTCTCCGCGCAACGACGCCAGGCGATTCCCAAATTGGCCAGGGCCGCCATGCAACAACTGCGGGGCCTGGGTTTTCAGCGGAGCCATTTTGAGATTACGCAGCGCGCCGGCGAAACGTTCACGTCCGCCGGCCTGGACGAAATCGAATTTCAGTTCGCCCCCAACGCCGGCGAGCCGGCGCGGCCCTTGCGCGCCATCGCTTCATCCGGGGAAATGTCGCGGGTCATGCTGGCGTTGAAAACCGTTTTGGCCGCGGAAGACGAAATTCCGCTGCTGGTTTTCGATGAAATCGACGCCAACGTCGGGGGCGAAACGGCCGTTGCGGTTGGGGGAAAAATGGCGGAGATCGCGCGGCGTCGGCAGGTGATTTGCATCACGCATTTGCCGGCCATCGCGGCCGGCGCCCGCTCGCATTTTGTGGTGACCAAGCGCACTGAAGCCGGGCGCACGATTTCCGAAATCACGCCCCTGGATGGCGCGGAGCGAGTTGACGAACTGACCCGCATGCTCGGCGGCCACACCGAAGCGGCCCGCCGCCACGCCGAAGAACTCCTGGACCGGGCGCGGCCCTGAGGGGCTAGAATAGACCTCGAATCCACTTGTAGCCGCCGAAGATCCAGATCACCGCCGCCAGGGCGATGAAGGGGCCGTACTGCAAACGGGCGGACCAATCGCGCTTGCGCAAGAGGATCAGGGCCACGCCGACGAGCGAGCCGATGATCGAACTGAGGGCCAGCGAATACACCACCGCCGGCCAGCCCAAAAACGCCCCGATGGCCGCCATGAATTTCACGTCCCCCAATCCCATCGCTTCGCGCGGCAGCACAATGTGGTCGGCCACCGCTTCCATGTGCGGCACTTTCTCCGGTTCAAAGGCGTCCTGGCCGATGCGCAATTGCCTGGGTTGGAGCCGGATTTCGACCTTGCGGTAGCAACGATCGATCAATTCGACCTGCTCGGCCTCCAATTGGATCGTGTCGTTGGGGCGATAGAACAGTTCCTCGTAGGGGATGTCCTGGCCGGGCAGGTGCAGCGTCGTTTCGGTGAAGAGAAGGCGGGTGGGAGGGGCGAAGTGAAGTTTGTAGCGGCCAAAGAGGAGTTTGCCCAGGCGCAGAATCGCATAAATGAGCGCCGCGCCGACGGCCATCCCCAAGAGGCTTTCGCGCATCCCCGCCACCGGTGTTCGCGCCGGCAAGAGAAAGGGAAAGCGCAGATGGGTCGCGGGCACAAGGAGGGCCAGCAAGCCGCCCGCCACCATGCCGCCGATGGTGATTTCGTCCGGGATGATGAAATGTTCCAAATCAATGAAGGCCGCCGCAATCAACCCGGCGATGAACAGGCAATAGACGGCCGCCAGTCCGGCCGAGGCATGGCCGAAACGCAGCCAGCACGAGGCGAACACCGTCGCGGTCAGAAGCTCGACCAGAAAGTAGCGGACGGAGATTTCGCGGCCGCAATGGGCGCAGCGGGCGCGCAGCCACAACCACGTCACCAGGGGAATGTTCAAATGCCACGGGATGGTATAGCCGCAATGCGGGCAATGGGAGGGGGGACGCACGACGCTTTCGCCGCGGGGCAGGCGGCAGATGCAAACGTTCAGGAAGCTCCCCGCGACGGCGCCAAAGACAAAGAAGCACAGCGTCCAAAACTGGAACGGGACCTGCGCCCAGATTTTCGGGTCAAACATAGGATTCAAGGTTTTTGCGCAGCGCCTCGCGCATCACGGCCAGCGGGGCGGGACGGCCCGTCCACAGTTCCAGGGCGCGCGCGCCCTGGTAGAGGAGCATGCCGGCGCCGTTGGCGGCGCGGCACCCGGCGGCGCGGGCCGCGCGCAGCAGGCCCGTTTCCGCGGGGCGATAAATCATGTCATAGACGAATTGCGGCCGGTGCGATTTCAGCCATGCCAGGTCGATGGGCAGCGGGTCGTCCGGCTTCAAGCCGAGGGAAGTGGCGTTGATGACCAAATCGACCGGATGGCCGGGATACCCCTCTGCCACGCCGACGGCCGGATATTCCCGGCGAATTTCCCGCGCCAACTCCGCCGCCCGCGCGGCGGTGCGGTTGACAAGGAAAAGCGCGCCGACGGCTTCGCGCGCCAGGCGCAAGGCCGCTGTCCGCGCCGCGCCGCCCGCGCCCAGCAAGAGCACCGACGCGCCGCGCCAGCTTTCGCGGGCGAAATCCTCCTGGAGGGAGCGCACAATCGCGTCGGCGTCCGTATTGCAGCCGCGGCAGCGCACTTCTGCTGCCTGCCCGGCTGGGACGCCCGCCAGCGGGACCCAGTTGCCGGCGCCGTCGCGCGTCTCAAAGACAATGGTATTGACGGCCCCCGAGGTTCGGGCCTGGTCGTCCAGGAGGTCCACCATGTCCGCCGCGAGGAGTTTGTGGGGCACGGTCAGGTTCAGGCCGATGAAGCCCATGACGCGGGCGCCGTCGATGGCGGCGCGCAGTTGGCCGGGGAGAACGTCGAAGGCGAGGTAGCGCCAATTGAGGCGCAGGGCGGCCAGGGCGGCGTTTTGCATGGCCGGGGAAGCCGAGTGCCGAATGGGATGTCCGAAGACGGCGCAATAACGGGTGGAGGCGTCAAGGGAGTCTTTGGGTGCGTCGGACACGCGCTGGTTATAGGCCAACGGCGGGCGAAGTTCAAATGGCAAAGTAATCCCGGACCGTCAGGGCGTCTGGGAGTGATCCGGGGGTTCGGCGCAACAGTCGGCGGGATGGTAAGGCTGGCCCAGGCGGCCATACTCCAGTTCATTGGTGTTGTAATGGCCGCGCCCGAAAACGCGCAGATAACGGTACTTCAAAACAACGGTCCCATCCGGGTCCACCGCTTGCGGCACGCCGTACACGACGGCCAGCTTGCCCCGGCCGAGGTACTTTTCCGCGTCGTAACTGGTGGCGTCCTGGGTCGTTTTGCGCAAATGCAGGTCGGAGCGAAAGCGGCCCTCGCCCGCGGGGGAAACGAGCAAGTGGACGCCGTCCAATTTCTTGTCTTTTTGCCAATCGAAATAGTGGTGCTCAAGGAGCGTGACGGCGTGGATTTTGCCGTCCGGGTCTTCCTCGACGGCGTCGGCACTCTTGATGATGCCGACCCAGGCCACCAGCGTGTTGGTAAAGTGATCGAGGTTGGTGCGCACGTCGTCGGGGTAAACCGTCCGTCGCGCGTGTTCAAACTCGATCTTCTCGGGTTTGGTGGAGGGTTGATACGGAGTGTCCGACTGGCAAGAAACCAGCATGCTCCCCGCCACCACTGTCAGCGCCAAAGTACGAATCATAATCACGTTCTCCATTCAGCGGATTCCGTGCCAAGCCCGGCGCGATTGCCGGGAAAGAAACGGGTCCGGAAATTCATCAAGGGCAGTGTAGCGCACCGCCGCCGCATTTCCAGCATTCTTTTCCCATCCGTTATTTGCCAAATCCCTGTTGCTTGAGCCAGACGCGGGCATCATGGGTCCAGGGATGCCAATTGGACGGATCATAGGTTTTGCTGCCCAGGCCGATGCCGTGCGGGCCTTTTTGGTAAATGTGCAACTCAAAGGGCACGCCGGCGCGCCGCAGGGCCGCGGCAAACATCAGGCTGTTTTCCACCGGCACCGCTTTGTCTTCGTCGGTGTGGAAGAGGAAGCACGGCGGGGTTTGGGGGGTGACATGCAGTTCGTTGGAAAGTTCCCGGATCAATTCCGGGGAGGCGTTCGTGCCGAGCAAATTGTCGCGCGAGCCGTGGTGCGAGATTTCACCCATCGAAATCACCGGATAACACAGCACCCCGAGGTCCGGCCGGCAGTTCACCCGGTCCACCGGGTCGGCCGCGTCGGCCCGGCCCGTGTCAAAATGTGTCAACAATGTGGACGCCAGATGTCCTCCGGCGGACGAGCCGATGATGCCGATGCGGTTGGTGTCCAGCTTCCACTCCGCGGCACGGAAACGGACCGTCCGCACGGCGCGGGCGGCATCCTCCAACATGCGCGGGTGACGGTAGCCGGCGGTGCCGAGGCGGTATTTGAGCACAAATCCGGCGATGCCCTGGTCGTTGAGCCAGCGGGCGTAATCCCGGCCCTCGTGCGGCGCCAGCGCGCCGTAGCCGCCGCCGGGGCAAATCACCATCGCCGCGCCGGTCGCGGAATCCGCCGGCGGCAGGAACGCCGTGAGGGTGGGGATGTCGTTGGAGCCGGCGCCCAGCGCGCCCGGAGCGCCGTCGGGCCACAGGGGCATCGGCGATTGCGGCGGCGAAGATTGGGCGGGCAGGGCCATCTGCCCGGCGAGAATAATACCAAGAAGCGCGTGTAAAAGAATTTTCATGCCGCCGGCATTATTTTGTCTGGGCTTCGGCCTTGCGCTTTTTGGCTTCCTCGATGACCTTCTGCTCCAGTTCGCGCGGCATTTCCGAGTAATGGTCCAGGCGCTCGCTGTGCAGGCCGCGGCCCCCGGTGAGGGAGCGGATGACGCTGGAATACTTGTAGAGTTCGCGGGCCGGCACCTGGGCGCGGATGACCTGGAATTTGCCCTCGGCGTCGATGCCCAGAATCCGGCCCCGGCGGCTGGAGATGTCGCCCATGACTTTGCCCAGGCAATCTTCGGGGATGCGGACTTCGATGTGGTAAATCGGCTCCAGCAGGCAGGGGCGGCCTTTGAGGAAGGATTCCTTGAAGGCAAAATAACCGGCAATCTGGAAGGCGATGTCCTTGGAATCGACCGGGTGCATCTTGCCGTCGTAAAAATCGATCTTCACGTCCACGACTTTGTAGCCGGCCAGGATGCCTTCGCGGCAGGCGTTCTCGACCCCTTGCTCGACGGAGGGCACATAGACGCGGTCCACGTTCTGGCCGGCGAGCGATTCGGTGAATTCGACGCCCGAATCCCGCGGGAGCGGCTCGATTTTCATCCAGACCTCGGCGAATTGGCCGGCCCCGCCGGTTTGTTTCTTGTGCCGATACTTGGAATCGCCCGGCGCCTTGATCGTTTCCCGGTACGGCACGCGCGGCTCGCCCAACTCGACGTGGGCGTTGAAGCGCCGGCGCAGGCGGTCCACAATGACTTCCAGGTGCAGCTCGCCCTGGGCCGAGATGATCGTCTGGTGCAATTCCGAATCGACCTGGTGGAGAAAGGTCGGGTCTTCCTCGTGCAGCGCCGCCATGCCCGCCGCCACCTTGTCTTCCTCGCCCTTGACCATGACCTGCAAGGAGGCGTGGATGGTCGGCTCCGGGTACTGGACCTTGGCCAATCTGACCGGGCGCGAGGCGGCGCAGAGGGTGTTGCCGGTGTGGGTGTCTTTGAGCTTGACAACCGCGCCGATGTCGCCGGCGGGCAATTCATCGGTGGTGGCGCGGTCGCGGCCGTTGAGGAGGTAAATCTGCCCGATGCGCTCGGTGGTGTGGCGGTCGGCGTTGAAGAGTTCCATGCCCGAGCGGAGCGCGCCGGAATAAACGCGGAAAAAGGACAGCTCGCCAAAATGGGTTTCGGCCATGGTCTTGAAGATGTACGCCACCGGTTCGGGGTCCGTCAGGCGGACTTCCGCCACGGCGCCGTCGGCGTCGATGGCGGCATAGCGCTTGCGATCAGCCGGGGAGGAGCCGTACTTGGCGATGAAATCCATCAACCGGGCGACGCCGACGTTGGTTTCCGCCGCCGTGCAGAACAAGGGGATGAAATGCTGGCTCTGCACGGCGGTGTGGATGCCGGAGCGGAACTCCTCTTCGGTCAGGCCGCCCTGGTCGAAAAACTTGTTCAAGAGCGTGTCGTCCGATTCAGCGATGTGCTCGATGAGTTCGGAGTGAAGCTGTTTGACCCTGGCTTCCCACTCGCCGGTGGCGGGGATTTCGGTGAACTTCCCGTGTCCGCCGGCCAGGTCGTAGGTGACCACCTCGTTGCGCAGCACGTCGAGCACCTGGTTGAAGCCGGGGCCGGGGTTGATCGGCAGGTTCATCGGAAACACCCCCGGCCCGTAATGCTCCCGCGCCGCCGCCAGCACCTCGTCGAAATGCGAATTGAGCTTGTCCATGGCGTTGACCACCAGAATTTTTGGAATGCCAAAGTCCGAGGCGTACTTCCACACCTGCTCGGTGCCGACGCCGATGCCATGCTGGGCATGGACGACCACCACGGCGAAGTCGGCCACGCGCAAGGCGCTGAGGGCCTCGCTGATGAAGTCCAGGTAGCCGGGGGTGTCGAGGAAATTGAACTTTTTCCCCATCCATTCGGCGCGCAGGAGGGAGGCCTGGACGGAAATCTGGCGCTGTTTTTCGCTGACGTGGTAATCGGAAACGGTCGAGCCGTCCTGGATGCGGCCCATCCGCCCGATGACGCCGGCGCAGGCGAGCATGGCCTCGCTCAACATGGTTTTGCCGCACGACGCATGGCCGACGATGGCAAAGTTGCGGATGTCCTGGGCTGAATACTTTTGCATAATTTAGAAGCAACGCGATTGATCTTGCATAGGCTCATTGCCAAAAGACGCGCCCAGCCAGTTCCCCGGCCACCGACGGTCTGCCCCGCACAACGCGGGCTGATGGGGCCGATTTAAGCAGCAATGCCCGCCATTGCCAAGACCCGAAATGAATTGTTCTTGATCGTCCTCGCGATCCGGGTCACTCCGCCTCCAGCCGCAGGTAATCGTACTCCACCCCGCTGGTGGGGTCGCCGGCGGGGATTTCCAGTTGCAGAACGTTCTCGCCCTCTTGCAGCAGGGCCGCGTCGAACGCCACGTCGCGCTCCGTCCAATATCCCCGGATGCCGTCGCGCCGGATGGTGGCGGTGTCGGGGAGTGGCCCGGTGCCGCCGGCCGGCTGGTGGTTGACGCTGACCTGGATGCCCCCGCGCACGCTGGCGGCGGCCAGGCCCAGGCGCAAGGTCGCCCGCCCGCGCGGCGCGGCGGCCAGCTTGAAATGAACCGACCAGACCGTGCCCCGGCCGCGGCGTCCCACCTGGGCGTAGTTCCAATCCGTGTGAAAATCGCTCTGGCCGACGATATAATTGACATCATGCGGGAACTCGTTCGTGTAATCGTAATACAGGCCCCATTGCCAGTAGTGGTCGCCGTGCCGGAATTCCTCCGCGGAGCGATTGGGCACGCCGATGTCCCAGAGTTGCCGCCCGCAACGGACCGGCTCCCAGCGCAACGCGCCGAGCGGCGCCGTCTCTCCCGCCCGCACCACGATGTTTGACCGGCTGAATTCCCCCAGCACGCCGTCGGCGATAGCGTGCAGCGTATAGACGCCGGGCCGAACATTCTCGATCTGAAACCGGCCATCGGCCCGGCCGCGCGTCCAAAACTGGTAATACTTGGCGTCCAGTTGCCAATCGACGGTTCGCGCCCCGCCGAAGCGGCCGCCGCGCGCGGGGTAATCGGGCGCGGCCAAACCGACCAGGAGGTTGGACATTTTCAAACCGGGGAACTGGGGGTCTGTCAAGACGAGTTGTCCGCCCACCGTCCCGCGCTGCTCCTTTTTGGGATAATCGACCCCCTCGACCCACGGGCAGGGCCAGGCCGCCGCCTCGGTCTTCGCCCGCGCCAGCGCGTCCCGCCACATCGCCTCGGGGCCGGGGCCGGCATTGCAGTAAATCAAAAACGGCCCGATGACCTTGCTCCAGGCCTCGCCCGCGGCCACCGAACAGACGCTGCCGCCGTAATGGCTGCCGCGCCAATAATTCAGCAAGGTCGGCGCCGCCCCGTCGTTGTCATCCAGGTGCCCTGTCAATTCGACTTTCGTCGCGCCGCCGCTGAGGTACTCGAGGGACGGATTGACGAACCACAAGCCGACCTGGCGCCGGGTGCTGGACCAGCCGAAGGCCGGGATGTCGAACTGAATGGCCGAATAGTCGTATTTGTGCTCGACCTGGCCTTTATAGAGGCCCGTCGTCAGGCGGCGCGCTTCCTTCAGGTTCAACTCCGTCCCGTTGTCCCAGTCCTGCGGGCGGGGCATCAGGCGCTGCCTACGACTGTCAATCGAAAGGTAATCGAACACGTCCGCGTTGAGCTTGACCCCGAACCGCGCCTCGCCCACCCCCGTGCCGGGATAGTTGGTCGGATGCGTGAAAATCGAATACGTGTAAACACCCGAGTCGTCCCGCCCCAGCGTGTAGCGGATTTCGATGTCCGCCGCCGTGCCGCCAAAACCGGACCCGGAACCCGTGTTTGTGTAATAACCTTTGACCGACACCTCGGCGCGCGCACCGCCGTTTTGCGCCGGATCGATCGTCACGCTGTTGGTCTCGCGCAGGCGGGCGGGCGAATGCGACCAGTAACCATACGGATGGCCCGATGTGTTGCCCAGCAATTCAAGCCCCTGGTAGCGCAGCGAGACGAGGTCGGCGGAACGTTTGTTGACGCGGGCCGTGACCACGCCGTTGGCCAGCGTGTACGTGGAGGGGTCTTCGGTCAGCGTGACCCCGCCGCCCAAGGCGGTCGCCGCGCCGGCCAGCGTGACGAGGATGACGCAAGTCTTCATGGTTTGATTGGGGCGCGGCCCTCATCCACGTCGGTCGAGGTGCTGCGCGAGGGTTGAAATTCGATGTCGCCCGGCGCGGTTTCCGGCAGTTTTGGCCCCGCGTAGAGCACCGCCAGTTCGGCGATCGCCGTGCTGGCGTCCCGGCCAAAACCCGACAACGCGGTGAAGCGCAAATGGCGGGCGCTGACCGTTTGCCCAAACGGCACGCGCTGCGGGGCCCAGGTCGAGACCAATTCCCCGCGCGCCACCTCGCGCCACTCCCGCCCGTCGTCGCTGACCTCGACGGTGTAGGCGCGGGTGTCCCCGGCGTGATCGCGGTCGTTCTGGCGGGGCATCAGGCAAAGGCCGTTGATCGGCGCGGGCGCCGGGAAGGTGACGGTCAAGGCGTGCGGATGGCTCGTGCCGCTCTGGCCGCGTCCGGTCCCGCCGCGCACCCAGGCCGTGTTTGGATCGCCGTCGATGGCGGCGCGGCCGTCGCCTTCGCCTTCGGCCCTGGCCCCGAGCCGGCGCATGATGGTCGTGTCAAAAAGAATGTTTTCAACGTCCGCCGCCGCCGCGGCGCACGGCGGCTCGAAGCGCGGGCCGGCCAGGTAATCGAGCAGCGAGCGCCGCAACTGGCGGGCGGCCGGGCGGCTCTCCAGTTTTGATGTCAAGTCGAACGAACAGACCATCAGCCGGCCCGGCCCCACGTGGCACTCGAAGAGGGGGGCCAGTTTCCAGTTCCGGTTCCAATCGTCGATCGCTGCCACAATCGGGCGCAAGGAGCGCGGGAACCGGTCCAGGTTGACCGCGCGGACGCCGCGCAGCAGTTCCGCCCATTGCCAGTCGCAATTGGCTGCGGTCGGGAACCCGGCCAGGGCGGGGTGGTTGGTGTCGCACCACAGTCCGAGCATCCGGCCCCAGGCCGGGTTCATCAGCCGGTTCCAAAAGACCGGCACGCTGTCCAGCGGCGGACACGTCCAATCCAGGTCCGTGTTGCGCGGCAGGAACAGGACCCGGCCGCCCGCCGCCAGCCGTTGGGCCGCCTGCTCCCAGGAGCGGGTCACCAGCACGTTGGCCGGGGCGCCGGGCGGGGCGGAAGCGGGATAGACCCAGAAGTTCCATTCGTTGCGGAAGGGCGTGCCTTGGATACTGACCTGCAAGACACAGGCCTGCGGCGCGGCCACGTTCCCCAGCCCCACCTTCAGCCGGCCCAGCGGGATGTTCTTGCCGATGGGCAGCGTGGCGGCGGGGAATGTTCCTGCCGCGAGGACCTGGTTGGACGCGCCGACGATTTGCCAGGCCACGGCGGCGCCGGGGAGCGGCGCGGCGCCAAAATGGGCGGCCTCGATCTCTGCCTCGAGCGTGTCCGCCGTGGTCAAGATCCGATGCCGCAAGCGGGCCAGCAGAACGGTCGTGTTGCAGAAATGGCGGAATTCGTCCGGCGTCGCGTAACTTTTTTCCTCCCAAAAGGTGTCCAGCAATCCGACCAAAGCCGTGCCCTGGCCGGTGTAATCGTGCAGATCGAGCAGTTCAAAGCCGTCCAGGCCCGGCGTGCGCAGGTTGGCTTCGATCTCCTCCTTGTAGCAGGCCAGTTGAAAGCGCCCCGAGGCCCAGGCAAACCGCGCGTCTTGATCGAGCAAGCCGTGCGCTGCCAGCGAATCGCGGAAAATCTCGTAGTTGCCCGGCCGCATCGCGCCGGTGAATTTCGCGATGACCGAGAAATCCGGGTACGCGCACCACTGCCCCAATTCATGCGAGAGCACCGGCACGTTCACCCCGGCGAGCGATTCCGCATAATCGCCGCCGAACCAGGCCGATTTGCCCCGCAGCGGGTTCGGGCCGATGCGGCTTACCGCCAGGTAATCGGCCCCCTCCACCGGGCCGGGGCTGTCAATAATAGACCATCCGGTGCCTGGCGTGTAGAGCCGCCGGGGGTCTTGCCGGCGGCAATACCCGACCCATTTGGGAAGGGACTGTTTCCAGCGGCCTTTCGGTTCGTTGCTTGGCGAGAGAAGGACAAACGACGGATGGTTTCCGTAGGCCGCGATCATCCGGTCGGTTTCCTCATAGAGCATTTTCTCCATCGCCGTGCCCGGGCTGATTTCGTTCCACATCCCGCATTCGGGCTGGAGATAGAAACCCAATTCATCGGCGGCCGCGAAGGCGGCTTCCGGCGGGCACCAGGAATGAAAGCGCATGAGGTTGAGTCCCCAATTCTGGCAAACGCGGATCAGGCGCTTCCATGAATCAACGTCGGTCGGCGGATACCCTGTCAACGGGAAATCGCCGCCGTTGTGCGTGCCGCGAAATTCCGTCTGGCGGCCATTGATGAAAAAGTGGCCGCCGCCTGTGCCCACGGTGCGCAACCCAAAACGAACCGATTTGGCGTCACCGGTGGACAATTGGAAGTCGAGGCTGCCAAGATTCGGGCTGAATTCATCCCACCAAAAACTTTGCCCCGGCGGCAAGGCGCACTCGAATTCGCTCCGGCCACCGGCCGCGTCCCAAACGACGGGGATTTGCGTCCGGGCCGCCGGCACCGAGATCACTCCCGTTCCCGCCTGGCCGGAAACGTTGCCCAGGCGCGCAACGACCCGCACCTTGTTGGTTTCCTTTGGAATCGGGTACAAATCCACCGAGTCGAGCCAGACGGTCGGGGTCGAGCGCAGTTGGATTTTGCCCGCGATGCCGTTCCACGCGCCGCCGAGCGAATCGGAAACGGAGTGGGCGTCGGGCCGGTACAGCAGGACCAGGCGGTTATCCACCCGAATGGCCAGGCTGTGGCGGCCCGGTTTGAGGGCCGTGCCCAGTTGGTATTCATGCGGCGCGCAGAGCGAGACGTTCGAGCCGAGCGGCGCGCCGTCCAGCCAGACCCGCGTCTCCCAATGCGGACGTTCCAGGAAAAGCGCCACGCGGCGGTCCCCCCAGTCCGCCGGAATCTCAATGTCGCGCCGGTACCACGCGGCGCCCAAATAATGGCGCGGCGGCTGGCACAGAAACGGCACCTTGACCGCACCCGCGTTGGTCCAGGCGCGGTAATCGTCCCGCAAAAACCAGAGATGATCGTAGAGCGAGAGCACCCACGGCGTGTCAATACTGATTTCGTCGCCGTATCCCTGCGATTGCAGCATGCCGGGCAGGCGGATGCTGTGCGGCAGAGCGCGGTCGAACCAGCATTCGGCGAGGCCGGCGTCGCCCGGGTCCAGGGCGAACTGCCAGGCGCCTTCGAGGGGAAGGGTTCCGGTGGCGGCGCGCGCGGCGGCGGCCGCGGCCAGCAGGCCGGCGCACAGAATTATTTTGACTGTCGTGCTCATGGCGCGGGTTGCAATCCTTCACTGCGGACGGTCCACTGCCCGTTCATGGGAAATCCGGGCGCATATTGGCTGGGGCCGAAATCCCAGCCGGCGGCCATCATGGCCGCCGCGTAGAGCAGGCTGCCGTTGCCGGGCAGATAGACGGTCAAACCCGGCCGCTGATAAACGTGTCCGTTCAGAGCGTAGTGGTTTTTGGGCGTGTCGAGCAGGAGCGCGTCCACCGCCTTGTCCGGCTCGCCCAAACGGGCGGCGCACATCGCCAACATGCCGTAATCCCATCCCCAAGTCCGCGCCCAATCCCAGTTGTCCCAAATCCAGTGAAAGGTGCGCCGCATCGTCTCGCGGTCAATCCCCGGCCCCGGCAGCAATCCCAGCGCGGCGGTGACGGACGGGTGATCGCGGATCCATTTTTTCTCCGTGTAGGTTCCGGTGGCGGTTTCGGCGAAGAGATATTTGTCGCCCTCGAGGGCCAGCGCGGCCAGATGTTGCAGGACGCGGTCCCAATTGGTTTCGCGCTCCAGGCCCGAACGCAGCCGCCATTGTTGCGCCGTCTCCAGCCCCCACCGCCAATAGGTCAGCTCGAAGGTCGGATTGAGCGTGTGGTCCTTGGGAAAAATTTCCTGCGCGCACTGCAAGACTGGCCCGAGCACGCAGCGGTTCGTTTCCCAGACGGGATACGACGCCATGAATTCAGCCGTTTGATTGACAATCTCGCGGTACTTCTCCAGCGTGGTCCGATCGGGATGGCGGCGGTAACACAGTTCGGCGTAGAAAATGGGATGGGGCTGCTGCCAGATCAAAAAGGGGCCGACCGGGGAAGGGGACTCGCGGCCGCTGGGATCGGTCATCTTGGGCCAGCGCGCGCCGGCGTAACCCTGGCGCCGGGCGGTGTTTTGCGCGCGGGGCAGGATGGATTGGTAATAGCCCAGGCTCTTCTCCAGCAACGGCAGCCGTCCCCAAAGCGCAAAATGGGCCGTGTGCCAGAGGTGCATCTCCAGGTGGAATTTCCCTTCCCAACTATTGTAGGTCAGCCCCGTCTCCTGCGGCGGAACGGCGCCGTCGCACTGGATGGCGGTGAGGTATTCGGAGAGCACGATGCGCCGCTCCAATTCCTGCCAGCGCGGGTCCTTGCTCAACGAAAGGTCGATCGCCCCGCCGCCGCGCCAGAATTCATGCCAATGCCGCGCCGCCGCCTGTTGCGTCCGGGCGAAATCGGGCAGCCGCCCCGGCAGCGGCCCGGGCGTGAACGCGCAGACAAATTCCATCGCGCCCGCCCCGGGCGAAGGCGTCAACACGAATTCATGTTTCCCCGTCCGCGTCAGTCTGCCGTTCTTCCAGCGGGCGGCCGCATGGTAGGAGTCCTGATCCAGTTGGCGGTCGAATTCGGCCGCCTGGGCGCCCGACGGCCGGCAAACCGTTTCGTGCGCCTCGGGCCGGCTCCAATCGGCGGTCACGGTCGAACCCGTTCCGTAAGGAAAGCGCAGCGCGATTTTGACGCGCCCCGTTTTCAGCAGCGGCGAGACCACGCGCACCGCCACCAGGTCCAGGTCCGGATGGCAAACCGTTTTCACCTCGACCGGCTCGCCTTCCAGCTCGAACCGGCTCAGGAGAATCCCGTTCCAAATGTCCAGCGTCTGCCCGATACCGGCCAGGTCGTTGGTGCGCGCGGCGGAGCCGTCGGCCTTTGTCAACACGAAACAAACATGGCCCAGGTCCAGGCGGTGCGGGTTCTCCCGCAGCCAGGCCGCTTCCGGCGTGGGTCGGTTGCCGGGCGCGTCCGCGTAACCCACCTTGCGCCCATCCGCGTCAAATTCCTTGAAGTGATATTGATCGATGCTCCAGCCGTTCGGATTCGGGAAGCTGTGCCAGCCCCATTGGGAGAGCGTCGCCAGCGGCACGGTGTTGGTGAACGCCTCGGCGAAGGTCTGCAACCCCGTCGCGTCGGCGGTGAAAGCAAACTGGCCGTTGCCGAGGGAGAACGGGTTCCAGGCGTCAAATTGGCGGAGGACGGGCGCGTGCCGCGTCACCAGCGCGTGGCGGTCGATGGGCGCGGCCCGGCCCGGCGCGCCTGCCAGCAGCAGGCAGAGCCATACCCAGACTGCCAGGCCCGGCCTCATTTTTCACCCGGCACGGCAATCGTGACGGAGGCCCCTTTCAGATTCGCCGCCGAGGCCTTCACCCGGATTCTTCCCCGGTTGGGCAGGGCCTGGACCAGGGCGAAGCATTCGCCCTGATACGCCCGCCGCTCCTGGCTTTGAAACGGTTCGTGGCTGGAATTGTCCGCGCTGTCCACCGCCGCGATCACTCCCGGTCCGTCAAGGGCAAAGGTGATCGCGTTGGTGGCGCCGGGGACCGGCACGCCTTTCGCGTCGGTCACCGTGGCGCGGACGCACGCGAGATCGTCCCACCTGGCCGCCAATTGTCTCTCGTCGGAAGTCAAAACTATTTTAGCCGGCGCCCCCGCCGTGCGCAGCGTCTGCCGCGCCACGATCCGCCCGTTGTTTTTGCCGATGGCGGTCAATTCGCCGGGCTGGAACGGAACCTGCCAGGTTCGCGGCGAGGCGTCCGCCGGCAGCGGGCGCGAACCGAGGGAACGCCCGTTGAGCAGCAGTTCCACGTCGCCGCAATTGCTATAGACCTCCACCGTTTCGTCATCGGGCGGGCCGTCACGCGGGGTCCAATCGGAAAACACTTCTTGACGCCGATCCAGCGGGGCGAAGCCGGGGTCGCCGGATTCCGCCGGCTCCGCCCGGAAGCGGCGGGCGATGAAGACCATCGGCTTGTCCGACCACCACGATTGGCGTTGGAAGGCCGCCGGCCGCGGCTGGCCGCAGCGGTCGAGCAGGCCCGACCCGGACGCGATGACGGGCCAGCGGCGCGATTCGCCGAGGTAATCCACGCCCGACCAGAGGAATTGCCCGGCGTGATCGGGATGGTCCCGGCAGGCCAGCCACGTGGCCTGGTCCTGGCGCTGCTCGGTGCCGATGATCTTGCGCGAGGGCCTGGCCCGCCGGGCGGCGAGCAGCTCGCTGTCGCGATAATTGGTGCCGATGACATCCAGCAGGTCGGCCAGCCCGTTGGTGTAATCCCCGCTGACGTTGGGCCGGAAAAGCGCCTGGGTCACGGGGCGCGTCGGGTCGTTTTCGTGGCAAACGGCCACCAACCCCTCCAGAATTTCATAGGCCAGCGCGGCCTTCGGAGTGTCGTGGATTTCGTTGCCGACGCTGTAAAGTATAATGCAGGGATGATTGCGGTCGCGCCGGATCGTGTCGCGGGCGTCGATCTTCGACCAGTTCGTGAAGTAAAGGTGATAATCGAACTTGTTTTTGCCCACCGTCCAGCAATCGAAGAACTCGTCCATGACCAGCATCCCCTGGCGGTCGCACAAGTCGAGAAACTCCGCCGCCGGCGGGTTGTGCGCCGTGCGAACGGCGTTGACGCCCAGCTCGCGCAGCGCGCGCAGGCGGCGCTCCCAAACCCCCAGCGGCACGGCGGCGCCAAAACAACTCCCGTCGGCGTGCAGGCAAACGCCCTTGAGCTTGAAGTTGCGGCCGTTGAGCCAGAAGCCGGTCGCCGGATTGAAGTGAAATTCCCGGATGCCGAAGGGCACGGTCTGCCTGTCAAGTATGGTATTGCCCTCCCGCAGCGTCAGGACCGCCTGATAGAGCGCCGGGTTGTCGATGTCCCAGCGGTTCGGTTTGTCCACCACCGCCTCCACCGTCAACCCCTCGGAGGACGATTGCGCCACTGGCAGGCTGGTCCTGGCTCTTTGGACGACATAGCCGGCGGGGTCGGAAATGGCCAGTTCCAGCGAAACGGAGCGCGGGGAGTCCGGCGGATTGACAATGGAGACGCTCGCCCGCACTTTGGCCCGCTCCGGCGTCACCACCGGCGTGCTCAGGAACGTGCCCCAAGGATCCAAATGCACGGGGTTCAAAACCAGCAACCGCGCGTGGCGATAAATCCCCGCCCCGGCGTACCAGCGCGAGGCGGGCTGCGCGGAGGTATCCGCCCGCACCGCCAGGACGTTGCGCCCGCCGCCAAAGCGCAGGAACGGAGTCATGTCGTAGGCGAAGGCCACATAGCCGCAGGGCCGATGGCCCAGGGGGCGGCCGTTGATCCAGACATCGCTGTTGGCCATCACGCCGTCGAATTCAATCCACACCTGGCGGCCGGCGTCTTCCTTGGGCAGGGTGAATTCCTTGCGATACCAGCCCACCCCGGAGGGGAGAAATCCGCCCGCCCCGCCGGCGGGATTCTGCTCGTCGAAAGGCCCGGCAATGCTCCAGTCGTGCGGCAGCCTGACCGCCTGCCAGCCGGCATCACTCAGCTCGGGCCTTTCCGCG
This sequence comes from Verrucomicrobiota bacterium, assembly GCA_049510745.1. Classification (GTDB taxonomy): domain Bacteria; phylum Verrucomicrobiota; class Verrucomicrobiia; order Limisphaerales; family Palsa-1400; genus PLGF01. Next base: position 31,999 of record JBEKYR010000005.1, on the reverse strand, counting down.
CCCTCGGCGTCGCCCTTGAAAAAGCGCCAATCGTCGTCAAATGAAACGCTGGCGCCCAGGCAGGCCACGGCGCCCATCAAAAAAACGGCCGCGGCGGACTTAGTTTTCATTCCTGGCCACCTCGACGGCGAAGACGTGCTCCGGCCCAAACATGTTGGACTGGAAAACAATCCATTTGCCGTCGGGCGTGAAATGGACGTTCGGCTCCAGGCTGTAATCGTGTTTTTTCATGTTGACAAGACGCTCGGCGTGAAAGACGCCGGGCTTGATCAGGCCCGCGCTCTCCGGCGCCGCCGCCCCGCCGCGCGGGCGCTCCAGTTCGGGCCGGAACAGGTAAATCCATTTGCCGTCCGGGGCGTGGGCCACCATCCCCTCGTCGCCGCCGTCGCCGGCAAAGAGCGTGCCGTCCCGCGAGACGTTGAAGTGGACCGACCACTGGTTGCGTTCCAGGTGATAGCGCGTCCGTTGTCCGGTGGCGATGTCATAGCCGCCGACCCAGAAATCCTCGCCGCGCGGCGTTTGCAGATCGTACCAGATCATTTTTCCGTCCGCGCCGAAAAATTCGTGCCCGGCGATTTCCAGTTCCATCGCGCGGCGGTGGATGAGTTGCGGTTCGCCGCCGCTGGGCCGGATGGTCCAGATGCGGTCCAGCAGTTGCCACGGCCCTTCGTGGCAAAACATAAGCAAATCCGGGTCCGACGGCGAAGCCTGGACGTGGTTGAGCCAATCGGTCGAGGGATGGAAGGTGCGGACCGCGCCGGTTTTGATGTCCATGATAAAAAGCCGCATCGGCAGGCGCATTTGGAAGCGTTCCTGCATCCATTGGCCTTTGCTGCGCCGCGAATCGCGAAAGACGCGGGCCAGGTTGGTTGGACGTTCTTCCAGGTAACTGCCCGCCAGCCAGGTTTCGTCCGCGTTGACCGTGGCTACCGACGCCCCTCGTCCGCTCCCCGGCAGCAGGCCGATCTGGCGCGTGGCGTGCGTGTCCAGATCGGTCGCGTAAGCCAGGCTGTTGCTCCCGTTCCAGCGCGAGTAATACACCGTGCGGCTCTGGCGTCCCACAACCACCCCGGCGACGGAATTGGTCGTCCGCGCGACCCCCGGCACGACCAGATCGATTTGCCGCGTTTTCAGATCGACGGTCGCAACGCCGTCCGGCGTCAACATCACCATTTTGTCGCCTTGCGGCGTGAAGGCGTTTTGATGGAAGTAAAGGCCCTCCGTTCCCCCGTCGCGCGAGAGCCGGATGATGCGATGGCCGGTATCCGGGTCCACCCATTCCAGCGGCGGTTCATCGGCCAGGAGTTTCCAACTGGCGGACGCGAGCGCGAGCAGCAAGCCCATCCCGGTGGCGACGCGGTATTTCATCGAAATCTGGTGACTGGCACGGCTCCATTGGAATCCATTCGCGGCCCGTTGCAACCATATAGAGACGCCTTCCCCTATGGCCAAAACTTGGGACTGCCGTTGGCACGCCGGATGCTAACGCGATTCCGCGGGGTCGGAACATCCGGCGGGAAAAGTCGGAGCGCGGATATGTTGTGTTGTGCCGGCGCCGGACTTGTCTTAGATTGCGGCCGTAACCGAAACACTGATTTGATTGTCTTATGCAACCGTTGACCCGTCGCAAATTTCTCGGCAAAACCGCCCTGGCCGCCGCCGCCCTTGGCGCCTGCAACGCCCCCTTCATCCGTTCGGTCCGCGCCGGTGAGCCGGGCGCAAACGACAAGGTCCGCCTCGGCCTCATCGGCTGTGGCGGGATGGGCCAGGGCGATTTGAAATGCTTTTTCCTCAATCCGGAAATCGAATGCGCGGTGATTTGCGACGTGGCCGATGAGCAGATCGCCAAAGGCCTGGAAATCTGCCAGGAGCAACGCGGCCGCAAGCCCGATGCGGTCAAGGATTTCCGCCGCGTTCTGGACCGCAAAGACGTCGATATCATCGTCAACGCCACCCCGGACCACTGGCACGCGCTGGCGACCGTGTCGGCCTGCCAGGCGGGCAAGGATGTCTATACCGAGAAACCGCTGGCCAAGACGATCGACGAGGGGCGCGCGATGGTCGAGGCGGTCCGGCGGCACGATCGCATCGTGCAGATGGGATCGCAGTGGCGCAGTTGCCGGCACATCATCGAGGCCACCGACCTGATCAAATCGGGCAAGCTGGGCAAAGTCGGCCTGGCGCGCGGCTGGGCTTATCTGGACTGGCTGCCCACCATCGGCCACAAGCCCGACGGCCCGCCGCCCGCGGGGGTGGATTACGATTTTTGGCTCGGCCCCGCCCCGAAACGGCCCTTCAATCCGAACCGGTTCATATTCAATTTCCGCTGGTTTTGGGATTACGCCGGGGGCTTGATGACCGACTGGGGCGTGCATTTGATCAACATGATCGAAATGGGAATGCCCGCCGACGCGCCCCGGACGGTGTCGTCCTGCGGCGGCAAGTTTATATTTGACGATGATTCCGAAACGCCCGATTCGCAGGTGACGGTCTATGAGTTCCCCTCTTACCAACTGGTATGGGAGCACCGGGCCGGATTGAACAACGGCTTGAACGGCCGTTCCTGGGGCGTGGCCTGGAGCGGCACCGAGGCGACGATCATTCTCAACGACGAAGGCTGGGAGATCATCACCGAGAAAAAGCGGGCCAACCTCGACTCGGCCCGGAGGCCCGGCAGCGGCGACCCGCGCCCGGCCCACGTGCGCAATTTTCTGGAGTGCGTCAAATCGCGCCGGCCGCCGGTGCTCAACCTGGAGATCGGCCATCGTGTGTCCACCCTTGCCCACCTGGGCAACATCGCCTATCGCACCGGCCGCAAGATCGTCTGGGACCCTGTCAACGAAAAAGTCGTGGACGACAAGGAAGCGGACAGGCTGGTGGGCGTCAAATACCGCAAGCCCTGGCATCTGCCCTACGCGCGGCGCGGTTGACGGCAGGACAGAACCGCCGGCCTTACTCCAACAGCAAGGGATTAAATCCCGCAATGCGGAAATGTTTATCCGTCGCCAGCGCGTCCAGCAACCGCAGTTCCTTCATCACGACAAAACTCGCGCAATCCGTAAACGAGAATTGCTGATCGAGATGTTTCAACATGAATCCCCGCGCCGCCGCGAAGCGGTCGGGCGTCATCCATTCGATGCTCAACGCCTGCGAGGCCTCCGTGAGCCCCAGAAATTCCTTCAACAGCTTCGTCAATCCACGGGCGCGCAATAGAGTGGCGGTTTCGTCCAAAACGTAATCAGTGGTAACCGCGCGGCGCGTGGCGCGCCGGGCCTCTTCCATAATGGCAACCGCCTCCGCGTGCGCCGCGCTTTCCGCCGACACCAAAGCGTAAAAGCCGCCGGTGTCAATGAACAACGGTTCAGGGGCCATAAACAAGCCGGTCAATTTGCCGGTCGGTCAGCGGCTTGGCCAACTTGTTGGCGAGACGATGAAAACGGTAAAGCGGGTCATCGGCGCCCACGCCGTTTTTCAACTTCAGCGGCCAGATGTTCGCGAGCTTGCGGCCGCGATAAGTGAGCGACACGGTCGCGCCCTTTTCCAACGCGCGCACCAGCGAGCGTGTCCGCGAACGAAGTTGCGAAGTTGAAATTGTTTTCACGCGGACAGTTTAACACGGACAAGGCCTGTCTGCCAAGCGCCGAACCCGCTCCCAAATGGTCGCAGGCGCATTTCACTGCTTGGGGTGGCGGTTTCCGGTTCCTAATCTTAATCCCGCTCCACCTTCCGGAGGGCAGGGATTATGATTACGATTATGATTATGAGGGGCTACCCAAAAAATCCGCCTGGATGGCAGGTTCGCCCATAAAGAGCGTCGGCGAAGGTGTCATCTTGACTGGCGGGGCGCTGGCCGTAAGCTCATGGGCGGACAATCCATTGACTGCCATGAAGAATGCCCTGACCGCAAATTTGCCGGGTCTCGCGGACTGCCGCCGAATTTTTCGCGGCGCCGCCGTTGTTGTGTCGTCCGCCGCGATGGTCTGGAGCGGCGCGGCGCAAAACGCGCCCAAGCTCATCTCGGAGCCGGATATTTCGATGCAGAATGAAGTGCGGCACGCCGTCGATAAGGGAGTGGCCTGGTTGGAAAAGAACCAAAGCACCAACGGCTCCTGGTCCTCCGAGGATCAACCCGCCCTCACCGCCATGGTCCTGGTCGCCATCAGGGGAAGAACCGGGCGCTTGGACGAACAAGCGGAGCAATCGTCGGCGGTGAAAAAGGGCTACGCCTACCTCATGTCGTGCGTGCAGCCGGACGGCGGCATTTATCGCAATGGCCTGGCCAGTTACAACACGGCGGTGGTTTTGATGGCGCTGGTCATCGGCCATCCGCCCGAATACGCCGCGACCATCGCCGCGGGCAGGAAGTTCCTCATTGGCCTGCAATTTGCCGAGGGCCAGGAGGGCAACACCAACAGCGCCCTCACCGGCGGCTTCGGCTACGGCGTCCCGAAAGACAAACGGCCCGACCTGGCCAGCACCATGCAGGTGTTGGAGGCGCTCTATTACACCAAGCGACCCACCGAGGACAAGGCCGGCCCTGTCACCGGCGATTTGAACTGGCAGGCGGCGATCCATTTTGTGCAAAGCTGCCAGAATCTGCCCGGCTACAACAAGGAGAGCTGGGCGTCGGACGATCCGCAAAACAAGGGCGGGTTCATTTACACGCCGGGCGTGAGCTACGCGGGGCAGACCAACCTGCCTTCGGGCCGGGTGGCCTTGCGTTCGTACGGGAGCATGAGTTACGCCGGTTTGCTCAGTTACATTTACGCCGATCTCAAGCTGGACGATCCCCGCGTGACGGCGGCGCTGGACTGGTTGCGCGGCAATTTCACGCTCGACGAAAACCCCGGCCTCGGCGCGCAAGGCCTTTTTTACTACTATTTTGTCATGACCAAGGCCCTGACGCTGTGCAACCTGGACACATTGGAAACCAAGGATGGCTGGAAAATCAATTGGCGCCAGCAACTGGCCCTCAAGCTCATCAATCTCCAAAAAGCCGACGGCTCCTGGAGCAACGATAATGGCCGTTGGTGGGAAAAAGACCCCGTCCTGGACACGGCCTACTGCCTGCTCATGATGGAAATGATCGAGCGGAAGATTTAAGCCGCAAGGATTCCTTTGCCATGAGCACCCCATATAATTGGATCGCCGGGTCGCTCTTTCTTCTGGGGTCCTGGAGCGCCGCGGTCTTTGGGCAGGTGGAGTGCGCCGGGTCGGGAAACCTTCGCGGGATACGGGTCGATGGAGAGTTGATGGCTTTCAGCACGAGCCTCCGGGCGGTCGTTCCCGGCGCGGCGGAGCAGGGCCAGGGAGAGGTTGGCTGGGGACGGTTCTCCCGCGAGGGCGGCGCGCTGATTGTGAGAGGCAGCCTCACCGGCGGCGACCGGCGCAGTGGCGCGGGCGGCGGCTTTCGCGGCGGGACGCCGTCCGCTGGAGCGAGCTATCGCGCCGTCTTCAAGGATGTTGCTCCGGGAACGGTTGAGGCCGGGATTGAGATTACTGCAACGACGAACACACCCATGCAGGGGGTGTTTTTTGCCCTCGCGCTGCCCGGCGCCGATTACGCCGGCGGCTCGGCTCAGTTGATCGCGCCGACTTCGGCGGAGGGAACGCCCATCCCGCTGGCCGCCGCCCGTTCCTCCGGCACGAACCTCCACCTGCGCGCAACGGCCCGAGGCGCGCGTGTGGTTTCGCCGCGACGGCAGATTGAGCTTGAATTGCCCGCGCCGGTGGAGTTGATCATCCAAGACGTGGGCACCCGCGGCAACGGCGACGTCGAAGTTTCCTTCCCCCTCAGTCTGGGGAACCTGACGAATGGACAGGACGTTCGCGCCGCATTCACGATCAAAGCGACGGGAGACGTGGACAAATCTCCCGCCAGACTCGCGCTGGATGCATCGCGGCCGGGCCGGAAGTTCGACGGCATGGGCGGCAACTTCCGCCTGCAAAGCCCGGCCGACGCAGGCCCGATTCAGTACAACCTCGACCACCTGCGCGTGGCCTGGGGCCGGGTGGCCATGCCGCTGGACCGATGGCAGCCAAACGAAGACACCGACCCGGTTGCGGGCGCCAGGACAGGCACGTTGAACGCAAACGTCCGCCAGGCGATGGAGATGGCGCAGAAGCTCGCCCGGAAAAACATCCCCACGGTCATCAGCGTCTGGTCCGCCCCGAGTTGGGCCTTGGCGACGAACGGCGGAGGGCGCGGGGGACGGGCGCGCATCAATCCCGGCCAATGGGATAAAGTGTGCCAGTGCATCGGTTCGTACTTGGAATACATGAAACAAACCTACAACGCCGAGCCGGTGCTTTTCTCGTTCAACGAATCCGACATGGGCATCAACGTGCTGCAAAGTCCGCAGGAGCACGCCGACGCCATCAAGCGTTTGGGGTCCTGTTTTGCGTCGCGCGGACTGAAGACCCGAATGGTCCTGGGCGACACGGGCAACCCCGCGGGGGACAAGTTCATCGACGTGGCGCTGGCCGATCCCGAAGCGGGCAAATACATTGGCGCGGTGTCGTTCCATTCCTGGCGCGGCGGCACGACCGAACAATACACGCATTTCAGCGCGGCGGCACGGCAACTCGGCGTGCCGCTGCTGGTGGCCGAGGGCGGCCTGGACCCGGAGGCGCACCAGTATCGAGCCATCTTCCTCGAACCCTGGTTTTGCCTCGACGAAATCGCCCAGTACGTCGAGATTTGCCGCGTGGCCCAGCCGCGGTCCATTTTGCATTGGCAGTTGACGGCGGATTATTCAATCCTCACCGGCGGGACAGGCGGCCGGGCGCTGGAACCGGCGCAGCGCTTCTGGCAAATCAAACAACTCGGCATGACGGCGGCGGATGCCACGGCCATGCCGATCACCTCCGACAACCCGCGGGTGGCCGCGTGCGCGTTTGAGGATCACGGCGCGTGCGTGGTGCATTTGGTCAACAACGGCGCGGCGCGAACGGCCACCGTCTCCGGGCTGCCGGCGGGCGTCAAAGAAATGCGCGTATTCGTGACCGACAGCCGCCGCGGCATGCAGGAGAGCGGGCGCGCGCCGGTCGTCCAGGACACGGTGGAACTGCCGTTGGACGGCATGAGCTTCACGAGCCTGGCCGGGAATCCGTGAACTGACGAGGCGGCAAGCAGACCGAAATCAAACTCCTCCAAACGAACAGAAATATGAAAACAAGAATCACGGCCCTCGGCGCGATTGGGTGGGCGATACTGTGCCTTCAACCCATCGCCTTCGGCCAGAACACCAACCCACCGGCGCAATCCGGGCCAACCAACGCGCCAAAGAGATTCCACGCGTGGTGGCTGGATACCGCTCCGGGCGAGAGACCCTATGCCGCCAACAACAAGCAGATGCCGGTGATAGCGGTCAAGGGAAACAAGTTGGTGGACCCCGGCGGGAACACGGTGCTGTTCCGCGGATTGTCCATTTCGGATCCGGACAAACTCGAGATGCAGGGGCATTGGAGCAAGGACCATTTCGTCAAGGTCAAGGAAATGGGCGCGACGCTGGTCCGCATCCCGGTCCATCCGGTGGCGTGGCGGGAGCGGACCCCGGCGGAATACATCAAACTGCTCGACCAGGCGGTGGGCTGGTGTACGGAACTGGGAATGTACGTCATAATCGACTGGCATACGATCGGCAACCTGGAGACGGAAGTGTTCCAGGACCCGATGTACGAAACGACAAAGAAGGAAACCTGCAATTTCTGGCGCACCATGGCGCGGCATTACGCCGGCCACAACACGGTGGCGTTCTTCGAGCTGTTCAACGAGCCGACGACCTATCGGGAGCAACTCGGCCCGGTCTCCTGGTCTGATTGGAAGAGAACCGTTGAGGAGGAGATCACGCTGATCCGCGCGTACAATCCACAGGTCATTCCGCTGGTGGCCGGATTTGACTGGGCGTACGATCTCACGCCCCTGCGCCTCAATCCGATTGCCGCCGAGGGCATCGCCTATACGACGCACCCCTATTCGAACAAGCGGTCGCAACCGTGGGAACCGAAATGGGAGGAGGATTTCGGTTTCGCCGCCGCCAACTACCCGGTGATCGCCACCGAGTTCGGCGGCTTCGCCAGGCCGCCATCCACCAACGCCCCGCCGCCGGCGGCGGAGTCCGCCGGAAGAGACCATCGCGAAGCCGCCTATGGCCCGGCCATCATCAAGTATCTCGAGCGCAAGGGCATCAGTTGGGCAGTCTGGTGTTTCGATCCGGAATGGGGACCATCGCTGCTGCGGAATTGGGACTACGAACTGACGGCCTCGGGAGAATTCGCCAAGGCGGCCCTGCACGGGCAGATCAAATGACGGCGACAACGCCGCGAGAGCATCAAGACGGAAAGCAAGCCTGTGAAAAAGATGCGAATCGGCCGGAGCGTGTTGCTCGGCCTATTATGGATCAACGCTGCATCGCTGCGTGGCGCCGAGGGCGCGGCAGGGCCGGTAACTCCCGAGGCCTCGCCGGAGGCGGTGGCGTTGTTGAGGTTTATTGACAGCATTTCCGGCCAGCACACCTTGAGCGGCCAGCACAATTACCCGGCGGCCAAGGACACGAACACGGTCGAGGCGTCGAGGGTTTGGGGAAAGACGCCGGCCATTTTCGGAAAGGACTGGGGCTTCGCCAAAGAAGGCGACCAGGACTCCGCGTATGTCCGGAAGGAAATCGTCGAAGAGCTTAAAGAACAATACCAGAAGGGCGCGCTCGTCGTGATGTGCTGGCACGAGGCGCCCCCCACGGCCGATGAACCCGTCACCTTCAGGGGCCCGCGCGGCGGCGACAGCAGGGGCGCGGCGACCAATCTCAATACCGTGCAAGGCCGGCTCACCGAAGCCCAGTACAAGGACCTGCTCACCCCCGGCACCGAATTGCACCAGCGCTGGTGCGCGCAAGTGGATGCCATCGTGCCGTACTTGAAGAAGCTGGAAGAGGCGCGCGTGCCGCTGCTCTGGCGTCCCTTTCACGAAATGAATGGCACCTGGTTCTGGTGGGGTGGCCGCCGCGGAGAATACGGCACCGCCGCGCTCTACAAAATGATGTTCGACTGGCTCGTCAAGCATCACAAAATCAAGAACCTGATCTGGGTTTGGAACGTGGATCGGCCCGAAGGCACTTCGCTGAAATTCGAGGATTGCTGGCCCGGTCCCGAATACGTGGACATCCTGACCCTGGATTGTTACCGGGAATTCAAGCAGTCCTATTACGACGATTTATTGAAGCTGGCCAACGGGAAGCCGATAGCCCTTGGCGAAGTGGGCGGCAATCTCTCACTGGAGACGCTGCGGGCGCAACCCCGATGGACTTGGTGGATGGAGTGGGCCGGCAGCGGGGTGCGGGGGGAGGCCACGAACCGCCTGGCGGCCGTGGTCAAGGACCCCCGTTCCTGGAGCTTGAGCGATGCCGAATACCGCAAGGCCATCGCGCCCATTCGCACCGCCTCCGGGCTGCCAGCCGAGCCACCCGCACCCCCGCCGCCGTAAGACACGGCCATGCGATGCGAGAGCAATTGACTTGACAACTGAAAGAACTGCTATGAAACAACGACTGTATTCCCTGGCTGCCGCATTGGTTGGGCTTGTGTTGACGACGAGCGCGCAGTCTCAACCCGCAATCACCGTTCCTCAGCTCAAGAAGCACGGCGCCGCCACGCAACTGATGGTGGACGGCAAACCGTTCCTGGCGCTTGCGGCGGAACTGAACAACTCCAGCGCCTCGAGTCTCTCGTACATGAGGCCGCTCTGGCCCCGGCTGGCGGCCAGCCATATCAACACCGTGCTCGCGACGGTGAGCTGGGAATTGGTCGAACCGGAGGAAGGCAGGTTCGATTTTACCGGGGTGGATGGTTTGCTCAAGGACGCGCGCGCCAACCACCTTCACCTGGTTTTCCTGTGGTTCGGCAGTTGGAAAAACGGCAAGTCCAACTACCAGCCGCTCTGGGTCAAAACCAACCAGGCGCGGTTTCCTCTCGTTCAAAACGAGCTGGGAAAAAGCCTGGCCACCTTGAGCGCGCTGAGCGACGCCAATCGCGACGCGGACGCGCGCGCCTTCGCCGCCTTGATGCGCCACCTGCGCGAAGTGGACGGCAAAAAGCACACCGTCCTGATGATGCAAGTGGAAAACGAAGTCGGAGTCCTCGACGCGCCGCGCGATTTCAGCCCCGCCGCAAACCAGGCCTTCGACGGGCCTGTGCCGAAGGAGTTGATGGATTATTTGCAGGCGCACAAGGACACCTTGATTCCCCAGCTTCATCGGGCTTGGGAGGCGAACGGATTCAGAACTTCCGGCGCTTGGGAGAAAGTTTTCGGAAAAAGCATCGTGAACAAGGAGGACTGGAAGGCCCTTTCTTATTTCACCGAGGAAATTTTCATGGCGTGGAATTACGCGCGTTACATCGGCCACGTCGCCGCGGCAGGCAAAGCGGAATACAACATCCCGATGTACGTGAACACCTGGCTTAAGCAGGAGAATACCGGCTGGCCCGGCGCGTATCCCGGCGGCGGCCCGCTGCCGCAGGTGATGGACATCTGGCGGGCGGGCGCGGCGCCGATTGACATTCTGTCGCCGGACATTTACGCGCCGAATTTCACCGAGTGGTGCGATTGGTACACGCAATCGGGCAACCCGCTGTTCATTCCCGAAGCGCGGGGTGATGCCCGCGGAGCGGCGCACGCCTTGTGGGCTTTCGGCAAACACGATGCCATCGGCTTTTCGCCCTTCGGAATTGATCGCACGGCGGGGCCGGACACGGAACTGGCGCGGGCTTACGACGTGATGGCACAAGTCGCGCCGCTGATTCTGGAGCATCAAGGCAAAGGCACCATGACCGCGGTCTTGCTGGACAGCGGAGGGGCTGCGCAGACCGTCACGCTCGGCAACTACAACCTCGAAGCACGGTTTACCTCGCGCAATTTCGGCGTCGTCACCAATGCGCCGCCCGAACGCGTGGCGGGACTTTTCATTTCCACGGGGCCGGATGACTACGTGATTGTCGGCCGGAGCATGAATGTCTATTTCACCGCGGCCACAAATCCCTCCGAGAGCGTGGGCCTGGGCACAGTCGAGGAAGGCGTTTATGCCGGCGGCAAATGGATTGCCGGCCGGCGGTTGAACGGCGACGAAACGCCTGAGTGGAAGGCGCTGCGGTTTCGCGGAGACAATTACACCCTCCAGCGCGTCAAACTTTACCGCTACCACTGAATGAAATGCTCCCCGTCCGCCCGTCTGATTTTTCTGGCCGCCGCGATCGCCGCCCCGGCGGCGCCGGCGCAAACCAATCAATACCCGTTTCAGAACCCCGGCCTGCCGGTTGAAGAACGAGTCAACAATATCGTTTCCTTGATGACGCTTGAGGAAAAAGCCGCGTTTCTCAGTTCGCGGCCCGGCGTGCCGCGGCTGGGCATTCGCGCCATGGGCCACGTCGAGGGCCTGCACGGTCTGGCGCGCGGCGGTCCGAGCAATTGGGGACGGCGCAATCCCGTTCCCACCACGATTTTTCCGCAAGCCATCGGCCTGGCCGAAACGTGGGACCCGGACCTGATCCGCCGGGTGGGGGCGGCGGAGGGTTACGAAACCCGTTACATGGCCCAGAGCGAAAAGTACGGCGGCCGCGGCGGACTGATCGTGCGCGCGCCGAACGCGGATTTGGGGCGCGACCCGCGCTGGGGCCGGACCGAGGAGTGTTACGGCGAGGATCCGTTTTTCAACGGCACGATGGCGGCGGCGTTCATTCGCGGATTGCAGGGCGGCCATCCGAAGTACTGGCTGACGGCGTCGCTCCTGAAACATTTTTTCGCCAACAGCAATGAAGACGGCCGCGACAGTTCATCCTCGGATTTCGACGAGCAGCTTTTGCGGGACTATTACACGGCGCCCTTCCGCATGGGCTTCGAGGAAGGCGGCGCGCGCTGTTTCATGACTTCCTACAATCAATGGAACCACGTTCCCTGCACGGTGCAGCCGGTGATCCGCCAGGTCGCGGTGAGGGAATGGGGCGTGGATGGGATCATCTGCACCGACGGCGGCGCGGTCTCGAATCTGACGGCGTGGCAGCATTTCTACACCAATGCCACGGAGGCCGCCGCCGGCGCGATCCAGGCCGGCATCAATCAATTTCTTGACAACACCTCCGCCAAAGCCGTCCGCCGCGCGCTGGAAGAGAACCTGCTGAGCGAAGCCGACGTGGAGAGGAACATCAAGGGCACCTTGCGCGTATTCATCCGGCTGGGCCTGCTTGATCCGCCGGCGAACAATCCTTACGCCGGCATCGGCGCGGCGGGCGAACCGGAGCCGTGGACGACCGTCCAACACAAGTCCCTGGCGCGTTTGGTCACGCAGGAATCCATCGTGCTGCTGAAGAATTCAGGAAACCTTTTGCCGCTGGACAAATCAAAATTAAAATCCATCGCCGTCCTCGGCCCGCGCGCCGACGAAGTCCTGCTCGACTGGTACAGTGGCACGCCGCCGTATCGAGTCACGCCGCTGGAAGGCCTTCGCGCCAAGGCCGGCTCCGGCGTGAGGGTGGATTTTTCCACCAACGAAGCGGAAGCGGTTGAACTGGCGAAGGCGTCCGAGGTCGCCATCGTCTGCGTGGGCAACAATCCGATCGGCGTTGCGGATGGCGAATGGAAAAAAGTCTCCGTGCCCAGCGAAGGCCGGGAGGCGGTGGACCGAAAATCCATTTCGCTGGAGCAGGAGGAATTGATCCGGCGGGTTTACGCGGCGAATCCGCAAACCATCGTCGTGCTCATCTCCAGTTTTCCCTATGCGATCAACTGGACGCAGAAGCATGTGCCGGCCATCGTCCACCTGACTCACAACAGCGAGGAACTGGGGAACGCGCTGGCCGACGCGCTGTTCGGAGATTTTAATCCCGCCGGCCGGCTGGTGCAGACGTGGCCGAAGTCGCTCGGGCAGTTGCCGCCGATGATGGATTACGACATTCGCCACGGGCGCACCTACATGTATTTCAAAGGCAAGCCGCTCTATCCGTTCGGTTACGGTTTGAGCTACACGACCTTCCAATACTCCGGTTTGAAGACCAGCGCGCCAACCCTCGCCACAGAGGGCGCCGTCAACGTCAGCGTGGAGGTGAAAAATACGGGCCGGCGCGCGGGTGAAGAGGTGGTTCAACTCTACGTGAAGCGCGAGAACCCGCCGGCGGACCGCCCCAGGCAGGAGTTGCGCGGCTTCAAGCGGGTGGCGTTGCAGCCGGGCGAATCCAAGACGGTCGAAATTCCTTTGCCCGCCAGGTCGCTGGGTCATTGGGACGCCGGCCGCCATTGCTTTATCGTCGAGCCGGGAAAACTCGATCTTCTCGTCGGCGGCTCCTCCGCGGATATTCGTTTGAGGAAAACCATCGATGTGAGCAAGTGAGCCATGACACTTGCCCGCCCCGCTGTTGCCGCCATTGGGCAACGGTGGTCTTCCGCGATGAATCCATCGGGGCGCCTGTCCGTTTGGTCCCGCGGGTGTTTGGTTCAGTATTCGATCAAGCGATAAAAGCGGGTGAGGTTCGTGGCTGCCGGGTCGGTGACGATGATGTCCGAGCCGCTGATGGAGAATCCGGCGGTGATGTTTTGCCAGGTATTGTCGCTCTTCGTGGGCAGGTTGGTGCGCCACTGGAGCGTGAGTTTGCTGAGATCGGCCGGAATCCCGCCGTCGGAATCCTGGAAAATGAGTTTCAGGCCGCTGTGGTTGGGCAGGACGACAGGGGACAGCAGGATTGGCGGGACGAGGACATGCACCACGGCCGCGTCGCTGGGGACGCTCCCGGCGGTGTTGGCGACCACGACGTAGTAGGTGCCGCTGTTGGTGCGGACGGCATTAACCACGGTGAAGGCTGAAGTCGTCTGGCCGGGGATGAGCGCGCCGTTCTTGTTCCACTGGTAGGAGGGGGCCGGGGTCCCGGTCGCCGCAACTGTCAAGGTGAAATTGTTGCTTTCCGCAACGTCCTGGCTCAGAGGCTGGGTGGTGATGGAAGGCGTTCCGCCGACGATGGGCAGCAGGCGTTCACGAATGGCGCCGCTGTTATTGTCAGAGATGTAAAGGTCGCCGGAGGGGTCGAAGGCAAGGCCGACGGGGTACCGAAACCAGGCGCCGCTCCCGCTGCCGTCCTGGTAGTTGTAAACACTCCCGGCGACGGTCAACAGCGTGCTGGCCGGGCCGGGGGTGAGGATTCGCAGCGTGTTGTTGCGGGTATCGGCGACAATCAGGTTGCCGCTTGGGTCCATCAAAACTGCCTCGGGGTAATTCAACTGCGCGTCGCTCCAAAGTCCGTCCACATTGCCGGCGCGACCGGCCTGGCCTGCGATAATGCTCACCGCTCCTGCCGGAGTGATCATCTGGATGACATGATGGGCCGAGTCGGCCACATAGACGTTGCTGGAAGCGTCCACCGCCACGCCAGAGGGCTGGCTGAATCCCGTGGCGAGGGTGGTCACCTGCCAGCCCGACGGTCCATTGGTGACTTTGCGAACCGCGCCGTTGTTGTAGTCGGCCACGTAAAGGTTGGTGTGGGAATCCATCGCTAAACCGGCCGGAGCGTTGAATAAGGCGACGCTCCCCGCGCCGTCAAACCGTCCGGTGGCCTTGGGCGTGCCGGCGATGGTGGAGACCGCCGCGCCCGGAGTCATCAGGCGGATTGTGTTGTTGCCGAAGTCGCTGATATAGACGTTACCGCTCACATCAACGGCCACCCCGAAGGGATTGTAGAATTTCGCGTTGCTTCCCGTCCCGTCGTTCGTGCCCGCCGAATTGGCCACGCCGGCGACGGACACCCCGTTCCCCGATCCGCCGGGAATCTTCACGATGATGTCGCGGCCGTAGTCCGCGAAATACACGTTGGCCGATCCATCCACGGCGATGCCGTACGGATTGTTGTATCCGGAAGCCACGGTCGTGATGGCATAGGGCGGCAGGACAGTCAGCGTCGCGCCACTGCTGGTCGCGCTGCCGGGAGCTCCGGTGCTGGAGACCGTCACCGAGTAAGTGCCCGCGTTGGTCAATTGAACGGTCGCGATGGAGTAGGAGGAACTGACGGCGCCGGTGATGGGCGCGCCGTTGGTGTACCATTGATAGGTAAGGGTTGGGCTGCCGCTGGCGGTCACGGAAAACACCGCCGGGCCATACGTCGCCACGAAGGTGCGACTCTGCGGTTCCGCGACGATGCTCGGCGAGATCCCAGAGGGGGCCACGGCGATCATGCGCTCGCGGATGGCGCTACTATTGTAATCCGCGATAAACAGATTGCCCAAGGAGTCGAATGTCAGTCCCACCGGATAGCGGAAGAGAGCGGCGCTGCCCGTGCCATCCGCGTAGTTGTAGCTGCTTCCCGCCACGGTCAACAGGGTCCCAAACTGGCCCGGGGTAAGGACCCGCAAAGAGTTATTGTAAGTATCAGCGACAAGGATATGCCCGGTGGCATCCACGGCGATTCCCTGCGGGTAGTTCAACTGGGCGTCGCTCCACAAACCATCGACGTTGCCGGAGCGATTCAACTGGCCCGCAATGATGCTGACCGCTCCGCCCGGGGTGATCATTTGGAGGACATCATGGCCCGAATCGGCCACATAAACATAGCCGGAAGCGTCCACCGCCACGCCACTGCAATGGTAGAATCCGGCGGCCACCGTCGTCACCTGCCATCCTGCCGGGCCGTTGGTCACCTTGCGGATCGCCCCATTGTAATAATCCGCCACATACAGGTTGGTATGACCGTCAATGGCCAGGCCGTTGGGGTCGTTGAACAAGGCTGTGTTCCCAGGATTGTCCTGGTAGCCGGCCGTTCCCGGCACGCCGGCGATCGTGCTCACGACGCCCGCCGGTGTGATCATCCGAATGGTGTGGTTGCCCGAATCGGCCACGTAAAGATTGGTGCCGGCGTCCATTACCAGCCCGTAAGGCCCGTAGAAAAGGGCCGCGCTTCCTATCCCGTCGTTTGTGCCGGCGGCGTTGAACAAGCCCGCAAAGACCGTCAACCCGCCGCCGGAACCGGTGGCAAATTCCCAGATCACGTGGCGGGCGCCATCGGAGAAGAAGACGTTGCCCGTCGGGTCAACCGCCACGCCCAGCGGGTTGTAAATGTTGTTTCCGATGATTACCGTGTTAATGGCGTAGGCCGGCTGGACGGTCAGCGTGGCGGCGGCGGTGGCGGCCGGAGCGACCCCGTTGGTGACAGTCACGCCTATGGCCGTCGAATACGTGCCCACGTTGTTTGATTGGGCCGGCGTAAAGGATAACGTCGAGGTCGTGGCGCTCGCAATCGTTGTCCCGTTGGTGCTCCATTGATAGCCCAAAGTCGGGCTGCCCGCGGCCCCGACTGCAAAGCTGACCGGACCATACGTCGCCACGACGGTCCGATTCTGCGGCAACGACGTAATCGTCGGCGCGATTCCAGAAGAGGCGATGGGAAGGCCGTGCTCCCGAATGGCGCCACTGTTGTAGTCTGCGATGAAAAGATCGCCGGAACTGTCGAAGGCCAATCCAACCGGATCGCGGAAGAGAGCGGCGCTGCCCGTGCCATCCGCGTAGTTGTAGCTGCTTCCCGCCACGGTCAACAGGGTCCCAAACTGGCCCGGGGTCAGGATGCGCAGAGAGTTATTGCCAGTATCGGCGACTAGGATATGCCCGGTGGCATCAACCAGAATTCCCTCCGGGAAATTCAACTGGGCGTCGCTCCACAAACCATCAACGTTGCCGGCGTGATTCAACTGGCCGGCAATGACGCTGACCGCTCCGCCCGGGGTGATCATCTGGATGACATCATGCCCCGAATCGGCCACATAAACATTGCCGGAAGCATCGACCGCCACGCCAACGCAACGGTAGAATCCGGCGGCCACCGTCGTCACCTGCCATCCTGCCGGGCCGTTGGTCACCTTGCGGATCGCCCCATTGTAATAATCCGCCACATACAGGTTGGTATGACTGTCCATGGCCAGGCCGGTCGGGTCGTTGAACAAGGCTGTATTTCCAGGGTTGTTCTGGAAGCCGGCCGCTCCCGGCACCCCGGCGATCGTGCTCACGACGCCCGCCGGTGTGATCATCCGAATGGTGTCGTTGCCCGAATCGGCCACGTAAAGATTGCTGCCGGCGTCCATCACCAGCCCGTAAGGCCCGTAGAAAAGGGCCGCGCTGCCTATTCCGTCGTTTGTGCCGGCGGCGTTGTACAAACCCGCAAAGATCGTCAACCCGCCGCCTGACCCCGGGGAGTATTTCCAGATCACGTCGCGGCCGGCATCGGAGAAGAAGACGTTGCCTGTGGAGTCAACCGCCACACCCGCCGGGTTGTAAATGTTGTTTCCGATGATTACCGTGTTAATGGCGTAGGCCGGCTGGACGGTCAGCGTGGCGGCGGCGGTGGCGGCCGGAGCGACCCCATTGGTGACAATCACGCCCACCGCCGTCGAATACGTGCCCACGTTGTTTGACTGCGCCGGCGTAAAGGATAACGTCGAGGTGGTGGCGCTCGCAATCGTCGTCCCGTTGGTGCTCCACTGGTAGCCCAAAGTCGGGCTGCCCGCGGCCCCGACTGCAAAGCTGACCGGACCATAGGTCGCCACGACGGTCCGGTTCTGCGGCAACGACGTAATCGTCGGCGCGACTCCAGAAGAGGCGATGGAAAGCCCGTGCTCCCGAATGGCGCCATTGTTGTAATCCGCGATAAACAGATTGCCCAAAGCGTCGAATGTCAGTGCAACCGGATTGCGGAAGAGAGCGGCGCTGCCCGTGCCATCCGCGTAGCTGTAGCTGCTTCCCGCCACGGTCAACAACGTCCCAAACGGACCCGGGGTAAGAATTCGCAGAGAGTTATTGTCCGTATCGGCGACAAGGATATGCCCGGTGGCGTCAACCAGAATTCCCTCCGGGAAATTCAACTGGGCGTCGCTCCACAAACCGTCAACGTTGCCGGGGCGGTTAAACTGACCCGCAATGATGCTGACTGCTCCGGCCGGGCTGATCAATTGGATGACATGATGGCCCGAATCGGCCACATAAACATTGCCGGAAGCGTCCACCGCCACGCCACAGCAACGGTTGAATCCGGCGGCCACCGTCGTCACCTGCCATCCTGCCGGGCCGTTGGTCACCTTGCGGATCGCCCCATTGTAATAATCCGTCACATACAGGTTGGTATGACTGTCCATGGCCAGGCCTGTCGGGCCATCGAACAAGGCTATATTCCCAGGATTGTCCCTGTACCCCGCCGTCCCAGGCACGCCCGCGATGGTTGTGACGACTGCCGCCGGTGTGATCATCCGAATGGTGTGGTTGTCCGAATCGCCAACGTAAAGATTGCTGCCGGCGTCCATCACCAGCCCGTAAGGGCTGTTGAAAAGCGCCCCGCTTCCTATTCCGTCGTTTGTGCCGGCAGCGTTGTACAAGCCCGCGAAGATCGTCAACGCGCCGCCCGACCCCGGAGAGTATTTCCAGATCACATTGCGGCTGGTATTGGCATCCGAGAAAAACACGTTGCCACCGCCGTCAACCGCCATGCCCGCCGGGTTGGCAATGTTGTTTCCGATGATTACCGTGTTAATGGCGTAGGCTGGCTGGACGGTCAGGGTGGCTGCGGCAGTGGCGGCCGGAGCGACCCCGTTGGTGACAATCACGCCCACCGCCGTCGAATACGTGCCCACATTGTTTGATTGGGCCGGCGTAAAGGATAACGTCGAGGTCGTGGCGCTCGCGAGCGTCGTCCCGTTGGTGCTCCACTGGTAGCCCAAGGTCGGGCTGCCCGTGGCTGTGACTCCAAAGCTGACCGGACCATAGGTCGCCACGGCGGTCCGATTCTGCGGCAACGACGTAATCGTCGGCGCGATTCCCGAAGAGGCGATGGGAATCCCGTGCTCCCGGATGGCGCTATTGTTATAGTCGGCGACGAAGAGATCGCCGGAACTGTCGAAGGCCAATCCAATCGGAAAGCGGAAGAGAGCGGCGCTGCCCGTGCCGTCCTGGCTGCCGGAGCCGCTTCCCGCCACGGTCAACAACGTCCCAAACTGGCCCGGGGTCAGGATGCGCAGAGAGTTATTGTAAGTATCGGCGACAAGGACATGCCCGGTGGAGTCAACCAGAATTCCCTCCGGCGAATTCAACTGGGCGTCGCTCCACAAACCATCGACGTTGCCGGAGCGGTTAAACTGGCCCGCAATGATGCTGGCCGCTCCGCCCGGGGTGATCATTTGGATGACATGATGGCCCGAATCGGCCACATAAACATTGCCGGAAGCATCCACCGCCACGGCACAGCAATGGTAGAATCCGGCGGCCACCGTCGTCACCTGCCATCCTGCCGGGCCGTTGGTCACCTTGCGGATCGCCCCGTTGTAATAATCCGCCACATACAGGTTGGTATGACTGTCAATGGCCAGGTTGTTGGGGCCGTTGAAAAAGGCTGTATTCCCGGGATTGTCCCTGTACCCCGCCGTCCCAGGCACGCCCGCGATGGTTGTTACCACCGCCGCCGGCGTGATCATCCGAATGGTGTGGTTGTCCGAATCGCAAACGTAAAGATTGCTGCCGGCGTCCATCACCAGCCCAGCCGGGCTGTAGAACAGCGCCGCGCTCCCTATTCCGTCGTTTGTGCCGGCGGCGTTGTACAAGCCCGCAAAGACCGTCAACCCGCCCCCCGACCCCGGAGAGTATTTCCAGATCACGTTGCGGCTGGTATTGGCATCCGAGAAAAACACGTTGCCACCGCCGTCAACCGCCACGCCCAACGGGTTGGCAATGCCATTGCCGCCGATCACCGTGTTAATGGCGTAGGCCGGTTGGACGGTCAGGGTGGCGCTGGCGGTGGCGGCCGGACTGACCCCGTTGGCGACAGTCACTCCCACCGTCGTCGAATACGTCCCCACATTGTTTGATTGGGCCGGCGTAAAGGATAACGCCGAGGTCGTGGCGCTCGCAATCGTCGTCCCGTTGGTGCTCCACTGGTAGCCCGGGGGCGGGCTGCCCGTGGCCGTGACTCCAAAGGTGACCGGGCCATAGGTCGCCACGGCGGTCCGGTTCTGTGGCCACGCCGTGATGGTCGGCGCCACTCCTGAGATGACTGAGAAGGAGACGGGAAGCCCGTGCTCACGAATGGAGCCATTGTTGTAATCCGCGATGAAAAGATCGCCGGCACTGTCGAAGGTCAGCCCGATCGGATCTCGGAATAAAGCCGCGCTGCCCGTGCCGTCCTCGTTGCCGGAGCCGCTTCCCGCCACGGTCAACAACGTCCCAAACTGGCCCAGGGTAAGGAGTCGGATGGAATTATTTCCACCATCAGCCACAATGAGACGACCGCTGGGATCAACCAGAATTCCCTGCGGGAAATTCAACTGGGCGTCGCTCCACAAACCATCGACGTTGCCGGAGCGATTCAACTGGCCCGCAATGATGCTGACCGCTCCGCCCGGGGTGATCATTTGGATGACATCATGGCCCGAATCGGCCACATAAACATTGCTGGAAGCATCCACCGCCACGCCACTGCAATGGTAGAATCCGGCGGCCACCGTGGTCACCTGCCATCCTGCCGGGCCGTTGGTCACCTTGCGGATCGCCCCATTGTAATAATCCGCCACATACAGGTTGGTATGACTGTCCATGGCCAGGCCGGTCGGGCCATCGAACAAGGCTATATTCCCAGGATTGTCCCTGTTCCCCGCCGTCCCAGGCACGCCCGCGATGGTTGTCACCACCGCCGCCGGTGTGATCATCCGAATGGTGTGGTTGCCCGAATCGCCCACGTAAAGATTGCTGCCGGCGTCTATCACCAGCCCGTACGGGCCGTTGAAAAGCGCCCCGCTTCCTATTCCGTCGTTTGTGCCGGTGGCGTTGTACAAGCCCGCAAAGACCGTCAACGCGTCGCCCGACCCCGGGGAGTACTTCCAGATGACATTGCGGCTGCCATTACCATCCGAGAAAAACACGTTGCCACCGCCGTCAATCGCCACGCCCAACGGGTTGGCAATCCCATTGCCGCCGATCACCGTGTTTATGGCGTAAGCCGGTTGAACGGTCAGGGTGGCGGCGGCGGTGGCAGCCGGACTGACCCCGTTGGTGACAGTCACGCCCACCGCCACTGCATACGTCCCCACATTGTTTGATTGCGCCGGCGTAAAGGATAACGTCGAGGTCGTCGCGCTCGCAACCGTCGTCCCGTTGGTGCTCCATTGGTAGCCCAAAGTCGGGCTGCCCATGGCCGTGACTCCAAAGCTGACCGGACCATAGGTCGCCACGGCGGTCCGGTTCTGCGGCGACGACGTAATCGTCGGCGCGACTCCAGAAGAGGCGACGGGAATCCCGTGCTCACGGATGGCGTTATTGTTGTAGTCGGCGACGAAGAGATTGCCGGAACTGTCGAAGGCCAGTCCGACCGGAGTCCGGAACAAGGCGCCGCTCCCGGTGCCGTCCAGGAAGTTGTTGTTGCCGGCGATGCCTGCGACCGTCACCACGGTGCCCGCCTGGCCGGGGGTCAGAATTCGCAGGGTATTGTTGTGCGAATCGGCAACGATGACATGGCCGGCGCCGTCAACCAATACCCCCTCCGGATAATTGAACCGGGCGTCGCTCCAAAGGCCGTCGGCACTGCCAGACTGGCCGATGACGCCGCCGATGACGCTCACCGCTCCCGCCGGGGTGATCATCTGGATGACATGATGGGCCGAGTCAGCCACATAGACATTGCCGGAAGAGTCCACCGCCACCCCGTTGGGTTGGGAAAAACCAGTGGCCAATGTGGTCAGTTGCCAGCCCGCCGGACCGTTGGTCAATTTGCGCACGGCGCCATTATAGTAATCGGCGACATATAAATTGGTGTGGCTGTCAATGGCCAGGCCGACAGGCCCGCTGAACAGGGCTATGCTCGCCGGACCGTCGTGAAACCCTGAGGACCCCTTGACGCCGGCAATCGTTGTCACGACCGATCCGGGCGTAATCATCCGAATCGCCTCATTGTACCAGTCAGCCACGTAAAGATTGCTCCCCGCATCCATGACCAGCCCACCGGGGCCGTTGAACAGGGCCGCCTGACCCACCCCGTCGCTGTTTCCGGCGGCGTTATACAACCCCGCGAAAACCGTCAGCCCGCTGCCGGAACCGGGAGCAAATCTCCAGATCACGTCGTGGTAACTGTCCGAGAAAAACACATTCCCGCTTCCATCAATCGCCACGCCAAACGGATAGGCGATTCCATTGCCGTTGATCACCGTGTTAATGGCGTAGGCCGGCTGGACGGTCAGCGTGGCGGCGGCGCTGGCAGCCGGAGCGACCCCGTTGGTGACAGTCACACCCACCGCCATTGTATAGGTGCCCACGTTGTTCGATTGCGCCGGCGTAAAGGACAAAGTCGAAGTCGTTGCGCCCGCCACCGTCGTGCCGTTGCTGCTCCATTGGTAGCCCAGAGTCGGGCTGCCCGTCGCCTGCACTCCGAAAGAGACAGGTCCATAGGTGGCCACCACGCTCTGACTTTGCGGTCCTCCAAGTATGCTGGGAGCCGTGCCTGGGGCGATGGGAACCGTGCCGGCCCGAATGGCGCTGTTGTTGAAATCGGAGACATACAGGTTGCCGTAACTGTCAAATGCCAGCGCCCCCGCGTTCCGAAACAGAGCGTTGGAGCCGGTCCCGTTGGCGAAGTTGTAATTCCCCGGCAGCCCGCCAATCGTCCCCACCAGCCCGCCTGGAGTGATGAGGCGGATGGTATCGTTGCCCGCGTCGGCCACCAACAGATTACCCGACGCGTCGAGGACCAGGCCCTCGGGATAATTGAACCTAGCCAGGCCCGTCGTCAGATCGGTGCTTCCAGCGGCGCCCACCGTTCCCGCCAACAAGTGGACTGTTCCATCCGTCGCGATGGTGCGGATGACTTCATTCTGCGAGTCCGCAACATACACTTTGCCCGAACTGTCCGCCGCCACCCCGTCCGGCTGATTGAATCCCGTGGCCAGCGTTGTCACCTGCCAACCCGAAGGTCCATTCGTCAGTTTGCGGACGGCTCCGTTGTTGTAGTCGGCGATGTAGATGCTGTTATGGCTGTCAATGGCCAGCGCGGTCGGACGGTTGAACAAGGCCGTGCTCCCGCTGCCGTCCCTCAAACCCGTTCCGCCGGGAACGCCCGCAATGGTCGTCACCACCGCTGCCGGCGTGATTTTGCGGATGAGATTGTTGGCCGAGTCTGCCACATAGAGGTTGCCGCCCGTGTCGATGACCAGCCCGAAGGGTTGGTCGAACAGCGCCGCATCGCCGATGCCGTCGCTTTCTCCAGCGGAACCCCACAATCCCGCAAAGGCCAGCAACGAGCTTCCCGTTCCCGGACTCGACTTCCAAATCACATGCCGTGAGTAATCCGCAAAATAAACATTCTGCGCGGCATCAACCGCCAGTCCGAGGGGCTGCGAAATCCCGGACCCGCTGATCGGCGTGTTAAAAGTGTAGGAGACAATGGAGAGGGTCGCGACGTAACTGGTGGCGCTCCCGTAAAGGTTCGTGGCAATGACCACGTACGACCCGGCATTCGTCACTTGGAGATTCGTGAGCGTCAGTGTGGCGTTGGTGGCGTTAATCAGCCCCACGCCATTCTGGTACCATTGGCACCCATAAGGAACGGCGTTGCTGCTGATCACCAGCACCGAAAAACTCGCGGTGTAACCAACCCCTTCCACCAGCGACTGCGGTTCCGCGTAAATGGCAATCGGCATCGGCACCCCTTTGCGAATGGTGTTGTTCCCGGTGTCGGCAATATAGATGTTTCCTAGGCTGTCCGAAGCGATGCCTTGCGGTGTTTTGAAGCGCGTTCCGGAGAAAGCCAGGTCCGTGCTCCCTATTGATCCGGCCAGCCCCCCAATCGTCGTCACCACTCCCGCGGGCGTGATCATACGAACCGTGTTGTTAACCGTGTCCGCCACGTAAAGGTTCCCCGCCGCGTCCGCCGCAACGTCCTGGGGCCCTGAAAACCGCGCGCTCGATCCGGTGGCGTCGGTTGACCCCGTCGCTGAGGCGCTGCCCGCGAAAACTCCAAACGGTCCAAATCCCGCCGTCGAAACATTCAAGATCGCACCCCCGCCGTTGAGGTCCGCCGAGTAAGGTGTGCCTCCCGAACCGATGGCGATCCCGGAGAGAATCGGCTGGATGTAGCCACTGACAATCGCTTGCTGGGCGTATCCCACGGTCGAGACATTCAGGTCCGGCAGGATTTTGCGGACCGTCGTCACGAAATAGACGGTATTAAACGAGCATCCGCCGCCCTCGACAGGTGTGCCGGTTTCGTAAAAGTAACCGCCGCCGTTGGCCACATACACATTCCCCAATCCGTCCACCGTGATTCCCGCAGGGGAGGAAAACGCAGCCACTGCGCCGCTCTCGGGTTGCGAACAGTCCCCTTGGGTGTAGTAGTCGGGGCTGCCGCCCAAGTAGTTGAATAAGGGCGTGTTGACAACTCCGCCGGGAGACACATAGCGCACCGTGTTGTTCCCGGTGTCCGCCACATAGATGTTGCCGCTCGAATCAACCGCCACTTTTTGCGGAGAGGTGAACAGCGCGCCCGCGCCCGTTCCATCCTGCAAGCCGCTGCTTCCTGCCAGGCCGGCCAGCGTCGTCACGTTGCCGTTGACGTCAATTTTGCGGATCGTGTGGTTCCCCGTGTCCGCCACGTAAATGTTCGTCTGCGCGTCCACCGCCAGACCGGAGGGCTGGTTGAAACTGGCGGCCGCCCCGGCGTTGTCCGCGTGTCCGCTTACCCCCGCCGTGCCGGCGATGGTGGTAAATACGTAGGGGACCGGATTTTGCGCCTGGAGGCCGTAAGCCAATTGCGACAGCGCCATTAAAAGGAGGCATTTTTTGAAGCGACGAAAATGCTGAACATTAATAGGGTGCATACTCAGATGGGTCCGAACCGTGGTTTTCATAAGCTGAAAAGCTGATTTACACGATATGCGCGAAGTTGCAAGCCAAAACTTGCCAAAACTTGCCAAACCGGACCATGCGTTGGGCCTCAATCTGCCGCCCAGGGGGGCATCAGAACCATTGGCTATTCTCCGAGATTCCGCCGCAAGAGAGCATTCAATTTCGTTGGCGACAGGACCAAAATGGTTTTGCCTTTCACGGTCAGAAGTTTCTGCTCCCGGAATTTTGCCAGGGTCCGCGACAAGGTTTCACTAACGGTGCCCAATTCCGCCGCCAGCACACGTTTGGCCATCGCCAACTCAATCTGGACAGGCTGCTCGCTTGGGAGATTCGGGCATCGTTTAACCAGCCAGTTCGCCAGCCGGGTCTCCACGTCTTTGAGAGTCAGGTCTTCGAGTTGACCGACCAGCACCCGCAAGTGGCTGCTCATGGAACCCAACATGCGCAAGGCGAGCTCGGGTTGGCGCCGGAGCAGCGCCAAAATGCCTTCCTTCCGCACCAGCAACACCTGGGTCGGCTCCAGCGCGCGGGCGTCAGCGGGGTACCCCTTGTCCGAAGCCAGCGCCACTTCGGCGAAGGAATCGCCGGCGCGGAAAACGTGGATGATCTGCTCCTTGCCCGCGGCATTGACCCGGTGGACGTTGACGGAACCGCGTTGCACAATGAAAAAGCCGATGGCCGGGCCGCCTTCACGAAAAAGGTATTCGCCCTTGGCCAGGGACTTGATCACGGTGACGTCCGCAATGCTTTCCAGGTCTTGCGAAGGCAAGCCGGCAAACAACCGGCAGCTTCGCAAGGCGGCGGCGATGCCGATCTGTCTTAATTCACCGGGCGCGAGGGACATGGCGGGGAGGATTCAACCATCTTCGCGCCGGAAGTAAATCCGCCAGTCCGCCGCTTGCTGCGTTGCAAACTCGCGATGCGGTTGAGGCCGCGAGGGCCTCGCGCCAACAATTGTCTT
This sequence comes from Verrucomicrobiota bacterium, assembly GCA_049510745.1. GTDB lineage: Bacteria > Verrucomicrobiota > Verrucomicrobiia > Limisphaerales > Palsa-1400 > PLGF01. The sequence continues at coordinate 6,154 of JBEKYR010000005.1, read as the reverse complement.
GCGTGTCTGCCGCACTTGTCTTACACTGTTGCCATGAAAACTTTGACCATCCGGCTGCCCGATGCCCTCGTTACGGAGATCGAACACGAGTCACGGGCGCGCAGCGTGTCGAAGTCAGACGTGGTGCGGCAGCGCCTGGGCCAGCCGGGCCGCCCGGCGGCGGGCGGCGGCAGCATGAGGGAATTGATCGGCGACTTGATCGGCTCGGTGCGCAACGACGGCCTGCCCGCCGATCTGTCCGGCAACAAGAAGAAATACCTGCCCGCATTGATCCGTGCCAAGAAACGTCATCGCCGATAGCAGCGCCCTAGTCGCCTTGGTGCGCTCCGATGACCAGCATCATCGCTGGCTCGACGCGCACGTTGATGCCCTGCCGATGCCGTGGCGCACTTGCGAGGCGGCCTTGAGCGAAGCTTTTTATCTGGTGGGAGAGAGGGGCGTTCCCAAGATCAAGGAGATGCTACGGCGTGGAGCGATCGTGCTCTCGTTCAATTTGGGCGATGAGATTGAGCCGGTGCTCGCCCTCATGGACAAATACGCCGACGTGCCCATGAGCCTGGCTGACGCCTGCCTGGTGCGCATGAGCGAAATTCTGCCCGATCCTGTGGTGCTGACCACCGATGCCGATTTCAAAATCTACCGCCGCCACAGCCGGCAAGTCGTGCCCTGCTTGTTGCCATAAAACGCCAACGAAGAGGAAGCGATTAAAACCTGGCTGCCCAAAATTCAGGCCTGGGCAGCCGGGCCGGTTTGGGTTTGAGGCGCGGGATCCGGCGTCCGGGCTGGCTTGAACAAGGTCAACAGCATGGAGAACTGCTCCGTTGCCTTCACCGCGTGCGGCAGATTGGGCGGCATATACAACAAGTCGCCGGTTTTCAGGTCGCGCGGCGCGCCCGCCAGCGAGAATTCGCAGGCGCCTGACAAAATCTGAATCAGCGCGTGCTGGGTCGAGGTATGTTCAGTCAATTCCTGGCCTGCCGCGAAACCGAACAGCACCGTGCGTGAATTGGGTGTGTTCAATAACGTGCGGCTGACAATGCCGTTCGGCGCGTAGTGCGTATCGCCGGGCAGCGACAAGATCTTTTCGCGCCCGGAATCAATGAGCGGTCGTTCATTCATGCGTTCAACCTAACCGCTCAAGGCCATGCATGCTTTGACCTGGGTCAAGCATTCCTCATTTTTTGCGGCTGAAATCCCAAAAAAACGACCGAATTGGGGCAAGGACAATGAGAGATTTGAACCCTGTGGTATGATAAGCGCATTGACCCTTCGCCAAATATCTGCGAGGCTTGGGACATGGGCAAAGTCATCGTCAAGATCAAGCTCACGAATTTGAAGGACACCTTCCTCAAAACGGCTGGCGCCCGCAAGGCCAAACCCCGCGAAGTTGAAGTCGAGGCGCTGGTGGACACTGGCGCCACCCGTCTCTATCTCAAGCCCACCGTCATCGAGAAGCTGGGCCTGGAACGAACCGATACCGTGCGCTCGCGGACGTCCAACGGCGACGTCCTCCGCTACAAATACGAGCCAGTGCGGCTGGAACTGATGGGGCGGCACGAAAACTTCGATGTGGTTGAAGTGCCGGAAGAGGTGCCCAATCTTCTCGGACAAGTGCCTCTGGAGGTGCTTGATTTCGTGGTGGACTCGCGCGGCCAAAACCTGGTGCCCAATCCCGCCCACGGAGGAGAACAGATGGCGGAAGAGTATTCCGACCGATGACCTGTCGGCTGCCAAAGATCGTTCCGGCGGCTCAATCCGCAAAAGAGGTTATTTCAACCCAATAATTGCCGCGGTCGTGTCCCCCAGCCGGGATTGACCTCCACCTCGACTGGGGAATTAATAATTAGTGAACACTGGGAGCTGGTTCGTGTACACCGGCACGTTGTTCGTGAACACCGGCGGACGACTCGTGATTACTGGCGGACGGTTCGTGTACACCGGCGGACGGTTGGTGAACACCGGCGGACGGTTCGTGAACATGCGCGAACGGTTGGTGAACACCGGCGCACGGTTGGTGAACATGCGCGAACGGTTGGTGAACACCGGCGCACGGTTGGTGAACACCGGCGCACGGTTGGTGAACACTGGCGCACGGTTGGTGAACACTGGCGCACGGTTGGTGAACACCGGCGCGGGACTTGTCGGCGCGGGTTGTGACGGGGCAGGCTGCGTCGATTGCGCAGGAGGCGCTCCCGGTTTAAGCGTTTGTCCCGGGATATTCAAAACGACGCTCACACTCATCATCGTCAGATAAATCAACCCGCGCACATTTCTGTTCATAAGTTTTTCCGTTCTGTTGTTTGTGAGTGAACGGATCTCCCGGAAACTCGTAAACAATTTCGATTTGCTCACCAATTCAAACTCCCGTCAATCCACGCTTCTTGTCCGGCGGCAGGCAAATTCGGGCGATTTCAAATCGGACTCCTTTCCGGCGGAGTTTGAGGAGTTTCTTTCGCCTGGCCGTGGGACAGCCGTTTTCACGATCGGTGTTGACACGCTGGGAAAGGGGATTGGCGCCAGGCTCATCCCGGTTTTTGGCAACCCTATTGGCAACGAGCGTTTATGACTGGCCGCAGACAGGCTTGCAAGAATGACGAATGTCTAAGCTCGAATGACGAAACAATGACGAAGTTCAAATGACGAAATTCAGGCGGGCCGAATTTTCGTCATTGAGTCATTTGAGCATTCTTTAGACATTATGATTTCGTCATTCGTCATTTTCCCCGGTGGATCGAGACGCGGCCTCCCGAAGCCCTGACGGGTGTCTAAAAAGAGATGCGCCCGTTGGCGCAGGCTGATTACAGTAGGTCTGGAAAAACGCCCCGCATCGGTTACTGTGGGCCAATGTCGCAAACTTTGACGCTGGGACACTCGCCCGACCCGGACGACGCCTTCATGTTTTACGGGCTGGCCAGGGAATTGATCCCGACCAACGGGTTCAAGTTCGAGCATGTCCTGCAAGACATCCAGACGCTCAACGAGCGCGCCACGCGCGGCGAATTGGACATCACCGCCATCAGCATTCACGCCTACGCCTACGTCAGCGCCCACTACGCCTTGCTGCCCAGCGGCGCCAGCATGGGCGACGGTTACGGGCCGATGGTCGTCGCCAGGGCGCCTCTGAGCCGGGACGATCTGACCCGGAAAAAAATCGCCGTGCCGGGCACGATGACGAGCGCCTTTCTGGCCCTTCAACTCTGGCTCCAACGCCCGGCCGACAATCTCAATTACGTCGTCGTCCCGTTCGACCGGATTTTCCAGGCCCTCCGCGCGGGCCAGGCGGACGCCGGCCTGATCATCCACGAAGGGCAACTGACCTATCAAAACGAAGGTTTGACAGTGTGCCAGGATTTGGGCGCCTGGTGGAAACGCGAGAACGACGGCCTGCCGCTGCCCCTGGGCGGCAACGTCATCCACAAGCGTTTCCCGCCCCGGACGCGGTCGGCCATTTCCCGCATCCTCACGGCCAGCATCCGGTTCAGCCTCGATCACCGCCCGGAAGCCGTCGCGCACGCCTTGCAGTACGCGCGGGACATGGGGCGCGATCTGGCCGACCAATTTGTCGGCATGTATGTCAATCATTGGACGCTCGATTATGGCGAGAAAGGCCGCGCCGCCATCCGCCGTTTCCTCGATCAGGCGCACGTTCACGGCCTGATCCCGCGCCGCCAGGAATTGGAATTTGTCGATTGACGCCGCCCGCGGCGGGGCGGTTGGTGCGAGTCAGTTGTAATGCGACCACGGCAAGGGAAAGTGCTCCGCGATGTTGCGCAAGCGCTCGATGGCTTCTTCGATTCGAGATTTCCGCAACGCCGTTGCGGAAATTGGCGCGGGAGCGGTGGACGCTGAACTCTTTCAAATCACGACAGCATCCGCGCCGGCGCCGCTTTGACAGACGGGCCGGCGCGATTAAGATAAGGGCGTGGCGAGCATCAATGACACGCCCGACGGCCCGAGCAGTTGGAATCTGCCGTTTATCGAGCAGCTCTGTGCGGAGTTTGCCCGCGACCCCGCTTCTGCCCCGCCCGCATGGCGCCGTTGCTTTCAACAACTCAAAAACGGCGACCCCGCCGCCGCGCCGGACGAGACGCAAATCGCCGTCCTGCAATGCCGCGTCAACCAAAAGGAAGAACCATGTCGATGATTCCATTTCACACCGTTTGCACGGAAGTGGCGATGAGGGAAGTCCGCTCTGCCCGGGTCGCACCCGGTCCGGACGGGCTGGATGGCGACGAATTCGCTTTCGTTGAATTCTACTGTGATGATCTGGCGTGCGACTGCTGGCGGGTGTTCCTTGAGGTCTGGTCGAAGGCGCGCGCCGGAGAGATTGTTGCCTCGATCAACTTCGGATGGGAAAGCAGGGCATTTTATCGCCAGAGAATGCCCTATCCATCCGGGGCGGCGCGAGAGATTGTCGAAGGTTCGCTCGACTTACTGAACCAACAGTCGGAGCTGGCCCCGGAATTGTTGAAGTTGTTTCAAGAGGTCGTGGCGAACCAAGACTACAAGGCGCGGCTGCAACGACATTACGAGTTGTTTCGGCGCACTCTTCGGAAAACGCGCGGCGCGTCGTTCTAAAACTGAACAACGAGGGGCAATGGACCGCGAATGAGGAAGAATAAGTCGTTCTTTCCGAAATCCCGCCGCGCCGCGATCGAGCCGCGATCGAGCTTGAATGCGTCGCCGGCAGCGGTTACAGTACCGGCGTGATTGCGACCAGTTACCGTTACATTGTGCAAAAGATTGGCGTGCGCTCCGGTCTTCCAATCGTCGAGGGCACCCGGGTCGGAGTGCATGACGTGGTGGCAATGACCAAGACAGGGGCGTCGGTCGATGAAGTGGTGGCCAGCTTCCCCAGGTTGACGCGCGCCCAGGTCTATGAATGCCTGGCCTATTACGAAGACCACCAAGGCGAGTTGGATCCTCTGATCGCCGCGCAGACGGAGCCTCTCAACGAGTGAGATTCCTGATCGATGAGGATGTGCCGGTCGAGGCGGTTCGGAGCGTCCGGCAGGCGGGCCACGAGGTTTTCTTGGTCGCAGAGACGCTCGGCACACGGACCGATGACGTGGATGTCTGGTACCACGCCGTCCACACCAAATCCATCGTGGTCACCTGCAACCGGCAGGATTTTTTGCAACTGGCCGGCACGGAGCCGGCCACCGGGCTTATCGTTCTGAAGCGCCGCAGGACGCGCCAAGCCGAATGCAGCCACCTCTTGCAACTTTTGGCCAGCGCGGGCGAAACTGGGCTGGTCTGCAACATCAACTTTGCCTGAGCGCTCGAAGACTTTCGCCAAGTTCTTTCGTCTCTCATCGCGGCATCGTCGATGGCAGGGCTTTGGAAGTTCCAGGCGCACTTTTTAGAGTTCAAACTTGGGTTGCCCGCCGAAGGCTTTGCCCTTAAATTGATGATATGATTGACCTGACTGCTGTTCAACCGGGGCGCGAGGCGGATTTTGTCACCCGGATTCCCCTGCCGCCCGAACGGCTCGACGCCCTTTCGCGCGATATTCTCGAACTGAAGCGCCGGTTGAACGCCGTCATTCTGGCCCACAATTATCAGGTGCCGGAAATCCAGGACGTGGCGGATTTTGTGGGAGATTCCTTGGGGCTTTCGCAGCAGGCCGCCAAAACCAGGGCCGATGTCATCGTCTTCTGCGGAGTCCATTTCATGGCGGAAACGGCCAAAATCCTGAACCCGGACAAAACGGTCGTTCTCCCGGACAAAGACGCCGGCTGTTCGCTGGAAGAAAGCTGCCCCGCGCCCAAGCTCAAGGCCTTGCAGGCCACGAACCCGAATTTTTACACCGTCACCTACATCAATTGCAGCGCCGAGGTCAAAGCCTTGAGCGACGTCATTTGCACCAGCGGCAACGCCGTCAAAATTGTCAACGCCTCTCCCAAGGAGCGCGACCTGCTCTTTGTGCCGGACGAAAACCTGGGCGCCTGGGTGATGGAGCAGACGGGGCGCAAGATGACGTTGTGGCGCGGGAACTGTTACGCCCACGTCGAGTTCACCCACGCCGGCGTCACCCGCATCCGCCGCGACTTTCCCGGCGCGCCGCTCGTGGCCCATCCCGAATGCACCCGCGCCGTCCGCCTGCTGGCCGACGAAATTTGTTCGACGGAAAAAATGGTTGACTACTGCCGGC